>JBBEBD010000057.1:0-577613 GCA_040882525.1 Balneolaceae bacterium | reverse complement strand
AGCGATATATCTTTAAGCCGGTGGAGTACTAATTAAACTTCGGTTATATATATCGCACCTCCGGCGCGGTGTTGAGCTGCTTAGCTCCTTGCGGGTACAGACATATCGCTCCATCCGGAGCGTATTTCGTGTTGGCCAGCCCGTTTTTTACAAACATATTGCTCCTGCCGGAGCAGAATTCTTTTACAGGCAAATCTTTCAGCTTATTAATTGGTATCTCATAAAAATTTGAAACCGTCCGTCCAGAATGGGACGGAATGTTTGTAAAAAAGGCAGGTCACCCGAGATCCACCTGCCCCTGCCGGGGCAGTACTCTTTACTTCTTGGCCATAATTAACAACCCCAGCCCGATAGTCAGGAAAAAGAAATGAGGGAAGACAGCTGCAAATGTGGGGGAAATAGTACCGGCGGCCCCAAACGGTTCAATTACTTTCATCATAACAAGATAGATGAAACTTATCGCCAGCCCCATGGCGATATAAAATCCTTTGCCGCCTTTGCGTTTTTCTGTTGCCAGGGCAAATCCAATCAGGCAGACTACAATGATCGAAACAGGGTATGCCATCCGGCCAAACAACTGAACTGCCGGCAGTGATATTCCGCCCGCGCCAATTCTTTCCATAGAACGAATATATTGAATAGCGTCAGGATAGTTTAGCTGGTAAATATCCGAGGTGCGGCGGGCTAAATCGCGCGGTAAAAGATTCAGGTCCAGCTCTTCTCTTTCTGCTGTTCGTTCATGAAGTATATTTCCCGTAAAAATTTTTTCGTTAATTCTGTCTGCTATCCATGTGGAGGTGGAATCAACCCACAGTATACGATTCGCACTGACAATTCGGTGGATCTGGTTTCCGCTGAACTCCACGAGAGTGGTTCTGTATCCCCGGTTGGCACTTGCATCAAAAAAATCAATTTTTATAATGGTTGAGTCGGATTCATGCCTGAATAAATTACCCCTGTCAATACGATCACCGTCTGAGTTCAGATACTGCTGCTCAAATTCAATTCGTTCGGAGTTGGATTCAGGTATAATAAATGCATCCAGGTAGCTAACAATAACCGCTATAGTCAATCCAAAAAATATAAAGGGTGCGGCTAACCTGTACAGGCTTACACCCGATGCTTTAATCGCGATAATTTCAAGTCGTTCTGTCATTTGGGCTGTTAAAAACAGGCAGGCTACAAAAACGGCAACAGGTGATACGAGGCGGGTCATTTCAGGGATATAATTCAGGTAGTAAAGGCTCCATATCTGGCCGATTGTGGCTCCCTGGTCTGTAAAATCATCACTGTTTTCCGAGAAATCGATCAGAATAAATATAAATATCAGTACAGCCAGCATAAAAAAGGTGATGGTAAACAGCCGTAGAAAAATATATCGATCCAGTTTATTCATCTTTTTTCAGGATATTTGTAAGCCGGAATGGGGAAGCAATATGAAGGGTTAGCACCAATCCAATAACCAATAAAAACAGATTTATACCCCACATTCCCATAAATGGTGAAATAATAATACGGTCTGCAAATTTTTCTCCCTGGATAACAGCCATAAAATAAAATGTAAGCAGTACGGCACTGATGAGTGCTGCGATGCCGAGATTTCCTTTTCGCGTTAACATGCCTATGGGTGCTCCTAAAAAAACAAAGACAATACATGCAAACGGGATGGAGATTTTCTTATGAACTTCCACAAGATATTCGGCAATACGAAATTCACGCCACGACAGGTTGGAGCGCAGGTTATCCAGTTCTGATTTGTAATATTCAATATTGTTAATGACCCTGTTAATCGACTGTATCTGGGCATCGGGTGTAAAAACTTTATTAAGAGCCAGGAAATCTGTTTCATAAACCAGCAAAGTGTCTGCCGGCTGGGAATCTGGAATCCTGTAGGAATTACGGTCGCCTGAATCAAAAGGAAGATTTTCATTTTGCAATGTATTTCTCTTAAACTTTTCAACCTCTTGTTCAGCTTCATTCCGGATGGTGTCCACAACGGCAAGCATTGCCTGTGCACTCATGGTTCTGTCGTTGCGGCTTCGGCGTTCCGGATTCGAACGGGAGAATGCCAGATCAGACAGGTCGAAACTCATTCTGTACCGGCCAAATTCACTACGTTCAAGTGTTTCCTCACCGCTTCGGTTTCCGGGGATATACCTAAGTATGGATCCATTGTGCAAGTGAAGCGAAAGTGTGGCTTCATCAGGAGTTTCAAGCCAGCCGCGTTTGGCATTTATATAGGCTTCATACCGGTTATCCGAATCATCCTGGAAAACCCGGACATCATACAAAGAATCTGTTTGGGAGTCTATTTCTTTAACCAGAAAGGTATATCCCTCAATATCTTCATAGAATACCCCCGGCTGAAGATCAAAACCGGGTTTTTGCATACGAATATCCAGGAATAAAGAACGCGCTTTATGATTCGACTCAGGCAAAATATAATTAGAGAAATAGGCCATGCTTAAAAACAGGATAAACCCGATGGCAATAACAGGTGTCATTAATTTTACAGGATTAATTCCCGCTGCCCGTATGGCTGTCAGTTCATTCCATTCAGAAAACCGGCCGAAGGCCATCAGCGTGGAAACCAATACGGCCATGGGTACGGCAAGTACCACCATGTAAGCTAAATTGTTTATAATCAGCTCAATTACAATCATAACCGGAAGCCCCTTTCCAACCAGTTTATCCACATGCAGAATTAAGAACTGCATAAGAAGAATAAACATAACGGTGAATAGGCAAAACAGGAAAGGCCCGAGATGCATTTTCAGCAGATCTATTTGAATTTTATTAAACATGAATGATTGTATATGCTGACAGTGCTATGGAAACCCTGACCAAAGAGAATTTTATGATATAACTTTTAACATAGTTTAGAATGCTTTATTATCATCTGAATACATTTCCGGGTTTTGAGTTTCAACAAAATAATTGCCTATCGGAATACTGTTACGACGTTGTTTATAAGTTTAACGAACAAAAAAGATATATCGGCCAAAATTAGCTTTTAAAAGGCCGGATTAAAAGTATCATTAAGCAGGTGCCCAAAATACGTCGTTTTTATCAATTTTTTATGGTGGCCGGATGGATGTTCTTATTTGCATTCAACACCGGAGTACGTTCCCAGGGAATCTCAGAAGAACTCCGTGATATACAGCCGGATAGTTCATTCCACCATGTGTTTAAAGCGGTTCAGGGTGATTTTGTAGCACGGCCCTTCTATAAACCCATTCCCAAACTCTATTTTATTACACTGCCCGCTGAAGAGGTTCTGATTGAACAAAGAGCAGATCGTGGATATTCTTATGAAAAAAGAATACATAACCGGCGGTCCGGAATGCCGGGTTCTGCATCATTCCGGGATTACGCGCTGATGCAGCGCCAAAAAGCCAAAGAAGAAAACTGGAAAAAGTTAATAACGGAGTTTAAACAACAGGAACGTACAGAAAGGGGCCTCCTTGATTTCAGGCTGGCAATACCAGGTGGCAGAGAATCTGCTTTCACTACCATTTTTGGAGAACCGGAAGTAAACCTGAGGGTAAACGGAGTGGCAAATATGAACGCAGGAGCTTCTATTCAGCTTTCTGAGGATCCGAACCTTCCGCGTGATCAGCAGACAAGAGTAGATCCTACCTTCGACCAGAATTTGCAGTTAAATATACAGGGAAATATCGGGGATAAACTAAGTATCCAGACAGACTGGGATACGGAGCGGCCGTTTGAGTATCAAAACAGGCTGAGTATTGTTTATGAAGGCTATGATGATGAAATCATCAAAACCATAGAAATGGGGAATGTTACCATGAATACCGGTAACTCGCTGGTACGTGGCAGCGGTGCTTTGTTCGGTATAAAATCTGTAGTGGAACTGGGGTCTTTACGGGTTACTTCGGTTGTATCACAACAGGACGGGGAAAGTAATGTTGAAACCATCCGCGGTGGCTCCCAGGAACAGCCTATAGAAATACGGCCGGCAGATTACAGTGATGACAGGCATTTTTTCCTGGATTTTTATACTCGCCAGGAGTTTGAAACCAGTATGGAAAATCCTCAGCAGTTAAGGCAAACACTGCAAATTGCTGATGTGGAAGTATGGATTCTGAGAGAAAATATCCAGACGGACGAAGGTTCCATTCCCGCTGTTGCACTGGCTGAAATAGGAGTGGTGGAGGAGCCGGATGGTATATACGCAGCGCCAGATAATGAAGAAGACACATTTACACAGGAATTACTAGACCCGTATCGCGACCCGCAGACAGGGGTTTCGGCACAGGATTTGGGAGTTGAAGATTCCAGGAACTTCGAAGAAGGCTATTTCACTCCGCTTCGTGAGGGGGAAGATTATACAATCAACAAGATTTCAGGTTTTATTTCCATGCGCAGTTCACTTGGTTCAAGAGAAGTTCTTGCAGTGAGTTATACCTACAGAGGCAGCGGTGGTGAATTAATAAATGTAGGTGAAATGAACAGAGGCGGGGGCGATCGTATTTTTCTGAAGATGCTGCGGCCAAAAAATGTATCAACAGAGAATCTTCTGTTCCCCCTGACAATGAGAAATATTTATTCACTGGGGATGAGCAATATCAACCGGGAATCTATTGAACTGGAACTGCT
This sequence comes from Balneolaceae bacterium, assembly GCA_040882525.1. Lineage (GTDB taxonomy): Bacteria > Bacteroidota > Rhodothermia > Balneolales > Balneolaceae > Rhodohalobacter. Next base: position 572,993 of record JBBEBD010000057.1, on the reverse strand, counting down.
TTATACTGAAGATAACCTTGCGAGCGACCGGCTTCCCGGAAGCAACCAAACCTTAATTCAGGACCTTGGGTTAGACCGGGTCGATTCTCAGGGAGCCCTGGAAAGTGATAACCAGATTGATTTTGGAACGGGAACCCTGGATGCTCAGAACGGGCTTATTGTTTTCCCGTACCTGGAACCCTTCGGAAGTCGGATAAACGAAGTGTTGCAGGAAACAGGTACCCCTGAGGAAGAGGTAAATGATCTGAGTTATACGGAACTGTATAGCCAGCGACAGAGAAATGCAGCACAAAGCTCAAAAAATGGTTTTTACCAGTTCAGGGGGACATCCCGTGGAGGTGTGCAGGATAACTACAGTTTGGGATTCGCACTGGTAGAAGGTTCGGTGAAAGTTTTTGCGAATGGCTCTGAACTTCAGGAGGATGTGGATTACCAGGTAGATTATTCTTTTGGCAGCATTACTCTTCTGAACGACCGCTACACGGCACCCGGACAGGATATCCGTATTGAATATGAAAACCAGGCACTCACTTCTATTGAGCAAAAAACATTTACCGGTATTCGTGCTGAATATGAACTAATGAACAATGTACATTTTGGCGGTACATGGTTCCGGTTCAGCGAAAGGCCGCTGGATGATAAGATCCGGATAGGCGATGAACCAATCAGCAATTCAATCCTGGGTTTTGATGCCAATGCCCGTTTCGATGCGCCTTTTCTTACCCGTACCGTAGATGCACTGCCGTTGGTGCAAACAAGGGCTCCATCCGAATTTGAATTCAGCGGAGAATTTGCGCAACTGCGGCCCGGTATATCCCAGACAAGGGCTGTAAACCGGGCCATACGGAATAACGAACTTTTCCCGGATGAAGAAGAAGGCCTGTCTTTTATTGATGATTTTGAAGGAGCTAACATAAAAATTAACCTGTTAAATGCCACCCGCTGGCACCTGGCTTCTGCTCCAGCTGCCGTACCGGGATTTGCTGCTGATGGCATGTTCTTTGAGGAAGATGATTTTCCGGGCCAGCCGGCTGCATCACAACAAGCACGCAGAGACCGCTCCGATTTGCGTTCAAAATTTTCCTGGTATACCGTACCGAGAAATATCACATCTATATTAGACAATGTTGAATTTACGCCGGAATCTGAACCGGTTGAGGTAACGGATGTATTTCCGGGAAGAGAAACCCGCAACCCACAGGATGAGATTATCAATACCCTGGATGTTTTCTATAATCCCCGGGAGAGAGGGCAATACAACTATAATTCAAACTTGCGCGGGCTTCTCGAAGAAGAGCCGCAGAATACATGGGGTGGTATGACCTCAGTAATACCTTCAGGCCAGGAAGATTTTACCCAAAACAATATAGAATTTCTTGAATTCTGGGTTCAGCCTGTATTGCCCGGAGGAGAAATACCCAATGCGGCTTCCGTTGAAGATTATGATGGAAAAATTTATATCGATATCGGAATTATTTCAGAAGATGTGATCCCGAATTCCAAACTCAATACAGAAGACGGGCTGGCATTAAATACACAAAACCTGGTGGTCGATGATTTTACTAATCCCAGATCGGCTTTATCGTCAACTCCCACACCCCCTGAAGGTCAATTTTCAAATGAAAACAGGGAACTCGAAGATGTGGGCCTGGACGGACTACCCAATAGTGGAGGAGTAAGTAACCTTAATGAACTATCGATTTTCAGTGATTTTATTGAAGAGATGAGAGAACAGTTTGGCTCCGCTGATGAACAGTTTCAGCAGCTGGCCGCCGATCCGTCAAACGATGATTATGTTTTTTACGGTGAGTCAAAGGTTCAGGATCTGCCCCTTCATGAACGCTTCCACCGGATGCTGGGATTTCCTGATGGCAATACTCCTTTAAATCAGGATGAAAAAAGGGCCTCCACGAATCGTCCCAATACGGAAGGGCTTGTAAATTCTTCTTCTGTAGAATTAACCAACGCGTATTTCCAATACGAGGTAGATTTAAATCCGGCTGATGAAACCGGTCTGGAGATCGGGTCACCGGGAACTTTTATTGTGGACAGGGTACCGGGTACCCGTCAGCAGGACAGGTGGTACCAGGTGAGAATACCCCTGGATGAGTTTATAAGGCAGGTGGGAGACATCAACGACTTTCAGAATATAAGTTATATCAGAATCTGGATGTCGGGCTACAGCGAGCCCTTTACACTTCGTTTCGCCGCACTTGAATTTGTAGGCAGCCAGTGGAGAAACGATGAAAGTATAAACCAGGAAAACGATTCCAATGCGGAACTCAAGGTGAGTACCATAAATATTGAAGAAAATGCCAACCGAAAGCCGGTTCCTTACCGGCAGCCGGCCGGTGGTATTCGCGGGCAAAACCGCGGTTCCCAGCTGCAATCACTTCAGAATGAACAGTCCATCATATTAAATGTGCAAAACCTGAATCCCGGAGCGGTTCAGATGGTAAAAAGAGTATATCCGGGTGGATTAAACCTGCTGGATTATTCAAATATGAGAATGTTTGTTCATGGAGAAGGGTTTGAAAACCGGGGTGACGCAGAACTTGTTTTAAGATTCGGAAACGATCTTGAGAATAACTATTACGAGTACAGGCAGCCGGTAACTCCGTCAAATGAAAATTTTCCTTTTCAGCTTTTTGACCCGACAAATAATGCACAGCTCGAAGAGGAAGCTTCCCGGGTTTGGATATATGACGAAAACAGCATGAACATTGTTCTTTCGGCCTTTAACCAGCTGAAACAACTTCGTGACCAGGATACACAGGATACAGAATCTGAGGTATATGAACGGGCTGATATTTTACCGGATGCTGTGCCGGGAGCCGTCGTAGCAATTAAAGGAAATCCTTCCCTTGGAAGGGTTACGGAGGTCGGGATGGGAATTCGAAATCCCTTTGATCCTTCAGAACCTGGCGGACCGGGAACACCGGTGCTGAATGCTGAATTGTGGCTGAACGAACTTCGGGTATCAGGCTTTGATAATGAAAAAGGATGGGCGGCAAATGCAAAATCTACATTAAAACTGGCTGACTTTGCGACTGTCAATGCCAATGTAATTCGTCAGACACAGGGGTTTGGTTCACTCGACTCACGCCTGGGACAACGCAGAATAAGTAATGAGCTGGCATACGATCTGAATACTTCCGTAAACCTGGATAGCTTTATTCCGGACCGTTATGGGTGGAGCATACCCTTTAGTTTTTCTACACGCAGATCCACATCTGTTCCAAAATACCTGCCAAACCAGGGGGATATCAGGCTGAGTGATTTTGAAAATGCCGTGCGTTCACGCGATGATTTGAACGCTGACCAGCAGAACAGGGTGATACAAAGTCAAATCCGGGATGTGGAAAGTTATAATGAAAGCTACTCGTTTAACTTATCAAACGTGACCAAGAGTAATTCAGAAAATCCTCTGGCAAGATACATTCTGGATAATACCACTTTGAACTATGTTTATAATAGCGGAAACGGGCGTAATCCTGAATACCGTTTTCAGAATAACTGGAACTACAATGCGGCAATTCGTTATAATCTTGCCTTTCGGAATGTCCGGTTTATACGCCCGTTCAGATTTCTTGAGGGTGTACCACTTGCCAGGGCAATTTCCGGTTTTCAGCTTGGGTATATGCCAAATAATATTACTACTTCTTTTACCACCCGCAGGTCGTATGAAGACCGAAAACGCAGGACAGAGATAAACCAGCAGGAACAGTCTTTGCAGCAAACTCACAGCTTTGCATACAATACCAACTTTGGATTCGGATATAATCTTACACGTTCCATTTCAACCACTTTTCAGGCCAGGGGAACCTTTGATCTCGCCAGAATTGCAGCACGGGATGCGGGTTTGGCCGGTGCAGACAGCAGTGTGTTTGTTCCCACACCTTCATTTTCAGTTTTCAGGGATATACTGGCGGATTCATTATCTCCCCGGCGTAGCAATTACGAGGAGAATTATACGGCAAGCTGGCAGCCGCAATTCAGCCGGATAGACGCCCTCAGCTGGCTGAATTATAACCCGCGGTATTCAGGTGGCTATCGCTGGGAAAATTCACCATTCGGATCAAACCAGGGGGCAAGGGTTTCCAATACATTCAGACTCGATCATACCATAAGAATGAATACAGAAGACCTTCTCAACCGAATTCCCTTTTATGAACGGGCTGCTGAAATGAACCGGGAAGAGACAAATTTACGGCAGCAGAGAAACAACAGTGAGGAAGAAGCTGAACCGTACAGCCTGGGAGAACACATGGAATATTACGGGCGTAAAATTTTCCTGGCTGTTTTCAGTATGAGAAGCATTGATATCAATTATAATAATGCAAAAACCTCAGCACAGGCTGGTTATGCCGGAGGATCACAACTTTATGATTTCTTCAGCAGTGATACGTTTACACCCTCCTTTGGATACCGGTTAGGGCTCCAGGAAACTATAGGAAGAGACCAGCTTATCAATAATGTTGACGGTACATCCTCATTACAGTTGCCCGGCAATAACACGTATTCGGATAATATTACCTGGAACACAACCTTAAATCCATTTCAGAATGTTGCAATCGACCTGAACTGGCAGACCCAGTGGGATGAACGGAGTTCAGAATCACTGGCTTTGAACCCGGATAATACGTTCTCTTCTGTTAGAAGTGCTTCCGGTAACATTACTTCCAGTGTGTGGGCATTCGGTCCGGGATATGAAACTCTTTACCGTACACAGCTGCAAATAGCTTTTGATGATATGAATCCCGGTGAGAATACCATCAGTGATGAAACGGGAAATATGGATGGCAGGACCGTTTTAAATAAAACAGGACTCCAGGAAGATTTCCGGCAAGCTTACCTGGGTGGAAGGTCATCCATAGGAAAACGAAATTTCATGCCATTTCCACTGCCCGGCTGGAGAGTAAACTGGACTGGAATAGAAGGTATGATTCCTTTTATAGGAGAATACATGCAGCGTGCCACCCTGGTTCATGCCTATACTGGCTTGTACCGGACAGGTTGGAATCTGAATAATGACGCCGGTGAGCCGCTAATAAGAAGGCTTGGAAGTTTTAATATTGAGGATACACGAGAAGAGTTTGAACCGGCATCCGTTACGGTTGAGAAAAGGTTTTCACCTCTTGTTCAGCTAAATATTACATGGGATAACGGCCTGAGAACCCAGGCAGGTTATGAAACCAGCAAGATCACCAGCCTGGCACTTTCAAATACACAGGTTACAGAACGGTTGTCGAAAGGTTTGAGAGTAAGTATAGCATATACGTTGCGGAATTTCCGGTTGCCACTGATTCGAAGAACAACAAATAACATTGATCTTACACTGAATGGCAGTTTTATAGAAGATACAGAGCAGCATCTGCGCCTGGAAACTGATCTTCAGGATGTATTTCAGAGAGACAGCGGGAATATAAATCCCGATCCTTCGATCTATTCTTTTACACCCGGCACGCTAAGAGGCCAGTCGAGGATAAATACCTCGGCTGTGATAGGCTATCGTTTTTCCAGCACAATTCAGGCAAATGTTGAATATTCGTTCAGCAACATTATTCCAAAATCATCAGGTACCTTTAAACGTACCACTCATGATGTGCGGTTCAGCGTTCGGATCAATATCCGGTCAACCTGATTTAAAGTGAGCTCGAAGATAAGGATGATTGAATACGTCATATTGAGCGCAATTTCGAGGGTGTTTTTTCCTCGGAATGGAGTCGAAATATATGTTTTCGACCAAAAAGCGGCCGAAACTGCGCTCAAACTGACGTCATCTTTGTATTTATATCGAACTCACGTTGATTTATCTTTTCCCACCATTCTCAATCTGGTGAGTCCTGCAAGAGTTGAAATCGTAAGAAGAAAACCCAGCCAGTCACCGAATTCAGAATAAATCGTCATACTGTCTGTACTGTAGATTGTATGCGAAAAGGCATCCTCAGTCCAATATTCGGTTTCCTTATGGATTCGTCCATCCGGGCCAATAATCCCCGATATCCCATTATTTGCCGAACGTGCAATCCATTTTCTGTTCTCAATAGCCCTGAGCCTGGCATAGGCAAAATGCTGAATATGGCCGTTTGATTTGCCCCACCACCCGTCATTGGTAATAATGGTTAAGAACCCGGCACCCCTGTTTACAAATTTATTTACCCAGCCGGGGAAAACAGAATCATAACAAATCAGTGCGGGTGTTTTGTGGCCATTCACATCAAATACAGTTGCTTCGGTTCCCAAACCGTAACCTGCACTTACTCCCCAGTCAACCCAGTTAAGTGCATCCAGCCTCTGAAAGGTCTCAACGAAAGGAAGCCTCTCCACAATGGGTACAAGCTTTCCTTTTTTATACACTTTATTCGGCTGGTCCGGGTGCAGGTGAAATGCTGAGTTGTAAACATTGTATGTCCCGTTTACAGACTCTCTGAAAACAGGCGGCCGGTTATCTTCGTCATAATAATCAACAAAACCGGTACCGGTAATTAGTGAAGTATTCCAGGTATCCAGAGAATCTCTGATTCTGTTAAAATGATAATGATCAAAAGGCAGATTCGAGTCCAGGGCATTTTCCGGCCAGATCAGCACATCTGTTTCCGGAGTATAAGCCTCCGCAGAGAGAGTCAGCAACTTTGTAATGAGTTCATCTGCGGATGAAAGGCCGCCAAAATCCTCGTAAGAATCGGAATTTGGTTGAATTATGGTGACGTCTACCGGATTTGCGGTCTCCTGCTGCTGTGTTGTCAGTAATAAAACAGATAGAAGCGGAAAAGCCAGGAACACAGAAATCCCGCCATATAAAAGGGATTTCTTTTTTTCCCTGATATACAGAAATAGCAAGGAAGCCGTGAGCATGATCCAGAATGAAATCCCCCACACACCAGTAAAAGATATAAATTGAATAGCGCTAGTTATATTGGCCCAGCCATTTCCAAGGGTAAGCCAGGGCCAGGAAAGATCCCAGTTATGATGCAGAAATTCGTAGGTAACCCAAAAGGAAGCTGCCAGAAAAGCTGCAAGAAAGGAATTCATGTTTGATAAAAATAATTTTCTTATCAGGAGAAGCGGAATCAGCATAAGCAGAGCGTTCGCTAAAATGGCGGCCAGCCCGCCCGCAACTGTAGCCATCATCAGCCAGTAGGTTGTAAGAAGGTTCCACAACACAAAAGAGGGATATGCAAAATAGATCAGCTGCCTGCTGCTGTTTGAAATAACCGCAAGCCGGAATAAAATAACAAAGGCAGGAACCTGCAGAACAGATAGGTTGAATGGGGGAAAAGAGAGACTTAATAAAAGTGCTGCTGAGACAGATAATGCCCATGAATGATTCCAGAAGGAGAAGCTTTTCATCTATTCAGTGTAATGTTTTCCTGATACTATAATTACAAATTCGCCTTTAATTGAAGGCCGGTTTTTCCATTTAGAGAGAATATTACCAAGTTGACCACGGTCAATTTCTTCAAATTTTTTTGTAAGTTCCCGGGCAATGCATACCCATCGTTTTTCATCTGTAAATTCAGATAATTTTTTTAGAAAGCGAACCAGTTTGTGCGGGCTTTCATAGACAACGGATGTTATCTCAGAATCTGCTATATTTTTAATTCTTGTTTGTCTTCCTTTTTTTGGGGGCAAAAATCCTTCAAATATAAAACGATCACATGGAAGCCCGCTTGCGGCAAGTGCTGTTGTAAGGGCATCGGGCCCGGGAATGGCAGAAACGGTGTGCCCCTTCTGATGTGCGGCGCGGGCGGCAAGAAACCCGGGATCAGATATACCGGGCATCCCCGCGTCACTGATAATGGCTACATCCTGGTCCGAATTCAGAATATTGATGATATGCTCAACTTTATGATGTTCATTATGCTGATGAAACGAAAATACCGGTTTCCTGATTTGATAGTGCTGTAGCAAAATTCCGGATGTTCGGGTATCTTCGCATGCGATATAATCTACCGAAGAAAGTACTCCTGCAGCTCTCGGAGAAAAATCATCCAGGTTTCCTATGGGTGTTGCCACCAGGTATAAAGTTGCCACAATTGATGTTTAATGAATTATAAAAAATCAGTTCAAAGAAAATAGCAAAACTTGTAGTTTATTGTGTAAATCTAAAACAAGCTAAAGAATAGTAAAGTATGGATTTTAAACCTTCCGGTATTAATCATATGACCATCCGTGTGAATGAAATAGAACGCTCCGAAGATTTTTATGGAAAAATTCTGGGTTTTAAGCTTATGCGTAAAATGGGGCAAAGCATGGCCGTTTATAAAATAGGAAACGAAGATACACTTGTGATTGTAGAAGCAGAAACAAGCTACGATCCAAACTCAAGAGATTTTCGTGTGGACCATATTGGTTTTTATCTTGAATCACCAGAACAGGTTGATGAAATGGCAGCCTATTTAAGAGACCATGAAGTTACGATTCTGAGCGGGCCGGCAAACCGGAAGAAAGGCCGGTTTGTGTTTGCTTCGGACCCCGACGGAAATATGATAGAATTCTTTTGTGAAGGAGAGTAAAAGGGAGTGCGAAACATTGTCACAGAGTGTTGTATAAATAAGTTGTGGCATGTTATTTGCTTCACGAAAGCATGAATACGACAAAATTTTTGATTAATTATTAAGTTCAAAAGAATAAAAAAGAATATTTGATGAGCACCAAAGAGGAAGAAAAGGAAGAATCTGTGGATCAGTCTGAAGACATTGAAAATAATTCAGCAGAATCCGTTGATACAGATGAATTGGTTGAAGAGCAGCAAAAGCGGATTAACGAACTGGAAGAAGAACTGGAAAAGCTAAAAGACACACAGCTTCGTAAAGCCGCTGAGATGGAAAATATGAGAAAACGAATGCAGCGCGAAAGGGAGCAAATTTTCCGGACTTCACGTGAAGTAGCACTGGAGGCATTTTTACCTGTAAATGATGATCTGATTCGTACACTTAACGCTTTAAAAGATGCCAATGCCGACTCATCATATCTTGAAGGAGTTGAGCTTGTAGCCAATAAATTTCAAAATGTTCTTGAGCAGTATGGTGTGGAACGGATCGATCAAACAGGTGTTCCCTTTGATGTGAACCTGCACGATGCCATGCTGAATCAAAAACCCGGAGATGACTCCATAGAAAGCGGAACGGTACTGCAGGTTTTAGAGAATGGCTACAGAATTGGTGATAAAACTATACGACACGCAAAAGTAATTGTAAGCGAGTAAATATAAATTCATGTCAAAACGCGACTACTACGAGATTTTAGGAGTAGATAAAAATGCCGGTGATGCCAAATTGAAAAAGGCATATCGAAAACTGGCAATGAAGTATCACCCCGACAGAAATAAAGGAAATGCTGATGCTGAGAAAAAATTTAAAGAAGCTTCCGAGGCTTATGAAGTGCTCAGGGATCCGCAAAAACGACAGCGGTACGATCAGTTCGGTCATGCAGGTATGAATGGCGGTGGGTTCGGAGGGGCTTCAGATTTCGGCAATGCCGATTTTGAAGACATTTTCAGCCGGTTCAGTGATATTTTCGGAAGTGATTTTTTCGGAGGCGATGCTTTTGGTGGCGGGCGCTCCCAGAGCAGGCGCAGAAGAGGAGTCGGCAGGCCCGGTTCGGATATGAAACTGAAAGTTTCTTTAAGTCTTGAAGAAATTGCCGGGGGAACCGAAAAGAAACTGAAGGTGAAGCGGCAGTTAAAATGTGATGCCTGTAACGGAACCGGTGCTGAAACAGAAGCTGATTTTGAAACATGTGGCACATGTAATGGTGTGGGAGAAGTGCGTCAGGTTTCCAGAACTATGTTCGGCCAGTTTGTAAATGTACAGGCTTGTCCTGCCTGTGGCGGTGAAGGAAGAATTATCCGCAATAAATGTTCGAAGTGTGCAGGTGAGGGACGGGTTAAAGGAGAAGATCAGATCAAAGTAAATATTCCCTCAGGTGTGACCAATGGAAACTATATCACACTCCGGCGACAGGGGAATGCCGGTATACGCGGTGGGGAACCCGGCGATCTGATTGTGTTGATTGAAGAAGAAGAGCATGAACATTTTGTGCGTGAAGGCAATGATATTTACTATGATCTGTTTCTCAGTATTCCGGATGCTGTTTTAGGGACCGATGTAGAAGTTCCCACACTCAAAGGCAAGGCAAAAGTAAAAGTGGAGCCCGGTACACAGCCCGGTAAGCTTTTGCGAATGAGAGAAAGAGGCATAAAAGGATTAAATAACTCCGGCACCGGGGATGAGTTCATCCGGGTGAATATTTATGTTCCCAAAGAACTAACACCTGAGGAGGAAAGCCATATCCGTGCTTTGAAGGGTGAGAGAAATTTCCATCCGGACAATGCTGAACAAAGAGAAAAAGGCTTTTTTTCGAAAATTAAAGATGTTTTCGGCTAATCTGCTGATGAAGCATTAAAAATTGGTGTGCGTAAGAAAGGGTGACGGAAATTGTCACCCGCATGCCGTATGTTATGCAGAAAGAACATAAAACTCTCTCTGTATGGAACTATTCGATTTTATTACCGCACTTCTTTTTCTCTGCATAGGATTTGCACTGGCACATTTTATGGCAAAATCCAGGCAATCCCGTCTAGAAGAGAGAAATGAATATCTTCTGTCCGGAAGTGAGGAAAAAGAAAAAAAGCTGGCACTTGAAACAGAACGGGCGAATAACGCCGAAAAAGAGATGGCAACTCTCAATGCGGAATATAAAAACCTGAAAGAACGGCTGGAAGAACAGAAAAAAGAGCTCAATGAACTCCACGAAAAATTCAGAGTTGAGTTTAAAAATCTTGCCAATGAAATTCTCGAAGAGAAATCGAAAAAGTTTACAGCTCATAACCAGGAGAAAATGGACCAGATTCTTAAACCCCTGGGAGAAAAAATAGAGGAGTTCAGAAAACGTGTTGAGGAAACACATAAAGAGGATCTCAAAGGCCGCAGCGCTCTGGAACAGCATCTGAGATCGTTGCATGACCTGAACCAGAAAATGTCGGATGAGGCCAAAAATCTGACCAAAGCCCTGAAAGGAGATAGTAAACGGCAGGGGAATTGGGGAGAAGTAATTTTACAGCGAATTCTTGAAAAATCCGGCCTTACGAAAGGGCGGGAATACGACACCCAGGTAAACAGCGTAATGGAAGATGGCCGCCGGTTACAGCCGGATGTGATTGTAAAACTTCCCGATGAGAAAAAACTGGTTATAGACGCCAAAGTTTCCTTAACTGCCTATGAAAGGTATTCATCGGCCGATGAACTGACGGATCAGCAGAAATCTTTGAAACAGCATATTACCTCGCTGCGTACTCATGTTAAAGGATTAAGCAGCAAAAATTATGCTCAGATACATGGCTTTGAAAGCCCGGATTTTGTATTGATGTTTATTCCTGTTGAACCTGCATTTGGCCTTGCCATGCAGGCTGATCCCGAGTTGTATAATGAAGCATTTGACCAGAATATTATCATCGTCAGCCCAACCACGCTCCTGGCAACTCTTGCCACAATCGAAAACGTATGGAAACAGGAGTACCAGAATAAAAACGCAATGGAAATTGCAACCCGTGGCGGTGCTTTATACGACAAATTTGTTCTTTTTGTGGATAGTATGAAGGATATCGGAAACCGTATTGAACAAACACAAAAAAGCTATGACGAGGCGATGAACCGGCTGAACAACGGTTCGGGAAACCTGGTACGGCAGGCAGAAATGCTGCGCGAACTGGGTGCAAAAACTTCAAAAAAATTGCCGGGAAAAATGATAGAAGAGAATTTGCTACAGGAGTAAATTCAGTTGTAAGGGTTTAGGGAGTATAATTTAGCGGTTCTACAAGTGAGGCTAAATCATATCCGTTGAAATTGGAAATGGCTGTGTACCATTTATCCTGCCAAAGCCAGGAAACAACATGATGATCGCCAACTTCAAGCACATAAAAATCATTCTGAAGTTTGCATGTGTTAACCGCCTGTTCATCGCGCTGCAGGAAACGGTTTGTTTCAAGATCGTTCACATTGAAGGCAAAAATATAAATCGTTTCGTTTTCTGCAGGCTGTTCATATTCCAGCAGGGGTACTTCAAAACCGTCATAAAAATCTGCCATAACGACTCCGGCAAACTGTGTTCCTCGGATCTCAGGTATGATAACTTCCAGCCCGTACTGATCAATAATGAATTTTTCGGCTTCCTGTGTGGACTGCGTTGCAAAATGAGGGTCAATAAGTCCACCTGCTTTCATAAAATGTTCTGCAGCAAACTGTTCAACTACATAAGTTTCGTATGGGATATGTGATGATGTGCGATCCAGCAAATCAACAATAAGAAGAGTGATGACCAGAATAACAGCCGTTGCGGATAAATAGCGTAATAATAAAGAACCTGTAATGGAAGAAGTTCCGGCAAGAGTTCCACCTGAAGATGTTTCCGGAGGACAATCCCTGTACTTGCTGAATTGAACTTGATCTTCCGGGTTCATATGAACTAACACTGATAGAATCTCTTTCTTTAACCTTTCAGGGGCTGTGGCTGTTGGGCATCGGCTGCTGATTAATTTTTTTACACGAAGTGCACTTTCATACTGTTTTCTCACATCTTCATTTTTTTCAATAAATGAGAGAAATGCTAATTTTTCATCTTCACTCGCCTCCTGATCTACCACAGAAGGCAAAAAATCAAGTGCTTGTTGTTTGGTTAACCTTGTCATGAGATGTTCGCGACACGTGCCACAATTAATGAAATACCCGTAACTTTTCTTGTATTATGAGCGGGTAGCTCTCATAATACATCTGAAAAACATAAAGGTAAATTGAATCATTCATGCTTTGAAACCGGGGAATCTGAAAATTCTGTAACCGGAAACAAACTGGCAAACAACAGGTTACGATTTAATTTTTGTTTTGAACCCGTTCCACGGTTTTTGATTCGGAGGATGAGCGGTAAAAACCTTTTCTTTTTTGAGAGTCGGATGTTCAATTGTAAGCTCATAAGCATGCAGAGCAATAGAATTAGCTTCAGCTTTACCATACTTTTCATCTCCCCAAACCGGAAAACCTTCTGTTGAAAACTGAACCCTGATCTGGTGCGCCCGGCCGGTAATCAGTTTTACTTTTAAGAGAGCCAGGTTATTTCTCTGTTCAAGTGTTTGAAATATCAGTTGTGAATGTTTTGCGCGTTTAATACCCCGTTCCACAACTGTTACTAAATTCTTTTTTTCATCTTTCAGCAGGTAATGATCCAGAAAACCATTTTCGGGAGGTTTCCCTGTGACCACAGTTAAATAGGTTTTTCCTATCTTACGTTTTCGGATTTGTTCACTGATTCTTGATGCAGACTTTGAAGTTTTAGCAAACATTATTACACCACTTACCGGTTTATCGAGCCGGTGCAGCAGCCCGAGAAAAACATTGCCTGGTTTCCCATACTCTTTTTTAAGGTATTCCCTGCATAAAGTGAGAAGATCTGGTTTGCCGGTCCGGTCCTCCTGTGATAATACACCTGCAGGTTTATCAACCACGAGAAGATGATTATCTTCATAAATAATGGGGATATCCGGGTTGGTACCGGTGGTTTTCATAAAAAAGCATCAGCGGTTAGAATGATCTGGTTTTCGCAAATATAACCTTTTAAGGCTTCAGGCGGTTTCATTATTTTGTATAAGCAGAAAAACATGGCAGTTTCATTAGAAGAAAAAATAGTACATTTACCCTTAAAACCCGGTGTCTATCTATTCAAAGATACGCGGGGCAACTATCTTTATGCAGGCAAAGCAAAACGGCTGCGGAACAGGGTGCGCTCATATTTTCAAAACTCCAGGAACCATGATGGAAGAATAGCGGTGATGGTTTCTAAAGTTGATGATATTGAGGTAATTGTTACTGATTCTGAAGCCGAAGCGCTGATTCTTGAAAACAACCTGATAAAAAAATTCCAGCCCCGGTATAATATTATGTACCGGGATGATAAATCCTATCCTTATATCTGCATTACTCCGGAAGAAAAACCACGGGTATATCCTACACGAACAGTGGTTAAAGATGGAAGTAAATATTTCGGTCCCTACGATCATGTGGGGCACATGAGGCGTATGCTTGAAACCATCAGGAAAACATTCGGACTTTGCACATGTGCGGTTTCTTCAAAAAATATTGATAAAACCCGCAGTATTCCCCGCTGGCATTCCTGTTTTGATGATTACCTGGAAAACTGTTCAGGTGACTGGGACATACATATGTACCAGGCAGCCATAGAAAAAGTGGAACGTCTGCTTACAGGAAAAACAGATGAACTGATGAGAGAGATTAAACAAGAGATGGAGATCGCTTCTTCGGCGATGGAGTTCGAGCAGGCCGCTGCCCTTAGAGACAGTTTGATTTCCCTGGAGAAATATAACCAGAAGATGAAAATTGTAGCCAACCAAGAGGTAAACAGGGATGTTTTTGCAATTGAGGCTGATGCCGGGATGGGAGAAGCCTGTGGAGTACTTTTTAAAGTCAGGGAAGGAAAGCTGATAGGTAAATTCCACAGGTTTTTAAAAAATATTGATGATATGTCAAAAAGTCTGATGATCCAGTCTTTTGTGGAAGATTATTATACCGGGCAATATGCAGGAGCTATTCCTGATGAGGTTTATCTAAGTGATGAAATGTATGATGAGGACCCGTTGCTGGAATATCTTTGGGAACAGCATGGAAAAAAAGTGCCCATTTATGTTCCGAAAATCGGAGAGAAAAAACACCTGATCCGTATGGCCGTGTCCAATGCGAAATTAAACCTTGGTGAGCGAAAACTGGAAAAACAGAAAGCGGAGCGCGACCGGATACCACAGTCGGTTAAAGATCTGAAAGAGTTTCTGTACCTGAACCGGCTTCCCCGAAGAATAGAATGTTTTGATAATTCCAATACACAGGGAACAGATCCTGTTGCTTCGATGGTTTGTTTTGTGGATTCAAAACCCAGGAAAAGTGAGTACAAGAGGTTTAAAATAAAAACTGTAACCGGGGCTGATGATTTTGCTTCAATGAAAGAAATTGTAAAAAGGAGATATTCCAGGGTAAAAAAAGAAAAACTACAGCCGCCGGATTTAATTTTAATTGATGGGGGTAAAGGGCAGCTGAATGCTGCAACTGAAGCTCTTGAGGAAATTGATTTTCTGGGGGAATGCGAAATTGCCGGACTGGCAAAACGACTGGAAGAGGTATTTTTACCCGGTAAAATTGACCCGGTTATGATTCCAAAAACATCTTCAGCATTGAAACTGCTGCAGAGGGCACGTGATGAAGCCCATCGTTTCGCAATCAATTACCACCGGCAGAAACGTTCTAAACGTACAGTTAAAACCCAATTAACGGAAATTGAAGGGGTGGGGCCTGCAACTGCTCAAAAACTGTTGAAAGAGTTTGGATCTATCAGTAAAATCAAAAAACTTGGCCCCGAAGCTCTTATAGAGTTCTTAGGAGAAAAGACAGGCCTGGCAGTTCATAACTTCTATCAAAAGCAGAAGTAAATTATGTAACATATTTATGCGATATAAAATTTACAGTTTGTAATATATTCTTTATTTATCATTTACAGACAGAAAAGCAGAGCGCTATGAAAATATAACGGTACGGAAACATTGGCATAGTTAATGCAGTATAAATAACTGAATTGATATTATTCCGAATTTTACAGGCTTCTATAATGTTTTTTTTAGAAGAATTGGCTTTATCTTAATTTATAGAATTATGAGATTGAACAACACCGATCATATCCCGACGAATTATGAGCAGATGGAAGACAGAGAACTTGTACATCTGTTCAGGAAAAAAGATGATCAGCTCGCATTTGGCGAATTAATGAATCGCCACCAGGCAAAAATCTATTCGTATATCTTCAGCATGGTGCAAAATCGTGAAACGGCTAATGATATTTTTCAGGAAACATTTACTAAAGTCATCACAAAAATGGATGATACCTATAATGAACAGGGTAAATGGATTGCATGGGTGATGAGAATTGCACATAATGCAACAATTGATCATATCAGAAAACAAAAACGTTTTGTTGACGTTAGTAGCTCGTATGACAAGGAATCGAAAACTGATTTTTACGAAAGGTTACCCGATGAAGACTCCGTCGGACAGCAGGAAAAACTGGAGCTTGATGAATCAACTTCAAGTTTACTGCAGCACATTTCAGAACTTCCTGAGGAACAGCGCACCGTTGTAATGCTTCGTCATTATTACGAAATGCCTTTTAAAGAAATCGCCGAGTTAACAGATGTTTCTATTAACACGGCCCTGGGAAGAATGAGATACGCTCTTATTAACCTTCGTAAAAAGTTCGATGAAGAACATGAGAAGGAAACGAATAAAGTATGAAAAACAAAGATACGAATAGTATATCTTTCATTTTTAATGAGATGGACCCCTCGGAAGAGGTTGAGTTTGAAAGAGAACTAAGAGCCAGCAACAATCTTTTAATTGATGTTGAATCTCTCAAAAACACCAAAAAACAACTGGATCGGCTCCCGCAAATAAACCCGCCTGAACATATTTCTAATTCTATCCGGCTATTGGCAGCAAAAAAAGCGGCATCCTCTAAAAGACGAAAACAATTTACTGTTTATTCCGCAGTCGCGGCTGTACTGGTAGCAGGTTTTATGTCGGGTATATACTTTTATGATTCTCCCGAACCGAATCAAACGGCAGACCAGGCTATAATGGGAGGGGGTAATAACCTTCAGCAATTAGTTGTGCCTGCACCCTCCGCTGGAAAAGATTTAACTCCATGGGTAGATCAGAATGAAGTATTACGTTTTACTGATCAGTTCCAGCCCGGGGAAAATGCGACGTTTGATACTGTTTTCAGGAACAGCTTTCAGAAGCTCACTCCGGTAACAGATCCTGTTCAGTCGAGAGCATATCAGCGTAATTTACAGCTTACGGGAAGTAACCAATAGGCTTTGGTTCCCGGTGGCTTAACTACTGTAAATAAATTGCTTACTGAATTTTACCCGGAGTTTTCCACCTTTTTTATGTGAATAACTTCGTTTGGTAAGGTATTTATTGAGGGTTATATTCTATCCTACCTACTATAAAACATAATACCTTATATCATATCGAATGGGTAAAATAATTTCTATAGCGAATCAAAAAGGCGGCGTCGGGAAAACAACAACAGCTATTAATCTGGCTGCAAGTCTTGCGGCTATCGAACATCCGACACTCCTGATTGATGTTGATCCTCAAAGTAACTCTACCAGCGGCCTTGGCATTGAGCCGAAAACGGTAACCAGTTCTGTTTACGAGGTAATGATAGGGGGAATCGAGATGAAAGACGCCATAAGAGAAACCGACTTGCCATTTCTTGATCTTGTTCCTTCTCATATAAACCTGGTGGGAGCCGAGATCGAGATGGTGGAAAGAAATGAAAGAGAGCGAATTCTATGGAAAGCTGTAGAAAAAGCCAGTGTAAATTATGATTTTATTATCATAGATTGCCCGCCTTCTCTGGGATTATTGACCATTAATGCTTTAACAGCATCAAATTCAGTGCTAATCCCGGTTCAATGCGAATATTTTGCACTGGAAGGCCTGGGACAGCTTCTGAACACCATAAAAATTGTGCGGCAGCATTTAAATCCCGATCTCGAAATAGAGGGTGTTCTTCTAACCATGTATGATACCCGTACCAGGCTATCCAACCAGGTAGCTGAAGAGGTAAAACGATATTTTGACGAACGGGTTTTTTCTTCAGTGATTTCAAGAAATATTCGTCTTGCGGAAGCCCCGAGTTTTGGAAAACCCGCTTTACTTTATGATGCGACCAGTATAGGCGCTAAGAATTATTTATCTCTTGCCAGGGAAATTATTCAGCGGAATAAAAAAATGTTCAAAAACAGTCCGGTACTCAGCAAATAAAACGCCTATGTCGAAAAAAGTTTTAGGAAGAGGATTGGGAGCTTTTTTTCCTGATTATGATGAAGGGAAAGAAGGCAATGAGTCAGCTCAAAATACTAAAACAGCTGTACCGATTGAGCCGGCAGAACGTGTAAATATTGTACTGAATATACCTGTTGATCATATTCGCCCGAATCCTCATCAGCCCCGTACGGATTTTAAGGAAGAGGCATTAGAAGAACTTGCCACATCAATAAAAAAACACGGTTTAATTCAGCCTGTTACCGTTCGATATCTTGGGGAAAGGCGTTTTGAACTTATCAGTGGTGAAAGAAGACTCAGAGCTTCAAAACTTGCAGGAATTGAAGAAATTCCAGCTTATATAAGAGAAGCAAATGATGAAGAAATCATTGCATTTGCCCTTATCGAAAATATTCAGAGAGAGCAGCTGAATCCGCTTGAAGTAGCAATAGGCTACCAGCGGCTGGTCGATGAATGCAGCTATACTCAGAGTGAAGTGGCAGAAAAAGTGGGGAAAAACCGTACTACTGTGACAAATATGCTCAGGCTTCTCCAGTTGCCGGATTTCATACAAACCGCAATTCGCGATGAAAGTATTACCACAGGCCATGCGCGTACGCTCATAAACCTGAAAAACGAAAAAGATCAGAAAAAACTGCTCGGACAAATCATTTCGAATTCACTTTCTGTTCGTCAGACAGAAGATATTGTTCGTTCTTTCGAAAAGAAAAAAGAGCAAAACTCTCCCAAAAAACAGGCACAAAAAAAGTCTAATCCTTTTTATGACGAGATATCAAAGCGTTTAAGAAGCAGTCTAAGTACCAAAGTGGATATCAAACCGAAAGGTGAAGGTGGTGAAATTCGTATAGAGTATTATTCTGACGATGACCTGGAACGTTTGATTCAGCTTTTAGATGAAATCGGTTAGTATGATATTTTTTTTGCTGGGTTGTTTGGCCAACGGGGTTTCAGCTCAGCAATCTCTGTTGCCAAACGATTTCTTTTTGCTTGAAAACAGGTATTCACAGACAGAAGCTGCGATTGCAGATACTGTGAATGAAAACACCGAAGAATTCCCATCGCCCACTTCTGTGATGTTTAAATCTATGATAATACCGGGATGGGGACAGGTTGTGAACCGGCAGGTTTGGAAAGTACCCATTGTTTATGGACTTTTTGCGGGGGTGGGAATTTACACGCACTACCTGCACGATCAATACACAGATTACAGGGCTGCTTATTATAATGCCGTACAGGGCGAAGATAATGATTTTCGATTTGGTGCCACTCCTGGATACCTGGAAGGAGTCAGTACGTCTGAACTGCTGGAAAACAGAACAAGTCTCAGAAACCGGAGGGATTTTATGTTTGTAGTTTTGGGCATGGCGTACGGGTTGAATATATTAGATGCTTATGTTTTTGCTCATATGCGCAGCTTTGATGTATCTGATGACTTAACAGCCAGAGCCACACTTCAGCCTGCTTTGATTGCAGAGGGGTCTCCGGGAATTAAACTTTCTTTTTCACTTTCCAGAAAATAAATATGTCTGTACCTGAATCTTTCTCAGAAGAAGCAACATCACCCGAACGGTTTGAATCCGGTTCACATCAGGATTTGTGGAGCGTATTTAAAATTATGGGTGAATTCGTGGAAGGATATGATAAGTTATACCAGATTGGCCCCTGCATATCCGTGTACGGTTCAGCCAGGTTAAAACCCGGCACCAGGTATTATGAAATGGCTGTTAAAACTGCTGAATTAATTTCTGAAAATGGTTTTGGAATTATTACGGGAGGCGGCCCGGGTATTATGGAAGCAGGGAACAGAGGAGCTCATAATCATGGTGGCAAATCTGTTGGATTGGGTATTGAACTTCCTCATGAACAGGGAGTAAATGATTATGTTTATCCCAAATATGAAATTAATTTTCGCTATTTCTTTGTCAGAAAAGTAATGTTTGTTAAATATGCCCAGGGATTTATTGTATTTCCCGGAGGATATGGCACCCTGGATGAGTTATTTGAAACACTGACACTCATACAAACAAAGAGAATAAAAAGAATACCTATTGTTTTAGTGGGTAAAGAATACTGGGGCGGTTTGATAGAGTGGCTGAAGAATATACTTGTAACTGAAGGTTTGATCAACCCGGAAGACTTAGATCTTTTTTTCCTTACAGATGACTATAAGGAAGCTGTTGACTATGTTTGTGAGTTCTATAAAAAGAATAAACCAAAACCCAATTTTTCCTATTAAGAAACATTTAACATTAAAATAAGTCTAAAAAATAAGCGGCATAGTGAAATTGTTGATAAAATTTCATTAAGTTAAGCCCGTTTAAATTAAAACAAACCGAAACACCATGAAATCATTTCAAACAATATTATCCATCAGTTTAGTCCTGGTGATGACTCTTGGATTAGCCGCATCTTCACAGGCTCAGGATGAAGCAAGACAGGAAGCTGTGAATCTTTATAACGAGGGACAGGAATTAGCACGTGCAAATGATTATGATAATGCAATTGCTATGTTCAGAGAGGCACTTGAAGTTGCTGAAGAAAATCAATTTGATGACATTGTTGAATTTGTAACTGAACAATTGCCTGGTGTATATCAAAGTCGTGCAACGGATGCTTATCGTACATATCAGAGTGAGAGAACGGTTGAATCTGCCAACACGGCGATTGAATATTTTCAGGATGCTGAAGAAGTAGCCGGGGAATTTGGTAATGAAGAAGTAGCACAACGTGCAAGAGGTGCTATACCTCAGCTTTATTACGTACGCGGTGTGCTCGAATATCGGATGGAAGACTATGAGGGTTCACTTGAAAGCCTTGATACAGCCATTGAAATGAATCCTAATTTACCGGCACCTTACTATCAGAAAGCAGTGGTTCTTAAAAGGGTAAATCCTGAAGACATTGAAACTGCTCTGGAGTGGTACGACCAGGCTATTGAAGCCGCACAAAATGCTAATGATACAAGGACTCTGCAGAATGCCAGGGAAGGTGCACATGACGAACTCGTCTTCAGAGGTACAAATTTAGCAGAAGAGCGGCAGTTTGACCGGGCTATTGAACTCTTGAACAAAGCCCTTGAATACAATAATTCTTCTGCAGATGCACATTACAGGTTAGCCGAGGTATATAACCTGCGTTCTAACTGGAGCTCTGCACTTGAACATGCAAATCAGGCACTGGAACTGGAAGGAGGCGGTGTTACAGACAGAGCAAAAATCTATTTTGAACTGGGTACTGCATATAAAGGAAGTGGCGATAAAGACAATGCCTGCGATGCGTTTGAAAATGCAACCTATGGTGAGTTTTCTGACCCTGCCAATCATGAATTGCAGTTTGTGCTGAAGTGCGAAGGGCACGTTGCAAACTCCGGCAGTTAATAAAGTTTACGGCGGAAAGTTTAAAAAATATTACTATTTAAAAAAGCTCTCATTCGAGAGCTTTTTTATTTGCCGGGAGTCTTAGTATTTACAGGCTCATTTTTATGAATAGTTGTAAAGGTAATATCATCCACGGTTTTTTCATCCCCGACAAATGATTCAATGGATGATTGTATTTTCTGTGTGATGGTTTTTGCATGAAGTGAACCATATATAGACAACAGACCATCCAGCCGTTCTTCACCATACTCTTCACCTTTATCATTCCTGGCCTCTACCAAACCATCTGTATAAAGAAGAAGGCTGTCGCCCGGTTCAAACCGGAATTTTTTCTCCTGTAAATTTTTCTTCAGAACTTTCGTATTTGTCATACCCAAAGCGAATCCCTCTGTTCTTAGATTGAAGGTACTATCATGTTTTTTACTGTAGACAATCGGTACGTTATGTCCTGCTCTTGAAAAAATGAAATGATCTTCATCAAAAGGGAAAAAAGCCGCACAGGCAGTGACAAATGTCTTATCACTCTTATTTGATTTCACATAGTCATTCAACTCCAGGAAAAGATCTTTAGGGCTTGGTTCCTGTTTTTTTATGAGCAGATGCACCAAAGCTTGTATCCGTACCATATAGAGTGCGGCGCTCATCCCTTTACCGGAAACATCTGCAATTAAAACATAGATTCCATTTGGAGATTGAATAATATCCACATAATCTCCCCCAACTTCCTGTGCGGTAGCTGCAAAAGAATAGGCTTCTACCTGGTTGATGTTTATAGAGGAGGGAGGTAACAGGCTTAACTGGATATCACGTGCAAAATCCAGTTCCTTTTGTACATCCGATTTTTCAAGAAGTTCAATCAACAGTATCATCAACACCCCGGTAAAAGCCACAGGAAGCAGTAAAGGCTGAAATATATATAGTGAAAGTCCAACAAAAGAGAGAAGGTAGTGAGCAACAAAACTTACAAGCGAAATTCCAAAAACCAGTCTCCGAACAGGGTTCAGCCGTTTTGTAAGGGCAGACAAAAGCCCCAGTACTTTTTGCGAAAAAGGAATGGATTTAGTGGGTTTATCCGGATTGGTTTCTTTTACAGCTTCAAAATAAAGTTGTTTTAACCTTTCTGAATCAGACTGGAACTCTTTTCCAAGCTGGCGTGAGTTCATGCCTGTTACATACTCTTTGTAAAAGGTTTTGGTATTGTACGACGATTTTGTCTCGTTTTTTAATCTCATTTATCTAAAAATAAAGCATTCAGAATATATTACGGAGCTAACCCCAAAAAGTTAGGTAAAGTAAAATGTGATTATGTCACAAATTCTTTGCCGTATAAAAAGGTCCGGATGACCAGGTGTTAAATGGAAATTTCTTCTGAAGTTCTGTAAACAGTTCCTTTCATTTCGGCTATTAAGCTGTTGTCTTTATTATGAACCCGGACATTAAAATGGCCGATTTTGTATGACAGCTGAATGGATTGGGCAGTTGCCGTCAGTATATCACCGGGTTCGGTTTTTTTCATGAACGAAATTGAATTATCAACAGCCAGGGAAACCCTTCCGTAGGTAGATGATGCAAAAGCCAGTGCGGTATCCGCCAGTGAAAAAACTATGCCGCCATGCGTTACAGCAAAACCATTCAGCATTTTTTCCTTCACCGGACACTCGATTTTACAGTAACCCTCTGATGCTTCCAGTATTTTTACCTCCATCCATTGGCTGAATGGATCTTCTTTGAGCAGGTAAGAAACGATTTTATATGGAATGGTATTTTTGGGATCACTCATAAAATTTCTGGTTATTTCTCACTTTACGCTTTAACAACGGGTTAGGCCGGTACCGATCTTCACGATACTCAACCTGGAGTGCGCTCATCCAGTCCAGAACAGTTTGCGGGCCTATCTCATCAGCCCATTTCAAAAGCCCCTGAGGGTAGTTTACACCACGGGTCATGGCCAGATCTACGTCTTCCATAGTCGCTACATTCATAAAAACAGCATCCGCCGCTTCATTGATCAGCATGGCCAGAATACGCTGGAAAATTTTTGGCCCCAGCTGCTCATCTTTTACCGGTTCCGGATTCGTTGCCCCGTCCCTGTAATCATAAAAGCCGACACCTGTTTTTTTTCCTAATCTGCCCGCTTCCACCATCCTTTTCTGAGCAAAAGAAGGTTTGAAACGCGGGTCGTAATAAAACTCTTCGAACACTTTGGTAGTCACTTTATAATTTACATCATTTCCAATGAGATCCATCAGTTCAAACGGCCCCATTTTAAAACCACCAATTCCTTTCATAGCCCAGTCGATAGTGGGCGCGTCGGCAATGCCTTCTTCCAGAATACGAAGGGCTTCACCGTAAAAAGGCCTTGCGACCCGGTTTACAATAAAACCGGGTGTATCTTTCGCCAGAACGGTTGTTTTTTCCCAGTCGCTAATAAACGAGCGGGCATTTTGCACCACATTGTCTCCTGTTGAAATACCGGGAATAATTTCCACCAGCTTCATCAGCGGAACGGGGTTGAAAAAATGAATTCCTAAAAAACGATTCGGATTTTTTAAGGCAGATGAGACAGAAGCTATGGAAAGGGAAGAGGTATTGGTTGCAAGGACACACTCTTCGGATACAACTTCTTCCAGCCGTGTAAATAATTCCTTTTTTGTTCGAAGGTTTTCGCTGACAGCTTCAAATACAATACCGCATTTTTTGAAATCTCTGAGTTGATCCACAAAATGGATCCGGTTTAAAATTCCCTCAACCTGTTTTTGCGACATCCGCTCTTTTTCGACCTGGCGGTTCAGAATTTTCACAAGACCATTTTCAGATTTTTCCAGTTGTTCCGGAAAAGCATCATATAAAAAAACCTCGTGGCCTGAAGTTGCCGCAACCTGCGCAATTCCTGTACCCATAGTTCCCGCTCCGGCGACTCCTGTAATGCTCTTTTTATTTACACTCATGTCTTAATTTATTTATTGAAAGCCACTAAAAATACACAATCGTGAAGCAAAAAAAAGATTTTGAAACAAGGCAGATAAACGATATCATAATGATATCATAAACATTAAATACTCAATGTAATGGCAGATGTACTTATCAGAAATATAGATAAAGAAACTCTCACCAGGCTTAAGGAGAGAGCCAAAATGAATAACAGGTCGTTGCAGGAGGAGTTAAAAAATATGCTCGAATCTCATGCAAAGCCCGATATTGAAGAAACACGAAATCGTGTAAGCGATATCCTGTTGAAGTATAAGGCCTCCGGTAAAAAATTTACAGATAGTGCCGATGAGCTTTCTGAAGACAGAGAAAGATGATACGGCCTGTAATAGATGCCTGTGTGGCGATTAAGTGGTTTTTGCCTGAAAAAGATCATGATAAAGCTGGTGCAATCTTAAATCAATACAATATGATGATTGCACCGGATCTTTTTCTGATTGAACTGGATGCTATCATTACAAAAAAAGTGAGGCAGAAACTAGTTGAACCTGAAGAGGCTATACAAATTTATAGTGAGATCAGAAATATTCCTTTCGAATTTATTCCTTATAACCTGATTTCAAAACTCGCTCTTGATCTTTCAATTGCTCTCCCGGTGACCCAATACGATGCATGTTATCTTGCCACAGCTATAGAATATAATCAGAAACTTTACACGGCTGATAAAAGGTTTATCAGAGGGATGAAAAAAACACCTTTTGAACGTTATTTATCACCTATAGGATGATCTATTTCCCCCGATATTCCGGCTTCCTTTTTTCTAAAAAAGCAGAAACTCCTTCTTTATAGTCATCTGTTTTACCGGCTTCACTTTGCAATTCGGCTTCAAGTGAGAGTTGTTCTTCCAGAGTTTGATCGAATGTTTGATTAACCGCTCTTTTATAGAGGCCAAATCCTTTGGTAGGCATTGAGGCTAATTTACGTGAAATTCCATCTGCTTCATTGTCAAGCTGTCCGGGGTCAACAGCTTTATAAATCAGGCCCAGTTCAACAGCTTTTTCAGCGGTGATCTTCTCATCCAGCAGGTACATGGCGTTGGTCCGGGCCAGTCCGGCCAGGCGTGGAAGAAAAAAAGTACCGCCGCTGTCAGGTATCAGCCCGATTTTGCAGAATGCCTGTACAAAAGCAGCTTCTTTTGAAGCGATCACAATATCACAGGCAAAAGCGATATTCGCACCTGCCCCGGCAGCTGTTCCCTGAACAGCACAAACTACCGGTTTTTCCAGCTTGCGGATAGCCCGGATGATCGGGTTATAGGTTGTTCGGACTGTATCAGCTAGTTCATAGTTGGATTCTTTGGCCTTTTCAACCACTTCGGGCAGGTCCTGTCCTGCACAAAATGCCTTTCCCTTAGCATTTAAAATAATGCACCTTACTTCATCTGACTCTGCATTCAACAACGCCTCCTGCATCTCCAGTGCCATCGGTTCAGTAAAACTGTTGTACTTTTCCGGCCGGTTAAGGGTGAGGGTGAGAACGTTGTTTTGGAATTCAGACTGGATCAGGGACATATTATGATGATGTGTTTATAATGAGTAGCAGATATTTTGCTAAAGATGTGAGAAGTAGCACCGTGTGTTTCTTTAACGCTGCTTGAAAATACACAAAATGTCTTCTGTATTTTTTAAATGCATTTAAAGTGTTCAAACGGCTGATCGCATCCATTGCAGTAAAACTGAGATTTACAGGCAGTAGAACCAAATTCGCTTTGAAGTTTGGTATCTACAGAATCACAATATGGGCAGGGAACAATTTTTTGACTGCTTTTGAGACTGGTTAAGAAATCATCAGACCCCGTATATTTTTCCGGCGGGGCAATTCCATACTCCTTTAATTTTTGTTTGGCGTGATCCGTCATCCAATCGGTAGTCCAGGTTTCTTTAAAATCAGTCAGCACTTCAAATTCTTCAATTCCCTTTTCCTGCAGTTTCTTCCGGATTTCAACCTCAATTGCATTCATAGCCGGGCAGCCCGAATAAGTTGGAGTGATTTTCACAACAACCTTTTTCCCTTCATACTCCACATCCCGTACAATTCCCATCTCTACTACATTCAGTACAGGGATTTCCGGGTCTGTTACTTCTTTGAGGAAGGACAGGATTTTTTGTTTCGATATGTGAGTATCAAGTATCAAGTATTGAGTATTGAGTATTGAGTGGAAAATTTATTGTAAGGATTGGAGGGTTTATGGTTCATACCTATAATATGTTAACAATTAAAAACCTGATAAAATGCATAACTACAAAGAGCTAAAAGTTTGGAATAAATCAGTGGCATTGGCGACAGATGTTTACAAAGTCACAAAAAAATTTCCTGAAAGTGAAATGTATGGAATTACATCCCAGATCCGCAGGAGTTCTGTTTCCATAAGTTCAAATATTGCCGAAGGAGCCGGGCGTGCCGGAAAAAAGGAGTTTAAACATTTTCTGAATATATCCTACGGATCCTCTTTTGAACTAGAAACCCAACTCATTATTTCAAAAAACCTGGAATATCTTTCTGAAAAAGAATTCAACTCATTACAAGGTTTACTTATTGAAATTCAAAAAATGCTTTATACCTTGATTAAAAGTATTGAGTAATAAGTCGTAAGATGTTACTCAATACCTGCTACTCGCTACTCAATACTATAATACCTTATTTCCACTCCGCATCGGGGTACGACCTTCTCAAAAACTGCATCTGAGCCAGTAAATGTCCCAGATGCTCCGTATGGCGCCCATTTCTGCTTCCCGAGAACATATACTGCTCATCATCAGGCAGGGTCAGTGTGGCTTCTGACAGAGTATCCTTAACCATTTTCTTCCATTCGTTCCTGAAAGCTTCGGTATCCACAAAAACATTATACTCAATAGCCGCTTTGGCAGCTTCATCCAGATCAAACATCTCCCCGGTGTACATCCACAATTCATCAAAAGCATCCTGGATTCGTTTGTGGCTTTCTTTGGTGCCGTCACCCAGCCGCAAGACCCACTCCCGGCTATGCCGCAGATGATATTTAATCTCTTTCTGGTGTTTTTGGATCATTCCTCTAAACTGTTCATCCGGCACGGTATCTTTTAAACGATCATAAAGCAGGTAACTATATATACTAAACAGGAATTGCCGGGTAATGGTGAAAGCAAAATCACCTTTCGGGAGCTCAACCATGGCAATGTTTTTAAAATCCATATCATCCCGAAAATAGGCGTAATAATCTTCATCTTCCTTTCCCTCAATCTCTGCAGCGTATTTATAAAGCGAAGCTGCATGGCCAATCATATCCAGAGCTACATTGGCCAGTGCGAGGTCCTCTTCCAGTTCAGGTCCATGTCCTGCCCACTCTGAAAGGCGGTGTCCGTGAATCAGGCGGTCATCCGCCAGCCGAAGCAAAACTTTTACCAGGGCTTCTTCTTTTGTTTTGGGAATGATATCGAATGTACTCATTAGGATCACTCAGGTATCGAGTCCTGGGTCCTCAAATCTCATGACTCAGGACTATTATTTCATTTCCTTTTCTTTATTGCCCTGGGCACATTATAAAACTGTGGATGCCGGTAGGGTTTGTCATTGGCCGGATCAAAAAACGGCCCCTGGTCTTCGGGTGTGGATGCAGTGATCTGATCAGTTGGAACCACCCAGAACGCAATCCCTTCATTCCGGCGTGCGTATGAATCTCGTGCATTCTGCAAAGCCATCTCAGCATCAGGTGCATGAACATTACCTGCATGTTCAAATGGTTTTCCATCCTTTGGCTGATAAAAGACTTCCCAGAGAGGCCAGTCGTTTTTTTGTGTTGAATTATTGGTCATATAAATTCTTTAAGAGCTTTTTTATGAAGGGTGTCAGAATTCAGGAGCCAGAATTCAGAATAACCACCTTCTGAATTCTGACTCCTGTCTCCTGAATTCCAGCTAAGATGCTTTCTCATCCTTCAGTTTCTTTTTCCGGGCGTATTCCATCGCGGCTTCCCTGACCCATGCCCCTTCCTCATAGGCTTTTTTTCGGGCTTTAATGCGTTCCCGGTTCATCGGCCCGTCGCCTTTTACCACGCTCCAGAATTCGTCCCAGGGAATTTCTCCGAATTCCCAGTGTTCTGTCTTTTCGTTGTATTTCAGTTCCGGATCAGGCAGAGTTACGCCTATAGCTTCGGCTTCCATTACGGTACGATCCACAAAACTCTGGCGCAGTTCATCATTTGTTTTGGACTTCACACCCCATTTGATCAGTTCCGCGCTATTGGGAGAATCACTGTCGTGCGGGCCAAACATCATCAGTGTTGGCCACCACCAGCGGTTTACCGCATCCTGAGCCATCTTCTGCTGTCCGGGTGTGCCCGAAGCCATTTTAGCCAGCATTTCGTAACCCTGCTTTTTATGAAAATTTTCTTCCCGGCAGATCCGCAGGTTTGCCCGTGCGTAAGGCCCATAAGATGATTTTGCCAGCATGGTCTGATTAACAATCGCCGCACCATCCACCAGCCAGCCGATCACACAAATATCTGCGTAGGAGAGGGTTGGATAGTTGAAGATGCTGGAATATTTTGCTTTTCCGTAGATATAATCTTCCACAAGGTCCTGGCGGCTGGCCCCGAGGGTTTCCGTAGCGCTGTAGAGGTAGAGCCCGTGCCCCGCTTCATCCTGAACCTTTGCCAGGAGAACCAATTTACGTTTCAGGGAAGGCGCTCTTGTAATCCAGTTGCCTTCGGGCAGCATACCTACAATTTCGGAATGCGCATGCTGGCTCATCATTCGGATGAGCTGCTTGCGATATCGCTCCGGCATCCGGTCTTTTGGCTCAATCTTCTCCCCGTCGTCAATGCGTTTCTGAAATTCTTCTAAATTGATGTCTGTCTCCATAAAAGCGCTTTTTTATTATGATAACGCATTTTCTTTTATGATGTTACTTGTCAGAATATAGGGATTTTGGGGCAAAAGATTGATAGTGTTTTTTTTAAATGGCAGTGTCTCGTTAATAACAGTGACGATTACTGACAGATGTAATGTTTACTTATTTCCATAAAACTCCCCGGGAAGGATCTGAAATTTCTCTCTTGACAAAATCTTTCTGTTTCAATAGCGTATAAGGAGAGGCAACATCTTACAAACTCATTGCAGGAGGTTTACGCTATGAAAAGTGATTTCCGACTTTCTCTTGATCTTTTCACCAAAGTGCAGGATGACCTGGAAAAACGCCAGTATATCATTCTTGCCGAACTTAAAGCTATCTCAACCGAATTTCAGTACTACAAGGTGTACCCACACCTGAGCCGATTGGTGGAGCTGCAGCGAACGCTGAAAGATGTAACCACCCGCCTGTCGGATCTCAGAAGCCGTTTTCCAAAGCGAATCTCCCGGATTGACTGGGTGAACCAGACTATTGAGCATGAAGTTGTTTTTGTGGATGGAACCGATTTATCTGCCGTTGAACGTTTGATAAACTGGGCTCTCCCACATATTGAAAGTGTAATCGATGAAGGAGCAGCCATACATGAATTTGTAGAGAAGGAGCTTTACGTTGAGCATGTGGGTATCGTACCGAATTACCGGGATGAAGGGTACTTTTTTGTTCCTGATAACCAGGAGAAAAGGCTGAATCTCTTCCGGTTCGAAGTATCTATATTCAAAAGTGCGGAAGACCAGTACCGGTCCCTGAAAACAAGTTTCCTGCGGGGTATATACCAGGGAGAAGCAATACTTTCGCCCAATTCCATAAAACTCGAACTCATCAAACAGGAAAAGG
Organism: Balneolaceae bacterium; assembly: GCA_040882525.1. Taxonomy (GTDB): domain Bacteria; phylum Bacteroidota; class Rhodothermia; order Balneolales; family Balneolaceae; genus Rhodohalobacter. The sequence goes on along the minus strand of JBBEBD010000057.1, from coordinate 542,998 downwards.
AACTTCCCAACCCTGCTACATTTATATTCGATACACAGCTTGATTTCTCTTTTCGTCAAACTATTTTTCCGGTGGCGAAGCGAAAGTTAATGCAAACGATTTATAATTAGTCCTGTAATCCGCATGGGCAGATAATGGGTTAATTCAGGAATAGATTAACCTGCAAGTTCTTTGATTGTACGAATTGTGTTTGTGGGCTGGTTTCCAATCTGTTGCTGTGTGTAAGCAACTTCTCCATCTCTGTTTAAAACAGTGATGATATTAGAGTGAGAAAAATCATTATCGCTGATTCTTCTGTACTTAACTCCTAATAATGCTGCGAGTTCGAGAATATCTCCTGAATCTCCATTCAAAAGTGTCCAGTTTTGAGGGTCGAGATTATTTTCTTCTGCAAAAGTACTCAGCCGTTCAGGGGTATCCCGTTCAGGATCTATGGACACAATAACAAAATTTGTATTAGCCAGTTCTTCCGGTGAAAGTGATGATTCAATTCGCTTCATATCAGCAATAATACGTGGGCAAGCAAAATCACAATGGGTATAGACCATTGCGACAACTTGTATTTTCCCCCGCAGGCTTTCCAGGCCGATTTCTTCGTTGTTTCTATTCAGCCAGGTACTACCTGCATGGTAAATGGAGTGGTCGCTGGGCTGTCCCGCTTCCATGGAGGAATGATCAGATTGAGCATGTTCCTGAACGTTATGGGTGTCCGGTTGTTCTTCACCTGTACATGAAGCGGCGACTATTAAACTTAAAATGATAAGTGGCAGTAAAAGATTATTGAATCTCATTATTTACATCCTGGGCTAATCTGAATCCAAGGTTCTTGGTTGTATAATGTGCTTCGAGACTTCCTCTCAGTGCAAACCGGATAAACGCGGCATAATTTTCAGTATCCGGTGAGGCAGCGGCTCCGGCAGCGCAGTAAAACTGCCGGTTTGTTCCCCCTCCGTCACGGGATTCCCCTGTAATAAAAACAGTGTTAAAATTCTCCACCCATTCCCATACCTGTCCATGCAGGTTATAGATGCCATGATAGTTGGGCTGCCCGCTTCCTACAGGAGGAAGTTTTTCTGGCTGAGGCTGGCCATATAAAGTTAAAACCTTGCGAACAAAAGAGGAGTCACGGCTGGCAACAGGCTCATATTCACTGGCAGAGGCTGCAAATTCCCATTCATCCAGTGTAGGCAGGCGTTTATTTTTCCATTTAGCATATGCCCGGGCGGCAAACCAGGAAATATTTGTCACAGGGCTGTTTCGTATTTCCCCGGTATCAGGACCCAAATTAAGGTCGCCCTCCCAGTGCTTCAGGTAACCTTCATCAGCAAAAATCGGTTTTACCATGCTTTTTCTCCACTCGGGATTTTCTGTTACGAAATCAAGAAAATCCTGATTGGTTACATGGTATTTATCTATATAAAATGTTTCTACCTGTGCCTCTGCCTCTTCCGTCCCTGAATTGTAAAAAGGGATATAAACACCCCCTTCAACTTTTACCATATCATCAGGAGGGGTTTGCCGGGCATGAAGAAAACCAGCCCCAAAAAAACAGGCAAAGACATATGTAATAAATTTCATAATCTTGAAAGAGATATTTCTAGAGTATTCCTAACGTCTGTTAAAATGAATTATTCCCTTACAGCCGCTACATCATCCGGAGTGACTTCACCACCGTCATTTCCAAAACTATTCAATACATAAGTCATTACGTTGGCAACTTCTTCATCATTCAGGTTTTGCCGGGGCATTACGCCATTATACGTTTCTCCGTTGACTACAATTTCTCCCTGTAGTCCGTTTACTACAGCACTTATTGCATCATCAATATTTTCGAGATAATCAGATTCAGCAAGAGGAGGGAATGCCCCTTCAACCCCTGACCCATCCGGCATATGGCATGCCTGGCAAACCTGCGAATAGGTCTGGCGCCCGAACTCTATTCTCTCCTCCATAGTACTTGCAGTAGGTACCACACGCTCCATACGCGGGATCTCCTGGATAGCTCCTCCTTCCGGCCGGTAAACCCGGTTCAGCTGCTGGCCGGTAAATATATTTTCATTATCATCACCGGAAACATGAAGGATTGCCAGGGCTCCTTTATTAAAAGCTCTGAAGATGGCATGATCAACCAGAATATATTCACCGGGCACATCAACTGTAAACTCAATCAGTGATGAGCCGCCAGCCGGAATGGAAGTAGTTTGTACGTTTTCCTGATAGCTGCTGCCGCCTTCATAATAAACACGGTCAAAGATTTCACCAATCACATGAAAAGATGAAGTCAGATTCGGTCCGCCGTTTCCCACAAAAAGACGCACATTTTCACCTGCTTCGGCTGTTATCGCCTGGTCTCCCATTAAGGATCCCACAGAACCGTTAAAAACCACATAATCGGGATTCTCATCAATTGCTTTATTCATTTCAAAAGGCTGAAGCCCACGCTCCCCGTGCTCACCTTCTGTATAAAATTCGCTTTGCATTACATAATACTCTTTGTCTACTTCCGGCATACCATCCCAGGGTTCAACCAGAATCAATCCATACATTCCGTTTGCTATATGCATACCAACAGGAGCTGTTGCACAATGGTAAACATACAGGCCGGGATTCAGAGCCCTGAAGGTAAACGCTGTTTCATAGCCGGGGGATGTAAATGTGGATTCTGCTCCGCCACCCGGACCGTTTACCGAATGCAAATCTATATTATGTGGAAAACGATTATCAGGATGATTTTGTAAATGAAATTCGACCAGATCTCCTTCGCGGACACGAATAAATTTACCCGGAACCGAGCCGCCAAAGGTCCACATCATGTAGTCCACACCATTTGCAAGTTGTTGCCTTTCTTCAACTACTTCCATATTCACGATTACTTTGGTGGCATGATCGCGGTCTATAGCTGGTGGTACTTCAGGAGGCAGGGTCAGAATGGCTTCTTCTTCCCCTATGACTTCCGCTTCCTCAGGGTTAAAATCATTTTGAGATTCACATCCCAAAAAAATCAATAATAAAATTACTGCCGGTACTCTGCTTGATAATTTATTATAGAACATAGTGATTTATATTAGCGTGGGAAATGCACTTAAATTTTTGATTTTACAAAATTTAAGTTATTTAATTAATTCCTGAATTTCAAAAAGCAAAAAGATGCAGATAATAGGTTTTTGATAGAAACCGGAACAATACTGCCGCAATGAACATTCAGTTTCCTGTAATTTTTGCAGTGAATTGTGTTTTTTAAAACTTAAATTGAAATAAGAGATCAGCGACTATTCACAATCGCTAATGTACATCTTGAAATACTTACCAGTTTCCCGGCTTCTGTTTCAATCCTTGTTTCCCAGACTTGGGTGGCAGCTCCCCGGTGAATGGGTTTTGCTGTTCCGGTCACAGAATTTCCAGCTGATACGGGGCGGATATGATTCGCATTGATTTCTAATCCAACGGCGGTTTTAGAATCATCATTAAGATTCAGCCATGCTCCGATAGAGGCGAGTGTTTCTGCCAGGGCAACGGATGCGCCACCGTGCAGAATTCCGAACGGCTGAATAGTGTTACCATTTACAGGCATTCTGGCTTTCATCTCGTCCCGGCTGATCTTCAGAAACTCGATTCCCATAGCATGGCCCATATTTTTTTTGCCTGAGGAAAACATTTTTTCAATTTTCGGGCGGATTTCATCTTCGATTATCATTGGATTAGTTCGGTTAAAGTGATTGTAACATAAAAATGATGTATTTGCTGTCTTGGGAATTTCATACAAAGGTTAAACCACGGTAATAATCATGAATTCCCGGAACTGGGGCTAAAAAAGTTGTACTGAGTTTTCAAACATGTTTCTGGAATTGAAAATAATTGAAAATTTTCAGAACTAATTTTTAAAAGTCGCTGCAAAGTTTAAATTAAAATATAAAGATTAAATTCTGCGTTATTGGCTATTAATCAATTCCTTACAAGCTATGAAATATTCTCCTGCAACGTTGCCGTCTGTTTTATACAAAGGTATCTCTCAATATTCCGAAGGTGTGTTTATATCCACAAAAAGAGAAAGAAAATGGATAGACACAGGTGCAAAAGAGTTTACGGAAAAAGTGAAAAATTTTGCTTTGGGTTTATATGAACTGGGTGTACGTCCCGGTGATAAAGTTACCATACATGCTGAAAATTGTACGGAATGGCTGATTTGTGACCTTGCTGCTCTTTCAATTGGTATTGTCAATGTACCGATCTATACAACTCAGCCTGGCGACCAGATTAAATATATCCTGGAGAATTCCGAATCAAAAGTGCATATCGTTTCTGATGATGAGATGTTTGCGGATACAAAATCACTCATCAAGCCGGTTACAAGTGTGAAAGCGATCATCACATTATTTGGCTCAAAGCATAAAAAATTGAAACCGTTTGAACAGGTTCTGGAATCTGGAAAAGCTCTTGACAAAGAAAAACCGGATTTATTTGATGACCTGAGAGAAAAGGTGAAGCCTGATGATCTGGCTACATTGATTTACACCTCCGGTACCACCGGACTACCCAAAGGGGTGATGCTGAGCCATAATAATATCTCATCAAATGTTCGGGGCTCACTGGATCAGCTGCCTTTTGAAGCCGAACGTTTTAAGGGCGAGAATGTACTTTCATACCTGCCGCTGTCGCATGTTTTTGAAAGAATGATAACCTATATGTACATCGCAATGGGTGCGAAAATCCACTACATTGAGACGATTGATGAGATCCGGGATGATTTTTTATATGTGAAACCCTTCTTTTTTGCTACAGTACCAAGGCTTCTCGAAAAGATTCATACCGGCGTGAAGGTGCGCGGACAGGAATTTTCCGGCATGAAAAAAAATCTATATTACTGGGCTGTCCGCCGATCTGAAAGTTATGATCCCGAACATCCGCCAAAAGGTACCGGCGCGTTAAAACATTCCATTGCGGATAAACTGGTTTACAGTAAAATCAGGGAGTTGTTCGGTGGGAACCTCGGTGGTATTGTAAGCGGGGGCGCGGCACTTTCGCCGGAAGTGTTCAGGTTTATAAATTCACTGGGAATTATTTGTGTTCAGGGTTACGGCCTTACGGAAACTTCACCTGTAATTACAGTGCAAAGGCCGGGTGAAATGAGAATTGGTTCCTCAGGTAAGCCATTAACTGATGTGGAGGTTAAAATTGCGGAGGATAAAGAAATTCTGACAAGAGGGCCTAACGTAATGAAAGGATATTACAAAATGCCGGAACAAACGGACGAAGTCCTGACAAAAGACGGCTGGTTTATGACCGGCGATGTTGGAAAAATTGATGAGGATGGTTTTTTATTTATCACAGACCGGAAGAAATCGATGTTCAAGTTATCAACCGGAAAATATGTATCTCCTCAAAACATCGAAAATCAGCTTATAAACAGTGGGTATATAGATCAGGCAGTTGTTATAGGGTATCAGCGTAAATTCTGTTCAGCGCTGATTGTACCTGATTATAATAATGTAAAAAAACGGCTGAAAAGGAACGGACTATCTCCTTCTGAGCCTTTACATAAAGACTCCGCAGTCACCATGTTGATTCAAAAGGAAATTGATAAAGCAAACAGACAACTATCCCCCTGGGAAACCGTGAAAAAATTTGTTCTTCTGAAAGAGCCCCTATCCATTGATTCGGGTGAACTTACACCCACATTGAAAGCAAAGAGGCCGGTAATACTTGAAAACTATAAAGAGGAGATCGATTCGATGTACGAGGAAGAAGTAGGCAGTCCGGGATAGTGAGTATCCAGTATGGAGTATGGAGAATCAGGAGAGCTGTCTCAATAAATGTAAATCAGAAGGCTTTATTAAACCGCTTGTTCATTTAGAAAAAGATCATTAAAAAAATATTTTTATGACTCAAGACTCACATCTCAGGACTAAAAAAATTCAAAACGTTGTTGTTCTCGGATCCGGAGTGATGGGAAGTCAGATTGCCGCTCATTGTGTGAATGCAGGGCTGAATGTCAGGTTGCTGGATCTGAAGTCGGATGACTCTGAAAACCCAAATCAGCTAGCCGAAAAAAGTATTCAAAAACTGTTGAATATGAAACCGGCGCCGCTGGCTCTTTCCCGCTGGGCTGATCGTATCAAGCCAGGAAATTTTGAAGATGATTTACCTTTGATTGAAAATGCCGATTGGGTTTGTGAAGTGATTGTAGAAAGAATGGACATCAAAAAGAAGATGATGGCCAGCATTGAAAAACTTCGAAAACCCGGCACAATTATCAGTTCTAATACATCAGGGTTACCAATCTCTAAAATTGGTGAAGATTGCTCTGAGGAGTTGCAAAACCATTTCCTGGGAACGCATTTTTTCAATCCGCCCCGGTATATGAAACTGCTTGAGATTATTCCCACCCGGAAAACAGACCCGGCTGTTACAGAGTATATGTCAGGATTTTGTGAGAAAATTTTAGGAAAAGGAGTTGTACTGTGCAAGGATACACCCAATTTTATCGCCAACCGGATCGGTGTATTTTCAATGGCCGCAATGATGCCGTGGTTTTTTGAGGGAAAGTTTAGGGCTGAAGAAATTGATTTCCTGACAGGAACACTTACCGGTTATTCAAAAGCAGCTACATTCCGTACGGCAGATATGGCTGGCCTGGATGTACTAAATCATGTAGCTGAAAATCTTTACCCCGCGGTGCCTGATGATGAACGAAGGGATGTATTTCAGTTGCCGGGAGCATTTGGGAAAATGGTTGAAAAAGGAAAAACCGGTAATAAAAACGGACAAGGTTTTTATAAAAAAGTGAAGACGGAAAAAGGGGCAGCATATCATGTGATCAATCCGGGTACGCTGGAGTATGAACCTCAGCAGGATATAGAATTTGATTCGGCGAATGAAGCGCAAAAAGAATTTAAAACCGCCGGAGAAAGGCTGAAATATTTAGTGAACCGCCAGGATAAAGCAGGACATTTTTTATGGAAAATTCACTGCGATCTTCTTCTCTACTCAGCAAACCGTATTCCTGAAATAACAGAGTCTGTTGAAGCTGTTGACCGCGCTATGCAGTGGGGGTTTAACTGGGAACTGGGGCCTTTCCAAAGATGGGATGCAATAGGAGTGAAAGAATCCGTTCAGCGAATGAAGGAGGAAGGACAGAAGGTTCCGGAAAACGTAAAAAAAATGCTGGAAAGCGGGCGGGAATCTTTTTACCAGGATGGGACGGTATATAATCTCATCACAGGCGAGGCAGAGCCGCTGTCGCCACCTGCAAAAGGGGCTGTGACTGTTTCCTCACTCAAAAAAAATAATAAAGAAATCTGGAGCAACAGCAGCGCCGGGCTATACGACATGGGGGATGGAATTGCACTGTTTGAGTTCCGTACCAAACAGCAAACCCTGGGTTTTGAACTTATTCAATCGGTAGATAAAGCCTGTGAGACTGTTAAAGAGAAGTTTGACGGGCTGGTAATTGGCCATGATCATGAAAATTTCAGTTACGGAGCCAACCTTGCCGAAGCCGGCCAGGCCCTGAAAAAAGGTGACATGTCTCTGGTTGAGAAAGCTGTAGATAATTTTCAGCGTGTGGCAGTGGGTTTGCGATATCAGCCGTTTCCCGTGATAGCGGCAGTATCCGGAAGAACATTTGGCGGCGGAGTGGAATTTATGATGCACTGCGATGAAACCGTGGCCCACCATGAACTGTATTGCGGCCTGGTTGAGCTTGGTGTTGGGCTGATACCGGCCGGTGGCGGTACCAAAGAGCTGCTACTCCGGGCCATGCAGAAGGTAGAGGAACAGGAGAATGCAGATCCGCTGCCATACCTGAAACATGCTTTTAAAACCATCGGGCTGGCTAAAGTATCAGACAGCGCCCACAATGCACGAGAAATTGGATATTTACGTAATACAGATATGATTATAATGAACCGGGATCTGCTGCTGTCAACAGCCAAACAACAGGCACGGTCGCTGGCTGATGCCGGATATTTGCCACCGGAAGAACCGGGAATTGTTATTCAGGGGCAAACCGGCTACAGTGCACTGAATATTATGCTTTATATTATGACTGAAGCTAATTTTGCCACACCTTATGATAAGGTGCTGACAGAAAAAGTAGCTCGTGTTATGACAGGCGGTGATATCAGCGAACCACAGGAAGTGCCCGAATCTTATATTCTGAAACTGGAACGCGAAACCATTATGGAGTGCTTCAGGGATAAACGAACTCATGAGCGCATAGAGCATGTGCTGAAGAAAGGTAAACCCCTGAGAAATTAAAAGTTGGTGATTGATCCGAAGTTCCCGGGAGGGGACAGGGGTGGGTTCATCCCGGTTTCTGTTTTACGATCTCCGATTTTTGATCTATTGTCTTTCTACCATCTAATAAATACTGAAGTTATGAACAAAGATATTGTTATTGTAGCCGCGAAACGCACTGCATGCGGAAAAGCGAATAAAGGATCCTTGCGTTTTACCCGGCCGGATTCTATGGCAGGAGAGGTGATTAAAGATCTTCTGAAACATTCACCCGGAGTGGAGCCGCATATGATTGATGATGTGATGATGGGCTGCGCGTTTCCAGAGGCTTCACAGGGGCTGAACATTGCGCGTCAATGTGCTATACTGGGCGGCCTGCCCGACTCGGTTCCCGGTGTAACTATAAACAGATTTTGTTCTTCAGGCCTGCAGACCATTGCGATGGCAGCTGAACGCATTATGGCCGGAGGGGCGGATATTATTGTAGCCGGAGGTGTGGAGAGTATGAGCCAGGTTCCTATGGGAGGCTTGTCTTTTCAGCCAAATCCTGACCTGGCAGAGAACTATCCTGAAATCTACATCAGTATGGGGCTTACTGCTGAGAAGGTGGCCGAAAGATATGATATAAACAGGTATGATCAGGATGAATTTGCTCTCCGAAGCCACCAGAAAGCCATACATGCCTGGGAACAGGGCTATTTTGATGATCAGATCACACCGGTAGAAGTACTTCATAAATATATAACGGCAAATGGCGAAGTTGAAGAAAACAGGTTTACATTTGACAAAGATGAAGGGCCGAGAAAGTCCACCCTTGAAATTTTAAATGGACTGCGGCCTGTGTTTAAACAGGGAGGAACGGTTACTGCGGGAAACTCATCCCAAATGAATGATGCCGCCGCCGCTGTCCTGGTGATGACCAGAAACAAAGCCGAAGAACTGAACCTGGAACCGATGGCCCGCTATGCAGGATTCGCTGTTGCAGGAGTGGCTCCGGAAATCATGGGTATTGGCCCTGTAGAAGCCATCCCGAAAGTACTGAAGCAGACGGGTATCGCAAAAAATGAAATTGACCTTGTGGAGATGAACGAAGCTTTTGCCGCTCAATCACTTGCGGTCATCCGCGAAACCGGCCTGGATGTAAATATTAATGGCGGAGCAATTGCTATGGGGCATCCCCTTGGCTGTACAGGGGCAAAACTAACTACCCAGATCTTATATGACATGAAACGTCTGAACAAGAAATACGGGATGGTAACCATGTGCGTGGGCGGCGGAATGGGCGCCGCGGGAATTTTTGAAAACCTAACATAGCAGATAATTGGTGGAGTAAACACTATAGGTCCATATTTAAAACAGGAGTTGAGGCTGTCCATAAAGGAAGTAACATAGGGGCAACATATTCAAATTTGTCATACCGGACCCCCGCGAAGCGATATCTCCTGCCCTATCAAAGGCAGGAGATTCTGAAATCCCCAAAGGGATACCTTTGGCAAAATTCAGAATGACTTCTTTTTTGGACAGCCTCACAGGGGTGGGTTACTAAGTGTTGAACAGGCTGATTAATAACCGCTGATATAATCCCTGCTTTTCACATTCGTGCAACCTCAATCATATCTAAATCAAACCAATTCCATGTTCAAAGAAAACTCTCTTCAAAATGAAACAATACTCATAACAGGAGGCGGAAGCGGTCTGGGACTCTCCATGGCAAAAAGATTCGCTCAGCTTGGTGCCAATATTGCAATCTGCGGACGTACAGAAGAAAAACTTCATAAAGCTGCAGATGAGCTCGGTGTACATGGCACGGATATACATTATTACGTTACGGATGTTCGGGATTATGATGCGGTGGGAGAGATGTTTGAGCAGATGAATCAGGATTTTGGTTCAATTACAGGCCTGGTAAATAACGCCGCCGGAAATTTCCTGAGTGCATCTGAAGACCTGACTCCGGGTGGATTTAAAGCCATAGTGGATATTGTGTTATATGGCAGTTTTAACTGCACCCATCATTTTGGGAATTATCTTATAAAAAGGAAACAGGAAGGGAATATTCTGAATATAGTTACGACATACGCTGAAAATACCGGCTCAGCTTTTGTATTGCCGTCTGCCTGTGGTAAGGCTGGAGTATTGGCAATGACACGCTCTCTCGCTTATGAGTGGGCTGAATATGGTATCCGGGTAAATGCCATTGCACCGGGGCCATTCCCTACAGAGGGTGCATGGACAAGACTGTTTCCCACGAAAAAGTTTGAAAAAAGATACCTGGATAAAATACCTATGAAACGTTATGGTAATCATGAGGAACTGGCAAATCTTGCGGTATTTCTGATGTCTGATTCAGCGCCATATATAACTGGTGAATGTGTGGCGATAGACGGAGGAGAGAAGCTGTCGGCCGGACAATTTAATTTTATAGATTCGCTGATGTCGAGAGGGAAGCTGAAGAAAATTTTTAAAATGTTGAAGAAATAAAAAAGGCAGCCTGTGGCTGCCTTTTTTCTTAGATGGAACTAATAAATATTAATCCGGTAATCAGCGTCAGATAAAATATTCGCTGACGCGCTTTTGGCTTCTTTAAGCCGATAATTTTTTTATTTATAAAATAATCAAATCCCAGTCTGTAGAATTCTTCATACGTTTTTATATTTCTGATATCCATAACAACCTCTCAGTTAATTTGTTTCTCCCTTCAAAATAATTGTTGCAGTAGTAATAACAAAAACAATGCCGAAATATTTTTTTTAATATTATCTTATTGTTAAGAAAAATTAAAGTTAGTAAAAACAGTTATTTAATAAATGCATAAATGCTGGTGAATATTCCTAATGTTAATTTAATGTTAACAAATAAGGTAAATTTGAGAGTGCCTATCCTTTTTCTAACAAAGATTGCACCTGGGCAACAGCTGTGGATGTAATCAGTGCATCATATGGAGTGAAAAAGGTTGGCTGCTCCATCTGGATAGATTTTATAAACTGCACTACTGATTTTGCTGCAGTATCGGCTGGATTAAACTGCTTTTCTCTTACGATTATATGGCCTGTATCATTTACTTTTTGATAACTTATTTTCTGACTGATAATATTGCAATCAAAAATCATATGTTTGTTTGAATATAATCTCTGGTGATATTCGGTTTTACCGAAAGAAGAAAATTGAATGGATGCTATGGAAGCATCATCAAATCTGAGGGTTAACTGTAAACCTAAATACATTTGATTGAGCAGAATTGGCTTTGTTTCTATCCTGTGAATATTACCGCCCATCCATTTTAAAAGCAGGGCCAGTTCATCCACCCAGTAATGTTGAAAATCATTCGGGCTGCCGGATTGAACTGTGTTGGTTTCTCTTTTTATCTGTATCAGGTTTGGCTTGAAAAAATGCTGTTTTATCCATTGAGTGGAGGGAGAGATGGAAGGCCAGTGTGAAAATTGTACTTTTACATCTGCTTCTTCAGAAGCGTGATAAATTTTCTTTATAAGATCTGTATCAACGGGTAGCTTTGACACCAGGTAGGAATGAAATCCTGCTTTTATTGAATCGTGAAGCAGGTGGAGATTATTTACGGAATCATCAATCAGAATTGTGGCATCCGCCTCACTGGCTTTGGGCAGACGGCCTGTTATAATAACTTTTTTAATGGTTGAAAGCTTGCGTAAATGTTTTTCCCATGCATCCGCCCTTTTCTTTTCACCAACAATGGCAACATTCATAAGCTGAATTTAAGAAATCTGTTTAGGGAAAATATGGAAAGGCAAATCCAGGATTCCAAATGCCGGAAAAATTTTAATCGGGCATAATCAGGGCAAGAATGAAATAAAAGAGAACCATTGTACCAAATGAGGAAAAAACCAGAATGAGAAAGATGACACGCACAAGGGTAGAATCCCAGCCTAAATATTCAGCAATACCACCGCATACACCGGCAATCATCTTATCAATACGGGATTTTTTGAGCTTAGCTGGCATATATTTGTCCTACTTTTGAATCGGATTCATTTATTACACACAAATCTCTACGTAATCATTTCACGAAGGTTTCAAAATAATTTGAAGCAGGTAATAAAAAAATGAAACTCTGTCAAAGCAGGGTAAAAAATAATTGACTCTGTATTGATTTGTGGGTTCACCTGGGGTAAGAACCACAGCGTATATGGCGAAGGCAGAATGGACACAACGTTGTGTACTCTGTGAAACCGGCAGTGTTCGCCGTGGTTTGATACCTTATCAGATTCAAGGGGATGTCTGATTACATGGTTTATGAATTGATTTACAAAAGAAAAAAACCACAACATAGAGCCAGGAATTTTTTGAGCCGGGTATTTGTCAGGCAGGAACTCTGCTGGCGTGCAGGCAACAGCATGATAAATTATAAAAAAAGCGAACCCCTAAGAAGAGGTTCACTTTATTCCGTTAAGCTATGGCTCAGCTTTCAGGTAAAACTAATTATAACCAACTACGGAAATTCCATCTTCTGAACTTTTTTCCTCTTCAGACGCTTCAGTAGGTGCAAGCCTGAAAAAGATCGGCAGGGAATACTGAACCCGTACCGGCCGGCCGCGTTGCAAGCCCGGTTTAAATTTAGCCTGCCGTACAGCCCGAACTGCTTCTTCATCCGCGCCGCCGCCGATTCCACGAATGACCCGGGGCCGTTCCACGTCTCCGTTTTCATTCACAATAAACTGCACGTAAACACGTCCCTCGATACCTGCCCGCCGTGCCATTTCAGGATACCGGATAGTCTGCTGAATTTCAGACAGGCCGCCGATGAGCTCCGGCATATCTTCTACGACTACAAAATAATCTTCAGGTTCGGAATCCTCCTGAGAATCGACTCTTGTTATGTTTTCGGAAGGGGACAGTGATTGGTCCTCCATTCCCAGTGCACCCAGTACGGTGTTATAAGATTCAGGGTCCTGTTTTGTTTTAATTAAGATAACACCATGGGTGGCACGATCTCCATATGCTTCGACAGCGGCTTCACCTTTTAAAACTTCTATTTCGCTGATGTGTTCAGGTTCAAGCCGGCCTAACTGTTCAAGTGCTTCCTGGTGGCGTTCATCCTGGCCTTCCTCGCCCATAAAAATGATTACCTGATGGTAACCGCGTTCACCGGCCAGATCGGGGTCGGTCATCAGGTTTAGTTCCTCTTCATCAAATACATTTTGGGTTTGCATGTCCGTGCATGCCATGGCAAGTACAGTGGCAGCCAGGAAAACACCCAGCATTGCCAGGCTTGATCGTTTTGGAATCGTTTTGGTTTTGTAAGATTGGTTCATCATTTGAATCCTCTTTTTTATGTTGGATGATTCCTGAGCCATATTCACGGAAATTTCCTTATTGAGGTTCGGCATGGGTAATAATTCCAGAAGAAGCGATGCATATTCTTTTTTTGAAACTGTATTGTCAGCCAACACCAGGCTGTCGCATCTCATTTCCCTGAAATCTGTGATTTGTTTTGCCAGCAGATGAACAAAAGGATGAAACCAGAAAAGTGTTTTAATACTTGTAACCCAAAGGTGAGTGGAAAAGTCATTCTGGCGGATATGAGTCAATTCGTGCCGTAGGGCAAGATTTAATTTTTCAGGGTCTTTGCGAAGGGATGCAGGCAGGAGAATAACCGGTTTTAAAGTTCCAAAGGTAACAGGTATAATATCATCTTCGGAAAATCCGACCAATATTTTTTTCCCCGATACCTGTGCCTGAATAAGATTTTCCGTTTTAATTTCCGTCAGCTTTTCAATAGGGTAGAAAATGCTTCTCTTTTTTAGAGAAAGTAACTGTGCCCACTGCATCAGATAACGTCCGCTGAAGTACAGCATGCCGGACATAAAGATCAGGGTAAAGACAGAATACAATATTTCAAAGGCGGAATAATCCGATTCTTCTACCTCAGCTACACCCACTTCAATGGGAGACATCATGGAGATAATGATATAGGAAGTTTCGGAAGAGGCACTGATCATTCCAATCAGGTAGCTTGTCAGAATTCCGAAAGGCAGGGCGGCCATCAGCGCGAGACGAATATGATAGTGATATTGGGAATGAATTTTATCGAAACCCTTCAAACCGGCCAAAACCAGACCGGTGACCAGGGTCCATACGGTGAGAGGAAACCAGATGGTTTCAATCACCATTTCACTATACGATGCCGCAGCACTGATAAACACCTCCATACTAATCCTCCATGTTGTCGATCATTTTCCGGATTTCCTGACGTTCGGACTCTGTGAGATTTTCATTTTTCACTAGTGCCTGTACCAGGTCAGACGGAGAGCCTTTAAATACTTTATCCACAAGACGGTTAATCAGGTTCAGCCGGACGTCATCAGGCTGTTTTGCAGGGCTGTATATATAACTGATTCCTTTTTTCCGGTACTTCAGGTACCCTTTATCAGCCAGATTTTTCATAACTGTCATTATAGTGGTATAGGCAACCTTACGGTTTTCCAGAATTCGTTCACGAACTTCGGCTACCGAAGCTTCATTTAATTCCCATACATGGTGTAAAACTTCCATTTCTGTTTCTCCAAGAGGAGTGAGTGATTTTCTCATAGTTGTTTTTTTATTAATGTTATTACTAATTACGTAGTATTAAATATAAAAGTCAATTAATTACTATATTTTTAATAGAATTTTTTCCCGGGACCCACACATAAAATGCTGAACAGCGGGTTTGGTACAAAAAGGATTTTGACGTTGAGCAGAAAGGGTTTTTTAAATCAATTAAAACTAGTGATAAGCTGTGAAACAATTTATAAATTCTTAACTTCTCAGTTGCAGATTAATTAAGCATTCTTATGAGTTATTCTTTAAATGAAGTTACCATCCGGACGAAAGGGATTTTACCGGTTCAGAAACTGAAACAGTTATGTGAAGCCGGTATCATTTCCTCGCAAAAAAATTATCCGATTCAGGAAAATCAATTTCAGCCAAACTCTATTGATCTGCGCCTGGGTGAAGTTGCCCATCGGGTAAGAAGCAGCTTTTTGCCGGAAAACGAAACCGTTCAGCAGAAAATAGATAAACTTCACCAGTATTCTTTTTCTATTAAAGACGGGGCCGTTCTGGAACCGAATTGTGTATACATCATTCCACTTCTTGAAGAACTTGGTCTTCCTGAGTCGCATTATTCTTCCCCCAGAAGCCAGGCAAATGGTTCTGCATCGGACGAAGTCCGGCTTGTTTCCGCTGAAAATCTTTCAGCCAAAGCGAATCCTAAAAGCACTACGGGCCGGCTTGATATTTTTACACGGGTTATTACAGATTACTCTCACAGGTTCGAAGAGATTGACCCCGGCTATTCCGGCAGGCTGTATCTTGAAGTTGTTCCGAAATCATTTCCCATTAAAGTCAGAACCGGACACCGGCTGAATCAGCTTCGGATTCGTCACGGCCATACTGTACTAAGCGACCAGGACCTGCTGAGAATTCATGGCAGTGATCCGCTTTTGTTTGACGGCAGCGGAAAACCCCTTTCGATGGATTCTGTAAAAGTGAATAACGGGTTATTTCTGAGTGTAAATTTGCAGAGCGATGAAATACTCGGCTATAAAGCCAAAAAACACCGTGAATTGATTGATCTGGATAATATTAACCATTATCCGATTTCTGATTTTTGGGAACCTATTACCGCCAGTGGAGACAAACATCTGATTCTTGAACCTGAAGCTTTTTATATTTTTGCGTCAAGGGAGAGGTGCAGAATTCCAAAGCACCTGGCTGCGGAAATGATTGCATATGATACTGGATCGGGAGAGTTACGTACGCATTATGCCGGTTTTTTTGACAGCGGATTTGGTGGCGAGATAGAAGATAAAGGAGCCCGGGCCGTTCTGGAAGTCAGGTCCCATGATGTGCCCTTTTTGATAGAAGATGGACAAACGTTCTGCAGTATGAGGTTCGAACCCAATACTGAGATTCCTGATTTCATCTATGGAACTGATATTAAAAGCAATTACCAGGGACAGGGGTTAAAATTAGGTAAACATTTTAAACAGTAAGTACAATGGCAGTAGAGAGATGTATTTGCCACCAGATTCATTTTAAGGATATACTGGAAATTGCAGAACAAAAAGGCATTACAACCGTGGAAGAACTTCAGAAACAGAAGATAAGCTGTACTAACTGCCGGCTGTGTGTTCCATATGTGAGACGGGTGCTGGAGTCAGGAACGACGCAATTCCGGCCCGATTTTCTCCGGGAACGAGAGAATAACCTATGAATCTTTTCTATGCAGATCCCGCTGATGTACATTTACCTGTCCTAACACTGCGGAACCAGGAGGCAAAGCATGTAACCAAAGTCATGAGATACCGGGAAGGGGACGAACTTTTTGCCACAGATGGAAAAGGCACCCTGTATAAAACCGAAATCATTTACACCGGCCGGGATCTCGTTGAACTTCGTGTAACAGAATCGACTTTTGAAGAGCCTGAAGAACCATGGGTAACCATTTGCATCGGTTTATTAAAAAAACGTGACCGCCTCGAATTTGCTGTGGAAAAAACAGTTGAACTGGGGGTGAATGAAATCATCATTTTTAAAGGCGACCACAGCCAAAAGGAAAACATCAGGCTGGATCGCCTGGAAGCTGCAGTTCTTTCGGCGATGAAACAGAGCCTGAGGCTTTACCTGCCGGAAGTGTCTTTGAGGGGTTCATTGGAAGAGAGTATAGGCACCGAAACAGGGCATAATATTTCAGTTGTAGTGGCTGATGAGACAACAGAGAACAGTCGTATGAACAATCGTCTGAAAGAGAAAATAATCCTTGTTGTGGGGCCTGAAGGAGGATTTTCTGAAGAGGAGAGAATACTGTTCAAAAATCTGAAACCTCAGTTCTATTCACTGGGAAGCAAGCGGCTCCGAACCGAAACAGCCGCTATAGTGATGGCGGATCATTTCCGCAGATAAAAAGAATTGATTCTGAAAGAGTCATCGGATGAGTTCTGAGAAGAACCTGTCTGGTTCAACAATTTCTCTGTCTTTTTAAAAACTAACTCATCCGATGACTTTCGGACCCCGGGTTTAATGGCTGTCGATGGTTGTGTGGCTGCGTTGTTGTGCAAACGCTTCAAGCCTGGAAACATCTTCCCAAAGTCCCATAGCCTCCTTAATAGTTTCACTGAAAGCGTCATTATTCACAGGATAGAAATATTCCGATCCCCATACCTGCCGGGCAAGTTCGGCTTTCATCCTGCCAAAGTTCATCCATTTCAACTCATCATACATATCGCGGGATATATAGAGGGAATCTTCTTCAATGGATGGTTCTGAAACCTCATCTGAAAATACCAGTCCTTCCTCTTCCATCATATCAATGAACAGGGCTTTATCCTGATCCGTCCATTCGAAATCGGTTCTGAATTCTTCATAGCGGTCTTCCCAGTTCTCACGAAAATCATCCCCGTGGTTATCCAGGTATTCCCGGATAAAATTAAAGTCCACACGTTTAACCAGCATAAAATTAAACAGGTAAGGTGACATTGTTGTATCACTCTGAACGATATGGTCCGGAACGATACCTCCGCCACCGTAAACTGTACGCCCGGCTTTGGTTGAAAAACGAAGTGAATCGGGCACATCATCCGCAAACTCAACGCCGTCCGAAGATGAGTCATTTTCACGGTGCAGGATTTGGTACGCGTAGTCTTCATTTCCCTCATCAAAAGGTTTTTGAATCAAACGCCCGGAAGGAGTGTAATAACGGGAAATCGTAACCCGGACATTGCTTTTATCAATAAGTTCATATTGCTGCTGCACCAGGCCCTTTCCGAATGTCCTCTGGCCGACCACCAAGCCGCGGTCGTGATCCTGAATAGCCCCGCTCACAATTTCACTGGCAGATGCAGATCCTTCATTTACGAGCACAATTACCGGCATATCTTTGATCTCACCGTCTTTCCGTGAATAGACTTCCGAATTAAAACGTTCATGACGGCTTTTTGTGGAAACAAGTTTAGTACCCCTTGGGAAAAATTCCTCAGAAATTTCTATAGCCTGGCTTAAATACCCGCCCGGGTTATTCCGCAGATCAAGCATCAGCCGTTCCATCCCGGAATCTTTCAGTTCCTTCAGAGCTGCTATAAACTCATCGTGTGTAGTTGCTGCGAAACGATTAATTTTTATGTATCCGGTAGATTCATCCATCATATAATGAGTATCGATGGTGGTTAGAGGGATATCGTCTCTTTCAATTGTAAATGTAATAGGGTTCGAACTTCGGGGGCGTTTAATTTCCACGTCCACGTTGGTTCCTTTTTCACCGCGAAGCCTGCGGATAACATCCTCGTTATTATAACCGACGGCACTGGTATCATTTATAGAGATAATGCGGTCGCCGGACATAATACCCAGTTTGTCACTGGGTCCGCCGGAAATAGCTGTGATTACAGTGATGGTATCCTGTATGATATTAAACTGTATTCCCACTCCCTGAAATTTTCCTTCAAACTCTTCCTGAATGCGGTTACTGTCGTCGGCTTCAATATAGACCGAATGAGGATCAAGAATCCTGAGCATCTCCCTGATGGAACGCTCTGTGATTTTGCCCATATCCTTTTCAGGATAATTATTGGCAACATACAGGTAGGCTTCTTCAAATTTATTAAATGAATCACGAAGATTTTCTATTTCCAGATTTGTGAAGGTTGTATCAATAGGAGTATTTTCTATACCAATAGTGGTGTCATTTAAAGCTTTTACCATTCCTATGATACTTCGCTCATAAAGCCGGTCCAGATCGGTTTCGCCGAAATAATTATCAATAATTCTTCGCTGTACCTGTAAATATTTATGCAGATTTTTCTGGTGGTCATCATTTTGAACGATCACGCTGTCAATTCCGGCAAGCCAGACTGCAGAAAGAATTAACAGAAGGGCGAGTTGAGGGGCAATAAACTTCTTCACAGACATTATATTTTATTATTCAAATTTGCATGGTTAACGCAATCCAACCGCCGACAGTATAATAATCCACCATTTGAATTGCCACTTACAGTTTTTTTTACTCGTTAATTGTTGAATCGTTTCATGTTAACGAATTTTCTTTAAATAAATGCTTCATCAGAGTATATAGTGGCTTAAATCTTTATTTTTAGTAAGATCGTCCAGTTGCTGATGTACGTACTCTTTGTCGATGTCTATCGACCCGCTTCCGATATCGTCAGGCACTGCAAAAAGCAGTTCCTCAAGAAGAGAAGAGAGTATGGTATGCAAACGCCGGGCTCCTATATTTTCAATTTGCTGATTTACTTCGGCAGCAATTTTGGCAATTTCCTGAATGGCTTCTTCATTAAATGTTACTTCCACGCCTTCCGATGCCAGCATAGCCTGGTATTGTTTTGTAAGTGCATTTTTGGGCTGTGTAAGAATATTAAAGAAATCCTGTTCCGTGAGTGAGTTCAATTCAACCCGTATGGGAAAACGTCCCTGCAATTCGGGTATAAGATCGGATGGCTTTGATACATGAAATGCACCGGAGCCGATAAACAATATATGATCCGTATTCACAATTCCGTGTTTTGTGGATACAGTACTTCCTTCCACAATAGGCAGAAGATCACGCTGAACTCCCTGCCGGCTTACATCAGGCCCGCCTTTGCCTCCGCCCGAGGAGCTTTCAGCGACTTTATCGATCTCATCAATAAAAACAATACCTTGATTCTGCACCCTTTCCAGTGCTTCCTGTACGGCGGCTTCATGATCAATCAGTTTTTCCGCTTCCTGTTCCAGCATCACTTCACGGGCTTCACTAATAGGCAGTGTACGTTTCGATTTACGCCCGCCACGTGAAAGATTTCCGAGCATATCCTGAAGGTTAACGCCCATTTCTTCCATTCCCTGCGGGCCAAAAACCTGCATCATTGGAGTTTTACGGGAATCTACTTCAATTTCAATTTTCCGGTCTTCCAGCTCGCCGTTTTTAAGTTTTTCGCGGAATCGTTCCCGGGTCCGTTCATTCAATTCTGCATCGGAAGCATTGTCGGGATTAAATCCGACTTCCGAAGAATCGGATTTTGAAGCAGCTGTTTTTTTCCGGACAGGAGGGATGAGAATGTCGAGAATTTTTTCCTCAACAATAGAGGCGGCTTTTTCTTTAACCCGCTCCTGCATCTCCACTTTTACCATATTAAGGGCAATATCGGTCAGATCGCGGATCATCGATTCCACATCACGACCTACATAGCCTACTTCGGTAAATTTCGAAGCTTCCACTTTTATAAACGGGGCTCCTGCCAGCCTGGCCAGCCGCCGTGCAATTTCAGTTTTTCCGACACCGGTTGGCCCGATCATCAGAATGTTGTTGGGAATAATTTCATCCCTCATATCGGGATCTGCTTTAAGCCTTCTCCACCGGTTTCGCAAAGCGATGGAAACGGATCTTTTTGCCTCCTTCTGACCTATAATATATTTATCAAGCTCGGAGACAATCTGTCTTGGTGTTAAATTCTGCTGTTCTATTAACTTCATTATACTATTCTATTCTATTTCTAAAATCGTCAAATTATGATTTGTGTAGATACAAATATCGGCAGCTATATTGAGTGCTTTTTCAACCATTTCCCTGGCGGTAAGTTGTGGTGCATCCGATTTCAGGGCTCTTGCTGCGGCGAGTGCAAATGATCCCCCGCTTCCAATGGCCAATATCTGATCATCAGGTTCAATTACATCTCCCTGGCCTGAAATAAGCAGGCAGGTTTCTTTATCCATAACAACAAGAAGAGCTTCAAGCTTCTGCAAAAATTTATCTTTTCTCCACTCCTTGGCCATTTCAACTGCTGCCCGCTGCAGGTTGCCATTGTAACTATTCAGTTTTTCTTCGAACCTCTCAAAAAGGGTAAAAGCGTCTGCTGTGGAACCGGCAAATCCGGCTAGTACAGAACCATTTTGCAATTTTCTTACTTTATTAACGGTGGCTTTCATCACTGTCTTATCAAGTGTTGCCTGTCCGTCACCTCCCAGAGCTACTTTTCCTTTGTGAATAACACCCAGTACAGTAGTAGCACGCAGATTTTTAAGGTGAGTCATGTTGAATTACTTAATTCTTTCTTAATTAATGAGCTTGTGTACGGCGGGATGGCCGTTTAGGTTTTTTTGCTTCTCCGTTGTCACTTTGACTCTTTGAATAGTAATCGAGAGAAGACTCCGGTTTATTGTTGTCTTCCGCTTCCTGAAGCTGATCATGGTAAGCCTCTATGATTTTATCAATAGGTTCATTCTGCAACACAACATCTGTAATATCCAGTTCAGACCCTGCCAGTGTGGCTTTAAATTCGTTTAGTGATGTATTTTCATCCTTTATGAAAGAGATTTTTACTTTATACCTGAGCATCCATCTCCAGCGCTGGCTGAAAATTCCTTTTGTGATGAATGAATGGAGGAAAGGGTTTACATATATATCCACAGCCCGGTATTCCGTGCTGTATTTCAGTTTGCTGATCCAGCTTTCTATATCTGTGATGATGGTATCCTGGCTGACCACACTGCCGTTTCCGCCACACATCGGGCATATTTTTGATACGGAATTCACTACGCTTGGGCGTATTCTCTGGCGGGTAATCTGGATAAGCCCGAAATCACTCATGCCAATAATATTGGTTTTGGCCCGGTCTTTCTTAAACTCTTTTTTCAGCTCATCATATATTTTTTTGCGATTCTTATCGTCCCGAAGATCAATAAAATCAACCACGATAATACCGCCGATATCACGAAGGCGAAGCTGTTTAGCTATCTCCCTGGCTGCTTCCAGATTTGTTTTAAGGGAATTATCTTCCTGTTTTTCTTTAGCAGCATAGGGGCCGGAGTTTACATCCACCACGTACATGGCTTCAGTTTGCTCAAAAATAAGATATCCGCCGGAGGGCATCCGCACACGCGGGCTGAAGATGGAATTCACATCATTCCCGATGTTGGTATGATCGAAAATATGATCTTTACCCTTGTAAAGCTGAACACTGGGTAACATTTTCGGGGCGATCTGCGAAACATAGCTTTTAACGGATTTGTAGAGCTGGTAATCATCAATCAGAACGCGGTCGTACTGTTTGGCAAAAAGATCGCGAATAAGACTTTCGGTAATATCGAGATCTTTGTAAAGAAGTGTGGGAGGCTTGGATGACTCCAGTTTGTTAAGAATACGTTCCCATTTTTTCAGAACGGTTCTCATATCTTCTTCAATGGCCTCTTTATCCTGTTTTTGTGCCACTGTTCGGACAATAACTCCGAAGCCGTCGGGCAGCATGGAGCCAACAATACTTTTCAGTCTTTTGCGCTCGCGGCCGTTGTTAATTTTTTTCGACAGAGCGATATACTCTCCCATTGGTATCAGCACGAGGAAACGTCCTGCAATTGTGATGTCTGTAGAAACCCGCGGGCCTTTGGAGCCAATAGGTTCTTTAACAATCTGTACCAGTATTCTCTGATTATTCCGCAGCAATTTACCGGCCAGTATCTGTTTTTCGTTGTTGGAGAGCTTTTTGAATTTGCTCAGATCTTTTTTTGCGCCGGATGAAATGCTGTTTTCGCCGTTCATCATCTGGATGTATGTGCCGAGATGATCCCCGGCATCGGAAAAGTGCAGAAAAGCATCTTTTTCCATACCCACATCAATAAAAGCAGCACGGATGCCGCTCATTACTTTATGAACCCTGGCAAGATAAATATCGCCAACTGTGCGTTGGTTTTCTTCAGACTCTATGAAAAGCTGAGCTAATTCTCCGTTTTCTAAAAGTGCTACCCGGGTCTGTTTGCCCGAGGAATGGATAATAATTTGATTCTTCATGTAAGAAGTGAAATTTCTTCAACAATTCACTCAGCCTACATTTTCCAATCATAAAAAACTGAACAGCCCTGTAGTAATAAGACTCGTAATCAATAAGATGGTTATCAGTTATTCCGGATGAGCCAATTGTTGTATTGTTATAATTCTTGTTAAATAAAATGTCAGTGGTATGCAGGCTTGGTTTTGATACATCAGAGCATACCTTGTGGCGGGAGACCGCCGCAAGGAGGAAAAAGGAATGGTAAAATAGTAATCCTAAATATTTATAAAACAAAGCTTTATTAGTCAATTTTTTAATCTGCATACATTTTTACAGATATTAATTTAATATAGCAGAAAGATTCTTAATTATAAATACAGAATACAGGAATATTAAGGGCTTTTAAAACAGCTCTGTTTCTGAGCTGCGGGAACTTAAAAAAATAAGAGCCGGAACCAGGTTTAACTTTCAGAACTTCTTTCTATGGATGCACCTGCTGCGTTAAGTTTATTTTCAAGGTTTTCATACCCCCTGTCGAGATGATAAATTCTCAGTACTTCCGATTTGCCTTGCGCTGCCATGGCAGCCATTACCAGGCTTACGCTGGCGCGCAGGTCTGTACTCATGATTGATGTGCCGGATAAGGCGGTTTTCCCTTTCACTGTAACCAGGTTCTTTTCAACCTGGAGGTCAGCCCCCAGCCTGTTCAGTTCAGGCACATAGCTGAACCGGTCAAAATAGATTGAATCCGTTATTTTACTTTCTCCTTTTGCCTGTGTCATAAGAGTGGCCCACTGTGCCTGAAGATCGGTCGGAAATCCGGGATAGATTTCTGTTTTTATGGATACAGGATTGATTGTTTTTGCCGATTTAATATATATCTCTTTATCTGATATACGGAAATTCACACCCAGCTTTTGAAAAGCTTCGGGAAACCTGCCGAGATCGGCAGGTTTACAACCGGTGAGGGTAACTTCTGATTCAGGGTGCATAGCCGCGGCAATCATAAAAGTACCTGTTTCAATCCTGTCAGGATCGTTTGAGAATTCCATGCCGTTAAGTTTATCAGCTTTTCGGATGGTTAGTGTACCGGTTCCCGCGCCTTCGATATTTGCACCCATTTTGTTCAGTGTATTGCACAGTAAAACAACATCCGGTTCGCGTGCGGCATTTTTAAGAACAAACTTTTCAGCTTTTTTTACGGCTGCTAAAACAAGGTTTACAGTTGCTCCCACACTGCTGGGTTCCAGGGTAAATTCACCACCCTCTACAGAATCTCCCTTAACAGACGCGATTACATAACCCTGTTCAAGTTTAACATCAATTCCCATAGCTTCAAAACCCTTCAGGTGCAGATCTACCGGACGGGGCCCCCAGGCACATCCACCCGGGAGAGAAACTTTTGCTTCTCCGGCGCGGCCAATTAGAGCTCCCATCATATAAAAAGAAGCGCGCATTTTACGTACCAGTTCGTATGGGGCTTCAGCAAAGCTCAGATTGCGGGGATCAATAAGTAGTTTGTTTTCATCTTCAGTAAAATCCACTTTTGTGCCGGTTACACGAATCACGTTATTAAACGTATAAATATCCTTCAGCTTGGGAATTAAATGAATAACGGATGGAGAATCACCAAGTAAAGCAGCTGCCATTAAAGGCAGAGCCGCATTTTTAGATCCGCTGATGGGGATCGTTCCGCGAAGAGGGGTGGGGCCTTCAATAATAAATTTATCCACGTGGTTCGATTTCTAAGAGAGGTTGGTTTTTTTCAACGTTATCGTTTTGAGAGATTTGTAAAGTAGCCACTTTACCCTGTATGGGAGCTTTCAGCTCATTTTCCATTTTCATTGCCTCTAAAATAATTACGGGCTGGCCGGCTTCAACGGAATCTCCTTCCTGTACAAGCAGTTCGAGAATTTTTCCGGGCATCGGTGCGTTTAACCGGCCTTCCTGTGAAGCCAGTCCGGTTTTGAAACCAAGCTTTTCAAGCAGCAGTTCCTGTTCATTTTTCACAAAAGCTTCAATGAACCGGCCGTTTAAAGAAAAAGAAACTTTCTGGTTATCTACAGAAATATTATCAATTCTATACAATTTTGTTCCTGTTCTGAATAAAACCCTGCCATTTTCCTGGAATATCAGTTTATAAGGAAAGCTGTTTCCGTTAACCTGCGCTTCGGATGATGGACTATCGATTTCCACATCAAAAACCTGATCCTGAATGGTTGTTTCAAATTGCATATTTTGTAATAAGTTTTAATCCTGAGGTGGTGGCTTTGAAGCAAAAATTTTCAATGTTATCTGAATCATAAAAAGGAGAAAGAGAGGTTACCCCGTCTTCTGCTATGACTTCTATAAAGCCGCGGTTGATCAGGGTTATCAGGTCATCGCGGATGGCCCCGTAACTCAACTCTGTTTCAGTCTGAATGTGGTGAAAACTTTCGGGAAAAATGAGTTCTCTGAGTATGGAATTTTCTGAAGGGGAAAGTTTAATCTGGCTCATAGCATAAAAATATAGAGTCTCTGCCTGCCAAAGGAAAGCCGGCTATTGGTCAACTTGAACATCCCCGTAACTGATAACATTCTCATTGCCATCCAGAATAATAACCCGGTAAAGGCCTTGTGGGTTTTCAGGGAATTGCACTACATGTCCCCCCTGAAAATTAATAATTGTTGGCCCGACCTGTAAATGACCCCGATATTCATCCAGATAGGAGTATCCCCCTGTGGAATTGTAATATGCGAGAACAAAAAGTCCGGATACGGTTTCTATTCCGTGATTATTAAAATTTATTGTAATGTTATCAGAAGTTGAAGCCGGATTGGGAAAAGCAGGTTTTATACTCACCAGCCCCTGGTAAAAAGGGGAAACACGCCAGTCATCAGGATCATTTTCTATAACCTCTCCATTGGTTGGGTTTGTTCTTGTATAATCTTTTGATGTGCTGTAAGCTTTATTTTCAAAAGCTCTCTGTTCATCATTCTGGCTACAAGCTGCCACAAAACAGAATACGAAAACAGATAGCAACCACCGGAAATTTTTAGCACGCATAATATTTCTTTTAAAAAAGCCTGACATATACAGAGGAAATTGCTCCAAATAAGAGTATTGAAATATTGTATTTTGAAAGGAGCAGTTTACTGCCGGGTATTAGTATTAAGCTGAATGAACGCTGAGTACGGACAGGTATTTTATCCTGGTGAGTCATTCCGGGCCTGAACCGGAAGGACTATAGCTCGTACTTATAATCCTTGCCCCTGAATCCATACAAATTATAAAAGTAAATCAAAATAACCGGAATGATACAAGTTTACGGAATTAAAAACTGTGATAAAGTCCGAAAGACCTTTACCTGGTTAAAGGAGAATGATGTTGAATATGAATTTTATGATCTGAAAAAAGAGCCTCTGACAAGAGAAGAGCTGCAGGAGTTTGTTCACAGAATTGGCCTGGATGTGCTTGTAAACCGAAGAGGCATGAAATGGAGACAACTTGGATTGAAGGAGAAAAATTTAAATGACAAACAACTTTTTGAGCAGTTACTTGAACATCAGACCATGATAAAACGCCCTGTTCTGATAAAAGATGAAGCGATTTTGGTAGGATATGATGAGGATGCATTTGAAGCATTTACTGAATAATTTTTTCTGTCTGATATTTGTTTTCTGCATCTTCACTGATCTTCAGGCCCAGGCTGAATTCACCTATGACCGGGAAGATCCGCCAACAATGGAAATGATGATTGACGCAAGGGAGGAGTTTGAATATGAGGTAAGGTATGGGCCATTTACCCTGGGCTGGGTGGATGTGGAGCTCTTGCCGGATACTACCTTTGAAGGGGTAAAGGTTTACCACATCCGAACTACAATGAGATCCAACAGCAGGGTTCCTTTTGTAGGTTCCAAAGAAGTCCACTATGAGAGCTTGTTTCAATACAATGAACTATGGCCATATAGCTTTGTTTTCTGGAGAAATGATATCCATGATGATGACTACGAAAAATTGCGGCTAGAATTTGATCGTGAAAATATGGAGGTCATCTTTTTTGAACAGGGAGAGGTAACGGATACGCTTGACCTTGAAGAACCGGCCAGCGGCGGGGATATCATTTTTTACTATTCAAGAATGTTTGCAGGAGTTGAAGAACCATATACATTTCCTGTGTACACGGAAAACGAACGCGGTGATGTATCTGCAAACAGCAGCCCGGAAACCGAAATGAGAGAGTATAAAGCTTTTGAAGAACCTGTTGAGACATATCTTAGTGAGGGAATGGCCGATATTGAAGGCCCTTTCGGCTTTAAGGGGAGTTTCAAATCGTGGTTTTCGACAGACGATCTTCGGGTGCCCGTTGAGGCACATGTGCGAGTGATATTCGGCAATGTTAAAATTCGTTTAATCTCATATCAAAGAAATGGAACCGATTAAAATCTATTTTCAAAAACTGGATCACGGGCAGAATCTGCCTCTTCCTGAATATGAAAGCAAACATGCTTCGGGTATGGATATCCGCGCATCCGTTACACAACCGGTTGTACTTGAACCCGGAAAAAGAGCCCTCATTCCGGCAGGATTTAAAATGGCGCTGCCGCCGGGTTATGAAGCTCAGATCAGGCCCCGCAGCGGGTTAGCGTACAGGCAGGGAATAACGATGCTGAATACCCCCGGCACAATCGATTCGGATTACAGGGGAGAGGTAAAAGTTCTGGCAATAAATCACGGAGATGAACCTTTCAGAATTGAACACGGCGACCGGATTGCCCAGATGGTAATCGCTCCTGTTTTGCAGGCATTTGCGGAAGAAGTTGATCAATTGCCGGAAAGCGGCCGGGGTGACGGAGGGTTTGGCAGTACCGGTGTGAAATAATTAGTTAGTAGTTATTAGTCAATAGCAGACAGACAGCAGACATGAAAAGACAGATCGGAAATCACATATCGTTAAATGGCCAATCGATCAACCGATTTGAGATGTGAGATATCCGACGTTCGATTTTCGATTTTTGCACCATGCCAGACAAATTCAGGAAAGGGAGGCAGCTCATTTGGGTATAAATATCAGTAGTAATGAATTAATTCCTGTTAAAATGAAAATGCCAATAAATAATTCTGACCGAGAAAAAATCTGATTCTTTTGAAGTCTAAGATTCAACCTTACATAGATCTGTTAAAAAATAATCACCAGTACCGGCGTTTATGGCTGAGCCAGGTTATTTCCAACTTTGGTGACTGGTTTGGCATTTTAGCGGTATATGCACTCATCCAGGAGTACAGCGGGTCGGAACTGCTTCTGGGACTGATTATTGTTGTAAAAATGCTGAGCCTCGCTTTTTTTTCGCCGCTTGCCGGTTATATAACCGACCGCTTTAACCGCAGAAGTTTAATGATCTGGTGTGACATACTCCGCGGCCTCATTGTGCTGGGGTTTATACTGATTATTTCAGCACAAATGCTCTGGCTCGCGTATGTACTGGTAGCGTTACAAATGGTTTTTTCGGCAATCTTTGAACCGGCAAAAACCTCATCTATCCCGAATATTACCACGAGTGAAGAACTGGTAAATGCCAATATTCTTTCGGCAGCTTCCTGGAGCATTATATTTACAACCGGTATGGCCCTGGGCGGAGTGGCAACGGCATGGCTGGGTACAGATGTTGTTTTTTTAATTAATTCTGTAAGCTACCTGGTATCTGCCTGGTTTATTTTCAGAGCGGTTATTCCCCAGGTTAAAATGACTGATGAAGAAAGATATCGTACACGAAACCCGCTGAAAGGCATTGCAGAAGGATTCCGTTACCTTCTGAATAACGGACATGTGCTTCGGCCTGCTCTTGCCAAAGGTACATTTACCATGTGTATGGGGGCACTGGTTTATATGTTAATTATCATTGCCGAAGAAGTATTAATGATGGGCAGTATCGGGCTTGGTATTTTATATGCCGCCCGGGGTGTGGGAACAGGCATTGGACCTGTAATTGGAAGACGGGTATTTAAACGGGAATCCGGATGGTTAAGGGGAATGGGGTTTTTTATGATTGCAGGAGGTTCGATGTATGCATTTGTGGGAGGAATGGAATCTGTTATTCTGATGGGTCTTTTTGTGATGCTGGCTCATATGGCTTCGGGATCAAACTGGGTTATGAGCACGGTGTTACTGCAGCGAAGAGCTCCAGATGTCTATCGCGGAAGGGTTTTCAGTACCGAATGGCTTCTGTTTACACTGGCACAATCGGTTTCGGTGACCACGGCCGCACTGCTGCTCGAATTTAATATTCTTACGATTCGCCAGAATATGACACTTTTTTCGTTTTTACTGATTGCAGCCGGTATATTCTGGCTGTTTAAAATAGCTCCGAATGAAAAAACTGTTACGAAACCGGTGGCGGAGAAAAAAATACCGGAAATAGTAGAAGAACCGGTTTCAAAAAATTCATAAAACAGATTTGATTAAAGTTCGTTCAATTTTTGAAACTCTATTCCGGGAACAGACTGAGATGTGTTATCTTAAACGGAACATGAAACTGATTTAAAAAATGATCTGGGAAAATAGTTCATATTTATGGTTTTTACTGCTGTTACCGGCTGTCTATACTATATACTGGTGGTACCGGAGCTATCAGAAAAAGAAACGTTCAAAGCATTTTGATGAACGCCTGCTCCGGCAGCTCCGCAAAAATTATTGGCAAACAGGTGATAAAGTCAGGCTTTATGCTATTTTAACAGCTGCCTTCTTTTTTATTATTGCACTTGCAGGACCGAAAATAGGTACTGAAGTACGGGAAATTCAGCGTAGTGGTGTGAATATGCTGGTAGCCCTGGATCTTTCACGCAGTATGAATGCTGAAGATATCAGGCCCAGCCGTCTTGAAAAAGCAAAATTTGAAATGAACCGGCTAATCAGACGCCTGCAGGGAGATCGTGTAGGCCTGCTGGTTTTTACCGGAGAAGCTTTTGTACAGAGTCCGCTCACAACCGACTATTCAACAATCCGTCTTTTCCTTGATATTGCTAACACCGACCAGATGCCTACGGGCTCAACAAATTTTTCGTCAGCCATGAGAAAGGCTATGGAAACCTTCGAAACCACAGAGCAACAGAATGACGATGCCGCGAATGTACTCCTGTTTATTTCAGATGGTGAAGATCACGGCCCGGATTTCCAATCAGCACTGGATGTTTTAACCGGGCATGGAGTGGTAGTTTTTTCCGTGGGAATCGGTACGCGTGAAGGCGCAACGATTCCACTGTATCACCCAAGAAACCGGAACCAGGTTACCGGTTACCAGCGTGATTCGGATGGAAATGTTGTGACCAGCCGGCTTCAAAGCGAAGTGCTACAGGATATTGCAAGAAGAGGCGGCGGCGATTATTACGAGATTCGATCGGGTAGTGATAATATTGAACCTTTTTTCGCTAAACTGGATGAACTGGAAAGAGGTGAGTTTTCGAGTCAGGAATTTGCCGATTACAAAAACCAGTACCAGGTGCTGACAATTCTGGGCCTTTTCTTTCTGATTTCCGCCTTTATTTTTCCCGATAACAAAAATGGTAAATCTTCTTTATTAACTTTTTTCAAAAGAAATTGAAAAACTTTCTATATGATTAAGCTGTTTGTAACCGATCTGGATGGATGTATTTCCCATCCGTTTAAAACACCTGAGTGGAATGCTATTAACCGGCTCAGGGAACTGAATATACTGAGCCGGAATGACAATAAGATTCCGCCACTCAGCATTTGTACCGGCAGGCCATTTCCCTATGCCGAGGCTGTAGCCCAGTGGCTCGATGTAAGGATTCCGTTTGTTTTTGAAAGTGCGGGCCTTTTGCACCTGGAGGGGCAGAGAATCGAAACAGCAGTAAACCACCACAACGGAGACCTTGAACCCATATATAAGATGCAGAAATGGCTTCAGGAAGAAATACTTCCCAACTATCCTGATACGGTGGTTGAATTTACTAAAATGATGGATGCAGGCGTTGTAAGCCCGGATGTAGATGTCATAAATAAAATTCACAAAATTATCCTGGATAAAATTGAGAGAGACCAGCTTGATCTCGAAGTGCATACCACAGATGTTTCTGTGAATGTTCTTATGTCGGGAAACAATAAACTCAGGGGATTAGAACTCCTTGGCAAATCCCTGGATATCCGCCTCGATGAAATGGCTTATATCGGGGACAGCGGGGGAGATGTGGTGGCATTGAAAAATGTGAAGAGGCCATTTTCACCCTCCAATGCCCGGCAGGAAGCCAAAGACCACAGTGAAGTACTCGATGAAGAAGCCACCAATGCGGTTTTAAAAGCATATGAATTGGTGATAGAATACAACAGGAAATACCAGGGTTAAAAGGAGGGTTTTGATATACGATTGGCGATTTAGCGATATTCGATTTCCGACCTGCTTTTTTAAAAAAGATCGGGAATCATTATCTCACTCCTCAATCAACTGATCAAAAAAATTAGCTCGTCTCATGTATAACGCCTACTTTTCTGCCTTCATAAGTTATCCATCATACTGAAACCGGCTTCTGTACATTGGAGATCTCAGGGATTATTATTCTTATCATACTTTTTGCGGCATTTCTGTTGCTTATTTTAAAAAATGTCCCTGCGGATTTTGTATTTATCGGTGCACTGACAGTTATTATCGTACTGAATCTTGTTCCTGTTCAGGATGCACTGGTGGGATTTTCAAATGAAGGAATGCTCACAGTTGCCGCACTATATGTGGTTGCTTACGGAATGAAAGAAACCGGGGCTATACAGTTTATCATTCAAAAGCTGCTGGGGCGAACACGTAATGAAGGAACTGCTCAGGCTAGGATTACAGGCCCGGTAATGCTGATGAGTGCTTTTTTAAATAATACACCTATTGTTGCATCTTTTATTCCTGCCTTAAAAGACTGGAGTAAAATAAATCAGATACCCGCCTCCAAGCTTCTTATTCCGCTCAGTTATGCGGCTATTCTTGGAGGAACCTGTACACTGATCGGAACCAGTACAAATCTTATTGTCAATGGCCTGGTTATTGAGATGACCGGCACTTCTTTAAATATATTTGATCCCGCCCTGGTGGGAATCCCTGTAGCAATTATTGGTGCAGGTTACCTGTTGCTGTTCGGACGAAAGCTCCTGCCTGACCGAAGTTCCGGTTTTACTTCATTTGAGAACACACGTGAATATACAATCGAGATGATTGTGCCGGATAAAAGCTCACTCATCGGGGAATCAATCGAAGAGGCGGGGCTCCGCCACCTTCCCGGCTTATTCCTTGCAGAAGTGGTGCGGAATGAGCGTATTATAGCTGCGGTTGAACCATCAGAAATATTGCAGGTTTCCGACCGGCTGATTTTTACAGGGGTTGTAGATGCTGTTGCAGATCTGCAGCAGTTGTCGGGGTTGCAGCCGGCTACAAACCAGGTTTTTAAACTGGATGCCCCGCGAAGTGACCGGAACCTTGTTGAAGCTGTTGTAGCTCCTTCAAATCCGTTAAACGGCCTCACTATAAAAGATGGTGAGTTCAGAAACCGGTTCGGGGCTGTGGTGCTTGCCGTAAGCCGTGATGGAGAACGGCTGAAAAAAAAGGTAGGGGATATCCGGCTGCGAACCGGAGATATTCTACTTCTGGAAACTCCACGTGACTTTACGGACCGGTTCCGCTCTTCAAATGATTTTCTCCTTGTCAGCACGCTCTCATCAAATGGTTTACCCAATACAGAGAATGCCTGGATCGCCTGGCTGATCCTTACGGGAATGGTGTTACTTGCAGCCACTTCAGTTCTCAGTATGTTTAAAGCATCTTTTCTTGCAGCCGGAGCAATGGTACTTACCGGTTGCTGCAAGTTAACAGACGCCCGCAGAAGCATCGACTGGCAGGTATTACTGGTCATTGCTGCTGCACTTGGTATCGGTAATGCACTGCAGGTAACCGGTATTGCCGAAAATTTTGCAGGCGGGTTAATCGGTTGGCTTGGCCAAAACCCTTATCAGGCCCTGATTGCCACATATATTGCTACATGGATATTAACAGAAATGATAACCAATAATGCGGCAGCGGCACTTGTTTTTCCCCTGGCGCTTTCAACCGCGGCGTCTCTCGGTGTGAATGCCATGCCTTTTATAATGGTCATCATTTTTGCGGCGTCAGCCAGTTTTGCCACCCCGATCGGGTACCAGACGAACCTGATGGTGATGGGGCCGGGTGGTTACAGGTTCTCTGACTATATCAAATTTGGCCTGCCGCTGAATATTATTGTAGGAATTACAGCCCTTTTGTTAATTCCTGTTGTGTGGCCGTTTTAAATACAGATCAGATGGAATGCCGGAGACTGTTCAGGAAAATGAGTCATTCTGAATTTATTTCAGAATCCCCAGTCTTTGATGAGGACAGGAGATGCTGAAATAAATTCAGCATGACGTTTAAATAAATGTGTGGATTGATTTTGCCTGAATTTCTGTTTCGATAAAAAATTTATTCGGGGTATATTGAAACCTTCAATTCAAAAATTTTTATGGTTGATGTAAAACAAATTAAAGAGATCGCAAAAAGAGCGGGTGCAAAAATTCTTGAGCATTACCACTCTGATGTAAGTGTAAATTTTAAAGCAGATACCTCTCCTTTAACCCAGGCCGATTTGGATGCTCATACTGAAATAATAAAAGGCCTGCAGCAGTACTACCCGGAAATACCGGTTATTTCAGAGGAGTCGAAACTGCCGGTGTTTGATGAACGAAAAAACTGGCCGCAATTTTTTCTTGTAGATCCACTGGACGGGACTAAAGAGTTTATCAAAAAAAACGGCGAATTCACCGTTAATATCGCGCTTGTAAAAAACAGCGAACCGGTACTCGGTGTAGTGTATATTCCCGCTGAAGATCTTATTTATTATGCTACGGAAAAGGAAGGAGCTTTTAAGCAGAAAAGCAGCCAGCCGCCGGTTCAGATACAGCATTCTCCCTATGTAAAAGGTAATTCAGCTAAAATTATGGTTAGCCGCTCACATGGAGGCAGTGATACAAAAGAAAAACTGGCAGCCCTGGGAGTGAATGTTTCTGAAGAAATTCCTTCCGGAAGTTCGCTGAAATTCTGTAAAGTAGCAGAAGGAACCGCAGATCTCTACCCCAGGTTTGGCCCCACAATGGAATGGGATACAGCTGCTGCAGATGCCGTATTCCGTTATTCCGGAAAAAATGGCGCCAGAAAGTCACCTTTAAAATATAATAAGCCGGATTTGAAGAATGGGGAATTTATTTTAGGGCTGGACAGATGAATAAAGTTCATCATTTATTATGCGGATATAAATCTTCGGTTTTAATGGAATAACACCTATTTTTACAGTAATCAGTAATGAATTTTATTATTTCACTTTTCTAAATTTATGATGACCCAGACACAATCTCACCTGAAAGAACTGGAAAATGAAGGTATTTATATTATGCGGGAAGTGGCGGCTCAGTTCGAGCGTCCTGTGTTACTGTTTTCGGGGGGGAAAGATTCTATCGTGATGGTTCACCTGGCAATGAAAGCATTTCATCCGGCTAAAATTCCATTTCCGCTGATGCATGTGGATACCGGCCACAACTTTCAGGAAACGATTGAGTTCCGCGACCGCCTTGTGGAAAAAACAGGTGCCGATTTAATCGTGGGAAGTGTTCAGGAATCAATCGACAATGGTGATGTTAAAGAAGAAACCGGTCCTGATGCCAGCCGGAATGCCCTGCAAACGGTTACTCTGCTCGATACTCTGAAGAAACACCAGGTGGATGCTGCGTTAGGCGGCGGCCGCCGGGATGAAGAAAAAGCGCGGGCAAAAGAACGTTTCTTCTCTCACAGGGACGTTTTTGGGCAATGGGACCCTAAAAACCAGCGGCCTGAATTGTGGAATTTGTATAACGGACGGAAAAATCCCGGAGAGCATTTTCGTATTTTTCCGATCAGCAACTGGACGGAAATGGATGTATGGCAGTATATAGCCATGGAAAAAATTGATATTCCATCCCTTTACTTCTCTCACCAGAGAAAAGTTTTTAACCGCCGGGGGGTTTGGCTGGCCGATACCGATTTTGTAAATCGCCAGGATAATGAAGAACTGGTTACCAAAACTGTTCGCTTCCGTACCATTGGCGATGCCACCTGTACGGGCGCTGTACTTTCTACAGCTTCAAGTATGGAAGAAATTATCCAGGAAGTGGCAAGTGCCCGGCAAACCGAGCGCGGTAACCGGCATGATGACAAGCGCAGTGAAACCGCAATGGAAGACCGCAAACGCCAGGGTTACTTTTAATACCGCTGAGGCGCAAAGGTGCTGAGAATTTTTTTTGAAGTTCCCCTCCGTGGAGGGGACAGGCCTGCCTGCGCTGAAGCTTCGGAAGGCAGGGGTGGGTTTCTCAAATAATGTAAGATCTATTAGTAAATTTTTTATGAGCAACAACGGACAAGGCAAAAAACACAAAGACAATAAATATCTCGACATGGATCTTCTGCGGTTTACCACCGCAGGCAGTGTGGATGATGGAAAAAGCACCCTGATCGGGAGGCTTTTGTATGATTCAAAATCCATTTTTGAAGACCAGATGGAGGCTATCGAAAAAACAAGCCGGAGCAGCGGAGAGGAGGAGGTAAACCTGGCCCTGCTGACCGACGGGCTGAAAGCCGAACGTGAGCAGAAAATCACGATTGATGTCGCCTACCGTTATTTTGCCACTCCCAAAAGAAAGTTTATTATTGCCGATACTCCCGGCCATACCCAGTACACCCGCAATATGGTTACCGGCGCATCTACAGCCGAGCTGGCCGTTGTGTTGATAGATGCTACGAAAGGTGTTCTTACTCAGTCCCGAAGGCATGCATTTATTTCATCCCTGTTGCAAATTCCTCACCTGGTGGTTGCCGTTAATAAAATGGACCTGGTGGATTTCGATGAAAAAGTATTTAACGAAATTGTCCAGGATTTCCGGGCATTTGCCAAAAAACTTGATGTGGATGATGTAACATATATCCCAATTTCTGCCCTTGAGGGAGACAATGTGGTTGATAAGAGTGAAAAAACAGGGTGGTACAATGGTTCTACTTTGCTGCATCACCTGGAAACGGTAAAAGTGGATGCATCACATAATGTGGTGGATTTCAGATTTCCTGTGCAGTATGTAATTCGTCCCAATCAGAATTTCAGGGGTTTCTCAGGGAAAGTGGCGTCAGGAAGAATACGGCCGGGTGATGAAGTTACAGTGTTGCCGTCGCGGCTTTCCAGTAAGATCAAAGAAATTGTAACCCTTGAAGGAAATCTGAAAGAGGCCTTTCCGGGAGATTCTGTTGTTCTGACCATTGAAGATGAAATAGATATCTCCCGCGGAGATATGATTGTGCGGAAAAATAATATACCCAAAGTAACCTCTTCTCTTGAAGCATATCTTTGCTGGATGAATGAAGAGGCGATGCAGACAGGGAAGCAATACCAGTTGATGCACACCACTAAAACCACCCCTGTTTATTTTGACAAAGTAATTTACCGGATGAATGTAGACAACCTTCACCGTGAAGATGCTGACGGGCTTCAGCTCAACGAAATCGGCCGGGTTAAACTGACGACCGCTCAGCCTCTGTTTACCGATGCTTACCAGGTAAACCAGAAAACAGGCAGTTTCATCATTATTGATCCCGCAAGTAATGTTACTGTTGGTGCGGGTATGATACGGGCGGGTTCAACGGAGTCGAATGGCCAAAAGGCAAAAGAGCAGCGTTCGGCTTCTGGTACAGCTAAAGTATCTCCGAATGTTTCCTGGGAGCCCTGGAATATTCCCCGTGAAGAACGTGAAAAACGAAACGGTCATAAGGCAAAAGTCCTTTGGTTCACTGGAATTTCCGGAGCGGGAAAAAGCACGATTGCCAAAGAACTGGAAAAAAGACTTTATAAAGAAGGCAAACAAACCATCCTGCTCGACGGCGACCAGGTTCGCCACGGGTTAAATGGCGATCTTGGTTTTAGTCCGGAAGACCGTGCGGAAAACATACGCCGGGTGGGCGAAACAGCCCGTCTCTTCTTCGAGCATGGTAACATTGTGCTCTGTACGTTTGTATCTCCCTTCAAAGCCGACCGTGATAACCTTCGAAAACTTTTCCCTGAAAAGCGTTTTACAGAAATTCATGTAACCTGTGAACCTGAAACCGCCCAGGAACGCGATCCAAAAGGGTTGTACAAAAAAGCTAAAAAAGGAGAAATCAAAGGCCTGACCGGATTTGATGGGAAGTATGAAGCGCCGGATATAGCCGATCTTACACTGAAAACAGATCAGCTTTCTGTTGAGGAAGCAGTGGAACAGATTCTTGATTTACTTGGGTCCTGAGTTTAACGGTTTAAGCTCTATATAAGTTTATAGTTTTTTTGCTAGTACAGGGCTTATGAATTTTATTGCTATCAGCTATCAGCTATCAGCTATCAGCTATCAGCTATCAGCTATCAGCCTCATTCTACTAACTCATGACGCAGCTGGCTAATAGAACTCTCCTCCTGAAATTATAATGCATTAAGGTGAGACGGGGGTGGACTGCTTGACAGGATTTTTTTATTTGATTTGATTTTACTTTTTTTAGGTATCCTTAACAAGATTTGTTTTTCTCTTTGGGTATATCTTGTTTTCAAATAAATCTTCCGATGCCATGAAACCAAAAAAGCTGCTCACCTTCTTTCCCATCTCTGTTTTTCAAATCTACTTTGATACCTGTCAAAGTTCCGTTTTTCGAAATATTTCCAGACTGACTATTCCATTTTTTTTGATTGCAGTATTCAGTGCCTGTAACTCCGAACCGGCAACAGAAGGCGTGCTCAGCGGAGTGGTTACAGGTCCGGACGGGCCGGAAGCCGGTGTCTGGGTGATCGCGGAAACCACGGATCTGCCTACAAAATTTTCAAAAACAGTCGTTACAAATGACCAGGGACAATACCTGATCCCCGGGCTGCCCGATGCAAATTACCAGGTATGGGTGAGGGGATACGGACTTGTTGATTCTCCTAAATCAGAAGCAACTCCCGGAAATACACTCGATCTGACAGCCGTTACGGCTCCGGATCCACATGCCGCCGCTCAATATTATCCCGCAGGATATTGGTTTTCCATGCTCGGTATCCCGGAGAAAACTGAATTTCCGGGCACCGGTTCCGATGGGAATGGAATTTCTCCGAACGTAAGAACCCAGGCTGATTTTATCAGGAATATTTCATCGGGCAACTGTACGGCCTGCCACCAATTGGGAAATAAAGCAACCCGGGAGCTTCATGAATCTATGCAGACCATTGAAAACACGGAAGATGCTTGGGTGAGGCGTATCCAG
This sequence comes from Balneolaceae bacterium, assembly GCA_040882525.1. Lineage (GTDB taxonomy): Bacteria > Bacteroidota > Rhodothermia > Balneolales > Balneolaceae > Rhodohalobacter. The sequence continues at coordinate 504,671 of JBBEBD010000057.1, read as the reverse complement.
TCCGGCCAGGCAGGAGGGAGTATGATCTCATCCATTCAGAGGATCGGCCAGGATGAAGCCATTAGAATGTTTGCGGAATGGACCGACCGTATTTCTGATGGTGAACTGCCGCAGGAAACGCCCCGCCGGCCGCAGGGTATCGAACGTAATGTGGTAATCACACAGTGGGACTGGGCTGATCCTAAATCTTATCTTCACGACCTGGTGTCCACCGACAGGCGAAATCCCACACTTAATGCCAATGGAAAAATCTATGGAGCACTTGAAGCAAGTTCCGATTATCTGCCGGTATTAGACCCGGTTACTCATGAAACCAGCCGGATTCCTTTGACAGTGCGTGATCCCGAAACCAGTGGAACCGGCCCCGGAATGCCGCAGCCGTCGCCATACTGGGGAGATGAGCCGATCTGGGACAGCAAAGCCAATGTGCACAACCCTATGTTTGACGGTCAGGGCAGAGTCTGGATTACGGCCGCTGTTCGTCCGCCCGATAACCCCGGTTTTTGCAGGGAAGGATCGGACCATCCTTCCGCGCAGCTGTTTCCGGTTGACCGTGCCTTTCGTCACCTCGGTGTTTATGATCCGGATACGGACGAGTACACACATATCAGCACCTGTTTCAGTACGCATCACCTGATGTTTGCCGAAGATGAGAACAACACCCTGTGGACGAGCGGCGGCGGGCCGGTAATCGGCTGGCTGGATACACAACAATTTGATGAAACCGGTGATGAGGAAGCTTCACAGGGATGGACAGCATTGATTCTTGATACCAACGGGAATGGGGAACGGGATGATTATACCGAGCCGGATGAGGAACTTGATCCTTCATTAGATAAACGAATCAATGGTGGTTTCTATGCCGTTGCTCCGGCCCCTGACGGATCGGTCTGGGGATCGGACCTGGGATATCCCGGAGCGGTTATACGTCTGGATCCCGGTTCAAATCCTCCGGAAACCGCATTGACAGAATATTATGAACTTCCCCTGGATGATAACGGCGAACCGGTGGAAGGTTTTTCACCGCGGGGAATGGATATCGACCGGAATGGCGTGGCATGGGTAGCGCTGGCCAGCGGACACATGGCCAGTTTTGACAGGTCAAAATGTGAGGGATCGCTGAATGGCCCGGAAGCCACCGGCCAGCACTGCCACGAAGGGTGGACTTTCTACACCGAGCCGTTACCCCAGTTCCGGAATGTGGATGCTCCCGGTAGTGTTGAAGCCAGCTATTACACCTGGGTGGATCATTTTAATACATTCGGTCTGGGTGAAAATACTCCCATCAACACCGGAAACGCTTCTGAAGGGCTGCTTGCCCTCCATGACGGTGAGTGGGTGATTCTGCGTGTGCCTTACCCGCTGGGCTTCTATACCAAATGGATGGACGGCCGGATTGATGACCCCGATGCCGGCTGGAAAGGCCGCGGGCTCTGGGCGACCACCAGCACCCGGGCGCCGTTTCACATGGAAGGCGGAAAGGGAACCCCCAGCAAAGTGTTCAAATTTCAGTTGCGTCCGGATCCTCTGGCGAGGTAGTTGGGTTTAAGGTTCGAAGTTCAAGGTTGTTTGTGCATGAATTAAGCTTATAATCAGCTATCAGAGACTGATTTCTTTTTACCACCTTACTAATTACTCATTAGAAAGCCGATTTTTGAATCTAACTGAGCATACCAACCGGCTTACCCGTACTCCCCTCGAGGGGAAAAGTAACAGCCCCAACGGGGCCGAGCAGTAACCCAGGTAATGAATTATGATGAGCGATATTTTGGGGTTGGCACAGAATTACTGGTGGCTTACGCCCTTTCAGGGCTGACAGTGGGAGCATTCTTTCAGGCATAGGGCGCTGCCCTATGTTATTGCTTATGCTCCTTTGGAGCATGGGAATCCTGCCCAAACTCTTAGCATGGGGTAAATCGAGCAAAGGTAACAATCGGCGTCAATAAGACTTCACTTTAAGCTTATGAAACAGCCCCAAAGGGGCGCGAGCAGTAACCCAGGGCATCGCCCTGGGATTCGAGTGACTAGCGAAATGAGAAAGCCCTGAAGGGGCGAAAGTCCGAATGAACCTGGATATAAAGTTAAGTGGAGTATCTGGACCACGGAAAAAAATATTCAGCTTAAATATTTATTTATTAGGTTTCTGTACCAGTAAAAAAATAATTTAAGTTATGCCACAATCCCTTTCCCGTGTTTACACCCATATTATATTCAGCACGAAAGATCGCCGGAATCTAATAGATGATGCCATTCAGAATAACCTATTCGATTATCTCGGAGGAATATGCAAAGGACTGGAGTGTAATCCTGTCCAGGTGGGCGGTTACAGAAATCATGTTCATATATTATGCACACTCTCTCGAAAAATTACACAAATGTCGTTATTGGAAGAACTTAAAAAGCAATCTTCCAAATGGATAAAAACAAGGAACAGAAAGTACGCGGACTTCTACTGGCAAAGGGGCTATGGCATATTCTCGGTGAATCCAGCTGAGACAGGCGTGGTAATAGAATACATCAAAAACCAGGAAGAACATCATCGAACTAAAACATTCAAAGAAGAATACCGTGCCTTCCTTAAAAAATATAATGTTGATTATGATGAACGATATGTGTGGGATTAGACGCATGAATATGTAGGCTTTCGCCCTTTCAGGGCTTTGACCAGAATGTAGCAGTCCTTCGGGCATAGGGCGTTGCCCTATGTTACTGCTTATGCTCCTTTGGAGCGTGGGAGTCCTGGCCGAACTCTTACCTGGGAGTAAATTGAGCACGGTAACAGTGGGGTGTCAATCAGGCCCCACTTTAAGCTCGTGAAACAGCCCAAAAAGGGGCGTAAAGAATACCCTGGGCACCGAACTGAGATTCGAGCGAATAGCTGAAAGGCATGGGGAATTATGGAGCGGAATCGAACTTACTTCTCCCTGCTAAAGCCGTACTCCCCACCCAAGGGGAATTATCAGCCCCAACGGGGCGCGAGCAGTAACCCAGGGCACCGCCCTGGGATTCGAGTGACTAGCGAAATGAGAAAGCCCTGAAAGGGCGAAAGCCATACGGATTTATGGGGTTGAACTAAAACCTGAACTCCTCTCAAGGAGAGATATCAGCCTTCACGGAACATATCACTGTTTCAGACCAGAGAGCTCTAACAATAAACATCTGATAAATTGTTTACTGACACATAAATTGTTTACTGACACACTGATCACTGTCTCCTCACCTGATCTCAATCTCAAACACATTCGGATACAGCTTCCCCGTCACAAAAATGCGGTCGTTTTCGGCATCCCAGGCAATTCCGTTTAGTGCGTTTACGGAGGTTTCCCGTTTTACCATGGTGACCAGGCGGCGCAGGTCGATTCTCCCGGTAACTCTGCCGTCTTCGGGGTCGATCTCCACGATTTTTTCACTGAATAAAATATTGGCAAAAATTTTTCCCTTAATCATCTCCAGTTCGTTTAAGTCCTTGACCGGCTCCCCGTCTTCGGTTACCTCCACCTGCCGGGTTTCTTCAAAGGTTTCGGGGTCGAGGAAGCGCAGGACGGAGCTTCCGTCGCTCATGATCAGCTGCTCCCCGTCATGGGTCAGGCCCCAGCCGTTACCCGGAACCTCGAACTCCCCGGTTCTTTCGAACGATTCCAGGTCATAGACAAAGCCGATGTTTGAACTCAGGGTGAGCTGGATCAGCCGGTTGTTCCAATCGGTGAGTCCTTCGGCAAAATATTCATCCTCTACATCCCGCTGCTGCAACAATTCCCCGGTTTCCAGGCGGACCTTCCTCAGTGACGATTGTCCCCGCCGCCCGGTGCTTTCATACAGATATCCATCCCGGTAAATCAGCCCCTGGGTAAAAGCATCACGGTCGTGCGGATAAACCCGCACCACCCGCCAGTCGTAGTCGGTGATGGCTGGGTCTTCGCCGGATGATCCGGGTATGGCTGCTATTTTTGTTAAAAGAATAGCGGTCGTTAACAGAACTGTGAAAAAATGATATCGGTATCTCATCTTATTCCATTTCACATTCTCCGGAGGGCTTTTCCAAATCCTTCCCGGGCTGAACGGGAGTACCGAAATCGGGCGAGCCGTCTTCTCTCCATAAAAAAGGCTGCATATGGATTCTCCGGTTCCAGCCCGGCTCTTCGTCTGCTTTGGTGTGATAGACTATCCAGTCTTCACTGCCATCGGGAGATTTTGTAAAACTGGCATGGCCGGTGCCGTAAACCCGGTCTTGTCCCCGGAAAACCGGACCTGATTTTTTCCAGTTTCCGGGATTCATGGGATCGCTGCCTGTCAATTCAAGCTGCCCAAGATTATAAGTGGGCAGCCACGATTCGCTGGCGGAGTAAATAATAAACGTTTGATCTCCGTTTTTTAAAACTTCCGCCCCTTCGTTTATGGCCAGTTCGGTTCCCGTTTCCCAATCTTCTTCGGGAGAAGATATTTTCACACGGTTGCTGCTGATGGTTTGGGGATTTTCCATTTCAGCAATGTAAAGATGCTGCGGTGTGCGGTCGGTATCCATGTTCTCTTCCCAGCCGGACCAAATCGCGTATAATTGTTCGCCATGTTCCAGTACGGTTAAATCAATTGCCCATTTACCGTTTTCGAGGGTATCAATCTCATCGCCCGTATACAGCATTCCGGTGTCTTCGTACCCGCCAAGGGGATCATCTGTGAGTGCCCGGAGAACTCCGGACCTTTGGGAAATGAAAGGAGGCCCGGATTCACCGGCAGTATAATAGATGTACCATGCTCCCCGTATGTAGTGTAATTCCGGAGCCCAGAGATGTTTACTATTCCAGCCATCGGCAGGCTGGCGCCATACCTCCTCACGCTCCTGTGATATTAAAACCTCCGATAACCGGGCCGATTTTGAAACATGAATACCCCCATTGCCTGATTCAACCGAATAATAAATCCCATCTTTTTGGATAACCCACGGATCAGCCCCCTGAGCTATGGGGTTGGTAAAAGAACAAGGCGAATCCACTTTATTGTTTTGATCATCAACAGGCTGGGAATTGCATTCTGCAGAGGCTAAAAAAAGAATCGTAAGAAAAAAAAGAGATTTCATGTTTCAGTATCATGTAAAAAAATTACCGGAGCAGGAATTATAACTGTACCTGTTAATCATTAAAAAGCAGGAATCCCAGCCCGGCAGGGTCCCGGATGACAATATTATCAACGATCCCGTTTTCATTGAAATGGGTAATCTCTTCTGTGATTGGAATGTTCACCTTCCGGACATGTTCAATCACCCGGAGATTATCCTTGCCGTTAAAGTACGTCAGAGAAGGATTAAAGAAAAGATGGGGACAACTGTTAGGCTGATACAGGGTTACGGTAACTCCATCGCTGTTTTTATAGGCAGGCCAGGTCTCATCATCGCGGAGAAAACCCAGGGCAGTCCAGATTTCAGCAGACTTTTCAATCGCCGGGGTTTCCAGGCTGATTCCCACATAATTTCCCAGGGCTGAACCGGAAGATTCAGATATCTCGAAACCAAACTCATCCGCTTTTTCAACCAGGTAAATCCACACACCGCTGGTATCCGCCAGGAGATAACCGTCTTCCGTTTCAATGACAGCTGTCAGCTGCTTTAGTTTTTCCACGGTTTCTTTCCAGGAGGAGCTGAAGAGCTTCAGTCCGGCGCGGGCGTAAGGATCCGGGTTGATCTCTATAAACGCTTTTCCATCCGAGACAATCACAGGATCACTATCCGAGAGAATAGTGAAATCCAGCCTGGAATAGAAGTCAAGGCTGTCGTTTAAATTACCCGCAGGAGTTTGGATCAAGGTTTTCATATGCCTGTATCTCTTTCATTGAAATAATTATCACTCCTGAATCTACCGGACATTTTTGGAAAAGCAAAGGGGTGGAATATCGAATATCGAATATCAAACAAGGGAATAATGAATTGTGAAGGGGGTATTCACTGAAAGTGCAGCCCTGCAACGAGAAGATCCCTCGTTTCACTTCGGGATGACAGGGAGCGGTTTTGGGAAGCGGCGGATATTTAATTTTGTCATTGAAACAGGCACTGTTTTACCCGCCTGTTTGGTGAATGGGTTTATTCGGTGTAATCGTTGCCAGGATATAAAGCCCTGAAAGGGCGGCAGATCAAAGCCCCGGGCAGAACCTGCGCAGCGGGTGCCGCCCGGGGTCTGGAAAGGTCACCCTGTCTTCCCCCCTGAGGCGATGAGTTTGGCAGGGGCGAAATATCCTGCGAACGGGTAGTTTCCGGATTGTTTTAAAATCTCACAGGGAAAGGTTTGATGGGTATCCGTAAGTAAATAGTTGAGAAAATGGACCTGTTGATTTGATGAATGTATGGTAAGATGAACGGTAAGTATCTATTAATTTTGATTAAATAACTAAATTAACTGTAAGGAATCGCCTTGATCCGGTTCATATAGATATAGGTGCTATGATTCATAGCAGCTGATAACAAATAACTAAATACAATTCATATGGCAATTCAATATAAAGTTCTTGAACGAGGCGAGCCCGGGGTTGTGGGCGGTGGAACCAAGAAGTTTTATGCTTCCGTAAAACACAATGGCACAGCAGACATCGATGAGCTGACCCGGCAAATAGAAAAAATAAGCACTGTTAGCGGTGCCGATATCCGTGCGGTTCTCTATAGTATTGTGGATGTTGTACCGGAAATGCTGAATAATGGCAGTATTGTTAATATTGGAGATTTGGGTGGCTTCCGGATGAGTATCAGCAGCGAGGGAAGTGATACGGAAGATGAAGTAAATGCCGGTAACATCCGAAGAGCCAGGATCATCTTCAGGCCGGGCAAGAAGTTTAAAGAGATGATAAAGACGCTTGAATATCAAAAAGGCTCATAATTTCAGCCGTTAATACAATACCTTACCAGGCAAGCTTCTGCGAAGCTTGCCTTTTTTTTATGCTTTTTCATTTCTGGTTCCCTTCGTTTTGCCATCTTGTATATATCATTTTTATAACCCCTTTCTATGATATATAAACGTAGTTTTCTCGCATTTTAAATTTTATAGCTACAAAACGAATTTTTTGTAGCTATAAAATGATCAATTTGTAGTTACAAAATTTCCAACGAGTAACTACAAAATTTTTAGCGGGTAGTTAGAAAACAAAAAAGGCATGGCGTGAAAAGTGTTTTCCGGTACTTGTAAAAAGTGAATAAATAGTGAGTAACTATAAATTAGTAACGAATAGCCGTAAAAGCTGAGCCGAGAATTTTGCCAGATGATCAACAGATCATTTCAGCCCCTTTGATCTTAGATGCTTTTTCATCATTTTTGCCACATCCTCTATTCGACCACTAACCGGTTAATTAAATGAAAGAAATTATGTTATTTCCCATCTCTGAAATACTTAGAGATTCTAATTATAAACTAACTCAGTTTACAAATGAGAAGATTGAGAAGTTAGAAGAAGGCATATTTGTAAAAGAAAGCAGGGGTAAATCTGTACCATACCAGAAATGTGTTGTCAGAAATAAAGACGTTCGCCTGACCCCGGAAGAAGTGGTAAGGCAGCTCTATGCCATGGTTCTTATTGAAGATTTTGGTTACCCGGTTGATAGAATTGAAATGGAATACTCGGTTTCATTTGGACGGCAGAAGAAGCGGGCTGATATTGTAGTGTTCGATAAAGACCATACAACTGCACCTTATATATTGGTAGAGCTTAAGAAACCAAAACTCAGAGATGGTAAAGAACAGTTAAAATCGTATTGCCATGCAACAGGGACTCCAATAGGTGTTTGGACGAATGGCGAGTCTATTTCATATTACCACAGGAAAGATCCCAATTATTTTGAGGATTTGTCGGCTATACCCAGGGCAGATCAAAAACTGTCGGATATTCTTGAGGAAAGATGGACAATTGATGATTTAGTCGAAAAGGATAAGCTTATCACAGAGAGAAAGTCTCTTAAGGATTTGATCCTGGAAATGGAGGATGAGGTTCTGGCGAATGCGGGAGTGGATGTATTTGAGGAGCTTTTTAAGCTTATTTTCACCAAGCTTTATGATGAAATGGAAAGCGGCAGAAACAATTCCCGTTATTTAGAATTCAGGAACTACGGAGACACTGAAAGCGAATTAAAGGCTAAGATTCAGCGCCTGTTTGATTTAGCCAAAAACAAATGGGAAGGAGTTTTTACGAAAGATGACAGAATTATGTTAACTCCATCTCACCTTTCTATCTGTATTTCATCACTTCAGGATGTTAAACTGTTTAATTCAAACCTGGATGTTGTAGATGAAGCTTTTGAATATTTAATCAATAAAAGCAGCAAGGGGGAGAAAGGGCAATATTTTACCCCGCGCTATGTGATAGATATGTGCGTGAAGATGCTTAACCCGCATAAAGAGGAGACGATAATAGATACGGCTGCCGGCAGTTGTGGGTTTCCGGTGCATACCATTTTCCACGTTTGGGAAAAAATTCTTAAAGCTAAAGGAATTGACAAAAACCACCTGTTTACACTGGAAGAAAAACCTGTTGAATGCCTGGATTATGTGCGGGAAAAAGTATTTGCCATGGACTTTGACGAAAAAGCAGTGCGTGTTGGGAGAACGCTGAATCTTATAGCGGGAGACGGCCAGACAAACGTCCTCCATATGAACACGTTAGATTGGGAACGCTGGGATGAAAAGACAGACGATGAAGATTGGCTGAACGTCTATTTTCCGGGATGGAAGAAATTAAAAAGGCTAAGAGCAGAAAATAATAGCAACCGGGATTTTCAGTTTGATGTTCTTATGGCTAATCCGCCCTTTGCCGGAGAAATCAAAGAAACCCGAATAATACACAAATACGAGTTGGGCAAACGAGCCAGTGGAAAATACTACTCGAAGATAGGCCGGGATATCCTCTTTATAGAACGCAACCTTGATTTTTTGAAGCCTGGGGGGCGTATGGCAATCGTACTGCCGCAAGGTAGATTTAATAACAGCAGTGATAAACGAATTAGGGAGTTTATTACGGAGCATGCCAGAATATTGGCAGTAGTAGGGTTACACGGTAATGTATTTAAGCCGCATACCGGCACAAAAACAAGCGTGCTGTTTGTACAGAAATGGGATGATGAGCTGTGCCCGAGGGTTGATGATTACCCGATTTTCTTTGCTACCATGCAGGAGCCAAGTAAAGATAATAGTGGAGAGAAAATCTTTGTAAAGAAGAAAGATCTGCATGAATGGGGTATTTTTGAAGAGCCTGTAACGGATGAAGCTCTGTTGGCAACTTCAAACCCTGTGGATTATTATGATCGTGTTCCTAATGATAATTCAGAATACGTATTGGATGAGCACGGCCATTTAATTGTAAAACACGATTTGTATAGCCATGAATTAAAAAATGGTTTGCAGACTCCTGATGGAATAGCAGAAGCGTTCATTGAATTTGCCAAAAAAGAAAACCTCTCTTTTGTGGGAAAGATCTAAGCCCTTTCAATAAAGCCAAATATGAGGCTTTGTTGGAAGGGCTTGAAATAACAATTTTAAATAAAGTTGAAGCATTTAATGATTTATTCAAAGCTAGAATAGATCCTGAATTTTACCAAAAGCATTACATGGCTCTATATGATTTGATAATAAATAAAAAAAATCAAACCCTTGGAGACCTTGCTTTTGTTACAGATGGTGAACATGGTAATGCAAAAACATATCCTATAGGGTACTCTAAATATTATGGAGCAAGAAATGTTCTTGATGGAATTTTGAATGACAACAATGTTGAGTTTATAACCAAAGAACACCATAAAAAGTTACGAAAGACTGCATTAAAATCTAGGGATGTTCTAATTAGCTGTGTCGGCGCCAATATTGGTTTCGCTGCTATTGTTCCTGACACTATAGAAGTAGCAAATATTGTAAGAAATGTTGCATTAATACGGTCAAATACAAATGTTAAAAACGAATATTTGCTTGCTTATTTTCTCTCAAAGTTTGGGAGAAATTTATATATAAGAATGAATACGGGTAATGCTCAACCGCTGGTTAGTCTAGATTACATTAACACAGTTCCAGTTTATATTGCATCAGAACAACTTCAGATTTCAATTTCAGAGTTACTAGCTAAAGCAATTTATAGTGAAAATCAATCGAAGATCATTTACTCTCAATCCGAAGACATCCTATTAGAAGCTCTCGATTTAAATAACTTTCAACCCAGCCAAAAACCTGTAAACATCAAAAGCTTTTCGGAATCTTTTGGCGGTTCCGGTCGTCTGGATGCAGAGTATTATCAGCTAAAGTATGATGAAATATTAAAACGAATTGAAAACTATAAATATGGTTACTCAACAATTGAGAATGAATTTAAATTATCAAAGAAAAAAACTGATAGGAGTAAGAAAACCTACAACTATACAGAGATTAGCGATGTAGATGTGTCAGATGGATCTATATCCTACAATGAAGTGAGTGTAGATAATTTACCAGCAAATGGTAAACTCATTTTAAAAAGTGGTCACATTATTATATCAAAAGTCAGACCTTATAGAGGAGCAGTCGCTATTATTAGAGATACCCCTGAAAATTATATAGGTAGTGGAGCTTTTACTGTGTTATCTGAAAAATCAGATTATTTAAAAGAAGTATTACAAGTTTTACTCAGAACCAAACCTTATCAGGAACTGATAATGAAGTACAATGTAGGTAGCTCTTATCCGGTAGTAAAGGATGAAGATATATTAGGTCTTACAATACCTAAATTAGATACGTCAAAGCAGAAAAATATAGCCGATTTAGTGGAAGAAAGTTTTAAACTCAAAAAAAAGTCTGAACATCTCTTGGAAGTAGCCAAAAAAGCCGTAGAGTTAGCCATTGAAGAGAATGAAGAGGTGGCCATGCAGTTTATAAGGAAAGCCTAACTGTATCACTTGCGAGTGTAAGAGTACAGTTAGTAACCAAATCTTCTCCTTTGTTTGCTAAAGATAATTATTTGGGTTGGTTACCATTAAGTCTTGGGCTACTTTTTTCAGCAAACTGAATAATTCTATCAGCCAATTTGCTAAGAACTTCTGATTTTTTTTCATCACTCCACGCTAGTTCAAGTATTTTAGCAATTACCAATGGATTTTTATTCAAGCCACCTGCATTATCATAAAGCTTTTCTGCTTCTTGTTTGAAATTTTGCCAATCTGCACCAATTTCATTTTCCACTTCACTACCGATATTCGTTTTCCAGCAAGTTAAATTATCTTTAATTATATGATTTTCAGGCCACTCATTTTCTGATTCATACCCCTGTAAATTTAAAATTGCCCTATTATCCTTTTTATGTCGTGCTACTTCTGAATTTCTTTTATTTTCGTCAGCTATTCCATCTTTATCTGTGTCAGCATCAAAAATCACATATGTAGGTATATTTAACAGTTTCGACATTGCCAGAGGTTTAATTAAATTACTTTTACCATTAACAGGTACTATATGACATCCATAACTTCTAAATTTATCAAACTTTCCTGTTAACATTAAAATAGAAGTAATAAAAGCAAGATCCTCAGGGCCTTCTACTAATATGAGAATCTTACAAAAAAACATTTCATTTATAATTGGATTCAAAGAAGGGTATAATTTGGCAACCATTCCAGTTTCTTTGTGTAATTTCTCACCGACCTTTTCTAATTCCTGAGCTAAATCATCATATGATAAGTGTGTTACTGTTGTGTAACTTGGATAACCACTCTCTCTTACGATTCTAACCTTATCAAAATTATCACCTGGGATAAAGAGGGGATTATGTGTACACAATAACACCTGTGTTTCCCTATTTGATAAATTCTGTAAAACTTCAGCTAAATGACGAGCTTGAGGCGGGTGCTGATAAAGTTCAGGTTCTTCAATCCCCATTATCAATTTTGGAGCATCATCATCATCTATAAGGGCTAGTTCCTGAAGTAATGCAAGCAAATAAGAACGTTGTAAACCATGTCCAAATCTTGCTAAATCTCCTTCAAAACCTCTTTCACCAATTCTAATATATGCCCATGGCTCCTCAATTCTAACTGACTTATCAGGGTCTTGCTTCCATCTTACTTGAGCACTTATATCAGGATGGGCCCATGAAGTTAATCTTGACTGCAATGATTGAGATATTTCGTCTAAAATTGACTGCTCAGCACCCAGTAATTGTTGATACTCCTCTCTGGCTTGGGTTTGTATATCAGATATTTTATCAGTGAAGTTTACTTTTGAACGAACCGTTCTTTCAAGTAGCTGACCTAGAGCAGAGTTTCTTGACTCTTCACTTTCTTCAGTTGCATCTTTTGCACCTGGTATAAATACCCATTGAATATGTGGTGCTAAACGGTTAACTCCTCTCGAGATTCCATAGAATTGATCCTCACTTGGTAGAAGGGTGCATTCATCTGGATGATCCGCTTCATAATCCCGTAAAGCAGAAGCCATATTTGCTTTCGTAGTTTCACTGCGTAATTCTGGATATTGTTTTTTGAGTTTTAAAAAAAGATCTTTTAATTCACCTGCTTTAACTCCAGCTTTTTCTTTTTCAAAGTATTCGGCAAAATCCTCAAAGCCTAAACGATTGCCATATTGTTTTACTTCAGCTGTTTCAGATTTTTCATCATACATGGCAAGTGCTGAAACAATCAATTTGCCTTGTCTTACATAATCTGCTAAATCTTCCTCTGCTTGCTGAGACAAACTTCCAAACGTTACAGTAATTTTTATTTCTTTTGATGTATCCTTGTGATGAAAATCTTCTTTTGTCAGTTTACTCAAATCTGTTTGGCTATCTTTAAATTGCCGAAAGAACACATTCAATGCATGTAAAACAGTTGACTTTCCTGAACCATTGGCCCCAACGCAACATGAATAATCGTCAAGAACTATGGTTTCATCTTTAAATGATCTAAAATTTTCTACTCTGACTGATTCAATTTTCATTTTTCTCCTTTTATGTGTGGCAACTGTGATATTTTAGAAAAGCCCTACCATCTACTCTTGACGAACTTACTCTATTTCAATAAATATCACAAAATTGGCTTGATCTTAATAAGCAAGGGATGTTCAGGGGTCAGGAGACAGAATTCAGGAGGGGCTTTGAATGGAATTCATCCTTTAAACGTAGAAATAACCACCCGATGAGGGCGTTTTATGGGAAAAAGTGACTTCTAATCTCCTGTCGGGGTGGGCCGGAAAACCCCCCGAAAATTTAGCTTTAGTAAAAAAGACAGAATCTTGAAAAGGCGCTTTAACCACACCTGTGTCCCCTCCTTGAGAAGGAGGGGATTTTTGCTGATGAAAGGGATCTAACTTGTAAATTAGATTCTACATCCCCCTGGTTCAAACGCTGGACGCGTTTTCAGTTTCCCCCTTCCCCCAAAGGGACGCCTTTGGCGAAAGGGGGACTTATTATACCCCAGCTTCTTTTATCACATTCAGCGTTTTTTCCAGGCCGGTTTTGGCTACCTGGAGGAGATCCTGCTGGTGGTATTGCGGGTTGTATAGTTCGAGGGAAACGCATCCGCGAAAGCCGGTGGCATGGAGGTTTTTTAGAATGCCGGGCAGCGGAAGGATTCCATCCCCGGGATAAACCCTGTCTGCGTCTTCAAGTTCGGCGGGTGGTTTGGTATCCGGGGCATCAGCAAACTGGAAGATGGCGATGGCATCTCCGTTCATAATTTTTAGTCCTTCAAATCCTCCTTCGCTGATGTACATATGAAAGGTATCGGGGATGATCAGGGCATCTGGGTGATCGGCATCCAGGGCAACGGCCATAGCCTGACCCATGGTTTTCAGCGGAAAGAATTTCACAAATACCAAAGCGGGTTTGATGTCAAATTCTTCCCGGCCGATTTCAATAACGCTGCGATACCTTTGGGCAATCTGTTTTACATCATAACCGTCACCAACCGTATTGGGGATGGTCTGAATATGTTCAGATCCGATTGCACTGGCCATGCGCATCCGGTTCCGGGTTCCTTCAAGAGACTCTTCAAAATCGGCATCACCCGGCGGCAGAGAATTCCATAACCCGATCACACTTGGAACAAACAGGCCGAGTTCTTTGATGCGGGCACCGATATCCTGAAGGTTCCCGCCCTGTTCCTCATAATCGGCTAACTCACCATCCCAGGGTTCAATGGCATCATACCCGGCTTCTGCGGCAATTTCTACTTTTTCTTCCAGGGAAGCCGGGCGTATAGTGGCCGTGTCCAGGCAGATGGGCCAGGGGCTTGCTCCATCCTGCCAGCGTTCTTCGTCCTGTCTTTTTTTGGGTTGACCAGCAAGCTGTGCCGGGAAAGCAGAACCTGCAATACCAGCGGTTCCAAGAGTCAGAAATTTTTTACGATCCATAGTAAGTGCAGCATTAAATATGATTTATGAGAGGGGTTAATATATAAAAAATGAATTTAATTTCAGGTTTATGATAAGGGACGGAAATGATGTCGTAAATTCCCCCATTGAGGGGGGTGCCGCTTTAGCGGCAGGGGTGTAAACGGAGCTGCTTTCGAAAATCGGGAAGTCTAAGGATTTTTTTGTCGGATCAAAAAACGGTGAAATCATCTGCCAATTGCCTTTGGTACAACTCTGGATTTTTTGACTTCTATAGTTTTTAACAGCCCGGCAATACTTACAGTTAAGTTTTTGCTGGATCTGTCGATAAAGATAACAAGGAGCTGACGAACAGTAAGGAAAGTTTGGTGGAGTCTCTTGCCGTATAAGCTGTTTAATTTGGTAAACTTTTTTTTCTGTAACAATCCTGCCCCTTATAACTCTTTATTAATACATGAAATTATTTTATCTGAAATTGTGGTAAATAACAGACTCTAAATATATTCCTATGGAAACAGCTGCACTCATCGATCATCAAACAAAAAATGGTACTCCGCCCGCACCCGTAAAAAAAGCCGGGTTATTTGACCGGTTTTATAATGATATTGCAATTGACCTGGGTACAGCGAATACGCTGATCTCATCTAAAAGCAAAGGAATCGTGTTTAGTGAACCTTCTATTGTGGCTTTTAATAATAAGGGAGAGCCTGTAAGTATCGGAAAGGAAGCCTGGTTTATACATGAGAAAACACATCAGAATATCCGGACTGTGCGGCCCCTGCGGGATGGGGTAATTGCCGATTTTGAAGCAGCTGAACATATGATTCGCGGGATGATCAAAACCGTGAAACAAAAATGGTACTCAAGTACCCGAATGATGGTTATCTGTGTACCCAGCGGAATTACAGATGTAGAAAAAAGAGCCGTAAGAGACAGTGCCGAACATTCCGGTGCAAAGACAGTTTATCTTGTTGAAGAGCCGATGGCTGCTGCTATCGGTGTGGGGCTGAATGTTCACGAACCGGAAGGACATATGATTGTTGATATCGGTGGTGGCACAACTGAGATTGCCGTCATTTCGCTGTCCGGGATTGTTCACGCACAATCCGTGAGACTGGCTGGAGATAAATTTACGGAAGATATCATCAGTTATTTTCGCAAAACCAAGAACCTGCTTATTGGTGAACGAACTGCCGAGAGCATAAAATGCGAAATCGGATCGGCTGCCCCGCTTGATGAGGAACTCGAAATGAATATCAAAGGCCGGGATCTGGTAAACGGTATTCCAAAAATTATCCGGGTATCATCAAAAGATGTGCGTGAAGCCATTGGCCAGTCTGTGAACCTGGTTGTTGAATCTATTATTAAATCTCTTGAACAGACACCGCCCGAGCTTTCTTCAGATATTCTGGATCGCGGTATTATACTTGCCGGCGGGGGTGCATTGTTAAAAAACCTGGATAAACGAATTACAGAGATGACAGACCTTCCGGTACATATTGCAGATGATCCGTTAACTGCTGTTGTTCGTGGTACAGGTGCTGTTTTGGATAACCTGGATTATTACCGAACAGTTGTCAGTTAACAGTAACCAGTGACAGTGATCAGTTTGTAAGGGCAGTGTGTCAGTAGAGGGCACATATCAATTGCACGTCATGCTGAATTTGTCGAAGGCCATCCCGTTGGGGAGTTCAGCATCTCCTCTCCGTATTAACGCCCACAGATCCTGGGAAAGGCAGCATGACTAACCCAGTTTCGACACATTAACAACTGCTCTTGGAAACAGCGGCTTTGAGTTCTGGTCTACTGTTCCGGAAAACAGTTACTGATCCAGATATTCAGTGAATCCCTGGTTGATTTGGGCAGGGGAGCATTATCCTGAGGCATGTCGGCATTATCTGAAATGACTCTGAAGACAAAAGCGCGATCTGTTGCAGCAGAGAGCAGCCCATCGTACGTGGTAAAGTCTCCCGGGCCTTCGGTACTTCCTCCCCGGTGACAGCTGACAGTGCAGCTGGCGGATACTACATTTTTCACATAGTTATCATATGTGATTTGTGCATCAGGGAATTCAGGTTCACAATCTTCAGGTATTTCGGATACTGAATTTCCGCAGGCCGTGAACAAATAGGTTATAGTTCCTAACAGGAACAGGCATAAAAGTATTTTCATTGGAGGTGATAGTTTTATGAGCGTAATTTACTTCCGGGTCTGATGGTATAAGACCCGGAAAAACCTGCTTATTTTTTTCTCTCTTCCAGGCAGTTACTTTCGGGGATGTTGAATAGATAAAAAATGTGAAGAGGCGTCACCACATGACAAGCTCAGCCTCTCCACAAGTGTAACTAACCATTTCTTCATTCAGAATTTCACAATCCGGATAACCTCAATAGTCATCAGGAGGCGGTTCATTATTATTGTTGTTGCTGCTATTATTGCTATTTCCGGATTTATTCAGGAAGGCAACGACTTCACCGCCCGGAAAGTCTTCTGTGTGTATCTGGGTATATACATCGCCGGCAGCCAGGCCTGCTGCCTCTTCGCTGCTGAAGGTTACCATTCCTGAAACGCTGCCGGAGGTTTCTTCAGACCATCCTTCAATGCCGTGAATTACCGGCCCGTCCTGGTGAAAGTGCATTCCGATGACCGGAGAAGATAAGTCTTCCCATTCCACATGGAACTCCACTTCACGTGTTTCAGTATTAAATTCAGCCGAGGTAGTACCACTGGCTGATGTACTTACATCACCGCTGGATGGAATGAAATCACCTGAATATTCCTCAAATATGGGGTCGTCATCATCATCGTTATCTGTACCGCAGGAGGTTACTGCAAAACCTGCAATGAACAGCAGGCATAATGTTGTTACAGACCAGTGCTGGATTGTATATTGTTTTGATAATCTCATGATATACTATTTTTTTATGGAGGGTTTATAGCCGATACAGGAAAAAGTCCGGGATGGTTGCCTTCCCAAAAAAATTAATGGTTGTTCTTTTGAGCGGGCGATGAATTTACCCGCCAGGGGGAGGAGGATGTATGATTTTTTATATTCTGGGCGGAAAGGAATATCAGCCAGGAATTATTTGCTGAATTAAAAGTAGGGAAGCTTCAAAAACAGAATCCTCCCCGCACGAGGCGCAAAAATCCTCTGCCGGTCTGGGATTAACTAGTTTCTCTGTATTATTGCCCTGCTCCATTCAGCATGCAGAATGATATCAAGGTCCTTTATCCGTCAAAAGGTTTATTCGTTGTTGCTGCCGTCACCTGTTAAAGGGGCAATGACTTCACCGCCAGGATATTCTTCGGTATGTATCTGGATGTAAATATTACCTGCTGCCAGATCTGCCTCTTCCTCTTCGGAAAGTGTAACAGTTCCAGAAACTCTGCCGGAGGTTTCCGCTTCCCATCCATCAATGCCATGAATTACTGGTCCTTCGTTGTGAAAATGCATATTCGTTACAGGTGTCGTCAGTCCTTCCCATTCTACCTCGAAAGATAAATCACTGGTTTCGGGATCAAAAATACCAATAGCGTTACCGGAGGCAGAAGTGGATACCTCATTATCTGGGGGTATAAAATTTCCTGAGTACTCTTCCATTGAGGATCTCTCGTCACCAGTTTCGGCGCAGCTTAGTGCAAAAACAGGGAAAAAAAGCAGGAGGAGGATTGCATACTTCTTGTTTTTTAAAAGATGAATAATGTTTTTCATAAATATGCCTTTATAAGTAAAACGGTGACAGTTATTTCAGAAAAATATAAAGAAAGTTTGTTTTTCAAAGGAATTTTTTAAAAATCGGAGAAAGGTGTGATAAAAAAAATTTGCGTAAAGAATTGGTTACATATATGTTTGTAACTGATAGGTTACTTAATTTAATTCAGTACTGCCATGTCTCAGGATATTTTTCATGCAATTGCCGATCCCACCCGCCGGGAAATCATTGATCTTCTGGCAGGCCGCTCGCTCGCAGTGAATGATGTGGCCGATCGCTTTGATATCAGCCGCCCGGCTATTTCAAAACATATTAAAATTTTAAACGAGTGCGGATTGGTTGTGATCCGGAAAAAAGGCCGGAAACGTTATTGCCGTACCGATACCCGCAAGCTGAAGGAAGTGGCGGAATGGGCGGCACGGTACCGCAAATTCTGGAATGAAAAATTGAATACACTTGAAGCCCTGCTGGCTGAAGAGGACGAAAACGAAAAAGATTAAAATCATGAACAGTGAAAATGAACCCGTTGCAGCTTTTGAAATGCTGATCCGAAAACCATCGGGAGACGTTTTTGAAGCCCTGGCAAACCCGGAGATCACATCGAAGTTCTGGTTTACCAAAGGCAGTGCGCGCCTGGAAGCAGGTAAAACGGTTACCTGGGAATGGGATCAATTCGGAATTGAGGCAGAAATCATTGTAAACGAAGTGAAGCCAGGCCGGCTGATCCGGTTTCAGTGGCCGGCAGGTGAAAAAGATTCCGATTACCGAAGCGTAAAAATATCTTTCGAGCCCAAATCAGATGATACCACTTTTGTAAGAGTGGTTGAGGAAGGATTTGATAAAAATGATAAGCAGCTGGTTGAGCAGGTTGCCGGTCAGACGGGTGGCTGGGCACTGGTTTTATCAGCCATGAAGGCATGGCTGGAGCATGGTATTGATTTGAATGTAGTCAGTGATCACCATCCGGAATAAAATTTACAGTGAAACCTGTCCGGGTAAATTAAACGGATCAATAATATGAATAACGAAAATTCAGAAAAGTTAGATTCTCCCTCCGTAAAAATCATAAAGGATTTCGGTGTACCAGCAGAAAAAGTATTTGACGCCTGGATCGATCCGAAATGGATCAGCCGGTGGATGTTTGGCCCGGATGTACGTGATGAGGAGATCATTAAACTGGAAGCCAGTCCCAAAAAGAACGGAACCTTTTCATATGTGGTCCGAAGGGAAGGAGAACTTATAAATCACCTTGGAACCTATCTCGAAGTGAATCGTTTTACCTGGGGGGTTGAGGGTGTATCGGAAGAGGAAAGTACGGTAACCATCGAAATCGTTTCGACAGAAAACGGCTGCAGGCTTACTCTTATTCACCAGCTGGATCCTGAATGGTCGGAGTATACAGAACGTACAAAAGAAGGCTGGAGCTTTATTATGGACAAGCTAAAGGATCTGTTATAAGTCAACGACAAAAAACTCAGGATCACCAGTGCATTAAAGGTGCTGTTGATCTTCAAAAATCAAAATGAAATGCCTGATATTGAAATAACAAACTACCTGAATGCCACTCCTCATGTTGTTTATGAGGCTCTGACCACGCAAAAAGGGCTGGCAGAAGTATGGACACGTGAATGCACCGTAAAACCCGAGATCGGCTTTGAAAATATATTCAGATTTGGAGGTGAAGAACCAACCAGCTTCAAAATTACTGAACTGGCGGCGGATAAATTGGTTCGCTGGCGATGTACCGCATCGGACCCTGAGTGGGTTGAAACTGAAGTTTTTTTTGAATTGGTTGAACAAAGTGGAAAAACCCGGGTGACTCTGATTCACAGCGGCTGGAAAGAAATGACGGATTTTACGCGATGGTGTAATTACAACTGGGGATTTTTTCTTTACAGCCTGAAGAAATATTGTGAAGAAGGGAGTGGAATTCCATTCCAGGAGCGCACATTTTAAAAATTAAAATTGATCCAGACTTTCAGGTTTTAGAGACATGACAAGTCTTAAATGCAACAATTATGAAATCAAAAGGCACATTTACAGAACCGGGAACAATTCAGTTTGAACGGCTGCTGCCGGGGCCTGCAGAGCGAATTTGGGACTATCTCACCAGGTCGGAATTGAAGGCAAAATGGCTGGCTGCCGGGGATGTGGAACCCCAAACAGGCGGGAAAGTTGAATTCAGATTTAAACACAGTAACCTATCCGAAAAGGATGATCCCATCCCGGAAAAATATAAACATATGGAAGGCGGCAGTTATTTTGAAGGAAAGGTAACCACATGGGATCCGCCCCGGCTGCTCAGTTACACCTGGGGGGAAGAAAACGGTGAAGAGTCGGAAGTGACCTATGAACTTATTCCGAAAGGAGAGAAGGTTCTGCTGATATTAACCCACCGCCGGCTTGGAGACGATCCGGATACCCTTATCAGTGTGGCAAGCGGCTGGCACACACACCTGGGAATTCTCGCAGACCGGCTGGATGGGAAAGAGCCAAAAGGATTTTGGACGGTTCATAACCGGCTGGAAATAAAGTACGAACAGATAATCAGTGATCAGTAAATAGTATCAGTAATCAGAAAAATCAAAAAAAATTATGAACCCAAAATCTGTTGTTTTGTCACTGCCGGTAAAGAATCCGGAACATTCCCTTGCCTTTTACCGTGACGGGCTGGGCCTGGAAACATCGGGTATTGAGGAGGGAATCATTTCCCTGGAAATAGCAAATCTGTCTCTCTTTTTAATCGAAAAGAATGAGTTTGAGAAGTACTCAAAAGCAGGGAATTTATTTGCTCATTTGCCCGGAAAAGCTGTGGAATGCATTCTAAGTTGCGCCCTGGACTCGAAAGAAGAAGTGGATGAAATTCTAAAAAAAGCAGAAGCAAACGGCGGTTCAATTCCGAATCCACCTGCCGATGAGCCGTGGGGATACACGGGGTACTTCAGGGATCCGGATGGACATTTATGGGAGATTGTATGGAGTAAAAAATCAGATTAACTGATCCGTGCTGCGGTTTATCAATTAACAGTGATGAATAAACAGTAATCAAAAGGTATAGCCCAGGGAGAAGTAGGGGTAGTAGGGAATAAAATTGCCTTCACCGAAAAACGGGGAGAGTCCTGCACGGAACATAAATCCACCATCCACCGGCTGTTTTCTGTAACCAAATACCATTGTACCAAAAATCGTGGATTCATCAACAAATAATACCTCATTGTCACTGGCACTTTCCTCACTGCTGAAATTGATGTAGGTGGCACCCAGTCCCATCTCAAAATATTTACCTTCTTTTCCTAAAAGGTAGTTTATCATAACAGGTGCTGAGAAAACACCATTTCCCTCTACAGCAATATAACTTACACCTGCGCGGCCACCGAAACCGTTCAGCGTATTCTGAAAACGTGTGTCGTAATTAAAAGAGTAGGTGGCGCCGGGACCCAGTAATTCGAAATAGATAGATTGCGCTCTTGCACCCGGTTCATGTGTGGTCAATTGTCTTGTGGAGGTATCTTGTGCCGTAGCGTTTACAGAAAGCAATACCAAAAGAATAACGAATGCCAGGTATGGAATTTTTTTCATCATTAAATCCGATTATTATTTGTAATGACAGCACGCATAAGTTGCAAAATTTTCCAGATATAATATCATTAAATTTTTATCAACAATTGGCCTGATAATTTACTTTAAGAATCGTCAGCGCTGGGAATTGTTCTGTGAACAAAATCCAACCTGACTTATTCTGTGCCTTTACCTAAGAATGAATTGATTCATGAATCGTATTGACCGGCTTACAGCTATTATCATTTATCTCCAGGGGCGGAACGGAGTAACCGTTGAAGAACTCTCAAGACAGTATGATATCAGTGTACGGACCGTTTACCGGGATCTGAGTGCCCTGCAGGAAACCGGTGTACCCATCGGTTCGGAACCGGGCAAAGGCTATTTTATTGTGAAAGGATACCACCTGCCGCCGGTGATGTTCAACAGGAGTGAAGCTTCATCCCTTTTAGCGGCGGAACGCCTGATGCAGAGATGGAGCAAATCTGAATTAAGCAGGTCTTACCTTTCGGCACTTGATAAAATCCGGGCTGTGCTTCCATCCCGTGATAAAGAATTTTTTGATACCCTGGACAGACATATAAAAACTTATTCCTATAAAAAGGATAAAGAACAGCTGCCGGATGACCGCATATTTACGGGGCTGCAGAATGTGATTTTCAGAAAAGAGATCATTGAAATTGATTATTACTCGCCTTATAAACGGCAGAAAACCACCCGGAAGGTTGAACCGCTTGGATTGCTTCTGATGGGGGATCACTGGTACCTGGCGGGCTGGTGCCGGCTTAGAAACGACTACCGGATGTTCCGGCTGGATCGTTTTAAAACATACAGAAGTACCGGAAATTTTCTGCCGGACCCGCCGGAGCATACTCTCCAGGAGTTTTATGAGAGAAACCTGCATGAGGAGGAAGATCTTCAGGAAGTGGTGGTATGGTTTGAGCAAAAAATGGTGCGGTATGTAGGTGACCAGAAGTACCGGTATGGCTGGGCATGGGAAAAGGATGTTGAGGATGGGGTTGAAATGACCTTTTTGACATCCTACGCGGAATATTTTTCAAGATGGCTGCTGATCTGGGGAAGTTCGGTCCGGGTGGTAAAATCCGATACGGTGAAGGAGAGGGTGAAAGAACTGGCGGAAGAGTTATACAGGTATTACTCCGAAATATAATTAAGGTTTTTGTAACACAGAGATGAACCGCTAAGCCGCAGTGCCGTAAGTTAAACCGCGGAGGCGCTGAGACGCGGAGAAGGTAAAGTCTTTTGTTTTTTAAAAAATCTTAATCGATTGACACAGGGTTGTCAGTTTCGGTGTTTACATTACTGTTGAAGGCAAAATAATTCATATGATACAATGCAGAATAAAACCTCTACCGAAACTTTTGCTATCACCACCGATCAGCTTTTAGCACACTGGCAGGGACATCGGAAGCTGACACGAAAAGTGATGGATGCTTTTCCCGAAGACAAGCTTTTTTCTTATTCCATCGGAGGAATGCGCCCATTCGCGGATATGGGCAGGGAGTTAATCGGAGTTTCCGGCATGGGCATTCATGGAGTCGCCACAGGCGATTGGTTTGCACACGGTGAACTGAATTACTATTCGGAAGATTCACCATTGTCTGCTGCCAAAACGAAAGAGGAACTATTTGAATTCTGGGATCAGGTAACGGAAATAATCAATGAAACATGGCCACTCATTCCCGAAGGGCGTTTTCAAGAAACAGACAAAGCTTTTGGGCAATATAAAGGGACTATCTGGTCACACCTGTTCTATTTCATAGATAATGAAAATCACCATCGCGGCCAGGGGTATGTATATCTGAGATCACTGGGCATTGAACCCCCTTTCTTCTGGGACCGGGAATAAGTTACTTTATAGTTATTATTGAACGTTCTGGTTTATCTATAACTACAATCTGATTATGAAAACAACCAATTACACCAGCACTTTCATCCGGGTTTCGGAAGATTGTCCGGTTGAAGAAGCGGAGATTCCGCCACTGAGGGGCGGGCAAAAAACGGCTGCACGTATTCAGTACGAAATGATTTCGGAAAATCCGTATGTCTATTCTTCCGATGATGTCATTTTTCGTATTCATGCAGAGAAGAATCAGATCCCGGGGGAGGATATGACTGGAGATCGAGAGCAGTTCTTTTCAAAAGGGAGAGCCTGCCTCAGATCATCAGCACTTGGTAAAAGGTATGGCTGGGGCATTCACAGTGATGAATCTGGCAAAATAGCTATTTATGGTATGCAATCTGACGAGTACCGGCGCCATTCAACAGACCCTGACCTGAAACAGCTGAAGGCAATGCGATCAGCAAGAAAATAGGCTTTTAACATTATGAAAATAATTTATCACTATATACTGAATACCATGGCCGACTGGGAAACCGGCCTGGCAATCGCCGAACTGAACACGCAGAGATTTTTCACCAACCCGAAAGAGTTTGAGGTAAGAACCTTTGCCCTGACCAAAGATCCCGTGAAAACCATGGGCGGACTGACCCTGCTGCCGGATTTCGAAATCAGCGAAGTAAATAGCGGGGAGGCTGCTTTGATGATACTACCGGGAGCTGAAGAGTGGCCGAATTCTGAACATGAACAGGTACTGGAGCTGGCCCGTACCTTTCTTGAAGCGGAGATTCCTGTTGCCGGTATTTGCGGAGCAACCGAAGCTATGGCACGACAGGGTATGCTGGATGATGTCAGCCACACCAGTAACGGGCTGGAAATTCTGAAAATGACCTGCCCGAAATATAAAGGCGCGTCTTTATACCAGGATGAATTAGCCGTGACAGATGGGAATCTTATCACTGCAGGATCATCCTCAGCCGCCGCTTTTGCATACCACATTCTGAAAAAACTGGATGTAATGAAACCGGATATCCTGGACCACTGGTACGGATATTTTGAAAAGCATTCCACGGATGAGGTTATGAAACTGGTTGAGAAGCTGACCTGATATGAATGTGAAAGAGATCACTCAAGAACTCATTCAAAAAAGTGACCCTGGTATAGCGGAGACATCAGCCCGCTTTTTTAAAACAGGCCCGGGAGAATATGGTGAGGGAGATCAATTCAGGGGAATCCGTGTTCCGGTTCTTAGAAAACTGGCGCGAAACTTCAGGAAAACACCGCTGGGTGAAGTGGAAAAGCTGCTGCGTTCACAGTATCATGAAGACCGGTTACTGGCACTATTTCTGCTGATTAATCATTATTCTGCTGCAGACGAAACCGGGAAGAAAAATATTTACAACCTGTATTTGAACAATACCCGGTATATCAATAATTGGGATCTTGTGGACTCCTCAGCCGGCCAGATTGTGGGAATGTTTCTGCGGGATAAAGATCGTACAAAGTTATATGAACTGGCTGATTCTCCGGATTTGTGGGAACGGAGAATATCCATAATGGCAACATTTCCATATATCAGAGAAAATGATTTTCAAGATACACTGAAGATCTCAAAAAAGCTTTTAACTGACGGGCATGACCTGATTCATAAAGGTGTTGGATGGATGCTTCGGGAAACCGGTAACAGGAATATGGAAACCGAAGAGGAATTTTTGATGAAGCATTCCAGGGAGATGCCGCGGGTAATGCTGAGATATGCTATTGAGAAATTTCCGGAAGAAAAAAGACAGTTTTATCTAAACAGAATGTAATGAGAGTAAACCTCTTCTATTGAAAATTCATGATGAGAAACTCTGAAATAGCCCGAATGCGGCTTTACAATCAGCAGATCAGCCATCCTGTATTTGAAAGCCCCGAACAGGTAGTGAGATGGATGACGGCGACCCAGGCGCAGAATTATTATGCCTCCCTCTGGGCAATAGGCCTTCGGACATCACCAGCTGCGGGGATAACAGAACCGGATATTGAACAGGCTGTAGCTGAAAAGAAAATTGTACGGACCTGGCCGATGCGGGGTACTCTTCATTTTGTAGCAGCTGAAGATGTAAGATGGATGCTGGAACTTCTTACACCACGGGTTATCCGAAGTGCTGCCGGACGTTACCGGGACCTGGAACTGGATGAAGCCACTTTTAAGAAAAGCAGGGATCTTCTTGAAAAAGCATTACGGGGCGGTAAGCAGCTTATTAATTCAGAGCTATACCATGTACTTCAACAGGGAGGAATATCCACAGAAGGCCAGCGCGGGTATCATATCCTTACGTTTCTGGCGATGGAAAGAGTGATTTGCATGGGGCCGCGGCGCGGAAAGCAGCATACGTTTACGCTTCTGGATGAGTGGCTGCCGGCAGCTAAAAATCTGCAACGGGAAGAGACCCTCGGGGAACTTGCAAGGCGCTATATATCCAGTCATGGCCCGGCAACAGATTATGACTTTGCCGCATGGGCCGGGTTAACTCTAAAAGATGCCCGAATGGCATTGGATATATCGGGCCCGGAGTTTGCTCAAACCGAAACCGGTGGTAAAACCTTTTGGTTTTCTGAAGAGACAGAATCCCCGGCTAAGGCTTCATCAGACACATATTTTTTACCGGCTTTTGATGAAATCCTTAGCGGTTATAAGGACCGGAGCGTGGTTCTGAGATCGGATCAGAATAAAGACGTTATTTTAAAAAATGGCATTTTTAAGCCGGTAATGATAATGAATCATAAAGTAACAGGAAGCTGGAAACGTATATTGAAGAAAGAGAGTGTTGTTCTTGAAATGGAGCCTTTTATGCCGCTGAAAAAAGAAGAAATCAAACGGCTCAGGCAAGCTTCCCTGCCTTATGGCCGGTTTCTTGGAATGGAGATTATTTTAACGGGAGTTGGGGATAAGTAATTCAGCGAAGGCTGAGAATAAGTCTCTCCAAAAAAAACTTTGAGAAAATTTTAAGAAGAACTGAACTTCCGGGTTTTTTTGACCCACCCCGTCCCCTCCCTATCACACCAAAAGACGGTGTGACAAGGAGGGGAGCCTTTTAAAAAGCCAATCAATCTAAATAATTATAGTTTTGGAATATGTGATTACGGATTTTATCACAGCCTCAAAAAAGGAGAGATTTCCCCAAAGGGATCAGGGGGACTTTTCACTCCTCAGCTTTATCTGGAACTCACGTTATTTTCGGATAACTGCCGTTGTATCATTTGCGGGATAACCGGAACAGATAAGGATTCAGAATAAATATGAACATTTTCATCTGATTTATGTTTTAAATAAGAAGGATCAATCAGGAGAGCAGGTGAAAAAAATTATTTACTACTTACGGGAGATATGGGCACTGGTGAAAGACAGCCTTGCCAGCTGGTGGGCGCATGATCCTTTCAGGAGCAGTACGGTAATCGCATATTATACAATCTTCGCCCTGCCGGGCCTGGGCGTTATTATTATTAATCTTGCGGGATATTTTTATGGCACCGAGGCCATAACCAACCAAATTTCATCACAGATTGATGAGATGATTGGCGGGGATGCCGCCGTGGCAGTAGAAAGAATTATTGCCAATGCGTATACCAGCCAGGGATTAACAGTATCTTCTGTTATAAGCCTCGGAGTTCTGTTTTTTGGTGCTACAGGTGTTTTTTACCAGATTCAGCAATCCCTTAACCTGATGTGGCAAGTGGAGCCGCAGCCGGAACAGCAGCTGCTGAAATTTCTGACCGACCGGCTTTTTTCTTTTGGAATGATTCTGGCCATTGGATTTTTGCTATTGGTTTCCCTGATTATTTCATCACTGATCAGTGCTTTCAGCAACTGGCTATCCGTAAGTATCTTTGGATTGATGAATGTGATTCTGAAAGTAACGGATATCCTGCTCTCACTGGGAATCATTACTGTTCTTTTTGCTGCGATCTATAAAATTTTGCCGGATGTAAAAATCAGGTGGAAAGATGTGTGGGCGGGTGCATTTACAGCGTCCCTTTTATTTACGGCAGCAAAATTTTTACTGGGCCTCTATTTCGGTGTCAGTAACCCCGGTTCGGTGTATGGTGCGGCCGGCAGTATTATCCTGATTATGCTCTGGACCACATACAGCGGGTTAATTTTGCTTTATGGTGCTGAATTCACCCGGATATATGCCCGCCGTTATGGAGTTAAAATAGAACCTTCCAATCATGCCTCATATAAATATCAAACAGCAGGGGAAAAGGATATATAGAAATCTGAAAATTGCAGGAGAGAATGGATGAAATAAATAAAAATAAAAATATTAAAAAGAGATACTGGATTCCGCTGCTCATCATAGTCATTCTCATTATAGCCCGGCTGGCCCTGCCGTACTGGATTACAGGTAAGGTGAATGAAACCCTGGAAAATTTGGAAGGATATACCGGTTCTATTGCAGGCGTGGATCTGGATCTTTACCGCGGAGCTTACTCTGTAGACAGCCTGGTGGTTGACAAAATAGAAGATAACAATGAAGTGCCTTTTTTGTTTATCAGCGGGATAGATCTCTCTGTGGAATGGCCGGCATTGCTGAATGGAGCTATTGTGGGTGAAGTGGTGCTGCAGAAGCCGGAGATAAATTTTGTTGCTCCGAATGAGGATGATGGGGAATTTGGTTTTGAAATAGACTGGATTGAACCTCTGAATGAACTGATGCCAATACAGATAAACCGATTTGCTATTGAGGAAGGCACCATTCGTTATATGGACTTCAGTTCAGAACCCCAGCTGGAAATACCCCTGCATAATATTGAACTCGAAATCCTGAATATTAATAATGCAGAAAATCAGGAGGAAGATCTGCCATCAAACCTGTCGATGCAGGCCACTTCTATTGGCAGCGGAATTCTGGATATTCAGGCTGATGCAAACCTGATGAAACCAATACCTGATATTGACCTGAATTTTGAATTTGAGCAGGTACATCTGCCGGACCTGAATGAGTTCCTGGAGGCTTATGCCAGTGTGGATGCCGAAAACGGGGAGTTTAACCTGTATAGTGAAATCATTATAAAAGACGGGATGTTAGAAGGATACGTCAGGCCGATTATTACAGACCTGAGAATTTTAGATGTGGAGGAGGGAAGTGTAGCTGAAGTAGCCTGGGAGGCGATTGTAGGTTTTGTAACAGAAATATTTGAAAATCAGCGGGAAGATCAGTTTGCAACCGAGGTTCCGCTCTCCGGTGATCTGAATGATGTGGAAGCAGGTATCTACCCAACCATCTGGAATATTTTCAGAAATGCCTTTGTGGAAGCTTTTTCACAGCAAACCGGAGGGGATGTAGAATTTAATGACCTCAATGAAGATGGGGAAGAGGAGAATGAATGAGATGATTTTTTAACCCGTTTCTGATCGAAAGGATAATTGTTAAAAAGAACGGAAGTGAACATTCAATACGTTATTCAGATAAATAGAAATCATAGAGAAAAGTTGATTCATTATGCCGGAACAGATAAAAGATGAAGAACAATATGAAGCTCTGAGAGATCAGGGAATGAGCAAAGAAAAAGCAGCCCGTATCGCTAATTCCGGGAAAAAGGCTTCCAAAAAAGGCGGGAAAAGCGGGAAGTATGATGACTGGAACAAAGAAGATTTATATCAGAAAGCAAAAGAAGTGGGTATCGAAAACAGGTCCAATATGAGTAAAGATGAATTAATCGATGCCCTGAGGAATCATTAGTCTTCTTAAAACCTGAGTTTGATGGTAAAAAAATAAATAACTAAACGTCCACCCTGAGCGCCCCAAAGAGATCCCTTCGGGGCGCTCAGGTGACGAAATCATAACTGTTTGTTAATCGAACTGAGGTTTAAACCGATTCGCTTCATATACGCTGTTTTATAACCGGAAAACTTGAACCGGCTGGATGAGTATGTCCGAACTGTTAAATCAGAATCAGGAAAATAAAAAAGAGATAGAGTCATGATTAATTTTATAGATGTAGAATCCAGGAATGTAGTTGGTATCCGGATGAACGGAAAAATTACAGATCAGGAGTTTGATGCAGTTGCTGCACTTCTCGAAAAACGGATGCAGGAATTCCCTAAGGTAAATGTTTATGTTGAAGTCGAATCATTCGGTGGAATGGCTCCAAAAACTTTTATAAAAGATCTGAGGTTTGGGTTTGATAACCTGGATCGTTTTGATAAAGAAGCTGTTGTTACCGAAAAAGACTGGATTCAGAAAATTACACCTATTGCCGATAAAATTTTCGACAGCATAGAGGTCAAAACATTTAGTTTCGATCAGAAAGATGAGGCAAAAAAATGGGTCCGGCAAAGTAATGTGAATCAGGAAACGTAAAAACCGAGGCTGTTCAGAAAAGTGTGTCATTCTGAACCTGCCTGCGCTGAAGCTTCGGAAGGCAGGTTTAGTTCAGAATCCCCAGTCTTTCCCCGAAGGGATGCCTTTGGCAAAATTCAGCATGACGTTTATTCAAAAATTGGAATTATGTTGAAACACTTTTCTGAACAGCCTCTAAAATTTGACTAAAAATCTATGTCAGGAGAGAAAAACAGGGAACCGGTTCCCCCGGGAGTTATTGCCCGCTATACACTTGTAATTTTAGCAATTATTGCAGCAGCTCTGTTTTTCTGGCAGATTAAAGAAGCACTTCTTGCCGCTTTTGCCGGCGTAATACTGGCGGTCATTATAACCGGGGCAGCAAGGGGGCTGCGCAGGTTCTTCCCGATATCCCGCACCTGGTCGCTTGTCTCTGTTGGGTTGATCGTGATCCTGGTGGCTGGCTTGTTTGGATGGATATTCGGTTCTCAGATCGTTAATGAATTCGGTGAACTGAGGGATCAGTTACCTGAAAGAATATCAGAAGTGCAACAAACGATCCGTGATCTGCCTATGGGTGAACAACTCCTGGATGGCGGCGGGAACAGCCAGGGAGAAGAAGGTTCAGGCGGAAGTGAGCAGGGAAATGGCAATGGCGGTGAAAATCAGGAATCCGGGGGAGAAAGCCAGGGAGTCCAGGGACTGGCCGGCGATGCCGGGGGTATGTTATTTCAGGCGGGAAGTTCCGTTGTCAATGCACTCAGCACACTTGTACTGATCTTATTCATAGGCATCTTCTTTGCAATAGATCCGGATATTTATAAGAATGGAATCACACTCCTGTTTACAAAAAAAAGATCCGGCCGGATTAATGAAGCCCTTGATGCTTCGGGCAGTGCATTATGGCAATGGCTGATGGGTCAGCTTTTAGCAATGGCTTTTGTAGGTATTATTGTTACCGTTGGATTGCTGATCATAGGCGTTCCGCTGGCTCTTATTCTGGGTGTAATAGCGGGCTTATTAGAATTTATTCCTTACCTCGGTCCGATTGTGGCGTTTGTTCCGGCAATTCTTCTGGCCTTTTCCGTTAGCCCGCAAACAGCCTTATTTACAGCTTTTCTTTACCTTCTGGTTCAGCAGCTTGAAGGAAATGTAATTACACCTCTTGTACAACGGCGGATGGTTTCACTGCCGCCGGCTATCATTATTCTTTCCGTAGTGGCATTCGGGCTGGTTTTTGGTGTTCCTGGAGTTGTTCTGGCTACTCCGCTGGCTGTTATTGCCATGGTTATGATTAGTATGCTCTATGTACAGGATGTTTTAGGAAAAGAGATTACCATTCCGGGGCAGGAGTGAACAAGTCCCCCTTCTGCCAAAGGCATCCCTTTGGGAGAAGGGGTGTGAGAAAGCGCGTTTAGCGGTTTCACCGGGGGGATGTTGGTGGGGGCGAGGGGTTTATAAGTGATTTGGTATTTAGATCAGGGCTCCGTCAACACACCCTCCGAAGGGTCGGAGTGCCGCAAAAGCCGTCACCTGTTTCACTCGCTGGACGCTTCATTATCTGTCCCCTCTCAAGAGGGGAGTAAGAAAAGTCCCCCTTCGAAGGGGGGATGAGAAAACGCGTTCAGCGGTTTCTCCGGGGGGATGTTAGTGGGGACGAGGGGTTTTAATTGACTTGGGATTTGATCAGAGCTCCGTCAACACACCCTCCGAAGGGTCGGAGTGCCGCAAAAGCCGTCACCTGTTTCACTCGCTGGACGCTTCATTATCTGTCCCCTCTCAAGAGGGGAGTAAGAAAAGTCCCCCTTCGAAGGGGGGATGAGAAAACGCGACCAGCGGTTTCTCCGGGGGATGTTAGTGGGGGCGATGAGTTTTAGATAATTCCCAACCAGCTCAACGCACCGTAAACACACCCTCCGAAGGGGCGGAGTGCCGCAAAATCCGTCACCTGTTTCACTCGCTAACCGCTCGTGAATCTGTCCCCTCTTGCCGAAGGCATCCCTTTGGGGCGAGAGGGGAGGTCCTTTATCAACGCACCGGGAAAATAGTGGTAAGTATCTGCCCGGCAATTTCATGTTTATTTCCGGAAAATGAATATTCAGCCTCTTTTCCGAAAAGGCGGATAGTGTTTGTATCTGTTTCAAATCCTGAATTTTCTTCAGCTACAGAATTTGCACAGATCCAGTCCAGGTTTTTCTTTTTGAGCTTTGCTTTTGCATTTTTTTCCAGGTCTTCTGTTTCCATGGCAAACCCAATGAGTACCGGATTGTTTTTTTTCTGTTTGCCCAGCCATTCCAGGATATCAGGATTCTGTTCCAATTCAACAGTCAGACCGGCTTTTTCTTTTTTTATTTTCTGGTCATCTGACTGTGCAGGCCTGAAATCAGATACTGCGGCTGCCATAATAATGACATCGGCACCGGCATGTTTTTTTGCAAGGGTAAAGAGATCCTCAGCCGATATAAATTGTTCGGTTTGAAGGCGGCCCGGTACCGGTATGGAAACAGGGCCGGTGAGAAGGGTGACATCGCCGCCCAGGGCACGGGCAGCATCCGCCATGGCTATTCCCATTTTTCCGGAACTGGGATTGGAGATAAAACGAACCGGATCAAGATACTCACGTGTGGGCCCGGCGGTTACCAGTACTTTTTTCCCGGTTAAAGGCCCCTGGATCCGGTGCTCCCGTATGATTTCTTCAGATTTACTGAGGATAGATTCTGCTTCAGGAAGCCTGCCCTTTGCTTCCAGTCCGCTGGCAAGATAACCGCTTTCCGGTTCAAGGATGTATAAGCCGTTTTTTTCTGCGGAGACAAGATTTTTTTTGACGGATGGGTTTTCGTACATCTCTCCGTCCATGGTAGGGCAGATTAAAACCGGGCAGCGGGCTGCGAGAACCGTAGAAGTGAGCATGTTGTCAGACTGGCCGTGAACAATTTTAGCCAGAGTATTGGCCGTACAGGGAGCGATGACAAAAAGATCAGCCCATTCGCCCCAGTGGATGTGGCGGGTCCAGCTGTCGCCGGGATCTTCATTATTAAATACATCTACGGCAACTTCATGCCGGCTTAGTGCGGAAAAAGTTTCTGAACCAATAAAGCGGGTTGCCGAAGGGGTCATGGTGACCCTCACTTCCGCACCCGCTTTTTGAAATTCCCGTAACAAAAAAGCTGCTTTATAGGCAGCAATCCCCCCGGTAACGCCCAGTATGATGCGTTTACCGGATAACATTCCTACTTCTCTTTTGGATATCGGTAGGTAATTTTTTCATCAAGCATCTCCTGCACGGAACGCTGAGTTGCGTGAGGGAGCTTTTCAAACATTTTTGAAATTCTCTCCTGCTCTTCATTGAAGGTGAATTCATCTTCATCTTCGAAACCTTCAAAATATTTCAGTTTTTCATCGAGCTCAAGCTTTTCCTGAGCGGCGATTTGTCGGGCTCTTTTCGACATCACAACAATTTTTTCGTATTTGTTGCTTGTTTTCTCACCCATTTTTTCCAAATCCAGAGTTTTAATCGGCATGGTATTGGTTTATGAATTTATAAAGGTTGAAACGATTTTTTTGATCTGCCTGTATGCAGTTTCAAGGTCATCGTTTATCACAATAGTGTCAAACTGACTGGCAAAAGCCATTTCTTTTTTTGCGCGTTCGAGACGAATTTTTAATGTTTCTTCCGTTTCAGTCCCGCGTTTTTTAAGGCGCTCTTTTAAAACATCGAGTGAAGGAGGTTGTAAAAAAAGCGTTAATGCTTCTTTACCATATATTTTTTTTACGTTTAATGCTCCCAGCACTTCAATGTCTAACAGAACAAAATATCCTTTATTTAACTGACTTTCAACGTCTGAACGCAGAGTTCCGTACCGGCTTTTGTTATAAAATTCTTCCCATTCCAGGAAATCCCCTTTTTCAATGCGTGAATTGAAATCATCAGCCGACAAAAAATAGTAATGAATGCCGTCGGTTTCATTTTCTCTTTGAGGACGGGTGGTAGCACTGACCGAAAATCTGATATTATCGAAATCCTTCAGAAGCCGCCGGGTCATCGTTGACTTCCCGCCGCCGCTCGGGGATACCAGTACAATGATTTTACCTCGTTTCATGTCTGGTTCCTATTCGATATTCTGTACCTGTTCGCGAATTTGTTCCAGTTTTTCTTTACCTAACACTACATGATGAGCAACTTTTGAATCATTGGCTTTTGAACCGATAGTATTCAATTCACGGTTTATTTCCTGGCATAGGAAATTGAGCCGTCTTCCCACAGGCTCTTCTGCTTCAAGAGCTTCTCCGAAGAACTTCAGGTGAGATTGCAGCCTTACAATCTCTTCGTTTACATCCATTTTATCCACTAATAAAGCCACTTCCATCTCCATTCTTTCAGGGTCGAAAGTATCATCAGTAACCATTTTTTTGATCCGGGTATGGAGTTTTTCGCGTACTTCCGGAGTTCGTTTTTCGCTAAGAATGACAACCTCACCCAGCATCTTTGAAATGCCGTTGATCTGGTTGATAAGATCGGTTTTCAACTCTGTACCTTCTTTGGTCCGCATATTGTTCAGATGCTCAATGGCTTCTTTCAGCGCAGAGAACGTACAATTCCAGATGGTTTCAATCTCTTTTTCGTCTGTTTTTTTGGTTTCAAAAATGTCATCAAACTTTAGTAAATCTCTTAATTCCACAGGCTGGGAAATCTTAGCCTGTAGGCGGATCTGTTCAAGAATATCTGCGTAATTCTTTACCATCTCCGGATTAAAGGTAATATCGGGCTGCCTTTTGGAGGTTTTATCCACATTCACATTGATATTTACTTTTCCGCGGGATAGCCTGCCCTGAACAAAATCCTTGAGCGCGGCTTCTTTGTGCTGAATGGATTGCGGCATTCTGACGGAAACATCAAGATAGCGGCTATTCAAAGTTTTTACTTCTACCGTTACCTGGAAGCCATTTGTGGATGCTTCGCCACGGCCAAAGCCTGTCATGGATGTGATCATTCAGAATTGTTTTGTTTGATGATTTTAAGCCAGCAAAATAATAAAGCTGGTAGATGAAAACATAATTAAAAGTGAAAAGAGATAAGTTCAGCTATCAGCTATCAGCTATCAGCTATTAGCAAACCAGTACCCAGCACCCAGCACCCAGATAACCAGCACCCAGCAACCAGACCCCCTACCCAATTATTTCCATTACTTTTTGGGCCAGGGTTTCTGCTTCATGCCTGGTTTTGGCTTCGCTGTATACCCGTACGATCGGCTCTGTATTGGATTTTCGAAAATGAACCCATCCTTCTTCAAAGTCCACTTTCACACCGTCAACCGTACTGGGCTGATGAGATGAATAGTTTTCAGCTACCTTTTTCAGCAGCTCATCGGCATTTACATCCAGGTTTTTGAGCTCGATCTTTTGTTTGCTCATTTCATAGCCGGGCAGAGAATCACGGTATGCCGACGCGGTTATTTCTCTTTCTGCCAGTAGTTGCAAAATCATGGCTGTTCCGACAAGGGCATCCCTTCCGGGGTGGAGGTCCGGGTTGATCACCCCGCCATTACCCTCACCGCCGATTACAGCCCCTTTTTCCTGCATCACTTTTACCACGTTGATTTCACCCACAGCCGACCGGTGACAGGTTTGCCCGTATTTTTTTGATATATCATCCGAAGCCCGCGAAGAGGAGAGGTTGGTGGCGGTGTCTCCCGGCTTTTTACTGAGCATCAGGTCGAAAGCTGCCACCTGGGTGTATTCTTCACCAAACAGGCGTCCGTTTTCATCCACCAGGGCGAGGCGGTCCCCGTCAGGGTCGGTAACGACTCCCAGGTCACATTCGTTATTTTTAACGAATTCACAAATTTCAGCAAGATGTTCGGGCAAAGGTTCGGGATTGTGCGGAAAAATTCCGGTCGGTTCACAGTTGATTCGTTTTACATTCACACCCAGAGCCTCAAGCAAATCGGGCAGGGCATAGGAGCCGGCGCCGTTCACGGCATCCACTGCCACAGTGAATTTTTTGCTTTTGATAAGATCCGGATCGATATAAGGCAGCTCCAATACGCGCTGAATGTGAGATGTAACCGCATCTTCGTCCGTGGAAACCGAACCGATTTCATCAAACAGTTTATAAGAGAACTCTTTTTTCTCGGCGATTTCCAGCACCTGGTTTCCCTGGTCCGCATCCAGGAACTCACTTTTATGGTTCAGAAGCTTCAATGCGTTCCACTGTTCCGGGTTATGGCTTGCCGTCAGGATAATTCCACCAGCCGCTTTATGTTTCAACACACCCATGGCTACAGTAGGGGTGGGAGCAATTCCTGTTTTCACTACATCACAGCCCACACTTTGAAGAGTTGCACATACAATATCTTCGCAAATCTGCCCGGTTACACGTGAATCACGTCCCACCACCACGGTTCCGCCTTTCAGCCAGGTACCGTAAGCGGCTGTGAATGAAACCAGGTTTTCAGGTGTAAGGTGAGAGCCGAAAATTCCGCGAATACCGGAAACAGAGATCATTAATGCCATGTGTTGGAATGAAGTTTTGAGTTAAATTTTGAGTGAAAAGTGAAAAGTGAAAAGGCAAAGGGCAAAGGGCAAAGGGCAAAGGGCAAAGGGCAAAAGTGAATTGTTGGTTAATTCCTGATTTTGTTTAGGGTCCATTTTTAAAATAATCAGGAGATGTTGAATCAAGTCTGTGCCTTCCTTTTCACTTTTCACTTTTGCCTTTTGCCTCGCCTTTAGCCTTTGATATCCAGGGAGTTTCCTTTTCCCCGGCCTGTTGGTTTTCATAGCGTGCCAGGACAAACAGGAGGTCGGAAAGCCTGTTGAGGTAGATGATCGCTTCATCGGAAACTTCATCTTCATGTTTAAGGGCAACGGTTTTGCGTTCAGCCCGGCGGCAAACGGTTCTCGCCTGATGAAGAGCCGCCCCCGCGGGTGATCCTCCGGGGAGGATAAAATTGGTAAGAGGCGGCAGACTTTCTTCGAGTTCATCAATATACCCTTCAATTTTTTCGATATCATTCCTTCCGATCCGGGCGGTTTTTGTTTTCCTGTTTTGAAGAGTGGCCAGATCGGAACCCAGTACAAAAAGCTGGTGCTGCAAAATATTCACTATTTTTTCTCCCTCCGTACTCAGGGGATGAGTCAGCACAACACCCAGTACGGAGTTCAGTTCATCCACAGTTCCGTATGCACTGATCCGGCTGCTGTGTTTCTCCACTTTGGTGCCTCCGTAAAGAGATGTATAGCCCTGGTCTCCTTTTTTCGTGTAGATTTTCATGTCTGTTATTTTCTGCTGATTGATAGTACCTGAAAGTAGAAAAATTAGAAATTCATTCCGAGAGGGTTCTTGGAATCTTCAATTCGGGTGTTACTTTGCCTTGATACAAAAGTAGCAAAAAAATCAAGGCTGGGAATCATTTACGGCGTTCACGGCTGATCCGCTGAAAGCCGGCAATGGTCCATCAAATTTGATATGATAATCTTGGTTCCCGGCCGGTATGGCGTCTTACTTTCGCGGATCAGCCTGGTTCACTTTTTCCGTAAATGCTTCCAAGGCCGGCAGGGATCCTAAATGAAATTTCGAACAGAATGCTCAGCCTCCAGGTTAGAAAGATTTTCTTCAAATTCCCCCGAAACCGGGTTATGTCTTACCCGCCATTCGGTGTGTGTTTACTCACTAATTAATTAACCAAATCCAAGCCCTGAAAGGGCGGTAGCACACAGCCCCGGGTAAAGCCGCGAAGCGGCTGCCGCCCGGGGTTAAAAGGTCCAAAAAACATTCCCCAAGGCGAGGGGTGTGTAAAGGACAGTGAGTAAAGATGAAGGGGTTTATCCGTAATTTTTATCAAAAGCGAATATCCGGGTGTTACTTTTTCTTGAAAAAAAGTAACCAAAATTCAAGGCTGGGAATCATTTACGGCGTTCACGGCTGATCCGCTGAAAGCCGGCAATGGTCCATCAAGTTTGATATGATAATCATGGTTCCCGGCCGGTATGCCGTCTTACTTTCGCGGATCAGCCTGGTTCACTTTTCCCGTAAATGCTTCCAAGGCCGGTAGGGATGTAAGAATAGAAATTTCGTATCATCTGCCATCTGCCACAAGCCGCTGGAGCGCGAGCGACATCCCGATACATTTTATCGGGGCTTGATTCCCGGCCATTTCTTATAGGCCGGGTGGTTTCCTCGGTTGAACATGATGTGAATCGGAGTTGTTAAAACGGTTTTCAGGTCGTAGTGATTTCTGGATGCTTTCCAGTGCGGATTTATTCATTAATTAATTAACCAAATCCAAGCCCTGAAGGGGCGGCAGCACACAGCCCCGGGTAAAGCCGCGAAGCGGCTGGCGCCCGGGGATAAAAAGATCCAAAAAATTAGCCCCAAGGCGAAGGGTGTGTAAAGGGGAGTAAGTAAATACGAAGGGGTTAATCGTAATTTTAATCAAAAGCGACTACCCGGGTATTACTTTTGCCTTGATGCAAAAGTAATCAATGCCAAAGGCATCCCTTTGGGGAAAATCAAGGCTGGGAATCATTTACGGCGTTCACGGCTGATCCGCTGAAAGCCGGCAATGGTCCATCAAGTTTGATATGATAATCATGGTTCCCGGCCGGTATGCCGTCTTACTTTCGCGGATCAGCCTGGTTCACTTCTTCCGTAAATGCTTCCAAGGCCGAAGGATCGTAGATTAAAAGTTTACACCGTCGACCACAAGCCGCTGGAGCGCGAGCCACATCCCGATGCTTTAATCGGGGCTTGATTCCCGGCCATTTCTTATAGGCCGGGTGGTTTCTTTGGTTGAAATTCAGGGTATGCAGAGTTTACCCCGCCATTCGGGCGTGGGTTTATTCACTAAACATTGACCAAATCCAAGTCCCGCGAGGGACGGCAGAATGTAGCCCCGGACAAAGCGCGACAGCGGTGCCGTCCGGGGATAAAAAGACCCTACATTTTGAACCACACTTGTTCTCTGAAGCTTTAGCGAAAGAGAGAGGCTACAAATTGGTTGAATCTGATAAATAAATACGAAGGGGTTTTATCAGTGTGTCAGTGATCAGTAAGACAGTTTCACAGGGAATTCAGATCCTGATTTTTCCCATTATGATTCTAATCCGTGTGAAAAGAAGCCCGTGCAACTGGCGGTGGTAAAATCAATTACCATTCTCCCTGCTCCGCTTTGCTTTTGAGGGCCTGCATGATCTGAACGGCGATTCCGTTTTGAAAACATCCGACCAAAAACCCGTCATGAAAACGGTCGCCGCGGACCATTACGGTGATTAATTTGCAGAGAGTGAAGGCATCCAGCGAGTGGTAATCTGTGGCGCCTGCCTTTTCATCCAGTATGGATTTTCCCTCATCCCACTGCATCCAGTCGAAATGTACCAGAAGGCCCAGGCGGTACACCATCTGTTGAAACTGCTCCACCACCGGTGCCGGTTTCCACCCGTGTTCTTTCATCTCTGAACCATCTTCCGTCCGGCCTCCTTTCAGCTCCCCGAAGGATCCCGTGCGTTCCGCTTCGCCGATCAGGCCGAAAAAGGAGTCCCAGTCGTTCTGTGGGATGGTTTCCAGGTGGGCAGTCAGTGATTTGGGATTGGTGATTTTCATGGTATGGCTGGCTGAATTTTAAATGAATAGGATGAAATAAGTTAATAAATGATCTTACTTTCTAATAAGCCACTTCAATTCCCCACTTAGTTTCATTAATATT
Organism: Balneolaceae bacterium; assembly: GCA_040882525.1. Taxonomy (GTDB): domain Bacteria; phylum Bacteroidota; class Rhodothermia; order Balneolales; family Balneolaceae; genus Rhodohalobacter. Next base: position 465,206 of record JBBEBD010000057.1, on the reverse strand, counting down.
ACACGTACAAATTACTGTAATCATTTTGGGAAGTGGGAGTTAGTTTTGTACCGTTGGTAACTTCACTTCGAAAAAAAAGGGAATTATGACTACCAATTTTCAGGAAAAAGCAACCTTTATATGGCAGGTTGCCGATGATATTCTAAGGGGTAATTTTAAAGCGCATGAATATGGCGATGTAACGCTGCCTTTTGTAGTGCTTCGGCGGCTGGATTGCGTTTTTGGTGATGCCACCCGCAAAAAGGTGCAGGACACCTATGCCAAGATGAAAGATGATCTGGATGAAGAGCGTCTTGAAAAGGTACTGATGAATGTTTCGGATAAAGCATTTTTCAATAAATCTGACTTTGACCTGGTGAAGCTAACCGAAGATGCCAATAATATTGAGCTGAATTTCAATGCCTACCTGAATGGATTTTCCGAGAATGTGAGGAAGATCATCGAGAATTTTAAGCTTGATCCCATCATAAAGAAGCTGGCGGATGATGACCTGCTTTTTCAGCTCGTGGATAAAATGACGGAAGTGGATTTCCATCCGGATGTAGTTTCGAATCATGAGATGGGAATGATCTTTGAAGAACTGCTTCGCCGCTTTTCTGAAATGAGTAATGAAACCGCCGGTGAGCATTACACGCCTCGCGAAGTGGTGGATCTGATGGTTTCGCTTTTATTGGCAGAACATCAAGAAGGTTTGCAGGGGAAAGGCCTGGTCAGAAGTGTTTATGACCCTGCTTGCGGTACCGGAGGTATGCTGACGACTGCAAAAAAGAAAATGATGCAGATCAATCCGGATATAAATGTGAAGTTATACGGACAGGAACTGAACGGTCAGACCTATGCCATTGCCAAATCAGATTTTTTAATTACCGGTGAAAAAGACGGCAGTATAGAAGGCCCCTCATCCAGTTTCTCGGATGATCGTTTTAAAGGCCACCGTTTTAACTTTATGCTTTCCAACCCGCCTTATGGAGTGTCGTGGAAAAAGGAGAAGAAGTTTATTAAAAATGAAGAGAATGATCCCAATGGCCGCTTTCATGTGGGGACACCAAGAATTAGCGACGGTTCGCTGTTATTCCTGCAACACATGATTTCCAAGATGGAAAATGAAGGCAGCCGGATTGCCGTGATTTTTAACGGGTCACCGCTTTTTACGGGAGATGCCGGTTCAGGTGAAAGTGAAATTCGCCGGTGGATTATTGAAAATGACTGGCTGGAAGCGGTTATTGCCCTGCCTGACCAGATGTTCTTTAATACGGGTATTTCTACCTATATATGGCTGGTAACAAATCGGAAGCCGGAGAAGAGAAAGGGCAAGGTGCAGATGGTGAATGCCGAAACACATTTCACCAAAATGCGCAAGAGTCTTGGAAATAAGCGCAATTATATAAAGGATGAGCAAATAGCTGAGATCGTCTCACTTTATGAAGCATTTGAAGAAAGCAATGAAGTCAAAATATTTGATAATGCTGATTTCGGCTATACGAAAGTGACCGTTGAACAGCCGCAAATGAAGAATGGCAAGATTGTAAAGAACAAGAAAGGCGAGCCTAAGCCGGATACATCGCTTCGTGATTTTGAGCGCATTCCTTTAAAAGAAGATATCGAGGACTATTTTGAACGGGAGGTTCTGCCTCATGTGCCGGAGGCCTGGATGGACCGGAATAAAGATAAGGTTGGCTACGAAATTAATTTCACGAAGTATTTTTATCAATATAAACCGCTGCGTTCCCTGGAAGAAATAACCAAAGACCTTTTGGAGCTGGAAGAGGAAAGCGAAGGTTTATTTCATGATATAGTAGAGGCTGCGGAATGAAACGATACAAAAACATGAAAGACAGTGGAATAGAATGGATTGGGGAGATTCCTGAAAAGTGGAATACTTTACCCTTGAAAAGAGTAGTAAAAGAACCTTTGATGTATGGTGCCAATGAAGCAGCTAATGATTCAAATCCGGAAGATCCGAGATATTTACGTATAACTGATTTTGATAAATCAGGAAACCTAAGAGATAACACATATAAATCACTTCCTTTTGAGAAAGCTAAAGATTACTTGCTTGAAGAAGGAGACATCTTATTTGCAAGAAGTGGTGCGACAGTAGGAAAAACATTTCAGTTTAAAAACTATAAAAAACTTGCTTGTTTTGCTGGTTATTTAATTAAAGCCACCCCTTCAAATAACATACTTTCTGACTTCCTATATTTTTATACAAAATCAGGTTCATATAACGATTGGAAAGGAAGTATTTTTAATCAAGCTACTATACAAAATATTGGAGCTGATAAATACAATTTATTACCAGTTCCAACTCCTCCTCTTCCAGAACAAACCCAAATTGTCTCTTTTCTCGATGATAAAACAGCCAAGATTGATTCACTGATTGAAAAAAAACAGCGGAAAATTGAACTGCTTCGAGAAAAGCGGAAAGCGCTCATCAATCATGCCGTAACCAAGGGCTTAAACCCGGATGCTCCTATGAAAGATTCGGGTGTGGAGTGGATTGGGGAGATTCCTGAGGAGTGGAAGGTAACCAGAATGAAATATTTGAGTGATATAGAAACGGGTTCGAGAGATACCCAAGACCAAGAACCATCGGGGGAGTATCCTTTTTTTGTTAGATCAGAAACAGTTGAAAAAATAAATAGCTTTAGTTTTGATAGAGAAGCTATCCTTACTGCAGGTGATGGCGTTGGTGTCTGTAAAGTCTTCCATCATTATGCTGGAAGGTTTGAAGCTCATCAGCGAGTTTATGTTTTAAGTAATTTCAAAAGTGTAAATGGACGCTTTCTTTTCTATTACATTAGAGAAAATTTTATCAAGGAAGTAAAAAAGCTATCGGCTAAATCTACAGTTGATTCTTTAAGGAGACATATGTTCCAAAATTTCCCCGTTTCATTATGCAGTTTTGAGGAACAATCACAAATCGTTTCTTACCTCGACAAACAAACTTCAGAAATCGACCAGCTCATCACAAAAGAAGACAAAAAAATTGAGCTTCTTAAGGAATATCGGCAATCTTTAATTTCTGAAGCGGTGACCGGTAAAATTGACGTTCGGGGTTATACTAAAGCAAATTCAGAGGTAGAAAAAGAGGCGGTGGCATGAGTCCTTCCAATTACATGGAGCAGAACTTCGAAGATCATATAGAGGAGTACTTGATGGCCTCCGGTTACCAGTCCATTCACTACTCCAACTATGATCGGAAACTTTGTCTCCTCCCGGAAGAACTCATCACCTTCATCAAAAACACACAGCCAAAAGAGTACGAAAAACTGCAACGGCAGTACGGCACCGACACCGATAAAAAAATCACAGAACGCTTTGCACGCATTATAGAAAAGGAAGGCGTGCTTTCGGTATTGCGAAAAGGCGTGCGGGACCGTGGAGCTCATTTAAGACCGGTATTCTTTAAACCGGTGAGCGGACGAAATCCTGAACACGAGAAGCTGTATGAGCAAAACAGGCTGTCTGTGGTACGTCAGTTGCATTACAGCCAGCAAAATGAGAACTCCATCGATTTAGCGCTTTTCGTAAATGGCTTGCCCATTATTACGGCAGAGTTAAAAAATTCGCTAACCGGACAAACCGTAGAACAAGCCAAAAAACAGTACCGGCAGGACAGAGATCCAAGAGAACCCTTGCTGAGGTTCAAACGCTGTTTAGTGCATTTCGCCGTAGGAAATGAAAAAGTATTTATGACTACCCGTCTTGCGGGACAGAAAACCTTCTTTCTTCCTTTTAACAAAGATGTGGAGAACCCGGTAAATCCGCGCGGACATAAAACCGCTTATTTGTGGGAGCAATTCTGGCGAAAAGATATTCTGTTTAACCTCCTGCAAAACTACCTGCATTTGGAGGTGGAGCAAGAGAAGGTATACAATTCAAAAAAGAAAGGATTTGAAATTGCAGAATCTGAGAAGCTCATCTTTCCGCGATTTCATCAATACGATGTGGTACAGAGTTTACTGGCGGCTGCCGAACATGAAGGTCCGGGTAATAGTTATTTGGTCCAGCATAGTGCCGGTTCGGGAAAGTCCAATTCCATTGCCTGGCTCTCGCATGGGCTTCGACAACTATTCAATGAAAACGGAAAGCGTGTATTTGATTCCATCATTGTCATTACAGATCGCAAAGTACTGGATCAGCAGCTTCAAAATACCATCACGCAGTTCGAGCAGGTAAAAGGAACCGTGGTGCCCATCACCAAGACTTCACAGCAACTGAAGGAATCGCTGGAAAAAGGAAAAGATATCATAGTATCTACTTTGCAGAAATTCCCGGTGATATCGGATGCCATTTCAGAATTAGCGGGTAAAAACTTCGCTGTAGTGATTGATGAAGCGCATTCTTCTCAAACCGGTGAAACTTCAAAGCATCTCAAGAAAACATTATCGGTAAACCTCGAAGAAGCCGAAGATGATGATGCCACAGGTGATGATATTGAAGATGAAGTGATACGGGAAATCCGTCAGCGGGGAAAGCAGAATCATATATCTTATTTTGCATTCACGGCAACACCCAAAAACAAAACCTTGGAGCTTTTCGGAACGCCACTTCCTGATGGAGGATTTGAGCCTTTCCATACTTACGATATGCGTCAGGCTATTGCCGAAGGATTTATTGTAGATGTTCTGCGAAATTACTCCACCTTTTCCCGCTATTTCAAGCTCGTAAAAAGTGTGGACGATGATAATGAATATGAAGCCGGTAAAGCCGTGCGTGCACTTACTTCTTATGTGGATTTGCAGCCTCATGCCATCGAAACAAAGTCGCGGATTATGCTGAATCACTTTATGAAAGTGACAGTAAATGCCATCCAGGGCAAAGGCCGCGGAATGCTGGTTACCCGTTCAAGGCTTCATGCCGTGAAATACTTTCTGATGTTCAGGAAGATCATGAAGGAAAAAGGCCTGAATATAAAACCATTGGTAGCTTTTTCGGGGACGGTCAAAGATCCTGACACAAATTTAGAGCATACGGAAAACAGTTTGAATGCCCTGGGGCAGCGAATACACATTCAGGATTCGTTCAGGCTTCCGGAATACCGGATTCTGATTGTGGCTAATAAATTTCAAACCGGCTTTGATTGTCCGCCTCTGCATACCATGTGGGTAGATAAAAAATTATCCGGAGTCCAGGCGGTACAAACGCTATCCAGGTTGAACCGGAAAATGAGCGGGAAGTCTGCCGATGATACGGTGGTATTGGATTTTGTAAATGAAGCCGAAGATATAAAAACCGCTTTTCAGCCTTTTTATCAGCAAACCACGCTGGTAGAAGAAACAGATCCTAACAAACTCTACGATATAGAAACAGAATTGAGTAATCTGGATGTTTACACTCCTGCTGACGTAGATGATTATTGTGAAATATTCTATGATGAGAATAAAGAAGATGAGCTATTACAGCCGGTTCTTGACCGGGTGGTAGAGCAATGGAGAAGGAATAGTGAAGAAGACCGCGAAGCATTTCGGTCTTATCTGCAGTCATATATCAGGCTCTATGGTTATTTGGGTCAGTTAATCGATTTTACGGACCCCATGCTGGAAAAAACCTATGTTTTTGCACGAAGTTTAAATAAGAAACTACCCAAAAGAGAATCAGCCGGATTACCACAGGAAATATTTGATGAAGTAGATCTGGACAGCTTTCGGATTCAGAAGAGATACGAAGGCCATATAAAATTGGAAGCAGAAGACGGGGAGTTAGCGGGAATGTCGGCGGGGGCCGGTGGAGTAGAAGAGCCGGAAGTAGATTACCTGTCAAACATCATAGAAAACCTCAACGAAACCTTCGGCCTGGAATTGGATGAACGGGATAAAATAAGGCTGCAGCAAATCGTGGAAGATGTACAGTCAGATCAATCCGTAAAAGCCGTGATGGAAGGGAATAATACAATGATCAACAAAAGAACGCATGTCAATTCTGTGGTTGATCAAAAGATACTGGATCAGGTGAATGAATCGATAGAGCTGTATCAAAAGCTCTCAGAAGCACATGTAAGCGAGCAAATTAAGAGAAGATTGTTTGATAAGTTGTTAGCTGGGGTGGGGGAAGTTTAAACACTATTTTAGGTTTAGCTACTAATACAAAGATAGAAGTTGATGGTATTTAGATTAATAAATAAGTAAAAACTTAAAATTCTACATTGGCGGTACACATGATAAATAAAGTGTTTAATATGTAGAGCTTATAACTTTTTTTAATGCACTCTTAAATAATTGTTTTCTGATATGCCGTTATATCTAACAAAACGAAATAAAGATGGAACTTATGGTCCTACAAAAAGGAAGCATTATTATTTGCCAAAAAAGGATCATTTAAAAACAGCTAGAAAAAATAAAGACAAAACAAGGTGGATTATAAAGGAAGGTGAAGAGTATAGTGTTTTTAAAATATCAAATGAGCGATGGTATTACTGCAGCGAAAATAATGCTTTATATTCTTTAGTTGATGATTGCAGTCAAGTATTAGGTGAGAATGGTGAAAGAATTGCTTTTTATGGTGAGAGGTCCAATCCCTCTGATCCTTGGCATGGCTACCCTATTTTTGCAAAAAAACGTATTCCTAGTTCCAAACTTCTTGATAAAATGGTTGCTACTAAATTTATCTCCGAGTCAACACGTATTAGAATTGAAAAGTCAAAATTATGAAAACTGTCAAAATCAGTTTGGAAGTTAATGCTCTTGATGGTTACTTATATGGGGGTAGGCTATTTCTAGTGACTAAGGATGGATTACTCAAATATATTCCAGTGGTAGATATATTTAATAACCTGTCAACCGAATCAGAAGAATATAAGTTTTTAAGTCTAATTTTTGATCGAAATAATTGGTTGATTAATAAACAGGCAAAAAGAATATTTAAGATAGAATTAATAAATACATCATTCATTAAAACGTGGAATAAATTCTCAAATAAAGAGTTCAACTTTAAAATACGAGATGAGGATTTAAAAGTATTATCAAGTTTAGATACTATGCCCATGTATGATTTTCGAATCTATGGCATGCGATTATTTTTAGGCAATAGAAACGGTTTACATGAAGCAGGTATTACCCTTCGATCTGAAAAAGAAGTTGTTTTAAATGAAAAAATACACAGAGTATTTGATAGTCGTATAACATCTATATCACCAAATTATGGCACCTTAATGCTTTCTAGCAATGTGGATGGGTTATTTCATGGTTCATTTAAAGGTGTAAATGAAAGAATTGAAGTTCGTAAGAATGCTGTAGTACCCATTTCTGTAAGAACATCTTGGACTGGATATAATGTCGTGAATTATTTAGATCAGAATCAATTTGATTATCTTGAAAATGAATATGTATTAGAAGAAAAAAGAAAAAAGTTATACTCTAAAGATGATGAGGGTTCCAAAAAACAAGTAAAATTTACAAAAATAGCATCAAATACACTATCAATGGATGATGTTATTAATAAAACAAAAATAGAGGACGAAGAGATATTATTTGCTTTTAATAGTTCCCAAGCTTGTTTTTTCATAATGAGTAATGGTGATTTAATAAATTCAAATTGGATAAGTTCATCCAAAAACAGTGCCAATTCAAACAGATTAAGCTCAAGAATCTATAATATTGGTAAGGTTATAAAAGGAAGAAATAAAAAATATGATCACCCTTTATCATCTCACTTTATTCCCAAAGGATGTGTTATTGAATTTTTTGATAGAATAATACTCGTTCAAAATTCTAAATTAAACACGTTAGAAAATAAAGCAGTCACATCAATTAGAACATATCCTGCATCCATTAGGTATAGAAATTTAGTAACGTTGTTCGATGGCAGTAGTGTTGATATTCATGCTATTTATCCTTCGGAAACAAAATGAAATTCTACATCGGCGTCACCGACAACAACTGGTTTCCCTTCTTGGCCCGCCACCGGCCGGATGAGGTTAATTTTGCCCTCGTTCAGGTGCCTGCTCCTGGAGACTCTATTGAGGCTCCGCCTCAAAGGCTTACAGGAAATCTTTGGCGACAATTGTTTCAATGATCAGGCGAAGCTGGCATGTGGAACTCAGTGCTCAAAAACCCACTCTTCTAGGAAATACTAATGAATTTCAGGGAAACCGATATAGTGTAGATAACAATGCTTCATAAATAGCAACTTGATACTATCTATTGTAGGCTTCCCCAAAAGTTGGCCATTTGAAAGTAGAGAAAAACCTTTACTTTTGAACGATGAAAAAGTCACGTTTTAGCGAAACCCAGATTATTTCCATTCTTAACAAACAGGAGCAAGGGCTGAAGGTTCGAGACATTTGTCGAGAACATGGAATCAGTGATGCCACCTTTTATAACTGGAAAGCCAAGTATGGTGGGCTCAGTGTAAGTGAGCTGGCCAGGATTAAAGAACTTGAAACAGAAAATGCCCGGCTCAAGCGGATGTATGCCGACCTGAGCCTGGTTCACCATGCGTTGAAAGATGCGGTAGAAAAAAAGCTGTAAGTCCTGAGGTAAAACGGGAGATGGTTGACCTGATGCGGGATGAGCATCAGCTCAGTGTTCGTCAGGGCTGTAAGGCAGTAAATCTCCCACGCAGCACCTATAGCTACAAGCATAAACCCAAAAATGATCAGATGATTATTGACACGCTGTTGGAGTTAACTTCCAAACACCCGGCTATTGGCTTTTGGCAGAGTTACCACCGGATTCGTTCGATGGGCTACCGGTGGAATCACAAACGGGTTTATCGGGTCTATACGGCTCTGAAGCTCAATATTCGCCGCAGAGCCAAGAAACGATTGCCTGCACGAGCCAAGCAGCAGTTGTTCCAGCCGGAGGGCGTGAATCAGGTATGGAGCCTGGATTTTATGCATGACAGTCTATGGGATGGACGCAGCTTTCGGATGCTCAATGTGATGGATGATTACAACCGGCAGGTTCTCTGGATCGAAACCGATACCAGCCTGCCGGCCTTGCGGGTAATCCGTGTACTGGATCAGCTCAAAGAAAGCCGTGGGTTGCCGGGAATGATCAGGGTAGATAACGGCCCTGAATTTATCTCCAGAAAGCTTGACAACTGGTGCAAGCAGAACAAGGTAACCCTGGCCTTTATCCAGCCGGGTAAACCCACGCAAAACGCATATGTTGAACGACTAAATGGAAGTATTCGATCGGAGCTGCTCAATGCCTATGTGTTTAAAACCCTGGATGAAGTGCGAGAAAAAACCCAACAATGGAAACACGATTATAACCACAAACGACCACACAAATCTTTGGGTTACAAAACACCCATCGAACTAGTAACTTAATCGAAACTCTCTACTTTTAAGTGGTCCGAAAAATGGGGAAGCCTACACTATCAGTTCAAACTATTTTATTTATTCTACTCAAACCAAATAACACTCATAGCGAAACCATAAGAGTCTGAGTACAAACACTGCTCAAACATTCTACGATCAACGGGGTACTTTGGCGTAAACCAACAATCTGCATAAATCTGTTCTTTTTCTGAGTATTTTCGATCTTCATTGAAATATTCAAAAGCCACAGTGTGCTTCGGTAAACTTGCTCCAACCTTAAATTTGAATGGTAGCTTTAGAAAGTCTTCACTCTTATCATAAAAGAGGACTTTATTATCTCTTGAAAAGACTACAAATATTTCATGAGTACCAATTTCGATAAATCTTCTAATGGCAGAATGGACACTCACATTAAAACTATCTGAAACTTCCTTGATGATATTGAATGAAAACTCTCTTCCTCCTGTAAACTCTCTGAATTTTGTTTTGGGCATAAGCAAACAAGCTGCAAAGTAATCTGCCTCTTTTTCTATCAGATTTTCATGATTTAATGAGAAGTTGGAAGCATGAGGTGAATAATTATCAGCTTTCATTGCTTCTCGGTGCTCTTCTAAAAAAAAATGTCCTAGCTCATGCGAAATAGTAAATCTGCTCCGTTTTGAACCTTCATAATTTCCTTTTGCTTCATTTGCATGTATATGAAATGTATCTCCATCTCTAATTATCATCCCATCAAAGTGATCCCCATAGTCATCATAATGAATCTCAACACCTTCAGAACTTGCAATTCTATTGATGCTAGTTTCATTTCCAACTGATAAATCTTCACTTATAAAAGCTGTAAATTCCTCAATCGTTTTTTTCTTGTGAGGAAGAACTCCCTTTAGAATTTTTTTCATGATTCTTTTTCATTTTCTCCAAAATATCTTCTGGTAGTTTCGATTCATTATTTCGAGCAGCCATTCTCCAACCTTCAACCGTTTTGTTTAAGCTTATGCTTTGTTTTGTAGAAGGAGTGGATTTAAAAATTGTCGATTTTTCGAAGTTTCCATTATAAATCTGGTCTGGATTTACTGATTCTGATGAAATCTTAAACTTGTAATTAGAATAAAGTTTATCGAATACTTTTAATTCTTGTTGACTTCTTGGAAAAGCTAAACCAACAGATCCAAAAAATCTTCGAATTTCATCAAAGCTGTTATTTTCTTTATTGCTCTGCATAGATCTCCAGATATTCTTTCACTTTGTCAAATGCTTGTTTCTTGTAGAAACGTACTGTGTCTTGAGATAAATCAAGTTTTTCCCTTAAGGCTGCAAGTAAAGGTCGAGGCAATTTATAACCATCCTCTTCATGGCCGAAATAGGTGTAAAAAATAATGCGGTGTTTTTCAGATAATTTTGATAATGCTTTTTCAATAGTTTCTCGAACTGCAATAATTTCTTTTCGTTTCCGGCCGCTTAGAGAATTGTCAAGACTAGTGAATCCGTATAGTATTTCCTCAGTACCATCATATGGAGATTCGGCACCAAACATCATGTCAATTATCACTCTCTGAGCAATACCAAAAAGATAAATAATCACACCTTTATCAATCTCATCGCATGGTGACTTATCATGATCGTATTTGGGATACCTGAGAAACCTTTCAAAAGTTCTATTTGCTAGTTCAACCGCTTTATCTGCTGTGAAGCCTCTTCTATAACAAACAATCTCACATTTCGAAATTAGTTCTTCTCTAAAACGAAAACAGAATGCAAAGAACGCAGCTTTCCTATACTCATCTTCCATCTTCATGAATTCGATGAGATCGCTGGTTGATTCGTTTTCTAATTCTTTCCATTCCATTTTGCAAGGCCTTCACTATCTATACCGAAAACCGTTTTATACGCTTTTAGTAGTAGGGTGAGTAATAAAGCTCAAAAACTCTCAAAAAGAGGTTATTATGAAAAACCCTAAATATCAAATATTTAAAAATAACATTAACAACGAATACTATTTTCGGTTGAGAGCTGAGAATGGAGAAATAATTTTGTCCGGAGAAGGATATAAGTCGAAACAAGGATGTCGAAATGGCATCCAGTCAGTTAAGATTAATTCACCCTTCGACTCAAGGTATGAAAACAGAACTGCACGGAATGGTCAATACTATTTTGTCCTAAAAGCAAATAATGGAGAGATAATTGGTGTCAGTGAGACATACACTACAACATATGCTCGATCCAATGGTAGAGCAGCGGTTAAGCGCTGTGGTCCTACATCACCAGTAGAAGACACAACTTTGGCATCTATGTTCTGACAATTATTGAGGCTATTGATGGGATAGCCTCTTAACTCCTGATAATCCACGACTCCTCCAAAACCTCCACATCTTCAAAAAGATGCTGCTGGGACAGGATGATTTTTTCAAACCGGGCGGCTTCTTCTTTGGGGCAGCCGCATGTAAGGGTTACGTTCTCCAGGTAACGGGCATCCAACTCAATCCAGGTAAAATCGTTTTTCAGCTTATTGATGATGCTCTGGCTGGCATAGCCGTACGTGATTTTAAACTTCCGAATAGGCACCAGCGGTTTCAGGTCTGCGGATTCGATACAGAGTTTCGCGGTATGGCCGTAGGCGTCAATCAATCCGGTTTTGCCCAGTTTGGTGCCGCCGTAGTATCTCACTACAATCAGGATGGCATTCATCAGCTCCGCGGATTTCATGGCATTCAGGATCGGAAGTCCTGCTGTGCCGCCCGGCTCGCCGTCATCCTGGTCGAATTCAATGGTATCGTTCGGATTGATCCGCCAGGCGTAACAGTGATGGGTGGCTGTGGGATGCTCGTTTTTGATATCGCCGAGTGCCATGTCCGCGGCATCTGCATCTTCGGCGGGGCAGAGGAAGCCATGGAATTTGGAGCCTTTGATTCGGTAGTCCGCTTGGTAAATCTGTTTAATGGTTTTCAATATTGCTTAATTTACAGGTGGATTTTACATGAATTAACGGAGTTTCGAGATGAAAAAAAGTCCCCCTTTCCCCGGAGGAATGCCCTTGGCAGAAGGGGGAAAGCGAACGGAGTGAGCTGGGGGATGACTGGATGAGTATTTGCCTCGAACTGTTAAATTTTTGGCCCACTCACAACTTTTCATCCCCCATTGCCCTCTTCCGCCAAAGGCGTCCCTTTGGGAGAAGTGGGACACTCCTCAATTAATTCTTATCCCCAATCACGAACAATTTAGATTTTTTCTGAATTAGGCTTTGTATCTTTATAACAGCCGTTCCACCTTGCCTTTTACGGCAAAACGAACGACTTTTAAACCCGGTAAGAAAAGAACAAAAAAACCGATTGCCGAACGTTATTTTATCACAGGTAAATTCTTCGGGCAAAAACATCAAAAATAAAAAGAAGTATGCCAACATTCTTACAAGCGGTCAGTTCCCAGGTAGGAAGAAAATTTCTGACAGGTATCACCGGTATTGCGATTGTCTTATTCATCATTTTTCATCTTATCGGCAACCTGACCATTTTCAGCTCCGATCCGCAGGCTTTTAATGCATATACATATGCACTGGAAAGCATGGGTATTCTGTTGTATATCGCCGAGGCGGGGCTGTTACTGGTTTTTATCATCCATGCGTATATCGGGCTTAATATCTGGTGGAACCGAAGAAAAGTGCGCCCGCTGAAGTATGAAGTGTACAGCAGCAAGGGCGAACCCAGCAAGCAGGGCCTGAGCTCGCGGAGTATGGCATTTACCGGTTTGGTTCTGCTGATTTTCCTGGTTTTCCATCTCATAACCTTTAAGTTCGGGCTTACGGAATCCACCACACTTGCCGGGGGACAGGAAGCACGCGATCTGAGAGCACTGGTCATTGAAACATTTCAAAAACCGGGCTACGCATTTGGATATACGTTTGTGATGATTTTACTGGGTGCTCACCTGGGGCATGGAGTCTGGAGTGCATTTACCTCGCTGACCATGTCCGGCAGAAAATTGTCTGCCTTGGTTTATACCTCGGGGGTTGTGATTGCCGTGTTGCTTGCGGTCGGCTTTCTGTTTATTCCTCTTTATATCTACTTCAGCGGGGGCTGTGAAGCTGCGTTAATACATTGTCAATAGCCGATGGATGTAAATCACACTTTTCTCAACCGACCCTTTTTTAATACCAAAAGCTCATACAGATGCAATTAGACTCAAAAGTACCTTCAGGACCGCTGGAAGAAAAATGGAACCGCCATTTACAGGATATTAAACTTGTAGCTCCTAATAATAAAAGAAAGTACAGGATTATTGTGGTGGGTACCGGGCTTGCCGGGGCATCCGCTGCCGCGAGCCTTGCAGAACTGGGGTATGAAGTATCCACATTTTGCATTACCGATTCACCGCGGCGGGCTCACAGTATTGCCGCCCAGGGAGGGATCAACGCGGCCAAAAACTACCCGAATGACGGGGACAGCGTCTGGCGCCTGTTTTATGATACCATTAAAGGCGGCGACTACAGAAGCCGGGAAGCCAATGTGTACCGGCTGGCCCAGAATTCAAATAATATCATTGACCAGGCGGTGGCACAGGGGGTGCCTTTTGCACGTGAATACAGCGGTTTGCTGGATAACAGGTCGTTTGGAGGGGCACAGGTTTCGCGCACATTTTATGCCCGCGGGCAAACCGGCCAGCAGCTTCTGCTTGGAGCTTACCAGGCGATGATGAGACAGGTTCATGCCGGAAAAATCAAAAATTATTCGCGTCATGAGATGCTCGACCTGGTGACGATAGACGGTAAAGCGCGCGGGATTATTACCCGCAACCTGGTGGATGGTTCCATCAACCGTTTTGAAGCCGATGCGGTGGTGCTCTGTACCGGCGGTTATGGAAATGTTTTTTACCTGTCAACCAACGCGAAAAATTCAAATGTAACGGCTGCCTGGCGGTGCCATAAACGCGGCGCGGCATTTGCCAATCCGTGTTATGTTCAGATCCACCCGACCTGTATTCCTGTGTCCGGTGATTACCAGTCCAAACTGACCCTGATGAGTGAAAGTTTGCGGAACGACGGAAGGGTATGGGTTCCGCGTGATAAGAATGATAATCGTCCGCCGAATGAAATTCCTGACGAAGAACGCTATTACTACCTCGAAGAGCGATATCCAAGTTTTGGAAACCTGGTGCCGCGCGATGTGGCATCACGGAATGCGAAAATGGTTACGGATGAAGGAATGGGCGTGGGAGAAACAGGACTCGCGGTTTATCTCGATTTCCGCGATGCCATCAAACGGGAAGGGGAAGCGGCCATCATGGCCAAATACGGTAACCTTTTTGATATGTACCGGAATATCACGGATGAAAACCCTTACGAGGTGCCGATGAAGATTTTCCCGGCGGTTCATTATACGATGGGCGGCCTTTGGGTTGATTATAACCTGATGAGCAATATTCCGGGGCTTTTTGTGGCCGGTGAAGCCAACTTCTCCGATCATGGTGCCAACCGGCTGGGAGCCAGCGCGCTGATGCAGGGTTTGTCAGACGGATACTTCATCATTCCATCCACAGTGGGCAACTATTTAGCCGATACGGAACTTTCGAAAGTAGAAACAGGCCACAAGGCATTTGATGAAGCGGCTAAAAATTCGAGTTCGCAACTGGATAAGCTTCTTGCTGTGAAGGGCAATAAGACGGTAATTGAATTTCACCGGGAGCTTGGAAAAATCATGTGGGATAAAGTAGGGATCTCCAGGAATAAAGAAGGGCTTGAAAAAGCGATTGAAGAAATTCGTGCACTTCGCGATGATTTCTGGAAGAATGTACGGGTTCCGGGCGAAGCTGGGTATTACAACAAGAACCTGGAATTTGCCGCTCGTGTGGCCGATTTCTTTGAACTTGCTGAACTGATGGCACTGGACGCGCTCGACAGAGATGAATCCTGCGGCTGCCACCTTCGGGATGAATACCAGACCGAAGAAGGAGAAGCTCTCAGGAATGACGAGAAATATTCGTATGTGGCGGCGTGGGAGTACCTGGGCGTGAATGGAAAACTTGAAACCAACCTTCACAAAGAAAATCTGGAATTCGAATTTGTGGAACTGAAACAACGAAGTTACAAATAACAGGATTTTACTATGAGTACGATGACAATTAACCTGAAAATCTGGCGGCAAAAAGATGTACAGGCTGCCGGGCAGTTTCAGGATTATGAACTGAGTGGTGTCAGCGAGCATATGTCTTTTCTTGAGATGCTGGATGTTTTGAATGAACAACTCATCAAAGAAGGGAAAGATCCTGTTGAGTTCGATTACGACTGCCGGGAAGGCATTTGCGGCTCCTGTAACATGGTGATAAACGGCCGGGCACATGGCCCCAAAAAACTGACGGCCGTCTGCCAGCTCCACATGAGAAATTACAATGACGGAGATACGATTGTCATTGAACCTGCCCGGGCGGCTGCATTCCCGGTGATTAAAGACCTGGTGGTTGATCGGTCGGCTTTTGACCGTATTATTGAAGCCGGCGGATATATTTCCATAAAAACAGGTTCCGCCCAGGAAGCGAATAGTATTCCTGTTGAGCAGGAAACGAGTAACAGGGCTTTCGATTTTGCCACCTGTATTGGCTGCGGAGCCTGTGTTGCCGCTTGTCCGAATTCATCTGCTTCGTTGTTTACCGGTGCGAAGCTGTCTCATTTGAACCGCCTGCCGCAGGGTCAGCCCGAGCGTAAACTGCGAACGGTAGCCATGGTGGAACAGATGGAAAAAGAGGGTTTCGGAGATTGTTCAAATTTCTCGGAATGTGAAGCCGTATGTCCGGTTGGAATCAGCATTGCCTCTATTGCTGAAATGAGGAGAGATTATATGAAGGCGCTGGTGTAGGATGTTTCTGGACAAGAGTGTTTAACAATTCCCTCTGAATAGACAAAGCTGCCGAACGAGGAGATGTCTCAACTCCGGCCCCAAAAAGCGGGCCTTCGTTCGACATGACAACGTTGTTTTATTACTATGGCGGCGGATAAAATCTCCAAACAGATCCTCATTCCCGGTACCGCCGCAGGGCAAAACCGAACCATGCACGCGGCGTGGCACAGGTAACGTTTAACTTCTTTGTTTTAAACGCCGCGTTTTCTACCCCCATGCCCCTGTCATGTCGACTAAGTGAGTCCCGTCTTTTTGCGGGACGAACGCATGGAGACATCTCCTCGTTCGTAAGGATGTCCTTGAAAAAGCAGAGCCATCTACGCTCATTTTTTTGGCTGCGGAGCCTGTGTTGCCGCTTGTCCGAATTCATCTGCTTCGTTGTTTACCGGTGCGAAGCTGTCTCATTTGAACCGCCTGCCGCAGGGTCAGCCCGAGCGTAAACTGCGAACGGTAGCCATGGTGGAACAGATGGAAAAAGAGGGTTTCGGAGATTGTTCAAATTTCTCGGAATGTGAAGCCGTATGTCCGGTTGGAATCAGCATTGCCTCTATTGCTGAAATGAGGAGAGATTATATGAAGGCGCTGGTGTAGGATGTTTCTGGACAAGAGTGTTTAACAATTCCCTCTGAATAGACAAAGCTGCCGAACGAGGAGATGTCTCAACTCCGGCCCCAAAAAGCGGGCCTTCGTTCGACATGACAACGTTGTTTTATTACTATGGCGGCGGATAAAATCTCCAAACAGATCCTCATTCCCGGTACCGCCGCAGGGCAAAACCGAACCATGCACGCGGCGTGGCACAGGTAACGTTTAACTTCTTTGTTTTAAACGCCGCGTTTTCTACCCCCATGCCCCTGTCATGTCGACTAAGTGAGTCCCGTCTTTTTGCGGGACGAACGCATGGAGACATCTTCCCGCTCATAAAGATATTTTTGAAAAAGCGAAGTCATATGAATTAATATAACTTCGAAATTCGACACTCCGTGTTGGATATTCGCTTTCTATTCATACAGAAGATAATCCGAACGGATGTGAGGTGAAATGGAGTGGAGCTCATCTTTTCCCCGCGTCAGCGAGATCTCCTGGTACTGAACAGGAGTAAACCATAGAAGCGAATTGTCTCGATTCGCAGTATTTTACCCCAAAAAGAATTGGCAAAGTAGGAAATAACCTTTAAAATCAGATTCATTTGAATTCAATTTTTTTACGGCCAGGTAAACCGATCGAATGAACCAACCGACATTACAGGATGCTGAAAAGGCGCTGAAAAAATACTGGGGCTATGACACTTTCAGGCCGGGGCAGGATAAAGCTGTTCAATCTGTACTTGATGGGAAAAATACTCTTGTTCTTTTTCCTACCGGGGGAGGAAAATCTCTTTGTTACCAGGTGCCGGCATTGGTTCTGGACGGGCTTACGGTTGTTATTTCCCCGCTGGTTGCCCTGATGCAGGACCAGGTGGACCAGCTGAAGCAGCTTGGAATCCGGGCAACCTTTATTAACAGCACTCTTCCCGGTTATGAAGTGGAACAGCGCCTGGTGAATGCCCGGAACGGAATGTATAAAATGCTCTATATCGCCCCGGAACGGCTGGCTTCGGACCGATGGAAAATTGAGCAGCCTCAGCTGAACATCAAACTGATTGCCGTTGATGAGGCGCACTGTGTTTCGGAATGGGGTCACGACTTCAGGCCAAGTTACCGGAACATCCGTGAAGAAGTCGGGGATACGGAAGATGGCATAAGATGGATGGCTCTGACGGCTACCGCCACTCCGGAGGTACGAAAAGACCTGCTGAAATCCCTGAAGTTTTCAGATGTAAATGTCATCACAGGGGGATTTAAAAGGCCCAATCTCCACTGGTGGGTAAATGAAACTCCCAAAAAAGATGAGGTATTAAAAAAGGCGGTATCAAGAGGTGTGAAAATGGGAAGTGGTATTGTCTATTCAGGTACCCGCAGAGACTGCGAAAAATGGGCAAATTATTTTACCCGGAATGGCATTGAAAGCAAACCCTATCATGCGGGACTTAGCAGTGAAGATCGTGAAAAAATACAGAACCAGTGGGTAAAAGGGGAGGTGCCGCTGGTAGTGGCAACGAACGCTTTCGGAATGGGTATTGATAAACCCGACTGCCGTTTTGTTGTGCATTATACGCTGCCTTTTACACTGGAGGCGTATTACCAGGAAGCCGGCCGTGCAGGGCGGGATGGAGAAACCAGCTACCCGGTTTTAATCTTTAAAGAAAGCGACCGGGACAGGCTGAAAGCCAGGATTCTTCGCTCTTACCCGGAATATGATGTTCTTCAAAAAGTATATAATGGAATTTGTGATGAACTTGAACTGGCAACCGGAAGTATCCAGGAGAAACCGGAGCTTGTTGATTATTCCCATGTGGCAAAAAGGGCGGGCGTAAGCGAAAACGTACTGCCGACAGCATTACAGGTTCTGCAGCGGCTGGAAGTCCTGGAGCTGATAGAACTGCATGAACCATATATCGGAATTCATTTTACAGTTACCCTGGAGTACCTGCGTGAGTTTATCGATCAGGCCGCGGCGGGAAAAGCGGATTTTTTGGATACGTTGTACAGGCAGTTTGGGCCAGCGGCATTTACGGATTACCATTACCTGCGTACATCGTACATTCAGGAGAAGCTTGGTGTGAATGAAAACCAGTTAATGAAAGCACTTCGTGTATTTGCCGATCACGACCAGATCCTGGAAGTAAACCGGCAGGGTAAACGTCCCCTGGTGAAATTGCTCGAAGCGCGGATGCAAAAACTCCAGATAGATCATCACAAAGCGTATCATTACCGGGATGTTCTTCTGAAAAAACTGGATTATATGGCCCGGTACGCCGCAACAAACCAGTGCCGGGATGTTTTCCTCAGGCATTATTTCGGAGAAACAGATAAAGAATCCTGCGGAAATTGCGACAACTGCCTGAAAAACGACAAAATCCGAAAGAGTATCAGTAAAAAAGAAATTTCAAGTATAAAGAGTGTCCTGAAAGAGCGGGATCATTCTATCAAAGAATTGCAGAAGTACACGAAGTGGAACCGGGAGAAGCTTCAGAGAGTTATCAATTATATGGTTCGTGAAGATTTAATCTCAAGTGTAAATGAGGATGAAACTGTTTACCGGTTATCTTCGTCAGCCTGATTATCTTCAGCCTTCCGAAGGGAATCAATAACAGCCCGCTGATCGCGTTCAGCCTGGCTGATTTCATCTCTCACATCCCTTAAATTTTTTGAGATGCTATCCATCCGCGCTACCTGCTTTTCATTTTGTCTTTCATAGAATTCATGTGCAATCCTGAACTCTTCTTCAGAGATGTTATAATGGGTAAACACCTCCTCCCTGATTTCATCCTTTTCTGTATCGGCAATCTCATCATTAATTTGATTCAGAATGACCAGTTCCGTGAAAACAGTGATATACAGATCTTCTGAGATATATTTCTCCCGATCCCCGCAGGATGAGACAGCCATTGTAAAAAGCAGCAGGCAGGGTAAAAGTTTCTTGATCACGTTTCAGAGGGATTTTTAGGGTTCAGAGGACGCATGGTAACTTCATTAATCAGGAAATTATCCGGTGTTTCCAGGAGGTGGATCAGGGTATCTGCAACATCCCGGCCCTGCATCATGTTTGGATGAGTACCGGCACCTTCTGAATTATCAAAAAAACGGGTGGCTATTGAACCCGGAAACATAGCGGAAACTTTAATTTTATCGTACCTGAGTTCTTTAAACAAGGCTTCACTGAAACCTCTCAGGCCATACTTGGAAGCATTATAACCAGACATGGTTGGATTTCCCAGTAACCCTGCAATAGAACAGATATTAATAATATGGCAGTGGCCCTCATTCTGCTTCATCAGCGGAGTGATTAAACGGGTCAGATAAAAGACACCGTTCAGGTTGGTATTCATCATGGCATGCCATTCGGAAAGAGGCAGTTTGTCCACGTCTCCAAAATATCCAACGCCTGCATTATTTATCAGGATATCCGGCAAATTATCATCTGAAAACTCATTATTTACCCACTTTTCAAGTTCATCAGGTTGAGTGACATCCATCTGAACAGGTTTAAATTGCCGGCCAAATTGAATTTGCGTTTCATTCATTACATCAATGCTGCGTGCCAGGCCATATACAACGGCTCCTTTCTCTATCAATGCTTTGCTGAATTCAATCCCGATACCCCTGCTTGCACCTGTAACAATTGCTATCTTATTTTTTAATTCCATCTGCTTTTTGATGATCTTCTTTTACGGGTTATTTCACAAATATAAAGCTTGTAACGCATTTATCATTCCTGACATTTACATGAAAACATTTTATCTGGACATCGGAAACTCTTTTCTGAAATTAGCTGAAAAAAATGAATCAGGATGGAATATTGTCTGTCAGTCAGAATCAGCAGCCACATTGTTAGATTGTATTCCGGGTGGCGGCGAAAACATTTCGGTCATCACTACTTCTGTCCGGAGCAGGATCAAAGATGAACTTGAAAAAAAATTACCGGACGGCAGTATTGTTACCATTTCCACAGACCAGGTACCGGGTGAGCTGCTGGATTATGATACACCCGCCACACTGGGGATGGACCGCTATCTTGCCTGCCTGGGAGCCTTATCCGAAGCAGGAAGGGCAGTCGTGGCAGTGGATGCCGGAACGGCCTGTACGGTCGATTTGATGACTGCTGATAAGATCTATCGCGGTGGTGTGATCATGCCCGGGCTGAAGGTTTATCACCGGTCGATGGCAGTGATTCTGCCGGAACTGCCTGAAACGGACCATGCAGTTCCCAGGCAATGGCCGGGAAAATCAACCAAAGAAAGCATACAATGGGGCGTGAATGGAGCTTTCAGTATGTCTGTGGAAAGATTCATAAAAAAACATACAGAGACAGTCGGAGAAGCAGATGTTTTTGTAACCGGCGGAGATGCCGGCAGTTTAAAAAATTACCTGGAAGAGAAAATGACGATACATTATCGTCCGCATCTTGTGTTTGAGGGGATGTCTGAATTTTTAAAAATAAGGAAGAATGGTTAAAATCTGAGGTCTTTGGAATGACCGGGCAAAAGGGAACTTTAGGAGATAATCTCCCCTTGAGGGGAGTACCGCGCGCAGTTGGCGCGGGGAGGGGTGTACATCCCCCTGTTCGCTCTGCTCACTTCCCCCTTCTGCCAAGGGCATCCGATTGGGGAAAGGGGGACTTTAGTTTTACCTGACCCCGCTTCCTCCGGCTACTCCCAGGACCAGGGGTTTATTAATCATTGCTGGCCTGCTCTTCGCTTCCGTTTCGCAGACTTTTATCGTATTCCAGTTTAAAATCCCTGATGGCTCTGAAAATGGCAGATGCCAGAACGCTTTGACCGTAGTCATCGGTAAGGTACCTGGCCTCATTCGGATTCGATAAGAAACCCAGTTCAACAAGAACGGCCGGTGTGGAGGCATGCCATAGTACCACAAACCGGGCTTGTTTAACTCCCCTTGATCGACGTTGTGCACGGGTGCGAAACTGGTTCTCTACCATTACTGCAATTCTTTCGCTAACAGCGATATTCCCTGCATGGGCCAGTTCATAAATAAGAAGTTCTTCTTCGCTTAATTTTGGAACTTCTCCGCCGTTTTCCAGTGCCACTACACTATTCTCCTGTTTCATAATTTCCAGTGCGGACTCACTTCGTTCCAGTCCCAAAAAGAAAACCTCGGATCCTGAAGCATTAGATGTACTTACAGAATTTGCGTGAATGGATACAAACAGATCTGCATTGGAGCGGGCTGCTTTCAGCCCCCGTTCTTCAAGGGTTATAAACTCGTCGCCTTTCCGTGTATATACCACCTCAACCCCCGGCATGTTCTGTTCGATATACTCACCGACTTTCTTTGTAACGGCAAGTGCGATGTCTTTTTCAATAAGCCCCAGAGACCGGTTCATTGATCCAGGATCGTGCCCGCCATGGCCGGCATCCAATACAATAACATTAAAGTTATTATTATCCCGCAGGTTCAGAAAACGGTTGTCTTCTTCTTCAGTGAAAGAGTAATCATCAGAATCAAAATTTTCCCACACCACCGGGTTCACATTATCGGTATTAGCTTCTATTTCACTATACGATGCCCTCTCAAGAGCAAGAAGAATGTCTTTTTGATTTTGATCGGGATATGCCCGGGTGTTGAAATAATGGCCTGCACCCATAAAAATATCAATACCCAGTCCTCCCGAAAACGGGTTTATACTAATTTCACGGAATACATCTGTAGGCTCAGGAGCCCGGTAATCTGCTGTATCAAGGCCTTGTGAATAGAGACTTACCTGTAAAAAATCGGGCGAGGAATGCACAACTTTGAAAGAATCTACCATTTCGGTGAGATGGTGGCGAACCACGAAACCTTTCCCGTCACTTCGTTCAATGGCAGAAATACGTTCCAGACTTGGCTGAGCGAAAACCTGAGATACCATTCCCACGGAAAAAAGAAAACATAATAAGGATAGCGTTGGAAAGAGGTTTTTACTCATTATTGAACAGGAATAGAATTTGATGAGTCTATCATAGATGATGGCATTAAAGTTACATAAAGATTAAACAAGTTTCTCTGTTACATTAACACGAAAGCTGTAATTTTATTTTTTTGAACCCGTTCATTCATGTTATCGAATGGAGGAGAAAGACTGACAGTAATCTGTGGGTTCAATAAATATTAACTGTGAAAATCAAAAAACATGAATAAAAACAAATCCAGTGTGTTGCACAGGGAAGCGGGTCATAAGGGAGAATTTTACATAGAGTCGGAGTCGGATGAGAGTAAAGTTGCAACTTTATCATACTCAAGAGCCGGGGATGCAAAAATTATTATTGATCACACAGAAGTAGATGAATCTTTAAGAGGTACCGGAACAGGAGAAGAACTTGTTTCTTCTGCGGTAAGCTGGGCGAGAGAAAATAAATTAACTGTTTTACCACTCTGCCCGTTTGCAAATGCTGTTATCAGAAAACATCCTGAATATCAGGATGTTTTGCAGAACAATACATCCAGCTGAAAGAATCAGTTGATGTTATTTAACTTCAAAATATCCCCCGGGTTCCAGGCATTTTGCGTGGTTCCGTTGCATTTTCCGTTTTTAAGCTCCAGCGGAGGGGCAGAGGCCACCTCACACGTTGAGATAAGGTTTTCCTCGCTGTTTCTTTTTTCATCCAGTTCGTCGTAAATACCTGCTAAAGCGGAAAGCTTTTCTTCATCACTGTGCTTTGATGAAAAAACCAGGAAACCCCGGGGCCCGCCACAGGGTTTAACACCGATGGGTATAATTTTGCATTCCGAAACCCGGTTTGCCGGCGCATCACCTACTTCTTTATCAATCTCCCGTGCAATATCTTCTATATTAATATCCTGCCAGTCAGCAGGCATTTCGCTGCACGAAAGAGAGATTGCTGCTAAAAACAACAACAACAGAGAGAGCAAAGGTTTCATGATCAGATAACGATTAGGTTTCTGCAGGAGAATATACAAAATCAGCTTTTCCGAATTTTTTTAATGTTCTGTAGTGAGAAGCTACAGCCTGCGAAAACGTATCATGATGATTATAGGGAATATTAAACTCTTTAGCCGTTTTTTCAACAATCGGACTGATGGCCGGGTAATGGATGCTGCATACCTTTGGAAAAAGATGATGCTCAATCTGGTAATTTAATCCGCCGATGTACCAGGAAAGCAGTTTGTTATTCCGGGCGAAATTATTCGTGGTAACCACTTCATGAATCATCCAGTGTTCATCGATCATATTTTTTTCATCAGGCAGGGGATGATCCGTCTCTTCAACTACATGGGCAAGCTGAAAAATAATACCCAATATCAGACCGGCTGTGAGATGAAGGGTTGTAAATCCAATAAGGAGCTGAATCCAGGTGATATCCAGCAAAAGCATTGGTAAAACAAGTGTATAAAAATAGTATAACAACTTGGTAATAATCAGGGTAGCCCATTCGACCGGAGGGTGTGATTTATTTTCATAAGGGCCAAGATTGGGTTTAAAGAAGTACATATAATCTTTTATGAACACCCAGAAAAATGTAGCAAAACTATAGGCGAAGAATGCAAGAATATGCTGAAACCTGTGTACGGCTTTATGCTCGGAATGCGGAGACAGCCGGATAAACTCAGCTACTTCAAGATCTTCGTCATGCCCGTGAATATTGGTGTATGTATGGTGAATTACGTTATGGGTAATTTTCCATATATAGCCGTTTGCTCCCAGCAGGTCGAATGAGAGGCCAAGGATTTTATTCACTTTATTGTTGGCTGAATAAGCACCATGAAGGGCATCGTGAGAAACGGAAAACCCAATACCGGCCATTCCGATACCCATAACGGCAGTAAGCAGCCACATGACTCCCAGGGAAAAACTCCCCGAAAGGATCATTGCGTACGCACCACAATAGAGTGAGAGTAAAATTACGGTTTTCAAAACCATACTAAAGTTGGCATGTTTTGACAGACCGGTTTGTTCAAAATATTCTTCAACCCGGGCTTTTACAACTTTACTGAACTCCCGGCTTTGTTTATTGTTAAACGTTACTTTTTGCACGTTTGACATAATTGAGCAACCTAAATTGTTTAAGAGAAAGTGAGATCAACGTAACAAAAAAATGCTACTTTTTATATAAAAAAAAGCTATTGCGGACATAATTCAAAGTTTTACAGAAATTTCGGTGTTAAAAAAAAAGCCGGAATCAATGATCCGGCTTTTCAATCAACTGTTATTTCAGGAAATGAGTTAATCCACTCTCCGAACTTCAACAGCGCTCAGGCCTTTCGGTGTTTCTTCTACATCGAATTCTACTTCGTCACCATCATTCAGGCCTTCCTGGAAACCAAGATTCTCAATATTGTTCCTGTGAACAAAAATATCTTTACTTCCATCTTCGGGCTCAATAAATCCAAATCCCTTTTCAGCGTCGAACCATTTTACTTTTCCGTATTGCATAACTTAATGTACTGGTGTTAATTCTCTGCCTTACTTTTTTAAAGATAAAACAGGAATAAGTTGAAATTGAAAAAGCATTATAAGATTAATTCCTTGAAATGTCTATCGAAGGTGCAATTTAGAGAGTGATAAGGTAAAATCGGATATTAAATTATTTACCTAAACTTTTTCGATTCACCCGCCCACGAAGCCTCGGGGCGGCGTTGTACAGGGTGTGGTTATGTAAGAGAGACAGATACGCCGCGGTCATGTGGAAACTCAATGTGAAAGAAGGGCAGCCGGTGCTTTTCCGGATGAAGTCGAGGCATCTCCTTGCGATTGGCAGGAGTTAGTCCAGAACGCAATTTTATATTCTGGCGGGAGTTTTTTTAAAGCTCCCTCAGATAACAGGGAGATCCTTCGACTTCACTACGGCTCACATCCGTTCGCCTTCGTTGCGCTCTGGATGACACGGAGCCGCTGTCAAGAAGGGCGGGTATCAAACCTTTCCCCGTAACCTGTTCTGATTTACCCGCCAAACCGCTCCTGCGGCGTTACATGGGGCGTGGTTATGCCAGGAAGACGGATACGCCGCGGTCGTACAAGAACGGCCTGTCATCTCGAGCGGAGGAATGCCGGTGCTTTCCTGGCAGTCCGAAGTCGAGAGATCTCCTTGTGTTGGGCAGGGGCTTTATAATGGCACAATCCCATACCATTGTTCCAGTCAGGAATTATGTTATTGGCCCGAATCACTCCCAAATTCCCGGAGTAGAGTCTTCAGTTTTTCCAGGTTCGATTCGGCATCAGCCTTTTTTTGCCGTTCCCGTTCTACAACATCACCGGGCGCATTGGCTGTAAATTTTTCATTGGCAAGTTTTCCTTTTACTCCCTTCAGAAATCCTTCCGTCCGGCTGATCTCTTTTTGAATCCGCTCTTTCTCTTTATCAATATCAATCAGGCCTTCAAGGGGAATATAAATTTCGTTTCCATTAACCACAGCCGAGGCTGCCGCTTTTGGTTTTTGAGCATCTGCATCAAAAACGAGGCTGTCAATAGGCAGCAGTTTTCTGTAAATCCATTCAGCCGATGTCAAATCACTAATAAATTCTTCGTTTTTCGGTTTGATATAGATGGAGAGGCCGGCTTTAGGCGAAAGGTTCATCTCAGCCTGTATATTTCGAACGGCTGTTATCTGGTGCTGAATTTTGGTAAAAAGTTCAACGGAAACGGTATCCGGAGTGCCCGGGAGATCCGGCCACCGGCTGATTGTGAGAGCTTCATCATCTGACCGGTCCTGAATGCGCTGCCAGATTTCTTCGGTGATAAACGGCATAAACGGGTGCAGCATTTTCATCAATACCTCAAAGAAACCGAATGCGCGTTCCAGTTTCTCTTTTGGGATATTCTCACCGGGACTGTCTGCCTTGCAAAGTTCAATATACCAGTCGCAGAAATCATCCCACGCCAGGGAGTAGATTTTTTTCAGTGCCTCATTCAGGCGGTAGTTTTCAAAATCTTTTTCAACTTCATCCAGTGTTTTCCGGATGCGGGCAAGCATCCAGCGGTCGGCCAGGTTTTCCGGGTCAATTTCCAGTGTGGGCCGGCAGGTTTCCGATGAATCTGTATTCATCATTAAAAAACGAAACGCGTTCCATATTTTATTGGAAAAATTCCGTCCCTGTTCACACAGGGCTTCATCAAAAAGAAGATCGTTTCCGGCAGGTGAGGCAAATAACATTCCCACCCGGGTTCCATCGGCTCCATACTGTTCCATTAACCGGATCGGGTCGGGAGAATTACCCAGCGATTTCGACATCTTCCGGCGCTTTTCGTCCCGTACAATTCCGTGGTAATAGACATTGCTGAAAGGTTTTTCGCCTTTAAATGCATATCCTGCCATGATCATCCGTGCCACCCAGAAAAACATGATTTCCGGCGCGGTTACCAGGTCCTGAGTCGGGTAATAGTAGTTTATATCATCATTGTCAGGATCTTTAAAACCATCAAAGACGGTAATGGGCCATAACCAGGACGAAAACCAGGTATCCAGCACGTCTTCATCCTGTTTCAGTGCGCCGGCTTCCAGTTTTTGATCGCCTGATTTTTCCCTGGCTTTTACCAGGGCTTCTTCTTCGGTTTTGGCAATTACATATTGATCATGCCCGCTTCCGTAATACCAGGCCGGAATCCGGTGCCCCCACCAGAGCTGACGCGAGATGCACCAGTCACGGATGTTTTCCATCCAGTGCTGATAACTGTTTTTAAATTTGGCCGGATGGAACCGGATTTCATCATTCAAAACATTATCCAGAGCGGGTTTACTCAGTTCATCCATTTTGCAAAACCACTGCAGGGAAAGCCGCGGCTCAATGACCGCGTCGGTTCGTTCGGAATACCCAACCTTATTGGCCATCTCTTCGGTTTTCACCAGAAGGTTCAGCTTTTCCAGGTCTTTGATAATGAGTTTCCGGGCTTCAAACCGGTCTTTATCGGTGTAGAATCCGGCAGCTTCGGAAACGGTGCCATCAGGGTTCAGCATGTCGATGATTTGCAGGTTATGCTTTTCACCGAGTTCATAATCGTTTGGATCGTGGGCGGGAGTAATTTTCAGGCAGCCTGTTCCGAATTCGGGATCTACATATTCATCCGCGATAATCTCCGCTTCCCGGTTTACCATCGGAATGATTGCTTTTTTTCCTATCAAATGCTTGTAACGCTCATCATCGGGATGAACACAAACGGCAGTATCCGCCAAAATAGTTTCCGGCCGTGTGGTAGCGATCACTACAAATTCATCCGAATTCTTCAGCGGATAGCGAACGTGGTAGAGTTTGGATTGAACCTCTTTATGAATCACTTCCTCGTCGCTCAGTGCTGTTTGAGCGGCCGGATCCCAGTTTACCATCCGCAGGCCCCTGTATATAAAACCGCGGTCGTAGAGATCAATAAAACAGTCAATTACAGCATCATACAGATCATCCTCCAGGGTAAACCGCGTACGGCTCCAGTCGCAGGAGGCTCCCAGTTTTTTGAGCTGCTGCAGGATGATGCCACCATGCTCGTCTGTCCATTCCCATGCGTGGTTCATAAATTCTTCACGGGAAAGGTCACTTTTTTTGATGCCTTCCTTCCGGAGTTTCTGAACCACTTTGGCTTCTGTGGCAATCGATGCATGATCGGTTCCGGGCACCCAGCAGGCATTTTTCCCGAGCATTCGCGCCCGTCGCACCAGCACATCCTGTATGGTATTATTCAGCATATGCCCCATGTGAAGTACACCGGTTACATTCGGAGGGGGAATCACAACGGTAAACGGATCACGCTGATCCGGTTTGGAGTGAAAATATTTTTGTTCCTCCCAATAGCTGTACCATTTCGCTTCCGTATCAGAAGGATTGTACTGTTTTGGGATATCGGTATTTGAAATAGTGTTATTGCTCATATCATAGAAGAGTAGGAACCGCGGAGTCGCAAAGGCGCTGAGTTTGTATTTTTTCTGAGGCTTTGCGGCTCCGCGGTTAGATCACTTCACTCGTTTCATTCGGACGCCGAAGTGGCCGTCACAGTGGTGGATGTGCGGGAGTGTCTGGTAAGCGTACCCATCCTCCGCCAGTACTTCTTCAGGCAGAAACTCATCCAGCTTTTCGAGCTCAAAGTTATCGTATTTATCGAGAAATTTTTGGATCTGTTCCCAGTTTTCTTCCGGCTCAAGTGAGCAGGTACTGTAAACCAGGCGTCCTCCTTTTTTAACCATATTAGCCGCTTCATCAAGAAGTTCTTCCTGGAGTTTTACGGAATTTTCAAGTTCTTCCGGAGTACGTTTCCAGCGAAGATCTGCCCGTTTGCTGAGTACACCGGTACCAGTACACGGGGCATCGAGTAAAACACCATCGGCCAGTTTCAGGTCAAGGTCGCGGGCATCGGCGCGGCGTATTTTTATATTTTCGGCTTTATAATCCATGGCACTCTGAGCCAGTTTTTCAAGCCGGTCAGCGTTTATATCTATAGCTACAATTGTGCCTTCGCCATTCATCAGGTCGGAAATAACAATGCTCTTTGTACCCGGAGCAGCACAGATATCATAAATGGTTTCCTCAGGCATGGGCTCAAGAATAACCGGAGCGAAACCGGCGGCAATATCCTGCACAAGGCAGATCCCTTTTTTAAGAAGATCTTTTGAAATAAAAGGGGCAACAGATTCCACTTTAAAATAGCCCGGCAGCCATTCGCTCTCTTCAAAAGCAATATCAGACTTTTCCATCCGAAGCTTAAAGTTTTCTGTTTTTGTGCGAAGATTATTTACCCTGACATAATATTCCGGCCGCTGGTTATTCGACTGCATTAACTGAAAAGCCTCCCGTTCGCCAAATCGTTTTACCCATCGTTCAACCATCCATTCCGGGTGAGAAAAGGTAGTGGCTATTAATTTTGTTCGGTCTTTATAAGCGGGTTTTGGCAGGTTATCCATATCCCTCTGTATATTTCTCAGGATAGCATTTACAAGATCTCCTGCTTTGGAGCCCAGTCTCAGTTTGGCAATTTCCACTGCTTCATTAATGGCTGCATAATCGGGAATGCCGTTCATAAAAAGCATTTCATACAGGCCAAGCCGCAGGATATTTTTCAGCATCGGTTTCATTTCATCAATGGTGATACTTGAAAATTCCCCGATTATAAAATCGAGATAACTTCTGCGTCTGAGAATATTCTGTACATACTCACGGACCTGTGCACGTTCCCGCGGCTCAAGTTCATTTGCAGATGCGAAACTGAGTGTTTTTTCATCATCAAATGTAATTAGTAAATCAATGCTTACCGTACGTGCTGTTAGTTCCGTATCCAATGGTTTTCTCTGGGTTTTGGGGTTCAGGTTGACATCTGTCCAGGCCTCAGTAAATTGCTCAGGCAGGCCGAAAATTAAATAGTTTTAAAGATAACGGTTTGATTCACTTTTTGCTAATGAAGGTTACTATCAAAACTGATAATGTAACAGAACTAACCGGTAATGAATTTCTTCTTACTTTGCTGTGTAAATCTTTGTATTAATATGAATTTATTTTTTCCCCCTGATGGCTGTGTTTAGTGAATTTGAAATCTGGGTATTTCTTGCGGGTCTCGGAATATTTCTGTTTGGCATGCATATGATGGAAGAAGCGATCCGGCTGCTGAGTGGAGGAGCGTTTAAATCGATCATACGCCGTTATACCGGATCACGTCCAAAGGCCATTCTGAGCGGGTTATTCAGTACAGCCGTTTTACAAAGCAGCTCTGCTGTGTCGTTAATGGTACTGGCATTTGTAGGGGCCGGAGTTATGAATCTCGCTCAGGCTATTGCAGTGATGATGGGTACCAAAATCGGCACTACAGCAACGGCCTGGATCGTGGCGATATTTGGGTTCAAATTTAATATTGATGCATTTTCACTTCCTTTAATCGGTATCGGAGGATTGGGTCTTATATTGCTGGCCAAATCACCAAAGTATGTGAATATCAGTAAATTTTTAGTGGCTTTTGGTTTTCTGTTTATGGGCCTTGATTACATGAAACAAAGTGTTGATCAGTTTGCTGAACTGATTGACCCGGCTCTTTTTTCAGGTTATGGCATTGTGATATTTGCATTTGCGGGCATTATAATGACAGCTATTATGCAAAGCAGTTCGGCTACCATTGCTATCGTATTGACAATGTTGTTCGGCGGACTGATCGAGTTTGATGCGGCAGCAGCCATGGTGGTAGGGGCAAATGTAGGGACCACTGTAACAGTATTTATGGGGGCAATAGGAGGTATTCCTACCAAGAAACAAGCTGCAGTCAGTCAGCTCATTTTTACGGCCGGAACTGCTGTTCTGACACTTTTGATGTTACCGGTTTTTATTTTGATAATACTTACAGGGTTTGGTTTCAGTGATAATCCTGTAATTGGCCTGGCTCTCTTTCACTCGCTTTTCAACCTGATGGGAGTAGCTATTTTTTATCCTCTTATTCCCTTATTAGCCGGTCAGGCCGAAAAATGGATTCCTGAAAAAACCATGCATCTCAGCCGGTATATCCATAAAACGAACCCCGAAATTTCAGAAGCCGGGCTCGAAGCATTCAGGAAAGAAATAACCTGTCAGCTTAATTACAGCCTTGATTTTATCAGGAATACTATAAAACCGGATAAATCCAGGGATAAAATTCAGTACAGAGACCTCGAAAAATATCATGCGGAAATTTTCGGTTATTTCACACGGATTCATCTTTTTGAAATGAAAAAGGATACTGCTGAAATGCTTGATGAACTTCTCAGGGCAAGCCGGAATATCATGAATTCATCTTTGAAAATTTATGAATTAGCGGATGAGCTGCTGGTACTTAAAAATGAGGAAAGTGATATTTATAAAACAGCGTATGAATCTATAAATATGAGGCTATTATCCGTAATCAGGGTTGGTAAGCTATTCCAGGAGTCAGGGAGTGAACCTGAGCTGATAAATACAAAGCAGGCGGTTTTTGAACTCCATACTGAGATTGAAGAAAATGATAAAAAGTTCATTAAAATGTGTGGCGAAATAATGAACAATCCTTCCTATCCGAACGTGGAGGTAACATTTTTACTGATGTTAAACAAGAACATCACTCAGACTTGCAGAATGCTGGTCTACAGTTTGAAGGCACTTCTGAAACATGAAGAAATAAGTTTAAATTATTATCAGAAAGAAGCTATTTAAGAGAAGAACTCTTTGATTTTTGAAAGAGAAGTGGGTACCTTTTAAAGCTTTCAAATAAGAGATTTTTTTGCACCAGAACTTTACATCTAAAGACATACAATAAACGATAAAATCGAATGAATAAAGGAACTGTAGCACAAGTAATTGGCCCTGTGGTAGATGTTGATTTTGAACAGGATCAACTTCCAAAAGTATTAAACGCACTTTATATTACCCGGGATGACGGAACGAAACTTTATCTGGAAGTAGCTCAGCATTTAGGTGAAAATCGTGTTCGGACCATCGCCATGGATTCTACCGACGGCCTGGTGCGGAAAATGGAAGTTGTTGATACCGGCACTCCCATCTCCATTCCTGTTGGAGAAGATATCCGGGGCCGGCTATTTAATGTTGTAGGAGAAGCCATTGACGGAATTGATCAGCCTAAAGGCGATCAGCGGTATCCTATTCACCGTGAAGCTCCAAAATTCGATCAGCTTGCTACCAGTACTGAAATGCTCGAAACCGGCATTAAGGTTATTGACCTGCTTTGTCCGTATGCCAAAGGTGGTAAAATCGGCCTTTTCGGAGGAGCCGGGGTAGGTAAAACCGTATTGATCCAGGAGCTGATTAATAATATTGCAAAACAGCATGGCGGCCTCTCCGTATTTGCCGGTGTGGGTGAACGTACCCGTGAAGGGAATGACCTTCTCCGGGAGTTTATTGAATCCGGTGTGATTAACTACGGCGATGAATTCAAAGAAGCCATGGAAAAAGGAGAGTGGGATCTCTCCAAAGTGGATAAAGATGTTTTAAATAAATCTCAGGCAACCCTGGTGTTCGGCCAGATGAATGAGCCCCCGGGAGCCCGCGCACGGGTCGCGCTTTCAGGTCTGACCGTAGCTGAATATTTCCGGGATGAAGTTTCACGGGATATTCTGCTGTTTATTGATAATATTTTCCGGTTTACACAAGCCGGTTCCGAGGTTTCTGCCCTTCTGGGACGAATGCCGTCAGCCGTGGGTTATCAGCCTACACTGGCATCTGAAATGGGTGATCTTCAGGAACGGATTACATCAACAAAAGATGGATCTATTACTTCTATTCAGGCGATTTATGTACCGGCTGATGACCTTACAGACCCCGCGCCGGCCACAACCTTCTCACACCTTGACGCCACAACCACATTGAGCCGGGCATTAACACAAATTGGTATCTACCCGGCTGTGGATCCGCTCGATTCAACGTCACGAATCAACGACCCTAAAGTTGTGGGAGAGGTTCATTATAAATGTGCGCAGGATGTAAAACAGATTCTGCAAAAATATAAAGATCTACAGGATATCATTGCTATTCTGGGGATGGACGAACTTTCTGATGAAGATAAACTGGTGGTTTCACGTGCACGACGTGTACAGCGTTTCCTCAGCCAGCCTTTCTTTGTGGCCGAGCAGTTTACGGGTCAGCCCGGCGAGTATGTGAAAATAGAAGACACTATTAAGGGGCTTAACATGATCCTCGACGGCGAACTCGATCATCTTCCTGAAAATTCATTCCACCTTGTTGGTACCATTGAGCAGGCAGTTGAGAAAGGACAAAAACTACTTGCTGAAGCAGAAGCTTAATCCGGAGATAAATCGTGGCAAATATATTTCATGCACAGTTATTAACACCTAACGGACCTTTATTTGAAGGAAATGTGACCGCGGTTCATGTTCCGGGCATTGAGGGGAATTTTGAGATTCTTTTTAATCACGCTCCGATTGTTTCGACTCTGGACATTGGGAAAATTCTGATCAAAAAAGAAGATGCCAAAGAGCTGGCTTATGCTGTAAGCGGTGGTTTTGTAGAGATGAGTAACAACACACTGACTATTTTAGCTGAGAAAGCTGAAGAATCTTCAGGAATTGATATGGATGAAGCACGGAAAGCCAGAGATGAAGCAAAAAACAGGCTGAAAGAGAAACCACTGGACAGGAAAGAAGCCGAAAGGGATCTTGCTGTTGCAGAAAACAGGCTTAAAATAGCTGAATAATTGTTTTCGCTGGATATCAACAGGAGACTGTAGGTAATAAAGACCCCGCACATATATATCTGTTGACATTGGGGATTCAGGTTTTTTGTGGTGATTTATTAACAAAACTTACATCCGGGCAACTCTAAGGTGGTTTTTCAAGACGGGCAATAAATTAAATAATCACCTGATCTGTATGCTCAGGCTATTCATGAACTGAATCCAGGCTTCGGGCTTTTTCAGGTTCCTCTGTGATTTCGTAGAGCCGGTCGAGGTACTGGCGGGCTTTATTTGTGTATTCATTATCCTCATCTTTTAAAGTTTCATATCCAGCGGTTAACAGCAGTTCTGAATTGCGATATTTTTCAAGGTCAAAATGAGCGATGCCAAGCAATATTTTGGCTTGGGAAATTTGGGCCTGATCCCGTTCTTCCTCCAGTATTTCCAGAAGGCGGACAAGAACCTCTTCGGCTTCACCAGGCTTATTATTAAAAATCAACACCTCGCCCAGATTGGTCAATGTTTCTGTAACAAATGTATGATTCTCGGGTAACTCATCCTCAAAAATGGAGAGGCTTTTTCGAAAATAACCTTCAGCTTCAGGATAATTTTCCTGTGATTTTGAGATAAGGCCGAGGTTGCGCAAATCTCCACCAACATACGGATGGCTGTAACCATACTTTCCAATATCAATCTCCAGGGCTTTATTCAAAAGAAGTTTTGCCTCCTCATAATTACCCATTTCAATATTGAGCCGCCCAAGATTATTGAGGCTGCCGGCAATCTGTGGGTGAGAGTCCTTGTATAGGGATTGAAACATTTCCAGTGCACCCTCGAGATAGGGCAGTGATTCTTTGTAATACCCATTTTTTCCAAGCAGAACGCCCAGGTTATCCATATTTTGTGCAATTCTGGGGTGAGGTTCTTCAAAAATGTCCTTATAGATTTTTAATGATATACGATATAATGAATCGGCTTCCTCCACATTACCCTGTAAGCCTTTAACCAGGGCCAGGTCATGAATTGATTCAGCGATATTCGGGTGATTCGGGTCAAACTGAGATTTCCATATATCGTATGCTTCCTGATATAATGCTTCAGCTTCCATATAATTAGCTAATGCCCTTTGGTTTGAAGCCTGATTACTGAGAGATCGGGCAATTTCGTGATAATCAGGTCCATAAAGGTTATTATAGATTTCTGATGCTGCTTTAAAAACAGAATCTGACGCTTCAAATTTACGCTGAGTTGAAAGTACCACACCAAGATCATTTAAACTTTCAGCGGTTTTATCATGTATTTTTCCCAATGATTTTTGCCGGATCTCAAGAGCCTTTGTGTGTAGAGATTCTGCTGCTGCGAAATTTCCCTTCTTTCGTTGTAAGACTGCAAGATTACCAAGGCCTTCAGCGATTTCGGGATGATCAGGTGGGTATATTTGTTGCCGGAGGTCTGAACTCCGGTTTAAAAGGTCTTCAGCCTTATCATACCGTGCGAGGCTTGAGAGGGATCGTCCGATCACTCCGAGAAGTTGTGCCTGGCTGGCTGGCTGGTCATTAAGCTCGTGAATTCGCTCTTCACCTCTTTCCAGAAGATCCAGTGCTGAAGGGATATTATCGGCTTCATACATGGGATCGCTTGCCTCAAACAGGTCTGTAAGAAATGCACTTACCTCTTCTGCCTTTTGGGCTTCCTGCTTCGCCTGGTTTCCTTCACTGGTTATTTGCCATGTATAGAAAAATCCAAAACTGATAAATACAAGAATAAAAGCAGCAGCAGTCGTAATACCTGCTTTATGACGTTTCGCAAATTTACCCAGGTGATACCGGATTGTACCGTCACTGGCTGTTACAGGCAGGTTTTGTTCAAACCGGTTGAGGTCTTCCAGAAGTTCCCCGGCAGATTCGTAACGGCTGTCCGGCTCTTTCCGAAGGGCTTTTAAAAAAATTGAGGCCAGATCGCTCCTGAGCACCACAGAAATTTCATTTGCACGGGCAGAGCGTTTAACCGAAAGCTCCTGCTGCTGATCAGCAGGCAGAGCTGTAAACCGTTTGGCCGGGTGAGGTGCAGCCGTGGTTTTAATAATGGACTCCACCTCAGCTCTCTCTTTTTCATTCAGATCAAAAGGGTGAACCCCGGCTGTAAGCTGATACAGCAGCGTTCCTAATGTATAGATATCAACCGTAGTGGTCAGTTTTTTGCCGGAAACCTGCTCGGGGGCAGCATAACGCAGGGTCAACATCCGGCTGCCTTCACGGGTTTGAATCAGGTCGCCCGGGTCGGCGTCCAGGAGCCGTGCAATGCCGAAATCGAGAACTTTCACCTGTCCCTCTTTGGTAACAAGAATGTTATCAGGCTTCAGGTCTCTGTGGATAACCAGGTTGGAATGAGCATACTGTACAGCCCGGCTTATCTGTTTAAAAAGATGAATTCGATCCTGTATCGGTAGTTTCTTTTCATCACAGTAGCTGGTAACAGGAATTCCTTCAATAAATTCCATCACCAGCCATGGCAGGCCATCGGCTGTTAGCCCGCCATCGTATAGCCGGGCAATATTTGAATGGCTTAGATCAGCCAGGATCTGCTGTTCGCGCCTGAATCGGGCTATATTTGAAGGTGTTGCCATTTCCCGGCGAATGAGCTTGAGGGCTACGGATTGCTCAAAATTGCCGTCATCACGTTCTGCGAGAAAGACCGATCCCATTCCACCATGACCAACCAGTTTTTTGATTCGGTAATGTCCGATTTTTTCACCTATCATTGCGGACGGCTGTGAATCTTCCGGTGAAGCAACGAAAAGGCCGGATTTATAGTCTTCGGGATTTTCCAGCCACTCTTCAGATTCTAGAATGGATTGCAGCAGCTGGGTGACCTCAAACTTAAGCTCTTCTGAATTTTGATATTTTTTTTCTATGTATGGGATCTGTTCTTCTTCAGGCAGATCGAGTACTTCTTCAATAGCGGTTTGAACTTCATCCCAGCTTACTTTGCCCATATCATTTGTTTATTTACCGGTCTTTTATTCATAGATACGTAAATTGAAACTCAAACAGGTAATATCCGTCCGAACAGGTTCTGGAATTTACTGATTTTTTTTAAGCTCCTTATGAAGCCATCCTTTGGCAATCAGCCAGTCCCTTTTTACTGTACTTTCCGAAAGCTCAAGGGCTTCTGCCGTATCCTCAATGGTCATTTCCCCGAAAAACCTCATCTCCACAACTTTACTGAGACGTTTATTTAAACTTGTTAATCGATCCAGGGCGTTGTCAATTCCGATTAATTCATCAGCTTTTTGCTGCTGTGTGCTGAAAAGCTCGTCAATATAGGTCAGGTCCTGCTGGTTACCGCCTCGTTTCTCAGCCTTCTTTTTGCGTGCGTAATCTATCAGAACCTGCCTCATACATCGTGAAGCTATGGCTAAAAAATGAGATCTGTTTTTAAAATCCACCTCATGATGATTCTGGTTCACCATTTTCAAATAGGTTTCATGAACCAGTTCAGTCTTAGAAAAGGTATGGCCAGACTGTCTGCTCAGCTGAGAATAAGCAAGTCCTTTTAACTCATCATAGATCAGGGGGTACAGATGATCATAAGCATCTTCATTACCCTTATTCAATTCTACAAGCAGTTTTGTCACTTCAGATTTTTTCATAGCAAAATTTCTAAGACAAATGACCTGTTTTAAAAAAGGTTTGCGTAATGGATAATAGTAGTTGCAGGAGACTCCTGCTTTAATACGCCTTATTAGCCGGCGCTGATTTTGAAACCGTGTTAATATAAACAACAACAGTTAAACACACATGGAAGAATTGGGATGATTATGAGTAGAAAAACCAGACTGAATATATATTTAGGTAAATTTCTTTTCATTCTTACTGTTGTCGCCAGTGTTACAGTTTCCTGCAGTGATAACTCCACAGGATCAGAACATGATTCAGAAGAAACAAATGATCCAGCAAAAACTACTGGATTAATTGAAGTTAATGTTACTACCACAGGAAACGGTTCCGATGAAAATGGATATACCTTAACTGTGGATGGAGATGACCCGAGAGAGGCAGAATCGGATGATACAGTAATATTTGAGGATCTGGAGGAAGGAACCTATAGCGTGGAAATAAGCGGGCTGGATACGGGATGTACTGTGGATGGAGACAATCCGGTTGATGCAGATGTGGATGCAGGTGAATCCACCGTAGTTGAATTCGATGTAAACTGTGAAGAATGGGAAGTAGAAGGAACTATAGCTTTTTCACAGCGTGTGGATGGAACTTCCCAGATATTTACAACGAAGGCGGATGGATCTGATATGCTGCAGATAACAGATTCTGATACGGAGAATACGTATCCGGAAATCTCGCCTGACGGAGAACGGATAGTTTTTGTTCGGAAGGATTTAGAAATTGGCAATCTGGATAATGATATCTGGACAATGGATATCGATGGCAGCAATCAGGGATTACTGACTGAGAATACGGTTGATGATAAAAGGCCTGTATGGTCGCCGGATGGGGCAAAAATCGCTTTTGAATCCGATCATGATGGAAGTATGAGTATCTTTGTGATGAGTACAGATGGCGGGGAACCGGTACCTGTTACAGATGGGGATGGGAATGATCACTCTGCTACATGGTCTGCTGAAAACTCGATTGCCTTTGTCAGCGACAGGCAGGACGATGATAGTGCCGATCTATATATAGTGCAGCCGGATGGCAGTGATCTGGAACTGTTGATTGATGCCGGTGACGATAATGGCATCAATCTATTTGACCCTGCGTGGTCGCCGGATGGCACTGAAATTGCCTATCAGGGATATACCAATCTGGGACATGCACGAATATTCGTTGCGAATGCGAATGGCAGCGGGGCTCATTACATCACATCTGCGGACTTTTCTGCGCTACAGCCCGCCTGGTCGCCGGATGGAGAAAATATCGCGTTTACCAATCTTTCTGATGGTAATATCAAGAATGCCATCTGGATAACAAAAGCAGATGGAAGTTTGGTAATGAAACTGACAGATGGCCAGGAGACAGAAAGCTCTTTTCCAAGCTGGGGACCTGCAGTTGAATAGCAAATCTGTAATTACAATACAATGCATCAGACCAATGCATATTTTGATAGGAAGGATAAAGCGTAAATATAAATGTTTTTTTCTGTTTTTATCCCTTACCTGGGTTGGAGTGCTGGATGGCACAGCCTTTGAAGGTCCTACAGGAGATAAAGGTCCGGAGGGGCCTGAATGGACAAGTTCATGATTCATGGTAAGATATCTCAATAATTTGATCCTACACGTGATTGGGTTGTAGTGAGAGCACAACTTAATGACGTCCTGGTGAGGAATACGACCAGGTCGAAATTATCCTGGTTAGAAGCCAGTAATTCAGAAATCTTTAAGCAGCAAGGAGGCACGGATACCACTATTTCCGGTCACCTGGATACCTCAGATTACGAAGCAGTAGCCGAGTATTATAAGTTTAAGAACGAAGAATAATCTTTGATAGAGGGTTAAACGTGGGAACAGCCCGGCTTCAGGCTAAACTTTAGATGTATTTCCTGGTCTGGCCAGAGCCAATCAGGTAAGTTTTTATATGCTAACAAACTAATGCAATTTTATATCCAACTTCAGTCTTCCAATACAACTGGCTAATTATTCAAACTGCATTTACAGCTCTCCAATACTTCTGCCGATATAAAAAAAACTTTAAATTCAAAAAAAGCCATCCCGGTGTATTCTGGATGGCTTTTTTATTTTTCAACTCTAAGAGATTAAGGTGGTCCCGGATGCAGCTGAACCATAATGTTCGTTTAAAAATTTTACGAAATTCTATAATGAATGGCTGTTGTTAGTATGATGAAGATGATTTAAGATTGTAAAATCCATGACTTTCTCCCAAGATGTCTTCATTTCAACCTCACTCCTGAAGAAACTCTTGAAAAACTGAATCCGGTACAGCTGATGTACCTTCCATCAAGAAAAGTATTAGATCCCTCATCTCCTGGTTGGAAAGTATACCGAGCAAACCCTCAGGCATGGTTGATTCACCGGATACTTCCCGGGATTCTATTTCAGATATCGGAATGTTCATCTCTCCGCCACCGGGTATCTGTAGAATGATCCGCTGGTTATTTTCATCAAGGATGGCTCCTGTAACTGTCGAACCATTATTCCTTGTGATGTTTACACCCAGGAACTGGTCAGCAATGTTTTCGGAGGGATACACGATAGAACGTACCAGGTCCTCCCGGGTGAAACGCTGGCCTATGTCTGTCAGGTCAGGACCATAATGTATTCCGATTGGCCCCATCGTATGGCAGGATGCACAGGCTGCTTTATAATAAGCCAGGACACCACCAGATGGATCACCATGCAAAGCCTGAGGATTGAAAATCAAACTCTCAACCTGTTCTTCAGTTAGGTCCTGGCCAGCTTCAAAACTGACACTTTCCTGTGATTGTACTTCTTCAATCCGGGCAGATGCAATTAGAGCCTGTTGGTCCGGAATATTGTTAAGGAAGTCGGATCTCATACTGGCAATGGCCCCGCCACCGGGCCCATTCCGGGCAGCGTTAGTAAACCATTCCGTTACCTGCTCGATCGATTCGTCAGTCCATCCGTCTTCAAAACGGACAGCCATATCAATGTAATGGATCTGTTGCTTCCGATCCTGCTCATTACTCAGCTCAGCCAGGATCTGGTCGAGTGCCTCCTGTGTTTGCAGGTACGCAAATACACGCGAGATTTCCCTATTCAGACGCCAGTCATCGGATGGGAACCGATCAAGCAAACTCCGGCCAACCTCTGAGTAAAGGTTGATAACGGTGCTGAATGCCGAACCCATCGTTCCGTCGGGATTTGTCTGATCGGAGTGAAACCATCCTTCACCCGGAACATATATGACACCACCCATAACGCGTGAGCCACTGTCTATCACAGGAAAATTTCTTACACCCATATCCTTGGTCATGGTGTATTGCAACAGGCGGACAAGGTCGAGAAGTTGTTCATCCGTCGGGTTGTCTTTGAGCAGTTCAAGCTGACGGTTCAGAATCCGGTTAAAACTATACATCTCTTGGTGATTCCCAATTGTCTGCACATAGGCGAGTAATGTTTCGGTTACAAGAGGATAATCCGTTAAACTGAGAGCAGATTCTCTCCAACGGTTGGGATTGACGGTTCGCAACAGGATTCGCCCGGCAAAACGTAGTGCATCATCCTCACTTGCCAGTAAAGGAAAAATATCTTCAACAGGAGATAATGGGGCCTCAACACTGGGTTGCAGGCCCGTACGCATCAACGCTTCAGCAGCCCGTCGCTGTACAAAGGCATCATCATCATGGAGTAATTTGGCGAGTGTTTGTCGTACATTATCACTACTTTTCATCCCCAGATAATAGGTGGCTGTTGCCCGGACTTCCCATAATGCATCGTCCGTAAGGGATATCAGTACCTCTTCACTTAACCCCGGTCCGAATACCTCTGACAATTCAACAGCACGAATGCGTCGTTCGGTATCTTCCTGTTGGTTACGGGCAACACTGCTCAGCTCATTCTGCCAGGCAGTTTCTCCAAGTTCTTCTTTGATATCAACAGCCTTCTGACGGCTAAAGGATGAGCGCGGTTGATTCATCGCCAGAACTTCGTCGATACGGTTATTTACTACAGGGCTTTGTTTAGAGTCATTTCCTGTATATACCACTCGGTATACACCACCATTCGTGCCGCGTCCACCGAGTGTAAAGTACATATTCCCATCAGGTCCTATATCCAAATCCGTTACATTCAACGGTGCCCCGAAAACAAAGGTTTCACTCTCAGGTGAATAAGTTGCACCATCTTTGGTCATTTGAGACAAGAGTATACGCCCGCGTGACCAGTCGGCAAACAGCATTCCATCCCAGTATTTTTCCGGGTAATTATATGATAAGTACGTTGAAATACCTGTTGGAGATCCCCGCCCGAGGTCTTCAAGAGTCGGAGCGTTGTCGAAATAATATTCGGGGTGTACCGCTGCCCCTTCCCGGTATCCGTATTCCGCGCCCGGCTGAAGGTGGTAGGAGTAGGTATGTCGGAACCAGGGCATTTCCAGGTCCGGTTCATGGTCGGAGTCCCAGGTAAAAAGCTCGCCAATCAAATTAAAAGAAAAGTCGTAGGCATTTCGCAGACCCATCACATATAACTCCCAGTCGGATTGATTTTTACTGACTTCCGCCGGTACATGATTGGCAATATCATTTCGGTAAACAGATCCTTCCGGCAGTCGATAAAATCCACCTCCAAACCCACCCCCACGCAGTAGCAGGCTCGCATCATGATATTTCCGCACCGGGGAGAGAGGGGCTGGTTCATCATAGATTGCTGATACATTGGCGTGTATCCAGTACAGTTTTCCGTCAGGTCCCCAAATGGGAGCATGAGGCCCATGGTCTTCAATGCGGCGATTTACACTTTCAATAAGTTCAACACGCTCGCCTGTTCCGTCTCCGTTTTCATCAACAACCCGGTACAGCCCAACGCCTTCAGGACCTACTGCTGTTACCAACAGGTCAGGCCCATCGTATACAATTCCCTGGCTATTAATGATTTGATCGGAAACAAGGCGTGATTCATAAGATTCATCCTGGCCCGGAATCATCACAATTATTTCACCGAATTCTTTGGCAATCACCATTCTACCCTGATTGTCGAATGTTATAGCTACAACGCTGCCAACTACATCGTTACCGAAAACTTCTTCCACGATGAACCCTTCAGGAACCTGAAAATCGGTTGCCGGAACGACAGCGTTTTCTGAAAGTTGAAAATCCACAGGTGGCAACGTTTTTGGAAAACTTTGAAAACCCAAAAAAAGTAAAAGGGTAATACCTGTTAAAGGTAGAAGGATCGTTGATTTCATGAGTTACAGTTAATTAATGAAATAAAGAAGGTTGTTCAGAATGTA
This sequence comes from Balneolaceae bacterium, assembly GCA_040882525.1. Classification (GTDB taxonomy): domain Bacteria; phylum Bacteroidota; class Rhodothermia; order Balneolales; family Balneolaceae; genus Rhodohalobacter. The sequence continues at coordinate 422,436 of JBBEBD010000057.1, read as the reverse complement.
TACATATAGAGCATGATTAACAGTAATCTTACTCTAAATTGTTTCAAAAACACTTTTCCTATGCGTTCAGGTTTTTATAACCACCAATTTCGGAAAGCCCTGGTCGATGCCAAAGCTGTTATATCTTGTGTTGGGAACAAGAGGTAAACAGTAAGGCTGTAGAGTTATGATATTGGCCGCTGTGCCGAAATTTTATTGCAGGATCATAACGAATGCCAGGCTGCAAAGGAGTACTTCAACAAATCTAACGCCATCTGTTTTAAAAACGAGTATGAGTAGAATACGGTTACAGTTTCGGTAGCTATTTAAACTCTTCTGATTTCTATAGATGATGGTGGGAGGATGTGCTTCAACAACTCCCACGACACAGGCTAATGATGAAAACATGTCAGAACAGTCTTACGTTAACAATAACGATCGTCCCGAAGGTGCGGCATCTTCCAGAAAACCTGACTGAGGCTCTATAATTGTTGGTACCTTTTATTTTTAAGCAAAATCTTTTGCCGGATTGTAACTTAAAAGCTATAATCATCGTTATGTGCAGTCGGGTCTATAGACCCGGCTAAAACTTTTCTGTACTTTTTTCCGTCTAAAACACTTCTATGTTTATCATATTCTAATTCAAACTGAAATCCACTATGAGTACAAAAATAAAATTAAAATATACACCTGTTCTGATATTCCTGCTGTTTACAGGAGCTTGTTCCTCCACTCAAATGACTTCAGGCCCCGATGGCGGGGAATCAGAAATAACTGATTTTGATACTGCAATAGAAAAAAGTATTGCCCATGAAGGCCTGTTTACCGTTTATCAGGATACTACAGATGGCTCTGTTAAACTGGCTATCCGGGAAGATCAGATTGGCAGGGAGTTTATATACTTCGGGCTTTCCCAGGATGGGGTACTTGAAGCGGGACATTTTCGCGGAGCATTTCAGGATAATAAAGTATTTAAAATAAACCGGTACTTCGACCGCATTGAATTCGTGGTTCAGAATACGGGTTATCATTTTGACGAAGAGAGTCCTCTGAGCCGTGCTTCTGCCGCAAATATTTCCGAAGCTGTTTTAGTATCAGAAAAAATTATTGCTGAAGATAAAGAGAATGGTGTATTGATCATTAACGGTGATCCGATATTTCTATCTGAAAGCCTTAATCAGATCAAGCCGAGCCCCAACCCAAGGCAACAGCCCGGAACGTTTACACTCGGCAATCTGAATAATGACAAAAACAAGTATTCTGTTATCCGAAGTTATCCTGAAAACATGGATATCATTGTAGAGTATGTGTATGATTCGCCTCATCCTGTTGGATCAACCAGCGGAGCGGTAACCGATAACCGGTCGGTTGCAATCCGTTTTCAGCATTCGTTTATTGAGATGCCGGAGAATGGGTATAAACCCCGATATGATGATCCGAGAGTGGGTTATTTTATGACCCAGCAAAATGACCAGGTAAGCACGGATGCAACTCCTTATCGTGATCTTATCCACCGCTGGAATCTTGTAAAGAAAGACCCGGATGCTGAGTTATCTGAACCTGTGGAGCCTATTGTATGGTGGATAGAGAATACCACACCTCATGAATTCAGGGAAACCATTGCTGAAGCCACTCTTGCCTGGAATGAAGCGTTTGAAGCGGCTGGCTTTAAAAATGCGATGCAGGTAAAAGTACAGCCCGATGACGCCGATTGGGAAGCAGGGGATATTCGTTATAACGTTTTACGGTGGACTTCTTCACCGATTCCTCCGTTTGGCGGATATGGGCCAAGTTTTGTGAATCCGCGCACGGGACAGATACTCGGGGCCGATATTATGCTTGAATGGGTTTTCTTTTCAAGCCGGATGAGAGAGGAGGATATTTTTACTGAAGATTCTTCCATATTGCAAAATCTAAAAGATTCAATGAGTCCTGAATTTTGTTCGTTCGGAAACCATATGCGTCATAATAATATGTTTGGTATGAACGCGCTGCAGGTTATGGGCGCACCGGAAACTGAACTGGCTGAGTTTCAAAAGGAGGCTCTTACCATGCTGATTCTGCATGAACTTGGTCATACTATTGGCCTGAACCATAATATGCAGGCCAGTACACTACATTCACCCGAAGATATACACAGTGCTGAACTGGCGAATACTATTGGTTTAACCGGTTCTGTTATGGATTATTCCTCTGTGAACGTAAACCGCGACAGAAACAACCAGGGCCGTTATTATGATATCAAACCGGGCCCTTATGATACCTGGGCGGTTGAATTCGGATATTCTCCTGCCCTGGATGATGCTGAACAGGAAAAGGCGAGACTGAATGAAATTCTTTCGAGATCTACAGAACCGGCTCTTGCATTTGGTAATGACGCCGATGATATGCGTTCGCCGGGTAAAGCAATCGATCCAAGAGTTATGATCGGTGATATGTCCAGTGATCCTGTTGCTTATGGCGTGGAACGAATTCTGCTGGCAGGAGAACTGCTTGAAGGCCTGCTGGATAAGTACGGAAGCAGGGAAGGCCAGTCTTACCAGGAACTCCGAAATGCTTTTTATACCCTGATGGGACAGCATCGCGGCCAAACCGGAGTCATTTCACGCCAGATTGGTGGTGTGTACCGCGACCGTGCTTTTATCGGCCAGGAGGGAGCATCCAAACCATTCATCCCCGTACCGGTTGAAAAACAGAAAGAAGCCATGAATTACCTGTCGGAGTACCTGTTTGCACCGGATGCTTTCAGATCATCTCACGAGGTGTATAATTACCTGCAAATTCAGCGCAGAGGGTTTAATTTCTTTTCTTCCGGTGAAGATCCGAAAATTCATGACCTGGTTCTTGGCACGCAGCAAAATGTATTAAGCCACCTGCTGCACCAGGCAACAATGAAGAGAATTACCGATTCCAGAACGTATGGCAATAGTTATTCCGTAGCGGAGGTAGTTGAGGATTTAACAGCAGCTATTTTTAATGCAGACGCGCGTGGAAATGTGAATACATTCCGCCAGAATCTTCAGGTAGATTATGTAAAACGCCTGGCTGAAATACTGGAGAGTGATAATCACGATCATATAGCCAAATCTGCTGCTCTTTATAACCTGCAGAATATCCGCTCTCTGATGGATAACAAAGGAAATGTTAACAGCGAAACAAGAGCGCACGCGGCACACATTAAAGTGCTCGCAGACCAGGCACTTGATAGTTAAGAGTGGCAATTCTTTTAAATCAAAAGCCGTCACCGAAGCTTTCGGAGACGGCTTATAAAAAATATTTAAGGGCTGATATCGGCTGAATTATAATGTTCATTCATTATAGCAACTACTTCCTTTATGTATGTATGATCTTCATCAAAATTTGATCTGAAAATCTGAAGTGCATTATCAAAATCTTCTTTTGCTTCTGTAAATTTCTCCTGAAGTAATTTCAGCTTGCCATAATCAACCAGGTATTCAGCTACCCTGTAATGGTTTTCCGGAAATTCTTCATAAAAAATAGGACCGGCTTCTCTGTATATTGAATCTGCTTTTGCCAGCTCACCTAATTCCCGATGAACACCTGCCAGTTTATTCAGATCCACAGCAACCTCCCTGTGGCGAGGCCCCAGGCGGATTTTATCCATCTCAACTACTTGTTCAAACAGATCCCGGGCCTCGATATATTTCTCCTGAATGGAGTAAAGATGGGCTAAATTATAAAGCGTTATTGCCAGGGAGGGATGATTCTCATCAAGGGTTTCTCTCATTATGTTAATCGTTTTATGATAGTTGGATTCCGCCATTTGATAATCGCCTGAATCAGCCTGCAGAAGGGAGAGTATATTCAGGCTCCGAGCCACTTTCACACTATTCTCGTCATAAAGAAGATAATTCAGATCCATATTTTTTATGGCGTATTCTTCAGCTTTAGCAAGGTCGCCCATAATCCGGTAATTCAGAGTGATAACCTCATACGTATCTGCAACTGATGAATTCTGTTCACCAAGTAATTCTATTTTTGATTCAAGTGCAGATAATAAAACTTCTTCTGCTTCTTCATACCTGCCAACTCCGTGATATAAAGCACCAAGCTTACCAAGATTGGTGGCTATATTAAGATGAGGCCCATTATAGTAGTTTTCAAAGAATTCGAGAGATTGGCGCAAAAGTTTTTCTGCTTCTTCATAGTTATTCAACTTCCTGTGCACTTCAGACAGGTTACTCAGTGTTGTATTCCTGTCAACCGATTCGCCTTGCCCCGAGGCAACATATAAACTGTCTGCTTTTTTAAGTATTTGCTCAGCTTCATGGTACATGCCCTGCTGTGCTTTGACAAAACCATAAATTGCATAGGAGGCTGAGAGATCGGTGTCTTCTTGTTCTTCTTCTTTAATACGGATAGTCTGGCTAATCAATTCTTCAGCACGATTATAATTTCCTCTGACACGTTCTAAAACTGATAATTCAGCCATAATTCCGGCTGATTGTAAACTTTGATTTCCGAATATTTCATTACTTCTGCCAAGTGCCTTGTTAAGTGCCTGATCACTTAACTCATAGGCATCAATATTTTTAAAGGCACTGCCGATTACCCCCAGCATTTCAATATAAAGTTCCGGCTGGCCTGTCAGTTCTGATTCTACTTTACCCAACCCTGATTCTAACAGCTCATGTGCAGATATATCTTTTCCTGAATAATCAGGCAGGTTAGGATTATGACTGTTAAAAATATCAAGTGTAAAATTCTTTATCTGGGTTGCTTTTTTGCTCTCAAGCTGCGCTTTATTTCGCTCTTGCGTTATCTGATAGGTATAGAATAAACCAAAACTCAACATCATTGAAAAAACAATAATTACTGAAATAATGGCTGCTTTATGCCGCCTTGCAAATTTACCAAGGTGATAACGCAGGGTACCGTCTCGTGCTGTAACAGGCATATTTTGCAAAAACCGATCCAGGTCTTCCAGAAGATTGCCGGCCGATTTATAACGTGCTTCCGGTTCTTTTCTCAAAGTTTTGTGTACAATTGCGGCGAGATCACTGCCAAGTTCATCTGCCAGTTCAGCCGACCGGGCAGATCGTTTTTCTGCTATTTCTAACTTGTTTTTTCCCGGTAGTCCGGAGAAACGCCTGGCGGGGTTAGGAGCCGCTGTATATGTTATAATATCCTCTATCTCTTTTCTCTCTTTATCCCTTAGATCAAAAGGCTGGATACCCGCAATAAGCTGAAAAAATAAATTGCCCAGTGCATAAATATCCACGGAAGTTGTTAGTTTATCACCTGTTACCTGTTCAGGTGCCGCAAAATGAAGAGTGAGTATCCGGCTGCCTTCCTGAGTTTGCATGATAGAAGAATCCGGTTCCGGGTCGAGGAGTTTGGCAATCCCGAAATCCAGTACTTTAACCTGCCCGTTTCCAGTAACAAAAATGTTATCGGGTTTCAGATCCCTGTGGATCACCAGGTTGCTGTGTGCATATTGGACTGCCCGGCATACCTGTTTAAAAAGTTCAATCCGTTCATGAACCGTCAGCTTGTTGTCATCGCAATATTTTGTAATTGGTTTTCCATCCACATACTCCATTACCAGGTAAGGCAGGCCATCCGATGAAACTCCGCCATCATAGAGCCTGGCTATATTGGCATGGCTAAGGCCGGCAAGAATTTGTTGTTCACGCCTGAACCGGGCTTTATTTGATGGTGTTGCCATTTCACGGCGAACCAGTTTCAGGGAAACGGTCTGTGAAAAATTGCCATCCTCTCGTTCAGCAAGAAATACAGATCCCATACCCCCGTGCCCGATCAGGTTTTTGAGACGGTAGGCACCTATTTTCTGACCCGTCATATCAGGCGCATATGAATCATGAGATGAGCTGAACAGCAGCTCCGATCTGTAAGTATCGGGATTTTCCAACCATCCCTCTGAATCGGAAATAGATTGTAGCAGCTCTGTAATTTCTAACTTCAGCTCTTCAGAATGCTGGTACTTTTTTTCAATATAGGCCAGCTGTTCTTCTTTGGGAAGATCCAGTATCTCATCAATCGCAGTTTGAACTTTATTCCAGCTTACTTTATTCATGTGGAAAATCTGATTTGAGAATAGTTAATTAATTTAAAATCCCTGGTCGGGAAAAAGATAAAAATTAAAACATTAAACAAGCAGGGAGCAGCATGTCTGTGATGTTTAAGTAATTCCTAAAAAAATTCATGCGGTTAATTTAGTAAAAACTAAATCAGAAATAGAAAAAAACAGTCAAATCATCACCCCCCGTAATAACGGAGTAAACCTTACATTTTCTGTCCTGATATTGGATAAATTGATTTTTCTATTACTTTATTTATCTGAATTAAAAAATATATCATGAGAGAATTATCATCTGAGAAAACCACCGCAATAAATTCTATTTCGGTGATAGGAAATTATTTGCCCAGAAAATGTGGCATTGCAACATTTACAACCGATCTGGTTGAATCATTATCGTCAGAAGCCTGCAACTCAAATTGCTGGGCAGTAGCAATGAACGATAAACAGGATGGCTATTCATACCCGGATAAGGTACGTTATGAAATCACACAGGATAGTATTTCTGATTACCGTATGGCAGCTGAATTTCTGAATATAAACAAGCCTGATGTGGTATGTCTGCAGCATGAATATGGAATTTTTGGCGGCCCGGCCGGATCGCATGTACTTGAGTTACTGAGTAAAATAAACATTCCGGTTGTTACTACACTTCACACGGTTTTAACTAAACCTTCCAATGAACATACACAGGTTATGACTAACCTGGCAGAAGTATCCGACCGAATGGTTGTAATGAGCCGGCGGGCTGCCGACATTCTGAATGCTGTATATGATATTCCCCGGAAAAAGATAAACTATATCCCTCATGGTATTCCGGATATCCCCTTTATAGACCCCAATTATTCCAAAGATCAGTTTGATGTACTTGGGAAAAATGTTCTGATGACATTCGGTTTATTATCCAGGAATAAAGGTATTGAATATGTTTTAAAAGCTCTCCCCAGTGTGGTGGAAAAGTTTCCGGACCTGGTATATATGGTATTGGGAGCAACTCATCCTCATGTACTTAAAGAGGAAGGGGAAAATTATCGTGAAAGTCTGCAGAACCTGGTTGAAGAACTTGGATTAACCGGTCACGTTGAATTTCATAATCGTTTTGTCACGAAAGAAGAACTTTGCCAATTTCTGGAGGCAGCCGATCTTTATATAACGCCATACGTTGAGGAGGCCCAGATTACATCAGGTACTCTTGCATATGCCTTAGGAACAGGCAAAGCTGTGATATCTACTCCGTACTGGTATGCCAAAGAGATGCTTTCAGATAACAAGGGCATATTAGTACCATTCCGGGACAGTGATGCTATGGCGGATGGTATAATAAATTTCCTTGAGAATGATGCTGAACGTCACCAGGCACGGATTTCGGCTTACGATGCCAGCCGTAATGCTATCTGGAGTGAAGTGGCTAACCAATACCTGGACGTCTTCGGGGAAGTAATTCGCGAAAGAAACCGCCGTCCGAACCACCTGTTCTCTCTCAGTGCAGAGGCGAAAAGTGGAACTACCGGTAAAGTTAAAAATATTTATGAACTGCCGGGTGTGAATCTGAATCATCTGAAGCACCTTACGGATGATACAGGAGTTTTGCAGCATGCAAAATATACCATAGCTGACCGAAGCCATGGTTATTGTACAGACGACAACGCCCGTGCTCTGATCGTTGCTTTGCTGGCGGAAAGATTATCGGATTCAGACTCAGAGCAAACTCAGGCTTTTTGTGAAAATTACCTGTCATTTTTATTGGATGCATTTGATAGTGAAACCGGCAGGTTTCGTAATTTTATGAACTTCAGCCGCCAATGGCTGGAAACCGTAGGATCTGAAGATTCACATGGTCGTGCAATATGGGCTCTTGGCCTGGCCATATCTTTATCAGAAAGCAAAGCCCTGCAACAGCTGGCTTCAACAGTTTTTACAAAATCCCTTAATGCTGTCGAAACGTTTCAGTCGCCCCGTTCTATAGCTTTTTCACTGATTGGTATGGATGCCTGCCTCGAAAAATTTCCGGGAGATTCAGAAGCCCGAAGAAAATTCGAAATTCTGGCCATGCGCTTGTTCAGAAAGTTTACTGATAATGCCGCTGACGACTGGCCGTGGCCGGAAGAAAAACTTACTTATGCGAATGCAAAATTGCCGCATGCTTTATTGGTGGCCGGGCAGCGGCTTCAAAGGAGCGACATTTTACAAATGGGACTCGAGTCACTGGAGTGGCTGCTAAAAGTACAGACTGAGAAAGGTCACTTTGTACCGGTAGGAAATAGCGGCTGGTTCACCCGGGGCAGTGAAAAGTCTCGCTTCGACCAGCAACCTATTGAAGCCAATGCTATGGTGGAAGCTTGTGTTGCTGCATTTCACACCAGCGGGGATGATAAATGGGTAAAAGGTGCTTTAATGTGCCTGAACTGGTTCCTGGGGGTGAACGATTTGCACCTGCCATTGTATGATCCGGAAACGGGTGGATGTCGTGATGGTCTGGAGAGCGACGGTGTGAACCAAAACCAGGGAGCTGAATCCACTTTGGCATGGCTGCTGTCTCTTACAGTTCTGCACCACTTTTCCGCGGAACATAACAGGAAAGATCCGGGCAGAGAAAAGGCAGCTAAAATAATAAACTGAGGTTTAGTTATGCGTATTGCAATGCTTTCACCCATCGCCTGGCGAACACCACCCCGGCATTATGGCCCGTGGGAAAATATAGCATCTGGTATAACAGAAGAATTGGTAAAACGCGGTTATGATGTAACTCTTTATGCAACAGGTGATTCACTGACTGCAGGCAAACTGAAATCTGTTTGCCCCCGCGGGTACGAGGAAGATCCGGAGATCATTCCGAAAGTATGGGAATGTTTACATATTTCATCGCTTTTTGAGGAAGCTGATCAGTATGATATTATACACAACCATTTTGATTACCTGCCGCTGACCTATACAGGATTGACACAAACACCCGTTGTTTCAACGATACATGGTTTTTCATCACCGGGAATTTTGCCGGTGTACAAAAAATATAATGACACGGTATCGTATGTTTCTATCAGTAATGCAGATCGTTCACCTGAACTGGATTATACCGCAACAGTTTACCACGGCCTTAATCTCCGGCAGTTCTCATTTCAGCCGCAGCCGGATGATTACCTGCTGTTTCTCGGCAGAATTCATCCTGATAAAGGAGCCAGGGAAGCTATTGAAATCGCTAAACGCTGTGGCCGGCGTCTGGTGATGGCCGGTATTATTCAGGCCCCTCAGTATTTTAGCAGGTATGTTGAACCTGAACTTGAACCCGGTAAAATTGAATACATTGGAAGTGTAGGACCTGAGGAACGGAATGACCTTCTTGGAAATTCTGTTGCTATGCTGCACCCAATACTTTTTAACGAGCCATTTGGACTGTCTGTCATTGAATCAATGGCATGTGGTACACCTGTGGTTGCTTTTGAAAAGGGCAGCATGCAAGAGTTAATTATCGACGGATACAATGGTTTCCTGGTTTCTAATGTTGAGGAAGCCGTTCGTTCGGTAAAAATTGTGGATAATCTACACAGGCAGGACTGCCGCACGCATGTTGAAAAGTATTTTACCATCAGGCATATGGTGGATGGTTATGAAAGTGTATATAAAAAAATTATTAAAAAAAGAAAGGAGAGTAAACCGAAAAAGATTTTTCAGAACCCGAAGAAAGAATTACAAGAACAGCGAAAAAGTAAAACGGGTTCAAAGTAATCTCGGATTCTTTTTTAAATAATATGATTTTCCCAACGGGGATCCCTTCGGGGCGGGATGAGGATTTGGAAGTAAAAATTGCGGGCAGGGGGATGACCTCCTGAGCGTTGATTTGATCTTGAAGTTGTAAATTCCGGGATCAAAAGCTTTGAAAATCATCCCCCATTGCCCCCTTCTGCCAATGGCATCCCTTCGGGAAAAGCGGGACATTTCTTAACTAATTTTTATATCGAACTCAGATTAAAACATAAAAGAGAGTATTAATGGAAATAAACCGATCAATTGTAAAACGCTATTCTGAGAACCCAATCCTCACCCGGGATGATGTCCCGTATCCTGTTGCCACCGTTCATAATGCCGGTGTGGTAAAACATGATGGTCGATATATTATGTTGTTCAGATCACACAGGCAGAATGGACGTTCTATCATTGGTCGTGCTGACAGTGAAGACGGGTACCATTTTACTGTACACCCTGAACCTTTTATGATACCAGCTGAAAATGGTTTATTTGCTGAGTATGAAGAATATGGTGTTGAAGATCTGCGAATATGCCCGCTTGATGGATCCTATTTTCTTTGCTACAGTGCTTATTCACGGCATGGAGTACGAATCGGCCTTGCCCGCACTTCTGATTTTGAAACTATAGAAAGAATTTCACTGATCAGCCAGGCCGACATGCGGAATGTGGTAATTTTTCCGGAAAAAATTCAGGATCGATATGTCCGGCTCGATCGGCCGCATTCACAGATTTCTGATTGGTCTATCTGGATATCATATTCACCGGATTTAGTTCATTGGGGAGAATCACGGCTGCTTATAAAATCAGAGCCGTATCACTGGGATGAGATGAAAATTGGTCCGGGTGCTCCTCCGCTGAAAACAAAAAAAGGATGGCTCAATATTTACCATGGAGTATTTAATACAATGGCCGGGGCAGTATACCGGCTGGGGGTTGCACTGCATGACCTGGAAGACCCGGCGCGGGTTATTGGTGTGGCAGATCCATGGATACTACAGCCCGAAGATCCCTGGGAAGTAAATGGATATGTTTCTAATGTGGTATTTACATGCGGCGCCGTAGCTGAGCCCGATGGCAGTGTAAAAATTTATTGGGGAGGTGCAGACAGTGTAATGTGTGCGGGGACTGCTAACATTAATGACCTGGTGCAGCTCTGTACAGATTATCCACGCCAGTAGTTTATAAAGAAAATGAGTTCGATATAATGAATAACGCTCTGATAATAGTCATTCCGGGCCTGCCTCGCCGTCAGGCAGGCTTTGCCGCCCATTTTTTTGAACCTGCCTCGCCGTCAGGCAGGCTTTGACCCGCCCATTTTTTGAACGCGGAGCGAAATCTCCAGACGTTGATTAAATTGGGAGATTTCGCTGCCGCGTCGAAACTGAGCGGCTCGGGGCCGATTCGAAGAAACGCGACAGCGAAATGACAGATCAAAAGTCTTGAATGATAAAGTTATTTCTTTATCTCGTGCCAAAGGCATCCCTTATGGGGAACTCAGGTTATAATTACAAATCATCAGGAAACCGGGACCTTAAAATATTCTTCAAATTTATGTTTACACAAGAAAACATCAATCGCAGAAAACAAACCATCGAACGAGACCCGGGCAGAGTAATCTGCCGGTTACATATGCCTGGAGGGAGCCGTGTTCGCGCTGATAAAATTATCCAGCGAATTCTGAACCTGAGCGACAGTAAAGTTGAAGAACTGCTTAGTAATGTTATAAAGAACTTTTATAAAAGACACAAAGATATTAAGCGAATTTTCGACCGGCATTATCGTAATGTGTCTGACTATATTTCTTTTGATGAAGATGGCATCGATAACAATCGAAAGTTACTTATAGGTGCCTGCTTTACAATGGAGTATGCCGTAGAATCTGCTGCCCTGTTCAACCCTTCTATTGTGTTGCATCCTAACCAGAGCGGGCTGGATGATAATAATCTTCGTTTTATTATGAGTTTACGCGCGGTAGGTGAGGGGCATATTTCATCTATCGTATTTCGAAGTGGAATTATTGATGAAGAAGGAAATCTCAATTTTAATCCGGTAACTCCTTATTTAGACACACCCGACACGGAGTTATACCCCACCTATATAAAAGAGAATTACAAAATGAAACTGGGTGACATGGGGGATTGCAGTGAAATCGTTTCTCATGTTCTTGAGAAGATGCCCGAAGAATTTACCTATCAGCAGTTAACCAACGAGATCGAAAATTTGACTGAAAACCCGGTTTTTTCATCTGAGCGGCAGGATGAATGTTTCAATCAAATGCATTGGGTTGTTAATTCAAATTACAGGCTTGATTTTCCGCCTGAACACCTGATTTCTGAACGGGTAATATTTCCGGTATCTGAGATTGAAAGCGGGGGCATTGAAGACGCCCGTTTTGTGCAATTTCGTGAAGAGACAGGTGAAAATATTTATTATGCAACCTATACTGCGTACAGCGGCAGGAGTATCATGTCTCAAATGATTGAAACCAGAGATTTTGAACATTTTAAAGTAAGCACTCTTGGCGGGAAAGCTATTCAGAATAAAGGCATGGCATTATTTCCGCAAAAAATTAATGGTAAGTATGCCATGTTATCACGCCAGGATGGCGAAAATAATTATATTATGTTTTCAGACAGCCTGTACTTCTGGAATGAGTCGACCCTCATTCAGGAACCAAGCGAACCTTGGGAATATCTTCAGATAGGTAATTGCGGTTCTCCGCTGGAAACACATGAAGGCTGGCTTGTACTTACTCATGGCGTGGGACCCATGCGGGTTTATTCAATCGGGGCTATCTTACTTGATATTGATGATCCTACTAAAATGATAGCGCGGCTTGATGAACCCATAATATGGCCGGTTGAAGATAATCGCGAAGGATATGTGCCTAATGTTGTTTATACCTGCGGAGCAATTTTCCATATGGACGAGTTGATTATTCCATTTTCCATGTCGGATGCACAGGCGGGAGTTGTAAATATAAAGACAGATGAACTTTTTGATGCTATGAAGCCTGTGTAAATGAGTCATTTTTTAAAACTGATTTTATTGTTATAGATTATTAGCTAATCATCTGATTAAACTCCTCTTTTATGAATATGCTGCTGCGCTTTCCCAATCTTACTACGACAGGTATGCTGCTGTGCATTTTTTTGACAGCTGGTATTTACAGCCTGGAAAAAAATGAACAAGTGGCTTCTGTGGACCTGCCGCCTGACTCTGTTTCTCACGATGATGGTTTTAAACTTCTGTTTAATGGATATAATTTTGATGGCTGGTACACCTTTATCCCGGATTATGGAAAAAATAATGATCCCGATGAAGTTTTTAATACAGAAGATGAGATGCTCTATATCACCGGTCAGCATTTTGGGTACCTGGCCACTGAAGATACCTACAGTAATTTTCATCTGAAGTTAGAATTTAAGTGGGGGGAGAAAAAATGGCCTCCGCGTCTGGATCAAAAACGCGATAGTGGTATCTGCTATCACTTTGACCCGGAAACTGATGATAAGGTCTGGCCTCAAAGTGTGGAATGTCAGATACAGGAGGGGGATACAGGTGATTTCTGGCTGATTGGAAATACCACTATCGAGATAGATGGTAAACGTAATGAACCTGGTGATTTTGTTCAGGTTGTAAAAAAACATGATACGGAAAAACCTCATGGTGCCTGGAATACAGTAGAGGTTATTTCGTACAATGGCTCGGCCACACATATCGTGAATGGCGTTGTTGTAAATCATGGAGACCAGGCGAGCGTGCAAAGCGGAAAAATTCTATTGCAGTCGGAAGGGGCAGAAATTTACTATCGTAATATTCAGCTTAAAGAGTTGTAGAAGAGGTTGAATATCGGGGCTGCTTAATTAGTCTTGCTTCAGAAGGCCACAGGTTCTCGGGTATCAAACGAGATTGCAGATATACGATATCCGGTTTTTGATTTGCGATTGGTTGGACCCATTCTGAAATAGGTTTACACAATAATTCTTAGGATAAGGTGATGTTCGTACTTTGATATTGAATTCGATCTTCATTTTATTCCTATTATTTTGACCGTAATATGAACTCATAGACGAACAGGGATAATATAAATAGCGTTGGTGTTATGCTAATGTTACAGGTAATGCTAAACGCCCGTCCCAATTAAACAGACGATGACTGAAAGAGAATGGGTAAAATCAATAATTGGTGAAATTGAAAAACAGCTTCACAAAACTGACGGCACAATTCGAGTAGTCAGCGGACACCGACTTTCCTATACTAGCGAAGTGCTGACTTATGGTAATGACAACAAGCCCGATAAGACAAAGTCTGCAGGTTACGAGACTGACCTCTTGATCAATGAACAACTGGACGAAAAAACATGGCGACCAAGAATAGTAATTGAAACAAAGCTGCGTAGCGTGACGACACATGATGCAATTACATATAGCCAGAAAGCACAGACTCATAAATACGTTCATCCATTTTTACGCTATGGTATTTTAATTGGCAATCGGGAGAATTATCCGCTTCCTGGACGGCTGTTTAGACATGGACAACACTTTGACTTTATGCTTTCTTGGAAATCTTATATAGCAGACAAAGGAGAAATGAGAAAGTTGATAGACATTCAGAATGACGAAATTCAAGCCAGTAGAACTCTTGACGAAATTCTTTTTAATTCACGGTCAAAGGACAGAAAAAAATTTACTGCACTTCACAGACCATTGCGACTGGAAAAATGACAACGCGGATGACACAAGCAGAGGTTTTCGTACTTCGCAGGGAAATAGTAAATTTGAAGTGCAGCATTTAGCAGAATGCTCAGTAGTGAAAATCCCTGCCGGTGGGGTAGCGCCGAACAGTTATGCGCCTATTAAAAAAACAAAAAATTCGTATGTTTAGAAAAACCTGAGATATGACAAAAAAAAGATTGATTAACCGGACAGTTGAAACATTACAAAAGCTTCCTGAAGATAAAATTCATGAGATTGCTGACTTTGCTGATTTTGTACTAAAAAAATATGAGGAGCAAACCGTCCAAAAAGGTATAGAAACCCTGGTCAGTGAATCAGATAGCTTTGCTTTTCTGCATGATGAAGAGGATTTATATGATGAGAGTGACTTAAAAGAGAAATATTAATGCAGAAAGGAGATATAGTATTGATTCACTTTCCGTTCACAGATTTGACAGGGAGCAAAAAGCGACCTGCATTAATATTGTTATCAGGAAGTTTGGATGTTACAGTAAGTTTCATGTCTACCCAACTCCACTGGCAAGAACCAACAGATTTACTATTGCAACCAAATACGACGAATGGCCTTAAAAAAACCTCCCTGGTAAGGATCGGAAAGATAGCCTCGATAGACAGAGCCTTAGTGATAGGGAAACTGGGAAATATCGATGATAAAGAAATAGAAGAATTAGATAGGAAACTGATTCAGATATTTGATATCAAAACAGATTAAACCCAAACCCATACACACGACAAGATGTACAGCGAGCTGATTCGTGAACAGCTAAAACCACAGAACGTTCTTTATTCTTTTAAAATCCCCACTGACCTTATCAACGCCCGGAATGTCACTGTTCAACGAAATTAAATTCCGTACCATCAAACAAACCTTTATCACTCATTTTCAAACTCGGAATTACCAGCAGTGCCATAAAAGATATGGTCATAAAAGGAGAGGTCAGGCGGCTGCCCATTTCCCGGCTCATTCTGCTGATCTTTTCATATTTTTTTGCCACCAGTTCCCCGGGTTCATCACTCATAATACCGCCTATAGGCAGGGGCAGGATTTCTTTTTGGCGGCCATGTACTGCACAAATTCCCCCCTCATTTTCCATCAGAAGGTTAACAGCTTCGCTGAGGTATTCATCAGAAGTTCCCACCACAATGATATTATGGCAATCGTGGGCAACTGAAGAGGCGATAGCTCCGTTTTTCAGGCCGAAATTTTTTATAAATCCAACAGCCGGTTTCTGATTTTTATACCGGTTTACAACCGCCAGTTTTAAAATATCTTTTTCCGGATCGGCCAGGATTTCGCCATTTTGTGATTGGAGTATATGCAGTTCTTTTCCTGTGATCAGTTCACCATCCTGTGCAACAATAACGCTCTGTTCTGTTTTATCTGAAATCAATTTAAAATCATCAGGAGATACCATGCCCGCAGTAAAGTTATTAATCCGCCTGGATTCCACTTCAGGAAAAAGTACCTCGCCATCACTAAATACTTTTTTACCATCAATCCATGTTTGCAGGATATTCATGTTTTGAGGGGAATTAACAACAATAAAATCGGCCGGATCTCCTTTCTGCAGTAAACCGACATCTAAATTATAATGGCGGACAGGGAGCACCGAACAGGCATGAAGGATATCAAAAAGATCGAATCCACGGGCAAGTGATCGTTTTACAAGAGTATTAATATGCCCCCGAACCAGGTCATCCGGATGTTTATCATCCGAACAAAACATAATTTTATCAGGATACTCCCCGAGCAGGTCAATCAGTGCTTCATAATTTTTGGCCGCACTGCCTTCCCGGATAGCTATTTTCATGCCATGGTTTAATTTATCAAGTGCTTCGGCTTTAGTAAAACATTCGTGGTCTGTTGAGATTCCGGCAGAGATATATTTGGCGGCTTTATCCCCCTTCAGGCCGGGGGCATGGCCGTCAACAGGTTTTCCACGGGTTTTTGCTGCGGCAATTTTTGCCAGCACTTCAGGGTCATCATTCAGCACACCGGGCCAGTTCATCATTTCTGCCAGGTAGAGAATCTCCTTGCGATCCAGAAGCTCTGCTACATCATCTGCATCCAGAACAGCACCGGATGTTTCAAACGGGGTAGCCGGAACACAGGAGGGGGCGCCGAAGTAAAATTTCAGCGGAACTTTGTTACCATTTTCTATCATATATTCCACACCTTCCCTGCCGCATACATTGGCAATTTCATGAGGGTCGGATACTGTGGCTACTGTGCCATGACGAACCGCAAGACGGGCAAATTCAGATGGAACAAGCATGGAGCTTTCAATGTGTATATGAGCATCTATCAGCCCGGGAAAAATATTCTGGTCAGGAACCTGGTCCAGCTCCTGTACCAAGTCTATTTTACCCTCTCTGATAATAATTTCCCCCTTGAATTTTCTTCTGGTCAGTGGATCGTGGATGACACCTTTTACAGATTCCATTCTTTTTTCCGGTTATTGTTAAAGTGAGTTTACTAATGTGACCCTTTGGCACGATAAGAACTGGTTGGGGACTTTTAACTTCCATATCTATATCCAACTCATGTTATTTACATGAATTTTGTTATTACTCCCTCACTCCGAAAATATTGTTAATGATGGCAAAGACTCCGCTGCCGAAAGCAATGACTGCAAACGTGGCTGTCATTCTCCAGAATACATCCGGTTTGGCAAAATCCCATATAGCCAGGATGCACAAAATCACACTGGAAATTACGCAGGCCGTAATGATATAAAAGGTGATGGCTCGTACTATGCGTGAATTAAGGAAACCTCTGCCTGACTGTGGTTTATAAACGGGAGACGACTCCTTTTTTTCATTCATAACCGTAGATTTAGTGGCTGTGTGTAATTTTAATTTCAGATGCTGAACGCAACGTCTGATAGACTACACAATAACGTTCTGTTAGTTTCAGAAGCGTTGCAATTTCATCATCGGTAGCAGGTGTTTCCAGGTCGTAATGCAGGCGTATCTGTTTAAATCCCACAGGTGCTTCTTTCGATACTCCCAGAGTTCCCCTGAAGTCAAGATCTCCTTCAGCCGCTACAGTTGCATTATTAAGCTGCAGATTTATGGCTGTAGCAACTGTTTTCAGAGTTACTCCCGCACAGGCAACAAGAGCTTCAAGAAGCATATCACCTGAACACGCTGCCATTCCATTTCCACCCGTAGCCGGATGGAGACCGGCTTCTGCCAGTGATTTCCCGGTATCAACTTTACAGGTGAGGCCTTCGCCGGTTTTCCCGGTTGCCTTCAGTGTAATAATTGCAGAAGCGGGGTCGTCGCGATATTTTTCTTTCAGCGGTGCCTGTATTGACCTGATTTGATCTGCGTTCATAATATGCTTTGCTGTTTTGCAATTTAATAAAGATAGAAGTTTCGAAATTCATAGAAAAGGGAGGGTATTACTTACTGGAATAAAAAAAGGCGGGAGTAGAAATCCCGCCTCTTGATAAAATCATGAAAACTCAGGCAGTTTCAGCGGTTCTTTCTTCAGGATAATGACCTGCAAGAAGCAAAGCTCCACCTGCTAAAGCCATATCTTTTAACAGCTGCGTCATCGCGTTCTGATCACCATCAATTACAGCCGGAAGATGAATGGTCAGTACGAAAATTAAAAGTAATGCTGCCAGTAATTGCCCGGCAAGGCGTACTCTTTTCTCAATAATGAAACTTACACTTGCCGCGAGAAAAGCAATACCTGCCAGATATACCCAGAATACCCCACCCGGAAACAATCCGGGAACCAATCCCTCCATAGCTGAAGCATTCATGAAATGAAAAATACCGAAAACGATAAACGGAAGAGCAAAAAGCCAGCGACCCGCTTTTGTTGTTAAATGAGACATGATAACCTCCTTATTTTTGATTAGGGAGAAGAATAGTTTAAACTTAAACTATTTAGTTCATTTACTATATAAAAGATAAGGCAGAATTAAAAGGATTTGAGGACAGGATACACATTTAGCGTGAAAGAGTGACTCCTATACTAATTCCGAAACGGTAAACAGGCTTCCCGTCAAAAGGAACCAGGGGAGTGAAAGCAAGTTTTATGGTAGATTTATTAGCTTCATCAGGGTAAAGCCTGTAACCTGCAGAAAATGCAAGCGAGGGAGGTAAGGGTAACTGCCAGCTTTCCTTGTTTTCAATGTTTCCATAGGCGAATCCGGCACCTGTTTCGAAGAAATGGATATCTTTTCCAAAGAATTTGAGTATGCTAATCATACCAAGTACAGAGCGGCCGTCCAGAGACCGGAGACCAACGGGATTTTCTCCGGAAGGCCATCCGCTGATGCTGCCTCTGATACCAAATTTGAAAGGAAAAAGCAGATCATAGTTTAACGAAAGAAAAGGGGAATGCCCTGCATATTCGAGATAGAGGGAGTGGCGCGGATAATCTGATGTTTGCTGAGGAGACCAGCCTCTTTCCTGGGAGTAAGCCAGGGCAGGGAGAGATAGTAACAGAAACGATATTAACAAAAAATTCTTCATGTTGTTGGTTTTGTGAAGATGATGGTTCTGTCCCCGAAAAATTCTACTGTGGCATTCCATTGTTCAGAAAGCCAGATAAATGTCTCTTTTGAATAAAAAGTTACATGTGTATCGTCTTTCATATAGTGCCAATCAGCAAATTGATTATGGTCCTGTACCATTTTTGTCATAATACCAAAATATCCTCCCGGTTTCAGGCATGACCAGAGTTTTTCAAACTCATTACGTGGATGATACAGATGCTCCGCGGTTTCTGTTGTGGTGATAAAATCATAATGATGATCAAATACAGATTTATCATTTGCATAAAAAGGATCATATATATTCATTTGATGTCCTTTTTCTTCAAACATCACACATAAAGTTGGGCCGGGACCCGATCCGAAATCAAGACCGAAACCCACCGTTTTAATTTTTTCTGAAAGAGGAGCAAAAAGTTGATTTAGAAAAGCCCGGTAACGTTCATCGGCAGGATCATTTTCATGTAAATCATACCTGCTTTTTTCTTCAGCTGGATCAAGCCGCTGGCCCGGTTTCACAAAAATCAGTTTACAGTTGGTGCAACGGAGATATAGGGTTTCTTTTTCCCTGTGGAATGGATAAGCCGTTTCCTCATTACATAAAATACAGAAGTTCATTTTTTAAAAATATTAAACCGGATTTCTTTAAAAGAAAGATTAGATACTTAATGAATGACTGGGAACTTTAATCCTGTATTCAAATAAATTCGAGTTTATCCATTTCCAGGTTCAATTTTCTGTAGAAGCAGGACTTTCGGTGTTTGCCGTTTTTTGATTGCGTATGGCAAACTCCCTCTCCCTCAAGAGTAACTTTATAAATAAGTGCATCCTGATCGCAGTCTACATAAACTTCATCCAGCTGCAGGGTATTTCCGGATGTTTGCCCTTTCACCCAAAGTTCATTCCGGCTTGTACTCCAGAACGCAGCCTGTTTATTTTTCAGGGAGTATTCAAAAGCTTCCCGGTTAACGGATGCCATCATTAAAATTTTCCCCGAAGATGATTCCTGTACGGCTACCGGAAGTAAACCTTCTTTTTTTGAAAACTGCAGTGATAAAACTTCTGATTCTTCAAGAACGGAAGAGGATGAATCTCTGTTCATTTAGGTGTTTTTTAGATATCGGTTGAAGAGTCAAAGATACGACAATAGCTATAAAATCGAAGGCTGTAATTATTGCATCAGCAGAGATGAAATTGATTTGACAATGGTTTTGAGAATGGTTTCAGGAAGTTTACTGCAACGAGCGGATGATAAGAATTACTTTTTTCTACTCCTTTTTTAAACAGGATGCATATTAATTTTCATGTTCTTATTAACGGCAAGAATTAAATTTATCCGAATATTATTCACGCGAAGAAAACTTTGTTTGTTTTTTGTGTAGTTTTTTATGGCAAAATAAAAAGAAGGGCAGATAATTTTTACTTATAGTATAAAAAATAGGATAATGTGAATCTTGTAAATTTTATAAAAAATTATGTAATGACATGATTGGGTCGATGGTTTATTATGATCTGTAAACCATGAATATTTAATATTCAAAATATGGGATATAATAAGAAACAAGAGAAGGAAAAAAAGGTTGCTCAATTCACTTCCGATTTAACTAAAAATGATCCGGAGACTGAAGGAAAAAGAACCAAAAAGCGATCAAAAAAAGTTGGAAGAAAAGATAAGCGAGAATCAAATATGACAACACGGGATTATTTGGTTTCACTTATTGAGTAGTGTCTGCTGATTTTAGCAGGGATTTAGCAGGGATATTATTATATCAGGAGAGTAGTAACAGAAAATTAAAGGTTGTACGTGATGATATCAGGAAAAGTGTTGGCCAGTCTTATAAGCGGGATTGCCACAGGAGCAGTTCTCGGAATGTTATTCGCTCCCGACAAAGGAACCGAATCAAGAAAAAAAATATATGAGAAAGGAGACGAGCTTATGGATGAACTGGAAAAAAAATTTCAGGATTTAAATAATGACTTGAAAAATAAATATAAATCTGCTGAAAAGGAGGTAAGGCAACAAGCAGAGGAACTAACTGATATGTAGTCGAGACCTGATTTTAAAATTAAAGTCTTGAGAGACGCCGCCGCAAATTAAGAGAGAGCCACAAAGCACAAAGATAGAACCAGTAAGAGAGAGCCACAAATAAGAAAGAGGTTGCCCAAAGTCGGCCTCTTTATAAGACCTGAAGTCTGACGATCTTCGGGTCTTTTTTTTATTCAGGTATTGAATATAGTGCCGGAGTGAAATGCTATTTACAAAAAATGCTGAGCTGACCCTACATATAATACTCTAAACCTAAAGCGTTGTTTCAATAAGTTAATATTGGTTGATATAATATTTGATTCTGCAATAAGTAGCAATTAGGAAAATTTAATATAGAAGATGCCGTTGTACTGGCTATAAAATAAGAGAGAACATTGAGGATATCAGGAATATGAGAGAGAGCCTGTTTATTGTTTTATTATGCCTGGGATTTACCGGGTCCGTGGCTGCCCAAACAAGCGAACAAGACGAGTTCAGCCTGAAGGCTGGACTAAAAGTCGGATTTAATAATTCGAATGTTTGGGATGAGAGAGATCATGAAGCTGTTGCAGATTCGAAAATTGGTTTAGCAGGAGGTATGTTCCTTTTCATTCCGGTCGGAAATGTTATCGGGCTGCAGCCTGAGCTTTTAATTTCTCAGAAAGGCTACAGGCACAGCTATGATTTTTCAGGGAGTTCTTATTTCTTCAGGAGAACTGCGACCTATCTGGATATTCCGCTGCAGGTATTCATTAATCCGGGTGAATTATTTACCCTTGTAGCAGGGCCTCAATACTCATATTTATTACATCAGAAAGACCGCCATAACTATGATGAATCCAGTCAGCCTGAATTTGATATTGGGAATGTAAGACAAAGCAGTTTTGGATTTACCGGTGGTGTGGATTTTGAATTTAAACAGTTTGTATTCTCCTTTCGCCTGATGTGGGATTTACTTGAGCATGACGGTGATTCTTCAACTCCCCGGTATAGAAATCAATCCGCCCAGTTTACCGTAGGGTATAAACTTTTATAGAAGATCCCGGTTTTTTTGTGAGCTTTCTGATAATCAGCAGAATTAGGATTCTACAATTTTAAAAAATAATTATGTAATGTTTTAAAGAGCTATTTAAGGTATTCTGAATAAAGAGAGAAGCAGCATTATCTGGTTTGATATTTAGTTAGCCCTGTTTTTTCTGCCGGAGGCATTTCTTAAAGAAAAAACATTGAACAAAAAATAAGAGATAAAAGTTACAATAAGATCATGAGAATTTTTATGGATAAAGACATAGAAGAACGCATAGTGCGTTATGTAAATGGAAATTTGTCAGAGATGGAAATAGATAAATTATGGTCGGATCTGATTAGAGACGGGCACTATCTTGATTATCTGAAGACCATTGCTAACCTGCAAAGAACCCATAAAAAAAGAGAGTCGGGATATACGGCCATGTTTAATAAAAGACTGAAAACAAAGGAAAGTCAATCATAAGTAAGGTTTTATGTTGCCCCGTATATGTGTCAAGAGGTTAGTGATTATATGCTGTTTTTTGTGGACAGCTTATCTGTTTGCCTCCTGTGATTCTAAAGATCACCAGGTTGCCATTCTTGAAAAAGAAACACCAGGGATTGAACAGTTTACCGAAAATTATGAGGATGCTGATCCTGTTGAGAGATATGAAAAATTCCGGGAGTTTATGCAATTAAGGCTGGAAAAGATTCATAATCTTACCTCACAGTTTAAACTAAATATTGTTGAATTAAGTGGAGAGGAACGTGAAGAATATGAAGCAGAAATTCATTCGATAGAAAATCAGATTACATCATTGAGAAATGAACTGGCAGAATATGATCCTGCAGCCGATTCGTATTGGGACTCTTTCGTGGAAAATATAGATCAAAAAGCTGAAAGCCTGGAGGAGGACCTGAGGCATCTCAACTTAAATAACAGTTTTCGTGATCCAGGATGAACTTCAGGATTAACTGTCGAAGAGAATATAAATTGGAATAACGAAAATATATAACAATGGGAAATATATTATATGTAATTGCTGTGATTCTTGTAATCATCTGGGCAATAGGATTTGTAGGATTTGAAGCCGGACCTTTTATTCACTTCATATTGATAATAGCGGCATCTGTTATGTTGTTTAATATATTCAGTGAGAAAAAAATGCTGCATGAAGATTAAATGAAAAGGTTTGTTTTTATTGTATAAATATTATATTTGTTTTCCGGTAACACATGTTATTAAACATCAAAAGATTAAACCGGGAGAAGAAAAAATCATCAGAAAACATTTTTTTCTGTAGTTTTTAAACAAAAGGGCAGAGAAATAATCATACGGGTACGAATTGTATTTGTCAGTAAAAAGCTAAAATACAATAACTCATTGTTTAAAAAATAATTGAGGGCAAAGAGATGAGACTATATATAAAATACATGGTAAGCGTTCGTTGCAAATTGATTGTGAAAAATGAATTAGAACGATTAAATATTCCCTATACTAGTGTTGAACTTGGATACGCAGACCTGAAAGATCACCTGACAGAAACCCAATGGGTGAAGTTAAATAAAGCTTTGAATAAGACAGGTCTTGAATTGATGGAAGACAAAAAATCAATCATGATTGAAAAGATCAAAAGAGTAATTATTGAAATGGTTCATTACTCAAATGAATTACCAAAAGTAAAATACTCCTGTTTTATAAGTGAAAAGTTGTCTCGTGACTATAACTACCTGTCTACCTGTTTTTCTGAAGTAACGGGAACTTCTATAGAGCACTTTATTATTTTACACAAAATTGAACGGGTAAAAGAACTTTTAATGTATAATGAATACACCCTTACTGAAATATCTTATAAAATGGATTACAGTAGTGTGGCACATCTTTCAAACCAGTTTAAGAAGGTAACAGGGGTGACCCCATCTCACTTTAAAAAGCTGAAGAACAAAAAAAGGACTGCTCTGGAGCAGTTATAAACGATTAAATTGCAGAGCAATAAAAAGCTTTAAAGTCCGGCAACTCATTACCAGTTCCGCCGGGCACTTTTGTGTAATTGTGTTTCGAAGCGGAGCGGAGAACCGCAAAGCGAATTGTGGAATGTATAACAGCGTATTTAAAAAGAGCCTCAACAGTTCTACAATTCAATATTTCCACGCGAACATAGTGAGCATTTAACGAAGAGTGTTAATTTAATCTATTAAGAGGGGTATTTTAAGATAACTGTAAATTATATAAACCATTCTAGCTTTTATGTAAAGTGCAGCCACTACTTGTATGTATATTTGTTATATATAAATTAAAGAGTTAAGAACAGCCATTCATGAATTATTAAATAACATACCTGCATATAATGAATTATCAATAAATGCGATTTTGAGTTTTTCAAACCAACACTGAAAGGATTCTGAAAAAAACGGGGCACTTTCAGATTGTGTTTCCTAAACTTTGATCGTGATAATTTATTTAAGAATTATCCGGGGGAAATTTTTAATAATTGCATGTAATGCAGTTCCCAGGGAGAGTAGTTTTTTAAATGGGCACTGTTAAGTGGCTTTAGAAAAAGGGAGACATGCAATAATGAGTAGTTACGAGAGAAGCAGCGCAGGTTATAAAGAAATATCTAATTCCTGTGATGACACTGATAAACCAGTATTAATTACCAAGAATCCCATCATGCTGGAGGTGTTGGCTAAAATAAAGTTGGTAGCAAAATGTAAAGCAACACTTTTAATTACAGGCGAAAATGGTACCGGAAAAGAAGTGCTTGCCCGGTTAGTGCACTATCACAGTAATCGGAAAAAGAAGCCAATGGTTAGTATTAACTGTGGCGCTATCCCTTTTGAGCTGGTTGAGAGTGAATTATTCGGACATGAAAAAGGAGCTTTTACAGGTGCCCACTCCAGGAAAGAGGGTTGTTTTGAACTGGCTCATAAAGGCACACTTTTCCTGGATGAAATTGGAGAAATGAGCAAAAGCACGCAGGTTAAACTTTTAAGAGCTGTTGAACTTGGTACATTCAGGCGTGTTGGAGGCAAAGAAGAAATACAGGTTGATATTAACTTAATATCGGCTACCAATAAAGTGCTGATAGACCAGGTTAAACTGGGCAGCTTTCGGGAGGATCTTTTTTACCGCCTGAACGTGATTGAACTGAATGTACCACCTCTGAGACACAGAAAGGAAGATATCCCGCTTCTTGTAGATTATTATGCTTCTGTGTTTGCAGAAGCCTATGGAGTGGAAGAGAAATGGTTTGATGATGAATGCATGGAAATGCTGATGGCTTATGACTGGCCGGGAAATGTCAGAGAACTGAAAAACGTAATTGAAAGGTGTAACATACTTTCAGAAGGGGAGCGGGTAGACCCTTCCTCCATTCCTGCACGGATAAACCGCGGTAAAAAAATCTATCCCGTCAGTCCAGGCGGAGATTCAGATAAGATCATCCAGATACCTGTGGGTACAAGCCTTGAAGAAATTGAACGTAAAGTGATCGATCAAACACTGGATTCCTGCCAGAATAATAAAACAGAAGCTGCGAAAATCCTGGGGTTTAGCAGAAAAACGCTGCATAACAAACTGGATAAATATGAAAAGAATTTATCTGTCTGAGGCGCTTAAGCATCATGTAAATAAAAAAGGCCGGGGCATTAACCCCGGCCTTTTTAGTTTTGTTAAATTAGAACAGGATTACCTGCTGTTACTCATTGCCTGGATATGAGATGTAAACCTGTTGAACAGATCTGTATCGTTACGTCCCCCCGGGTAACAGATGTTGCCCCCGAATTCGTAACACTTCGTTTCATCTGCGGTTAACTGCCAGATCATGCTTCCGTCCAGTTCAATTTCTTCTGCAAGGCTCCAGAAATCATCGTACATATTATCTACACGACTATCTCCCCAGCCAGGAAAGCCATACTCACTCAGAACAAAAGGTTTACCTTCGCTCGCTGCAATTTCAGAGTGATCTTTTACCCACGCATGCTGTGCCTGATACATGCTTTGCTCGTTAAAACCAAAATCAGGTGCATACCAGTGGGAAGAGCCGTAGTCAATTTCAGGGATAGCCGTATTCAAAATATAGCTTGTTCCTTCATTGGCACGGATCGGGTACGTATTGCTGTATTGGTCTGTGGAATATTGAGAAGGTGTACCATTATCGAACCCTTCTTCACCGGTTGAAACCATGTGGTTCGGATCAATAGCTTTGATGTACTGAGCCATTTCCTGGTACCAGTCACGGAGAATTTCAGGATCGGCTCCGGTATTGCGCCCTTCGTTGATGATGTGCCATGAGAAGATAGCAGGCTCATCTTTATAGGCAATACCTGTTTCTGTATTTACCCTGTTCAACAGCATGGAGATATATTCTTTGAACCACTTCTGGGTATCAGAATTATTCAGGAAGAAGTCCATATTTCCAGATGGATTGGATGCACCTGCCCAGGTATTATACTGGCAGATTCCTCCCAGCTGGTCCCAGTAATTCAGCAGCGCAAGGTTAAAACGGATACCCCGCTCTTTTCCTTTTGCAATGACACGGTCCAGGTCACGAAGTGCTTCTTCATTATATTCGCCGGGTGAAGTTTGAATGACATTTTCCTCAGGATTACTTGAGCTGTATCCACAGTCGTAGCCATCATAAAATCCCCACATTCTTACTACACTTACACCAGCCTCTTCAAAAACATTCATTGCTCTGTCTACCACGCCTTCATCCATTTTCTCATAATTAGGCAGATAATATGCGTTTGTACCTGCAAAACGGAATACTTCGCCATTGACAACAAAGTTGCCGTTTTCTGCAGTTACAAAATCAGTATTGTTTTCCGGGGGGGTTGGTGTTTCGTCAACTTCTTCAGCTTTGGTATGGAAGCTCCAGAAGTCAGACCATTTTTCGCCACCAGCCGGGAGTATTCTCCAGTAGTACATTTGGTCGTCTTTCAAATCTTCCAGTTCATAAGTAGTGCCTTCTTCGGTCTTATCCACGATGGGATCTTCAAAATCGCTGTTATCAGAAACCTGTACCTTATACTCCTCAACGCCGGAAATTCCTTTCCATTCCAGAGTAAGGCTTGTGGATCGGTCTTCAACTCCGTTAGAAGGAGATATATGAGTTACGGCAGGGGTTGGATCTGGATCAGAATCCGGGCCAGGATTCGGTCCCGGGTTATCACCTTCGCTGTCATCCCCATCCCCGGAAAGTGTAAAATTCCAGGTGTCTGACCATCCTGAAGGAGCAGAGCTGATGGTGGGAGATACACGCCAGAAATATTTACTGCCATTTAACTCTTCAAGCTCAATTGAATTTGAAGCCATTACGGAATCAATGGCTATTTCACTAAAAGAGGAATCAGCAGATAGCTGGTAATGATAACCCTCCGCATCTTCAACGATTTCCCATTCAAAGGTCAGATCTTCGCCGGTATTAAATTCAGTACCCGACTCGGGAGACTGTAACTCGACACTGATCCGTTCCTGGTCTTCATCTGTGCTTGTAAACTGCCAGACTTCAGACCAGGGGCCTGTGTAGTTCTTCTTCATAGGACTCACTCTCCAGAAATAATTAGTTTCTGTAGTGAGAGGTTCTGTTGTAAGTGATGTGCCTGCAGAAATACTATCAACAAGTACATCAGCAAAATCTTCTGATTCTGATACCTGAACATGGTATTCTTTGGCACCACGTATTTGCTTCCATTTAAGTTCAAGAGGTGCAGTCTGATTTTCCGCGCCATTTACCGGCGAGATTAATTCAGGTGCAGAGAGTTCATCTTTCGTTTCTTCATTAGTTTTCGGTACATCGGGGGATGAGATATCGTCGCACTGAACAAACATCAACATCATACCAATGCCCAGAATCGGGAGCATTAGTCTAGAGATCATAGAAATAGTAATGATTAGGAAATGGTTCAGTAATACAGAGTATAAGAGAGTTATTCTCTGTAAAACCGGTTTGAGAGTTACTGGAGAGCCGTGTATCCGAGAGAGTGGGTTTCGGTTGTCCAGTCGGTTTTAAAACGGTGTGTAGGGTTCTTAGTTCCTGCAGATGAGGGAAAACTTTCAGGATCTGATGGAGTAATCACTACAAGAAGATTCTAATAGAATGGCAGACAATAGCTTGTTGAGGAACATTTTTTAAAAAAAAAATTCACTTTTTTTTACTTTTAAACAGGGTTTTTAACTTAATACAAAATCAGGGGACTTAAGTGACCAATAAACCTGCGGGTTAGTGTTTCTAACTGAATTTATTACCTCTTGGCATTGTTATTGATATAACTAACGAAAGTAAAAGCCGGTCGACCGTAACTTCAGGGGAAGATGAAAAATTACAATTGGGGAATATTAGGGGCGGGTTCAATTGCCTGGGAATTCACTAAGGGGTTAAAATTGGTGCCCCGGTCAAATACTTATTCTGTTTACTCAAGAACCTATGAAAAAGCACTGAAATTTTCGGATCTGTTAGGATTTGAGAAGACTTCTATGACGTTTGAAGCTTTTCTGGATGATCCGGATCTCGATATAGTTTATATAGCCACACCCAACAATTTACATTACGAACATGCCATACAGTGTTTAGAGGCAGGTAAACATGTATTGATTGAAAAACCTATTGCTTTATGTGCCTGGCAGGCACAGGAGATAGAAAAAACGGCGAATGAGAACCAGTGCCTGTGTATGGAGGCTATGTGGTCCCGTTTTATGCCCCTGTACCTGGAAATAAAAAATTTATTGCAGGAGAATGTAATAGGAGAGATTAAGTATTTCAGCGCCAGTTTCGGAGAAGCCATGATGTATGAACCAAAAACCCGTATTTACAATTTGAAAGCAGGAGGCGGTTGTTTACTTGATCTGGGAGTTTATCCAATTTCACTGGCCTTAATGTTGTTGGGCGAACCCGAAAGTGTTTCAGGGAGTTGCAGAAAGTCTGAAAGTGGAGTGGATACCCTGGATAGCTTTTCTCTTCATTATAAAAATGGTGCTATTGCAGATCTACAATGTAGTTTTGATTGCAAGTTGCCTAATAATACCTGGATTAGTGGCACAAATGGGAGTATTGATATCCCAAACCCGATATACAGGCCAAACCGGTACCGTATATCAAAATATCATCCCTATAAAATTCAGTCAAACCCGGGATACGGCACAAGAGATAAACTTCACGAAATTTCATTCTTTTCCAATATGCTTCATGCAATCGGAAACTATATGGCAGATCCATTTCGAAAATTTAAGCAGACGAAATGGGTAAACTTTACTGCGAATGGTTATCAGTATGAAGCTCTTGAATTTATGAAGAATCTGGATCGGGGGGAGCTACAGTCAGACATCATGCCACTCTCTGACTCAATAGCGGTTCTTAAGATCACAGATCAATTACGAAGGGATTGGGGAATAGACTATCCGGAAACAAAAAACAAAACAGAACACTTATGAATATTGCAATTATTGGCTGCGGGTACGTATCCGATTTTTATTTTAGCACTTTGAAAGACTATCCTGATTTAAATGTCTGTGGTATTTATGATAAAAAACCTGAAAGAATGGCTTTATTATCAAAAAAATACGGGCATCCGGTTTATTCATCCCTTGAAGAGCTCCTTTCTGACGATCGGGTAAAGATTGTGCTGAATTTAACCAATCCCGACTCACATTATGAAATTAACCGTTTGATTCTGGAAGCGGATAAACATGTGTATTCTGAAAAACCACTATCCATGAAATTTGATGAAGCAGAGGAGCTTTATAATCTGGCGAAAGCCAGAGGATTACAGATTGTATCGGCACCCTGCAGTTTGTTGGGAGAACAAGCGCAGACTATGTGGAAAGCATTACGGGAAAAACTAATTGGTGATGTTTGGGTTGTATATGCTGAAATGGATGAAGGACCGGTCCATTTAATGGAGCCGGAAAAATGGACCAGTGCATCGGGAATACCCTGGCCTGTGAATGATGAATTTGAAGTAGGTTGCACACTGGAACATGCCGGATACTATTTACCCTGGCTGGTTGCCTGGTTTGGTCCGGCCAAACATGTTAATGCATTTTCATCCTGCAGAATAATGGATAAACAGACCAGTGAGCCGTTAAACCCTGATGATACTCCTGATTTTTCTGTGGCTGCAATTAAATTTGAAAGCGGTGTAGTGGCCCGGCTTACTTGCAGTATTATGGGTGAGCATAATCATGAATTAAAAGTTTATGGTGAAAAAGGGGTCATTGCACTGGATGAATGCTGGAACTATGGTAATCCGGTACGTGTGCAGTATTATAATAAGCGTGCCATGAATGGCCAGAAGCATCCATACATTCGTAAAAACCCGGTTTTTAAAGCACTTTATGGTATAAGCTGGGAAAAACTGCCGTTTGTGAGGAAACCTGATCCCAGAAGTAAATGGCAGGGACGGCGGCCCAGTTTATATTTCATGGACTTTTCAAGAGGTGTACATGAACTTGCACAATCTATCAGGGAGAAGCGGGACTGCAGACTCAGTTCGGAGCTTTCTCTGCATATTAATGAACTGGCTCTGGCTATTCAAAATGCAGGTGAACAATCGGGAACTTACAAACTTAAAACTACCTGCGGGCCTGTTGAACCGATGGAATGGGCTCAGTAAGAGGTAGTGAATACTTATAAACAAGAGAGTAAAAAAAGTACATATCTATGTAAATACTACCCACTTTGTTTATTGCCATATAAAAGAAAAGAGAATAAAATCCTCATTTAAACCTTAAGAACAGATATGTAAAAGAAAATAAATCGGAAGGGTATTAAATGGCATAAAACTTGCAACCTACCTTTATGTTACTGTAAACCATAAAGTGCCAGCTAAAAGATGTCTATATCACCACCAGAACAAACCTCCTTATCTCCGTCAGATCAAACCTTATATCGACCAATAGCATCACAAGTAATTCAGAAGAAAACGGCAAAAAAGCTTGAGCATATTTCTGTATGTATATGCACCTATCTTCGTCCTGAAATGCTTGTAAATTTAATAGAGGGGCTTCTGAACCAAAAAACATACGGAAGGTTTAATTTTTCCATTATCATTGTTGATAACGACCCATCAGGGTCTGCAAAGGAAGTAGTTGGTAACTATATTCTTCAACACAAGTTACAGGAAGATTCAATTAAAATAGAATATCATCATGAGCAAATAAAGGGGCTTACTTATGCAAGAAATAAATCTATCGAATGTTCATCAGGGAATTATGTTGCCTTTATAGATGATGATGAAGTTCCCGAACCGGAATGGCTGTATCATCTTTATAAAACTTTGAATGACTACCAGGCCGACGCGGTTTTTGGAACGGTTTTACCAAAGTTTGAAGTTGATCCTCCTGACTGGGTTAGAAGGCAAAATTTTTTTTACTGGAGAGATGTAAGAACGGAAACAGGCAGAGAAGTAGGTTCCGCTGTAACCACCAATAATGCACTGGTAAGAAGGGACCTCATTTTACTGTACGATCTAAAATTTGATCATGATTTTGCTTATACGGGTGGTGAGGATCAGGCTTTTTTCTTTAATCTTTTAGACTCCAGAAAAGATGCCAAATATATCAGCTGTGGTAAGGCTGTTGTACATGAATCGATAACTTCAGAACGGTGTGAACCGGAATATATCCGGAGAAGACATCTTCTTGAAGGTAAGGGAAGGGTATTTGGAATCTATAAGTTCTCTCATTCAAATCGTGAAATAATATTCATGCTGATAAACCGGTTTACTCAATCCTCTTTAAGGTTACTTGTTTTAAGTTTGTTATCAGTTCTTCTGTTTTTAATCAGCAGTGACAGGGCTAAGAAGAATTACTATAAAGTCTTTTATCATATTGGTGTTTTATCTGCCCTCTTTAATTTATCTCCTTATTCGGACCGGGAATCAATAGGATTGTTGTAGCCTACTACTCTTCGGGATATTTTGGCAGCCATGAATCAGTATCAAATCAAAAAAAGGGTTATCGAATTTCTTCGATAACCCTTTTAGAAGAGATATTACTTATTTACTGTTTGACATATTTTCGATGTGATCACGGAAGCTATTGTAGAGAGCGGTATCTCCGCGGCCACCGGGATAACAAATATTTCCACCAAACTCCCAGCATTTTTCACCATCTGCTGTCAATTGCCATAGAGTACTTCCATCCAGCTGAATATCCTCAGCAAGCCCCCAGAGAGCTTCATAGCCTGTTAATACACTGCTATCTCCCCAACCCAGATGACCATATTCACCCAGTATAAAGGGTTTGCCATGGCTCTCGGCAATATTTTTATGATCCTTGATCCAGGCTTCCTGGGTAGTGAGGTTCAGTCCAGAACCCATTCCCCAGTCTTCGGGATACCAGTGTGCGTTTCCATAGTCAATTTCAGGAATCGCTGTATTCATGGTATAGCTGGATCCTTCATTCGCATTCAGCACATAGTTGGAGCTGTACAGATGGGATTGATATTCGGAAGGTGTTCCATTGTCAAATCCTTCTTCACCTGTCGCAACCATATGGTTTGTATCGATAGACTTGATGTACCGGGCTATCTCCTGGTACCAGTCGCGCATAATTCGTGGATCTTTTCCTTTGTTTCTGCCTTCCGCAATGATTTGCCAGGCAAAAATTGCCGGTTCATCCTTATATGCCACGCCTGTTTCGGTATTCACCCGGTTCAGCAACATATCAATGTAATCTCTAAACCATTTCTGAGTATCAGAATTGTTTAAAAAGAAGTCCATATTTCTGGATGGATTGGATGCGCCAGCCCAGGTGTTGTACTGGCAAACTCCGCCCAGTTCATTCCAGTAGTTAATAAATGGAAGAATGAATTTTATTCCGCGCTCTTTACCTTTTGCAATTACACGGTCCAGGTCACGAAGTGCTTCTTCACTATACACGCCTGGAGAAGTTTGAATTACATTCTCGTTAGGATTATTTCGGCTGTAACCACAATCATAACCATCATAAAAAGCCCACATTCGAACTACCTCAATTCCTGTGTCCTCAAAAAGATTCAAAGCTCTGTCTACAACCCCGCTATTCAGTTTTTCATAATTTGGCAGGTAATAGGCATTTGTGGCGGCAAAGCGAAATACTTCACCGTTGAGCATAAAATCACCATTTTTTGCCGCTACATAATCACCAGACGTTGAAGGAGGTGTTGGCGGATCATTATTTTCAGCTTTTGTTCGGAAGCTCCAGAAATCCGACCACTTCTCGCCGCCATCCGGAAGTATTCTCCAGTAGTACATTTGGTCGTCGTTCAAATCTTCCAGTTCGTAAGTTGTGCCATCTTTTGCCTCGTCCACAATGGGGTCTTCAAACTCACTGTTTTCAGAAACCTGTACCTGGTATTGCTCAATACCGGAGATTTCTTCCCATTCAAGAGTCAGATTTGTTGATTGATCTTCGGCACCATTAGATGGAGAAATATGTGTTACTGCGGGGATTGGATCGGGATCCGGATCTGGATCTGGATCTGGATCAGGGTCTGGATTGGGGTCGGGATCCGGTTCCGGGTCTGGATCATTGTTACCATCACCATCTCCGGAAAACGTAAAAGTCCAGGTGTCTGACCAATCTGCAGGAGCAGAACTGATGTTGGGAGATACACGCCAGAAAAATTCACTGCTGTCACTTTCCAGGGCTTCAATTTGAATAGAAGCAGATTGTGCAACAGAATCTATTTCAATGCTGCTGAATTCTTCATCAGTGGATAATTGATAGTGATAACCGGAAGCGTATTCTACCGGCTCCCATTCAAAAATCAGATCCTCGCCTTCTTCAAATTCAGCACCCGACTCGGGAGACTGAAGTTCTACAATTACCGGTTCCTGATCTTCATCTGAAATTGTGAACTGCCAGACTTCTGACCAGGGGCCCGTGTAGTTTTTCTTCAGAGGACTCACTCGCCAGAAATAAATAGTTTCTGTAGTGAGGGGTGGTGTTGTAAGTGATGTGCCTTCTGAAATACTATCGACAAGTACATCAGCAAAATCTTCTGATTCTGATACCTGTACATGGTATTCTTTGGCACCACGTATTTGCTTCCATTTAAGGTTGAGGGGAGCTGTCTGATTCTCAGCGCCGTTTAGCGGCGAGATTAATTCAGGTGCAGAGAGTTCATCTTTCGTTTCTTCATTTTTTTGTGCATCGGTGGATGGGATGTCGTCGCACTGCACAAACATCAACATCATACCAATGCCCAGAATTGGGAATAGTAGTTTAGAGTTCATAGAAATAGTAATATTAGAAATGGTTCAGTAATACAGAGTATAAGAGAGTTATTCTCTGAATTACCGGTTTGAGAGTTACTGAATCCGAATATCCGAGAGAGTAGATTTCGGCGAATCAGTTGAGTTAGAAAACTGAGTGTAGGGGTCTTTGTTCCTAAAAAATCAAGAAAAAACTACAGGTTTGATGGAGTTTTCACTACAAGAAGATTCTAATAGAATGGCAGGCAAAAGCTTGTTCAGAAAAATCTTTTTTAAAAAAATTTATTTTTTTTAAATTTTCGGAAAAATTTTTGAATCCCGGAGAGAAAAAAAAGTTCCATTGGATGAATTTTTTATCCTGTCTTAGGAGCGAACAGTGAAAATTGAAAATAAATTATGGAGTGATCCGGTACTGTGCTGCTTCTTGTTTTACAGCATCCAGCAGAGGACTCTTTTCACCCGGGCGATTACTTTGTATAAAACCGCCTCCTAATTCCCATAAAATAATACCGCCCAGTCCCTTCTCAATGGCAAACTGAACTTTTCGCTGTACAGAGCGTTCATTATCAAAAGAGACGAACGCTTTTGGATTTTCTACGTTCAGATAGGGAGTTTGTGCGATTGTATCCCAGGATGCATTATGAAGATTAAACCGTTCGTTTAATTCATAGTACGGCACTCCGCCAGGGCGTTCCATAATAGACAGATCTTCATCAGGCCATCCCTGCCATTTTCCAAGATAGTGAACTCCATGCCAGATGTATCCGTAAAAGTCGACGCCAATCCCCAGCTTGTAAGGTTCGATCCCGGCATCCAGTGCAATTTCAACTTTTTGTTCAATGCTCGACATTTCACTCCCATTGCTATCAAAATTCATTCCTTTGCTGTATAAAGCGGAATTGTGCCATGCCTGCCAGCCTTCCCATGCCTGGGCCATGTCGTATGTCATAATGTTTATCTGGTCAACATACTGCTGAATGCCGGCATATAATTCAGAAACGGAAGTTCCTTTTAAAGCGGCGATGGTAATTAAAGGCCTGTCACCATTTTTGGTTCGCATTCCGCTGAATTCCCTGTGAAGCAGAAAAACAAAGTCCCGGTAATTTTTGTGATCTTTCCTGTAGATTGGTTCCATATCAAGGTCCACACCGTCAAAGCCATAGACAGTAATAAACTCAACAATGGTTCCAATAAACCTGCTTCTGTTCTCTGGCTTTATCGCGGAACTGAACCCTTCATAGCTTCCTGAGCCCCCCACACTGAACAGTATTTTTTTTTGATTTCTGTGTGCAGCCGGTACAATGTCTCTCAGCCGGTCTGTATTCAGATTGTTGCGTTTTTCCGGATCCAGGCTGCTTCTTGGCCGTCCATCTTTCCCGATACCCAAAGAGAAATAAAACAGATGAGTAAAGGCATCCCAGTTAATATCGCGGGTGGTAAGCTTTCCCCAGTTACTGTATGGTGTTCCGGCATTATGCTGCCAGCTGGCAAGATAAGCGCTAACCCAGATATCACCATCCCTATGGCGGGGTTGATGTTCATTGTCAGTGGCTGGGTCTTGCTTAATCCATGAAAATGCTGCAAAAACAGAAAGGAAAAAACTGAATATAAACAGGTATGGTAACAGGAATTTTAAAGAGAAAATTTTCATAACAATTGGTTGTTTTCAGGTGTAGGATAAATCGAATTCCGTTACACCATTGTTCTTTTTTTTATCTGATGCGGTTGCGGTAACACTTTTCAGTTTTACCTGGAGCCGTTTAACATGTATTCCTTTCTCCTTCGCAATGGATTTTAAACGGGCAAAATTTTCAGGTTTAATGCTTTTCTCACAAATAAAAATATTATCAACACCCTGTGACTGATGGACCCTGGCTAATTTCCAGTGAGTTCCGATTATAGGATATCCATTCATCATTTTACCTTCGAGTTCGGGGTCATCGTCCAGGAAACCGAGTACTTTGAAATTGGTTGTAACAGAGTTGTGAATTTTGTGCAAAATCATGGCTCCGTTTTCGTTTGCTCCATAAATAAGCACGTTCTCTCCCGTTGGTTTTTCCCGGTGAAACCAATAACTCAGGGCCCGGTAGGCGATGCGGAAACCCAGTATAAAAGTCAGCAGAAAATAAAAATCCAGAACCAATATCAACAGGATAGTTATTGGTGCGATAACATCCATCACAAGAAGTACAAGAGCCGACCCGAGAATGGCATAACCAACAGTGGTGGTAATGTGCAATGCGTTACCAATTCCCATTTGCCTGATGGTTTCCCGGTAAAGCCCTGTAATCCAGAAAATGAACAGCTGAACCGGCAAAACAGCCATAATGATCATGTTATCTGATGCTAATAAAAATAAGGCAGGATCACCACTTTGAACAAAATTATAACTTAAGCCGAAAGATGCGGCTATAAAGCTCATATCCAGTAAACTCAGAAAGATGGTGCGGTTCAGAATCCACTGTTCATAAACAGGTATGATCATGCCGTTGTTGAATATGGAAATTTCCCGATAGCGTAGTTTTTTTATTCCGATAACAAGTACAATTCCAAGCATCATCATTAGTGCAATGGACAGTCCAATACTTTCAACCCTGACCAGGATCAGTGCGGCAGAAGCAAAAAAAGCTGATACACTGTACAAAAGCAGGACGGTATTTCGGTGTGTCAGGCCCAGCGAAAGAAGCTGATGATGAATATGGGATTTGTCTGGTACAAACATCCCCCGGATTTTATGGGTAACAGAAGTTGACTTACCCCGTGATTTTTCAGGAAGATAGTTGCTTAAAAACCTTCGCATCATCGATAGTACGGTGTCGGTAATGGGTAACCCAAGCACAAGCATTGGGAACAGAAGGGCGAATCCCGTTGATATTTTAGTTGTACTTTGTATAGACATTAATGCGAGGGAAAAGCCAATCAGCAGGCTGCCGGAATCACCCAGAAAAATACTTGCCGGCCGGAAGTTATACCGAAGAAAACCGACAAGTGCTCCGGCTAATATCAGGGCAAGAATGGCGGTCCATAACTCTCCCGATAATGAAGAAACTGTAAAAATTGAAATGCAGGCAATTGTGGCTACTCCTGATGAAAGCCCGTCAAGGCCGTCGATAAGGTTAAAGGCATTGGTTATTCCCACAATCCAGAACAGGGTGATGGGAAAATCGAGCATGCCCGTATCCAGCAGCCCCACATCAAGCGGATTGGTAATATTCGATATCCTGAATCCGGCATAATAAACCAGGGCAGCAGTTAAAAACTGTACTCCGAATTTAATTCCGGGCTTCAGCGATTTCAGGTCATCCCAGAAACCAAGCAGGAAAATGGAAATCAGGGAAAATGCGATTACCGCTATCTGCTTTGTATGGGGTTCTATTCCGGCAAATAATTCAGGGAAAACCAGGTACACAATTGCAATTGACAAAAACAGGCTTATAAAAACTGCTAATCCACCCAGCCGGGGTGTTTTGGTTTTATGAATTTTACGCCCGCCCGGCTGATCAGTGGCCCCAATTTTTACAGCCAGCTTAATGACCAAAGGAGTGGCGACTAGTGCAATGATAACCGGTATAATAAATGCTAACACATATTGAATAATCATTTCTCTCACTTACTCTCTCTTTCTCTCTGAATGTCGTGGAATAAATTTTTTTTTAGTACAAAAGTTTGTTGTCTTCAAAATCGTATGGAAGTTTCCAGCTCATGGAAAATGGCAAATGTCTGCTTTCAATTGTTTTTCCATACGAAAGAATAGCACCCTGCAGAATGGCATTCTTCAGCTGCATAAGATTACCAGGCCAGTTATAGTTTGAGCATTCTGAAAAAGCCTGCGAAGAAATTTTCAGGTCATTCCATTCCTGGTATTTATCTTTGATCTCCTTTAGAAAAAAATCAATATACATGGGGATATCTTCCTTCCTTTCCCTGAGGGGAGGCAGCATAATGCCAATAGGATTGATGAGCTGAAGCACCGATTTCCATGTAGATGTGTTGTAAATATTCTGATAACTTTCCTGATTCATTGAAAGGATCAGCCGGGGCCTGTTTGTCTTATCGTATTTAAAGTGCTGTTTGCTGCAATGAACAAAAGAATGGATAATATTAAGCATGAAGTATGGAGACAGTTCTGAAAACTGGTCGAGGTAAAGAATACCCTGACGGGCTTTTTCAATGGCATCATATTTTAATACTATATGGTTTTCCTCGAATTGAAGGTGCTCCAGAAACGCTTCCTTGTATTCATCTTCATTAACATCCACACAGTAAAAAGAATGGAAAGGACCGTTTGATCGGTAACTGTTTTGGTGTATGATTCGGGCAAGGCGTTTTTTACCGGATCCTATTTCTCCAATTATTACCACATTGGAATCTAATTTGGCGAGGCCAAGAATTTTATTGATGATATCTCTCATTAACGCACTTTTCGATGATTTTTCAATGTCTTCCAGACTGGTTTTCTCCGGTTCCGGTTTCTTTTTTGCTGATAACTTCATAATTATAACCTGTCAAAATATATTGTGAGTCCGAGCTGATGAAAGTGTTCGAAAATTTGATCTTTATAAGAAACACTGTAATCTATTTTTAAAATATCCACGTCTAAACCCAGGCCAAAACGAGGTGTGTAGAGGTCTCTGTCCGGCTGAAAAAGCAAACCACTCCGAAGGGCCAGGGCAGGAACAACATAAAATTCAAAACCAATTTTATACCAGATACCGTCCTCTCCGAAACGTTTCTCATTTGCTAAAGACAAGGCGAGATAATTGTGGTCCGTATCTACAGGAAACTTAAGAGTAGCACCTAATTCCAGACTTTCCCTGAGATTCTGATCCGCCAGAATAGTTTCACCGCTGTTTCCCAGTTGGCCAGCTTCAGCTAACTGATATACCGGGCTGTGTCCGAGGCCACGGAAAGCAACCCCATAACTTACAGATTCGGAAGGAGCGTACAGGACTCCCAGTGAAGCAAAATAACTCCATCTGCCATCATTATTGTTGCTATTCTGTGCATATCTGAAACTGTTTAAAATCCCGAAACTCAAAACATTTTCATATGAAATGGCATATGCTAAATCCATATGAGCACCATTCAGGTTGGGTTCCGGTACCTGGCTTTCACCCCGATAATTCAATGAGTTTATTCCATTATGGATCACCCCAAACTGAGCTGCCATACGATGGTTGCGATACCGTATGGCGGGTAAAGTGATAGATTGTTCCATAAGATTATTATTCCA
This sequence comes from Balneolaceae bacterium, assembly GCA_040882525.1. Taxonomy (GTDB): domain Bacteria; phylum Bacteroidota; class Rhodothermia; order Balneolales; family Balneolaceae; genus Rhodohalobacter. The sequence continues at coordinate 382,934 of JBBEBD010000057.1, read as the reverse complement.
TGCATGGTAGGAATTGAGTTGTACCACATCTGCATCGCGCACAAAAGAAAGTGTAGCCGGGTTCATGTTAAATCCAGTCAGATAAGTAGGATCAGCTACGGTCGCGTCGCCCAAAGCTGTTGTTCTTGCATCGTAGTTATAAGCTCTTGGAGCACCCCTGAGTCCTTCTGAAACACCTGTTGTATCTGTAAGCTGTGCCCATACCTCTCCGGGTAGAGCCACCGCCGTCAGCATAAACAGAATGATAAAGGAAGAATATTGAAGTAATTTTTTCATTAGTTGAAGACTCTAAAAATTCCAAATAGCAGCACGATATCCCGCAAGAATTCCGACATTTCCCTCACAACATTATCCCTGCGTGGCACATAAACCACATCACCGGGCCGTACCATACCAACGGAATCCATCTGTCCGCTGTCCAGGTAATAAGTTAAATCGATTGTTTCGTAACTGGGCGAGCCGCCTTTTCTGTAAATTTTTACCCTGCGGATATTGGCTTGATCGGTTGGGCCTCCGGCAACAGAAAGTATTTTAAAGATGGACGTTTCATCCACAACAGGATAATTATCAGGCCTGTCTACCATTCCAAAAACCGAAACCATCATCTGCTCGGTGCTGCGGATTGAAATTGTCAGGTTAATTTCATCCCTGATATACTCCGACATTCTGCTGGTTAATTCTCTTTCTAATTCATCACGGGTGAGTCCGCTAACCTCTATTTCTCCTATGAGTGGAATGGCAATAGTTCCCATGCCGGAAACCACGGTTTCTGTATTGAAATTTGGCTGCTCCCACACAAGGATTTCAATTTCATCTCCCGATCTTATTTTATAATCATCACCTTGAATAGTAGTGGTTTGGTCGAAGGTAGATTGCTGACTGGCTCTCTCTTCCTGTAGTCTTTCTGACGTACTGCACCCGCTAATAATAACCGCCAGCGCAAATACGCTCCCCAATTTTAGAATAGTAGTCATTTTTAATTCTGTCCGGGTTAATGGTTTAATGTGGTATGAGTATATCACAACAAATGTGCCAAGTTACCACAGTCATGGAGAATTAAGCGTTTAAAGAAGAGGAAGAAACATTTTAGTTTTTGTTCATAACCAAAAGTTAAATAGAGAACTATGACCACAAGTATTTGATGGGTACAAATTTCACACACCTTCCCTGATTTTTTGTGTAAATATGTTTCAAACATGCCGGGCAACAATTATTTAATACATCAGGGGATTAAAGACACATTAAAAAAACATGCTTCAGAGTCGACAGAGGTAATAAACCATACATTTTTTTCACAAAGAGAAGATTTGGCACATCAATTGTAACATTCATTATCCAGCGAATTGATAAAACTTTAACTAAAAAGCGCACTCGTGGATACAACAAGAGAGATCATACCCGAAATAAAAGGAGTGGTACGGAGGCGAAGACTGCTTCTGATTATCACACCGGTCTTTTTCCTGCTGTTGAGTTTTGGAGCTTTGGAGTTCATTGAGCCAAAGTATGATTCAACAATATCAATTTTGATAGATGATGATGAAGCTATCAGTCCTCAGCTAATATATGATATGGGAAATAACCCCGCAGAGAACAATCAACTGGAGGCTTATGACAACATTATATACAGCCGGTCCACAATAGAAATGTTAATTGACAGCCTGGCTTATGAAGACAGTATATTAACAATCAACAGCCGGAAGCAAATGGTTGCAGACCTTCGCAAAAGAATAGATACAGATTTAAGTGTTAACGATACGTATGAAATAACCTTTGTGGATCGGGACCCGGTTCGTGCAAGGAATGGAGCCAGGGTACTTGGAAACCATTTTATTAATACAAAAATACAGCGACAGCAACGTAAAACCAGTGAAACCGTAGAGTTTTTTACAACAAAGTTAAATGAACTGGAAGCCATTGTAGATCAGCAAAGAGAGCAGGTTTTAAGTTCAACCACAGATCGGATGAGAGAACTACCTATTGATGCGGGTGTGATGCAGTCGCGGCTGCGGGATATCGATTCCCAGATTGATGAATTAGACTGGCGCATTGACCAGGAGGAAAACAGGATCACTATGCTTAACAACTTTCTTGAGCAGTCTTCTGAGGATTTTAATGTTCAGTCGCTTTACAGGCTTCCCATGGAGGAGATTCCTTATGGTGGTGAACTTTCGGGCCTGCTAACGGAATATGAGGATTTGAATCAGCAATTTACTGAAAGTTATCCACGTCTGAGAACATTGAGAAGTCAGATTACAGAAGTTGCAAGAAGAATTCCTGCTACCATGGAATCAAACATAGCGGACCGCAGAAGACAGTTAAATGACCTGAGGACACAACGGGATACTGTCATAGAAAATATGGAACAGTCATTTGTGGCAACCCAGAGAACGAACAGCAGACAATCTAATATCGAAGTTTACCAGGAATTGTATAACGATATGAAATTAAAACTGGAACAGGCCCGGATGGAGCAGGATATCAGCGATCAGGCAGCCAGTATGCTTATGGTAATTGACGAACCATTGGTTGCAGAAGAACCATCATCACCTAATTCCACACTTATTTTAGGATCCGGTTTAATACTCGGAATTATAATCGGTGGTTTTTTTATGGGAATAGCCGAAGCACTGGACAGTACCATTCGATCGGAAGAAGACCTTCAATTTAACAAACCAATTATAGCTTATCTCTCTGATGAAAAACTCTAAACAAAAGAAGATCATTTTACCGAAAATGAAAACAAATCAGGTAGAAAAAAGGGATAAGTCACAATCTCTTACCAAACCCATTTTTGTAGGAAATCCGTCATTGCTGCCTTTAACAGTTGCAGATGATCAATTACAGCACCTGGATACAAGAATTATTTCAAAGCAGTTCTATAACAAGTTTAATTTTTCCAAGCTTTATACCAATGAGGGAAATGTAAACCTTGCCCTAGGAATTACCAGTCCGAATAAGGGAGAAGGGAAAACACTTGTAGCTACCAATATGGCTGTTTCACTTGCACGGGCTTATAACCAAAAAACAGTTATTGTAGACCTTAATTTTCAAAACCCCCAGCTGCATAAAATTTTTGGCGGACGACTGCAGCCCGGCTTGTCCGAAGCCATGCAAAATAAATTACTTCGGGTAACTCCAACATTGGTAGAAAATCTGTACCTGCTTACCGCCGGAGACATTACTAAATATGTACCCGGTATAAAAGACACGATTGTTTTACGCGAAATTTTGTACACCCTGAAAAGGGAGTTCGATTTCATTGTAGTTGATATGAGTTCCGTTTTTCCCGTTGAGGATTTTCCGGTTCATTTTATCAATGAAATGGACGGGCTTATTTCGGTAATCGATACAACGCATACCAAGAGAGACCAGCTGAAAAAGATGTACAAACATATCGACGAACGGCGGTTTGTAGGGTATATTTTCAACCGTTTTAAAGATGGCAGGTGAACTGAATGAAAACTTTGTTCGGAATTATATTCCTGCATTTGCTCGTCATTTTGATCAGCAGAACAACAACAAAAGAAAAAACACCCTATTTCACTGCACTGCTTATTTCTCTGATAACCACGGGATATGTTTTGGTGATGCTGTTTACTATGGAAATGCCGGAACCATAACCCACGAAAAATTATGAATGGAACAGAAAATTATCTTTTAGCTGGTATGTATCAAAAACTGTTTCTAAGGCCATTGGGATTAAATTCAGACAATTCCCTGGTATTATGGCTGTTATTGATCTACGGGACGGTTATCCTGGGCGGCCTGTTGCTTTTTAATGGAGATCTGCCGGTTGTTTTAGTAATGGTATATTTTGTATCCATTGCTCTTGTAAGCTTTCTCCGGATAGATTACAGTATTTATACCCTTGTTTTTTTAGTACTGTTGTTTGATCAGTTTGGTGTACCGGGTTTCGAGCCGTTAACCTACCATATAGACTTTTTCAGAAACCTGAAGGAGGTTTCTTATCTTCCTGATATTGAGGGAGGAGTTGTAAATGCCATTGAAATTCATCTGCTGTTTATCATCATTTCCCTGTTCCTGGCAATGGCGGTAAACAAGGAATTTACCTGGAGGCCTATTCCTGTTAAATGGCCTTTTGTATTGTTTGTAATTTTTTCCTTGTTTTCGCTTGCCTACGGAATGTTGGGCGGGGGAGATTTTCTGGCAGCATTATGGGAAATCCGGGCTTTCTTCTACTTCTTTACACTTTACCTGATTATACCGCAGATTATCCGCAGCAGGGATCAGCTTCAGATTTTAATCTGGATTTTTATCATCGCTCTGACTTTTAAAGCTCTTCAGGGTATAGCAAGGTATATCAGTGTTGGATTTACAACCGGCCTGCATGCCACACTGACCAACCATGAAGATCCGGTTTTTATTGTAACCCTTTTTATCCTTTTGTTTGGTTTTCTGGTATTTAAAGTAAGGAATAAACAGCATTTTTGGCTGCTAATTTTACTGCTGCCGCTGATGTTAGGTTTTTATTTTGCCCTGCGCCGTGCCGCTTATGCTGCTTTCATGGTTTCATTTGTAACTTTTATTGTTGTTCTGCCCGGGGTTATCAGGTGGAAGTTTATAAAAATAATGCTGCCCTGCTTACTTATTGCAGGAATTTATACTGCTGCGTTATGGGATAGCAATGCAAGATTCACCCGCCCGATTCAAATGGTCAAATCAGGACTTGAGCGCCCTGAGATAGATGATAATTCAGAGGATTACTACTCGAACCTGTACCGGGAAAATGAAAACTATAACCTCGCGCAAACCGTGGTAAATAATCCTGTTACAGGTATTGGGTTTGGGAAAAAATATGAACAACCGGTTTCGCTGGTAGATATACGTTTTCCCCTCCGGGATTATATTCCGCACAACCAGATTTTTTGGGTAATTGTAAAAATGGGGGCAGTAGGTTTTTTCAGTTTCTGGTTTTTCTTTAACTCTTTTGTTGCAAAAGGAGTTAAAATATTTAAGAAGCAAACAGACCCTTATTTACAAGCAGTTACTATTTTTATAGTTGTGGCGGTCATTAATCAAATGGTGGTTTCTTATTTTGATTTGCAGTTAACCTACTACCGCAATATGATTTACCTGGGATGCCTGATGGGGCTATTACCAACGGTTGAACACCTTGGAAAACAGGACGAGGGATAAATAATTTAATTAGCTGGTGTGCAGCACAGAAAACAATGAAGAGAGAAATCGGAAAATCGATTGCGAGGAATTTTTCCATAATGTTTGGCTCACAAGCCATTACATGGGTATCAAGTTTTCTGCTCCTCCTTTTTTTGCCACGATATTTAGGAAGTGAAGATTATGGGCGTTTATACCTGGCGTTATCTATAAAAATGATGCTGGGTTTACTTATTGATTTTGGCGGAAATTTCCTGATACCCAAAGAAGTAGCAAGATCCGCGAAAGTAGGCTCAAAAATTTTGAACAGTTATCTCGTATTGAGAATCCTTCTGTGGGTTATTTCAATCGGAATCATCCTGCTTTTTTCTGAGGTTATGGGATATAGTGAACATGTAAGCCTGCTTATCCTGATACTGGCTGTTGGAAAATTATTTGAAGGAGGTTCTTCTGCAATATTTGCTTTCTTCCAGGGTATAGAACGAATGGAATACCCGGCACTGGGTTCTATTGTAGAACGCATTTTTGTTGCAATGTTTTCCATCGGTGCCTTATTGATGGGGGCAGATTCTATGATGATCGCCATTATTATAGCAGTGGGTGCCCTGATTCATCTCTTAATTAATCTCTGGTATTCCCGCAGGTTCGTTACTATTAACTGCCAGTTCGATTTCAAGGTATTTAAACTGCTGCATTCGGCCATGCCCTATTTTCTGTTCTCACTTTTTTCGGTGATCTATTATCGCGTGGATGCTGTGATGCTTTCGGCCATGGTTCCCGAAGAAGTAACCGGCTGGTATGGAGGTGCCTACCGTTTTTTTGATATGGTGATGATGCTGCCTATTGTTTACAAATCAGTTATTTTCCCGGTATTTGCCAAACTCTGGAAAAGTGACGATGGAGTACTCGAACAGACAATGGGCAAAAGTCTGAAACTGATACTTATTCTTGGAGTCGCATCATCTGTACTGATCTTTATATTTGCCGAAAATATCATTCAATTTTTTATGGGTCTTGAAGAATACGCTTCCTCCGTTATTGTTCTTCAGATTTTCGCGCTAAGCATTCCCATTATATATGTTGATTTGATATTGGGTACGGCAATAATAGGAGCTGCAAATGGTGAAAAAGGCTGGGCAACCGTAGGTTTCTTTGCAATATTTTTAAATATAGGTGTCAATTACCTGCTTATTCCTTATACACAGGCTTCATTTATGAACGGTGGCGTGGGCGCAGCAGCAGCTACTTTTGTTACGGAATTGTTTATGCTGATTTCAGCTATATATCTGCTCCCCGCTCATTATTTCGAAACCTTCAAAATCTCATTTATCACCAAACCTGTTATAGCAGGTGCATTAATGGCCGGGGCTATATGGCTGTTTGGTTCAATAGGTTTGTATTGGATGATTTCAGCTTTCCTGGGCGGTGTAATTTATATAGCAGGGCTTTTTGCAGTCAAAATGTTTGATAAGAAAGAAATGGAAATCATAAAAAGTCTTTCATCCGCAAGAAAAATAAAAGTAATGTTAAGCATAGATAATGCAGAATCATGAAACTTTACAACCAGATTAATTATTACAGATTGAAGTTTTCTATACCGGGATTATTAGAATTTTTTATTTTCCGAAAGATGATGATTTATTTCTCAGTAAACTTTTTTTGGGTTGATATTTATTCATTAATTGAGAAACTTGTTCAAGAGACTAAAAAAAAATTAACAGAGAGAAATTCTCATCCGCTATTTACAATAAAAATTAGTAATCAGGCAGAAGTAAAGGATTTAGGGTCAACAGCCATCCAGGCGAATGTTAAACCTCTTATCGGAGGCAGTTCCGATGATAGCAATGGAAGCACTGTCTGTACTCAGCAACAGCAGACAATACAGATTGAGAAGAAGAGACTTAACCAACGGAACCTTTCCATCTGCAGTAATCAGTATAATTTAAACAGCAGATTTATAATCTGCATGTAATATATATGGCTGTAGAAACAGCCGGCGAGAATAATCAGAAAGATCTGGAAACATTTCAGATCAGAATAAAAAATCAATGAAATCAGGGAGAGCAAATGCAATTATTACAATTTCAGGAAGAGATTATGAGCGACAATGAATACGTTTCGAATGTTAAACAGGGGAAATTTGCGGAATATGGATTGTCGATAGAAATTTATGAGGGAGAGAATGCTTTCGATCAACTGGCATCAGACTGGATAGACCTGGCCAGGCAGACCGATGCTATGGTTTGTATGACATATGAATGGGCACGTACCTGGTGGAAATATTTCGGAAAGAATTCACAGCGTTCTCCTTACATCGTTACGGTCTGGAACGGATCTAAAATTGTTGCCCTGGCTCCATTCTATAAAGGGGTTACAAAATTAAATGGAAATGTACTGGAAAGCAGATTGCAGCTTATCGGGAGCGGTGGCAGTGAAAATGAGCAGCTGGGTTACCTGGATGATTATGGCATCAGTGATTTTTTAGACATTCTGGTTGATGAAAAATACAGGTTTCATGTAGCCAGAATATTCTGCAAAGCAATTGGAGTTAATTATTTTGAAGCAGATAAGATTACTTTTCACCAGGCAAGAGACGACAGTTTTATCATGAAATATTTTCTGCCAAGGCTGAAGAAAACAAATGTTGAGTATAACCTTGAGAAAACGGATACCTGCCCGTTCATAGATCTTAGCCGGCATGAATCAATGAAAGGCTATATCAAAAAACTGAAATCGAATGCCCGCAGAAGGATTAAAAAAACCCGCAGGGAAATGGCTCCCGAGGGATGTTTTTCAATTAAGAAATGTGAAACATGGGATGATGTTGAAAAAGCCACTGAGTCTTTGATCAGGTTACACCAGGACAGGTGGAATAAAATTGGATTCCCAGGTGTTTTTCATGACGATCGTTTTACAGGTTTTTTTAAAGAAACACTACGTTATGCTTTTGATAATGGCTGGTTATGGTTTAGCCAGGCAGAAGATGAAGAAGGAGTTTGTGCCTGCAGAATGCTTCTTCGCTATAACAACCGGTATTTCGACTATATAAGCGGTTTTGACGATGAGAGCCCCTCTTCAAAATACCGACCCGGTATCGCTTTACTGGTGAAGTTGATTGAAGATGCTCTTGAAGAAGAAGGGGTATCACATGTAGAACTGTTAAGGGGAGAGGAAGGATATAAATACGATTTTACAAAAGATAACCTGTCGAATTGGAAACTTACATTTACATACAAGGATGATCAAAAAATGTCGAAAAAATGGACCCGGTCGGCATTAACTGCCATAGCTATGTTTTATAAAAGAGCCCGTGCCGAAACCAAACTGATGAAGGTACAGAAAGAAAACCGCGGCATTTTTCAGATGATCCCGCAATATCTTCTTTTTCGCTGGAACAGTTATAAAATCAAGAGAAATTCTTCAAATTAGTACACGATAACTTTTTTCACATTTCTGTAACGGTGAGAATAATTTTTACACCCGGAGTAATTATGAAGAGATTCTCAATGCCTTTTTTAGCACTGAGGCTTTGATTCCGGGTGTAATTATTCTGATCAAATATTGGCACATTTGTTGCGATAACCAAAGGGGAGAGCCGTGTTTACAGGCAGGGTTCATTTTACAGTAATAATCAGGCAAGAGAGAATGAGCAAAGAAGAGAAAGAAATAAACATAAAGGTGCTGATGTACCACAGGGTGGTTGAAGAGGATCGGTGCAGATCCAGGTATTCCGTTACTTCAAAAAATTTCAGACAACAGCTCAGGATGCTTCAGCTGCTGAATATTACTCCTGTCACTTTTGAGGATTATCATCTTTATTTAAAAGGAAAATTAACACTGCCCAAAAATCCTATCATTTTAACATTTGATGATGGTCATCTGGATACGTTCACAAATGCTTATCCGATTTTGCAGGAGTTCGATATGAAGGCGGTTATTTTTGTAATGGGAAACCGCGAGCTGCAGTATGCCGACTGGGATGGAGAGGAAATTGAAAAAACACCTCTCATGAAAGATGAGCATATATTGGAAATGAGAGAAGCAGGTTTTGAAATCGGGGCACATAGCATGACTCATGCGCCTTTGTCTACTTTAAAGTCAGAAGAGCTGAAATGGGAGATTTCTGTTTCAAAAAAGAATATAGAAAACCTGCTGCAGGAAAATATTTACAGTTTTGCATATCCGTATGGCCGGGTTAACAGACAGGTGCAGTCTCTGGTACTTCAGGAAGGATTTCGATTTGGGTGCGGAGTTTATACCGGCTCCCCCAGGTTTGGTGCCAGTATATTTGATATCCGCAGGCTTTCGGTTTTATCAGGAACAGGATTGATGCAATATTTCCTGAAGGTACTCACTCCGTATCAATACGCAGAATGGATTTACGGAAAGTTAGTTCATAACCAGGAGATCCTGCAGCCAGAGGATCTTCCAGAAGAAAAGAAATCAGTTGTGGAATATGACATGGGTTCGACCATAAAATAGTAATCTAAAAACATCATAAAGTTGAAAACGCTATATATCATTTCGGGAGGCATGGGGAAACCCTCTGACAAAACGATCATTGAACTTGAAAAACAAAATAAACACCCCAGGGTATCATACCTGGAGGACATGCTAAAAGCCGACCTGCTCGACGAGAGATATTTGTACGGAAAAACCAATGGGTTAAAACAATGGATATATAAAAGAATACCGGTTGAAATTGCCCAGGTATTTGAAGCTGTTTTATTACGGAAAAAGTATGATGTTATTTTCAGCCAGACCGAAAGAACAAGCCTGATTCTTGCTCTGGCGATGAAATACCTGAGGATTAACATTCCTCATGTTATGGTGGTTTCAAGAATAACATCCATGTACAAAAACAAATCAAAGAAAAAAATGTGGATGCTGAAACACGGGCAGAGTAAAATAACCCGGATTTTGATATGGTCTTCTGTGCAGCGGAATATTGCCATACAACAGCTTGGGATACCTCCCGAAAAAATTAAACTGTTAAAACGGGGAACTGATCAGAAATTCTGGTCTCCAATTCCGTCTCCAACTGATACCATTTGTTCTGTGGGTATGGAGATGAGAGACTATCCAACACTGGTTGAAGCGCTGCGTCCTCTTGATATTCCCTGCCATATCGCTGTATCGAGTGTAAGAGGAGAGTTGTTTGATACAGTGCAAAGAGTTTATGAAATGGATAAAATTCCGGATCACATCAGTGTGGGAAGAAAAGGATACGTTGACCTGAGGGAATTGTATGCACGCAGCCGTTTTGTAGTTGTGCCGCTGCTTCCCACAGATTCCGACAATGGCCTGACATCAATACTGGAGGCTATGGCGATGGGAAAAGCGGTAATCTGCACACGATCACAAGGGCAGGTGGATGTAATTCAGGAAGGTGTTACAGGAATTTTTGTACCGCAGGGAGATCCGGAAGCACTAAGGCACGAAATTATAAAACTCTGGAATGATCCTGAACGTGCAGCGGAAATGGGAAAGGCTGCACGGAAATATGTGGAAGAACATCACAGTCTGGAACAATTTTCAAATTCAATACAGAGGGAAGTACGGAATTCGGCCGGAATTCGTGAATTTCGTAATGGCTCTCCTGTAAAGCCGGTGGAGGTAAATGTATGAAAGGATTTAAAACAGTTCCCGTGGTATTATTGGCAATTATACTGGCCGCCTGTTCACAGCAGGCTCCCGATGCATTTATAGCTGTTAACCTGGTGGGCTATAATACAGATGATCCCAAACATGCATTGCTGGTTAACCGGCAGGCGGCAGAGTTTGAAATAACAAATGAAGATGGATCAGAAATTTATTACAGCGGATCTATTGAAGAAGTGTTCATGCCGGATGCCGTTACCGGCGACACGACCTCTCTGATTGATTTTTCCGATTTCAAAAGTGAAGGAGAATTCATGATCCGGGTGAATGCCAGCCCTGAAATACCTCCTCAAAAGGTGACGATCGGAACCAATGTTTATGAAGATACTTCTTTAACAGCCATTCAAAGTTATTACTACCATCGCTGTGGAACACCGGTACAAAATGAAAAACCATGGAATCATAACGGCTGCCATATAAACGATGCACCGTTTTATGATGATCATGATCAGCATAGGGATGTAACAGGAGGGTGGCATGATGCGGGTGACTATGGAAAATTTTCTATAAATACTTCTTTAAGTTCGGGGCTCTTGCTGTACCTGTATGAAATGCGCCCTGAAAGATTTACCGACAGCCAGCTCGACATACCCGAGGCAGGTAACGGAATTCCCGACTTGCTGGATGAAGTAAAATGGGCACTGGACTGGCTGCTGAAGATGCAGAATGAAAATGGGGGAATATTCCATAAAGTAGTTCAGAAAGAATGGATTGGTGAGTTTTTACCTGAGGATGATCCGGGACAGCGTTATATTTTCGAGATCACCAGCACATCCACTGCCGGTTTTGCAGCAGTGGCAGCTTTAGGAGCTCAGCTTTATAAGAATGATGCCCCTGTATTTTCTGATAAACTCGAAGAGGCGGCATTAAATGCCTGGCAGTTTTTACAACAGGAGCCGGATATTGTACCAGCCGGTGGTTTTCAAAATCCGCCGGATGTAGCAGGTGGAGAGTACGGAGATAGTTATGACAGAGATGAGAGATTGTGGGCTTCGATTGAACTTTATAAGCTGACCGGTGATGAATCATACCTTATTTTTTTTATAAATGTGTATCCGGAGCTTTTGCACGGCGAAATCCCGCCTTTAAGCTGGCGGAATTTTCACGCCATGGCTTTATCGGCTTTTTTAAATTCAGAAGTGCCTGAATTGTATAAGCCCCACCAGGATATCATTCAATCTGCGCTTATGGAACATGCAGAGAGGCTGCTTCAGCAAACGCATGAAAATAACTATCAAACACTGCTGAAGCATGAAGAATATTATTGGGGTTCGGCCAGTGTGAATCTTGGATACGCTTACCTTCTCATACAACTTTATGAGAAAACAGGTGATAGCAAATACTATGAAAAAGCACTGGATCAGCTTCATTATACCCTGGGACGGAATCCATTCAATCATACTTTTTTAACAGGAATGGGAGAGGCATCAGTTCAAAATCCTTATCACCAGTTTTCCATGGAATTAAATGCCTCCGGCCCGGTGCCCGGTATGATGGTAGGCGGGCCCAATAATCATCTGCCGGAACATGAAGACAAAATTTCATCTTATCCGGGTAAAAGTTATCAGGACGACGAAAAAAATTTCAGGGTAAACGAAACAGCAATAAATTTTACAGCCATTTTTGTATTTGTGGCGGGGTATTTCATATAAAAATCAGAAAAATAATCTCATAATCAATAAAGAGAGATGGCAGTATATGCAGTAATACAATATATAATAGCAGCAGTTGCAGGCTTACTTTTAGGGTATCAAATGTTATTAAGTTTTTTCGCACTCAAAGGAAAAATTATCAAAAATTTCAAAAGTATAAAATACCGAAGGTTTTCCATTGTAATTCCGGCTCATAATGAAGAAAAGGTTCTATCCAAAACCATCTATAGCCTGTTTTCTCTGTTATACCCGAAAACATTATTTGATGTGATAGTTGTAGCAGATAACTGTTCAGACAATACGGCTAAAATTGCCAGGCAGCTGGGAGCAACAGTTTTTGAAAGAACCAACGAAAAAAAGCAGGGGAAAGGCTATGCACTTCGCTGGGCATTCGACAAAATTCTGTCTGACAGTCAGCGCCCTGATGCCATAATCGTTTTTGACGCAGACAGCCTGGTCTCAGGTAATTATCTGAATGTAATGAATTATTATCTTGAAAAAGGAAACAGAGTGGTTCAAAGCGGAGATCTTGTTTTGCCTGATTCTGGGGCATGGAGCAGTGAAACCATCAGGATAGGTTTTCTACTCTACAATTATGTGAAGCCGCTTGGCCGAAAGGTACTTGGCCTGGATATGGGGCTTCGGGGAAACGGAATGTGTTTTTCTACTGAAGTGTTGGAAAAAAATCCATGGCAAGCCTGGTCCTTAACAGAAGATGTTGAATTTGGTTTAATGTTATTACTGAGAAAGGTGAAAATTAAGTTTGCACCGGAAGCGATTGTCTGGGCACAAATGCCGGCTAATTCAAAAAATGCAGAATCTCAGCGTAAAAGATGGGAAATCGGAAAGTTTCCGGTAATCAGGAAATTCACTCCAAAACTTCTTTCTGCATTTTTCAGAACCGGTTCGCCCCGCTACCTGGATGCGTGCATTGATCTTGTGACACCACCGCTTGTGAATACCCTTCTTTTGGTTGTAATGATGGGCGGGTTGAATACAATTTTATGGTATGCTGGATGGGTTTCCCAGGTTTTTGTATGGATTTGGACAGGTATTTTATTAATGGGGATTCTGCATCTGTTTGTAGGACTTTATGCTGCCGGTGCCGACCGAAGAATTTACAGGTCCATTTTATATATACCCATATATGTAATCTGGAAAATTAAAGTATATGCGAAAGCCATGATTACAGTTAGTGACGGAAAATGGGTGAGAACCAAAAGAGAGCTTGAATTATAATGGAGCAATAAGAGAAAACAGTTGATTGAAGGACTATTTAAATATCAGCAGTTAATGCTAATGAGTGGAGGCATTATATGAAGTATCACACTGAAACCCGGTTACGCCCCGCCCTGGTTATAGGGGATATCGAACTGGTAACATCGCTCGGAAAGGCTGGAATCCCGATTTTACTTGGCTCTGAAAACGGGAAAAATCCGGTTATGTACTCAAAATATGGCATCCGGAGGTTTACTTTTTCATCATATGATTCAAACCGGTTTGTAGAGGAATTGTGCTGTGTTGGGCGGGATATGCAAAAAAAGCCGGTGCTTATCAGTAATGACCACAGGGCAATTGCCGCAATTTCATACCATCGCGAGCGACTGGAAAAATACTATTCATTTCTTTTACCACCTGAGAAAATAGTTGCTGATTTAATTAAAAAACAAAACATTGAAGAGCCGGTTGAAGATGATAACATACTAATCCCGCTAATCTGCAAAACCTTTCAGGGGGATAGAGCTGAAAGAATGAAGCCTGCACTTAAACCTGTCAAAGATAACATCTTATTCGAGAATTTAAGCCAGGGTGACTTAAACCATTCGGTGACTGAAGTATGTTCCGGAGTTGTGACACGTGAACAGGTTACGGGTAATGAGTACGATGATTATGTTTCAAATCTGTTCCTCGATAAAGAGGGAAATATTCGTGGTTATTATATCGCGCAAAGGCAGCGAGAGTACCCGGATCAGGACTCCGGGGGAAGAGATACCTGCATTATCACAGTAGAAAACCAGGAAATACTGGAGTTATCGCTTTCGGTTGCAGACCAGCTCGGTCTTAAAGGTCTTGTCAGAATAGAGTTCAAAAAAGACAGAATATCCGGTAATTTTATTCTTGCAGGAGTTTACCCCTGTAGTAACCGTAGTCTTTTAGGAATGAAATCAGGGGCAAATCTGGCTTACCTGTATTATATGTATGTGCAAAACTTCGAAGCAAATCCCGTAATATCCTCAGCATCTCCAGGTGTGAAATATATTGATTTAATCCGTTATACCAGGGTATTCACCGAATACTATAGGAATGGAAAAATATCATTTGGAGAATGGAGAGAGTCATTATCCGGAGACTATATTCTGTCCGGATTATCAGCACAGGATCTTTTTCCTTGTCTGATGAAATTGTGGGCAGATCTGACAAAGGGGAATAAATACAGGGTCAGCAGAAAACAGGAGTAGTTGTGAGTATGAATATTAAAGATTGAATTTACTTAAAAACCGACATCATCGTCAGGTTAAAATTTGGCGGCAGAGAATAATTTGAAACAAAGTTTTTTAAAGTTAGAATAACAAAGAAAACAGGAGAGTATGAAAATATCTGATGTCGAAGAGGAATTTATAAATTCACCTGAAGAGGAAAAAATTAACCGGCCTGAAAACCTTTCAGCAGCCGATGCTTCAGATATAAAAATCATTACTGATCCGGAAGAACTTCCGGAACTAAGGGAGATGTGGGATGAGCTGGCAGAAGCAACGGAAACTACTGTATTCCAGACTTTTATCTGGAATAAAACCTGGTGGAAATATTTTGGTGACAAAAAACCCCTGTTCATTATTACGATGTATAATAATGGCATGCTCACGGGCATTCTTCCTTGTTTTATTGATACAGTTGAACTATTTGGAAAAAAAATGTACTCATGTCTCCGGCTGCTGGGTTCATCTGTTAATCAGCCCGATGGGGAAGATTTAAAAGGTCTTAAACCATATTCCGATTATATGGATATGATAGTCAGGCCTGGATTCGGAGAGATATTTGCTTCAACTCTTATTGATATTCTTACAGATAATTTCTCCAGGTTCAATGAAATTATCTTTGAAGAAGTCAGTGAAGAAAGTGCTATTGCCACTTATTTATTGCCTCGCCTGGATCAAAGGAAAATTCCCTATTCCAGTAAAAAACAATCTGCATGTCCTGTTGCGGGCCTTAAAAATACGTGGGAAGAATATTTGAAAACGATGAGTAAAAGAAGGCGAAACCATGCCCGTAAGTTCATCAGAAATGTAAGTGACCCGAAAGTTAAACTTTTTGAACTAAGACGTGCTGAAACAAAGAAACAGGTTTCAGAAATATTCGAAAAACTTGTGGATCTGCATCAGAAGCACTGGAATTCAATTGGACATCCCGGAGTTTTTGCAGAGAAGCGATACCACAGGTTTTTAAAAGAGGCCACATCACAATTGTTTGCTGAAGGTTGTGTCTGGCTGAATACAATTTATTCTGTGGAAAATGAAGAAAAAATTGTAGCAATAGACCTTCTTTTTGTTTTTAAAGACAGAATGTATTTACTCCAGAGAGCGTATGATTCAAGCTCTGCCGTTCATACCAACAGTCCCGGAACTGTATTACTCTATAATACCATCAGGCAGGGTATCCAGCAGAATTATAAATATTTTGATTTCTTAAGAGGTGAGGATAGTTACAAGTACAGAACGGCAAATAGTACGGTGACTAACAGGAGAATAACTATTTCACCACGGGACATGCCAACTCACATTCATCAGAGAATTATAAAAAGACTGCCTTTATTGAAAAGAAAAGTTCGTCTGGAAACAGATAAAATGAAAATTGTAATGGGTAATGAACCTTTTTTTAAGGGGGTTAGCGAATATATAAAGTTTGTGCAAAGAAGAATTCAGTCCCGCTAAAAGATTTATTTTCAGAAAGCTCTGTTTAATCAGCTAAATCTTGTTGTACCGGAGTGGATTTCTTTTTATCACTTTTTGTTTTGCTGCTGCTCTTTAACAGCAATACGTTTAAAGCAAACAAAGGAAGTTTAATCATACGTCTCCAACGGGAAGGTTCCCGTATCAGCCTGTACATCCACTCGAGGCCTGATCTGCACAGCCAGTCTGGTGCACGTTTTGCAGAGCCTGCTATAAAGTCAAAGCTTCCGCCCACCCCGATTATCAGTTTGCAATTTGGTAGTTTTTTAAGGTTTTCGTGAATCCATTTTTCCTGTCCCGGTGCTCCAAGTGCTACAAAAATAACAGATGCGCAACTCATATAATACTGTGTGTCAGCAGGTAGTTCTTCAAATGGTACATCAATTCTGTCGGGTGAATATGTGCCGGAAACGGATAGGTTTGGAATTTTTTCTTTTAGGTTATCTGCCGCTTTTTGAACAACACCCGGCATAGCTCCATATAAAAAAACAGGCTGAGATTGTTGAGCACAAATTCTGCAGATCGTTTCCATAGAATCAGATCCGGTAATACGTTCTACCTCTTTTCCATATAAAAATTTGACAGCCCACCGGATTCCGATTCCATCTGCGGTATTTATACTCGAGCGGGCCAGGATTTTTCTGAATTCGTTATCAATAATAGACTGAACCACTATTTCCGGATTAACCGTTACGACAAATAGAGGAGGTTCAGGCAAGCCATCACCGGTTAATTTTTGTTCAATGAGATAAAAAAATTCATCTTTTTTATAAGATGATATATCAATACCCAAAACCTGGTAAGGATGGTCTTTCTTTAACACAATCATTTATTCTCTCCTGATATCGTTATTTCTTCTCCATCTTCTGACAGCAGCCCGCACCCTTTAATCTTTTATCTTTACTCAGATGTAAATTTCTCAGGATGGCAATTCAACATGGCAAAAGCCTTGAATTAATCAGATATCCATAGGGCGCTTTATTGCTGTTCCTGTGTATGAATCTCTCTTTCAAATAGAAGTGCAATTTATATGCCAGTAGCATATGAAAAGAGAAAAAGGAGACTGAAGGTATTTGAGGATGATATACTCAAAACAGAAGCTTAATTTACTGTAACAAAAATTCTCATTTCCCCCTGATTGTGTAATATTTGTACTAACACATTTTCAGGGCTTTATGCTTCAACGGGTACGGCCACTTCCACATCCCCCAGATGGCGTGCCGGTACTCCGCCGTAAATACAATGGGCAGGTACATCCCGTGTTACCACAGATCCTGCTGCAATAATTGCTCCCTCACCAATCGTCACACCTTTTAAAATAGTACAGCGACAGCCAATCCATGCTCTGTCCTCAATAACCACAGGCTCCCGTACAGGAACTTCAGAGTTCAGAGGGTGCTGGTCTGTATCCATAATAATAACATCCCAGGAAATCTTGCAGTCCCTTCCAATTGTAACTTTTTGTTCAGAGACGATCAGGCTGTTTCGATTGATGTAGGTTCCGTTACCAATATGAAGCCTGGCGCCGGCCCCAATTTCAATGCGAACACCGGAGTAAAACTGGCAGTTTTCTGCAGTTATAGTTCCCCCTTTATTTATGATTTTTGGAAAAGGAAAACCTTCGGATACAACCAGGATTCCATGCCTGGTAAACTTCCGGGAAAACCATAACCCCGCTATATGTTCTGAAATTGAATGCTTTCGAAGTCTTTTTAGAATTCGACGATATCTCTCTTTCATATTAAGTGAACTGTTCTGACAGGTGTCTCTTATTTTAATCTATAATAGAATAGTAGTTTTTTTGATGCTGGAAAGCAAAATTTATAAAACTATTTTTACATGATTATAGTCATTAAAGTTTCCTGATGATTTTATGTTTAAAACCATTCTATATAATATCTGAAAATTACTCCGCTAAAGGTAAAGGTTCTTTTTATGGTAACTGTAATCCCGGAAAAATACTTTTTTCTGATAGTAAGAGTTATTTTTATACAGGACCTGTTTCAAAAGAGGTTCTAAGGTAACAGAAGAGAGAGAATCCTAAACACAAGAGAGAAAAATGAAATCATTCAAAAGTTCAAGAAGCCCGTTTGTCATCTGTATCACTATTATAGGTTTAATCTTCATTGGTTTTTACGGTTGCCAGACTTCTAATGTTGACCGTGCGGAGAGAACTACTACTTCAATGCAAACATTAAATGAAGATCTAAACACTATGATTGATCATATTGATCAGGTTGAGGCTTCATTAAATAATCTTACAAATCCGCAGCAGGAAAATATCAGGCAGGTGTATGAAGAATATTCGTCAAGGGTAGAGGAGATGGAAAGCCATGGCGAGAGGCTCATTACTCATGCCGATGAAATGAATGAACAGGGTGATGAGTATTTTAGTGAATGGGAGCAGCAGGATGGTTCTTATACAAATCCCCAGATTCAAAGATTAAGCCAGGAGCGAAGACGGGAACTCAGAAGTACATATTCAGAAATTATCGAGGCAAACAATGAGGTCAGACAGGACTTAAGAAGATATATTTCTGATACAGAAGAGATACAGGATTTTTTATCTCATGATCTCAGTACAAGAGGGATAGAATCCATCTCTTCACTAATACCGGAAGTGATTGATGATGGCGAACAGCTAAAAGCCTCTATTAACCGGGTTCAGTATTCTATAGATGTTGCATTGTCTGAAATGGAACGACCCGGGTCAGGTCAGGAACAGGAATAACAGAGACTCTGCCCATTAAATAAATTTTCTTATACTCCATAACCTGAAGCTGTGCAAAAGGGGCATTCTGTTGCGAAGAATCTCCCTTTTTTCCATAAGGGTTCTTTTAGAAGATAAGATCCGGTGATGCCCGGTATGACAGAGTTATTTGCTGATTATCAACCGACGGACATCCTTTGGACAGTCTCAGATAGAAGTTCATAAAAACTGAATTTTCAATACTAAAATTTCTGATTATGGCTTTTATAATAAAAACGTTGGCGGTATGTGTTGCTGTTTGCTCTTTTCTTCCGGCCATTCTGTTTGCCGATCCGCTGGTTATTAAAAATGTAAAAGTACTTACCATGGAAACAGATCAGGTACTTGAAGGGCAAACTGTGATTATTTCCGATGGGATAGTCAACTGGATAGGTGACGACCGTGAAGCAGACATACCTGAAGGTGCTGAAATTATTACAGGAGATTATTATGTGATGCCGGGACTGGCAGAAATGCATGCTCATATACCATCATCTCAGGGCGGGGAGCAGCAAATGCATGATGTTCTGAAACTGTATTTATCCCAGGGAATAACCACCATTCGCGGTATGCTGGGGGATCCGGCACACCTGGAACTACGTCGAAAAGCGGCAAATGGTGAAATTGTGAGCCCAAGAATTTTCACTTCAGGTCCTTCCTTTAATGGGAATTCTGCGGCTGACCCTGAAACTGCCCGTAATGCAGTGAGAGAACAGGCAGAAGCAGGGTATGATTTGCTGAAATTTCATCCCGGAATACCACTTGAAAGTTTTGAAGCTATAACCGATGAAGCCGCCGTACAGGGAATAGAATTCTCAGGACATATTTCGGCTGAAGTAGGCCTGGAGAGAAGCCTTGCGGCAGGGAAAGGATCTATAGATCATCTGGATCGTTACATGGAATTTCTTGCCGGTGATGCAGCGCAACGGGAAGATCCACCCATTATCTATTTCGGGTACGACCTGACACCCTATGTGGAAGAAGACAAAATTGAAGAAGCTGCCATTATTACAAAAGAAGCAGGGGTATGGAATGTACCCACAAACACTTTACTTGAAAATGTATTTAATCCTGACAACACGGTTGAAGAAATGCAGAACTGGCCGGGTATGGAATTTATTCCCGGAAACACTGTAGCAAACTGGTCTGGTGCAGTAGACCAGATTTGTTCGTCTGATATATACAATGAAGACCAGGCACGGGCTTTTCTCGAAATACGCAAAAGGCTGACTCTTGCCCTTCACCAGCACGAAGCAGGAATTTTGCTGGGAGCCGATGCACCTCAGATTTTTAACCCGCCCGGATTTGCCGCGCACAGGGAACTTGCTTTACTGGCAGAAGCAGGACTGACTCCTTTTGAAGCACTGAAAACCGGGACGGTTCACGTTGGTAAATACCTTGACGAAGAAAATACGACCGGTAAGGTTGCTGAGGGATATCGCGCTGACCTGATACTCCTTTCGGAAAATCCATTAGAATCTATTCCTTTCCAGGAGTATATAGAAGGAGTGATCTATCAGGGAAAGTATCTGAACAGAGCTCAGTTAGACAGCCTGCTGGAGGGCCTTCGGCAAAACGTAAATTAGCATAAATTCGATAAATCTCCATTTCCCAAAGGCACGATGGAAAGGTAGTCAGGAGTCAGAATTCAGGAAACAGAAAAGGGTTCAAATCAAAGAAAAAAGGAATGGATGAATATTAAACTGACGAAGTTTCTGCATTCGGCACAACTTCTTCTGTTTGTCCGTTATACTTTTTTAACTGCCGGTGGCTTCTTTATACTTTTCAACAATTTCGTCTGAAACAGGTTTAAATGATATTGACCTGCGAAAAAACAGCCACCGGTCCTTTTTCACTAAATACGGGGAGAAACCAGACCGTTTGCATCCCTTCAGAGAAGGTATATTTTTGATATCCACAAAGGTTTGAACCCATTTTACATTCATTTCTTTTGCCATATCCGCTATACGTGCCATTGCTGCCGGCATAATTCTCAATCCGCGATACTTTCTGTGCATATAAGCTCCTTCAAGAAGAGCTTCATTTTGCTCCAGAGCCGGAAAAGTGTCCCCAAAATATTTTTCGATGAGATCATTTGATTCTGCACAAATAAGCCATTGCATGAAACAGGGATTATCATCTTCATCAACCGCAACAAAGCAGTATGGTATACCTGCTTCCACCAGTGAACGATGATTGGCTACCTGGCGCGGGTCAACTTCCTCCAGGTTGCCATTTTCCATAAGAAAATCGAAATCTCCCTCTTTTAGCTTGCGTATTCTGATATTTATTTTCGCATCGGGATTCTGAAATGTTTCATCCAGAGACCTTCTTAACCCGACAGAAGTATGTGATGAGTAAAAACGTTTTGACAGCTCCTGAAAAAAAACAGGAAGATGTCCGTCTTTTAATAATTGGATGCCGTTTCGGAGACTCCCGGCTACCTGGTTATCTACTAATTTTTGGTTTAGCAATGAAAAATTAGCCATAGTTTTCTCTTGATTATGATGTTTTCTCTTGAACCTGAAAATTAAGGATATATACCTAAAAATAAGTAAGAAAGTAACATAAGTAAAAAAATAGTTTAAGAAGCTGTATTCATTTTTAACATTGCTTCCCCCGTCCGGGGGGCCGAACTGTAAGATGAAAAGACTTGTGAATGTTGTTCACCCGGCAGACGAGCGGATGTCGTCAGCCGGGATTCTCGTCTGACCATTTTTACCGGCTTCTTATTTCTCTTTTTTTACCCAGTCCGAATGAAAAAAACTGCCCCTTGGGTAATCGACTCGTTCATACGTATGCGCTCCGAAATAATCCCGTTGTGCCTGAATTACATTCGCGGGCAGCCGTTCGGTTCTCAGTGTATCAAATTCTGATAACGCCGCAGCCATTGCCGGTACCGGGATACCGGCCGAAAGGGCGAGGCCGATGGTTTCCCTCCATTGTTTTTGAATGGTTTTAAGTTCAGAAGAAATAAGCGGAGACAATATGAGATGCCTGAGATCGGGTTGATCTGTGCAGGCTGCAGTAAGAATCTGAAGAAGGGATGAACGTATGATACAACCAGCCTGCCATACACGGGTTACATCCGCCAGATTTATTTTCCATCCCTGTTCGTCACAGCTGCGCCGGATCATAAATAAACCTTCTGCATGAGCCATAATTCTTGAGGCAAAAAGGGAATCTTCCAGTCCCCCGAGAGTAATACCGGAGACCGGTTCGGGATTTTTGTACTGTAATGCAATTTCAGATCGTAAATCCTTCAGTCCCGAAAACGTACGGCTGAAAAGTGCTTCAGAAGTAACCGGAACCGGAATACCCATTTCAAGAGCGGAAATAACGGTCCATCGTCCGGTTCCTTTTTGTTTTGCGGCATCCAGAATCTTATCCACCAGTGGTGTCCCGTCTTCATCTTCTGTATTAAAAATATCAGCAGTTATTTCAGTCAGGTAACTGTTCAGTTTTCCCCTGTTCCATTTTCTGAACACATCAGCAATTTCCGGAGAATTCATCCCCAAAACATTTTTCAGAATATGGCAGGTTTCGGCTATCATCTGCATATCGGCATATTCTATACCATTGTGTACCATTTTTACAAAATGCCCGGCACCACCTTCGCCCATCCAGGTACAACAGGAAAAACCGTCCCGGGTTTTGGCAGCTATAGATTTTAAAATTGGTTCCACTTTTTCGTAGGCTTTTTTGCTTCCTCCGGGCATCAAAGAGGGGCCGAAACGGGCGCCTTCTTCACCCCCGGATACTCCCATTCCAATAAAATAAATTTCTTTTGAAGACAGTTCACCGGTTCGCCGGATGGTATCCGGGTAATAGGTGTTACCGCCGTCGATCAGAATATCACCTTTATCAAGATAAGGGAGTAACTGATTGATTACAGCATCCACGGCTTTTCCGGCGCTTACCATTAAAAGTATGATCCGCGGACTGTTAAGAGAAGAGACAAGTTCCTGCGGAGTTGAAGTGCCCTGAATATTTTTTCCCTTTGCATCCGATTCTATAAACTCTTTTGTAACATGTTTTTCATCACCTTCAACACGGTTATATACAGAAACCCGGTACTTGTTTTGTTCAAGGTTAAGGGCGAGATTTTTTCCCATTACACCTAAACCAAAGACGCCGATATCAGATTTTTCCATATTAGTTTTCTTTACCAGGTGCTGAATTAGTACAACGGTTTATAATTTCACGAACGATTTCATCAGGAGACTGATCAATAGAAACAGTAATTGCCTGTTCAGGTTCTTCAAGAGTATTAAATTGGGAATCAAGGAGCTCTGCGGGCATAAAATGATTTTCACGTTCAGATAACCTTCTTGCAATCAGTTCCCGTTCACCTTTCAGATATATGAACCGGATATCTGTTTCCTGCTTTCTTCGAAGTATATTTCTATATGATTTTTTGAGGGCGGAGCAGGCAAAAATTCCTCCCTGATTTTGTTCGTCCAGATGCTCCATTTTATCCGCAATATGATTAAGCCATGGAAGCCTGTCGTTATCAGTCAGCGGCCTGCCTGATTCCATTTTCTTAATATTGGACCCGGGGTGAAATTCATCACCGTCAAAAAAAGGAAGCCCAAGTTTTTTTGAAAGAAGATTCCCAATAACCGTTTTGCCGCAACCGGATACTCCCATTAGTATTAAAATCATACCATGCGATTCAAGTTTATTTTTAATTTAAAGTGACTGCTACAGAAAAAAACCAATGATTAGTACAACGGTTACTCCTGTTACCCCGATAATGGTTTCCATGACCGTCCAGGATTGCAGGGTCTCTTTTTCTGAGAGGCCCATAAACTGGTTTACCAGCCAGAATCCAGAATCGTTTACATGAGAAAGTACTGTAGCTCCGCTTGCAATAGCAATAGTAATGCAGCCGAGCAGGGGAGCGGAATAACTTCCTGCTTCAACAATGGGAGCGATGAGCCCCGCTGAGGTAACCATAGCTACTGTGGCAGATCCCTGTGATACACGTACTACTGTGGCAATCAAAAAGGCAAAAAGGATAACCGGAAGGTTTGTAGATTCCATCAGGTCAACAAGAGCATTTCCCACGCCCGTGGTAATCAGAACATGCCCGAAAACCCCACCTGCACCAGTTACAAGAATAATCATTCCTACCGGCTGCATGGAACGGTTTGCTACCTGCTGAATTTCTTTTGATGTAAAACCCAGTCTTGTCCCCAGGAAATAAAAAGAGAGGAGGGTTACAAGTGTCAAAGCCGTAAAGGGATGGCCGATGAAAGAC
This sequence comes from Balneolaceae bacterium, assembly GCA_040882525.1. Taxonomy (GTDB): domain Bacteria; phylum Bacteroidota; class Rhodothermia; order Balneolales; family Balneolaceae; genus Rhodohalobacter. The sequence continues at coordinate 358,526 of JBBEBD010000057.1, read as the reverse complement.
AGCCACTCACGGAGAGTGTCTCCTTCAGTTAAAAGCACATCACCGGCGGTATTGGCAAGGATCAGAATCAGGGGCAGGGCAATAATCGATAAAACCATTGAAAAAGTAGGCTGAATGCGCCCGTTATCTTCTCCGGCTTCAGGGGCTTCAACTTCCATGTAATCCGGTACTCCACGGTGTATTTTTTTACTGATGTACCTGCCAAAGAAAATACCACCTGCTGCAGCGGAAGGTATACCTGCAATAAGGCCAAACAGAATAACCCAGCCAAGATCTGCACCCAAAATTGACGCTACAGCTACCGGTCCCGGGGTGGGTGGAATAAATGCATGGGCTACTGCTATACCGCCAACGAGTGGGATGCCGTAATATAGAATCGACTTGCCGGTTTTACGGGTCATATCATATACAAGGGGAATAAACAGAATCAGGGCAACTTCAAAGAAAACAGGAATGGCCACAATCAACCCAACCATGGATAAAGCCCAGGGAGCTTTACTTTCCCCGAATTTACCGATGATGGTTTCCGCTATTTTTCTCGCACCGCCGGAAACCTGGATAATTTCTCCCAGCATGGTTCCAACACCTATCACAATAGCTATATAGCCTAGTGTGCTGCCCATACCGGTCCGGACAGATTCGGCAACTTCACCTACCGGAACTCCCCCGAAAATTGCCACAAGGATACTAACCAGTAACAGGGATATAAACGCCTGAATCCGGAAAACCATAATAAATACCAGAAGCAGTACGATGCTTCCGGCGGTGAGCAAAATTAAAAAAGCAGGTGACACAATAAGAAGGTTTTTAAATTAAGAAGCAGTTATAGTTGAAGAACCTGCCGAATATGTAAATTCTTCCCCTAAAAAAGAAATCCGGGGGTTTTTAACTAATGTGAGTTTCCCCGCAGGAAGCGGCATAAGAAAAGGTGCTTTTTTCCCTTCTGTTCTGAAACCCCCTTTATCAGGGTTTTTTATTGAACTAAAAGGTTCCATTCTATATCCACTCCTTTCGCCTGAAGAAAATAAGCATACCTGTAACAATGGCCCCCATAAGCAGAAGAGAAGCCGGATAACCCCAATACCACTCCAGTTCGGGCATATTAAGGGGACTGGAATCGGGGTTAAAGTTCATCCCGTAGATACCTGCTACAAATGTGAGAGGTATAAAAATTGTAGCGATTATAGTTAAGACTTTCATCACTTCATTCATCCGGTTACTCAGGCCCGACATGTACATATCATAGAGGCTGTAAACCATGTCCCGGCTGTTTTCAATATTATCTATTACCTGAACAACATGATCGTATACGTCTCGTAAAAAAACTTTTACTTCACTGCTAATCAATGGGGAATCGTCCCGTATTAGAGAATTAATTCCATCCCGAAGTGACCATACCGATTTTCTGAAGAATATTAAATCGCGCCTGAGAACATGGATTTCATGAAGAATTTCTTTTTTAGGATTTTCAATGATCTTCTCTTCAATATTTTCAATGGCCTCGCCGATGATATCTAAAGCCTGAAAATAATGATCTACTACATTATCAATCAGGGCGTAAGCGAGGTAATCCGACTGCAGGCGCCTCAGGCGGGTGGAAGGAATCTCCAGTCTTTTTATAACCGGTTCAAAAATAGGTTCATCACTTTCCTGGAATGAGAGCACATAATTTTCGCCCAGAACGATACTAACCTGTTCGGTTTGTAATTTTAACGTTTTTTCCTGGTCAGCAGAATGTTTAATCATCCGAAGAACTACGAATACAGCATCAGGATAAGGTTCTACCTTTGGGCGTTGGGTTGTGCTTACAATATCTTCCTGAACGAGCGGATGGATCCTGAAAAAATCCCAGACGGTTCTTAATTTATCAATGTCGTGCAGCCCGCGAACCTGAATCCATGTTTTTGATTTACTGGTCAGGTAAGGCTCTGATTTCTCAATTTTTTTTATATGGATTGAATCAAAATGAGATTCGTCAAAATCATGAACAGTAAACAGTACTTCATCCAGTTTTTTTTCTCCGGTATGAATCGCTGTTCCCGGGGTCTGTCCCGGTGGCTTTCGACGGCCCCGTTTTATGCCATTATGTTTAAACAGGCTGTTAACTTTTGTGGCAGCCTTTTTTACGGATTTTTTCATGGAGATGCTCTAAAAGATTCAATACAAAATAAAACTAATAAGATATAGAAATCCAATATGGTTTCTTCTGAAATACTGTAGTATAAAACTGTTTATGAATCATCGGTCGGATTCAACACTGTTTAGATAATCCTTGAGACGCCGGGGTTTTTCTTCTGATGTTTTATCGGTATCGTCCCATTTTTTCAGAAGGTATTTAACCGCCATATGCGGGCTGTTATGGAAATGTGTACCACCCAGCTGACGGGCCAGTCCTGAACGAAGCAGCAGTTCTCTTACAGGACTTTTTAAACCTGCAAAATGAAATTCAATATCCCAGTCGTGCAGGGTTTCTGCAACCGACCGTAACGCTTCTATGGCAGTTGTATCCAGGTCGTTGATACTGTTGCCATCCAGAATAACCGCCCGTATTTTTTTGTTGCGTGCTTCACTTTTATGAATGATAAAGTCTTTTATATACTCTGCATTATGAAATGTTATAGAGCGGTCGAGACGTAAAACCAGCAGCTCTTCAACAGGAGAGGCTTTGGGATTTCTGGCCATATCCCGAAAAGACCTGGAACCTATGACGTGGCCCAGAACAGCCAGGTTGGGGCGGCTTGACCGGTAGAGAACGGTAAATAAAGACGCCCCGATACCCAGCAAAATTCCCTCACGTATACCGATAATCAAAACTGATAAAAAGGTGAAAATAGCTATATAAGCATCATCAGGCTTTGTCCGGAAAAAATATTTCAGTTCTCTGAAGTTGATCAGTGATAAAGTTGCTGTAATGATAATAGCTGCAAGAGCCGGGATAGGGATATAATAAAACAGTGGTGTAAGGAAAAGCAGGGTCAGCCCGATAACACCTGCACAAACTGCATTGGAGAGAGAAGATCGTGCACCGGATTGTTCGCTTACGGCCGTCCTGGAAAAACTACCCGAAACCGGCGGGCTTTGAAAAAAACTCCCGATAAAGCTGGCAGCACCCAAAGCAAAAAATTCCCTGTTTGGGTTGATAGGATATTTATACTTATTTGCAAATGTCTTTCCAAGAGATATAACAGACATTAACTGAATCAGTACCAGGGTAGCAACTGTCGGAACCAGCATACGTACATCATCAAAAGAAAATTCGTGAAGCCGGAAGGAAGGAAGCCCCGAAGGAATCGGGCCGATAATATCAACACCTGTCTGCTGCATATTAAACCACCAGACAGCAAGGCCTCCAAGCCCCAATAAAACAAGAGCCCGCGGAAACAGAGGATATATTCTTTTGAAATAAAGAAGCAGCAGAATTCCGGCTGCACCAATACCAAAAGCCGCAGGATTTATATATTCAATTTGCTCTACAACCTGCCGGGCAAGTACAGTAATATATTGAGAACGTTCGATATCCAGCCCCAGAAAATTTCCAAGCTGACTGAAACCAATGATAATTGGAGCTGCAACCATGAACCCGTAAATCACCGGCTTTGACAGAAGGTTCACCAGAAATCCCATTCGCAGGAGAGACAGGCCCATATGGACTAAACCTACCAGCATAGTAAGCAGCAGAACCACAGATACATACTTATCTGTACCCGGCTCAGCTACTACGCCGGCCCCTGATGCAATAATAATCATATCGGTGGCTACAATTCCCAGTGCAAGATGACGGGATGTACCAAAAAGCGGGTAAATAAGGAGTGGAATGAGGGAGCCGTATAACCCGTAAATAGGGGAAAGGCCGGCAATAACAGCATAAGCCATTACCTGGGGGATTTCAATTACGCCGACCGTAATTCCTGATTTTACATCGGCACGAAAATCTTCTCTTGAATAATCCGGCAGCCATTTTAATATGGTGAAGGTATTTTTCAACCAGGAAAAAACAGCCGCAGGTTTCATTGGATTTTACTATGCCGGTTTATTGTAAGTCTGACATTATTATATACAAATGTAAAACTAAGGATTTATTGGGTAAAAGCCGGAATGGAAGTTTAAAACTCCCTGGCCCGGGACACTTTCAAAATAAAGAAATTAAATCAGCGTAAATACAGTTGTTCTATATAACTGAACTGCGGGTATGTGGATCACCCCCGGTTCGTAAGATGCAAATATACGGGGAATTATTTTGGGCTGAACTTGAGATCTGCCGCATATTTAAATACAACCGAAGCAAAGAAAGTGTCAACATGAAAGACCGCATTAAAGAAATACCCATAATTGGTAAAATTGGCCTGCAGCTATATTGCAAGATCATGGAATACAAAACAATTCCAATGTTCTTTCCGGGTTCAAAAAAATATTGGGAAGACCGGTATTCTGTCGGGGGTAATTCAGGAGCCGGTTCCTATAATAAACTGGCTCTCTTTAAAGCTGAAGTAGTAAATAATTTTGTAGCCGAACATGATGTGAATTCAGTAATTGAATTTGGCTGCGGTGACGGTAATCAGTTAAAACTTGCTGAATATCCATACTATACAGGCTTTGATGTAAGTGAAACAGCTGTTTTATTATGCAGAAAGAAGTTTTCCTCAGATGAAAATAAAAGGTTCCGTCATTTGCGGGATTATAACAGTGAAACAGCAGATTTATCTTTGTCACTGGATGTCATTTACCACCTGGTTGAAGATTTTGTCTACCATGAGTATATGAGTACTCTGTTTAAATCAGCAAGGAAATATGTAATCATCTATTCTAGTAATACAACACAAAATTCTCTTTGCCAGTGCGCACATGTGAAACACCGTAAATTTACAACCTGGATAAAAAAGAATAAGCCGGGCTGGAAATTAACCGAACAAGTTCCAAATAAATATCCCTACACAGGCGATTTCCGAAAAGGTTCTTTTGCCGAATTCTATATTTTTGAAAAAGCACCTGTTGTGGTATCCAAACATAGTAATAAAACCGCCAGACGTCCTGAGATTCAGCCGGTAACCTGACAGCTTAATTTCTGGAGTGATTATCTTGCCGCTATTAATCTCCGGGTCTGCATCCCCAGCCTGAATGTGAAGTCCGGTTCGCGTCCGGGCCAAATTGTGGCGGCCGGAACCAGGATTTTACTCCCTCTGTGTAATCACTTTCATGAAAAAAGTCACGGCGGGAACAGTCTGTATTATCGTTAACAGAATACCTGTTCAGTGAATCAGTTTTCGCGTCATGAATTTCTGCAAATGTAGTTACATAAGATTTCAGCTGGTTCAGGTCGTAAAGTGCAAGTGTGATCCCGGTGAAAACCGACTCAGTAAGCCGGTGATAAGTATCTTCTGCAATCGCTTCGCCAAGCTGATCTCCGGCAGGCATCACATCATTTTCCAGCATTGAAAGAGCTTTTGTGTCTAAATGAGACAGGTGCAGATTTTGAGGTGATGCTAAAAGGTAATCTGTTTTATCAGCCAGTGCGGCTGCTATCTGTGGGGTTCCGTTATTGCAGGTTGAAAGTGCGGCAAGTGAAAATTTAGCACGGTTATCTGGTATAAAGTTTCCCATACCTGCTGCAAACGAAGGTACATTTACAGCCACACCGGGTTGAGAATGATGATATCCGCGTCCGTTTTCTGCCGGAATTTCATGGCCAAAGTAGAGAAAAAAAACAGGAACAGAATCTCTGCTGTTTACCCGATAGGTTTGATAGATGTTCGATTCTGAAAAAAGAAGCGAATCTGATGAAGGAGAATAGGCCTGTGTACCTGCCGGTTTTCCATTCCTGTAAAGCAGAAATTCACGGCTTTTTTGTCGAAACAGCCATAAAAATTTACGTTCAGGTTTTTGATGAAATATGAAAATTTCACCGTCGGATGCCTGTTCGGCTGTCTGCATGGCTTCTTTAAGTACTTTCTCATCGGCACGCATGGCGATACCGTTTTTATCGTGATACAGATAGTTTGCATCTGCATGAATGATAAAAATTATGGAGTATTTTATACTGCTCTCCTGTTGCAGAGGAACAATCTTTCCGGACGATGTACATCCGCTTACTAAAATTAAGAGCGAATAAAATAAGACGTAAATAATGAAGTTTCTCAAAGCATATATATTAACAACAATACCGATTGATTTATCCTATCAACCTCAGTTCGATTAAAAAAAGTAATAAAACGTCCACCCTGAGCGCAATTATGACAGAGTTTTTCCCCAAGGGGATGCCTTTGGCGCTGTCGTAATGAAGTCAAAGGGTCCTTAGACCCTATAACCCTTCGACTTCATCCCGCCAAAAGCAGCGGAATTGTCCCAACGGGATCCCTATGGGGCGCTCAGGATGACGAAATCTTAACTGTTTGATATTTTAATAATCTACTCAGGTTATCACAAAAGCAGTAAGATCAGAATAATCAGGAGGGCAGTGGAAATGCTGATAGTGATATACCGGTTAGCCTGCTCCATATCCTGCTGAACATAATTTGAAAAATCATCCAGGTCTTCATCCTGTATTTCGTCGAATCCATCAAGTCCGTTTAATTCGTTCTGTTTTTCTGTGATACTGTTTTTAAACCAGGTTAAGGCACCGGATTCTTCATCAGAAAAACGATTCATGGACTCTGCACGCTCTACTGCTGTGATTAACTGGTCAAAGGAAGAGTTTAATATGGCTCTTTTTTCCTCAGCTGAATCGGTATTCTCTACTTTTTGTACCGTTTCGTTTATATACTTTTTTAAGTGATCAGCAGCACGGTCGGTTTGTGCTACAGAAATGGTTTGGAGGGAAAAAATCAACAGAATGCAGGCGGTTAGAAATTTTATAGTCTTCATCATCTTCTTGATTTGGTTTTTGTTTATCCGTTATAAATCTCATGTATTAGGGGAAGCTGAACCTTCCTGTCCCTAGAATTTATATCGAACAGCGAACGTTCCTTTCTGTCTGTTTTTTCAGACGCTTTAGAAGAGGTGAAGGTATTTCTGAACAATAGAATTAGAGTAACGATATCTTATGAAGACATTCGATAACTTTCAATTGCGTTTGTTACTTCTTTCGGGGGGCGGATAGGGCGGCCGTTATTCATAAATACAGCAGTGACTTTTCCCTTCAATATCAGGGCATTATCGGATTTCCGGTAGATGTTTTGCGTGAAAACAAACCGCACATTGCCGCTGGGTTCCGCTTTCATACGGATAATAAAATCATCATTTGCAGCCAGAGATTGTTTGTATTCCAGTTCAATTTTATGAACCACAGCATCAGTACCATTATTGTGAAGTTCCACGAAATTGAGTCCAATTTCTTTTAAAAATTCATGGCGGGCGTGCTCCAGGTAATTTTGATAAACGGCATTGTTCACCACCCCCTGTACATCCAGCTCGTAATCACGGACTGACAGTCCGATTTCATAATCATATGTATTCATCCCCACCGGTTCTTTTTTGTTTACAGGTAAAGCTAAAATTATATATACTATATCCAAACAATTAACCTGTACAAAATAAGCTTGCAATGAAAATACCTTTTTTTACAAATCAGACTTTAACTCTTTTATTTATTTTGTCTGTTGCAGGTACAGCCTGCGCTCAAAATAACAACAATGGAATGCAGCCGGAAGAAACAGAAGTATGGGAACCTGTACCGCCAATTGTGGCACCGGGAGATGCTTTTGTTGAAGCACCGGATGATGCTATTGTACTTTTCGACGGAACAGATCTTTCAGCCTGGGAATCGGCCAATGATGGAGATGCAGAATGGGCTGTAGAGAATGGAGCTTTTACAGTAGTACCCGGAACCGGAGATATTAAAACAAAAGATACGTTCGGGAGTGTACAGCTTTATCTTGAGTGGAAATCTCCCGATCAGATTGACGGAGATGGACAAGGCAGAGGCAACAGCGGAGTGTTCCTGCAAAGCCGTTATGAAGTACAGGTACTCGATTCCTATGAGAATGAAACCTATGTTAATGGAATGGCCGGAAGTATTTATAAACAACATCCGCCTTTGGCAAATGCTGCCAAACCACGCGGTGAATGGCAATCGTATAATATCGTTTTTGAAGCACCCGAATTTAATGATGACGGCTCCGTTGAAACACCGGGCTACGTGACTGTTTTCTGGAATGGAGTACTGGTTCAGCATAAAACCGAACTGCAGGGGCCAACGGTCTATATTGGACACCCGGAGTATGAAGCTCATGGAAATGACAGTATCGTTTTGCAGGACCATAGTGACCGGGTTAGTTACAGAAATATCTGGCTCCGGGAACTGGATTGATTTTTAAGATTAAGGCTCCCCGGTATTATTCGGCCGGGGAGGTTTTATAGTTTGTTTTTGACAATTCTGAACGCCTGTTTCAGAGGGCTTGTTTCAGTTTTACTGGTTCGGAATAATTTAAAATGAAAAGAGAGCATAATGAAGATCACTGTAGTTGGAGCTCATGGGCAGGTAGCGATGCTGTTGCACCCCATGATGATGAAAAGAGGACATGAAATAAGAGGTATAATCCGGAAAAATGAACAGGCTGAGGAACTGCGGAAAAACGGAGTTGAACCTGTTGTGGCCGATATTGAGAATATGACAGATATCTCGGATCCGGTTGGCAAAGTGGACGCAGTGGTTTTTGCTGCGGGGGCCGGCCCGGGAAGCGGATCAGAAAGAAAATGGGATGTTGACAGAGACGGGGCGATTAAACTTATTGAAGCAGCTCAGAAAAACGGTATCAAACGATACATAATGATCAGTGCAATGGGACTGGACGAGCCAAGAGGAGATAAAGTTTTCCAGGATTATCAGAAAGCCAAAGCTGAAGCGGACGAAGCTTTGATCTATAGCGGACTGGATTACACTATCCTGAGGCCGGGACGGCTTACCGATGATGCAGGAACCGGTTTGGTTGCCATTGAAGAAAATCTTCCTCCCGGAGAAGTACCCCGTGAAGATGTTGCCGCTGTTATTGCAGAGATCCTTGAACTGCCCGAAACAACCGGCTACCAGTTCGATCTTACAGGTGGAAACATGCCGATTCGCGAAGCTTTGAAAAACGCGACTGCAACATCAGCCGGGAAGTCGTAAATGTAGTTCGCTGACGCGCGTATAGGTGTTGAGGGCTTGCCATAATTATTATTGATTCTTGCGCAAAATATCCGCTATAGCTTCATAATATACTGTACCCATAATTCTGTATCCTTCATCGTTAAGGTGAACACCATCGCTGGCAACATGATCGTTTACATTCAGTTCCGCTTCCACATCTGCCAGGACAATCAGATCCCCGGCATCCTGCCGCACTTCGACATAATCGCGGAGTCGTTCATTATACTGCTGAACCAGAATAGCGCGATCCCGGCCGTTGCTCCCGGTTTCACGTGGGGTGACCGGAGGAATGGTGGCTGCAATGATATAGGTTTCGGAACTGGAAGAATCCAGCAGGATCTGAACCAGCCGGTTCCATCGGGCCGCTATATCTTCCACCTGTTCATCTGTATACCACACAATATCATTTGTGCCAATCATCAGGTTCACATATCCTGGGTCATGGCGTCTCATCAGGCTTTCAGCTTTGTCAATAACCTCCTGGATGGTAATACCACCCACACCTTCATGATCGGGGTCGGGAATGATTCCCTGCTGATACTGATCCCCCACAAAATCCACTTCATGTCCGTCTTCCACAAGTAAATTCCAGATGGGAGCCCGCGAACGGCCATCATTGGTCAGGCTGTTTCCAAGCGGCATGATAATGAGTTCAGTCGGGGCCACACCTCCTTCTACCGGAAACTCTACCGTTTCTGTCTCCTTATTTGTTAATGTATAAACCGTAAGCTCTGCCTTTAATTCAGATTCTCCCGTATTCCCATCAAGCCAGGCTTCATATATAAACTCATCCCGTTCTTCAATACGAAGGTTATTATCGGGTCCTGTGAATTCTGCCATTTCTACAGATACCGGTTCATCGTCATCGGGATCTACCGAAATTATATAATCACGTACATCAAAGGTAACCTCGTCTCCGGGAGACAGAACAGGAAATCCGGGTTGAATTTCTACAGGAACGGGATCAATTGTAAAATCAAATTCGGCAGAGGAAGAGTGGCTGATTTCATCAGTGAAATCAATAAAGCCATGCCCTGTAAAATTTATCTGAAAGGTTTCTGACCGGCCTTCGGATGATTCTGTTTCAAATTCAAACCTGCCATTCTCTGTTTCACCTTCGGCAACCTGTTCACCCTCCGAATTTTTAACACGGACATGAACTTCGTCGGGGGGAGTATCAAGTACTGAGTTTGAAAGTACCAGGGATAAAGCTCTTATTTCTGTTAACTCAACAATATCCGCTGTATAATATTCCTCTATAGTCTCAGGGATGGGATGACGGTCTGTAACTGATATTATTATTTCATAACCACCCGTCAGATTAAACGTTCTGGTTAACACAGTATCCAGATGGGTTGTAACAGACTGAAATGTTAAAGAGTCCGGAGAATTACTATTTATTTGTTCTGTAATAGTAATAACATCAAAAGTATCAGGTTCGATTATTTCAAGTGAAAATGAATAGGTGCTGTCCGTTTGGATAGTTTCTGGTATGGATAATGTAATTATGCCGGGTTCATTTTTACTCGATGGTATTTCCTGGTCTGAATTAACTCCGGAGCAGGAAATGAGCAGAAAAGACAGAATGAAAAGTTTGGTACGCATAAGTCTAAAGTCAGGTTATAGAAGAGAACAGAAGTGGAATCAATACCCTAACCGGGGAGGATGAACGATCATTTATTCCTATACCTACGGTAAACAGTTCTCTCTTGTTAACTATTTATTAGCTGAACCAGAAAATATTCTGAGACGTTCATTTAAGATACTTGTAATACTCTATCGAAAGAATTCAATTCGGACCGCCCGGCACTGATTTACAGCCGGTTAAATTGGTTCATATTGCAGTGCTGAAAACGCGAAAGAAATGAAGCCCTCTTACTAAAAACCTCATCTAAGGGTGGACTTTAGTACGATTAAGTTAATTAAATTAAAAGTGTTTAGGCCATTATTTAATTTGAATCAACCGAATGGTTGAACTTAATGGTTGGTATAAATATATTTTAGATATCAACAAAACCAAAAGAGATATGCCGATAGAAAAGGAAACAGAGGAAAAAATTTTTTTAGCCGCCCAGAAGGTATTTCAGCGGAAAGGCTATACAGGTGCAAGAATGCAGGAAATAGCAGATGAAGCAAAGATTAACAAATCGATGCTGCACTATTATTACAGAAGCAAGGAGAAGCTGTTTCTGGCTGTATTCAGATCAAGTGTAAAAAAAATTATGCCGGAACTGTTTTCCATTCTTTCTATGGATGTGCCTCTGAAGGAAAAAGTAACCCGGATTGTGGATTTTTATCATTCTGTTTTTAAAAAAAATCCGCATCTGCCTGCTTTTGTGATATACGAGATGAATCAAAATCCAGGGCGGTTTAAAGATTTTATCTCATCAATGGGTATCCGTATTCCGCAAAAATTTTTAGAACAAATTCAGGATGAAATATCCGCCGGCCGTTTAAAGAAAATTTCCCCGCATCAGTTTTTGATGAACATTGTAGCCATGTGCATGATGCCTCTTGTGGCAAGAAATATGGTTCAATCTCTCTTCAGAATGGGTGATGATGAATATTTCGCTTTTCTTGAAGAGCGACGGGAACTCATACCAGAGATCATTTTCAGCGGGGTGATGATATGAAATGGTATATATTTTTGATTCTAAAAATTTTCCTCGTTCAATATGCCGCCGCACAAAATGAACCGCAATCTCTTACTCTGCAGGAGAGTTATGATCTTGTACAACAAAACTACCCATTAGCAGGAAAAGCAGAGATTCAGAGAAAAATTACTGAGCTGAACAGGAATATTGCCAAATCAGGCTGGTATCCGGATGTGCAGATACGTGCCGAAACCAGTTATCAATCGGATGTTATAGATGTACCGTTTGCTGCACCCGGCACTAATCCTCCGGAGTTCAGTCATGATCATTACAATCTTTCTCTGGATATAAACCAGTCCGTATTTGATGGCGGACGAACAAGGTCGCTTATCGAAATGGAAGAATATTCCGGTGAAGCAGAACAGGCCAGAATAGAATCGGAAATGAGAGGTATCCGCAGCCAGGTTGACCAGGTTTATTTCGGGATTCTGATGATGATAAAACAGGAAGAATCTCTTCAGATTTTAATCGGGGATATACAAGAACAACTTGAAATGGTACGTACGCGGGTAAGAAATGGAGTGCTGCTTCCGGGCGATGAACTGGTGTTAAGAGCGGAGCAAATTAAAGCAGAACAACGATTGGTTCAGATACAGGCGGATATCCGTGCAGGATATGATGTATTAGGTGAATTAGTGGGTATTCCAGTTTCTGAAAAGACTGTACTGGAATTACCCGGTGCAGAAGGATGGGAATACGAGGGGGCAGTGAACCGGCCTGAATACGATTTGTTTGCTGCAAACAAACTTGCTCTCGATTCGCAAAAAAAATTAACTGCATCTGAAAAAATACCCTCATTTTCCCTGTTTGCAAGAACTGCCTACGGCCGGCCGGGACTGAATGCATTTGATGACGAATTGCAGCTTTACTGGATAGTTGGGGTAAGAGCGCAGTGGAGTTTTAAGAGTACCCGGAATGCAACCGGAAAAGCAGAAGTACTGAGTTTACAGCAGCGTAATCTGGATGCTGACAGAGATGCATTTACCCGGCAGCTGAATTCCACTCTTCATCAAACAGAAGAAAAGATTGAGGCTCTGGAAGTGCAGCTTAAACAGGATGAAGAGGTTCTGGAACTACGCACACAAATCACAGCAGAAAAAAGAAAGCAGCTTGAGCAGGGCAGTATCACTTCCACAGAATATATCACAGAACTTAATGCCGAAAATCTGGCGAGGATTGATCTTGAACTTCGGAGAATCCAACGGATAAAAGCTATATCAGAATATGAAACCCAAAAAGGAATCTCATGGAATTAAATAAATTAATTGGATTACTGGCAGCAGGATGGTTGATGATTTCATGCGCCGATGAGAATCTTTCAGATGCTTACGGTCAGTTTGAAGCAGAGGAAACGGTGATTTCATCCGAAATATCAGGCCGGATCCTGAGCTTTGACCTGCAGGAAGGTGATCACCCGGAAGCCGGTGTTAAAGCCGCTCTTGTGGATACCACTCAGCTTGCACTGCAAAAAAAAGAACTTCACGCTACGGCAGCTTCGGTAAGAACAAATATTTACAGGCTGAATGCACAGATTGAAGTATACCAGTCTCAGCTTGAAACTGCCGAAAAAGAACTGGCACGGGTGGCGTCCCTTCGTGAGGACAATGCTGCCACACAGCAGCAGGTAGACACCAGTACGGGTCAGGTAAATACTTTGAATAAGCAGATTGCAGCTGTTGAAGTTGAGAAACAATCTGTGAATGCAGAACTGCAAACGTTACAGGTGCGGATTGAACAGGTTGAAGACCAGATCCGCCGTGCGGAAATCATCAACCCTGTTCATGGAACTGTACTGAATACCTATGCCGACGTGTATGAACTGATGCCCCCCGGAAAACCACTGTACCGGATAGCTAATCTGGAAGAGATGATACTCAGGGTGTATGTGTCGGGGGCTCAGTTACCGCGCGTACATCTTGGAGAAGAAGTTGAAGTATGGATTGACCGGAATGAGGAAGAAAATGAACGGCTGGCCGGAACCGTAAGCTGGATAGCCTCCAAAGCGGAATTTACACCCCGGATGATTCAAACCAAAGAAGAGAGGGTAACCCAGGTGTATGCGGTAAAAATCCGGGTACTGAATCCCGATGGAAGTATTAAAATCGGAATGCCCGGCGAGGTGAACTTTTGATCACTCTCCCCTCGAGGGGAGTCCCACGCTTCTTTTGGCGTGGGGAGGGGTGTAGGGTGTACATTTTCGGAATCAATGAAAGTTCTTTAATCAGCCTGTATCCTTGCCTGTCAGCGAAGCAAGAGTTCGGCATGACAGCAATTTATTAATAAATAGTTAATAGGTGACAGCAATAGTCCAAATAGAAAACGTAAGTAAAAATTTTGAAGCCGTTCAGGCTTTGAATAACATCCATGTGCAGGTAGAAGAGGGTGAATTATTCGGATTTATCGGTCCGGACGGAGCAGGAAAAACCACGCTTTTCAGGCTTATAACAACCCTTTTGATACCCGATTCGGGAACGGTAACGGTTTTAGGGTATGATGTGGTTAGGGACTATAAAAAAATCCGTCCGCTTCTGGGCTATATGCCCGGCAGGTTTTCGCTCTACCAGGACCTGACCGTGGAAGAGAACATGCAGTTTTTTGCATCTGTTTTTGGCGCAATCCTGGAAGAAAACTATCAACTGGTTGAACCTATCTATCACCAGCTTGAGCCATTTAAAGATCGTCTGGCCGGGAATCTCTCCGGCGGGATGAAACAAAAACTTGCCTTAAGCTGCGCATTGATTCATAAACCACGGCTCCTGTTGCTCGATGAACCTACTACCGGTGTGGACGCCGTTTCCCGGAAAGAATTCTGGGACATGCTGAAGCTTCTGAAAGAGGAGGGAATCAGCATTATTGTCTCCACCCCTTACATGGACGAAGCAAACCGGTGTGATCGTGTTGCCCTTATACAGCAAGGAGAAGTATTACAGATTGATTCTCCGGAACGTATCGTATCGTCTTTTTCAAAGCCACTTTTGGCTATAAAATCCCTCAACAAATATAAACTGATTAATGTACTGGCTGAATATCCTTATGCGCATTCAGTACATCCTTTTGGTGAATTTATTCATTATACCGACCGGAGGGCTCAGCCGGATATAAAAGATCTGGAAATGTATCTGAAAGATGCCGGACTGAAAGAAATTCTTATCAAGAAGGTACAGCCGGACATTGAAGACAGCTTTATGGCACTGATGCAGCAGGAGGAATCCAATGCCTGATACAGCCATTCAAACAGAGGGATTAACCCGTAGATTCGGAGACTTTACGGCTGTGGATCGAATTACGTTTGAAGTGAAAAAAGGTGAGATTTTTGGTTTCCTGGGTGCCAACGGAGCTGGAAAAACCACGGCCATGAAAATGCTTACCGGGCTGCTTTCCCCGTCAGAAGGAAAGGCATTTGTTTCCGGCAATGATGTCTATACGCAAGCCGAAGAAATTAAAAAAAGTATCGGCTATATGAGTCAGAAATTTTCTTTATATGATGATCTGACGGTAGAGGAGAATATCCGTTTTTATGGTGGGATTTACGGTTTGGATAAAAATCAGTTGTTAAAAAAAACAGATGAAGTGGTACAAACCGTTGGGCTGGAAGAGGTACGGAAAAAGTTGGTGAACTCCCTGCCGCTGGGCTGGAAACAGAAACTTGCTTTCTCTGTTTCAGTTCTGCACGAACCGGATATTGTATTTTTGGATGAACCCACAGGAGGAGTGGATCCTATTACCCGCCGGCAATTCTGGGAAATGATTTATGAAGCTTCAGATAAAGGAATTACAGTTTTTGTAACCACCCATTATATGGATGAAGCTGAATACTGCGACCGCATTTCAATTATGGTAGATGGCCGCATTGATGCTCTCGGTACTCCGGGCGAACTTAAAAAAAGGTTTTCAGCGACATCTATTGAAGATGTGTTTATTCAACTGGCAAGGTCAGCGAAGCGGGGGGAAGGATGAATTCATTTAAAGGTTTTGTAATCAAGGAGTTTAAGCAGATTTACCGCGACAGGCGAACACTTGTCGTACTGTTTGGAATGCCTGTGATTATGATGGTGCTGTTCGGTTTTGCCATCCGGAATGAAGTGAGCAATGCTAAAATCGCCATCCTGGATTTCTCAAAAGATAAAGTTACCAGGGCGATCATTCAGCAGCTGGGTGCTTCAGAATCCTTTGAACTGGCAGCTGATCTGAACCGCTATGATGAGGTTGAACAGCTTTTCAAAGAAGGGAATATTAAAGAAGTAGTGGTTTTTGAAGCGGGTTTTGAAGAAAAGTTGACACGATATGGAACAGCGGACGTACAGATTATTACAGATGCAACCGATCCCAATCTTGCAAACCTGCTGCAGGTGTACACTTCCAGCGTAATTCGGGATTATGCCGTTTCTTCAACTAATTCCGGTTTGATTCAGTCCGCCGGAGTTCAGCCAGTCGTCCGGATGATGTATAACCCGGAGCTGCGCAGTGTAAACCTTTTTGTACCGGGTTTAATTGCTGTAATCCTGATGCTGATTTCCGCGCTGATGACATCTATATCCATTACCCGCGAAAAGGAGATGGGAAATATGGAAATCCTGCTGGTTTCTCCCCTGAAACCCTATCATATTATTATCGGGAAAGTACTGCCTTACCTGGTTCTTTCGGTTGTTAATGTGGTTACGATTCTGATACTGGCACGTCTTGTTTTCGATATTCCCTTTCACGGGTCATATGCCTTTTTCTTTTTTGAAGCCACACTCTTTATTCTTACGGCTCTGGCGCTGGGCGTTTTTATTTCATCTGTGGCCAATAATCAGCAGACGGCAATGATGGTTTCCCTGGCTGGCCTTTTGCTCCCGACGGTGCTGTTATCCGGTTTCATATTCCCCATATCAAGTATGCCAGAACCCCTGCAGGTAATCAGCCATATTATCCCTGCCAAATGGTTTTTGATTATTGTTCGCAGCATCATGCTGAAAGGGGGTGACCTGCTGATTGTCTGGAAAGAGACCCTGATTCTCGCTGGTATCACCTTTTTGTTCATCGGTCTGAGTTTGAAGAAATTTAAAGTGAGACTGCAATGAACCAGATCAGGTTTTTACTTCAGAAGGAATTTCTTCAGATTTTCCGAAACAAAGCCATGCTGCCAATTCTTTTTGTGATGCCGGTTGTTCAGCTGCTTGTTCTTTCCTTTGCGGCTACATATGAACTCAAGGAGGTGGATTTCGCGCTGATTGATTCGGACCGTTCCTCTCTTTCACGGGAGCTGATTAATCAATTTCAGGCGACAGGTTATTTTGTACTGGAACAGGAGTTTACCAGTCGTGAAGGTGCATTGGAGGAGATGGACAGAGGCAATATAAAACTGATCATTGAAATACCATATCACTTTCAACGGGATATTACCACCGGAAATCCTGCCAGTGTACAACTTGTTATTGATGCTGTGGACGGAAGTACCGCGGGATTGATTCAGTCGTACGGTTCTTCCATCATTCAGGACTTTAACCGGAACCGGATGGCGGAACTTGATGTAATCACGCAACAGGTTAATGATATTTCACAAAGTGATATAAATCTTATTCCGGTGAACTGGTATAATCCTGATCTTGATTATATTACCTATATGGTACCCGGAATATTGGTGGTCCTGGTATCCATGATAGCCCTGTTTCTTTCGGGGATGAATATTGTAAGAGAGCAGGAAATAGGAACCATTGAGCAGATTAATGTTACACCTATCAGAAAATACCAATTCATCATTGGGAAACTGATTCCATTCTGGATCATCGGAATGTTCGATTTGATTATTGGCCTCGCCCTGGCCCGTTATGGATTTCAAATTCCGTTCCTTGGAAGCCTGGTTACCATTCTGCTGGTGACAGGACTGTATTTGATTGTAGTGCAGGGCATTGGATTGTTTATTTCCACTGTTACGCACACCCAGCAGCAGGCAATGTTTATTGCCTGGTTTATAATGGTGGTTTTTATTTTGATGGGCGGGTTGTTTACACCCATTGAAAGCATGCCAGGCTGGGCTCAGGATCTTACACTGGCAAATCCGGTGGCTTATTTTATACGGATCATGCGAATGGTAATGCTGAAGGGAGCTGGCTGGCAGGAAATATCGGGGATGGTAAGTATCCTGGCAGGAATGGGGGTACTATTCCTGACGATATCTATCAGCCGGTATCAAAAAACATCAGGTTGAAAAAAACGGACCCCTTCCTGAATATCGAACCGCAGAACACGGAACCGAAGAATACCGAAGGGGATCCAATTGAAGCATCCTGTACAATTTAACCACACCATGCTTTTACTTCATCATTCGTTTTTCCGTGTTCCATGTTCAATATTCCTTTTGAATATCGAACCGCAGAAGACGGAACCGAAGAATACCGAAGGGGTTCCATTTGGAGAATCATATGCAAATTAACCACACCATGCCTTTTATTTCATCATTCGTAATTCCGTGTTCCTTGTTCATTATTCATTTGAAATGGGTCCTCTATTTTTTCTTTTCACTCAAATCACCCAGAGACAATCCTTCCATCAGTGCATCATAATTGGAAAGGTCTTTCGGAAGAATAATCTGATTTTCACTCCGGCCGATTCCGGATAAAACATCCAGGTATTTCTCTTTGAGCTGGAGCTGCATCGCTTCGGTACCGCGTGGCTGGGAGAGGGCATCGGCAATCTGCTCGATGGAAGAAGCT
Organism: Balneolaceae bacterium; assembly: GCA_040882525.1. GTDB lineage: Bacteria > Bacteroidota > Rhodothermia > Balneolales > Balneolaceae > Rhodohalobacter. The sequence goes on along the minus strand of JBBEBD010000057.1, from coordinate 340,056 downwards.
GTGGCTTCGGCTATGGCTTCAATTTCCTGTGCCCACCCTTCAGCTTCATTAATCCGGCGCTGCATTTCCGCTTCAGAGATATTAATAATTTCCGCACGGCGGCCTTCTGCGTCATTCACTTTTGATCCCTTTACCCCTTCCGATTTGGCGATCACAGCACGCCGGTCGCGCTCAGCGGTCATCTGCCGTTCCATTGCTTTTTGCACTGTTCGGGGAGTAAGAATATTTTTTATTTCATACCGGTGAACTTTAATACCCCAGGCATTCTCCATTTCGCTTAATACTTTAACGACCTCTTTACTCATCATGGCACGTTCTTCAAAAGTTTCGTCCAGGTCCATAATCCCGATCACCGAGCGGGTGGTTGTCTGGGCAAGCTGAACGGCGGCATACCTGTAATTGGTTACGCCATAACTTGCATTTACAGGATCCATCACACTCAGATAGATTACACCGTCAACCTCCACTTTTACATTATCTTTAGTGAAGCATTCCTGCGGCTCCACTTCAATGGTTTCTTCACGCAGATCCTGCTTATATACCACTTTATCTACAAACGGTATAAGTGCATGGAATCCGGGACCAAGTGTTTTATGATAATTTCCCAGCCGTTCTACAATATGCGCGTATTGATTGGGTACCAGCCGAATAGCCTGGAGGAATTTAAACGTAAGGTAAACAGCAAAAACACCGAGTAATACCTGGCTGATAATTTCTAAAATGTCCATAACTATTCTCCTGTGGGCTTAGGTGCAGAATTGGTTTTTTTTCCTGTTGTATGGCTGCTTACAGTACTTACTCCTTCAAAAAAAGTTTTCAGGTTAGCCGTTTCAACCGGAAGGACAGATACATTTGATGTCTGTACGATTTTCCCGAACTGGTCGATATACTGCTCAACCAGCTTGGTCTTTACAGCGAGCTCACCGCCGGGCCGTTCAATAGCTTCGGCAATTCTTCGTAATCCTTTTGCAGTGGCCGTGGCAACCAGTTCAATTTCTTTCGCCCGTCCTTTTGCTTCGTTAATTCTCCGCTGGCGCTCGGCTTCAGAAATCAGCACCTGGCTCTGCTGTTCTCCCTGGGATTCGTTAATCCGTGCCTGCCGGAAACCTTCGGAATTGGTAATTTCGGCCCGTTTTTCCCGTTCGGCCTCCATCTGTTTTTCCATTGTATCCACAATTTCATTAGAGGGGCGTATATTTTTTATTTCATACCGGAGTACTTTTATTCCCCATGGGTCGGCGGCTTTATCAATTTCACGAACAATATTTTCATTCATCATTTCCCGTTCCGAAAAAGTATCATCCAGAGTAATTTTACCGATTTCGCTCCGCATTGTGGTTTGAGCCAGGTTTACTGCAGCTGCATGGTAGTTTGAAATACCATAGCTGGCTTTGTGCGAATCCATCACTTTCAGATATACAAGCCCGTCCACAGCCACTTCAATATTATCTTTGGTGATACAGGTCTGGCTGGGCACATCAATCACCTGTTCTCTCATTTCCTGGTTATAGGCCGCAACATCAACAAAGGGTATCAGGAAATGGAAGCCTGGTTTCAGTGTTTTTTTAAATTTACCCAGCCGCTCCTGGATAACTTCTTCCCTCATCTCCACAATCCGGAAAAGCCGCGTAAATATGATGTACATAAATACAATCAGTATCAGTAATGAAGTCCACATAGTAGTTGATTTTATATGATTAGAAATCAGGAGGGGAAAACAAACGTGTTACGATTCTTTCAGTCTATTTTTGGAAGGTTCAGGTTCCTCTGTTTGCTCTACAATCCAGGTTGTATTTTCGCGATAACTTATTTTGGCTTTAGACCCCGCCGGAATATTACCGTCAATTGTTCTTGCCTGCCATGATATACCGTTAAACCGGATACGCCCGCTGTTGTCAGTATCATTGATAGCTTCGACAACATCTACGATCTGATCAATGGCTTCATAATCTTCATCGGCAAATTTATAAAATGTATCCCCTTTGAAATATTTTTTTATAAAAGGCCGTATGGCAATCGTCAATGCTACAGACGAGAATAACCAGGTTAATGTTGCAGTTACAGGATCAGAAAGAAAACCCAGGAAGCGCAAAACACCGACCCCAAGTCCGCTCAGCCCAAGGAAAAAAGCAACACCCCCCGGCAGAACAGCTTCCAGGATCATAAGTAGAATGCCACCGCCCAAAAAGAGCCATGTGAGAAAATCTGATTCCATTTTTTAAGAATAGGTTATTATTTACCCATAGATACTAATTTGAAATCAAAAAGTCTCTTTTATTTGAAGATTCTATTGAAAGGATGGGTAGAAGAATACTTCGTTACCAGATAGAAAATAATAAGTTAATGATAATTAATTTTTGGCAATTACATAAACTGCATGGATGATACCTGGTATGAAACCGAGAAGAGTGAACAAGATATTCAACCAGAAAGCCCCTGTCAAACCTACGGTTAGAAACACTCCGAGGGGAGGAAGTATAATTGCAAAGATGATTCTTAGAATATCCATGTTTGTTTGTATTACTTTTTAAATTAGGGGCTGTATATAAGGAGACTGTTTAGAAAAGTGTGTTATTCTGAATTTTGCCAAAGGCATCCTTGGGGATTTCAGAATCCCCCAGTCTTTGGTGGAGATAAGAGATGCTGAAATAAATTCAGCATGACGTTTGATTAAAAATTGGAATTATTCTGACACACTATTCTAAACAGTCTTATAAAGAGTAACCAATCAGCAGTACTCAGGTGTTATGAAATTTATAATTAGAGTTATATCTTTTCAGCAGAGAGAAAATTTTTGGAGAAAAGTGTAAGGAATTGAGTTCAAACGGTTCATACATATAAAAAGATCATGAAACGATCACTCATTCTTTCAAGTCTTCGCATAGAACTCAGACGGAAACAAGCTGGCTATCCGACCGAAAAAAATACCATTCGGTGGGTCCGGACTTTTCTGGATCAGATGTCAATTGTACATTCATCGCAAATAAGGAACTGGCAAAGAGATCTTTTTCTATCTGAATTAAAAAACAAGGATGAAGCATCTTACGAAGAACAGCTTCAGGCTAAATCATCACTGTTGTTTCTTTATGACAGGGTGCTGAAACAAACTCCGGGTTTTGCATCTGCTGCCACAACAGATGAACCGGAAAGCAGCCCGGGTTCTTTCCGTATCACAGGCTGATAATAGATTTATTATTACTCAGACAGAAATCGGATGTGCGGCAGGAGGTATTCGGTATGTATGCCCGAATCTTTCTAAAATATTTTTAACAGAGAGCTTCTGTGGGTGGAACGAAATTTTCCTGAAAAAGGCTATTATTTATCCGCCGGGTAAAGAATACCGGCTGACGAATAACTTTTTAATTCATCCAGTTAGGAGGACCAGAGAATCCACCTGATTTAGTATTATTGAAACTATTTTAAGGTGGAGCAGGTTCTGTTAAAAAAAGAGAGAAAGAATGACTGTTTTTGATCAGGAAAAGTTAAGGGAACGCTATAGCAATAAAACCGCTATTGTCACCGGGGGAGCTTCCGGAATAGGCCTTGCGATTTCAAGAAAACTGTCGGCTCTGGATATACTCACTTACATTCTGGACCGGAATGAGCCTGAAGAGAAAATAGAAAATACCCGTTTTATAAAAACGGATATCACTTATCCTGGAGATATAAAATCAGCACATCATCAAATACAAAGTGATAATCAAACGCCCGATATATTAGTGAACAATGCCGGAGTGGGAATTCATCAAAAACTGAGTGAAGGTGATCCTGATAAATGGGCCATGGTCTTTGAAACCAATGTTTTAGGGATGTTAAGATTTATACGACTTTTTTTACCTGCTATGGCAGAAAGAAAATCAGGTGATATTCTGTTTATATCCTCTGTTTCGGCAAGCCGTACGTATCAGTGGGGCGGGATTTATGCCGCTTCAAAAGCCGCACTTGAAACAGTTGCAGAAACCCTCAGGCTGGAAACTCAGCCGGAATTAAGAGTTTCAACTATTGTGGCCGGTGTGGTAAACACCCCTTTTTTTGATAAAATTATTGATGGAGTACAAACCCCGGAAAGTATAGGATGGGGAGCATTATCCGCGGAAGATATAGCAAATGCCGTGATGTATGTTATCAGTCAGCCTGTTGGAGTTGCAGTAAATAATTTGGTGATCCGGCCATCAGCACAACCTATGTAAAAAAATCAAGAGAGATTATGAGTAAAACCGTTTTGATTACAGGAGGGGCAGGGTTTGTCGGTTCTCATGCAGCCGATGAGTTACTGCAGAATGGATACAACGTAAAAATCTATGATAACCTGACGGAACAGGTGCATGGCGAAACAGGAGAAAAGCCACCGTACCTCAATTCTGATGCAGAGTTTATCCGCGGTGACATCCGCGACCGGGAAAAACTGAAAAAAGTATTAACCGGGGTTGATGCAGTGTTTCATTTTGCAGCTCGTGTTGGCGTGGGGCAGAGTATGTATGAGGTGAAAGAGTATATGGATGTTAATTCTGTCGGAACTTCAGTTCTGCTTGAAGAATTAATGCAAAACCCTGTTGAAAAACTGGTTGTTGCCTCGAGCATGAGTGTATATGGTGAGGGCATGTATGAAAGTCCGGGTGGGAATATAGAAGAGGGAAAACTGCGCCCGGTTCACCAGATGAAGAAAGGGGAGTGGGAAGTATACGGCAGCAAAAACGGAACCCCGCTGAAGCCGGTGGCGGTAACAGAACATAAAACCCCTGATCTGGCTTCTGTTTATGCATTGTCAAAATACGACCAGGAAAGGTTATGCCTGATGATCGGACAAGCTTATGATATTCCCGTGACAGCCCTGAGGTTTTTTAATATATATGGAACGAGGCAGGCTTTGTCGAATCCTTATACAGGAGTTCTGGCTATTTTTGCGGCAAGATATCTGAACAACCAGCCCCCGGTTATTTTTGAGGACGGAAATCAGCGGCGTGATTTTATATCAGTTTCTGATGTGGCGAATGCCTGCCGCCTTGCTCTTGAAACGGAGGATGCAAAAAATGAAGTATTCAATATTGGCAGCGGACAGAGTTATACCATTCGTGAAATTGCCACTGAAACTGCCCGGGTTTTAGGCAAGGAACATATAGAACCCGAAATTACCAATAAATACCGGGTGGGGGATATCCGCCACTGTTTTGCCGACATTACCAAAGCACAAAACATCCTGAACTTCAGGCCGGAAGTAAAATTATCCGACGGGCTTATTAATCTGGCTGAATGGCTGAAGAAGCAGGTGGCTGTGGATAAAGTAAACACAGCAAGGAAAGAATTAGCAACAAGAGGATTAACTATTTAAAGAGAAGAAGATGCCTGCTGAGGATCAAAATATTACCGCACCGGAAATCGGAATACTTGAATGGTTCAGGGTGGGAGAGTATGAGCACGTTGAGCTGGCTATAAAGGATTTAAAACACCTTGGTGTCAGACATTTGCGAACCGGACTTTCGTGGGCCGACTGGTATTCTGAAGAAGGTAAAGAATGGATCAGCTGGCTTATTCCTCATCTTGCCGGTGAATTTCAACTGCTGCCTTGCTTAACCTATACACCTCCTTCCATTGGTATTGAACCAAAAACATCCTCTCCACCGCGAAAACCTGAATCCTATGTTTACTTTGTAGAAGAGATGATATCTCTGTTCGGTGAATATTTTGACTGGGTAGAACTATGGAATGAACCTAATAACACATCAGAATGGGACTGGAGGCTGGATCCTGACTGGGATATTTTTTCCACAATGGTTAAAAATGGTGCTAAAAAGGCCCAGGAACAGAATAAAAAAGTTCTTCTCGGAGGCATGAGCCCGATTGATCCCAACTGGCTGAATCATATGTTCTACAAAAGAGCCATGAAGAACATTGATGCAATCGGAATTCACGGATTTCCTGATGTTTTTGATACCATGTGGGAAGGATGGGAAAACAATCTGAAGAAAGTCCAGGAGGTGCTGGATAACTACAATTCAAGTATTGATATCTGGATTACTGAAGCGGGGTATTCCACCTGGCAGCACGATGAGAATAGACAACTAAAAGAATTTATTAAAGCGGCAGAGTTACCGGTACCCAGAATCTACTGGTATTCGCTTTATGATCTTGATCCCGATGTTGCAACTGTGGATGGTTTCCATGTTGATGAACGCTCATACTATTTCGGATTGAAAAAAAATGACGGCACACCAAAACTCCTTTACAAAAAACTCGCTGAGAGTAACCTGGAGACTGAAGTGCTAAAAAGCGAAGACTGGCTGGATACGGAGCCGCTTCTGATGCTGGATGGACAAAGGCCGGTAATGATTACCGGAGGAGCGGGTTTTATCGGTACAAATGTAGCTTCAAAATTTCTTGAAAAGGGTCAGCGGGTACTAGTTTTAGACAACCTTTCGCGCTCGGGTGTTGAGAATAATCTGAAATGGCTGAAAAAAACATACGGGAAAAAAGTACATGTAAATATTTCTGACGTGCGAAATCTTTATAACCTGAAGCCGGTTGTGCAGAAAGCAGGGCAGGTATTTCATTTTGCGGGCCAGGTAGCTGTTACCACCAGTCTTACTGCTCCTGTTGAAGATTTTGAAATTAATACAAAAGGAACTCTTAATCTTCTGGAGTCCATAAAATTAGCGGAAAATCCGCCGCCGGTAATTTTTACTTCAACCAATAAAGTATATGGCGGATTACAGGATATATCTCTTTTTGAAGATAAAAATCAGTATAAGCCGGAGTCGGATAAGATCCGCAAATCAGGGGTGGATGAAAACAGAAATCTTGATTTCCACAGTCCTTACGGCTGCTCAAAAGGTGCCGCTGATCAGTATGTCAGAGATTATTCAAGAATTTATAATATCCCCGCAGTTGTTTTCCGGATGAGCTGCATTTACGGCCCGCACCAGTATGGCTGCCGCGACCAGGGATGGGTTACTCATTTTATGATCCAGGCTCTTGAGGGGAACCCTATTACCATTTACGGCGATGGAAAACAGGTACGTGATATACTTTTTGTGGATGACCTGGTGAATGCTTTTCAGCTTGCTATGACAAATATAAACGATCTGTCTGGAGAGGTTTTCAACATAGGAGGCGGACCTGAGAATACCGTATCCCTGTTGCAGGTAATTAATAAAATTCAGGAGATGCATAATCGTAAACTCGATGTTCGGTTTGAAGACTGGCGGGCCGGCGATCAGAAATATTACGTAACCGACTATTCAAAATTTAATAAAGCAACCGGCTGGTCGCCCCAAACAGATATAGATACCGGGCTGGAACGGCTTTATGAATGGCTGAAAAAAAATAAAGAATCACTGCCTGTACTGCAGGATTAAAAAAATGAATTATGGAAACACTGAAACCTGGAACAAAAACTAAAAAACATTCTCTTGCCGCAATAATGAAAGCGGCTGAGATTTCAGCCCCACGGGAAATGAAAATAAAACCGGCAAAAATTCCGGAGCCAGCCCCTGCTGAAGTCCGAATCCGTTTAAGCGGCTGTGGTGTTTGTGCTTCCAGTGTACCTGTATGGGAAGGACGAAAATGGTTTACATACCCGCAGAAAACAGGAGCCCCGGGCCATGAAGGATGGGGTTACATAGATAAAACCGGAGATGAAGCAGGAAATTTCAAAAAAGGAGACAGGGTTGCTGTTCTGAGCTACCAGGCATTCGCTGAATATGATATCGCTCCGGCTGATTCTGTCGTAAAACTTCCACAGGAATTTAAAAGTGATATTTTTTTAGGTGAACCCCTGGGATGTGCCATGAATATCTTCAGGCGCAGTGAAATTCAGCCCGGCCAGCAGGTAGCTGTAATAGGTGCAGGTTTTTTGGGTTCACTGCTAATTCAGCTGGCGAAAAATGCAGGCGCCCGTGTTATTGCTCTGTCACAACGTCCTTTTTCTCTTGAAATGGCAGAAAAAATGGGAGCGGACTGTGTAATTCCTCTGCGCGATTATCATAAAATTATCAGAAAGGTTAAAACGTGCACAAGAAATAATTTCTGTGAGCGGGTTATTGAAGCAACAGGTACTCAAACAGCACTGGATCTGGCAGGTGAACTTACAGCCGTGAGAGGAAAACTGGTTATCGCGGGATATCACCAGGATGGACAGCGCCAGGTAAACATGCAACTCTGGAACTGGCGCGGGCTGGATGTAATCAATGCCCACGAGCGCGAAACTGCAAGTTATATGGAAGGTATCCGGCAAGCAGTGGAAGCCGTTGCCACCGGAATTCTTAATCCGGAACCACTCTACACCCACAGAATGCCTTTATCCGAACTGGATAAAGCTTTTGAGTTATTACGCAAAAGACCGGATGGATTTATGAAAGCGGTGATGTTTTATGAATGAAGTTCAGCAAAACCCGACTCCTTATATCATACCAGAGACAAGTGTCACAAAACCACGGCTCGGTTTCCTGGGTGTGGGATGGATTGGCCTGAACCGCCTGAAAGCTATCGCCCGTTCGGAAATGGCTGATGTTGCTGTGCTGTGTGATGTATCGGAAAGACGCCTGACTAAAGCATCTGATCGTTTACCGGATTCACTGGCTGTATTTGATCCCGAAGAATTTTTTTCAATCGATCTTGATGGAATCGTGATTGCAACACCAAATGCATTCCATGCCGAGCAGTCAATACGGGCCCTGGAAAAAGGAATGGCCGTATTTTGTCAAAAACCATTGGGTCGTAATGCAGCAGAAACTTCTGAAATTATAGAAACCGCAAAAAAAGCAGATAAACTCCTGGGTGTAGATTTTTCGTACAGGTTTACGCATTTCAAACTCATATATGATTTAATCAGATCCGGAGAGTTAGGCGAGATATATTCCGCAAGCCTGGTATTTCATAATGCCTGGGGTCCTGATAAAAAATGGTTTTACGATCCACAGATATCCGGCGGAGGATGTGTACTTGACCTTGGAATACACCTCGCCGACCTGGCATTGTGGGGTCTTGACTTTCCTGAAATTACTTCAGTAAACAGCAGCCTGTTTTCAAAGGGTAAACCGGTTACCGAATCCGGCGGGCAGGCAGAAGATTTTGCAGCTGCAAAAATCACAACTGAAGAGGGGACTTCTATACAGTTGGAATGCTCCTGGAATTTACCGGCCGGACAGGATGCAGTAATAGAAGCAACTTTTTATGGAACAAAAGGAGGAGCATGTTTTAGAAACGTAAACGGATCCTTTTTTGATTTCCGTGCAGAGCATTTAAAGGGAACGGAGAGAAAGGTTTTAGCCGATCCGCCCGATAACTGGGAAGGTCGTGCAGTATTAAACTGGCTGAAAAAACTTTCAGCCGGTTCAGGATTCGATAAAGAAACCGAGCAGTACATGAAAACAGCAAGAGTGATTGATCAAATCTATAAAAATGGAAAAACAGACTAACACTTCTGGTAAAATTCTGATGACTGTTGATACCCTTGGGGGTGTCTGGACTTATGCCATGGAGCTGATCCAGGCTTTGGAGAGATATAATGTACACGTTGTTCTTGCCACAATGGGACGGCAACTGAATAGCCATCAGAAACTGCAGTTATCGAGACTGGAAAATGTTGAAACAGAAGAAAGCTGCTTCAGGCTTGAATGGATGCGGGATCCCTGGGAGGATGTGGATCGTGCGGGAAACTGGCTTATGGAACTGGAAAAAAAGCATTCTCCCGACCTCATACATCTCAATAATTATGTTCATGCCGGTTTGCCATTCATTGCACCCAAAATTGTTATAGCACATTCTGATATCTATAGCTGGTGGAACCAGGTTAAAGGTGGTTTACCACCGGCGAAATTCAAAAAATATCACCGGAAAGTTCAACAGGGGTTGCAAAAGGCGGATCTTGTCATTGCACCAACACAGGCGATGCTGAATTGTGTGAATACATTTTATAGGGCATCAAATAATCAAAAAGTAATTTCAAATGCACGATCTGACGACAAATTCGGTGCGGCTTCCAAAAAACCCTTCATCTTCAGCATTGGCAGGATATGGGATGAGGCAAAAAATATAAAGTTACTGGAAAAGGTGGCGGCAAAATGCAAATGGCCGGTTTTTATTGCCGGAGAAGACCAGCATCCTGAAGAGCGGAGCAGCTGCCAGTTCGAGCACCTGCATTTCCTGGGAAGACTTTCAGAAGAAGAAACAGCAAAATGGCTTGCACAAGCTTCTGTTTATGTGATGCCGGCGAAGTATGAACCGTTCGGCCTTTCAGTACTTGAAGCAGGGCTTTCTTCTTGTGCACTTGTTCTGGGAGACATTGACAGCCTGCGGGAGAACTGGGACGGGGCCGCATTTTTTATTGATCCCGAAAAACCTGAAAGCCTGGAAAAAATACTCTACCTGCTTCAACAGGACTCTTCGTTGCGAACTGCAATTGCGGGTGCGGCAAATCAAAGAGCTAAAACCTTCACGCCGGAAAAAATGGCTTCTGAATATATGGGGGTATATCAGAAACTCCTTGAAGAAACCGGCCGGAATTTTCAACCCTTACACCATCTTCAGCTATGAATATTAAACTATTTTACCATTCATTACTGTCGGACTGGAACCATGGCAATGCCCACTTTTTAAGGGGAATTTCCAGGGAATTATTAAAACGCGGACATAAGGTGGATATTTATGAACCAGCGGATAGCTGGAGCAGGATGAACCTGATTAAGAATAAAGGCAGTAAGTACATTGCCCAGTTCTACAGATACTATACTGAACTTGATAGTATAAGGTATCGCTTACCGGCTTCAATTGAACAAAACGGAAAGGACACGCTGAACGGAATCAGTGGTAATAACAACACCATTACCTTCAACCCGGAGAAAGAACTGGCTGATGCAGATCTGGTGATTGTTCATGAATGGACCGATAAACGAATAGTGAGAGCACTGGGAGAGTACCGGCGAAAACATTCTCATTTAAAATTATTGTTTCATGATACTCATCATCGCTCGGTTACCGCACCGGAAAAAATTGCAGAGTTAGGTCTGTCCGGTTACGATGGTGTTCTCGCTTTTGGTGAAGCTATTAAAGAGATTTACCTGGAAAATGACTGGGTTGAAAAAGCCTGGACATGGCATGAAGCGGCTGATACAACTGTTTTTTATCCCCGTAAAGAGACAGAAGAAAAAGGAGATGTGATATGGATCGGTAACTGGGGAGATGATGAGCGCTCCGCCGAACTTCGGCAATACCTGTTACAGCCGGTAAAAGAACTGGGCCTGAAAGGAAAAATAAATGGAGTTCGATATCCTGATAAAGTTATTCGTGAATTAAAAGAATATGGTATAGAGTACCATAACTGGCTGCCAAATTACCAGGTTCCCCAGGAGTTTTCGAAGTATAAATTTACCGTTCACATTCCAAGGGGACCCTACCGTACAGTATTGCGGGGGATTCCAACGATCAGGCCTTTTGAGGCTTTGGCATGTGGCATTCCTCTGATATCTGTAGCCTGGCAGGATCATGATTTTCTGTTCCGCCCCGGAAAAGACCTCCTTTTTGTATCCGATGAAGAAGAGATGAAACAAAAAATGAAACTGCTGGCAGAAGATGAAGACATGAGAAAAGAGATAGCACGTAACGGACTGGAGACTATCAGGAAAAAGCACAGTTGTAAACATCGTGTGGACGAATTAATGGCGATCTGTGAAGAAATGGAAATACTAACAGAAGAGGCAGCAGAATGATCAATTCACTAAAGATAGCTTTTTTTGGTTCCAGCCTTCTTTCGTCCTATTGGAATGGTGCCGCCACATATTATCGCGGTATTGTAAAAGCGCTGGCTGATAAAGGTCATCGGACTATTTTTTTTGAACCGGATGTCTATCAGCGCCAGCAAAACAGGGATATTGAAAATCCTGACTGGGCAGATGTACGGGTATATGCTCCCACCAAACCAGCAGTCTGTAAAATGCTGGAACAGGCTGGAGATGCAGATCTGATCGTGAAGGCCAGCGGGGTGGGAATATTTGATGAATTTCTGGAAAAAGAGGTGCTTCATTTAAAACAGAACGGACAACGCGTTGTTTTTTGGGATGTGGATGCCCCGGCCACTCTCGACAGAGTGCAAAAAGATGAACAGGATGCTTTCCGTGATCTTATTCCTGAATATGATCTGATATTTACATACGGAGGTGGAGAACCGGTTGTACAGGCGTATGAACAATTGGGGTGCCGTGAATGTATACCTGTTTATAATGCACTGGATGCATCCACTCATTATCCTGTAGTTCCGGAGGAACAATTTAAATGTGATCTGGCCTTTCTTGGCAACAGGTTACCAGACCGTGAAGCCAGAGTTGAAGAATATTTTTTTAAACCGGCACAGGCATTTCCTTCAAAAAAATTCCTTATCGGTGGCAGCGGATGGGGCGACAAAACAATGAATGAAAACATATCATACCTCGGGCATGTCTCCACCAACCATCACAACGCATTTAACTGTACTGCGAAAACAGTCCTGAATATCAGCAGGGAAAGCATGGCCCGGTACGGATTTTCTCCGGCCACGCGTGTTTTCGAAGCTGCCGGCGCGGGAGCCTGTATCGTTTCTGATTACTGGGAAGGTATGGAACTGTTTTTAGAACCGGGAGAGGAAGTACTGGTGGCAAAATCGGGTGAAGAGGTAACAGAAATAGTAAATACCCTGACGGAAGAAAAAGCAACGGAGATAGGCCGGGCAGCTTTAGAACGGGTGCTTTCCGAACATACTTACGCTCACAGAGCGGAACAGATTGAAAGTGTTTTGGGCCTGAAACAAACGGTGACATAATGGATCATCAACAACCACTCAATATCGTTATCCTGGGCTTGTCACTTACATCCTCCTGGGGAAATGGCCATGCAACCACGTACCGTGGACTGGTGCTGGAGTTGAATAAAGCAGGTCACAAGGTACTTTTTCTTGAAAGGGATCAACCCTGGTACGCCGGTAACCGCGATTTGCCCGCACCCTCTTATTGTGAAACAGGCATTTATCAGTCACTGGAAGAATTAAAGCGTGAATACAAATCTGATGTTAAGCAGGCCGACCTGGTGATCGTAGGTTCCTATGTGCCGGATGGTATTGAAGTCGGTGAATGGGTAGTAAAAACCGCAACCGGAATAACAGCTTTTTATGATATTGATACACCGGTTACTCTTGCCAAACTTGAACAGAATGAGTGCGACTATCTGAACCCGCCACTCATTTCGGAATATGATTTATATCTTTCTTTTACCGGTGGTTCCACATTAAAATATCTTGAGGAGGAATTTCATTCACCCGCAGCCAGGCCGTTATATTGTTCGGTGGATCCATCTCTTTATTTTCCCGGCGACCAGGAGAAAAAATGGGATCTTGGCTACCTGGGAACCTATAGTGAGGATCGCCAGCCGCCGCTTGAAGAACTTCTTTTAAAACCCGCAAAAACATGGAGTGAAGGCCATTTTGTGGCAGCCGGGCCGATGTATCCCGACTCCGTAAACTGGCCGGAAAATGTTGAGCGATACGAGCATCTGGGTCCCGAGAAACACAGATGGTTTTACAACTCGCAGCGGTTTACCCTGAATATTACCCGCAAAGACATGATACGGAGAGGCTATTCACCAAGTGTCCGCCTTTTTGAAGCCGCGGCTTGCGAAACCCCCATTATCAGTGACTACTGGGAGGGGCTGGACAGTTTTTTTGAGCCGGGAAAAGATTTGCTGATCTCCCGTTCAGCGGAAGATACCCTGCGTTATATAACATCAATGGCTGAAGCCGAGCGGATTGAAATGGGTGAAAGTGCACGCAGGAAAGTACTCCAAAATCACACAGCAGCACACCGGGCAAAAGAGCTGACAGGCTACCTGGAAGAAGTAAAAATTCTGCAGACATGAAAAAACTGACAAGCGTTCAGGATGAAGTGGAAGGACTGGCTCCCTGGTTTCATAACCTGCATTTACCGGATGGCATTCAGACGGCACCGGATCATTTCCTGGGAGATTTTCCCCGGTTCAAATGGCGGGAGATTAAAGATGATATCCCGGAAGATTTATCCGGCTGGAATGTACTGGATGTAGGCTGTAACGCGGGTTTTTACAGTTTTAAGCTGGCCGGAAGAGGGGCTGATGTTACTGCCATAGATCTTGATCCGCATTACCTGAAACAGGCCAGGTGGGCAGCCGGAATATATGGATTGAAAGATAAAATTAAATTTAAAGAGCTCCAGGTATACGACCTGGCCCGATCGGCGGATACTTATGATCTGGTATGGTTTATGGGAGTACTTTATCATTTGAGGTACCCGGTTTTGGGAATGGATATCCTTGCCCGAAAAGTGAGAAAGATATTGATTTTTCAAACCCTGAGCATGCCCGGGAACGGGATAGAAATTGTTTCCGATGATTTACCGATAGATGACCGGGAAAAAATGCTGAATCCGGGATGGCCAAAAGCAGCATTTATTGAAAAAAAACTGGCCGGAGACCCTACGAACTGGTGGGCATTTAACAAAGCGGGTATTGAAGCTTTATTACGTTCCTGTGGTATGAAAATCACAAAAAAACCATCCGCTGAGGTATATATTGCGGAACCTGATCCGGAAAATCCATCTCCGGCAGAAACCTGGAACTATTCTGAATATCTTTCCGCTATCGGAAAAAACTGGAAGAAGGAAGCCATTCACAAAATAAAAAAATAGAAGGGAGGAGCTATGGCTCAATCAAAAACAACAACCGACCATAATACCATTAGAAAATGGGCTGAAGAGCGTGACGGAAAACCCGCTGTTGTAACCAATGATGATGATGAAACCGGACTTTTGAGAATCAACTTTCCCGGGTTTGCAGAAGAGAACCTGAAGGATATAGACTGGGAGAGATGGTTTGAAATATTTGATAAAAATAATCTGGCCCTGGTTTACCAGGAAGAGACAAAAGACGGGGAGAAAAGCAATTTCAATAAAATTGTAGATCGTGATAAAGCGTGATTAGGTAAATACTTTTCTGATTCTATCAGCGAAGTGCTTGCGGCCTGACAAAACCACGATCTGAAGGTCGGATGGTAGAAAAAGAACCTCTGCTCTTGATGGGACAGTACCCTCCTTTACAGGCTGGCCTTGGTGAAGGCACTTTCGGGGCTTTAAAAGCAGCCGTTTGAAGCGAACCTGCCCCGATAACATACCGCACCTCCGGAGCGGCCCAGAGTGGTGGCTGCGAGTTTTTTACAAATATACTGCTCCTGCCGGAGCAGAGCCTGCAAAACGTTTAGCTTCTCACCTTATAACAGATATTCCTAAACTACTTGAATCCGCTCCGGATGAGGGATTGTAAAGCACCTGTGCCACGGATGGGGCACTATCTTTGTAAAAAAACCGAAACCTGAAAAAACTATCTGCCCCGGGAGGGCAGTACCCAACCTGATGTGATGCTTTGGAGTGGCGGTTCTGCCACGTGAGTGTTCATGTCCTGATGAGTCACTTCTTGAAACAGGGAGGCAGACAAGGGTAAAAACCCTGCCCTGATATACCGCACCTCCGGAGCGGCCCGTGTTGTGGTTGGAACTTTTTTTACAAACATTCTGCTCCTGCCGGAGCAGAACCTGCCTATCGATTGGCTTCTCATCTGATAATTATATCTTTCTGACGGCCTGAAAATAATACGCATAAACAGTTGGTGTAAAAGCACCTGTGCCCCGGATGGGGCACTATCTTTGTAAAAAAAGGCGGTAAGCAGAAAAACTGCCTGCCCCGGATGGGGCAGTATGTTTTTCTGTAAGGTATCCTCTGTTTTTGGTTCATATAAATAGTGGAAAACATATAAAAACAAAACAAGTGCATCATGGCTGACACCTATACCCAGCTCTACATCCAATTCGTGTTTGCAGTTCAAAACAGAACCAGTCTGATAAAACCGGAATGGGAATCGGAATTGCATAAGTACATTACCGGGATCATCCAAAACAAATCCCACAAGATGATCACCATCAATGGTATGCCCGACCACCTGCATATGTTTATCGGGTTTCAGCCTGTGGATCATATGTCAGAGCTGATTAAAGTGGTAAAAGGAGAATCCTCAAAGTGGATAAAAGAACGAGGGCTCGTGAGAGGACAATTCCGATGGCAGGAAGGTTATGGAGCATTTTCATATAGCCGAAGCCACATCGACCGGGTATATCACTACATCAGGAACCAAAAAGAACATCATAAAAAGAAAACATTCCGGGAGGAATATATCGAACTTCTTGAAAAGTTTAATGTGGAGTATGATGAGCGATATATCTTTAAGCCGGTGGAGTATTAATCCCACTAAGATATATATACCGTACCTCCGGAGCGGCCCAGAGTGGTTGTTGCGTAGCTTTTACAAACATGCTGCTCCTGCCGGAGCAGAGCCTGCATAACGTTTAGCTTCACACCTGATAACAGATATCCCTAAACTACCTGAATCCGCTCGGGATTGAGGGATAGTAAAGCAGCTGTGCCCCGGATGGGGCACTATCTTTGTAAAAAAGCCGAAACCTGAAAAACCTGTCTGCCCCGGGAGGGGCAGTACCCAACCTGATGTGATGCTTTGGAGTGGCGGTTCTGCCACGTGAGTGTTCATGTCCTGATGAGTCACTTCTTGAAACAGGGAGGCAGACAAGGGTAAAAACCCTGCCCTGATATACCGCACCTCCGGCGCGGCCGTGTTGTGGCTGGAACTTTTTTTACAAACATGCTGCTCCTGCCGGAGCAATGGTTTAATGCAACAGATTTTTTGTATAGCAATCCTGTTTGAGCAGTTTTGAAAATTGCAGGGAAAGGGAAAAAAAACAGATAATTAACACACCGCCTTCCAATTAAATTCTCCACAATTTTGAAATTTTCGAGACTTGCAGCGTATAGATAGGTATGAAAAAAGATAAGACACGCTATATAGAAATAATCGAACTGCTAAAAGAGCTGTTTGGAGCAGAACCGGAAGGTTACCGGCCGGATGACAAAGAACTTCAGTTGATTAAGAACGGAACAGGCTGGAAGAAGAAGTGCAATGGAGTTAGAAGATTATGTAAACCGTTATGATGAGATTAAAGCCTATGGGCTTGATCAAAAATTGATTAAGCAACTCGAATGGTTTATAATCTTTAATGTTGAAAATAACAGAAATGCATTTTGTGAATCCCGTTTTTACAAGAAGTTTAAGCATCATGAGGTTGTAAAACAGGCTTTTCGGGAATATGAACGAAGAATGGAGATAAAAAATGATTAGGAAAAAAAAAGAAGATTTAGACATACTGGATTTAGCAACCTGGGAAAAATCTGCAGGGCCAGTAAAGAAGAAACAATGGAAAAAACACAGAAGTGCAAAGGAAGTGGCCAAAGCCTGGTTAAATGGAAATAATCCGGATATTCCAGTCGAGATTAAATCCGTGATAGAAGGACATGAGGATTTTTCAGACATAACATCATGGATTGCCGAGCCAGAATATAAATCTCATTTTGATTCTTATGACGGACCTGCAAATCTGGATATGATTGTGGAACCAGTTGATGGTAACGGGAAATACCTCATTGGTATCGAAGCTAAAGCAGATGAAACCTTTGGTGTTTACATCAAAGATAAATTTACTGGGGCGCTTGAAATATTCATTGATAATCCCAACTCAAGACAAATTGATAGAATCAAGGCATTGGCAGGTAGTCTGTTTAAAAAAAACACATCTCTGCCAAAGGTTACAGATTTACGGTATCAATTGTTAACCGGACTTGCAGGTACTCTGTCTGAAGCCATAAACCAAAAAGTGACCCGGTGTATTTTTTTAATTCATGAATTCAATACGCCTAGTACGAAGAAAAATAAAAGGGATCAAAATCAGGCAGATTTGAACGATTTTGTCTATCGCCTTTCCAACGGAGAATATAAAATAGTAGAAGAGGGAAAACTTTACGGCCCAATTCTTCTACATGGTAAACCACTTTTTTCAAAGGCTCCTCCTTTATATATAGGAAAAGCAGTAAGAACTGTACATTAAGTGATGAAAGCTTTTTATTGATCTGATTGATTCAGAGTCTTTCATCTTCCAAAATTTCTCTTACTTTCAGGGAAAAAACACAAAGATCTCTCCCTATGCTAACCGGCGAACTCAAAAACAAAGTCGATAAAATCTGGGAAACTCTCTGGACGGCGGGGATTTCGAACCCGCTTACCGTGATTGAACAGCTTACCTACCTGCTGTTTATCAAAGGGCTGGATGACCAGCAGCTTCGGCAGGAGCGGAAGGCAGAGCGGACCGGCAAGCCGGTTGAAAATCCAATATTTCAAAACGGACAGGAAAAATACCGCTGGCGGAACCTGAAGGAGCTGGAACCAAATGAAATGTTTGAGCTGATCCGCGATAAGGTTTTCCCGTTTATGAAAGAGCTGGGTGGCCGCAACGGCAGCACCTACCGAAAGCATATGGAAGGAGCCATTTTTATGTTTCCCAAACCTTCTTCACTGGCGCGGGTGGTGGAGCTGCTGGACCAGATCGATATGGCCGACCGCGACACGAAGGGCGATATGTATGAATACATGCTCTCGAAGCTGAATACGGCTGGTCAGAACGGCCAGTTTCGAACACCGCGGCATATTATTAAAATGATGGTGGAGCTGACACAGCCTAAACCAACGGACTATATCGCGGATCCCGCATGCGGTACGGCCGGGTTCCTGGTGGCTGCCGGGGAGTATGTGCGCGAGCACCACGCAGAGGCAATGATGAATAAGAAAGTGCGGGATCATTTTCAAAATGGCATGTTTACCGGGTACGATTTTGACACCTCCATGCTGCGCATCGGGAATATGAATATGGTGATGCACGGCTTTGAAGGGGCCACGGTGGATTATAAAGACTCCCTGTCGAGCGAAAGCGGTGAACTGCGTGAAGAATATGATCTGATCCTCGCCAATCCGCCGTTTAAAGGTTCGCTCGATTACGACAGTGTGGCGACCGATCTGCTGCAGACGGTAAAAACCAAAAAAACCGAACTGCTCTTTAACGCGCTCTTCCTGCGGGCGCTGAAAGTGGGCGGACGCGCCGCGGTAGTGGTGCCGGACGGCGTGCTGTTCGGCAGCTCCAAAGCGCACAAAGAGCTGAGAAGAATATTAGTGGAAGAGCAGCAGCTGAATGCGGTGATCTCTATGCCGAGCGGGGTGTTTAAACCGTACGCCGGGGTAAGTACAGCTGTGATCATTTTCACCAAAACCAACTCGGGCGGAACCGAGAACGTCTGGTTTTACGATATGAAAGCCGACGGCTACTCGCTGGATGACAAACGCGACAAGATTGAGGACGACGACATCCCCGACATCATCACCCGCTACAGAAACCTGGAGGATGAAACCGCCCGCAAGCGCACCGACCGCAGTTTCATGGTGCCGAAAGAAGAAATTGTAGAGCAGAACTACGACCTCTCCATCAACCGCTACAAGGAGATTGAGTACGAAGAGGTGGAGTATGACGACCCAAAAACGATCATCAACGGGAAAGACGGGGAGCCGGGCCTGCGTCAGCTTGCCGAAGAACGCCTGAAACTGCTGGATGAACTGGAGGGAATGGTTTGAGGGAAGTTGAGCTAAAAGATGTTGCTGAGGTCATTGCAGGTCAATCACCTAAATCTGAATTTTATAATGAAAAAGGTGAAGGAGTTCCTTTTTTCCAAGGGAAAACGGATTTTGGTGATGATTATCCAACCGTAACCACTTGGTGTACTCAGCCTAAAAAAATGGCTAAAAAAGGAGATATCCTTTTTTCCGTAAGAGCACCTGTTGGACCTACAAACATTGCCAAGGTTGATTGTTGTATTGGCCGTGGTTTATCTGCTATTCGACCAGGTGACGAAGTTAACAGGAGCTATCTTCGATACTTTTTTAAAAAGATTGAAGAAAAAATATCAGATCAAGGTCGGGGATCTACTTTTAAGGCAATTACTCAAAAAGATCTTAAAGCCCTCAAAATCCCTCTCCCCACCCTCAACGAACAGAAAGCGATTGTGGCGAAGCTGGACCGGGCACAGAGGCTGATCGACATCGACCGGCAGATGCTGGCCAAATACGACGAGCTGATTCAGAGTGTGTTTTTGGAGATGTTTGGGGATCCTGTTACGAATCCGAAAGGGTGGGAGAAAACCAGAATGGATAAAGTTTCAAACATTCTTAGAGGTGGTTCGCCAAGACCAATAAAAGATTATCTAGGCGGAAATATTCCTTGGATAAAAATCTCAGATGGGACAAGTGGAGATGATTTATATATTGACCAAACGAAAGAAAAAATAATTGAGGAGGGTGTCAAAAAGAGCCGTTTACTTGAACCTGGCTCCTTAATTCTTGCCAATTGTGGTGTTAGTCTTGGTTTTGCAAGAATTATTAAAATCAAAGGATGCATTCATGATGGTTGGTTATCTATAGCTGATATTAAAGAAAATATCATTGATCCTATTTTTCTACTGAAGCAATTAAATCACTTCACGGATTATTTTCGAAGAACTGCACCAGATGGAACTCAACCAAACCTTAATACCTCTATTGTTAAAAAATTTGAGATTGTAATTCCCTCAATAGATTTACAGAAACAATTTGTTTCAATAGTTTTAAAGGTTAGAGAGGAAACTGATAAGCTATTGGTAACAGTAAAAAAATCAGAAGAGTTGTATTCGTCATTGGTGCAGGGGGTGTTTGGTGGATAAATTAAACGAGGGATTATTATGGCTATAAATTTCGGTGACTTTGAACTACCAAAAAGAGATTTCTCCTATTCACCAAATCTTACTAACCCATTTGCTGCATCTCGCGAAATAGATTTGTTGCCACAAGATGAAAGAGATGTTGAAGAAATTCGCAAAGCTTTAAGTAAATCTGGCTTGACTACGCAAAAATTGTTTGACCTCTTTAAAGACAGATATTCTGATAAAACCAAGGCCGTTAAAAAATTTGTCCTATCGGTATCATTTTTACTTTCATTGACTTTAGTAGCAGGCGTTAATATCACGGAAATTCATTTATTCGGTGTTGAAGTCTTACCGGAGATGGAATACATGTTTCTTGGCTCAATTCTATTCATACATTTGGCAACATTCGCATACTTTATTTTTCTAAGGGGTAATGATATAGAGTTACATAGTGCAATGATAAGTAGAGTGAAGAAGGCTACTGAATCATATTTAGATTTTTCCAAAAAATTAGATGAAATAGTCCTTAATTATGAATTGCCGTCTGTTGAAGAATTACTTGATGACTTTAGAGAAAATGCGACAGTGATGAATCCTAATGATGAAGATATCGTAGCTTATCAAGCATTAAAGTTTTACGAGAAGGAGTTAAAGAATACACATAGAGGATTTGAGTGGATCGAACAGTTGGAGATTCTTGCTGTTTGGGGTTTATACATAACAGGATTAATTGCTCTTATTCTATCATTCTGATGTCAGATTTAAAAGAAAAAAGAGAAATAGCCCAAAGCGAAGCCAGAGATAAAACAACGAAAATAATCGCCGGGATGGTTCCGATGGGAAGTGCCGCTTATGAGTTGCTCACCACAATAGTCGTTCCTCTTCACGAAAAGAAAAGGCGGGAGTTTATCCATGATCTCGCCAGCCGCCTGAAAAAGCTTGAGGATCAGGGGCAGATTGATTTTGAAGAGCTGGGCCGGAATGAAGAATTTAATACCATTACTACCAAGGCTATTTTACTGGCGCAGCAGAATCATCAGAAGGAAAAAATCCAGGCCCTGAAGAATTTAGTTGAAAATACTGCTTTGAAGATGTCAACTCAAAAAATAAATTCAGATATCATCGAACATTACCTTAATCAGATTGAGAGGTTTAGTGATCTTCATTTTTTGTTATTAAAGACTTTTGAAAGTCCAATAGAGATAATGAAGGGTATAGGCAGAAAAACTTCCTTTGAATTCATCAATTTAAGAATGGTATTTAGCAAGCTTCATCCGGAGCTTGATTCAAAAAAAGATTATATCCAGATAATTTGGAAAGATTTGTACAATGAGGGTTTGGTGATTAAAGAAACAATGCAGCATTCAGTACCAGTAGATGGTGCAATAAAATCAATTGTAACGGATTTTGGCGAAGGTTTACTCGATTATATAAGAATTGAAAATAATCCATAAAATCCCATGTTATCTCTTTTCTCTATATTGTTGACATAAAACCATTGAAAAAGCTTTACAATGACCGCACAACCAGCAACCGTACAACCTGAACTCGGACAGGGGATCTATTCCATTCCCGACGCGGCAGCGATTCTGGATATGCCGGTGGGAAAAGTACGCCGATGGGTGAATAAATACTGGGAGCTGGAGTTTTTGAAGAATGTTGATGAAGGTTATACGTGGGGAGAAAGCAGGGAGAAGGCTTTTCATTTTCTAACCCTGATCGAAATTATTGCAGTGGATTCATTCCGGGAAGCCGGGGTGAGCTTTCCAACGATAAAATTGGCTCATTCCAAATTGGCAGAACTGTTTGGGACCAAATATCCATTTGCCCATGCCGAACTGATGACAGACGGCAAACGCATTTTTCATGAACTGATGCATGATACGCTGGTAGAATTAAATGAGAAACAACAGCTGTCATTTACCAAACTGGTAGCGCCCTATTGCAAGAAAACAGATTTTCAGAATAAGACTCATCTTGCTGAACGGTTTTGGCCATTGGGCAAGAACCATAATATTGTGGTGGATCCTCATCACAGTTTTGGTCAGCCGGTTATTTCGGGCACAAACACCACTGTGGAAGCTATTATCAGTATGCTTAGGGCGGGCGAATCGCCTGAAATGATAGCCGATTTGTATGAATTGAACAGAAAAGATGTAAAAGATGTGAGGTTGTTTATGAAACGATCTGCTGCATGACATTTATTTTGATGAGAATATAGCTCCCCGTATTGCACGTGCGCTGGCCATCCTGACAGAGCCGGAAGATGATGTCGAGATCCATAGCATTATAGATAAATTTAAACGCGGTACTTCTGATGAAGACTGGATACCTGAAGTCGGAAAGAGAAAAGGTATTGTAGTTACACAGGATCTGAATATTCAGCGAACAAGACATCAGAGAGAGCTGTATAAACAGCATGGTTTAGGGGTGGTATTCTTCAAAGCTCCCAAGAAGAAAGGTTATTTTTACTGGGAAATGGTAACACAGATTCTGACCTCGTGGCCCCAAATAAAGAAGACGGTAGAGGGAGCTAAAAAACCATTCGCCTATGTGATCAGGCCAAGGTCAAAAAAGCTGGAGAAGCTTTGATGGAAATTTTCAGGATTTCATGATAAACATTGCGCCCCATCCGGGGCGCTGGGATTGCTGTCATATGCCACCTTTTACAAATATATCGCACCTCCGGCGCGGCTGTGGTTTACGATGAACGTTTCTATAACCTACCTCACCTTAGTGCGGGTAGCCTGATATTTGCTGATCATTAAAAGAATTCCCGATTTTTTTACATATTGCTCCCAAATTACTATTTAGTTCATCATGTCTAACTTTCAATTTCTTACGAGGGACTGGCCGGAATTTGTGGACGATGCCAAGGCAATGGAGCGTCTGGTTTTTTTCGATCCGCGCGGTGCCTGCGGCCGTGCTCGTCACCTCATTGAGCAGGTGGTTCTGTGGATGTATGAGAACGATGAAGATTTAACACTTCCCTACGATACCAATTTCTACAATATTACCGATGATATTGGCTTCAAGACCATTGTGGGCTACAAGGTGTACAACAAGATCAATGTGATCCGGAAGGTTGGGAATATAGCTCTTCATCAAAAGAAGAAAGTAACCGAAGAGGATGCCATCCGGGTCTGCCGGGAAGTTTTTCACGTTATGTACTGGCTCTACAGCACCTATACCACGGATGACGAGCCAAAGCCGGAAATTGAATTCGAACCCGGTAAAATCCCGAAGATCGATCCGGAAGTGCAGGTCTCGCCGGATGAACTGGATGCACTGCAAAAACAGATGGAGGAGAAAGCGAGAAAACTTCGCGAGCTGCAGAAATCCCTGAAAGAGAAGGATGAAGCCCTGCAACAGCGCAACAGGGAGATCAAACAGATGCGCCTGCAAACGCGAAAATTTGCCGACAGCCACGACTATAATGAAGCTGAAACCCGGGAACTGCTGATTGATGTGATGCTTCGGGAATCGGGCTGGGACCCTGCTGCAAGGAATGTCCGGGAGTTTAAAGTGGAAGGCATGCCCAATCCCACCGGCACCGGTTATGTGGATTATGTGCTGTGGGACGATAACGGCAAACCACTGGCACTGGTGGAAGCCAAGCGTACTACCCGAAGTTACGATGAAGGCCAGCACCAGGCGAAACTTTATGCCGATTGCCTGGAGAATCGTTTTGGGGTCCGGCCGGTTATTTTCCTTTCCAATGGCTACGATATCTGGATCTGGGATGACAGCGCTTATCCTCCGCGGCCCATTCTCGGTTTTTACACCAAAGAGAGCCTGCAGAAACTGTTTTTTCAAAAACGGGAACGGAAATCCCTGCACTTGGCCGATATCAACAAAGAGATTTCCGGCCGGTATTACCAGATCCAGGCGATTCGCCGGGTTGGTGAACGATACCAGGAAGGTCACCGGAAGGCATTGCTGGTGATGGCCACCGGTACCGGAAAAACCAGAACCGCTGTATCGCTTACTGATGTATTGATGCGCCATAAGTGGGCTAAGCGAATTCTCTTTCTCGCCGATCGTGATGCACTGGTGCGTCAGGCTTATAAAGCGTGGGCCCAATTCCTGCCGGATGTGCCGATTGTGAATCTTGTGGACGAAAAAAATGATACGGCAGCACGTGTGGTGTTCAGTACCTATCCCACCATGTTGAATCAGATCGAAAAACTGGAAGAGGGGAGGCGAAAATTTGATCCCGGTCATTTTGATCTGGTTATTATTGATGAGGCTCACCGGAGTATTTACAACAAGTATGAAGCTATTTTCAAATATTTCGATTCCCTGCTTTTGGGATTGACAGCGACTCCCAAGGATGATGTGGATCATGATACCTATGAAATGTTTAATACCGAACAGGGAAATCCCACCTTTGCTTACGGCCTGGAGGAAGCAGTAGCAGATGATTTTCTTGTTCCACCGAAAAAGATCTCGATAACGGCTAAATTTCTGCGGGAAGGAATAAAATACGACGATCTTTCGGATGTGGAAAAGGAAGAGTATGATGACTTGCTGGCTGATGATGAAACCGGAGCGATTCCACAACATATTGATCCGGGCAAACTGAATAGCTGGCTGTTCAATCGTGACACGGTAGAAAAGGTACTTCAGCGCCTGATGGAAGACGGTATCAAAGTGGAAGGGGGAGACCGCCTTGGTGATACCCTTATTTTTGCTAAAAACCACCGGCATGCGGTGTTTATACGGGAAGTATTTGATAAAAACTATCCACACCATGCAGGCCATTTCGCCCGCGTGATTGACAACAAGACCGAACATGCACAGGATCTCATTGATAATTTCTGTCTTCCTAAAAAATTACCGGCCATTGCCATTTCAGTAGATATGATGGATACGGGAATTGATGCCCCGGATGTGGTAAACCTCGTCTTTTTTAAACCGGTGCGTTCAAAAACAAAATATAACCAGATGATCGGGCGGGGAACCCGGTTGAGGCCCGGTCTTTTTGGTCCCAAAAAAGATAAGAAGCACTTCCTGATTTTTGATTTCTGCGGCAATTTTGAATTTTTTGAAGAAAACCCGGCCGGGTTTGAACCCACTGCTTCTCCTTCTGTAACTGCCTTACTCTTTGAAAAACGCCTGCTTTTAACGGCCAAACTAAAAAATGAACCCTATAACCGGGAAAAGGAACTGCAGGAATACCGGGTTCAGTTGCTGGATTTACTTCATCAGCAGATATCTAACCTGGAGCGGCAGAGTGTTCAGGTACGGCCACATCTGAAGCTGGTGGACCGTCTGGGAGAAAGGGCTGTGTGGGATCACCTGGAGTCGCAGGAACGAAAAGAAATTGTAAGAAAACTTGCTGAATTGATCCCGGCAGATATTACAGAGCATGAACTGACCCGCAGGTTCGACCTGATGATGATTGTTCTTCAGCATGAGCTGCTGGATGGAGTTTTACAGGAGCGGGTTACACGGAATAAGGTGATTGAGCTGGCCGAACATCTCTATTCAAAACGTCACATTCCTGTCATAAAAAAGGTGAAACATACATTGGAGAATATACTCACCGATGCTTTCTGGGCTGATCTTTCCGTACCGGAGTTGGAAAATGTCCGCACGAATTTACGCAGATTAATGCATTTGGTGGATCCAAAGAACCGGGAACCGGTATACACAAATTTTGAAGATCAGTTCGGGGAGTCAGTAGAACAACCAGACGTGGCTGCCGAATCGGTTATAGACCCATCTCGTTACAAGAGAAAGCTGGAGAGTTTTATTGAAGAGCATAAAAATCATCTGATCATTGAGAAAGTCCGAAATGCCCAGCCACTTACCGATAAAGATGTGCAAACCCTTGAGCAGTTTCTGATTGAAGCGGACCCGAATGTTAGCACGGAAGATTTCAGGGATATACTAGGTGAGAAGATGGAGCTGATTACATTTATCCGGTCTGCCGCCGGGCTGAGCCGGGAGGCTGTGATCGGGGAATTTGAAGAGTACCTGAACGACAAACGTCTCAGTTCAAACCAGATTCAGTTCATCCGGCAGATGATCGATTTCTATACCCTGCAGGGACACCTGGATGTGGCCAATCTTTATGAACCACCCTTTAATTTCATTGATGAAGATGGTATCGACGGTGTGTTCCGGGATAATTCGAAACTCATCGACACCCTTATTCTGAAAATTGAGAAATTAAATGAGGTGCGTGTGGGATGATGCATAATTAAGAATTGCAGGTCAAACACTTCAGAAGCCTCATTTCAACAATACTCACCCTACCATCTCCTTCAGTTCCATGGCATTCTGTGCGGCAAAACCCTGTTCATCATTATCGAAATAGAGGTACACGTCCAGGTTATTTGCCTGCCAGTCTTTAAGATGATCTGCCCAACCGGATAGCTGTTTTTTGGTGTACTTGCCCTGGTATTTTTCTTTTCCCGGACCATGCAGACGTATATAGACAAAATCTGCGGTGATATTCAGCGGGCTTTGATAGCCGGCGAGTTCATAAATACAGAAAGCGATGTTTCGGTCTTTCAAAATATCAGTGCTTGTATCATTAATCCAGCGTTCGTCGCGAAGCTCGAATGTGTAGAGAAAATTGTCAGGCAGGATATCAATAAAACTCTTCAGCCGTTCTTCGTTAAATTTCCAGTTCGGTGGGAGCTGAAACAGGATAGGTTTTAAATGATCTCCCAATCCCTCAAAATTATCAAGCATATTTTTAAGGCTCTCTTCAGGCGGCCCCTTAAGTTTCTTCATGTGGGTGATATAACGGCTGGCCTTGGCGGAGAAAATAAAATTACCGGACACTGAGTTTTTCCACTTGATAAAGGTTTTCTTTTCCGGCAGCCTGTAAAAACTGTTATTGATCTCTACTGTATCAAGACGGTCTTTATAAAAATCCAGCCATTCTTTCTGAGAAAGATCTTCGGGATAAAATGTGCCTTTCCAGTGTTTGTAATTCCAGCCGGATGTTCCGATATGAATTTTACCTGGCATAGATGAATTTTTAAATATTTAGTCCAGAACTCTCCCACCTTTCTCTTTTCCTTATTAACCAGGGTTAATACAATATCGTTTAATACCTAAACCTTCTAAAGCATGTAAATTTTACCCGGTTTTAAAAAATGGGTAAAAAACGAACCAGTCTCCGGAATTGTAAGTGCTTCCTAATGTAATCAAAACCAGTAATTTTCTGGTACAGTTGTTGTTGCTGTTAAAAAAAGGGTACAAAACGCATACAGGACAGGGGAGAAACATATGGAATTCAGGGAATCCACAATTAAACAAAAGAAAATATCAGCTACTGACAGCAGAGAAAAAGAAGGCATAAGAAATTTCAGGAGAAAAAGTAACACTCACCCGGCAGCTTCCATAAACAGCAGGGCAAAAATTTTGGATGAACTTAAAATTAAACACAACTCTAAATCAGAACTGCTCATTTTGAATAATGTTGACTCTATCTTTTTAACTGTTCCTGAAAGAGTAGTTACAGCCAGTTATATGAAAGATCCGGCAGGTGCAAATGAAAACAGTTCCAAAAATATCAATAATCTGAGGAATTTTGATGAAGATGAAAAAATATATGGTGACTGGTGGAGTTTGATGAGAAAATTGTGCTGGAATTCTGATGACGACATGGAATGTGTTTAGAAAGAGGAGAATACTTCCATGATTTCAGTAGCAATAGTTATGTTTATTTTGAGTAAGCGGGATCGTGTCATTCATCGTGAAAAGATAAAGATTATGGATATATCCGGTATGGGTTTTGATTTTTCATGTTCAGACAATACCTATATATATCTTACCCATTTCGAAAGTGGCCGAAAAAAAATAAATTATCTGTCCGGAGATCAGTTACATACTATGATAACCTGGCTGAATTCCGATAAAACAGTTAAAAAAACTATGGTGTGTGGGTTCTGGCAGGAATTGTATTACCTGGCAGTAGTGGCAGTATGGAAACGTTTTCAACTATATGAAACTCCTGAAGAACCAGTTCAGAATGAGGTGGATCTATTGGATTTTCAGAATGCATAGCCCGTTAGTATGGCTATTAATTTTTTATTCCGGAAACAAAATCCCTGTCAGATTTGTCTAAATATGTAAAGAGAGAAACTTCAAAAAAGGCAGTGTCATGAGAAATGGAATAATAGAAGGAAAAAGAGTCAGAAGAAATACCCCATCAGACAGAAATGTTGAGATTGATGAAATGACGTTTGAAAATATAAAACGTTATGCGGGTAAAACCGATGAAGAGATCAGCAGGAGAATTAAAGAACTGGATGAGGAGCTGGATATTGAACGGATATTGGGTTTAAATATGTCAACCCTTGCCATTGCTGGTTTTGTTTTATCAGGTATAAATCGCCGCTGGCTTATTCTGCCTGCGGTAGTAACAGGTTTTTTTGCACAACATGCCGTACAGGGCTGGTGTCCGCCGCTTACATTGCTCCGCCATTTGAAAATTCGCACGCGGGAAGAAATAACCCAGGAAAAACATGCTTTGAAAGCCATGAGAGGCGATTATAAGAACATTAATTCCCCCGGCGAGGCCTTTATTGCCGTCAGGAAAGTTGAGACTTAATGTGGCGGCTTCCAGTCGTTCAGTCAGTGATCACAGGATCATAAAATTATTCATCCCGGTACTTATCAAACCAGCCTGTAATGTACCCCACTTTTCGGATAAGATTACCCGGCCTTGCCACTATTCCATGCCCGGCACCGGCAATCCGAACCATAACCGCATCAATCCCCTGTAATTTCAGCGCCTGGTAATACTGTTCACTTTCGCTGATAGGAGTCCGGTAATCTGAGTCACCTGTCAGGAGCATTGTGGGAGTGGTTACATTTCCGACCAGGGAAAGCGGTGACCGATCCAGGTATTGCTGCGGATCATTCCAGGGCATATCGGTGAACCAGTACTTGCTGAAAAACGGGTACATATCGGCAGTCAGTACAAAACTGTACCAGTTAATCACAGGTTTTGCGACCACTGCTGCCGCGAAACGGTCGGTTTTACCAATAGCCCACGCTGTGAGTACACCGCCGCCGCTGCCACCGGTAATAAAAAGCTCGGCAGGGTTTATATAATCGAAACCGCATCCACGGCATCCATTAAATCATTATGATCTTCACTGGGATAGTTATGATTGATGTATCCCGCAAAATCAGCACCGTAACTTGTACTTCCTCTGGGATTGGTATAAAGAACCACATATCCCTGCGAAGCCATCAGCTGAAGCTCAGGTGAGAAACGCGAACCGTAATTGGTATGCGGTCCTCCGTGGATTTCCAGTATCAGCGGGTATTGCCGGTTTGGATCAAAATCGGGTGGGGTGATCATCCAGCCGTGTACCCTGTAATCATCAACTGACGAATCAATCCATATCTCTTCAACGTTCCCGGTTCGTTTAGCTTTAAAAAGCTGTTCATTTAAATTTGTGAGCTGACGGTTTGCCATACGGGTCGGATAATGCCCGGCAGCTAATTCAGCGGGCCGGCTGGTAGTTACCAGGGGATAAGTAAAGCGTCCGTTTTCAGCAATACTATAAGATCCGCCGCCATAAGGCCTGCCTATCGAGGCGCTTCCCAGGTTTTCGGCTATGGTTACCGCTTCACCATCCAGACTGATATTTCCGATTTTACTATTTCCTTCTTCATCAAACCGGAAAAACAGCGAATTACTGTCGGCCGCCCAGGTAATGGAGCTGATGTCTTGTTCAACAGAATCAGAAATTTTATGAAGACCGGAGCCATCACGGTTCATTACGTATAAATCTGTGAGCTGGTAACCCAGGAACTGATCCTCATATCCTGTGAATGCAATGTAGTCACCGTCCGGGGAGATCACCGGGTTGTTGTGCGGCCCTCGTTTGTCTGAAATTTGCGTGAGTTCCTCTGTTTCGATATCCAGCTCATAAATCTGTGCATTATTTGGGTCCAGATCTTCATTTCCTGTGCGGTCTGCTGTAAAAATGATATATTCACCATCCGGCGCCCATGATGGTGAATGATGGCTGAATTCACCTGAGGTAAGCTGGCGCGGAGCTCCTCCTTCAGCTGATATTATAAAAATCTGGCTGTGAGTCAGTTCTGTAAACCCCGTGCCATCCCTGCGGTAGGTTACATGATCAATAACAGATGCAGGTTCAGACCATTCAGCGCCCTCCGGTGGACCTGGAAATGAACCAATACTTGGTTTTTTAGCTGAAATTTGTTGTGTAAATAAAAGCATGGATCCATCAGGCGACCATTGCAGGTTTCCGGGGCTGTTTTCCAGGTTGGTAATGGCTGTAGTTTCACCGGTTTCCATCCACCGGATGAATATCTGGCTGGAACCTTCCTCATTTGAGGTATAGGCAATCCGGTTTCCACCAGGGGACCAGGTTACATTTCCATAGCTGTTTTTTCCGGTTGTGAGCGGCCGGTGATCATCACCTCCGAAAGATATTCTCCACAGGTTGGTATAGCTGCGGTCTGTGTTTACATCAAATTGAAGCCGCTGATAAATGATGGTATTTCCATCAGGAGATATTTCAGGACCGGAGACCATTTGAAGATCAAATATATCCATGTAATTGAAATCGTCCTGTTGTGCTATAGCAGGAACAGAAAAAAGAAAAAGGATGATAAGAAGCAGAGACCGTTTCATAAGGGAGAATTTCTGAGTTCGATTTCTGATAGTATAGCTTCTTGAAGGCAAAGGTAAAAACAGGTTGGGGAAACAAGAAGTAACTTTTAGCCACGGGGAATCTTCAGCGGCGGGTTGATCTTGTTGTGATCAGGATTTGTCCGCCAATTTATCCAGTTTGGGAATAAAATTTTCCAGATTACAAGCTTTCGAATAAAACTCTTTCCAGGGATCTTCAATCTGGTTCAATCTCCTGAAAATATTTTTGATATGATAATACCCGGAGGTTAATCCGCTTTTGTTTAATTCATCCCATGCAAGAGGGGTGGCCACTGTGGCATTTTGCTGTGCACGTGCCGAGTAAGGTGCAATGGATGTCTGAGCATATCCATTTCGCAAATAATCGATGAAAACCCGGTTCTTTCTCTCATCTTTTCGGACTTCAGTTGTAAAAGAATCCGGATCCTTTCCTGCCGCATATTGGGCTGTTTTCTTTGCAAATGAACGGACGGTATCAAAACCAGAAACAGGTTTTAGCGGGCAAACTATATGTAAGCCTTTTCCGCCTGATGTCATAATAAAGGCAGGAACACCCAGTTCATCCAGTATTTTTTTTAAAATTCGGGTTCCTTCAATTACAGGTTTAAAATTTTGGTCAGGCGGGTCCAGATCAAATACCAGGTGATCGGGTTTGTTTAATTCCGGCAGCCGGCTTAGCCAGGGGTGCAAGCTGAGTGTTCCCTGGTTCACCAGGTAGATAAGCGTTGCTTTATTGTTGCACAGTACCTGGCGGATTGTCCCGCCTTCTTTCTTTTCAATTTCAGTGGTGTCAATCCAATCAGGAAAATAATCCGGGGCTTCTTTTTGAAAGAACCCTTTTGTTGTGATTCCATCCGGATACCTTCGGAGGGACAGTGGACGGTTCTCGAGGAATGGAAGGATATAATCAGAAATCCTTTCATAATAGTCTATCAAATCACCTTTTGTGATACCATATTCGGGAAAGAAAACCTTCTCCCTGTTTTTAATCTCTACCTGTTGCGATTCTACTTCCATAGCAGTTTTATTTTACTGAATTTTCAATTTCCTTTAGAGTTCTGCCTGTAACAACAGATCTGTTTTCTGTACTTACAGGATCGTAGTTTGCATCTGTTGTCCCTTTTTTGATGAGAAGCCAGTTGTTGTCCATATTTTTTGCTTTCACCAGTGTGAAATCCCCCGATATTTTATCTCCGTTCAGGCTGATCTCTATTTTACCATCCTCATAACACTGTTTCAACGAAACCGGCTGGTTATTTTCTATTCTATTATTCTGAAAGGATCCACGGTCCCAGATCATTACCGTTCCACCGCCATACTGATCTTCCGGAATTACACCTTCAAAACCGGCATAATCTATGGGATGATCTTCAACGGGTATTGCAAGTCTTTTCTGAGCCGGGTCCATCGAAGGCCCTTTTGGCAAGACCCATGATTTTAAAACACCGTCTATTTCCAGGCGGAAGTCGAAATGAAGCTGCTGAGCATCATGCTTTTGTATTACAAACAGCGATTCATCCCCGGCCGGAGATTTTTGAGTATGAAATTCCGGTTCCGGGGTTTTATCAAAATTTCGCTCTTTCCCGTAAGTCGATTCCGAACTCATATTGCCATTCTCTCTTTTCTCTCCATAACCCGTCAGATGATATTTTTGTTCCTTTTCAGCTGCTGAACAGCAACATTTAGGGAGTTCACAGGTTGAATATATTCAGTTAGAATTTAAACAATCAAGAGAGAGAGAGTAAGATGAGAGCAATATGCTGGAATGGTAAGAATGATGTTCAGGTAAATAATGTACCCGACCCCTCTATTGAAGAAGCGGAAGATATTATTGTGAAAGTATCAGCTACGGCTATTTGTGGATCTGACCTTCACTTATACAATGCAACGATCCCTACAATGAAAAAAGGAGATGTATTAGGGCATGAGTTTATGGGTGAGGTAGTTGAAACAGGTTCCGAAGTAGAAAAATTTAAGAAGGGAGACCGGGTTGTTGTGCCGTTTACAATCTCCTGCGGACACTGTTTTTTCTGTGAAAATGATCTGTTTTCCTTGTGCGATAATTCGAATCCGAATGCTGAGATTGCCAAACAATTTTTGGGACAAACAATTTCTGGTGTATTTGGTTATTCGCACATGCTGGGTGGCTTTTCAGGCGGTCAGGCAGAATATGTACGGGTTCCATATGCAGATATCGGCCCGATAAAAGTTCCGGACTCTCTGTCTGATGAACAGGTTTTGTTTTTGTCTGATATTTTTCCAACCGGCTATATGGCCGCAGAAAATGCTCAAATACAGGATGGGGATACGGTGGCTGTTTGGGGCTGCGGGCCTGTTGGGCAGTTCACTATACAAAGCGCCTGGATGATGGGGGCCGGCCGGGTAATCGCTATTGATTCTGTTCCTGAAAGGCTTGACATGGCTGAACAGAAAGGGAGAGCGGAAACCATAAGAACGACCGATAGAACGGAAGTATATGAAACACTGATGGATATGACCGGCGGAAACGGCCCCGACTCCTGTATCGATGCGGTCGGCGCAGAAGCTCATGGAAGCAATGTTTTATCATCTGTAAAAGATCAGGCAATGGAGGCACTTTACCTGCAAAATTCCAAACCCTATGTATTACAGCAGATGATTTACTGCTGCCGGAAAGCGGGAACCTTATCCATTCCCGGGGTATATGGAGCAACTGTAAATGGAATCCCTTTCGGGGCTGCAATGAATAAAGCTCTTACCTTTAAAATGGGACAAACCCATGTTCAGCACTATATGCAGCCACTTCTGAACCGAATTGAAGAAGAACAGATAGATCCTTCATTTGTTATCACACACCGTATGTCTCTTGAAGAGGGTCCTGATGCCTATAAAAAATTCCGGGATAAGGATGATGGATGTATAAAAGTTATTATGAATCCCTCGTGAGCAGTTAAATCATAGTCATAAAAAAAGCCCCGTTACTCTAAACTAACGGGGCTTTTTAAATTTAAAAATTGTCCCGTCCTGAAATAGGTTGACAAAAAATCGACTTATTATAGGACGACACATATTAACAAAGAACTTTAAACAGTTCTGTTTTCTGAATTGATGATTTCCATCACTTCATCTCTGGATTTTCCTAGTTTTTCCTGGAGCCGTCCGATAAGCTGATCTTCTTTGCCTTCGGCATATTGAAGATCATCATCTGTCAGTTCCCCATATTTTTCTTTCAGGTTTCCTTTTATTTGATTCCAGTTTCCTTTGATTCTTAAATCAGCCATAATTCCTCTTGTATTTTATGTTAGTAAAGATTCAACTTTTCAGTTTATTAAGCTTCTTTGGCCTGCAGGTTTATATTTTCAACAGCGATCTTAGTTAACTTCTCATCAGCAGCAGACTCTTCCTCAAGTGTCTGGTTCAGTAAGTCAACCACTTCATTATGCTTCAGATGTTTAGCGTATTGCAGTGCAGTACCATATGCAGCAATTTCATAATGTTCTACAGACTGAGCTTTTGCAATCAAACCGGCATCTTTAACCTGGTCTTCAGCATCTTCCTTCAGAAACGACTTTGCTTCTTTAATAAGCCCCTGCATAGCTTCACAGGTAACTCCTTTTATATCTATTTCGAGGATTTCAGCAATCTCTTCTAATCTCTTTTTCTGAAGTTTGGTTTCTTCAAGATGCTGTGAGAATGCTCTGCGAAGATTTTTATTGGTTGCCTGCTGTTCCATTTCGGGAAGGGCTTCAATAATCTGTGTTTCAGCGCTGTAAATATCTTTTAGTTCGTGATGAAACAAATTCTCAAGATTTTTTAGTTTGTCCATGATCAATTATTATTTAAAGGTTCTCTTATGAATAGTTGGTTTATTGGATTACGGTTTTTCAGGGGGTTTAGTTCCCTTTACACCTTTCATTAACGTTTTATCCAGTTGATGTTGTCTGTCATTATGGTGTAGTACAGAAATATCTCCTGTGGTTTCCATAACAACTGCTTTTACCTGGTTTAGCTGTGTAATATTGGCTTCACGCAGTTTTGCACGTAAATCATCAGGTGTTACCCTTGCTTTTTCCATATTTTCAGTTATTATCTCACTGCCATCCATCAATAACAGGGGCTGGTTATCAGCCATATTTTTTAGAAATTTAGATTTTTGCCTCATAACAGCAACAGATATTTGCAGGATATAAAGAGAAGCCAGTGCAATAAGTGCCTGGAAAAAGGGAGGATCTTCAGTGGTAATTGTATTTGCTATCAATGATCCCACTGCTACTGTCATGGCAAAATCAAAACTGGACATTTTTGAAAAACTGCGCAAACCCGACAAGCGTGTAAATAGTATGACGGCTATATAAATACCTATTGCACTGAGAATGACCCCGGCTGCCGAGCCGGCCGATGTAAAAATCCAGGATCTGTCCATATATTCTCCCTATAATTTTCTCATTTTACTCCATACCTCCGGGATTCACCCAACAAGCTATAACCACATTTATTCACAGAATGCTAAAACACTGTGAAATGCAGTACTCCATAAAATGATTAGTTACCATTGAAATCTGTTTCCCTGAAATCAGTCAAACAATGGCCGCATCCAGATCTTTCGTATCTTCTTCAGGTAAACTGAACTGAAACGCCTGTGTATAGGGTGGTTTTTCTCCTTCCTGGAATGCCTGGTATAAACGTTTATATTCTTCCCGGGCTTCTTCAACCGTTCTTTTTTCGGTTATAATATCATGAGCAAGATTAATAGCCACAAAATTCATGGAAGTTCCTCCACAACGTGCCGACAATTCACCCTTTGTACGCTCTGCAATTACACTGCCATCATACTCAGCAAGTTTTGAATAATATTTTAAAGGCACTCTGTAATCGATGAACTGTTCGAGAAAGTCGGTATGCGGAGCCGGGAAATTGTGAGGTATTTCTTCCCTGGAAAGAACTGTGCGTTTCCAGCCGTCATCCGTATTATGCCATATGATTCTGGACTGGGAAAATTCGTCGGGTTCTCCGTAGTAATCGCGTAACCGTTTCGCTGATTCCCTGGGGTTATCAGGCCAGTTTTCAATAACTTTATCTAAAGAATTTTCCATATTTCCCTCTTTAGTTTTAGACGTGGAATTTTTCTGTTTTTATGCGTTTTACATTTTCAATAACAAACCGGCTTTTTGGAATAGCCGGGATTCTTGATAATTCGATTTTTAAATTCTGCCGGGGTACGTCATAACGTACAGACTCAATTAGAAAACGAATGGACGCTTTTAAAAGTTCAATAGTTAACTCTTCTCCGGCACAGCGGTGGTTACTGTGGAAGTCGCCGCCGCCCTGGGGTATATAATCAAATGGCCCTGTATTACGGTTAAGGAATCGCTCTGGCCTGAATTTACCGGGATCCACCCATACATCCGGATGATGATTTGTTCCATACAGGTCAAGTAATACATTTATTCCCCGGGGAAAAAGATAACCTTTCCATTCAAATTCCTGTTTAACTCTGGCCACTACAAATGGGAAAAATGGATAGTATCGCCGTACTTCATTTACAAAGAAAGTCATATGTTCATCATCATCCCTGATTTTACTGCGGTTTTTCGGATAAGCATGTAAAGCCAGTGCGGCAAAAGTTATATACCTTGCCACTGCAACGGTCGGGCGCAGTATATTCATTATTCCAACAGTTGCTATATGATTATCTATTAATACTCCGTCAGAATTTCGAGACCAGGCAAAATGCTCTGCTGCATTCAGCTGATCTTTATCCTGTGATTTTTCATCACCGGACCGAATTTTTTTTATAATGCCACCAATCCATTTTTCGGTTCTGATACGGGCAATTCTGCCCTTCCAGTGGCGGGAACTAATAACACCTGCCCCATCAATCATAGCTCCCATGTCACCGGCCCGTCTGTTGACTTCTTCTTTACTTACGGGAACCCCGGCCCAGTCACATACGGCTTCGAAAATTAACTTTTGGACCTCTTTAAATAATACTACCCGGTCTTTTCCTTCCCACTGCTCAGCGTATGTAGTCCATTTATTAATAGTCGTTTCCGTTAGCCGGTTTATATTTTCCCGGCTCATTATAGACATGAATATTTTTTTCCGGTTTTTGTGTTCATTACCGTCCAGATTCTGAATACCCCCATGTCCGAAAAGGGTATACTTTGCAATGTTTGGAGCCACATTCTTTCTCTCAAAATGTTGCGTATCATAAAAGAGCCCGGCGGCCTCAGGCCCTCTCATACAAATGGTTTTTTTAAACAGGATCCGTGTCAGAAAAATATCCGAATTAAGCTCCCTGCATTTTTCAGAGACGAAGGTATATCCCTTACCCGAAATATCTAATGTAGAGTCGCCTTTTATTACTGGTATTTCCAACATAACCTCCCGCTGGATGATGGTTTTTTTGGGTCGAGTGTGTGGTGCATATTATAAAGCTGGTTTTAGGGTATCACCGGCTTTATGAGGAACCTGTAGTTCAGGTAATTTCCTCTTTTACTTTATCTACTACAGATTTTGATTTTTTTCCCATCTGGCTCTTTTGTGCATAGGTTTTTGGATCGGCAATACCTAAATCAGGTATTTCGCCGTGTGGTTTGCCATCTTCAAAACTAAATGTTCCTTTTCCATCAATAGAATCACCGGATGTCCATCTGCCTTTTGCTTCGGAGTTTTTATGAATATTTGTGGAAATAAAATTGTAGTTGAAATCTTTATTTTCCCGATCCTGGGGAAAACTGTCAGGAATAGGATGACTTTCTTTATATCCCATTTCTTCAAGTACAGCCAGCCACTGGTTTTGATGCATAGTGTCTCTTGCAATTAAAAACGAAAGCATATCTTTCATGCCGGGATCGTCTGTAATCTCCCATAAGCGTGCATCCAGGGTTCTGCCTCCTGATTCTGCTGTTACGTTTGCATGCATATCAGCTGCTATATTCCCGGTACCAACAACCCAGGAGCCGTTAAAGGGATTTCCATTGCTGTCTGCGGGCATTGCGGATAAGCCGGACGACAGAATATGCTGTGGATTCATACCACCCATTATTGCTTTTACCATAGGGTTTTCATCAGCAAGTTTTTCCTGTGCATCTGCGGGTGCTCCTTCCAGGTTTTTAGCAACTGCTGTGGCAAGAATTTCAATGTGAGACATTTCTTCGGTACCCGTATCTAATAACATGTCACGATATTTGTTAGGGCCGCGTGACCCCCAGGCCTGAAACAGGTATTGCAGGCAAACTCTTATTTCGCCCTCTATTCCACCAATTGCCTGCTGCAGCATTCTGGCAAACTGAGGGTTGGGTTTATCAACTTTTACTTTATACTGTAGTTTAGGTTCGTGGTAGAACATAATTTTCTCCTGATTTGGATGATTGGAATGTTATGGAGTGACTATTCCGCCGTAGCTGCACTGAGCCTTCCAGGAATAATTACAATGGGAAAAATGCCGGTATTTTCAGGGTATCTCAACAGATTGGCACGATTCAGTTCGTAGGTTTTTCCCAGCCATATCTGTATTCCGTAAAAAAGTTATCTAATACCGTTAATCGGATTCTTTTTTTTCGGTTTGAATAAATTTTGATTGCAATTCACTGTCTGTTTCTCCTGGCCCGATCACCTCAATAACATCCTTAATTGTATCATAAAGCATCAGAATGACAGTGATAATGGCAGCACTTAAAAGAGAAGATAAAACAAGGCTCGTATAGTAAAAGGCAGAGTACCAGAGAGCTGGTGAATTACTGGATTCCTCCAGCGGGATATTTAAAAGCAGAAAAGTCAGTATGGCACTAATGAGTGTCAGTGTATCAATCCAGGCTATATGTTTCACACGCTGATAATGTGCCCATTTCAGATTTATTTTGGTGTTATAGCTGAAGCTTAATAAAGTAAGCATCAGGGCCAGAATTGTGCTGGTAGCAAGAAGCACATTTGCTGCAAATGAACGGGCAGCAGGCAGGGCTGATTCTAATAAGACGAAAGCCTCATTCCCGCTTACATCTCCGATAATCCAGGCACCTGTAAAGGTAATCAGGCCGGAGACACCTCCACCTATTGCCGCCCTTCTTATGCTGACTTTTAACTGGCTTCTTTTTACTTCCAGCCGCTCCTGTTTTGAGCCGGCTTCTGTTTGTTGATTCTCCTGATCTTTTTCCTTTTTATCGGGCATCTTTAAAAAATAAAATTAGATTCTCCCTGGTGGTTTATTAATTGAACGTTAGCGCATCAGGTATAGCATCCAAATAAATGGCCTTTGTAACACGTAGTATGTAAAGAGAGTATTAATTCATCAACTAATTTCAAGAGACATGGATAAAACAAAAGAACTGAAGGAAAAAGAACTGCCTGAACAACAGCAAACACCTCCCGGAAAAGAGACAGAGATGGATCCGCAGCCGGAGATCATCCGTGAGGATTACAAGGGAAGCCAGAAACTCAGCGGAAAAGTGGCTTTTATTACAGGCGGCGATTCCGGTATTGGAAGAGCGATCGCAGTTCACTATGCCAGGGAAGGTGCCCAGGTTGCTATCGTTTACCTGAAAGAAGATGAAGATGCAGCGATAACTGAAGAAATGATTGAGAAAGAGGGGGGAGATTACCTGATTTTAAAAGGAGACATTCGTGACAGGAACTTCTGTGAGCAATGCATCGAAGATATCATGGTTAAATTTGGGGATTTAAATATTCTGGTGAATAATGCGGGGGAACAGCATATACGGCAGGGAATTGAAGAGCTGGATTTCGATCAGATCGAAAAGACATTTCAAACCAATATCATATCGATGTTTTATATCACAAAATATGCTGTAAAGCACCTGAAACCGGGAGATTCCATAATAAACACAACCAGTATTGTAGCGTACCAGGGGCGGAAATACCTGATTGATTATGGAGCCACGAAAGGAGCAATCGTTGGATTTACCCGTTCATTAAATCAGGATTTAGGTGAAAAGGGGATCAGGGTAAATGCTGTGGCTCCGGGTCCCATCTGGACGCCTCTTATACCCTCTACTTTTGATAAAGAACATGTGGCAAAATTTGGTAAATCCACTACTATGGGAAGACCGGGTCAGCCCTCCGAAGTCGCACCCGCATATGTATTTCTGGCATCACAGGATGCTTCATATATTTCCGGACAGGTTTTTCACGTCAATGGGGGCGAAGCTGTTTCGGGTTGAATGGACCAGGTTCTGCCTGACGAGTCATTCCGGACTTGATCCGGGATCTCCTGATACTGAACTTCCTGTAAGTTTAAGTCAGCTCTATGTTCGGACTGAGAACATTAAAAAGTATTTCTCATCCTGTGTTTAATATTCTATTTTTCGGCTGAATAAAAAGCCGTTATATAGATTTTTATGAATATTAAATACACAGGAGCCATTCTGGTGGTTTTCTTATGCTTTCCTTTTTGTGCTTCGGCACAGCAGTCTGTTAGTGACCTTGGATTCAGCGGACAGTTTTTCTTTTCATATGAACGATTGTTTGAAGATCAGGCTGTCAATAATGTGTTTGCTATGAGACGGGGATATATAACCTTTCGTAAAGATTTATCTCCCTATGCCCAGATTCGGTTTACCCAGGATGTAACAGTGGATCAGGAGGGAGACGGAGAGGGAGACATTGAGCTTCGGCTGAAATATGCTCTGGTGAAACTTCGGGCAAATAGCTGGGGCATATTTACAAAACCAAGTGTGGAGATCGGAGTTGTTCACAGGCCATGGCTTGATTTTGAACAGGGAGTAAATGATTACCGGGCACAGGGCTCTATGTTTCTGGATGAGAAGAGAATCCTGAGTTCTGCAGATTATGGCGTAACATTTTCAACGCTGCTTGGCGGGGAGATGGATGAAGAGTATCAGGAACGGGTACAATCTTCTTTTGCAGGCCGTTATGGTAGTTTAAGTATGGGTATTTATAATGGCGGCGGGTATTCTTCTCTTGAAGAAAACAATAATAAACTGTTGGAGGGCCGGCTGAGTATCCGCCCTTTGCCAGATATTTTACCTGGTTTTCAAACATCTTTTACAGGTGCTCTCGGGAAAGGAAATATTCCTGATAGCCCGGAATTCTGGTTAGCCTCATCAGCTTTATCATTTGAATCAGAGAAATTTATTACCCTTCTTCAGGGATTCTATAGTACAGGAGACGCGGCAGGCCGTTTTGTTACCCCGATGCTGGAACCATTGGACCTGATGGGTTGGAGTACTTTTACAGAATTAAAACCATTTCGTTTTCCGGTAAGCTTCATTTTCAGGGCAGATGAATTTTTAAACAGAGACTCAGGAATCTGGCGGGAGCGCAGCGGGGTAGCCGGTATTGCTTACCGTTTTAAAAATAGTTCAAAAATTCTCGTGGACGTCAATCAAACCTGGACAAATGGGGTGAGTGTATCCACTTTCAGAAGATTGGAAATAATTACTGAAATTCGTTTTTAACGATTGAATTCTTCCGGTTGTTGAGCCTGTCAAGATCACCTGAAATTATTGTTTGTTTTATAGAAGGTGTTTGTTCCAGGTTCCGAATAACTTTGCCAGCGTTAGAGATCAGAGAATCAGCCCGCACACTGTCTCCCGCACTCATATGAAAAACTCCCATTTGATGATCAGCCAGTGCGCGCTCCAGTGTCTGTTCGGCATGAATATCCTTAACCTGCTCATATCCTTTCTGCAGATGATTTTTGGCTCTGTTATAATTTTTAAGCTTCAGGTGTGTGTAACCAAGATACATTTTTGTCCTGGCTGTAAAAGAGTGCTTATCTGATAGGGCTTCCCGGAAAATAGGATATATATGGTTGAAAAGAGAGAGTGCAGAATCCGGTTTTTGCTGCATCAGTTTAAGTTCTGCAAGTGAAAAAAAACTGTTTGCAGTGGAAACGTGGTCATCACCAAATAAATCGGAACGAATAGCAATGGCTTCATTAAAAACTTTCTCGGACTGATCAAATAATCCCTGTTCTCTGAAATTGATGGCGTAATTATTTAGTGTGAGTGCTACTTTAGGATGTGAAGGCCCGAGTGCCTGCCGGCGGATCTCCAGAGCTTCTTCAAACATTTTTTCTGCCTGAGCATACCTGCCAAGAATCATATATAGGGCAGCAAGACTGTTTTTACTTTCCCCAACCAAAGGGTGTGCTTCTCCTAAAAGCCTTTCCCGTTGTTCAAGTACTTCTTTATAAATTTCTTCGGCTCTGTCATGATAGCCCTTGTTGAAATATATTGTACCTAAACTGCTCCGGCTGTTTACAGTATGTATATAATCGGAACCATAATGATCTCTGAACATTTCATAGCTGCTTTTAAATAGCATTTCGGCTTCATCATAATCGCCCTGCCGCCTTTTGACATAGGCCAGGTCATTTTTTACAGCGGCAATTTCGGGCTGCTGTGATCTGGAACTGTTCTGGATTATTCCCAGTGATTCGCTCAGCAGGGATTCTGCCCGGTGATAGTCTCCCATACTGCTCAATAATCTTCCCAGGTGTCCGATACTCCCCGCCACTTCAGGATGATTTCTGCCATACAGATCGGTGCGTAAATTAAGGGTTTTTTCCAGCAGCGGGCGGGACTCTTCATAATTTCCAAGCCTGTGGTGAATTTGTCCGATTATACTGAATAACTGCGCCTGTATTTCAGGCTGATCCTGAAGCATATCCGCACGGTTTAACCCTCGGTCCAAAAGCTGTTTTGCTGTAATAGTATCACCGGCTGACTCGGCCGGGTCATTGGCTTCAAACAGATCAAACAGAAGTGATGTAACCTGCGTTGCTTTTTGTGCTTCTGTCTGCGCCTGGTTTCGTTCTGCCGAAATTTTTGCAGAATGATAAATACTGAATGAGCAGGCCATGAATAACATGGCCGCAGCGGCTGTTATATATTTATAGTTTCGTTTGAAGTACTTATTAAAATGGTATCGGAGATTTCCTTCATGAGCCTGGACCGGTAAATTTCGCTGATAATTTT
Organism: Balneolaceae bacterium; assembly: GCA_040882525.1. GTDB lineage: Bacteria > Bacteroidota > Rhodothermia > Balneolales > Balneolaceae > Rhodohalobacter. Next base: position 296,791 of record JBBEBD010000057.1, on the reverse strand, counting down.
GAAGATCTTCCACAAAATTATTCACAACCTGGTATCGGGCGTGTGGTTCTTTGCGAAGGGTTTTCAGAATAATAGCATCCAGATCGTTCTTTAAATCATTTTTCAGCTTTGATGGAGTAGTTTCCCGCAGGCGGGCTATCTCCAGTTGGGATTTTTCATCTAAACGGCTGTATTTTTCTGATGGTTTTAGCGGAACTTCTTTTGTTATGGCATCTTGTTTTTCAACCAGGCTGAGTTCATCCAGATCCAGTGGCTGTGTTCCACAGAGCAGGCTGTATGAAAGCATGCCAAGCGTGTATAAATCAGTCGTTGTGGTAACATTTTCACTTGTAATCTGCTCAGGAGCAGCATAACCGGGAGTCATAATCTGCAGAGACTGCCGGGTTTGAATAAGGTTCAGGTCGCCGCTGGTTTTTAATAATTTGGCAATTCCAAAATCAAGGATTTTTACCTGGCCCTGTTTATCGACCAGTATATTTGCCGGTTTTAAATCCCGGTGAATTACCAGGTTGTTATGTGCATACTGTACTGTTCTGCAAATGGTTTTGAACAGGTTGATTCTCTCATTAACCGACAGGGAATGTTTGTCGCAGTATTTATCAATGGGAATACCATCCACATATTCCATCACCAGGTAGGGCAGGCCGTGGCTGCTTACCCCTCCATCATAGAGCCTTGCAATATTGGGATGGTTCAGCCCTGCAAGAATAAAACGCTCCCGCTCGAAACGTGCAATGTTTTCCGGAGTATCCATACCCTGGCGGATCAGTTTCAAGGCTACTTTTTGTTGATAGAGACCATCCTGTCTTTCCGCCAGGTAAACAGAGCCCATACCACCATAGCCGATTAAATCAGAGATACGATAGTTCCCGATTACTTTTCCTTTTAGAGAGTTATGAGTAACCTTCTCCGGGTTGTAAACGGAAAGCTGCATCATCAGGCTTTCTTTAATCTCTTTACCACGGGATAAAAACCCCCTGGAATCATGAATGGCATCCAGAAAAGCCAGAAGTTCGTTCTTTAAACACTCATTATCTGCACATTCTCTTTTTATAAAATCCCGGCGCTTATTTTCAGGGAGTTGCAACGCAATATCAAGTACGCTTTCCAGTTCATCCCAGTCTATTTTTCCCTGGTTTGTTAAATCCACAGCATTTGAGAACATAATATACCCGCTAAACTGGTCTTTTTTTTATCAAGTTAGTCACATATATGTATGAACCGGAAAGAAGCAATTCCTTACAGTTTTATTTTATTTCCCGCCAACAGGAAACAACCATACCCTAACAGCCGCCTAAAGTTATCTGGAATAGACTAAAAAAGGAGCAAAGAATCCAGTTTTTCCTTTAATCTGTGATTTGCCATAAACCCATTTTCAAGTTCTTTGCTGAATGGAACAGGCGTATGCAGGGAAGAGCACCGGATAACAGGGGCATCCAGCCATTGAAAGGCTTTTTCGTTAATGCCTGCTGAAAGTTCACTCATTGGCCCCAAAATTTCTGTTGGTTCCTGTAAAAGCAGCACCCGTCCGGTTTTTTTTATCGATGCTAAAACGGTATCCCAGTCGAGAGGAGCAAGCGACCTCAGGTCCACAATTTCAAGGTTCACGTCACTGGATTGATATTCGTCTGCTATTGTTTTTGCCCATTGAACACCATACCCGTAAGTAATTACAGAGGCATCTGTTCCTTTTCGCACTACAGAAGCCTTTTCCAGATCTACAAAATGGCATGCATCTTCAGTTTGTTCTTTAATACTCCGGTATAGCTTCTTATGCTCAAAAAAGAGAACGGGATTAGGGTCATATAAAGAAGTATAGAGCATATTCTGGGCATCTTCTACAGATGACGGTACCAGTACGCGGAGCCCGGGCAACTGCATGAACCAGCCTTCCGGTGATTGTGAATGGAAGGGTCCTGCGCCTACACCGCCTCCATGAGGAGCACGTATAGTGATATTCATTTCAGGCATCCAGCGGTAACGCCCTTTTGAAAGATTATTTACTATCTGGTTGAACCCGCAGGAAATGAAATCAGCAAACTGCATTTCAACTACCGGCTTGAATCCTTCGATGGCGAGTCCTATTGCAGCCCCGATGGCACCGGATTCAATAATAGGCGTATTCCGAATCCGCTCCTTGCCGAACAATTCAATAAAACCTTCGGATGCTTTAAAAACGCCACCGTATTCCGCTACATCCTGTCCCATCAGAAGGAAAGAATCATCTTCTTCAAATGCCTGTTTTTGCGCCAGGTGAATAGCATCTATAACACGTTTTTCAGATGTTGTGTTGGATTTTCCATTTGATGAGATAGCCGGCTGAGGCTGAAGACCCGCACGATCAGTTTCTGTTTTTTCATCGAAAACAGGCAGTTCAGCTTTCAGGGCTTTATTCAGATCCGCGTCAAATTGCTGCTTTATTTTTTTCCGGATACTCTTTAGCTGATCTTTACCAGTTACAATTTTCTTTTTCAGAAGCCAGTCTTCAAACCTTTTTACAGGATCTTTTTGTTCCCATTCTTTAATTTTTTCATCCGGTACATAAAACGTACCTGAAGCTTCTTCATGACCGCGCATACGAAATGTTTTCGCCTCTATCAGAACAGGTTTGCCCGAAAGTGCAAGTTTCCTGGCTTTTTTGATGGCTTTTCGAACTTCAAAAAAATCATTGCCATCAATCATCATACCTTCAAGTCCGTAGCCGGCAGCCTTGTCCGCCAGGTTTTCACAGGCATACTGTTCACTTACAGGTGTAGAAAGGCCATAACCATTATTTTCAATAATGAAAACAACCGGCAGTTTCCAAACTGCGGCCAGATTCAGGGCTTCATGAAAGTCTCCTTCACTTGTGGCACCATCACCACAAAAACTGACCGCTATTTGTTTGCTCTTGTTTAATTTTTTGGCAAGTGCAATACCATCCGCCACAGGCATGGTGGCTGCCAGGTGCGAAATCATTCCAAAAATATGATAGTCCGTAGTTCCGAAATGGAATGAACGGTCACGGCCGCCGGTAAAGCCATCCTTCCGTCCGAACAGCTGGCAGAACAGTTGATATAAAGGTACTTTGCGGCTTGTGAATACCCCAAGATTTCTGTGCATCGGCAGGATGTAATCTTCTTTATGAAGGCTTGTTGTAACACCTACGGAGATCGCTTCCTGGCCGATTCCGGAAAACCACTTGCTTATTTTATTCTGTCGAAGTAACGACAGCATCCTCTCTTCAATGAGTCGCGGAAGCAACAGTTCTCTGTAATAGTCCAGAGCTTTTTTATCAGAAATTTTTTTTGGTGCAGCTATCATTAATTAAAAAATTTATGTGTAATTTATTTGTTTATCCGTTTTAAACTTCTTTATAAAAACTGGCACTAATTATCTGACCATATGGACAGGAAAAAAAGTCGATTTGTCAATCATTATCTAACAGAAACATAGCTTTTTAAAATAGGAACTATTAACAAATGGAAGCACTTGGAAGACAAATTCTTGTTGAATATTACGATTGTGACCAATCAAGAATTAATGATGTAAGTTACATCGAAAATTCGTTGATACAAGCTACAAAAGCATCAGGAGCAACAATTATCTCTCATAATTTTCACAAGTTTAGTCCGTATGGTGTAAGCGGGGTTGTGGTAATTGCCGAGTCTCATGTTGCCATCCATACATGGCCGGAATATAATTATGCGGCCGTTGACATTTTTACATGTGGTGATACCATAGATCCCTGGATGATACAGGAACAGTTAAAAGAGTATTTTAAATCCGGTAATGTATCAAGCATGGAGATGAAACGCGGGCTTTTTAAAGTTCCGAAAGGGCAGAAGCTCCTGTTTAAGCCCAGTGAGGAATACCAACCTAATTAATAATTATTTTTTATGATGATGGTAAACACACCCAACAGCTACTGCCTTGTAAAAGGATCAGCTGAAGGACGCACACGGTTGAACGCATTTGATAAGGCATTACTGGAAGCTGGTGTGGGAGATACAAACCTGATGCGAATGAGTAGTATTTTACCCCCCGCAGCAAAGGAAATTTCAGTGAATGAACTCATTCTTCCAAAAGGAGGCCTGATACCGCTTGCCTATGCATCCATCGATGGAACCACGCCCGGACGCATGATTTCAGCCGCTATTGCCGTGGGAATTCCTGAAGATGACAAAGAACCCGGTGTTATCATGGAATTCGAGGATCACGCCTCTCTGGATACAGTTGAAGCAATTGTGCGCCAGATGGTAATTGATGGCTTTGAATATCGAAACCGGAAACTGAAAGAAATCAAATCAACCGGGATAGAACACAAAATAGAACGATGCGGAGCTGTATTTGCCGCAGCAGTTCTCTGGTATAAATAGTCCTAAGTCTTGAGTCCTGGGCAATGAAAAAGTCCCCTCTTGAGAGGGGATTTAGGGGTGTGTAGATATACTGATGTTGCCCCCCCCCCGCTTCGACTTCATCCCACAAAAACTGGTGGGACTGCGCTCAACGTGACGAAGAAATAAATACCTCCAAATATGTCAATCCTATACAACGAGTATTACAACGAACAAACCGGCCTGACCATCGGCCTCAAAAAACTCCTGTTTTCAAAGCAATCGGATTATCAATTGGTTGAAGTTTATGAAACGGATACCTGGGGGAACCTGATGACCATCGACGGCATGGTGATGCTGAGCGAGCGGGATGAATTTGTGTATCATGAGATGATCAGCCATGTGGCAATGTTTACTCATCCAAATCCCAAACGGGTATTGATCATTGGCGGGGGAGACGGGGGTACAGCCCGTGAAGTGATGAAACATCCATCTGTTAAAACAGTGGATATGGTGGAGATTGATCAGACGGTAGTGGAGGCGTCGAAGTTACATCTGCCTGATGTTGGCGATTTTGATAACCCTAAGCTGAATGTACTGTATGAAGATGGAATTTCTTTCGTAAAAAATGTCAGAGTGCCGTATAATGTCATCATTATCGATGGCTCGGATCCCGTTGGCCCGGCAGAGGGATTGTTTGAAAAAGATTTTTATCAATTATGTATTGATGCCCTGACAGATGACGGAGTTCTTACGGCTCAGACAGAAAGTCCGTGGGTGGAGTCGTATTATCCCAGTATGAAAAAAGTCTTTACGGCCCTGGATGATCTTTTCCCCGTTTCAAAAATGTACCTGAGTTACATTCCGCTCTATCCTGCCGGTATGTGGTCAATGGCATGTGCATCCAAAAAAATTGATCCGCTTTCAGAAGAAGTAAGCAGTCGTATTCAGCAGGGAAATGAAATCCTCAACACACTGAAATACTATAACAGCGATGTTCATCACGGTGCATTTGCCCTGCCAAATTTTGTGAAGCAGATCATAGAAGGATAAGTCAGGGGAAAGTTAAGAATCAATCCTTCTGTAAAATCAGGTAATACCTTAATCCCGGCATCTGGTTTTTTTTGAATTTTCCCAATTCTTGGGTAATGTTACATCGTTAAAAAAAAGGCAAAACGTAAAGGAGTAAAGCATCCAGTGCCGATGGGCAAGTGGTGGTTAAATTACCCTGAGCTTTCATATTCTAATTCAAATCAAAAAACCTGATGAACTCAGACCTGTTCTCTCTAAAAAATAAGACAGCTGTAATAACCGGGGGATCAAAAGGAATTGGCAGGAGCATTTCTGAAGTTTTTGCCGGGCAGGGAGCAGAAGTTCATATTCTTGATCTGGATGAGGAATCCGGGCAGGAGACTGTTGAAGAGATACAAAAAAAGGGGGGGGCGGCGCAATTTCACTCTCTGGATGTCAGTAACCAGGCTTCCGTTCTGGATGTGTTTGAGAAAATATATCAACCAAAAAATAAGCTTGATATCCTGGTTAACAATGCCGGTATTGCCCATATCGGGAACCTGGAAGATACAACGGAAAAGGATTTTGATCGTGTATATTCAGTTAATGTGAAAGGTGTATATAACTGTTCTTATGCCGCTGTTGAAAAAATGAAGAAGAGTGAGGGAGGGGTAATTCTAAATATGGCCTCGGTTGTTGCAATGATCGGTATTCCCGAACGCTTTGCCTACACCATGAGTAAAGGAGCCGTTTTAACGATGACCTATTCAATTGCCAAAGATTATATCGACCAGAATATACGCTGTAATGCGATCTCGCCCGCACGTGTTCATACTCCATTTGTTGACGGCTATCTGAAACAGAACTATCCCGGCAAAGAGAAGGAAATGTTTGAGCAGCTTTCGGCTACACAGCCTATTGGCCGCATGGGAAAACCTGTTGAGATCGCCTACCTTGCCCTTTACCTTTGTTCAGACGAAGCGGCATTTATTACCGGTTCAAACTATCCTATAGACGGTGGATTTATAAAGCTGAATACGTGAGAATGCTGCAGCCATTTTTTATACCTTACAATTCAACTAAACCCAACTTTATTTTTTATGAAACTCATACGTTTTGGTACCCCGGGAAATGAAAAACCAGGTGTAATTCTTTCTGATGGACGGAAGATTGATGTCAGCGGTTTTACCCGGGATTTCGACAGTACTTTTTTAGGTTCAGACAAATTAAGCGATCTAAAGTCATGGCTGGATTCCAATGCTTCGGGTGCACCGCAAATTGATGATCAGGCTCGCCTCTCCGCACCGGTCTCAAATCCCGGAAAGATTGTTTGCGTAGGCCTGAATTATGAAGATCATGCAAAGGAAGGCGGAATGAATATTCCTAAAGAGCCAATCCTGTTTTTTAAAGCGACCTCTTCGCTGGCAGGACCCAATGATGACGTGATTATTCCTAAAAACAGCACCAAAACGGACTGGGAAGTTGAACTGGCTGTGATTATCGGTAAAAAAGCCTCTTATGTTTCCGAAGAAAATGCCCTTGATCATGTGGCGGGATATTGTGTTCACAATGATTACAGTGAACGTGAATTTCAGCTCGAAAGAGGCGGGCAGTGGGTGAAAGGGAAAAGTTGCGATACATTTGCTCCGCTGGGGCCGTTTCTGGCTACGCCGGATGAAATTGATGATGTTCATAATCTGAAGCTCTGGCTGAAAGTGAACGGGGAAATAAAACAGGATGGTACAACAGCGGATTTTATTTTCGGCATACCAACCCTTGTGAGCTATATTTCACAATTTATGACCCTTCATCCGGGAGATATTATTTCCACGGGAACTCCCGCGGGAGTAGGACTCGGTTTTAAACCGCCTCAGTACCTGAAACCCGGGGATGTGGTTGAATTGGGAATTGAAGGGCTGGGGGAAGCCAGGCAGCTTCTGAAAGAATATCAGCAGAGTTAAGGTATCTGCTCAGGGTTATCATTTATTGCATGAAGGGCAGGAGAGGTAGTTTTTGCCGCAACTAAAGATAATACTTCAGATAAAGGAAAATAAATCATCAATCAAAAAATCATCAATCCAATAGTTATGTCGCTCAAAAATAAAACGGTGGTGGTTACCGGAGGAGCCAAAGGTATCGGAGCCGGATGTGTTACTGTTTTTCACCGTGAACAGGCTAATGTTGTGATTCTTGATACGGATGAAGAAAACGGCGTGGCACTGAGCAATCAACTGGGCGAAAGAATCCGTTTTATTAAATGCGATGTTTCGAGTGAGAGTGATGTTAAAAATGCTATTGAGAAAACAATATCAGAATTCGGAAGACTGGATGTCCTGGTAAATAATGCAGGTATTCTCCGTTATGAAAAGGTAACTGAAGCTTCCGAAGAAGCCTGGGATAAGGTAATAGCTGTCAACGTAAAAGGTGCCTTTTTGTGTGCCAAACATGCCATCCCCCACATGCAAAAAACGGGAAGCGGAGTGGTCATTAACATGTCCAGCGTTCAGGCATTTGTAGCACAGGAAAATGTTGCTGCTTATGTGACTTCAAAATCTGCATTAATTGGCCTGACCCGCAGCATTGCGGTTGACTACGCTCCAAACATTCGCAGCGTGGCAATCTGCCCGGGAGGGGTGGATACACCTCTGAACAGGGAAGCATTTCAGCAATCACCCGATCCGCAGGCAGTGCGCCAGGAAACAATTGATCTGCACCTGACAGGGCGGATGGCAGAACAGAATGAAATTGGAGAACTGGTGGCTTTTGTTTGCAGTGATAAAGGTGCTTTTATTAACGGCCAGCCTATTCGTATCGATGGAGGTCTGGGTATTAAAGTAGGCGGTGCAAAGAAATCATAGGTGATTTTGTTGGCTCCATAACTTAAACTTGTCATGCCGGACTTGATCTGGCACGTATCCGCCTGCTGGCTGTCACCTACCCTTATCAACGCGGGGAGATTTGCACAGTTAGGAGATCCTGAGATAAACTGAGGATGACAATAAATAACATATTTAAATCATGAAATTGGATAAAAAACTAAGAAGTCGGGACTGGTTTGGAAAAACGGGAAAAGACGGGTTTATCTACAGAAGCTGGATGAAAAACCAGGGATTCCCCCCGGACGAATTTGAAGGGAAACCGGTTATCGGGATTTGTAATACATGGTCTGAACTGACTCCATGCAATGCACATCTCAGGGAGCTGGCAGAATCGGTAAAAAAAGGGGTGTGGGAAGCTGGCGGTCTTCCGCTTGAATTTCCTGTGATGTCTCTCGGGGAGACCCTTATCCGGCCCACAGCCATGCTTTACCGCAATCTTGCCAGTATGGATGTGGAAGAATCGATCCGGGCGAACCCGGTAGATGGTGTTGTATTGATGTGCGGCTGTGACAAGACAACCCCGGCGCTCGTTATGGGAGCCTGCAGTGTGGATATTCCCTCTATTGTGGTATCCGGAGGCCCCATGCTGACAGGGAATTTCAGAGGAAAAAAAATCGGTACAACAGATGTCTGGCGTTTCGCCGAGGAGCACAAAGTTGGTAAGATAAGTGACGAGGAACTGAGCCTTGCAGAAGGGGCTATGTGCAGAAGCCAGGGGCATTGTGCCGTGATGGGTACCGCGTCAACAATGGCTTCTATGGTCGAGTCCCTTGGCCTCACTCTTCCCGGCAATGCAGCGATTCCGGCAGCAGACTCGCGGCGGAAAGTTCTGGCTCATGAGTCAGGCAGAAGAATTGTGAAGATGATAGAAGAAGATATAACTCCTTCAAAAGTTTTAACCCGGAAAGCATTTCTGAATGCGATTAAAATAAATTCAGCAATAGGCGGTTCAACAAACTTTATTATTCACCTTATGGCTGTTGCAAGGCGTATTGAAGCGGATCTTGAGCTGGATGATTTTGATAAATATGGCAGTAACATTCCGCTGCTGGTTAACCTGATGCCTTCGGGTGAACACTTTATGGAAGATTTTTATTACGCGGGCGGTTTACCGGCAGTTATTGCTGAACTGAAAGAATATCTGGATGAGGATGTTATTACGATTAACGGCAAAAGCCTGATCGAAAATAACAAAGATGCGCCCTGTTATGACAGGGATGTGATTGCTTCGGCAAAAGAACCTTTTCAGAACAACAGCGGCACTACTGTGGTCAGGGGGAATCTGTGTCCGGATGGAGCCGTGATCAAACCCTCGGCAGCTTCTGAACACCTGATGCAGCACAGGGGGAAAGCAGTGGTATTTGAAAGCATCGAAGACTATAAAGAACGTATTGACGATCCTGCCCTTGATGTGGATGAATCATCCATCCTTGTGTTAAAGTATGTGGGTCCCAAAGGGTATCCGGGCATGCCGGAGGTAGGAAATATGGCACTGCCCAAAAAAATGCTGGAAAAAGGAGTTAAAGATATGGTTCGGATTTCCGATGGGCGTATGAGCGGTACGGCTTACGGTACGGCATTTCTGCATGTGTCACCGGAATCGTATGCAGGCGGAAACCTGGCCCTGGTTCACAATGGAGACTTTATTGAAGTAGATGTAAAAAACCGCCGCCTGCACCTGGATGTTTCCGATGAGGAGCTGGAGAAACGAAGACAGGCCTGGAACCCGCCACCCCATGAATTTGACAGGGGGTATGTCAGCCTCTACATTAAACATGTGGAACAGGCAAACCTGGGTGCCGATCTCGATTTCCTCATAGGAAAATCCGGCAACATCGTAAAACGTGAATCTCATTAAGTGAGGCTAGTTAGAAACATGTTAAAAGCGTCATGCTGAACTTGTTTCAGCATCTCCGCTCCTTATCGAAGACTGGAGATTCTGAAACAAGTTCAGAATGACGGGTTTTTCCTAGCAATCTCATTAAACCATAACTTATCTATGGCACCTCAAAAAACAGAAGCCGCTCTCGAACTTAAATCTGAAGCCATACTGGGAGAGGGGCCGGTATGGGATGAAAGAGATAATAAACTCTGGTGGACGGATATCCTTTCTGGAATGATTATCTGCTATTCCCCCGAAGATCAAACCAGCAGGATCTACCATATCGGGGAATGTGTGGGAGCACTAGCTCTCCGGGAAAAAGGGGGGCTTGTTTTGGCGTTGCAATCAGGTTTTGCATTTTTTGATCCTGAAACCGGCGATCTTCAGAAAATTCATGATCCGGAAGCGGATAAACCGGCTAACCGCTTTAATGATGGTAAATGTGACCCATCCGGACGGTTCTGGGCCGGAACCATGGCTTATGTTCAGGATGATCAGAGCAGAGGAAAAGGAAGCCTTTACCGGCTGAACAGTGCTTTAACATCAAAAAAAATCCTATCAGATATAACCATATCCAATGGCCTGGCATGGAATACACGAGAGAGAAAATTCTATTTTATTGATACTCCCGAAAGAGAGATTCGCTCTTTTGATTATGATGAAAATACCGGAGAAATATCCAATCCTTCTGTTTTACGAATCCTTAAACCGGATGATGGTTACCCGGACGGAATGACGATTGATGAGGAGGGGTATCTCTGGGTGGCTCTCTACTTCGGACATAAGGTCATCCGGCTGAACCCCCAGAATGGCCAGACCGTTTATGAGATTACTCTTCCTGTCCCTAAAGCCACCTGTTGCACATTTGGCGGCAAAAGCCTGGATGTACTTTATATCACCACTGCCCGTGAACATATGACCGAACAGGAGCTCAAAAATTATCCTTTATCCGGTTCTCTTTTTAAAGCAAAAGTACCATTTCAGGGCCTGCCTTCTGACCGTTTTTTAGGTTAAAAACGTGCTGTAATGCTGTAAGCAATTTCATTGTTTTAAACAGCATTGAATAATGATTATAGAGTAGCATAAGGCCAGAGTAATGCAGCTTTCGGAAAACTGAACACTATAGATGATTATTAGTCGAAAGCCGGAGCAACCCACCTCGCGGCATTAACGGTTGAATCAATAATAGCATAATTAGTACTGGTAATAGATTTTTATCTGTAAGGAACTGGCATTTCATCATTGTGGGAGTAAAAATCGTTGGCGGTTTTTCCATCGTGCGTTTAAACCTATTCGGATGGATCAGAACAAGCTGATCAAACGAGACTTATGTTATTATATCAAAAGTTGTAAAAACCGCGGAACTTCAAAGTATCTTCAAAATTGAGGCGATATCGTATTGTATATTAATTTATATAATTAGAAAGAATTTAAAACATATCATATTATATAGCATTAATAATAAACTATACTTATGATTGTTTTTTAAATTTATTCAAATCTATAAATATACCTATAACAGTGAATTAAATATAATGAAACCGATATATTTCATACCCCTTATTGCCCTTCTCTTTTTTTTAAAACCAGAAACTTTACCAGCACAAGATTCCACAAATACTATTAATGCTTTCCTGGATTGCCGTCGAGCATGCGATGAAAGTCACGTTCGGAATGAAATTCAATTTGTCAACTACGTTCGTAACGAGGAGGAGGCAGATGTCCATCTTCTGATTATCTCTCAACGTACAGGTAACGGAGGTGAAGAGTATACCCTGGAATTTATCGCCAGAAACGAAACTTTGGGACCAAACAGAACACTTACCTACTTTTCACCGGAATCGGACACCAATAATGAGCGGAGAGATGGGCTTAACAATTATATAAGCCGAGGGCTGTTTTTCTATCTTGCCGATCAACCGATATCTGAACAACTGATTATAAATCATGTAATTGAAGAGGAATCCCAATCAGGCTCGGACTCAGATAAGTGGAATGACTGGGTCTTTGATATTAATGCATCTACCAATCTTGAGGGAGAAGAATCTGAAAAAGAATTCTCTCTCCGTGGCCGCATAAGTGCCGAAAGAGTTACCCAGGACTGGAAATTTGAATTTGATATGTCACAATTTTACGATCAAAGAACGATCAGGGATGATGACGATGAGAGGACTTTTACGAGGCAAAACAGAGATGCCGAGTTACTATTGGTTAAAAGTTTAAACAATCACTGGTCGGCAGGTATTTCGTTAGAAGCAGGAAACTCTACACGCAACAATTATTCTTTACTGTTAGAAGGAAGTCCGGCTATAGAGTACAGCATATTCCCATACCGGGAATTTACAAGACGAAAAATTACATTTACATACCGTTTAACGGGAGGATACTATAATTATGAAGAAATGACCGTTTTCGAGAAGTCGGAAGAAAGCCTGATTCAGCACCAGTTGAGCTCTCAAATTGAGTTTACTCAACCGTGGGGAGATTTTGAAACCCGTATCAATGCCTCAGCTTTTTTGCATGATTTCGACAAAAAAAGGTTAGACATATCGTCGCAGCTGGATTTTCGAATCTACCGTGGATTTTCGGTCTTTATTTCAGGCGAATATGCGTTGATTAACGACCAGTTATCGTTACCAGCCGGAGGTATTACTAACGAAGAACAATTGTTAAACCTTCGCGAACAGAGCACTTCCTATTCTTATGAGTTGCGGTTTGGATTGCAATTAAGCTTCGGTTCTATCTTTAATAATGTGGTTAACCCGCGTCTATCAAGATTTTGAATGATTTCGACAAAAAAAGATAAACAGCTCGATTTTTGTCTTTTCAGACGAATACGCATTGATTGACAGTCAGTATGGGTTGTTGAGCTCCGAAAAACGCAGAATACAGCCCCTCAGTTATGATCCATGAGTTACCGTATTTCTCTTTGAGCTACTGCATCCTTATAACGTGAGTTCGATTATAAAATCTGTGATTTTCGTCATACTGAGCGCAATTACGACAGTGTTTTTCCCCAAGGGGATGCCTTTGGCGCTGTCGTAATGAAGTCGAAGTATTCATAGCGAAGGAACCCTTCGACTTCATTCCACCAAAAGCAGTGGAATTGCCCCAACGGGATCCCTTCGGGGCGCTCAGGGTGACGGTTCTTAATCCATTATTGATCGAACTCAGGTTTATAAATATTTATCACGAATAGGGGAGAAATTGAAGCTTTCCTGATATTTGATGCAAATTCATTCCTCCTTGAATTGTGTAATTGATTTTATCGTACTACTTTCGTTTTCATGAATTTATTTTAAAGTAATTGAAAACAGGTAAAGGTTTTCGGGTTCTTAAAGAGGAGTTCGATATTGAGGGGACCTGCATTACGGGATTTTAACAGCTCTTTTGCCTGACAAAGATTAACAGGCCGATCAACGGCTAAATCCACTGACCATGCTGACGATTTCCTTAATCGTTCTTAGTATTCTGTTTATCGTTATATCGACGACCCGGTATAACGTTCATCCTTTTCTGGCGCTTTTGGTTGCAGCTTTCTTTTTCGGGCTGTTTTCCGGGATGCCTCTGGAGGATATCATCAGTACAATTAATGCGGGTTTCGGCGGGACACTGGAGAGCATCGGGCTTATCATTATTATCGGAGTCATCATAGGCACATTCCTGGAGAATTCTGGCGGTGCTTATGCATTGGCTAATGCTGTTTTAAAGATATTCGGAAAAAAATCAGTGCATTCTGTGATGGCTGTTATCGGATACATCGTTTCTGTGCCGGTTTTTGCAGACAGCGGGTTTATTATCCTTTCTTCGCTGAATCGAGCGCTGAGTAAAAGAGCAAAGGTATCTTTAGCAGGCACAGCCGTGGTGCTCGCCCTTGGACTTACCGCCACCCACACTATGGTACCTCCGACACCGGGGCCTATTGCTGCTGCCGGAATTATTGGTGCTGATTTGGGAATCGTTATTCTCATCGGATTGTACACCAGTATTTGTGCATTAATCATATGTATCATATTTGCAAAAAAATATGCCGGTAAAATCTATATAGATCCGGCTCCTGAATTATCGGATAAGGAGGTGGCGGAAAAACTAAAAACCGCACCTTCAGCTGTAAAATCATTTCTGCCCATCATCATACCTATCATTCTAATCGTTTTTCGGTCTGTTGCCGAATATCCCACAAATCCTTTTGGCAGCGGGCAGCTGAAAGTGTTTATCAGTTTTATCGGGAATCCCGTTACCGCCTTATTTATTGGTATGCTGCTGTCATTTTTGCTCCCTGAGAAACTGGATAAGAAGATGATGGGAACTGCCGGATGGGTAGGCAAGGCGATGCAAAACGGAGCAATTATTATATTGATAACGGGGGCCGGAGGCGCTTTCGGGAGAGTATTACAGAGCTCGGAGATCGGGGTTATTCTGGGTGATGCAGTACTGGATTCTAACCTGGGGATTTGGCTGCCATTCCTGGTGGCGGCGGGCATTAAATCAGCCCAGGGATCTTCTACCGTAGCCTTAATAACAGCAGCCTCCTTAATTGTACCGTTAATTCCGTCGATGGGGATGGAAAGCGAAATTTCGAAAGCTATGGTAGTTATCGCAATAGGAGCAGGATCTACCGTTGTATCACACGCCAACGACAGCTTCTTCTGGGTGGTTACCCGGATGAGTGACATGAATGTGAAACAAGGTTACCAGTTACACACCCTGGGTACCGGAATTCTTGGTTTTTCTGCCATGCTCTTTCTATCCATCCTGAACATTTTTATTAATTAATGTTATATGGTCAGGACCTGACAGAGTTCCGTCAGCTGACGGATCCTGTCAGAGTCCGGGTTAAGATTTCAGATACCATTCAGAACTCTGTTTTTCCGGACCCACCCCCGTCCCCTCCCTATCACGCCAACCCCAACGGGATGCCTTTGGCAAAAGCAGCGTGACAAGGAGGGGGGCTCTTTATAAAATTCATAACCTTTTAATAAATTGAGTTCATCAAAATTTGACTGCACATTTCTTCACAGCCTCTCAAAGCGGGACTTTCAATTGCATTTTTTCTTATGTCGAACTCAGATTAATAATATATTAACAGAACATTATGAAAGTTTATAAAACCAAAAGTGGAATAGTATTAGAAACCGATGGTAAATATTTTGTCACTGAAGAAGACTGGGATACCTTTATCAACAGGGATGATCTGTACTCACAGGTTCGGGAATGGGTGAAGGGTAAAGAACCGGCTGGTAACGGAGCTGATCTGATCAAAAATGAACTGCTTCCTCCTTTGGGCAGTCAGGAAATCTGGGCCTCCGGGGTTACCTATTATAAAAGCCGGGAAGCCCGGATGGAAGAAGCCAGCGAGGCGGGTGGCGGTGATTTTTATGACCGGGTGTATCATGCGGAACGTCCTGAACTTTTTTTCAAATCCACTCCGGGCCGCGCGGCAGGTTCCGGGGAACAGGTGAGAATTCGTAAAGATTCTTCCTGGAATGTTCCGGAACCTGAATTAACTCTGGTCATCAGCTCTTCAGGTAATATAACAGGGTATACCATTGGCAATGATATGAGTTCCAGGGATATAGAAGGTGAAAATCCTCTCTATCTGCCACAGGCTAAATCCTACGATAAATCCGCAGCGGTTGGCCCGTGTATATACATTACAGAAGAACCGCTCCCTGAGCATACCACGATAAAGCTGGAAATATTAAGGGATGGGAATATTGTATTTGAAGGAACGACTCAAATTGATCAGATCAAGAGGGAATTCTCCCAGCTGGTTCATTATCTATACCTTGAAACAACCTTTCCGGAGGGAGCATTACTGATGACCGGCACCGGGATTGTGCCTCCTGATGAATTTACGCTAAATCACGGAGATGAAATACGAATCACGATTGATCATATAGGTACATTAGTGAATTCGGTAGAGTAGTGAACCAGCGACTGAGTACCTGCGGTATGATTTTAATTCGTAGAGACGGTACAGAGGTGGGTCGGATAGAGACCATTTCAATCCACAGGAAGTATGGCGGCACCTTTGAATTTTGCATTATTTCCCAGCTGTCTTGATATGCGGATCACTTCATTCCATTTTACCATACGTTCGGATCGGGTAAAGGAACCTACTTTCAGCTGTCCGGCGTTTGTCGCCACCGCCAGGTGGGCTATAAACGGATCTTCGGTTTCACCTGAACGGGCGGATACAACCGGCGCCCATCCTAAATCCTGTGTCTGTCGGATACAGGCTATGGTTTCGGAAACTGTACCGATTTGATTCAGTTTGATCAGCACACTATTGGCAAGTTTTTGTTCATATCCCGCTTTGACCCGTTTCAGGTCAGTGGTAAACAGGTCATCCCCAATGATCTGGATGGAGCTCCCGAAATTTTCCGTCAGCTTTTTCCAGTTTTCAGTATCGGCTTCTGCAAAGGGATCTTCTATCGACAGGATAGGATACTTATCGCACCATCCGGCGATCAGGTCATAGAACTGGCCGCTTGTAAGTAATCTGTTTTCAAGACTAAGATGATAATTACCGTCACGGTAAAACTCAGAGGCTGCGATATCGAGCGAGAGATGAATGTCTGAACCGGGTGTATAGCCGGCAGCTTCGATGGCTTCCAGGAGGATATCAAAAACATCTTCATTTCGGTCAAATACCGGCCAGTATCCTCCTTCATCAGCAACTCCTGCTAGTTTCCCGCGGGATTTAAGAAGTTTTCCGCATTCCTGGAAAACATTAAACGTCATTTCCAGGCACTCCTCATAGCGTTCCGCACTGCTGCAGATGATCATAAAATCCTGTATATCAATTCGCCCGCCGGTGTGGGCTCCGCCCCCGATAATCTGAATTTCAGGAAGTGGAAGCAGAGAACCTGTGCCATCTGTCAGGGATTCATAGAGTGGTAAACCGCGGTTTGCAGCGTTAGCGCGGGCAATTGCCATCGAGACACCAAGTATAGCATTGGCGCCCAGATTCTGCTTGTTTGCCGAGCCATCCAGTTCACACATCAGCTCATCGAGTTTTTCCTGCTCGTGCACATCCTGTCCTTCAAGCACCGGAGCGATTTTTTCGATAATATTTCCGATTGCTTTGAATACGGACTTGCCATTAAAACGGGATAAATCACCATCCCGGAGTTCAAGTGCTTCAAAGCGGCCTGTTGACGCTCCTGAGGGAACGATAGCACGCCCGGTGGTTCCATTGTCAAGGTACACCTCAGCTTCCAGTGTTGGAAAGCCTCTTGAATCAAATACCTGGAAAGCCTCAATTTTTTTAATTTTCATTAAACTGTTTTTTTATTTCGTCATTCCAGGCCCGATGAATTTCATTCAGCTGGAAATTTTTTTTATGAAGCATATCATAGACAAAAGAGCGGACAAATTTTTGTTGTTTTTCCACAAGATATTCAACCGGAGATTTCCCATCGACCCTGGCAAGCATCAACAGCAGAAGGAGCCGGACTGTTTCCGGTTCAGGCGGGGGCATTTTATGTGAAGGCCATTTCTTATAGTAGGTTTGCCAGAACAGCGGAACCAGTGCAGGCAGCTGATCGGTTTTCCCCGTATGATACAGATTTTTAAGAAACAGGTGATTTAAAAGGAAAGCAACATCAAAAGCGGGGTCACCATAACAGGCCACTTCATGATCAAGCAGGACGACACGGTCGCGGCTAACCATTATATTTTTTGGACTGAAGTCGCCATGAATAAGAGCCTGCCTTTTTTGTTTCAGCCGTTCGGACTCATCCTTATAAATTTTCCTGAGCTGAGGGTGGCGATCTCCTGTTGTGATAAGGTAGGGTTCAATCCGAAGACTGATGAAATGTTCGTTTGAACGGAAGCGTGTTTCTGCCTGTGGATCGTCAGAAGTCTGGATATGTAAATCGGCCAGATACCCGGCAGTTTTACCTGCAATGCGGGGATCATATATTCCATTTAACAGCTGTTCTTTCCAGCTGGAAAAGGAGGGACCCAGAAACTCCATGACAAAAAAATTATCCTCTTTATCTGTATATAAAACATCGGGCACAAAGCCAGGTAAAAAGGTTTTTACGTGTTGAATAAAAACCTGTTCAATTCTGTTCCTGGCTGGGTCGGCAGACCACTCATCAGCAACCTTTAATTTGCTGAGAGCTTGTTTTACAACCACTTTGTTAACCCCATCAGATACCATGAAAATATCAGAGGAAACTCCTCCTTTGAGCGGCCGGTATTCAATCTTATTTTTTCCCAGGAGATTTTCTGCCTGGAGCTTTTCTATAATAACTTTCTTATCCATATTTGATTGAACTCTGGCTCTGATGCAGATTCATGACAATAGTACACCCCGCTGGAACTGATATATGCTGATATATACTAAAAAATTTATAAGTAATTAAATTTAACCCCATGAGTATCAAAAACTTAATTAACAATAAATAAATTAATTATAAATCACTGAATCATTTATAAAGCACATGGTCAAGAAGGTATATAATTCCAAATATAGCAACCAGCATACCAAGACTCAGTAAAGGCTGCCATATCACAAAACCTCCGATAGTACCCAACACGGC
This sequence comes from Balneolaceae bacterium, assembly GCA_040882525.1. Lineage (GTDB taxonomy): Bacteria > Bacteroidota > Rhodothermia > Balneolales > Balneolaceae > Rhodohalobacter. The sequence continues at coordinate 278,148 of JBBEBD010000057.1, read as the reverse complement.
ACCTAAATATTGAATCGTTTTCAGTTGTTCATTTGTAGCATTCCGGATCATGTTCTCAAGCTTTTTTTCATCATATTCACGCAGGTTTTCTTCAACCAGAGTCTGTACATCCAGAAGGTTGATTAACCTGTACAGAATAGTAGTAGCCAGCTCATCAACCCGTGGGGCATGACTGCTGATCTGCCCCGGAAGTTCATCCAGAAATTCATCTACAATATGCATGTTTTGTTCCGCAGAAACGGGAAGCTGTGTCAGTACATCCTCGATGACATGGTTCATTTTTTGACCCCTGAAATAGGAGTATGTTTTAAGAGCGGTTTTCTCTAAAAATTTATCTTCGAGGGCTTTTTCAATTTCATTTGCAGCATGGTTTGCAACCGAACTTTTGAACTCGGAATTTTGCATCACTTCAGTGATATATTGAAGAATCCATTTCTTCAGATCTTCTTTAAATTGCTTTCTGCTGATGGCACTTGTAAGATGATCCACCACCAGTTCCCGGTACCGGCTGATCGCCTCCGATTCTCCTATTTTTCTTTTGATCAGGTCCGCGTTAATCAAATCATCGGAAACCGCGAAAGCCAGCCTGGCAGCAATTCTGTTTTTGTGAGCCGGAATAAGTCCCTGCCCGAGCAGCGGGCGTTTATTTAAGGGACGAAAGAGCATGGTGATGGCGATCCAGTTTGTAAGAAACCCGATTAAGCCGCTTACACTGATGATTCGGATAAGCCCCTCAAAAGAAAGCACCAGCCCAAAAGCGTTTGTAGTTACACCATTAAAATCCCAGAAAAACGAAAACAGGAAAAAAACTGTAAGAATCCAGGGGATAGGTTTTAAAAAAAGAAGAACTTTTAGTGAAGAAGGTTTTGGCGGGGAAACAGGCCTGGATGAAACGCCCTCTTCCTTTTGTTGAAACAGGCCCAGGTGTTTGGCGAGCAGCCGCCCCAGTTCTGTGAAATGACTCTTTCTTTCAGCCTGCTCTAAATCTTTATGATGATGTTCAGTCATGATCGTTTGACGTAAGAATTGACCGTACGGTTTCAGGGGTAAGATCACAAAAGTTGGCCGCCTGACGCAAAACGGTTAATTTTTTCCGGTAAATTTCCCCTGAAGATAAATAGGGGGCAAGACGTTTACCAGGCTTTACGATCCCGCAATGTATGCTAATCCATTTCTCATTGATCCAAAAATCAAGATTTTTACCGAATGAGGATGGTTTTTGGACTCCCAGCCGGTTTAATGCATGTCCAAAGTCGGCGACTGTTAACACAGGCCGGAGAGACAGGGGTTCCTTATCTGATGCTGAACCTGAGGCATAGAACCGGGTATCCGGTTGTGATGATAATGAGTCAGCCTGATATGCTTTCTCCGCGGCTGCGGGCATTTTCAGCGCATCCAGCGTGTTCCGGTAAATGATCTGATACAGACTGGATATTTTTTTGGGGAATTCCCCCCGGATTTGCTCTGGTGTAAGTGCCAGGTCCAGCGGATAAATACTTTCATGCGGTATGTCCGGGGCAGCCATCTGCTGAATGAAATCAGGTCTGAGATCGTTGAGGGGTCCTATATTCATATACTGATTTTTCAGTGTCTCCCAGGTTTCACTATAAAAAGCTTGTTCACTGGTTCTTGGATAACTAATCAAAGATCTTTCTGAAGAAGGAAGAAGAGTTTGGAAAAGCTTCTGGAGCAACTTGTTACTTTCATCAAAAGAAGCCGTGCTGGTATTTTTTGAAAGTTCAAATATCACATCAAATGCTGAGAGGGGTTTCTGTTGTATGTAAGTTTTTTCACAATCAACAGAGTGAACCTCAATTTGTTCTTCACTGGTGCATTGAAAAGTTTTAGTACTTTTGAACAGGTTGCCATGTTCATCTTTAAATGTCTGAAACGTACCGCTGCTTCCTGAGACAGCCGCTAATCCGGCCAGCTGCATGGTTAGCGGCAGAGATGCCCGCGACCATTCATGACGAATCAGAAACCGGTTTCTGAGCCGGCCTGTCAGCCGGCTTTCATCCTGTACAGAAGCGTTATCCAGCATCTTCCGGATTCCATTCCTGCTGATGTTTTGCAGGCGGGCACGTTTAATTTTTTCTGTTTTTAAAAACCGCGAAACAGACCAGGCGATAAAATCGCCTGAAGGATCCTGATCGGTTGCAATAATCACTTCACCCGCCCATTGTGCCTGTTCTTTCAATTCTTTCCGTAATTCTGATTTTTTCGGGACTGCACGGGCCGATAGCTGGTTTTTCTCTGAGTTGTAAACCGGCTGCCAGCAAAATCCTCCGGTTGCAATTACGTATACAGGTTCAGGAACAAGATTTTGAATGATCCCTGCAAGTACAGGAGATTCAATAATCAAAAGGGTATAGGAAGATTCCTTCACAGTGGAAAATTCAGCACAGAAAGGTAACGGTTTTCAAGGTCCGTCATGGTTTTTTTCTCTTCTTCTGTTTTATCATTATATCCCGCAAGGTGAAGAAGTCCATGAATAAAAATACGATAAAACTCGTTTTGAGGGTCGGCATCAAACTCTTTACTCTGTTCAGTAATTCTCGGGGCACAGCCGTAAAGGGTACCTTCTATTGCCTGGTTATTATCATCATCATACCGGAAGCTGATGGTATCCGTGATATAATCCTTGTCCAGGTGTTTCCGGTTTATCTCTGTAATCTCATCTTCATCAATGTAAACAAGTTCAACGTGTCTGAAGGAGATTTTTTCTTCTCTTTCAATGGCCTGTAGCAGGCGATGCAGATCTGATTCATCTACCGGAAGATCTATTCCGGAGGTATTATTAAAGGATAGTTTTCCTTTGCGTTCGTCAGCAGGGAGGTCAGGAAAGTTCTTCATCATCAAAAGTGAAATCATCAAGATCAGCAGATTCTGTAAGCGAAAGAGCAACCCCGCACATCATAACATCTTCAGGAAGTTTTGTAAAATCTCCGCTTAAAACAGCTTCATCTACATTTGCATATAAACTGCATCCGGCACCCTGTTCTACAATTAATCCCGAGGTGATTTTTCCCTGCTTACCAAAGAATGTTACCTGTTTCAGCATATCACTTGCTATAAAAGCGGTGCAGTTGTGCAACTGTAAAAAGGTGTTACTGGCATATACTGAAACCATATTCATACGGCTGCCTTCCACTTCGAGTCCCAGGTGAATTTCCAAAGCCAGTTTATGATGGTCTTCGGAATTGGTAATTTCAAACCTGAACACATCATTACCTAAAGGTTTAGGAGTGCTGTTTAGTACTTTGCCAATTGTATCAATATTATCTTTTGTGAATTCGTGAATCATAATCACTTTCTCCGGCAGTTCTGTTTAATAAAGAATATACAATCTGAACAGGTAATATTAAATTCCGAGGTTAAAGCGTTCAATCTGCTCATTGCTTTCATCATTACTTGATGGAAGCTGCATTCGGCTGTTCGTTATATAATCTACTTCCAGCGCTAAAAGCTCCGCATTTTCAATATCATCTGTTTCGTAAAATATGTTCTGGAGTATGGTAAGCCTGCTTGCAGAAAAACTGACGTTTTGCATCATTTCATCTCTGCGTTCGGCAAGGCGTTGTAGTTCCCGCTGGAGTGACTGGGCTCTCCCGGTTCGGGCACGTGCGCGGGCTTGTGCAATTTCTTCCTGAATGTCTTCTAAGTTACTTTCAATCTCATTTAAATCTTTGATGTCGTACCTGAGTTCATGCAGCAGGCGTTCTGAAACAAATTCAGCGAGGTCTACTGCCCGCTCGGGCTCATTAGTTTTCAGATATCTGTATGCATAGAGAGATACAACAGTCCAGTCATATTCAGTCTTTCTGAATGGAACAGCATCTTCACCATATTTCAGCCAGTAAGCTGCCTGTTCAATATTTCCTTCATTTAAATAAACATCGGCAAGCTGTGTGAATCCATAGCGGTAATTACCCAGCATCCGGCGGATATTTTCATCAAAATATACCGAAGGTGAATCCCAGTTATTGAACTCAAATTTTGAGAGCCGGTCTGCGTGAACTTCCGGGTCAATATAGCCGAACGGCCCCGTCTGGCGTTCTTTAGGTACCACCCGAAAGGCTTTCCCTTCGAACTGAAAATAATTATCGAGGCCTAACTGACCGGATCTTGATACGGTATTGGCAAAATAGACAGGCCGCAGCCATTGATTATTCCTGAGTATTTCAAGTATAACCCTGTCCTGGGTTTGAAGATAAAATCGTTCATTTCCCTGTGAGTCCTGGCCTGCGAAACGTCCTTCAAGGTACCAGCTTACCTCATCATCCAGTTCACTAACCGGCAGTGAGTATGGAGTTGCCATTTGCAACTGGTTATGGAACATCGGGTTGATGCTTAAATTTTCATTTTGTTCACCCTGGGTAAAATCATCGCGAAGTGTGCGAATTATGTTGCTGGTAGTATCTTCCAGTTGATCAGCACTTGTTTCGAAAACAGAACGCAGAAGATCTTTATTGACAGGTATTACAATTTCCTGTGGATCATGCAGCTCAAGCTGGGATGTTAATTGTTCAATCTCTTCGTCTGTCAGATCTATCGGCAGCGGGAGGGATTCGTGTGTCTGGCGGTCTCTCATCTGTTTGATATACCAGTCGGTATTCAGCAGGCTGAGATTCACCACACGAACATCCGTTCGTACGCCTTCAACTTCCTGCAAATACCATAGCGGGAATGTATCATTATCTCCGTTTGTGAAGAGAAGTGCATTTTCTTCTAAAGACATAAGCAGGTTGTAGGCATAATCTCTTGCCACATAGTTTTCACTGCGGTCGTGGCTTGGCCAGTTCTCATAGGCAACCCAGCCGGGAACCGCCAGGAATAATAAACCGACTGTTCCGAAAACAGCCGCTTTATTTCTTCCGAAAGATTGTTTCAGCAATTCAATGACACCAGTAGCACCAATCCCCAGCCAGACACTGTATGCGAAGAAAGAGCCTACATAGGCATAATCCCGTTCACGGGGTTCATGAGGGGTTTGATTCAGATAAAAAATAATTGCCAGCCCGGTCAGTAAAAACAGAGCCAATACGGCAAGAGCACGCTTCCAGTCATTCCTGAAATGAAATATAAGGCCAAATAAGCCAAACAGGAGGGGGAGATAAAAGTAACCCGAATTTGCGGGATTGTCTGAATAGCGGGTGTCGGTAAAACCCGCATACCAGCCGGTATTCTGAATATCAGCTTCGCGACCAATAAAATTCCAGTTAAAATACCTCAGGTACATATGGTTTACCTGGTATTTCAGAAAATACTCAAGATCGGAATTGAAATTTGCATAATACTCAAGATGTTCAGGTTGGCTTGAGTGTCTGCGCGGAAACAGAGTCTCTGTTGAACGGTCTATATTACCTGTTTGATTGTCGAAAGTAGAACCCAATAGTAACGGTGACTGTCCGTACTGATCGCGGCTTAAATAGCTGACAAACGCTTCTACTGTTGAGGGGTCATTTTCATCAATAGGAGGTTCGGCCTGAGAGCGGATAATCACAAGTGCGTAACTGGAATAGCCGATAATGATCATTGCATATCCGATCATTGCAAGGTTTGCCAGTCTCATTTTCTTTTTTTGAGTGTAGTAAATACCATAGGCAATCGCTGCTATGATGGCAATCATATATGTAAAGGGGCCAATAAGCCCGTACGTCATATCACTGATGTTATCAGCTACATCAGGAAGCTTTATAATGGTAAACGGATAAACAAGTAAAAATGCGGCAACCGCAATCCCGCCCATAGCAGTGAAGGAGAGAAGTGTGAAATCGCGCTTTTTGAAATAAATGATTAATGCTACAAAAAACAGTGCCAGCAGGTTAAGAAGATGAACACCAATACCGATACCAAACAGGTAGGCTATTAATACCAGCCATCGCTCTGCATAAGGTTTATCATGATTTGCAGACCACCTGAGGGCCATCCAGACTACAAGAGCTGTAAAAAACATCGATGATGCATACATTTCTGCTTCAACGGCATTAAACCACTGTGTGTGGGTTACAGCAAAAGTTAATGCTCCGAACAATCCACCCGCATACATCCCAGCCTGATCTATAAAATCCATTGAATCGGCAGGGCCTTTCCATTCTTCAATCAGCCTGACAATAATCAGGTACAGCAGCATAATAGTGAATGAAGAAGCGACTACGCTGATCATATTTATACTCAGAGCTACATAATCAGACGGTACAAACATAGACATTAACCGGCCTACAAGAGCAAAAAACGGAGATCCCGGTGGATGAGCAACCTGAAGAGTATGGGAAATGGCTATATATTCCGCCGGATCCCAAAAAGAAGTTGTGGGAGAAACGGTTAAGCAGTAGATGATAAATGCATAGGCAAAACTAACAAGTGCAAAAAATATATTCCGCGTTCGGTGCTGAGCGAATATTTTAGAAAAGTCCATGTAGTTTTTTAACTGTTATGATTCAGGTTTGCCGGAGCCATAATTATAGAAATTGTTTTACGGCTCAAACGAGTGGTTCATCATTAATATTTTTAAGATCTCACCTACGAAAGGGAAAAAGATACCGAATCACAATTTCAAAGCACAAAAAAAATAAAAGGCTTATGCCGGATATTTTTCATCATTCTGAGCCGGTTAATGTAATCTGTGAAAAATATTTTTAAAAAACGCATAAATATGCTAATATGCTTATATGAGAACCACGATTAACATACCGGATCATTTGATGAAAAAGGCAAAAATGAAAGCCGTTGAAGAAGGGATCAGTCTGAAAGAGCTCTTTACAAGAAGCCTTGAGAAAGAACTTTCCAAACATGCACCTGTTTCAGGAGAAAGTCCCTGGAAAGAACTCAGGGGCAGGGGTTCATCCAAAGAACTCAGTGCCACAGATTCTGGTTTCGAAGGATATTCAGGACCGGATTGGAACCATGCTATCCAGGTGAAGGAACCTTCTGATAAATGATTCTGCTTGATACGCATGTTTGGCTTTGGTGGTTATTGGGAGATGGAAATTTGAATAGTACAGAAAGGGAAGCTCTTGACCGGCTGGCCGGGAAAAGACACATTTCTATTTCATGGGTGTCTGTATGGGAAACAGAAATGCTGGAAAGAAAGGGAAGAATTACACTGCTTCCGGATCTGACCGCCTGGATAAACCTGGCGGTTCAACCCGCAGTAACCAGCATTTTACCAGTTGATGTAAATGTGGTATTGGCTCAGCGGAAACTCCCTGAAAATTTTCATGCAGATCCGGCTGATCGTCTGATTGCAGCCACATCACTGCTTTCTGGTTTTTCTCTTGCCACACATGACAGCAAGATCCGTGATGCAGGATGTTGTAGTATCTGGCAGCCATAGAAATGATTCTCCGTGAATTACCTGTCGATTTTATTTTCAATAGACTGAAGGGTTTTATGCATGGAACTTAGAAGGGTAATCAGCTCTTCGTTGCCATTTGCTGCAGGGGAATCTATCCCGGTATGATTTTCACGGTTCGTGGTTTCATCCCGCTGTTCCAACACCCGCTCCCGGAAACTCCTGGCATCTATAATTCCGGTTAAAGACATATCTGCCATTCCCTGTGCACTTTGTCCTGCTGTTTCCACTTTCAGGGTACTCAAGCCCCAGTACCTGAGAACGGGGCCTTCGCGAAAAGTAAGATCCTGAATTTTATCCAGGGGAACTGTACGTTCAGTTTGAAACCAAACGCCCTTCTTAAAATGAAGAGCACGTGTGGTAAGTTCACAATAGAGGCTGTCAAAATACCTGTTGATGTAAATTCTGCCAAGAAACAGCCAGAATGGAAGAAGGATTATTCCGGCTATTGTAATTATGCAGAAAAGAATGCCGCCAACGTAAATGTATGTTTTTATCCGCGGATTAAACTTCGCTTCAAGAAGAGTGTGAGCCCGTTTTTTTTCAGCCATAAATATATTCTATGGTTATTGGTTTAAACCAAAAGGTACAGAAGAATACACGCAAAACGGGAAAAAAAGTTATCAGGACTCTGCATTATCCTTTGGAATAAATTTCATGGCTTTTGAATTCATACAATAACGCAGCCCGGTTGGTTCAGGCCCGTCATCAAATACATGGCCCAGGTGAGATTCGCATCGGTTACAGATTATTTCAGTTCTTGTCATAAACAAACTGTTATCTTCACGCTCGGCCACAGCGTCTTCCTTTATAGGCGCCCAGTAGCTGGGCCAGCCGCTTTTGCTGTTATATTTTGTATCGGAATGGAATAAAGCGTTACCGCATGCTCTGCAAATATATACTCCTTCATCATAAAGGCTGTTGTATTCATTTGCCCAGGGTATTTCAGTCCCTTTTTTTCGAAGGATTCTGTATTCATCGGATTTTAACAACTCTTTCCACTCTTCTTCAGTGCGTATAATTTTATCATTGCTGTTGGTATCTTCCATTGCCTGCTGGTAATTTATTTGTTCAAGAAAATGATGGTGCTGTTCTGCATTCATAGGTTCAGTTGTGTTTTGAGACGTACAAGCTATTGTAAAAGCAAAACTTAAAAAACTGAATAAAATAAAGGGTGTAAATTTCATATCATTTTTATTAGGTAACGATTACATGAAAGTATTCATTTTACTTCAATTGTGTTAGCCCTGGCGGATCTTTCTTTAAAATCGCTGCTGGTACAGTTCTTCGACAGAAACAATACTGGTGGTAAGCTTAAGATGAAACGCCTTTTCAGCAATTGCTTTACATGCTTTCAATGATTGCCTGTACATCATCGGTAACATACCCGGAATCGTGATATTGGTACCATCTCCTGCGAAAATAAAAGGAACTTCAACGGGTCTCACATGATTTGGAATAGCAGCGATCACAGAGGGCGGGCCGACATATTTACTTCTTTAAATTTACCGTTTTTTACTTGGGCGGCAGAGTTTTCTATATCAGATGCAACGATAGACCAGGAGGAGGGAGAGGTTTATATAAGCTGAGATGAGCAAGTAAATTGAAATCAGAAACAGGTTTCAGGTTTCTGTAAACATGTACATCCCTCATAAGACCGGTTGTAATTATTTGTTTGTATCAGGGGGATAAAACTCTCAATTCCTGATTTAAATCTCAAAAAGAAAATTCACAAAAAACATATGAGAATCAATTCCAGGATTTAAACTTCCTGTATTTCCATTAGATAAATGGTGGAGTTTGTATCCCAGTTGCAAATGCCGGTTATTTTTTAATTGAATTGCATACCCGATTCCTGCATCAAGTAAAAAATTTAGCCGTGCACCTTCTTCATTGGGAAAAGGTCTGTCTGTAAATAATAAACCGGCCGAAGAAGTCAGAAAAGGATAATGGTTCTTTTTTCCGATAGGTATATCTATCCGAAAAGGTGTAAAGCCAATACCAAACCTGTTTTCTTTTGGGCCGTCCTGGCCATCTATGGGAAAATACACCCAACCTGTAAATATAAAGTCAGAAGATAGATGAGCTTTTAGAGATGTGACCTCAACTTCAGTATGCATATACTGAACCTTCAATAAGGTAAGCTGTGTATTTTCCATTGTCCCCCAATTTCGGAATGAAGAAGGTGAATAGGAGGTAGCCAAACCCAGCACAGGTTTGAAATTTTGTTCGGGCTTTACCTGCCGGGCTTGTACCGCTTCAAAGCAAAATGCATATATAAGTATAGCCGCCAGCTGTTTCATTTTGATGAATAGAATAACTTATTCCTGAGATAGCTGGTGCACATAAGTTGCAACCAGCCATATGAAAACCCAACCCGCAGCGGTGAGATAAAATTCACCATAAATTAAAAAAGCTGTATTTATAAAGTACAGAAGATGAAAAATCCAAACGGGGGCTTCGGAAACTTTCTTTTTTGTAATTTTTCTGAAGTTTCCATTTGCAAGTGTTATGGCTCTTGCCAGAACCATTAGCCCTGTATAGATAAATACAACGTACTCAAGAATAGCAGTATCAAAAAATACAACGATCACTATAACAATAGAAGCCAACAGATCTATTGTTATTTGTTTAAGCCACTTCATAAAAAGATTAGACAAAAACAGGCACCGTTAAAGGCGCCTGTTTTTTTACTGAAGTTCAATAACTTCTTTTGCCTGTAAGCCTTTGTCCCCTTCAGCTATTGTAAATTCTACTTTCTGGCCTTCAGTTAATTTTCTGAAACCATCGGTTTGAATTTCTGAATAATGAACAAATACGTCTTCACCACCTTCTCTTGTGATAAAACCGTAACCTTTACCATTATGAAACCATTTTACAGTTCCAACTTCACGAGTCTCCATAATTAAATCCCATCTTAGTTCCCATTGATAGTTTAAACAGCCTGATTCAGATTAGAACCAAAACCATCGCGACCAAAATACTCTGTTACTTTGTTTTTAGCAATAAGCAATATAAAATCCCTCTACTGTATGCTAAGCTCCTGAATCCAAACTACTTGTGGTTTATCTAACTGCCCCTGACGGGTATCGATTGCAGACAACCACCTCCAATCCGATTGGTCTTTAACATCTACAATATATCCTTTATAGGATACTATGCTCCCTTCGCGTATTTTCTTCATCTTCTCGCTGATTTCATTATCAGAAGGAATTGCATGCATATAAAGCAGATGTTTTTTCATTTCACCGATTGTTAGCGGCGGGCGGATAACTTCAATTCCATATTGCCGGTTGCTGATGGGCAATTGTACCTGGTTTAAAATTCGTTCATCAGACATGGCAGACCACCCCAGAATCATGTCATAAGGCGAGAGATGTTTTTTGTCGTCAAACCAGTAGCTTTTTTTGGAAATCACTCTGGAGGTTCCCCGGATTTCCCAGCGGGGTTTCATTGTATAATGCTGATACTGAAATTCATTTGAAAAACTCACCCGCTGCAGTGCTGGTTTCTCCGGAGCAACAACACCCGCTCCGTGACTTACCGGACGCTGCTCCCATAACATGATTGAACCGATTAATATGATGACTAGAAAAATATGTTTGAACATGTTTCTGCTATGTATTGAAATTCAAGAAGTTTAAATACAAGAGAAACGAAAGGGGTATTCTGTTACATTAAAAATGAAAAAAATCAGGAATATTTTGAGTTTTTAAGTATGTTTAATTTTTAAATCCATGGAAGGCAATCATTTATGAAATATTGAAGTTTTCCCGAATAAATCTTTAAAACAGGTCTATCTGCAGGCCGATTCTGAAATTCCGATCGCTGCCGGGTTCAAAAAAACGGTTTCCGGCAGCGTTTATGGCTACAGACGAGTTATATCTGGTATTAAAAATGTTATTTACCGCCACGAAAGGCTTGATACTACCCTCAGTAAACAGGTTTTCTAAATCCAGTGCCCACCGGAGATGGAAAAGAACATAAGCCGGGTTTGATTCGCTGTTGGCACTGTCAGCATAATAGCTTCCCAGCCATTCAGTATGAAGGCTGATTGCCTGTAATACATTTTCATATTGAATGGTTGAACCAAACCTGAAAGGGGTCACACCCGGTATCTTATTTCCTTCAAAATCGCCATCATCAAATTCTGCCTGGAGAAAATTAGCCATTAAATTCCAGTTCAGCCGGTTGTTTAATTGCACGCCGGCACTTGTTTCCAGCCCATAATGAGTAGTACTTCCCTCATTTCTGAAAAAAACAGGTCCATCAGGGTCGGTTTGAAATGGAATCAGTAAATCTTTAACCTGCATAGCAAACAGAGTCAGATCATACTGAAACTTCCTGTTACCTGTGTTTCCGCTGACACCACTTTCTATGCTGACGGCACGTTCCGGATTCAGATTTTGGTTAAAACCGTTTCCCCCTTCAGGACGATTAACCAGTTCAGTGGTGGTAGGAGACTCAAACGATGTACTGTAATTTGCAAAAATCCTGCTGTTATTGTTCATCTGGTAAGAAAATCCAAGACTAGGATTCAGGGCAAAGAAGTCTCTGTTGCCTTCCTGGTTTTGGCTGAGATCATCATCGGTTTCAAACCTCAGACGATCTGCACGTAATCCGGCACTTAATATAAACTGCTCAGTAAGCGGAATTCCGATACGGGTAAAAATAGCCTGGTTTGTAACGGTTTCAACTTGCATCACATCTACTTCACTGCCGGGATTACCATTTTCAATATTGGTTTCGAGCCGGTCGTCCTGCTGAACTTTCAGTTCACCGCCAATACTTAACTCAAAAGGAAGTTCCTGGAATTGATGTGTGGCACGCACACCTCCTGCCTGGCGTTCGAGGCTTACATAACCAAATGGAAGAGGATTAGCCAGATCTCTGTAGGTGCCATGAGCAATGACGTTAAAAATTCCTGTATTGAAATCGTGCAGATATGATACTGCCGCCATGGCCTGATCAAAGGTTTTACCGGCTTGCCCGTTCACAAACAAATCTCTGGCAAGTTTCGGGCTTTCTTCAGATTGCATCAGGGTAAGCGATCCGGGATGCTGCGCCTCTGGCATTGATGTATAATTAATAGTGCCTCTTATTCTGCCTCTGTTGCTAATTTCATGTTCAATGCCAAGGCTGGAACGAAAAAGTGTTGCAGCGCTATAGTCGCGGTAGCCTTCTGTATCAAAATAACTGGCATAACCATAAAAACGGGTTGAACCGAATTCGTGGTTCAATTTTATTTCCTGTTTTAAAGTGGAATAAGATCCTCCATACCCCCGGTATTGCAGGGAAGGTGTTTCACGTTCAGGTATGGTGCCAAGATGAATAACCCCGCCACTGGAATTGCCCCAAAAAGTAGCCGAAGGCCCTCTGAGAAGTTCAATACGCCGTACCATGGCCGGGTCGATCATGCTCATAATGGTCTGTCCGTCTGCTACGGTAAGTGGAATGTCATCTAAAACTACCTGAACACCCCGAACCCCAAACTGCGAACGCCAGCCAAGTCCGCGGACAGTGAGCCGTTCACCCAAAGCATAATTTTCGCGGTTACTGATAAATACGCCCGGCAGGGTATATGTTAATTCATCCAGGGTTGCTGCCGGGGCAGCTGTTATTTCTTTAGCCCCGCGAACTTTATAGCTCAAAGAAAACGGAGCTTTTCCAATAGTTATAGATGAGTAAGCTGCTTCTATCTGAATTTCATCAAGGTTTACCTCTAACGTATCATTGGGTATACCCTGGGCAGAAAGCCATGAAAAGAGCAGAAAGTTCAGTAAAAAACTGATTAAAACTTTTTGAAAAAAGTTACGTATTGTTGATTGCATTTGAAGAAAATTTTCAGTGTCTATTTCGCACAATATAATTCCTAATGTAAAACATGCTCAGAGTAAATGTTTAAATATTACTTTTTTTTGCATTTTGAATGGGTTGCTTTAGCTTCAGGTCTGTTGCTGATGGCACTGCTTGATCCGTCAGACTCCGCATCTTCACTGTGCCCGCTCGACAGAATAGGTTTTGAGTTTTGTCCCGGAGAAGGCCTTGGAAGATCTATAGCCTATGGATTCAGGGGAGATTTTCATTCTTCTTTACAGGCTCATCCGGCGGGCCTGCCGGCCATTGTTATTATTCTTGGCAGAATCGTCTCTATTTTTCGCAGAAACCGGAACCTAACTAACTAACACAGCTATGATGAAAGTATTTGAGTATTTGCCAGAACTGGAAGGAGAAGAATTACAATATATTGGTCATCTTATTGAGGATATGTCCGAAGATAGGGTGAAATTGTTTAGTACCCTCTACAGAGCCCGCAGGAGAGATCCTGTTTTGCTTCTTATACTGGCTTTGCTGGGGTTGTTTGGTGTTGCCGGTATTCACCGCTTTTTTGTGGGACACGTTGGAATGGGTATTCTCTATTTTTTCACCGCGGGTTTATGCTTTATCGGAACCATTGTGGATATGATTAACTATAAAAATTTTGCCTTTGAATACAACCGGCAAAAAGCCCAGGAAATAGTAAGAGATATGGATTAATGATACCATCACGAGAGAAGTCTTTAGCACTCTTAGAAGAGTATGTCGAATCGGACAGCCTCCGGGTCCACTCCGCAATGGTAGCAGAAGCGATGGAAGCCTACGCCGTGAAACTGGAAAAATCATCAGAAGAAATTGAAACCTGGTGGACAGCCGGACTGCTTCACGATCTTGACTGGGAAAAGTTTCCCGATGAACATCCTGACAAAGCTGTAAAAGAAATTCTGCCGCCGTTAGGCTACAGCAATAATATTTTATCTGCAATTGAAGCACATGCCCCCGAAAGAACCGGAAGAGAACCTGAAAGTGAATTGGAACGCTATCTTTTTGCGTGTGATGAGATCTCGGGTTTTATGAACGCCGTATCATTAATGCGTCCCAATGGTTTTTCTGATATGAAGGTGAAATCTGTCCGAAAAAAATTGAAGGACAAAAGGTTTGCTGAAAATGTATCCCGTGAAGATATTAACAAGGGAGCCCGGCTTATTGATAGAGACCTGGCAGGTCATATTCAGTTTTTAATAGAGGTTTTTAAAATTAGCCGGTAAACTGCAACCGCCTGATCTGATTTATCGTAGGGTTCATATCTGTTTACTTAATACTTCAATATGAAAGCACCTTTCTTATTTCTGATCTGGCTCATAATCAGTACCCCTGTTGAAGCAAAAGGGCAGTCTATTGCCACGGTTGCCACTGTTTCGCCCGAATCAGATCAAAACGAACCATATCGGTCAAGGCACTTTATGGTGGATGGAGTTGCTGATCTGAAAGTTTTCACTCCTTCGGGTGATATCGAAGTGGTTTATAACCCGGATCTCAAAGGAGTAAAAGTTGACCTTTATGTGAAACGCGGTTTTTCATTATGGTCTGGTTCTCAAAACCTGGACAATTACCGTATAATCTTCAGACAGAACGGAAATGCAATTACTACTTCTGTAGAAAGGAAGCATCCCGACCGGGGTAGGTTTGGGAGTGATGATGTTAAGTTTACCTTTGTTATTCAGGCGCCAAAAGAAATCCTGACAAACCTGAGGAGTATGAGTGGGGATATTCTTCTGAACGGAGTGGTGGGACGGCAGTTTTTACAGTCTGATGCGGGTAATCTCAGCCTAAAGAATTCTGAAGGTGAACTCAGCCTTTACTCATCTGCAGGGTCTGTATCGTTGGAAAATAACAATGGATATGTGCAGGTTAAAACTGTTGCAGGGGATGTACATATTGAAAAAAATCGGGGGGAAGCAAGAATACGTTCAGTTTCGGGCAATATTTATTCAAGAGAAATGATGGGTTCTTTTATATGTGCAACTGTGAGCGGCAATATCGACGCTTCTTTTGACAGTGTATTTGAGGGCGTGCATCTGGAAACAATCACCGGAAATGTGCACCTGGAATTAAATGAGGTACAGGGATTTGATGTAAAAACAGAAACGATGAAGCTGAATTTGGATCAGCTTCCTGCATCCTATATATCTGAACGAACTTCAGGGAGAAGAACAACAATGCTGAAGCTGGGAGAGGGGGGTATTCCTGTAAACATTAAAACTGTATCAGGGTCTGTAGAAATAAAACCAAAGGGCAATTAAGGATGGGTGATAAACAGAAATTATCTGCAGCCTTGCTATTTCTGCTTGTTTTAATGGCTGATGGAGAGCTTCTGAAAGCCCAGGAGGATCCATTCATGACGGAGCAGGATTCTCTTCTTGCCGAGCCATTCCAGATGGACGATCATATTATTTATATCACCGATCGCTGGAAATTTCAACCCGGTGATAGCTTGCAATGGGCTTCCCCGGATTATGATGACAGAGCCTGGACAACCGTAAGTACCTATCTAACAGAGCTTGACCTGGCTTTTACGGAATGGAGCGGAACCGGCTGGTTTCGACTGAATATCGAAGCGGATACATCCGTAACCGGCCGCCCCCTGGCCTTACTGATTAATCAGCACCTGGGGGCTTCGGAAATCTATATAAACGGAAAGAAGGTCCTGGAACTGGGGAAGTTTTCTACTGAGCCGCTGAACGCCGAACCTAACGAAAATAAAGATCCCCGGGTGGTGATATTTCCTGAGCAAAAAAATCAATTGATAGCAGTCCGTTATACAGACCCGAATTATCTGGAAAATCTTGAACTTCTGGGAAGCAGTGGTTTCCGGTTTCTGTTTGGCGACTGGGAGTATCACCGGGAGGCAAAGATCTCCTTTCTTGAAAACTGGATCAGCCGTTTTATGTTCTTTCTCGGAGTTTTAGTGGCTTTCGGAACGATTCATTTTCTTCTTTACATCTATTATCCGGCTGAAAAAAGAAACCTCTATTTTTCAATATTTGCTTTTTTCCTGGCTATACTGGTTTTCTCTTTTTACAGAATTGAGTTGTCGGGAACTGCAGATCAAACAATATTTCTGACCCGGTTAATCTATTCAGCGGAAGTGATAACCCTGATCTTCGCGACCCGCTTTACACACAGTATCTATAAGCACCAATCCAATAAATATCTGAACATTTATCTTGCTGCAGGTGCTGCGGTTGCGGGTATAGTCTGGTTTTACCCGGTGCAGACCCTCTGGTTGCGAGAAATTTTTATTTTGTTTTCCGTATTTGAGATTTTACGTGTCATCGGCCTGCTTTTCAGACAAGGAAAAAGAGGAGTCAATATCCTGGGCGCTGGAATTTTGTTCTTCGTGGCCGGATTGCTTTATTCTATTGCCGTAAACCTGGAATGGGCGGCCGGTGACGTTTCAATGGGAAGTATGACCGGGGCAAGTTTTTTGATTATATCCATGTCGCTCTTTTTATCCCGTGAATTTTCGGTAACTCAGAAAGGGCTCGAAAATAAAATTGTGGAGATCCGGGAACTCTCTGAAAAAAACCTTCAGCAGGAAAAACTATCAAAGCAAAGAGAACTCGAAAAAAAACTTCTTGAAGCTGAAAATGAACGTAAATCCCTGGAACTGGAAGAAGCCCGTGCATTACAGTTATCCATGCTTCCTCAAAAACTGCCTGATGTACATCCGTATGAAATTGCTGTGTACATGGAAACTGCCAATGAAGTTGGCGGTGATTATTATGATTACAGCATCGGAAAGAATGGTGAACTGGTTGTAACCGTTGGAGATGCTACAGGGCACGGCCTGAAGGCGGGAATTATGGTGGCTGCCGCAAAAAGCTATTTCCATACAATGGTTCATGAGTCGGGTCTGCTGCGAATGCTGGCAAGAATGTCTTCGGGTATCCGGAATCTGAACATGAAGATGATGTATATGGCACTGATGCTGGTGAAGTGTAAGAAGTATGAAGTGGAAATTACTGCTGCTGGTATGCCTCCGGCACTTCATTATCACGGGAAAAGCGGGCTCGTTGAGCAAATTCTTCTGAAAGGCCTCCCGCTGGGTACAAAAGTAGACTATCCTTATAAAACCCGGAAAATAAATTTACAACCCGGTGATTACCTGTTACTTATGAGTGACGGCCTGATGGAATTATTCAATGAGGAAAGAAATATGCTTGGCCTTGAAAAGATTGAACAGGAGTTTGCTTCAGCCGCAGCGAATACTGCACAAGCCGGAGATATAATTGACCGTTTTGTTCAACTCATCAGAAACTGGGCAGGTGATCTGAAGAATGAAGATGATATTACCATTATGGTGATGAAAATAATATAACCAGCCTGAAACTCAAAAAGCATGTACACGTAGAGAAAATAAATTTATACCTGTTATCATGAAAATTTATATCGTTCTAATCCTGTTGAGTATCTTTCCTGTACTTGTTTTTGCTCAGCAAACTGATGATGATCCATTTAAACGTGATCCGTTTTTCAATAAATCGCTTGATGAATTCTTCGGCAGCAGTATTGATGATGAAGAAGATGAGCCACAGAAAACTGAATCTGCCGATGTACTTACCAGGTTATCTAACCGCGGGATTGATCTGAGCGGTGGTTTTGAAGCCGGCCCTTATTATTCAAATCCGCTTTACAGCCAGTTTCCTAATTTATCGGCCCTTCACTTTAACCGTGTTAACGGTTTGTTTTTCGGAATAAAAAGAGAACGAATGCAGTGGTACAGAAGCCATGATTTTTTGGGAATTCCCCGGTTTCAGCCGCATGGCTATATTGGGTATGGTACCGCATCTAAAGAGTGGGAATATGCAGCAGGCCTGGAACGCCTGTTCGGACATAAAAAGAGGCTGATGATCGGTGCGGAATTTCATAAAGCTACAGCTACCGAAGACTACTGGCGGGCGGGTTTGATTGAAACTTCTCTTACCTCACTTGTTGCAGGTTACGATTACCTGGATTACTATAAAATGGAAGGTTACGGCGCGTACGCTGTGTACAGAAGTAACCGATGGCTAGAGGCGGCTTTATCTTATAATTCTGACACCTACAATTCTGCCGGGCTGAATACCAGGTATTCGCTTTTTGGTTTTGCAGATACGTACCGTCCAAACCCCCCTGTTGATTCTTTTTCTGATGAAATTGATCTCGACAGATTTAATATGAGCTTTTCGTTTAATCCCAGAAGAGTACTGCTTGCCAATCAGTTCACTTTTTCGGCATCCGCCGGTGCTGAACTTGCTGATAACCCGGGATCTGATGATGCATACAGGTATAATAAATTTTGGTCGGATTTGTACTTATTTTATAATTTTGAACCTGGGTCTGTATTAAACTGGAGAATCAAAACAGGCAGTATTACAGGAAATGCTCCTGATTTTAAACAATTCTATACCGGCGGTATCGGAAGTTTACGCGGTTCACCTTATAAAGTGTTTTCCGGTAATCAGATGGTTTTAAGTAACCTGGAAGTTCAGTTTGGATCACCATCAAAAAACAACGGCAGCTGGTATAGAGAGTACAATATTCACCTTCTTTTATTTTTGGATTCAGCGTGGACAAATTTTGCTTCCGATCTTACCGAAGAAGGGGCTTCTCCATTTTCAGGATCTGAAAATTTTTCATTCAGTGATTTTCAGCATGATGCAGGTTTCGGTCTCGGAACGGATGCTTTTCGTTTTGAAGTGGCATGGCCGCTGAAAACATTTGATTCCCGGCCCATGCTTTGGCTACGTTTAAACCCTACATTTTAATATTGATTCTCTGGATCAGGAACTAGCCGGTATTTTTCTTGTAACCGGTTCCCTGCCGGTAACGAGAAATACCATGTCTTTTTAAACTAAAAAGCCCCAGATCGATCAAAATCTGAGGCTGTTCTTTAGGGCATTTGGCACCTTTCGGTTGCCAAAAATATTTCAATTATTTTATACGGGTTTGGTGTGAAAATGTTGCATATGAGAAACAGTTTAAAATGAAGCAGCAAAGTAAAAGTGTGTTAAAGCCTTGTTTATTCAGGCAGATGAAAATGAAAGATTGAGAATAATGCACCGAATAGTCAAAAGAAACGTTATATTCTCTGCGCATTTATCAGAAACTTCTACAGGTATAATGAATCCATTTTCCAAAAAAGAGATTTTTTCACTCGCTGTTATATTTATTTTTGTGTTTGCCCTGGTATTTGGTTCCAGAAACCTGCGGTTATATAGCCCGGCTGCAATCACTGCCGAACAAACAGTTTCCCTTCTGCTGAACGAGCCTGCAAGGCTGGATGAATTACCTGGTTTGCTTGACAGCCTAGAGGTGGATTATGACAGCGAGGAACTTTTATGGGCCGGGAGAATTCACGGGTGGCGAAATTTCAGGCCCGGGCGTTATGAAATAAATGGCGGGATTTCATATCCTGATTTTTTATCAAAAATGGCCAGGGGAATACAGGATGCCACTATGGTCACCGTTCTGCCCGGTACTGATATTGATCGCTTATCAATGTTGCTGTCTTTACAGTTACAGGCAGATGCAGGGGAGTTTAAAGAGGTTTTCAGTGACAGTTCTGAAGTTGCTTTAGAATTGGGCCTGACAGGAGAGGAGCTTTTTTCGCGAATGCTACCGAATACATACCAGGTATACTGGACCTCTTCGGCAGAAAATATAATAAAAAGAATTCATTCCGAGTTTGAAACTCTGATATCAAACCGTTACCAGGATCAGATTAACCAGCACCGGTTTAACCTGAATGAAATTGTAACTCTTGCTTCAATCGTAGAGTGGGAAGCGCGTTTTAAGGAAGAGAAAGCAAAAATAAGCGGGCTTTATCTGAACCGGTTAGACAGAAATATGCGTCTCCAGGCAGACCCAACGGTTCTTTATGCCCTCGGAGAAAAACGCCGGATTTTGTTTGAAGACTACCAGTTCGATCACCCCTATAATACATATATGAACGGTGGGTTGCCTCCCGGACCGATTACCAATCCTGATGAGACGTCTATAGCAGCTGTACTGGAACCGGAAGAGCATGATTACCTGTTTATGGTTGCCACACCAGAAGGGGGACATGCCTTTACAAGAACTTTTGAGGAACACCGGGAAGTAAGTGAAGAGTGGCGGCGGTGGATCAGGGAGCAATACCGTATCCGGGATCAGAGAGAACGTGAAGAAGCGATAAATGCATCAAGCCCGGATTGATTGAATCATTTAAAAATGATTTCTCCGCCAGCTGGCGGAAGATAATCGACTTCACCGGTTCTGAAGTCGATTAGAGGGGTGTTCCCGGGGCCATACCAAGCATGAACACCTCCCGTCTGTCCTGAAAACCACAGGACAGACACCCTCCTCAAGGAGGGATTTTTCTGGCCCTTTATCCAGTCCTTATACTGAACTCAGTTAAATAGCATTCTCTTATTCAGGCTCATTATCAAACCGTTCAATCGCTCTTGAGGTGAGCGGGCGGATAAAAACATGCTGATTCACCCTTTTCCCATCAAAATGAATTCTCGTGGATAACCCATTATATGGATCCTCTGTTCGCATTACCCGCCCCAGGTAGTGCGGGTTACCTGCCGTTTCCAGGCTCCTGAAAAGATAGTTTGCCGCATCATAACCTGTTTTAGCAAATCGATCGGCCTCGAATCCGAAACGGTTTTCAAAATCCTCTTCAAAGAAATCAACTGCACTTGAATCTGCCGCTTCACCGGTTGCCTGCGTATAGTAAATTTCAAAAAACTGTTGTTGTCTTGCATTAAGATCCGCTTGTGTCCATTCTTCCGATCCTAAAATAATCATGTCGCTTCTCATGGCTTCCAGATCGTTCATCAGCAGGTTGGTCAGAGTCGTTGCTGCCTCTCCGGTAAAAGGCGCGTAAACAGCCTGTGAGGGGGTGTATTTAAGTGAATCCTGTAGAGTACTGTCGGGGGTGAAAACCTCCGTATGCTCTGATAAATCATATCCCATTGAGGCGAAATCTTCTTCAATATAGTACGAAATATGGGCTCCCAGTTTTTCAGCCTCGTAACGAAAACCCAGTGCGGATGCACGGCCCAGGGCGTTACTTTCTGTAATGACTGCCAGAGTATCCAGCCGCAGCTCTTCAACGGCAAAACGGGCCATGTTTCTGCCATGAATTTCAAAGGTAGGATTCATCTGGAAAGTGTAGTTGTAATCCAGGTTCAGTTCATCCGAGTTCGCGAGAGGGGCAAGCATCGGTACCCGGTATTCTTCGGCAAGCTGAGCCATTCTTTCAGCGGGTTCGGAAAAAAGAGGGCCGATAACAGCATCTATCTCGTCAGCCCATACAAGTTCTGTAAACCCTGCTCCTGTTGAGTCCGGATTTTCAGCAGAATTTTTAAAGTTCAGGCGAACTTTCTTATCGCTGTTTCTGCTGTTAAATTCATCAGCCGCCAGTATCATACCATAATAGAGGTTTCTCGGTATGGTAAAATCGGGATCATTTTCATCGAATGTTGGCAAGACGACCCCAACATGGAAAACCATTCCTGCAGGGGCTGTTGGATAGCGATTAAAAAATTGCTGTAATTCAGATCCGGGGAGGAGGTTTTGCCGAAGTCCGGTTTGGTTGGCACTGTCAGGTTCTGTTTTGATGAATTCCCTGACCAGTAAACGATACGTCTCCGCATCGGTATAATTTTTGGAAGCATTCACCAGATCATAGCGAACAGTTTGATTATTTAATTTTTTCAGGGTCTGAAAACGTTCCTCCATGCTGAGATAGTTCAGAATCTGGTTATACATTCGCTGCGCCTGCATTCTGAGCCCGGTACGGTTATTACTTTCTATCAGCTCTTTGAGAAATGTGAGGCTGATATCAAAATTATTGATCATAAAGTGGGATACCGAGAGTGTAAATAAAGCTTCATCACGGATGCTTTGCAGGGAGCTCTCAAGGGCATTATTCAGAAAGGAGATTGACCGGGTGTAATTACCGATGGAAAAATGACTCTTTCCAGCGTATAGAGCTGAGCGGTCGTTATCTATACTTTCAAATATGCGGACTGCTTCTTCATATTCTTCATTTTCATAAAGTTCCAGCGCATAATCAAAATCCTGTGCCTGCAGTTGAATAGCAAAAGCAAAAAAAAGCGAAAAGATGTATAGAAATGGTTTCATAACAGTGGGTTCATTTAAAATCAATAAATGGAAAAAAGCAGGAATTGTTCCCCCTTATTCCCATTCTATGGTTGAAGGCGGCTTTGAGCTGATGTCATAAACAACCCTGTTGATTCCCCTTACTTCATTGATAATACGATTACTTACCACAGATAGAAAATCATAGGGAAGGTGCGCCCAGTCTGCTGTCATA
This sequence comes from Balneolaceae bacterium, assembly GCA_040882525.1. Taxonomy (GTDB): domain Bacteria; phylum Bacteroidota; class Rhodothermia; order Balneolales; family Balneolaceae; genus Rhodohalobacter. The sequence continues at coordinate 255,607 of JBBEBD010000057.1, read as the reverse complement.
CCGTCAACACTGGTTACAGCCCGCAGTGCAACTGTGAATTCATAGGTGCGTTCATCACCCATAACACCAACCGACTGTACCGGAAGTAAAACAGCAAGCGCCTGCCAAACATCATTGTAAAAACCCTGGTCTCTCAGAGATTGTATAAAAATATCATCGGCTTCTCTGAGCAGACTGAGTTTTTCCCTGGTAATTTCTCCTAACACACGGATACCCATTCCCGGTCCCGGAAAGGGGTGACGGTTAATAAAATTTTCCGGAATATCGAGTTCGCGGCCCACATTCCGTACTTCATCTTTAAAAAGTTCCCGGACAGGTTCAATGAGTTCCAGGTTCATTTTTTCAGGAAGGCCGCCCACATTATGATGAGATTTAATGGTTGCCGACGGGCCCTTGAAAGAGATACTCTCGATGACGTCGGGATAAAGAGTTCCCTGAGCCAGGTATTTGAAATGATTTTCCCCGGCTATGGCTTCATCAAACACATCAATAAAAGTATTACCGATGATGATCCGTTTTTCTTCGGGATCTGAAATACCTTCTAAATTTTTTAAAAACTGCTCTGACGCGTCCACTCCTTTTACCGGCAGCTTCAGGTGTTTTTTGTAGGTAGCGAGCACATCCTGGTACTCATTTTTGCGAAGCAGCCCGTTATCCACAAAAATGCAGAGTAGCTGGTCTCCGATAGCTTTATGAAGCAATGTGGCTACAACGGTAGAATCAACCCCGCCGGAAAGGCCACAGATTACTTTATCATTTCCAACTTTTTCCCGGATAGCCTGGATTTCGGTCTCAACAAATGAGGCGGCTGTCCAGTTACCGCCGCAGCCGGCGATGTTTATTACAAAATTTTCCAGGATCTGTTTTCCCTGTATGGTGTGAACTACTTCCGGGTGAAATTGAACACCGAAAATAGGTTTGTCACTATGGCGAACCGCCGCAACAGGAGCATTTGATGTATGTGCAATAACTTTATACGGATGAGGCAGGGTTTGTATATGATCTCCGTGGCTCATCCATACTATAGATTCGCTCTCTATGTTTTGAAACAGGTCGGAATCATCATCAATTAAAAGGCGTGAACGCCCGAATTCTCTTTTATCCGCCCGTTCAACACTTTTTGGTTCAATGGCATGTGCCAGCGCCTGTAAACCGTAGCAAACACCCAGAACGGGCTTTTCGAAATCAAGGTAAGCGAGGTTTAAGTCCGGGGCATCTTCATCATAAACACTTTTTGGACCTCCTGAAAGAATGATTCCCGCCGGCGGGTGCTCTTTGAATTGTTCGGGGTTGGCATTATAGGGATGTATTTCGCAGTACACGTTGATTTCCCGCAAACGCCGGGCAATGAGTTGTGTGTACTGAGAGCCAAAGTCCAGGATGAGAATCCACTCATCGTGATGAGTATGCATGTGTGGTTATTGTGAGAATTTAATCTACAAGTTCTTTGTAATCGGTGACGGATAAAAGCCGGGAAAGTTCCGAGGAGTCAGCCATTTTTACTTTCACCATCCAGCCGTCACCGTAAGGGTCGTCATTAACTAATTCCGGGTCATCTTCCAGTTTTTCGTTGATCCCGACAATTTCTCCTGAAACAGGGGTGAATAGTTCGGAGACAGTTTTTACAGCTTCAACGGTACCGAATACTTCATCTATATCAAATTCAGAGCCTTCCGGTTCCAGTTCTACAAAAACAATATCTCCCAATTCACCCTGTGCAAAATCGGTAATACCGATTGTTACTGTGCCATCGCCATTATCGCGAACCCATTCATGTTCTCGGGTATATTTTAAATCTTCCGGAAAGTTCATTATTCAGTGCTTAGATTATTTTGTCTGGATTGAAGATAAAAGATCTTTCGAGATATTGTGTATCAAATTCTCCTTTTTGAAAACCGGGATCGTCCATTAACTGCAGGTGGTAGGGAACTGTGGTTTTTACTCCCTCTATGACAAATTCCTCGAGAGCCCGGCGCATTCTTTTGATCGCTTCTTCGCGTGTGGGCGCGCTCACGATTAGTTTTGCAATCATTGAATCGTAGTGTGGTGGTATTTTGTACCCTGCATAGGCATGAGTATCTACCCGCACACTATGGCCGCCCGGGATATTAAACGCGGTAATCGTACCCGGTGTTGGCCTGAAATTATGTGCGGGATCTTCAGCGTTAATTCTGCATTCGATAGCATGCCCACGCATTTTCAGTTTTTTGATATCAATTTTTTTACCGGCCGCTGCAATTATCTGCTCTTTTACAAGATCGCTGTTGGTAATTTCTTCGGTAACAGGATGTTCTACCTGGATTCGGGTATTCATCTCCATGAAGTAGAAGTTCATATCTTTATCTACAATAAATTCTACTGTACCGGCTCCTTCGTAGTTAATAGCTTTTCCGGCGTTTACTGCCGCAAGTCCCATTTTTTCCCGTAATTTTGGAGTCATAACCGGGGAGGGAGCTTCTTCCAGAATTTTCTGATGCCGTCGCTGTAAGGAGCATTCACGTTCGCCCAGATGCACTACATTTCCATGCTGATCTCCCATAATCTGAATTTCAATATGCCGCGGGTTTTCAACAAATTTTTCAATATAAACGGCCGGATTTCCAAAAACGGTTTCGGCTTCATTCCGGCAGGTATTAAACGAGTTCTTAAAATTTTTGGGATCTTTAACCACCCTCATTCCCCGTCCTCCGCCGCCTGCACTGGCTTTGATGATAAGCGGGTAGCCGATATCTTCAGCTATTTTTTGGCCTTCTTCAAACGTTTTAACCACTCCGTCTGAACCAGGAACCACCGGCACCTTGTTTTTTATCATGGTGGCTTTGGCGGTGGCTTTATCTCCCATGGCATTAATCATTTCGGGAGAGGGCCCAATGAATTTCAGGTCGTGTTCACTGCAAATCCGGCTGAATTCAGCATTTTCTGCTAAAAAACCATAGCCGGGATGAATAGCTTCTGCATTTGTAATTTCAGCTGCTGCCAGGATAGACGGAATTTTCAGATAACTGTCGCGGCTTGCCGGCGGCCCCACACAAACCGCTTCATCGGCAAATTTCACATGAAGACTGTTTTCATCTGCAGTGGAATATACAGCCACGGTTTTAATCCCCATTTCCTTACAGGTACGGATAACCCGAAGTGCAATTTCACCCCGGTTTGCAATCAATATTTTTTGAAACATGAAAAGGATTTAATCTTTTTGGATGATGAAAAGAGGCTGGTCGAATTCAACAGGTTGTCCATTTTCCACCAGTATTTTCCGGATCGTTCCGGAGAATTCAGCTTCTATCTCATTCATTATTTTCATGGCTTCCACAATACAGAGAGGCTGGCCTTTTTCAATAGTATTGCCCACTTTTACAAAAGGATCTGAATCCGGTGACGGGGAATCATAAAACGTTCCTACAATCGGGGATTTTACAACTTCGCCGTCTGGCTGCTGTTCTGCAGGTGCATCTTCGCCTGCGGATTCATTTGGGGTCTGAGCAGCAGGCTGTAGCTGAGCCGGGGCAGATTGTGCCTGTTGCTGCTGGGGAGGAAGCTGGTACTGAATATTAGCGGGTGCAGCTTCAGCTTTCTTTTTTACTTTAAGTTTAAAATCGCCTTCTTCGATTGAGACTTCATCTACTTCACTCTCTGAAATCAGATCAAGAAGTTTCTTAACAAGTTTTAAATCCATGATGGTTTATTTGGTTTTCGCTCGTTCGAGATAAGTTCCGGTTCTTGTATCAACCCTGATTTGTTCTCCTTTATTAATGAAAAGGGGAACCTGTACAATTGCCCCGCCGGAAATGGTTGCCGGTTTGCTGCCGCCCTGAGCGGTATCGCCGCGAACACCCGGGTCGGTATCGATAACTTCAGCTTCTATCTGATCCGGCGGCTCAGCGTAAAGAATTTTGTCGTTTTCAACATCAATAATAAGCGTGCAAACCAGCCCGTCTGTTATGAATTCAGGTTTTTCAATTCGTGAACGTTCAAGTGGAATCTGCTCATATGTTTCCTGGTGCATAAAGAAGAACATGTCTCCTTCGGCATACAGAAACTGGTAAGGATGCTTTTCAACACGGATAGACTCTACATTTTCCCCGGCCCGGAATGTTTTATCAATATTTTTATCGTTTTCTACGCCTTTCAGCTTTGTGCGGACAAAAGCTCCGCCTTTTCCGGGTTTTACATGTTGAAAATCAACAATAGTATAGATTTCTCCATCAACGAGTATATTCATCCCGGTGCGGAAATCAGAGGTGTCAATTTTTGCCATAACGAAATTAAGTTCAAATTAAGCCCCAAAAATACAGCAGCTGTTTATCGATAACAACTAACTTCTATAAAGAAATCCATATAAATAGCCTGAGGTCAGCCAAATATGGTTTGTGCCAGAATTATGATGATAATAATGGGACATACAAACTTGACAAATACCGACCACAAAGTTGTAAACCAGGAGTCGCGGATATCTTTAAATCCATTCTTCATTTCATCAACAGCGCTCTTCGTTTTCCAGAAATAGCCGACAAAAATGCAAATCAACAGGCCGCCTAACGGTAACCCGATAACACTGAAAATGTAGTCGATAACCCCGATTAAACCTGTATAAAATGAGATTATTAAAGATACCAGCAAGACACTCAGGCCCACATACAGTGCAGCTTTTTTACGCCGGACACCATACTCATCGATAACATATGCGGTTGGAACTTCAAGCAGAGAGATTGTTGAGGTGAGAGCAGCAAGACTCAGCAGGAAGAAGAATGATACACCGACTACTAACCCGATTAAGCCACCCATTTGCGCGAACAACTCCGGGAGGATCTGAAATATTAAAGCCGGGCCCGCCATGAAATTACCTTCCGGATCAAAAATTTCAACCCCTTGGGCCTGGGCCAGAAAGATAGTAGGCATGATTAACAGTCCGGCCAGAAAAGCAATCCCCACATCAGACAAAACAACATATCCCGCAGCTTCAGCAATATTTTCCTTCTTACTGAGATAAGACCCGTAGGTTATTAAAGCTCCCATTCCGAGAGAGAGCGAAAAGAATGCCTGACCCAGGGCTGCTAAAATCAAATCCATCGTAATCATGGAGAAATCCGGCATCAGGTAAATTCTTAATCCTTCCGTTGCCCCCGGCTGGAACACCACATATATGGTCATGATAATCAGAATTAATACCAGCAGCGGCATCATTAATTTCGTGGCTCTTTCGATGCCTTCACTAACGCCTCCACGGATAATTGTGATGGTAAGACCCATAAAAAGTAAAGCAAAAGTAGCATTCACATAACCGTTTTCGGCATCTGCCAGCAGGCTTGCAGCACCTTCCATACCGAAAAAAGTGAAAAATTCCACAAACACATGACTAAAGGTCCAGCCTGCAATCACTGTATAAAAGCTAAGTATCATAACCCCGCACAATACCCCCCAGATACCAACCAGCGGAAAAAATTTATTATTACTGAGCGCCTTAAAAGCACCAACAGGATTTTTCTGGGTACTCCTGCCAATCGTTAGTTCTGCAATCATTACAGGAAATCCTACTAAAAAACAGCAGATGAGATAAACGATCAGGAATGCGGCACCACCATTTGATGCAGCTTCTGTTGGAAAACGCCACAGGTTTCCCAGCCCGACAGCCGAGCCCGCCGCGGCCAGAATAAAGCCAAGTTTTGTATTCCATGTTCCCCGCGAAGTGTCAGGTGTTGTTGCCAAATCTGAAAAAATTTAGGTTAATAAAAGACGCCGTAAAATATTCCGCTAAAACTAATGTCGCAACTTTCGAAGTAATATTCCGCACTGAGCATCTATTTGAATTCTACCGCTTAAGATATCAATCGTTTGAGATGATGCAATGTTTTTATCGGCCAATAACTCCCACAGTCCGCCCGGCAGTGAAATTTCTGCCGGATCATCCGCATTCCCATTGAGAATTACATAATAATCGTAGAGATCTGCAGCAGACTGCCCGCTGATATAAAAACTTAGGACAAGCGGATCGCCAAAATAATCGAAATTAATATCATCAGGCTCACATTTTCTGAGCGCCGGAGACTGCCGCCGGATCTCAATCAGCCCGCGGTAATAATCAAAAAGTTCGCTGTTGAAATTCAGATCATCAAAGTTCAGCCAGTTGGTTTCATTATTTTTCTGATAACTGTTATGATCCATCCTGCCCTCATCGGGATCATTAAAGGGTGTTTTTGCGATTATTTTAGAGCGCGCAAATTCCTGACCGGCATGAATCATAGTGATGCCCTGTGTGGTAAATAGTGAGAGGGCGGCCAGTTTTGACAACCTCATTTCAGGTTCATCCAGCCTTACATGTTTTTCTCTGTCTGAAATTTTTTGTTCATGAAGGTCCGGATTCAGGCCAATCCTGATAAAATCACCCAGGGTGTACCCATCGTGGCTCTCCAGGTAATTAACACTGTGATCTGAGCTATGAAACAAACCGCCTTCTCCATTATTCAGTGTTCCTTTAAAAATATTTTCGAGCCGTTCGCGCCGGGTTTCGTGCTGCCAGTCGGAGAAAATAAATCCCCGGTCGTGAATGGGATCAGCACCTTTGATGCTGTTGCGGATACGATCATTCCAGGCAGCCCAGCCATGATCGGAAAAGTCGCTGGGTGAATAATATCCACCCCAGGGTTCGGCAATCAGCAGAGCTTCCGGGTATTTTTTCTGAACTTCTTCGCGGATTACTTTCCATGTTTCCTGATCGAGCAGGGCGGCAAGATCAAACCGGAAGCCGTCGATGTGGTATTCATCCATCCAGTAGAGAATGGAATCGGTAATGAGTTTTCGTGCCACCGGGGTTTCCGATCTGTATTCATTGCCTGTTCCGCTCCGGTTCAGAAGTTCACCTTTTTTATTATGCCTGAGATATTCTTCCGGAGCAAGATGTGTGAGAGGATTCATATCAAAAAGCGAGGTATGGTTAAATACCACATCCATGATGACGCTGATACCTTCCCGGTGGAGAGTTTTCACCACATTTTTAAACTCACTGACAGCGGCGGTTGTTTTCCCTGAAAAGCGATTGCTGAAGTCCGAGGCGAAGGAAGATTCCGGGGCAAAAAAGAAGGAGGTCATATACCCCCAATAATTTTCAGAATAGATATTCCATGTATTATGAAATCCCTCCGGTGTTTCTTCACCATACGGAGGTTCAGGAGGGGAGAACTTGTGCAGCGGAAGAAATTCTATACAATTGACTCCCAGTTTTCTCAGGTAGTTTATACCGCCTTTCTGATCCGGATCAATAAATTTTTGGTAAGAACCCGTACCGCGTGATTTAGCAGATGGATGTGCGGTTAGATCTTTTATGTGGGTCTCGTAAATCACCAGGTCGCGGTGATCTTCAGGAAAAAGGTGTGTATCATCTCCCCAGTCGAATATATCCTCAAAAAGATATGATTTTGCTTCCTGCCGGTAGTTGTTTTTTGCGGTGACATGCCTGCTGTAGGGATCGGCAAAAATTCTACTTTTATAAGGTGACAAAGAGGAGTTGAGCTCTGCTTTGTATCCGTACCATTTTCCCGTAAGCCGTTCATCTATCGTCAGGTGCCAGTAACCGTTTTCATCCTTTTCCATTGTATAATGGACCCCGTTCTCATCTTCATAATGGCTGAAAATAACACATTCCATAGAAGCAGCCTTCGGGCAGTACAAGCAAAAATGTGTGGAGGTATCAGTAAAAGTTGCGCCGGGAACAGGGGTATGAAGATTACTTTTCATGAAGTTGAGAAACGCATCAAAGAAGTTACTGCAGATTTGGGAGTCAAGATATGAAGTTTTAGTATGACTGATAAACCAAAAGTCATCGAGTCAGTCATCGGATGAGTTTTACGCAGTGTTTAACCATTTTGCAAATTCCTCAGGGTTCCGCAGAACTCATCCGATGACTCCTGTAGTTCCATTCCGGAGCCTTGCAAGTCATCGGATGAGTTTTTAAGTAGTGTTTAACCGTTTTGCAAATTCCTCTGAGTTTCGCAGAATTCATCCGATGACTAATTAACTACATAACCTGGCTGCCGGGTTCGGCATCAGTTTCTACAAAATAGAGATGTCCTTCCGGGTCTTCCCCCATCAGAATCATTCCGTTACTTTCTACTCCCATCATCTTTTTAGGAGCAAGATTTGCAACCACAACTACGGTCTGGCCGATGATATCTTTTGCATCAAAAAATTCCGCAATACCGGAAAGAATAGTTCTGGTTTCGAAACCAAGATCTACTGTGATCCGGATCAGTTTTTTGGATTTTTTCATTTTTTCAGCGGCCGTGATTTTTCCCGCACGCAGATCGAGCGACATAAACTGATCGAACGAGGTCTGTTTTTTCAGAGGGATGAACTCATTTTTTTCATGTTTTCCTGCTGTTTCTTTTTCCTTCAGAAGAGCAATCTGTTTTTCCACAACTTCATCTTCAATTTTTTCAAAAAGTATTTTTCCCTGGTCCACGAGTTGTCCGGCCGGCAGAAGCTGGTCGTCAACCTGGTCCCAGGTTATGGTATTGGGAATTCCCAGCTGTTTTCGGAGTTTAGCCATTTTATGGGGAAGAACCGGTTCAAATAGTACCGAAAGGGCGGCACAGATCTGGATGCACACATGCAGTGTGTTGCCACAGGCTTCCGGGTTCTCCTCCCTGGTTTTCCAGGGTTCGGTTTCCGTGAAATACCGGTTCCCGATCCGGGCCAGGTTCATGGTTTGTGAAATGGCTTCACGGAATTTAAAATCTTCATATGCTTTTTCAATTAAATCTTTCTGAACCTCGATTTGATCCAGGGCTTTTTGGTCGGTTTCTGTGGGATTAGAAAGAGGAGGGATGCTTCCGTCAAAAAAACGGTCGGTAAAACTGGTTGTCCGGAAAACAAAATTTCCCAGTATATCGGCGAGTTCACTGTTCACCCGGCTTTGAAAGTCTTTCCAGGCAAAATCGGAATCTTTGGTTTCGGGAAGGGTGGTTCCCAGTACATAACGCAGAAGGTCCTGTTCAAAGGTTTCCAGGTATTCATCAAGCCAGACCGCCCAGCCTTTTGAGGTGGAAAGTTTCCGGCCTTCAAGGTTCAGAAATTCATTTGCCGGTACATTTTCGGGCAGCACAAAATCCCCATGCTGCATCAGCATGGCGGGAAACATAATACAATGGAATACAATATTGTCTTTCCCGATGAAATGGATAAGAGAAGTCTCTTCATCCTGCCAGTAGGTTTTCCAGAGGTCCGGTTCGCCTTTTTCTTCAGCCCATTCTTTGGTAGCCGAGATGTACCCGATAGGCGCATCAAACCAAACATATAGTACTTTCCCTTCGCTATCGGGCAGCGGCACGGGCACGCCCCATTTCAGGTCTCGTGTAACGGCACGATCCCCCAGGCCGTTGTCGAGCCAGCTTTTGCACTGGCCAATCACATTCGTTTTCCAGTTTTTGCGGGAGTAAATCCACTTTTCAAGCTTATCCTGGAAATCTCCCAGGGGGATAAACCAGTGCTCGGTTTTTTTCACCACGGGCTTGTTACCGGAAATGGCACTGACCGGATCGATCAGCTCGGAGGGGGAGAGGGTGGATCCGCACTTTTCGCACTGATCGCCATACGCTTCGTTATAGCCGCAGACGGGGCAGGTTCCTTTCACATACCGGTCGGGCAGGAACATATCTGCATCTTCATCATACAGCTGCTCATCTGTTTTCTTTTTGAAAAGGCCCTGTTCGTAGAGCTTCAGGAAGAAATCCTGTGATGTTTTCCGGTGTGTATCCGAACTGGTTCTGCCGTAATAGTCGAAATCAATGCCGAACTGTTCGAACACTTTTTTATTGCCGGCATGGTAACGGTCTACAATTTCCTGCGGTGTGACTCCCTCTTTTTCGGCTGCAATGGTGATAGGCACCCCGTGTTCGTCCGAACCGCAGATGTGAACGATGTCCCGGCCTTTCAGGCGCTGAAACCGGGTATATAAATCTGAGGGCAAATATGCCCCGGCAAGGTGGCCGAGGTGAATAGGGCCGTTGGCGTAAGGAAGTGCTGAAGTAACTAAAATCCGTTTCGACATAAATGAGATTAACTCTGGTATTTTAAACAGCGAAAAAATGTTTGACCTGTAAATTAGTAATAAGCCAATCAAGATGCTTACTGCTCTTTTGTTTTCTGCCGCAACGCAATAACGTGGCAAAACGTTTTTTTTTGGGTGGTGGGCCGGTATCGTTTTTAAGTATTAAATAGCAGGGCCTGGGGGTGAAGTCTGACGATTGCTTTTTTCGTCTGACGGCTTTACCTGAAGATTTCTCCTCAGCGGATGACTTCAAGTTATCCTCTGTGTGGGGGATTTATGATCTGGTGGAATTTCACAGGCTTAATCGTGCGGGAAATCACCATGCAATATCCGGAAAAGGTTTACTGTGGGTACCTTTAGGAATTTTATAAACCCATTTCCCGGTGCCGGTAAATGATGCTAGGTGCCATTTCTGCGCTAGTTTTTACAATGTTAATCTTTCAATGTCTGTTACAAACTTGTATATTCTAGACAGACTAGATGAAATGGAGGTAACTATGATCACAAAAGCTAAAAAATGGCAGTTACAGGAAGCTAAAAACAGATTTAGCGAAGTTGTCCGTAAGGCATCCGAAGAGGGGCCACAAACAGTTACGAAGCATGGAAAAGACAGTGTAGTGGTACTTTCGGCTGAAGATTACCGAAAGTTAGAGCAACCGAAGACGTCTTTAGTTGAATTTTTTAAAAAATCCCCTCTGTCGAAGGTTCAGATTGATACAAAACGAGATAAATCTCCTTCCCGCAGCATTGAACTATGAGCTATTTGATTGATACTTGCTGTATTTCAGAATTGGTTAAAAATAAACCAAATCCAAATGTTGTAAAATGGTTCTCTGATCAGGACGAACTCTCCATGTATATAAGTGTCATAACCTTTGGTGAATTGAGAAAAGGAATTGAAAAATTACCTGATTCAAAAAAAAAGAAGGAGCTAAACCGTTGGGTAAATGGTGAGTTATTACTCCGGTTCAAAAACCGTGTCCTCAATATTAACATGGAAGAAGTGAATAAATGGGGAGAGATTTTGGCTGCAGCTGAAAAGAATGGGAAACCACTTCCGGCAATTGATTCACTTGTTGCTGCTACAGCCCGGGTTCATGATCTCTCAGTTGTTACAAGAAATATTAAGGATATAGAAGGTTCAGGAGTTGAAGTGATTAATCCCTGGACTTTTAAATAAAACATATACACTGTTGATGGAATTAAAATTTGATCGCCCCGCCATATCCCGAGGAAGCAATTACAAACGGCCTTCAATCCTCACGCTTCCAGGCCAGTGAGTTTGACACAATTTATGGCTCGATGAAGCTTCACTCATACTTAGCCCAGTTACCGGCTTTTATGTTCTGCTTATCATTACTCCCCCAGCAGATCCATACTCCCTACGTAATAGTCAGGATCCACAGTGAATTCATTGCTGCCGGTGCCTTCTGCCGGAATGGCCTGCCAGCCGGTTCCCGGTTCAAGCCGCATTTCCTCTCCGTTTACCGTTACATCCACAGGCATGTTAAAGCCTTCAACCACATTTCCCCAGCGGTAGCGGAATTCTCTGTCCCTGAACGCATACTCCAGTACCGGAATCCGGATATCCCTTACATACTGGTCAAATACCGGGGCTAAATCTATTCCTGTTTTTTCGGTGATGTATTGCTCTACCTGGGCAGCGGTTACAGTTTGGTGGTAAAATTCACGATTCAGCCCGCGCAGGGTTTCACGCCAGAGTTCATCGTCATTCACCACCTGGCGGATGGTGTGCAGCATGTTTCCGCCTTTATTATACATGTCTCCCGAGCCGCGGTGGTTCACTCCGTAGGTACCGGTAATCGGCCGGTCGTTCTGAATGCCGAGCCTTATTCCCCGTACATATTCGCTGGACGCAGTCTCCCCGAAACGATAATCCAGGTAGAGATTTTCGGAGTAGTTGGTGAATCCTTCGTGAATCCACATATCGGCCACATCGGAATAGGTGATGTTGTTGGCAAACCATTCGTGCCCCGTTTCGTGAATGATGATAAAATCAAACTCAAGGCCCCAGCCGGAACCGCTCGGGTCACGTCCCAGGTATCCGTTCTGGTAGCCGTTGCCGTAGGTCACTGAACTCTGGTGTTCCATTCCCAGGTAGGGTGCTTCCACTAATTTATAGCCGTCATCGTAAAAAGGGTAGGGGCCAAACCAATGTTCAAAAGCTTCCATCATGGGTATCACCTGTTTGAACTGTTCACGGGCTTTTTCCTCATTTTCACGCAGCACGTAATAATCCAGTGTAAGTGTGCCGGCTTCACCTTCATACTCTTCGCCGAAATGCACGTAATCGGCGATATTAATATTCACTCCATAGTTGTTAATGGGATTATCCACATACCAGTGCCAGGTTTTGGTGTTATTGTCATGTTCATCCACTCCGCGCAGCCGTCCGTTGGAGACATCCATTAAAGAGTCCGGTGTATTCACACTGATAAGCATGCTATCGGGTTCATCGTACGGATGGTCTTTATTGGGCCACCAGACACTTGCCCCGATTCCCTGGTTGGATGTGGCAACAAACGGTTTTCCGCTGCTGTCCTGGTCCCAGGTAAATCCGCCATCCCAGGGCGGACGTACCGCTATTTTTGGTTCGCCGGAGTATTCTACCACCACTTCATATATATCATCTTTACGCTGTTCGTCTTCCAGTGTCACAAAAAAGGCGCTGCCTTCCCGTTCAAAATCCAATTCATTACCATTTTGGGTGATACGGGTAATCTCCAGCGGCTTCTGCAGGTCGATCTGCATGGTTTGATGCGGTTCCAGAACGCGATAATAGATGGCATTGGAGCCCGAGATCGACCGGGCGGCAATATCAACTGCAACATCCAGGTGGTAGTAGGTGAGATCCCACCAGGCGCGCTCGGGTGTGATGGAACCCCGGAGGGTATCCTGCCGGGAAAACTCCTGCTGCCTGTCAGCCGTTTGGGCTTTTACTTTCGGAAGGTAACAGATGCACAGGGTAAGGAAGCAGAATAAAAAGACTCTGAAGCTTTTCAATTTCATAAATATAGTGAATTGGTTTTAAAGTCGGGGGGCAGCTAACCCCACGGGGGATCTGTTTTGCATGCCTTGCACAAGATAAAAATATTTTTCTCTCATTCAGTTGATTCAGACTGTTTTGGGTATGAAATGTGACAGAACACACTGCCTGTTCTGGAAAAGTACAGGATAGTATTAAACAGGGTGAAAATTATACTACAATATATTGCCAATAGATGTTGAATCTTACCATAAAAATATTAGTTTAGTTTTACCCGCTTTTCAAAGTTAAACATCTAATGGAATTTTTTTACAATTAACTGCTCATAATGAACGAGAACCGGATTCCAGAAGTCTATGACAATAATATTTCCGATGCCCGGATTTGGTCCATGCTTGGTAACGGGGATATCCGGGCTCTGAAGACACTCTTTCACCGGCATAAAGATTATTTGTACCAGTATTCACTGAAACTGAGCGGCCAGCATGCTCTTGCGGAAGATTGCGTGCATGAGCTTTTTTTTCGAATATGGGACGGAAAAGAAAATCTCAGTGAAGTAACATCGGTTAAATCTTATCTCTGGATTTCCATACGCCGTGATGTAATCCGTGCTGTAAATTCCGGTAAAAAAGAAATTCTGACAGATAATATCAGTACGCTTATCCCGGGGTTTCATTTTTCGCCTGAGGAGATCATAATTCACTCTGAACGAAAAAGCGCTTCCCGTACACGGCTTGTCAAAGCACTGAATCAGCTTCCTGCAAGGCAGAGGGAAGCCATCTTTTTAAAATATTTTCATGGTATGAGCTACGATGAAATGGAACAGATAATGTCTGTGAATTACCAGACTGCCCGGAACTATATTTCTGATGGTGTAAGAACTCTTAAAATGTACATGGATGAGCAGGCGGATTCACTTTCTCCATATACGGTTATGATTTCTTAATTTTTTAATGATTTGTAAGGCTGTCTGGGGAATATTGAATTCCCCCGGGGTAGTCAGGCACGTTATCCAACATCGTGGAAGTTTTATCGGGATGAAGTCGAAGAATTACGCACAAACGATTTTTAACCGAACTCAGGTTTCAATTATTTTCACCCTTCAAAAAATTTCAAGTACAAACGCATTTCACATTACTCTTTACTTTTGATGGGGACATTCTCTCTCTAAAAATAAACCCGTGGTACCTGCTAAATGAATAACTTAAATCATCTTCTTACGGATCCCTCGTTTCTACGCTGGGCTGAAGGTGAAGCTGAAAAAAACGAAGCTCTTTTTTGGGACAGTTGGATAAAGGAAAGTGAGTTTAACCGAAAACTTGCTTTGAGGGCACAGTCTGAGCTGTTTAAAGTCAGCACAGTAAGATTATCCGGTGCAGAACCGCAGTGGCAGCATCTTCTGGCCAGAATCCAAAATTCTTATGAACGGGGTTCACAGGTAAAAAGAAACCATTCATTCCTTTTGTGGGTGTACCGTGCAGCTGCGATTGTACTGATTTTCACAATTACGGGGGTTTTTACTTACCAAGTGGGTATGCATCAGCAGGAAGAAAAAACATTACTTAAAGAAATTGTATGGCAGCAGGTGGAAACTGATTATGCTGAGCAAAAAAAAATTAACCTGACCGACGGTTCATCTATTATTCTGGGCTCACACTCTTTACTGGAATACCCTGAGGGCTGGGTTCTGAATAATTCAGTGGAAGTACGGCTGGAAGGAGAAGCTTACTTCCAGGTTGCCAAAAAAACAGGAAATGAACCGGTATTTCGTGTCAGAACAACCGATGGGATGATAGAGGTGTTAGGCACCCGTTTTGTTGTTGATGCTGATGAAAACAGAACCCGTGTAGTGCTTGAAGAAGGTGCTGTGAGTATCAGTGAGGGTACGGAAAAAGAAGTAAAAGAAAATGATGCAATACTGTTAAAACCAAATGAGATGGCTGAATTCAGCGGGGTTCATTCAGACATCAGCATACGGGAAGTAAACACCAGGATCTATACTTCGTGGACAAATGAAGTTCTGGAACTGGATAACACTTCTTTCCGGATAGTTACAGACAGAGTACGGAAAACCTTTGGTGTGAACGTCCGGGTAAATAACCCGGAACTGTATAACCGCAGATTAACGGGCTCTCTTAACCTGCAAAGTGCGGATCATCTGATGAATGCTGTTTCTGAAGTCTTCGACATTGAAGTTCAGCGAATTGATGATACCATTGTTTTTGGAACCCTTTAACCAAACCCAATCCATATGGCAAATTTTTTACAAACAAAAACCTATAACAATTACAGAATCAATGTTATGAATATCCTGAAATACACATTAATGGTACTGATGATTGGTACCTTACTTCCTGCTGCTATGGCTCAGGAGGTGGATAATCAGATTTTGACGTTACACACCCAGAAGGTAGATGTAACGGAATCAGAATCGCTGGACAGGGGTGAATTGCTCAATAAAGCCCTGGATAAAATAGAAGAAGAGTACAATGTTTCTTTTCTCTATGAAGATTATCTGGTTGAGGCAAGAAAACTGAATAGTGAACTTACGTTCTCAGATGATTTTTACCATGTACTTAATACAGTTATGGCCGGGCATCCATTGAAGTTAAAACATCTGGAGGCACGAACATTTGGAATCGTCAGAGATAAAGAGATTGAAGAGCCTCTGCTCGATGAAACCATAACCGGCCGGGTTACAGATAATCAAGGCGAACCGCTGCCGGGTGTGAATATTACAATAAAGGGAACCAGCAGGGGTACTTCTACTATGGTTGACGGCCGGTATGAACTGCTGGTACCTACCCTGGAAGATACATTGATCTTCTCCTTTGTTGGTTTTCAGCCACAGGAAGTGCCGATTGACGGACGGACCGAAGTGGATGTGGCACTAACGCCTCAGACATATTCAGGTGAAGAACTGATTGTTGTGGGTTACGGTACACAGACACGGGAAACCCTTTCCGGTTCTGTTAGTTCTGTCTCCGGCCGGCGGATGGAAAAGATTCCTGTAACGAATATGGCAAACAGCCTGTCAGGCCAGCTTCCCGGTATAGTAACCGTAAACGAGAGTGGTGAACCCGGTGCTGACGGGGCTACTATCCGGATTCGCGGGATGCATACGCTGAATAACAATAACCCACTGGTTGTAATTGACGGTGTGCCGAACCGGGCAGGGGGCCTTGACCGGCTGAATCCAAGGGATATTGAAAATATCAGTGTACTGAAAGATGCTTCTGCGGCGATTTACGGCTCCCAGGCAGCGAATGGTGTGATCCTGATTACCACCAAACGGGGTAGTGAAGGAGCACCGCGTTTTACACTGGATGTGAACCAGGGTTTTAACCAGCCGACACGTATTCCGGAAATGGCAGACGCCGCCACCTATATGACCATGCTGAATGAGATTGATAATTATGCAGGCTCGGGTGACCGTTATTCACAGGCGGAAATTGACTGTCACAGAAACCAGGAAGATCCGTGGCTGTGTCCTGATACCGACTGGTTTGGCGATGCATTGAAACCAATGTCATTCCAGACAAGAACCGATATGTCGGTTTCCGGCGGTAGCGAGACTATCCGGTATTATCTGTCATTTGGCGGCCTTACCGAGGATGGTTACTATGAAAACAGTGCCACACGTTACAATGAATACGGCTTCCGGAGTAATATTGACGGACAGTTAAGTGACAACATCACTCTCTCTTTTGACCTGCTTGGAAGACTGGAAGATCGTAATTATCCGACAGAAAGTGCCGGCGCTACGTTCCGTATGCTGATGAGGGGCAAGCCCAATGAGCCTGGATTCTGGCCAAACGGACTGCCCGCACCGGATATTGAAAACGGAACCAACCCTGTGGTTACAGGTACCGATGCTACCGGTTATGATGATGACGAACGTTATTACTTCCAGAGCAATGTTAAATTAAGGGTTGAAGTACCTGCTATTGAAGGACTGGCCTTTGAAGGAACCGGTTCTTATGATAAAGACTTCCGGCAGCAGAAGCGATGGCAAACACCGTGGACTCTTTATGCTCTGGATGGATTTGACTCGAATGGAGATCCTGTGTTCAATGAAAGCCTTGTACCAAACAGCGATGCAAGTTTACAGCAATGGTCTGAACAGGGAAGCAATACCCTGTTAAATGTTGTTGGTACATACCAGCAGGATTTAGGTGACCACTCCTACACAGCGCTCCTGGGTGCTGAGCGGCAAACATTCAGCAATTCAGGTTTCTGGGCCTTCAGAAGATTTTTCCCTTCTACTCAAATCGACCAGCTTGGTGTGGGTGGCGAAGACCAGCAGAATCTGGGAGGCGGCGGCAGGAGAGGTGTTAATGGCCAGGGCCTGCCCAACGAGGGAGCCCGGATGAATTTCTTCACAAGGCTGAATTACAACTTCCAGAGTAAATACCTGCTGGAATTTGTAGGCCGGTATGATGGTTCCTATATCTTTCCTGAAGAAAACCGTTTCGGTTTCTTCCCATCCGTATCCGCCGGCTGGAGATTAAGCCAGGAGAGCTGGTTCAGAGATGCAACCGCGGACTTTTTTGATGAATTGAAGCTGCGTACTTCATGGGGACGGACCGGAAACGACCGTATTGATGAATGGCAGTTCCTCTCTACCTACCAGTTTGGCGGAGGATATATCTTTAATGGCACAGCCTCACAAAGTATTTATCCCGGACGAACTCCAAACCCGGATGTTTCCTGGGAGGTTGCCAACCAGTTCGATGTGGGTGTTGAAGCTTCCATATTCGACAACCAGTTATCCCTTGAAATGGATTACTTCAATTACCTCAGGGAAGATATCCTGTGGTGGAGAAATGCCTCGGTTCCTCAAACAGCCGGACTGAGCCTGCCCCGTGAAAACATCGGGGAAGTAAAAAGCTGGGGTTTTGACGGTTCCATTTCCTGGAATCAGCAAATCAGCACAGACTTCCTCCTGAATATCGCGCTGAATGGCGGCTATGCAACCAATGAAATTCAGTACTGGGATGAGCCCCCGGGAGCACCCGAATGGCAGCAATCAACAGGCAGAATGATGGAATCTCCATTATTATATAACGTTATTGGTGTCTTCAATGATCAGAATGATGTGGACAGCTATCCAAGCTGGCCAAATGCACGTCCCGGAGATCTTATTTTTGAAGACGTAAACGGAGACGGTGTGATTAACGCGGATGACAGAATCCGGGTAGAAAGAACCGGTGTGCCTAAATGGAATGGCGGCCTGAATATCAGCGGCCAGTATAAGGCGTTTGATTTCGTGATATTCTTCCAGGGAGCAGCCGGTGCTTCGCAGTGGGTACAGACTCAATCGGGTGATTTCGGTAACTACTTCAAACGATTTGCGGATGAACGATGGACACCGGACAACCCGGACGCGTCCGGCCCAAGAGCATTCCAGAGGGAGGAAGAGTACTGGATTTCACAGCAAAACACGTACTTCTACATGAATACGGATTATGTTCGTCTCAAGAACATGGAGATCGGGTATAATGCGCCTGCTTCAATTACTGACCGGGTAGGGCTTGACAGGCTGCGTATCTATGCAAACGGGTTTAATCTCCTGACATTTAGTGATTTCTGGATGGATCCGGAGGCTCGTAATTCATCGGGTTCTTATTATCCGCAGAAAAGAGTCGTTAATCTCGGTTTATCCCTGTCGTTTTAATGACAGGGTTTCCGCCGGCCGTGTGCCGAATGCACCGGCCGGGTAACCGATCATAACATATAATTATGAAGAACTTAAAAGCCATGAAATACTTAAAATTTAAAATATTGGGAATCCTGTGCATTGTGTTTGCATTGGGTTCATGTGATCAGGACATATTGAATGTGAGTCCTACCGATCAGATTTCGGATGATACCGTATGGGAAGATCCGGCATTGATTGATCTCTATCTTGCTGACATCTACAGAAGAATGAACCACGGCCTTCGTGAAGTGAAACTGTCGTCTTTAACAGATGATTCTCAGTTTATTCACGGCTACGGTACCATTGAAATCGTTCAGGGTATTTCAAGCCCGAGTAATATCGGAGCCTGGAACCGGGGCGATCTCGAGCAATACAGGTGGGGGCATCTCTACAGTGCAATCCGGCAGACAAACATTGTACTGGCAAATATAGATGAAGCCAATGTAAGTGACGATTTGAAGGAGCAGGTAAAAGGTGAAGCTCATTTTCTGAGAGCCTTCTTTTATTCCAACCTTGTGCGGAACTACGGTGGTGTACCGATCATTGAAAATGTTTACGCACTCTCTGATGATATGCTCGTTGCACGGAATACATTTGAAGAAAGTGTAAATTTTGTTGTTGCCGAAGCCGACAGGGCAGCCGAATTGCTGGAACTTGAACCCCGGGATATGGGACGGGCCACAAGAGGTGCCGCCCTGGCATTAAAATCCAGAATACTGACTCACGCAGCCAGTGACCTGTTTGCTGATCCTATCGGTGGCAGTGATTTAAATGGATATACTTCAGGCAGCCAGGATGCACGGCACCAGGCAGCCAAAGACGCAGCCCAGGCCGTAATGGATTTGGGAGTCTATGAACTGTTTAACAGACATCCTGATGATCCGGCCACCAATTACGAGCAGATCTTTATCGTGAATGAAGATCACGAAGAAGTGATTATGAACCGGTACTTCCTGAACAGCAGAGACTGGGCTGACGGTTATCTCCCTCACCAGTTTAACGGGCCGAACGGCTACCGGGGCTGGGCCGGAAATACACCGCTGCAATCACTTGTGGATGCCTATGAAGTGGATGATGGTTCTGAATTTGACTGGGGGAATCCTGCACACGCGGCAGCTCCCTATGAAAACCGTGACCCCCGATTTTACGCTTCTATTCTTTATGACGGAGCGCCATGGGTAGAACCGCCATCATTCCGGGAACCATATGATGCAAGTGGAGTGATTCAAACCTTTGAACATGTAACCGTAGGTGGTGAAGAGATTCCTGGCGTGGATACCAGAAACGGTCCGATTGAAGACTGGAACGGTGGTTACTCACGCTATTACCTGCGTAAGTTTATGGATCCGACACTGCCTCCACAGACTACACAGGAAACTCCCTGGCCGGTATTCCGGTATGCTGAAGTTCTCCTGAACTACGCAGAGGCTTCTATAGCTCTGGGCGATGATGGAGATGCCCGTACAGCCCTTAACCAGATCAGAAGCCGGGCTGGAATGCCAGATATTACCGACTCGGGAGATGCCCTGGAAGAGCGTTATCAGAATGAACGGCGTGTGGAGCTGTTTGGTGAAGACCACAGGTATTTCGATATCCGGAGATGGAAAATTGCACCTCAGAAATATCATGATGCAGAGGGTATTCGAATTACAGCGGAAGCTACGGACAGAAGAGACAGAAGCACCTATTCTAACTATGAATATGAACTCTTTACGGTCCAAAGCAGAAACTGGGCTGACAGCCACTATTTTGCCCCGATTCCAAATGATGAAATAAACCGGAACGATCAATTGGTTCAGAATCCGGGATATTAAGCAGGCAGACTATAACTAACTGTAGCTTATCAGGGAAACTTCGGTTTGCCTGGTAGGTAATTTTCATGCAAGCTGCCACCTGAGGATAGGGTGGCAGCTTTTTTTTATACTGGACCAGAGAACCTTCGAGAGTCCGGCAGGTCCTCGAAGAGTTCGGGTTTTGTGCTCAGAAATCAGTAGAAAGAGCCTTCAACTCTGTTGTGGAACTGTTGAATCGTGGAATTGTGAGGGCTAAGGATTGAACTGGGCGCACTATCCGTTTGTAATTTGAATATGGTTATTTGGAATTTTCAAACTGTAAAACTGTATGGCAGAGCTTTAAAGAACCCTCAACAATTCCACGATTCCACGCCAGCACCAGTGAGCAACCGGATTTCAGAATGAAACGATTACACAAAAATATCATCATACTATTGTTGTCAGGTTTGGGCGTTTTTATTCTGACGATAAATGACCTGGCAGCGCAAACCACAATGCAGGGAATCATTACCGACAGCTCTACCGGGAATCCGCTGGAACAGGCTCATATCAGTTTGCAGGAGATTCCATCAGAGGAAGGACAGATCAGGGGAATGGCTTCAGATGAGTATGGATTTTACCAGATCACCAATGTACAACCAGGCACATATGCGCTGAGAATCAGTTATATCGGTTATATTACCCATCGGGATACTCTGACGTTCAGCGGCAGTGAAACCCGCAGGCTCAGCATTGGCCTTGTTCCGGATGACCAGGAATTTGATGAAATTGTTGTAGCTCCAACCGGGGGCGCAGCACGGCTGGAGGCCGGCAGGCAAAGAATATCATCAGCGGATATTCGCAGGGTTCCAACTCCTGCCGGTGGTGGTGACCTGGCCAGTTACCTTCAGACACTTCCCGGAGTGGTTTCTTTGGGAGACAGGGGCGGACAATTTTACATTCGCGGCGGCACTCCCACTGAGAACATGGTCCTCGTTGACGGTACGATGATCTTTCAGCCGTTTCATATTCTCGGATTTTTTTCAGTCTTCCCATCCGGCCTGGTGAATGATGTGGATTTCTACGCAGGCGGGTTCGGGCCCCGGTACAGCGGACGTATTTCATCCGTCATGGATGTGAAAATGCGGGATGGCGACCGGAATCAGACAGGCGGTTCAGCTTCAATAAGTCCATTTCTGGGCGAGGTTATGGCAGAGGGTCCCATCCGGGAAGGAGAAGCATCATTTATTGCATCCGCGCGACAATCGGTGATTGATCACACCAGTCCCTGGTTTCTGCAGCAGGAGTACCCGGTACGTTTTAACAGCCAGTATCTTAAATTGAGTCAGTTTGGAAGAAACGATTCCCGCTGTTCACTTCTGGGCATGCGAACCCACGATCGCGGGCAGCTGGATTTTGAAGAAGGAGAGATTTTTGAATGGAGGAACTTTTTGTTTGGCGGGCGTTGTGTGATTCTGCCTCCGGATTCGAATCTTCTTTTCGATATCAACGCCGGCCTTACCCATGTATCAAATTCGGTATCCGATAACCGGGATTCCGGCCGTTTTTCCAAAGTCACCCGTTTTAACCTGGATACAAATCTTACCCGTTATATCAGGCAGATGAGATTTAATTATGGACTCTTTGTCCATATAATGACGCTGAATTATGACATGAGTGAGCAATTTCTGCATCCTCAAAGGGCTAGCGAGCATTTACTGAACGGGGGCGGGCATATAGAGGTGAATATTCCTCTTGGCGATCAGATACAGTTTTATCCGGGAACTGTAGTAACGGTATATCGTGAAAATTATGAGCCGGGTATAGAACCCCGTATGAGAATTTCATGGCAGCCGGCCGGACTTGAGGATGCTGAATTGAATATTGCCGCCGGACGTTATACCCAGACGCTTGCAGGATTGAATGATACGCGGGATGCAAGTTCTGTATTCACTGCCTGGATGGCTGAACCACCGGGCGGTTCACGAATGGAAGCTATTCACAGCCTGCTGGGCTGGCGGCAGGCTTTGGGCGGTGGGTTTCATCTATCCCTTGAAGCGTATCACAAACGGCTCAGGAGCCTGCCTGTAGCAGTGTGGAGTACATTAGCTGAATTTACCACAGACCTGGCAACTGCAGACGGTGAGGTGTACGGGAGTGATATCCGCGTGGAGTATAGCAGTCGTTCGGCCTATGGCTTTGTCGGGTACGGATACTCCTGGACAGAATATGAATCCGCCCAGGATCATTTTGGTATCTGGTTTGGGGAACCTATTCAGAAGTATCATCCGTCACATGACCGCCGCCACCAGGTGAACGGGCTGATAAGCCTGGATATCGGGAAATTCACAACAGCACTTCGCTGGGATTTTGGTACCGGGGTACCCTTTACCCGCCCGATTGGCTTTGACGAAGCTTTTTTTTATAACGAAAAATTGCCTGACCTGCACAGGGAATTCGGCACACCGCGTGTAATCCTGGAAAAACCCTACCAGGGGCGGATTCCGGCCTATCACCGGCTTGATTTTTCTCTTGAACGGGTATTTACATTTGATACCGCTGAGTTAACTTTTCAAATCGGGGCCATTAACCTTTACGATAACACAAATCTTTTCTACTATGATGTTTACACTCACCGCAGCATTAACCAGCTTCCCTTTGCTCCTTATCTGTCACTTAAACTGGGAACGCAGTGATGAATATTTTTGGCATCGAGTCATGGGGTGAGTTCTGCGAAACTCAAAGGAATTATAAAAAACATGAGTTTGATATAAGAAACTGAACATGAAGAAACCGCCCTCAAGAGGCTTTGAGGAAATCCATAATTAAATATTCCAAAACTTAATTGTTTAGATTGATTGGCTTTTTTAAAAAGCTCCCTCTGCCGAAGGGTCGGCATTTCGAAAATGCACTCAACTTGTCACACCGTTTTTTGGTGTGATAGGGAGGGGACGGGGGTGGGTCAGAAAAGCCGGAAGTTCAGTTTGAAGTAAAAAACCTAAATTATTTAAATTTATTTTTGGAAGTTACTTGAAGGGGCGTTCTTTCGGGGCACTCATATTACTTAAAACTCATCCGATGACTTTCAAAATCATCATAACTCTGCTCTTCTGGTTTTTCATCATTGCCTGTGAACAGCCGTTTGAACCTGTGCAGGAGAACGAACGGCATTTCTTTTCAATAAACGGTTACCTGGATGCGTCTGCAGATACCCAATGGGTGCGCATAATGCCTGTCCGGGAAACTCTTCTTCAGGAACCGGATTTGCCCGTCCCTTTAGTTACGCTGTATGATCTTGAAAATGATACATCCGTGGTGATGCGTGATTCGCTTTTCACGTTTTCGGGTGGACGCTACGCCTACAACTTCTGGACAACTATGGATTTACAGCCGGAACAGAGGTACCGGCTGGTTGTGGAAGGGCAGGATGGGCGGTTCAGCCAGGCTGAAGTTACCTTGCCGCCTGATTTTCCTGAACCCCGGTTTCGGGAACCCGAATTTGGTGATGATATCCTGTTAGTTGAAGGGGTTGAAAGATTGGCCGATATTCAGGTGGTTTATGAAATTCGCTTAAACAATACTGGTGAAGTATTTAGTGCTGCTTTTTCGTATTTACCATTCAGCATCTTTTTACCCCCGTCAACATACCGAATCATAATTAATCCTGATTACCCGCGGACTGAGGTTATGAACGCATATTGTGGTATTACCACCCTGGAAAGAAATATTTTTGTTGCGGCAGGGGGGCCGGAATGGCATGATTTTCTCTCTATTGATAAACATACTATTGCACTGCCTGATGGTATAACCAATATCGAAAACGGAGTTGGTTACCTGGGAGGGATTCTGAGTAAAACATTTCCCTATGTTGATATTGAAGGAAACCGGGGGTTATTTCACTTTCCATGTCCTTCATAGTGTCATCGGATGAGTTCTGCGAAACTCCCAGGAATATGGAAAATTGAAAGCTATTGCGTAAAACTCATCCGATGACTTGCAAAGCCCGGAAAGAAGTTACAGAGTCATCGAATGAGTTCTGCGAAACTCCCAGGAATATGGAATATTGAAAGCTATTGCGTAAAACTCACCCGATGACTTGCAAAGCCCGGAAAGAAGCTATAGAATCATCCGATGAATAATAACAACAAATGACTAAAAAACCTGCAATCATCATAATAGCCCTGTTCTCCTGGTTTCTCATAACCGGCTGTGAACCATTTGAACCTCTTCAGGAAAACGAGCGCCATTTCTTTTCGGTTAACGGGGTTCTGGATGCCTCTGCGGATACCCAGTGGGTACGGGTAATGCCGGTCCGGGAGTCATTGAATATGGAACCGGGGCTCCCGGTTCCCGCAGTGACCCTGCAGCATCCCGAAAGCGGCGATTCGGTCACCATGAATGATTCTCTGGTTGATTACAGGGACGGCAGATATGCCTACCTGTTCTGGACTACAATGGAGGTCCATCCGGAACAGACGTATCATCTTACGGTGGAAGGGGACGGACAAACAAGCCGTGCGGAAGCCACCCTTCCGGAAGATTTTCCCGTTCCGGAATTCAGAAACCCGGAGTTTAATGGTGATATTCTGCTGGTAGAGCAAGTTAAACACCTGGCTGATGTGCAGGTAATCTACCGGTTGCGATTTGACGGGAGCGGGGAAATATTTGAATGGGTATTCCCCCATCTCCAAAACAGTGCATTTATTCCACCAGATACCTATCGTGCATCAATCAATGCGGGAACTATGCGGACCAAAATTATTGAATCATATTGTGGTTTTACGGTGACAGAACGAACAGTATTCGTAGCGGCAGGAGGGCCGGACTGGCCGGATTTTATTTCACTGGACAAGTACACGGTAACACTGCCGGATGGAGACTACAGTAATATCGAAAATGGTGTGGGGTTTTTCGGCGGAATCATCAGTAAAACATTTCCCTATGTGGATGCTTCAGGAAATGACGGGCTGAACCGGGTGCCTTGTACTTCCTGAGAGTCAAAGAGTCATCGGATGAGTTCTGCGGAAAGCCGGAGGAATTTACAAAATGGGTAAGCACTGCTTAAAACTCATCCGATGACTAATGCGGGGTATGGAAAACTGGATAGGCACTGAAAAAGATGGTTGAGAAATGCCCTGTAATAACATAGAATTGGGGCTTGCCAAAGGCACCCCTTTGGGGATAGCCCAACAGAAAGATAAGAAGCCTCTTTTCCAGTTGACTAAAGTCAACTGCAAGTGATAAGAAAATCCAAGGGCTATATATCATTGAAATTTCAGAGCATGTTTATCACTTGCAGTCTGCTTCAGCTGACTGATGAGGAATGCCAAATGCTGAGTGGCTTTAGCCACATTCCCTCAATTCTAGCTCATTCCAGAAATTGTTAATTGAATTGAAACCTCAATTATTCATCTTCAAATATCATAATGATACAGGAGTCATCGGATGAGTTATACGGAAGCCGGAGGAATTTACAAAATGGGTAAGCACTGCTTAAAACTCATCCGATGACTTGTAAAGCCCGGAAGGAAGCCAGGGAGTCATCGGATGAGTTCTGCGGAAGCCGGAGGAATTTTACAAAATGGATAAGTACTGCATAAAACTCATCCGATGACGACTTATCAATTTGTTTCATACTTCAGAGAGAAATAAGGAGCAAACGGCAGCTGATCTACCCGCCGGTGGGTATAAACATCATAATAAAACATATTTTTTTGATTATAGAGATTGATAGCTCCAACCTGCAGGTTCAGTTCACCAAGGGGTATGGAAAAAGAACGTTCCAGTGAGAAATCCAGGCGGTGGTAGGTAAGCATGCGGCCCTGGTAAAGATCTTCCAGTATTACGCGGGGAGTACCGTATTCATATTTCACCAGCGGAACACGATCCCTGAAACTGAACAGTTCATCAAAACCCATTGGCTGGGTAAAAGGCAGGCCGCTGCCCAGTTCCCATCGAATACCGGCTGTGTATTTCCCAAAATCTGCGCTCAGCATACTGTTTACCTGGTGGCGGCGGTCGTGCGGGGGGTGATATTTCCGTGAAGAACTGCCGAACCAATCGGTAAAATGTTCCTGGCTGGTTTCGTATTCGGTATGGCTGTAGCCATAGCCGATAAAACCGTAAAAAGGAGCCCGGTTATATTCCAGCCGTATATCACCTCCGTACACTGCGCCATCGGCACTGGCCAGCTCGGTTGTAAACTGCACCAGTGTGCTCCACACCGGTACCGGCAGATTTTGCATCCATTTACGGTATCCTTCAGCAGACAGCTGAAATCCCATTCCAAGCGACTGCCGCCACCCGAGCAGCGCGTGTACGGCTTTCAGCTGTGATCCACTCACCGGGGACGACATCCATGCTGTAAATACCGAACCGGCATCGCGTGTACCGGTGATACCTGCCAGCGGCTGGCGATAAATTCCGAGAGCGGCACTGAGTTGTTCCTGTTCACGGCCCATGGGCTGCCACGAAGCCAGAAGGCGCGGATCAAGGTTGGGAGCATACATATCCTTGTGATATGCAAAAACGGCACCCGGTGTAAACCGGAAATTACCCATTGGTATAGTGGTTTCTGCATAGGCACCCGTACTCAGCAGATGTTCCGAATCTACCTGGGGGCCTCCAATCAGCTCAGTCATATCAGATTTTAAGGAGTGAATGTGTACGAAAACACCATAGTCGAACTGCATCAAGCCAAAATATCGTGTCAGGTTTACATCCAGGTTAACACGCATGGCAGATGAGGTAAGTTCAGGATTATTACTCTGCCCCGTTTCATTGGATACATAAGAGAGGCCGGCATTGATATCGAACAGCATATCCGTTCCTACCGGCAGAACCACACACTGGCTGCCAAGTACAAAATTATTCCACCGTACAACATCGTCCTGGTCCACATCAAGCCGGCCGCGGTCATACGTTCGCATGGCCATTGCCGAACAGCGCGAATCACTTTCGCCAAAATGAGTGAATTTGAGATACTGGCTTTCGAACCGAAGCGGATATTTCTGGCCCAAAAACAGCGGACTGGTTTCTTCAACAAGAGACCGCCTCACAGAACCAATCCAGGATGATTTTTCATGAGAAATGGGCCCTTCGGCAATGACTTCAGCCAGGAACGGGCTTATCGAAGCCGAACCGCTCGTCTGATACCGGTCGCCGGTTCTCATTTTCACATCAATCACCGAAGAAATGCGTCCGTTATACCGCGCCCCAAAACCCCCGGCATAAAAATCAGCATTTGAGACAAGATTTTCGGGGAAGGCAGAGAAAAAACCGAGAATATGAAATGGCTGAAATATCAGCGTTCCATCAACCAGCACCATATTTTGGGCCGGTGTTCCTCCGCGGATATACAGGTGTCCGCCGCGGTCGCCGGTAGAAACCACACCGGGCATTGCCTGCAGGTAACTGGCCAGGTCTCCCGTACCGCCCGGGGTTGGCACTCGTCCGAATTCGATAGCTTCAAGCCTCTGGCGACCCGATGTTAATCCGGCCGCTCCCGTTTCGGGCGGGGAGACGATTACATTATCCAGTTGGGTGGCATCCGGTTCCAGTGCAATGCTTACCGTTCTGCTCTCACCGCTTTCCAGGGTGAGGGTATCTTCATGGGCAACATACCCGATAAAACTGATTCGCAGTGCATACTCTCCCGGCTCCAGGCCTGATACCTGGTAGTATCCGTTTTGTACAGCGGCCATTCCATGCATCCGTCCTTCAACATCGGAAAGTTCACGTAATGCAATACTGGCGCCTTCCAGTGCACGTCCCGTTGCACGGTCGGTAACCAGGCCCTGAATGGTGGCGGATTGAGCGAAAGCCTGTTCTGAAACCAAAAGCAGGAAAAGGAGCCCGGCTGTAACAACAATGATAGTTCGTAAGCGTCTGATCATGAACTGGTTATAATAGGAGATTATTCGATACCCCACAAAGGAATGGTTTCCGACCACACGTATGGCTCCGTTTCACAGGGTACGGGAATATCAATTCCATTTTCAAAACAACTCTCATAAGGAATGGTCTTACTCACTAAACCCGCAAGATATCCTACTCCATTAACCACATTCGAAATCCCTTCCGGCAGGGCAACCATTTTTTCATCAATAGAGGGGAAATAGTGAAAACCGGGCCCCGCTGATGCAATGAATATTTGCTGGTGAAAGACCGACCACGGAGCGCCGCCAAGAAACGCTCCAAGTTTACCGGTATCCTCGCGCGGGTTTATTTCAATTGTTAATTCGCCTGAAGCGCGGCGTAACGTATCCTGAATATGGATAAAAGGAATACGGTAACTTTGCCCAGAATTTGCAAAATGTATATAGTGGATCGTTCGGATATCGGCAAATCGTTCTACTCCTTCAATAGTAATGATATCCAGGGGAGGGCCTCCCCCTGGGGACTGAGGTCGTCTGAAGACGGTTGGAGTCGGAAAATCGGGGGGCAGAACCACTTCCGCGTGACTTGATTTTCCATCCCGGCGCTCTGCCGTGATACGGTAAGTCTGCCCCGGCTGCAGGTTTGTAGTTGCCCAGAAATTATAGGCGTAGGTGTTGTGAGCAAATTCATAGAGAGAATCATTCATTGCAACAGTATTTCCGCTCTCCATGTGCGTCAGTGTAACGGATGCATCAATCGGCCCCGGTTCCAGTAAAAGATCCTCCCGCACCGGCATGACCCGTACCCACTGGGTATCAGCAGAGGCGTCAAGATAGCCGTAGATAGAGAAATAGTACTGGTCGTTTTCTTGCCATGGTTCAAAGGTTTCGTTACACCCTGTAGTTATAAGCCAGGAGAGTAGTAATATTGAAATAACTGTCAATCCGCCGGTTTGATTTGCCATTGAAACATCGATTTATATCGTGAAGCAAATAGTATAGAAGAATCTATATAACATGAGTTCACCGAATGAACACCTTTGGCACAATAATAGGAAATTGAACCTGAAAAGTCCCCATTCATCCAGAGGCTGCGAGAAAACAAAAAAGAGGCCGTTCTATCGGGCCACGAAGGCACGAGGACACAAAGATTCACGAAGTTTCATTTGTTGAAATTATTTTACATCGTGAGCCATTCCTGGCAAAATGGTCAATTTATTTGATAACATATTCCCCACACAATTTCTTGATGGAGACACCCTTCAATAAATTCTTATCTCGTGAACTAAGTTAGTTATCTACCAGGGGTATGGTTTGGTTTCACATGCAATAAGAGCAGTTGTATTCTCATCAAAACAGCTTTCATAAGGGATCGTCTTGCTCACCAAACCCGCCAGATATCCTGTCCCATTAACTATATTTGAGACCCCTGCCGGCAGGAACGCAACTTTCTCATCAATGGAGGGAAAAAAATGTATATCAGGGCCTGCAGCTGCAATGAATATATCCTGTTTAATTGCCGGGGTGTCCAAAAAATTAGCGGATCCAACACCCGCGGGTACAGGGAAAAAACCATCCAGAGTTCTGTAATCTTCCTGGGGATCCATAATAATCTGAAGCTCTCCTGAAGCCATACGAACACTATCCTGAAGATGAGACATAAGATGTCTGTGTTGATTATCAAGTGTCCGGTAAATGGTTTGCACATCCGCCAGTTGTTCTACCACCTGAACCACAACCGTTGATCTTATGGGTGTTCCGGTCATATCACGGCGTTCAATACTGACCAGGGGCACCGGAAAATCTTCAGGTAGACTGATTTGCACATGGCTCGAGTCGCCGGATGAAGCCCGGGCTGTTACACGGTAGGTTTGTCCGGGCTGAATGTCTGCTGTTGTCCAGAAATTGTATGCATACGCATTGTGGGCAAATTCAAAAAGAGAGTCATTCATTGTAACGATGTCACCGCTCTCCATGTGTTCAAGTGTAACAGCCGCGTCTATGGGTTCCGGCTTCAGTAAAAGATCCTCCCGGACCGGCATTACACGTACCCATTGAGTATCTGCCGAAGCATCAATATAGCCGTAGATAGAGAAGTGATACCGGTTGTTTTCCTGCCAGGGTTCGAAGGATTCGTTGCATCCGGTCACAAATAGCAAAGTCGTAAACAACCAGAGGGTCGGAAAAATAGTAATAATTGGTTTTTGGTTGTTCATAAGCTAAAGAGTCATCGGATGAGTTCTGCGAAGTATAGAGGAATGTACAAAACTGGTTGAACATCAGGTAAAACTCATCCGATGACTTATGTGACTGTTCATTAAATTATAGAATTCTCTTCGAAATGCTTCTATATACTTAAAAAAGCTGAAATAAATCAGGGGCAATCAATCCTTTCACTTACCGGAGTCAGGATTCAAAAAGTGGCTTAAGGCACTTAACTCTGGCTTCAATTCAGGGAATTATTGTTGGGGCTAAAGCCCCTGATAAGGGAGGGAATTTTACTTTTCAAGTTGACTAAAGTCAACTGCAAGTGATCTAAGAAATATTTAGAAGTATAGATCAATGAAAACAGTTCAGTATCATTTATCACTTGCCGAGGCTGTCCGAAAAGGTGTCATTCTGAACCTGTCTGCCGACAGGCAGGCTTGATTCAGAATCTCCCGGCATTGAAAAGGGCAGGAGATGCCGGATCGGGGTCCGGCATGACGGAATTATTGTTGATATTTTCTTTATACACCTTTTTGGACAGCCTCGGAGTTAGGATTGCAAATAAAGAGTGGCTTTAGCCACATTCAATGTTCTGGCTCATCTTAAGAATGTAGTAGTGGGGGCTTGCCAAGGGCATCCCTTTTGGCTTAAAGCCCCTTATATGAAGACCAGCCTCTTTCCAGTCCCGAAGCATAAGCATCGGGACTGCAAGTGATAAGGAAATCTGGAAAAGTTAATCTCAAAATTAATCGAGAACGAGATGGAAGCTACATAGTCATCGGATGAGTTCTGCGAAACTCAGGAGATCTGGAAAATCGGGGGGTACTGCGGGAAACTAAATTCCCCACTGATACCAGAAGATCCCTCCACTCCATTGCGGCTCACATCCGTTCGTCTTCATTTCGGTCGGGATGACACTGAGCCGTTTTTAGGAAGGGCGGGTAACAAATCTTTCCCCATAACCTTGTTCCGATTCACCCGCCAGAAATATTCCTGCGGCGTTGCACAATACTTTTTCATCGCAAGAAGACGGATACGCCGCGGTTATACCCGCACGGCTTTGTCACCCTGAGCAACTAATTTTGTCCAAAAGCGGGGCAACACTATTTAAAAGGTGACAGTTCAAAAGTCCCCTCTCGAGAGGGGATTTAGGGGTGTGTCCTTTGAGCAAAAATTGCAGATTAAGCCAAAAAACACGCTTTTTTACAAATCTGTCACTGGTAGCGCAGCGGAGCGAAGTCGAAGGGTCTCCTTGTTCTAGCCAGCAATGCTTTATCTCTCTGGCTTGTGTGAAGTCACCGCGACAAGGCTGTCTGTTTGGCTGACTTCCCTGATATGAATAATTTCGTTTACATTAAGGTTATTCAGCGTATCTGCCCGTCCAGAAGGCCATTGTATGGTAAGTTCTTTAATCTCAGACCTGCCCAGTCCGAAAAAGAGAGATTTACTGCCCGAACTGATATAGGAGTTGCCTGCTTTAACCATCTGGTTTTGTATCAATCCGTCTTCACGTTCAATCGTTACCCTGGCGCCTACGGCATCACGATTGGAAATCACTCCTTCAAGGTCCAGGCGTACCCAGTGATTTCCTTTTGTACTGTTTTTGAGAAGTTGTGAGGGTTCTCCGTCAATATTTGAAAATATCAGGTCAGGAGTTCCTGAATTATCAAAATCGATAACCGCCAGCCCTCTTGTAACCTGATCGTTTGGAAAATGAACGATTTCATCTGTCACATCTTTAAACTGCCCGTTACCCTGGTTTTTGTAAAAAATATTATCGGTTTCATCCATTAAATCCCAAAGGGGCCCGCCGCCCATAACCAGATCAAGGTGGCCATCAAGATCCAGGTCAACAAATACGATTCCCCAGCCTGATGACCTTGTACTGCTCATAATTCCGGTGTAAAATGTTGCATAATCAAACCGAAGATTCCCGTAATTTCTATATAACGAAGTCATAATTGACCTTAAATTAGTCATCACAAGATCCATATCACCGCTATAATTGAAATCGGCCGCATCCACGCCCATACTGCTTTTAAGTTCATCTACATATCCGAACCTGCCTGTTTCAACGAAATCGCCGTTTCCTGTATTCAGGTATAACCGATTGGGTGACATATCATTTGCGATATAGATATCCGGTAAGTTATCATTGTTAAAATCCGCCCAGACAGCGGATAACCCTTTGCCGTCTTCTCTGTAACCGGTTATATCCTGATTGGTAACCCCGGTCTCTTCAGATACATTTGTAAACGTATCATCTCCATTGTTACGGAATAAGAAAGAAGGCTGTCCCTGGTAAGCGGCGGGTGTAAGAGTTCCTTCGCCATAGTGTGCTGCATTATCAATATTCCAGTCAGCATTATTGACAACCAGAAGGTCAAGATATCCATCACGGTTATAATCTCCCGCTGAAGCCGCCGCACCGAGGCAGGAAACAATACCGCATAGTCCCGTCAGGTCTAACCCTGCAGATTCGGTTATATCCATAAAATACCCTCCCATATTTTTGAATAACTGGCCTCCCTGGTAGGCAGCCACATAAAGATCCTGCCTGCCATTATTATTAAAATCAAAAAAAAGAGCCCCCATAGGAAATCCTTTAATTCTATCCAGCCCCGCTTCTGCAGTGATATTCCGGAATGTGCCATCGCCCTGGTTTCGAAACAGGGCCGAAAGATGTCCCGTTCTTTTAGATTCCATATCAAAAGAGGGTTGACCACTTTCGGACCTGATAAACCCCGCGCCACTTTCTGTGGTTTCCGCAAAAGAGGGCAATCCTGTAAAAAATATATCTTCCCGGCCGTCACCGTCAATATCACCCACAGCAATTCCTCCGCCCATTACTTCGATATAAGCCGGCGTATGATCATTTATAGATAACCGTGTGTAGGTCTCCAATCCTGAACCGGTTGTTACATCGGTTAGATTTATCTCTCCGGATTTAAAAAAGGGGAGGCTGTCAGTGGAAATATTAAATAACCCTGAATAATGAATTATTATCACAAAAAGAATAAGCAAACTTCCGAATGTGAGCAGTGATCTGATCGATCTCTGCGGACGGTAAGAAATCTTATCAGGCATGTAAGAGAGACTCCTGTGAGCATTATTGATTTGTCAAGATATGTAAAATGCTAAAAAATGATTTTGGATACCACTTTTTAATTGTAGTATTCTGGCTAAAATGACAAAAAAATATTCTGCAATCATCATGATGATTTACAAATAAAGCACTAAACATCATGAATAGTAAAATGAAGTTTGTTCTGACCCTGTCGGGATGCATGATATTATTGGTCATAATTCTGCTGTTCTTAAGAAAAATAACAGCCCCGGATGAACCGGCTGAGCCAATCCTTACCGACCCAGTACTGATTGAGGGTAAAATGCTTTCGGAAATGCACTGTGCAGGGTGCCATAAATATCCGGAACCGAACCTTTTACCCTGGGAGACGTGGCGCTTTGAAACGCTGGATGCAATGGCTCCTTTCCTTGGTGTGAATACCGGTGATGGAAATATAAGTTCAGGACTGGCTAATGAAAGAAGCAGTAATCCGTATGTTCCTGAAAATACATATCCATCCGAACCTCAGGTCACCCGGGAAGAGTGGGAAAAGATCCGGAATTATTATCTGTCCATGGCTCCCAGGCAACTGCAGCCTGCTGAAAAAAATCGGGAAATTATAACAGACTCTCTTTTCTTTAAAGCCCGCTATTCTGAACACAGACCGGAAGGTTTTCCGCAGGTTACTTCCGTAAAGTTCGATCCCGCGAAAAAGCTGATCTATCTTAGTGATTTTGACAGCAGAAATTTTATGGTTTTTAATGAGAATCTGGATCTGGTTCATCAATCGGGCATTGAATCGCCGATATCTCATATTCATATTCAGAAAGTTACCGGTTCTGAAGCTGACCGGCGCGAACTGCTTTTAACATTTCTCGGGCGTTTAGATCCATCCGATGCTCCATACGGTTCTGTGGTAAGCTGGTGGTACTATTCCGGCCTGCAAACATCAGGACAGGATTCTGTACTTCTGGAGGATATCACCCGGCCGGTAGCAAGCGGCACAGCCGATCTGAATCAGGATGGGCTTGAAGACCTGATAGTAAATGAATTCGGCCACAGAGGCGGAAGCCTGTTTTGGCTTGAAAACAAGGGTGAAGGAAATCCACCGGAGAAAAAAATTCTGATTAATACACCCGGTTGTATTCAATCTCATGTTATGGATTATACCGGTAATTCCAATCCTGATATTCTTGCTCTTTGTGCACAGACCGCCCAGGCAATTTACCTGTTTCAAAACAGGGGAGATGGTGAATTTGACAGAACAACACTTCTGGAATTTAATGTAACCGCCGGATCCAGTTCATTTGAAATCCATGATTTTAACCGTGACGGGAAACCGGATATTCTGTATACCAGCGGGGATAATGCTGATTTTTCACAAATATTGAAAACCTACCACGGAGTTTATATTTACCTGAATGATGGCAGCGGCAGTTTTACAAAAGAGTGGTTCTACCCGGTAAATGGGGCGTATAATGCCAAGGCACGTGATTTTGACGGAGATGGTAACTTAGATCTTGCTGTCATCTCTTACTTCGCTGATTATGAAAATAGTTCCGAAGATGGATTCATTTTCTTCAAAAATGAAGGAGATCTTGATTTTACACCTTACAGTCACCCTCTTGGATATATGGGAAGATGGATGACGATGGATGTTGCGGACTGGACCGGAAACGGCAGGGATGATATTATCCTTGCTAACTTCCCTGAAGGCCCGGTTCAACCGTCAGATCACGTTAAAGAAAAGTGGAAAAATGGCCCGTATTTTTTATTGCTGGAAAATCAGTCAGGCGAACCATAAAAGTCAAAAATAATGTGTTTATTCAGATTAAATAGGAAGAGGGTTTCCATATCGGATTATCTGAACCGTTTTCACATGTTTGTGTGGTGTTTAAACCGGTATTTTAAAGTATATTACATTTTTGTTTTATGATTTTTTTACCCTTATTTATAAGTGTAGCAGCGACAACTGAAATACAATTATCGAAGGACATTGCAGTTAAATTTTAGTATTAATCAGAATAAAAGAAACGCATTACTCACTTCTTTTAGTAAAGGATTTCTTTTCACCTTGTTACTATTTTTTATATCAGGTTTTTACCTGGAAAAAGCTGATCATGACATTACAGATTTTTCCGCTTATTCCCAGGACATTCCGGGTTCTGATATCTCTATAGAGATGATACCTGTTGAAGGAGGAACTTTCAAAATGGGCAGCCCATCAGAAGAGGAAGGAAGGAATGATGACGAAGGCCCGCAGCATGAAGTAAACGTAAACTCTTTCTGGATGGGAAAATATGAAATTTCATGGGCACAGTATGATCTGTTTGTAAAAGAAACGGTAAGTGACCTGGCGGGCCTTCCCGTTTCAGGAGCTGAAGCAGAAATTACCGCCGATGCTGTTTCACTGCCCACACCTCCATATGTGGATATGAGTTTTGGGATGGGTAAAGATGGTTTCCCGGCTATTAACATGACTCATTATGCAGCTGTTTATTATGCCAAATGGCTGACAGCCAAAACAGGGAATTTTTACCGGCTGCCGACAGAAGCAGAGTGGGAATATGCATGCAGGGCTGGTAGTCAAACTGCCTATCATTTTGGGGATAACCCGGATGAACTGGCGGATTACGGGTGGTTTTATGATAACAGTGAATATAAATATCAAAAAACAGGTACGAAAAAACCCAATGCCCTTGGATTATATGACATGCACGGGAATGTAGCTGAATGGACCATGGACCAGTACGACGAGGATTATTATTCTGAATTTGAAGGGATAACAGCCGATAACCCATGGCTCCGGCCAAATGAACTTTATCCGCGATCGGTCAGGGGCGGGAGCTGGAAAGATGACCCGGAACGCCTGCGGTGTGCGGCAAGAAGAGGATCTGTTTCCAGGTGGAAACAGCGCGATCCTCAGCTGCCTAAAAGTCTCTGGTGGCTTACAGATGCGGAGTTTGTTGGATTCCGTCTGGTACGTCCCGAAACAACACCGTCAAAAGAAGAGATGGAGCAATATTGGCTGGAAGCCATGGAAGATTTTTAAACTGAAGTCTCAGGGAATGGTAAACGTTCTGCTACCGGCTTTAAAGTAATATTAACCAAAACCTTAATGGGTATGAATTATGAAAAATAACGATTCAGAAAAAAAACATAATATTTCACGGCGCGATTTTTGCAAAAATGCATCTTTAGCGGCGGCAGGCGGCGTATTTCTGAGTTCACTTCCGGTAGGCGCAAGCGCTTTTTCCGGAGGCAATGATACTATAAAAGTTGCATTAATCGGCTGCGGCGGACGTGGAACCGGGGCTGCAAACCAGGCACTTCAGGCAGACAGGGGAGCTCAGCTTGTTGCCATGGCAGATGCTTTCAGTGACAGGCTGGATGATAGTTTTGAGCGATTATCCGAAAGATATGGCGATACCGATCAGTTTAACGTTCCGGAAGAGCATAAATTCACCGGCTTTGATGGTTATCAAAAAGCAATTGAACTGGCAGACGTGGTTATCCTGGCAACACCACCGGGATTCCGTCCTGCACATTTTGAACTGGCTGTAAATGCAGGTAAACATGTTTTCATGGAAAAACCTTTAGCTACAGATGCACCCGGTGTGCGAAAAGTACTGGAAGCCGGCAGAATAGCACAGGAGAAAAACCTGAATGTTGTTGTGGGTTTGCAGCGTCACTACCAGAATAGTTACAGGGAGGTTTTTGATCGTGTAAGCCAGGGCGATGCGGGTAAGATTGTTTCCGGTCAGGTGTACTGGAATAGCTCAGGTGTATGGGTAAGAGAACGGCAACCGGGTCAAACCGAAATGGAATACCAGATGAGAAACTGGTATTACTTTAACTGGTTATGCGGTGATCATATTCTGGAGCAGCACATTCATAATATTGATGTAGCCAACTGGTTTATCGGTGAATATCCTGAAACCGCTCAGGGTATGGGCGGCCGTGAAGTTCGCAAGGGCAAAGAATTCGGTGAAATATTTGACCACCATTTTGTGGAATTCAACTATCCCGGCGGAGCTGTTATCTCGAGCCAGTGCCGTCATCAGCCCGACACGATGAGCCGTGTATCTGAATTTTTCCAGGGAACGAAGGGCACAGTGGATACCAACGGAGACATTGGTATTATTAAAAGCTGGGATGGCGAAACCATTTACAACCACCGGGGTGATGACGATCCCAATCCATATCAAAAAGAGCACGACGAAATGTTTGCTTCCATTCGAAGCGGCGGGGTCATTAATGACACCGAAAATGGTGCAAAAAGTACATTGACTGCCATCATGGGGCGGATGGCTACTTATTCAGGTAAGATAGTAACCTGGGATGAAGCACTGAACTCCAACATCAACCTGGTGCCGGAAGTTCTTTCATGGGATGCAGAACCACCTGTTCTTCCTGATGAAAACGGGTATTACCCGGTACCGGTTCCCGGCGTTACTGTTGCCGTTTAACTGATATTGTGTGAGTTCGATATAAATATGGAAAAACGTCAGTTTGAGCGCAGATCCGACCACTTTTGGTCGGAACGAAGTCGAAAACTCATATTTCGACTTCATTTCAAAGGAAAAGCACCCTTGAAATTGCCCCGCATGGGATCCCTTTGGGGCGCTCAATATGACGTATTCATGCATTTATATTCATTCTTATCCCGAACTCGTTAGCACATCTTTTTTAATATGTCAATATTCATTTATTTAACCCAATGAGAGTCGTATGGATAGAAAACAATTTTTGAAGAACAGTATCATCGCCGGGTCTGCGGTTATGACGGGGGCGGGTGCTGCCGTTGGAAAAGCAGGTGATTTGGATAACAGGAAGAAAAAAAGTGCTCAAAATGAGTTTAAATTAAAATACGCTCCCCATTTCGGGATGTTTAGAAATCTCGCCGGAAGGGATGTAATCGACCAGCTTAATTTTATGGCTGAAAGAGGATTCACGGCACTGGAAGATAACGGCATGAAAGGCCGTGATATTCCAACCCAGGAGCGTATAGCACAGACAATGGAAGACCTGGGGATGCAAATGGGTGTGTTTGTGGCTCATCAAATCTACTGGAGTGAACCCAACCTGGCCGGCGGCGATCCGGATAAACTGGAGGAATTTCTGGATGATATCCGGGGCTCCGTAGAGGTTGCGCAACGGGTGAACGCAAAATGGATGACCGTTGTACCCGGACACGTGGACCTTGGCCTGGAGATGGATTATCAAACCGCTAATGTAGTTGAAGCGTTACGGCGGGCAAGTGAAATCCTGGAACCGCACGGACTGGTAATGGTGCTCGAACCATTAAATCACTGGACAAATCATCCCGGAATGTTTTTGTCTGAAATTCCACAGGCTTACCAGATTTGCCGGGCAGTGGACAGCCCATCCTGTAAAATTCTGTTCGATATATATCATCAGCAAATCACCGAAGGTAATCTCATACCTAATATCGACCGGGCGTGGGAAGAAGTTGCTTATTTTCAAATAGGCGACAACCCCGGACGTAATGAACCCGGCACCGGGGAGATCAATTACCGGAATATTTTCAAACATATTCACGATAAAGGTTTTGACG
Source organism: Balneolaceae bacterium (assembly GCA_040882525.1). Classification (GTDB taxonomy): domain Bacteria; phylum Bacteroidota; class Rhodothermia; order Balneolales; family Balneolaceae; genus Rhodohalobacter. The sequence goes on along the minus strand of JBBEBD010000057.1, from coordinate 216,355 downwards.
GAATCATGGGGATGGAGCATGGCAATGCCAATTCCGGATCAGAAGGCGAAGAAGCGGTGATTGAGGCATACATAGCAGCTGATAATTTTTAAATGATCCCTTACATTTTTTTAATCAATTCATTTTGCCGTGTTGATTTTACAGGCACTTGGTTTATTTTAGCGTGAGCTCCCTGAAGGGATTCCTTTGGCGCAGGTAAGGCTGAGAATAAGTCTCCCCTAAAAAGGGGAGATTTAGAGGGGTGTTCATCGGATTTCCCCAGTTCTGGTAAACATCCCCCTAAATCCCCCTTTGATAAGGGGGACTTTTCACTTCTCAGTCTTTACCAACGTATTTTATTCGAACGACTAATTGTAAATAGTGCCTGACTTGAAATATCTTTATAGGTGGCTACCACTGATATGCCTGACCCTGCTTATTGCCTGCACTTCAAATAAACAGCCGGAGTGGGTTCAGGAAAACGGGTACAGATGGGCTGAAGTCTCTCCGGGATTTTGGGGCAGCACCGGTTTCAAGGAGCTCAAATCATCTGCCACAAACATAGATTTTGAAAACAGTGTAAGCAGTGATCTGATTGCAGGTAACCGCAACTACCTGAACGGTTCAGGTATCGCCGTGGCTGATGTTGACGGAGACGGCTGGCTGGATCTCTATTTTGCAGGACTCGATACCCCCAATAAACTTTATAAAAATGAGGGAGGATTCCGTTTCCGCGATATTACAGAAGATTCCGGGCTTAATGATGACCTTCCTAATTCAACGGGAGCCGTTTTTGCGGACATAAACGGAAATGGATACCCCGACTTGCTGGTCTCGTCATTTGACGGAGAGAATGTTTTATATATCAATGACGGTGAAGGGAGTTTTAACCGGAAAGAAGACAGCGGGCTTAATCCCGGTAACGGAAGCATGACTATGGCCCTGGCTGATGTAGATGGTGACGGCCACCTGGATTTATATATAACAAACTATAAAGTAAAGTCCGTCCGGGATATATACAGTGAACGCGAACTGAGCCTGGACCGAACTCTTCGGGTTGACGGGGATAACTATGAGCTGATTCCTCCTTTTGATGAGCACTATGGAATTATACAGGCTGAAAACGGACAGATTTACAGAAATGAATATGGCGCTGAGGATGAATTATATATCAATGACGGCACCGGGAAATTCACATTAGCTGAACCGTCTGAATATTTTTTTGATGATGAAGGCAGCTCTTTGGGCCTGGATCGCGGATGGGGGCTTGCTGCAAAATTCCAGGACCTGAATGGAGACGGATATCCTGACCTGTATGTATGTAATGACTTCTGGACTCCGGACCGGGTTTGGCTTAACAGAGGCGACGGTACTTTCGAACTGATCGATGAAAACGCGATACGCAATTACAGCTTTTCTTCTATGGGCGTGGATTTTTCGGATATCAACAACAACGGACATGTTGATATTTTTGTCACCGAAATGCTGAGCCCGGTCCACGAGCGGCGTATGCGTCAGCTTTCTGATCATCTTGAAGAATTTGAGGCCAGTCCCCAGTATAACCGAAATTCACTGTATCTGAACCGGGGCGACAACACCTACGATGAAATTTCATACTACAGCGGCCTGGAGGCAACGGATTGGTCGTGGGCGGCCCGGTTCCTGGATGTGGATCTGGATGGATATGAGGATGTATTAATCACCACCGGCAACGGACATGATTACCAGGATATCGATACAAATATCCGGGAAAGCGGCCGGTCATCCGGTATGATGAATACCGCCTCAGAGATTGTGGATTATCCATCCCTGGAACTGCCGAATATGATCTTCAGAAACAGCGGGAATTTGAAGTTTGAAGACAGAAGTTCTGACTGGTGGGGAAATACGCCCGATCTGTCTCACGGTTTGGTTACAGCAGATCTTGACAATGACGGCGTGCCTGACCTGGTGACAAACCGGCTGAACCAGAAAGCTGCCGTATATCAAAATAGGACGAATGCTCCGCGAATTGCCGTACGTCTGGCCGGTGAAAAACCCAATACGCAGGCTGTCGGTGCAACCATAAAGCTGGAAGGAGCCGGTGTATCCCAAACCCGGCAGGTTACATCAGGGGGCGATTACCTGTCAGGGCCGGACCTGGCGGAAGTTTTTGCAGCGGATGAAAACAATGAAAATCATCAAATAAAAATTACCTGGCCTGACGGACAGGTTACCGAAATTGACGGGATCAGGGCGAACAGGATTTATGAAATCAGCCAGTCAGCAGCCAGAGACAAAAATGAAGAATCGATTGAAAATGAAGAAACGGAATCTCTTTTCAGGGATGTATCAGACAGGCTGAATCATGAACATCACGAAAACAGTTATGATGATTTCAGGGTCAGCCCGCTGTTACCTTTCAAACTAAGCAGCCAGGGCCCCGGAGTGGCATGGGTTGATTTCAACCGGGATGGAATGGATGATCTTGTGATAGCCTCTGGTAAAGGAGGTAAATTAGCCCTGTACAGTAATGAGGGGAATGGAAACTTCTCTGAGCAGATGCTGAATGCTTTTGAGGAAGAAGCGCCCGGTGATCAGACAACCGTTTTAGGCTGGCAGGAGAATAACCAAACCGTTTTGGTTGTGGGGAGTGCCAACTATGAACAGGGAAATCCTAATGTCCCATCCGCTTCATACTATAAAACAGGTGATGATTTTACCGTTGAAAAAAATGATCTGCCGGGAATTTTATCAACAACCGGACCTGTCGCGGCTGCAGATTACAATGGAGATGGAACCATGGACCTGTTCGTGGGCGGTCGCTTTGTTCCGGGGCAGTATCCAGTTTCAGCTGATTCGAGAATGTTTGTGAATAACGGCGATATATTCACCCCGGATCAAAGAAACAGTACATTATTCCGGGAAGTTGGGATGGTAACCGGTGCTCTGTTTACAGACTATAACCAGGATGGAGATCCTGATCTGCTGGTCAGTACCGAGTGGGGGGTGCTCAGGCTTTTTGAAAATCAGAATGGCGAATTTCGGGAGGTAACACGAAGCACCGGCCTTTATGAATACAAAGGCTGGTGGAATGGAATTACAACCGGGGATTTTAATAATGACGGGCGGCCCGATATCATAGCAACCAACCTTGGGGAAAACAGTTCTTACCAGCTCAGGGGAGAAAATCCCATACGTATTTATTATGCAGATTTTAACGGCGACGGCCGGCTCAACCTGGTCGAAGCGTATTTTGATGAGAATATGCAGGAATATGTGCCCAAACGCAGGCTGTTCGATTTTGAATCACTTGCAGGCGCGGTACAGCATGTTACATCTCACACAGATTATGCCCGGATGTCAATAGATGAAGTATTCAACAGAACTTTTGACAACATTCCCTACAAAGAGATTAATACACTTCAGCATGTGGTATTCATGAATACAGAAGATGGTTTTGTACCGCATTCACTTCCAGCTGAGGCTCAGTTTTCAGCGGCTTTTGCTGCCGCGGTGGCTGATTATGATAACGATGGAAACGAAGATGTTTTTCTGAGCCAGAACACATTTGCCGGCCGGCCGAAAGAACCCAGGCTGGATTCAGGCCGGGGGATCTGGCTGCAGGGTGACGGGATGGGAAATTTCCGTGCCGTACCAGGGCAGGAAAGCGGAATCAAAGTTTACGGACAGCAGAGAGGAGCTGCTCTGTCCGATTTTAATGGAGATGGCAAAATTGATCTTGCTGTAACTCAGAATGACGATGTAACCCGATTATTTGAAAACCAGGGTGAAAAAGCCGGGCTGCGGATTCGTCTGAATGGAGAAACATTGAACCAAAACGCTATAGGTGCCGGAATTCGCCTGGTTTATGCGGATGGAATCAAAGGCCCCCGCAGGGAAATACAGGCCGGTTCAGGCTACTGGTCTCAGAACAGCACTGTCCAGGTGATGGGATTTAGAGATTTTCCATCCCAAATTGAAGTGACCTGGCCTGATGGAATCCGGGAAGAAATTGATGTATCAGATAATAAAACCTATTATGAAATCAGTAAATAATCTGGATTTGCGTGCGACTCTGAAGACGATTTTTTAGCGGGTAAACAATACCAATTAACAGCTTTTTGAACCTCAACAGGTTCAGAGACCAACGGAATATCAGTTATGAACATGAAGAACGGGCAACACAAAAAGAGTTTCAAATCTTTCAGCTACCTTTATTTAATTTGTATGTGTATGGTATTGATATCATGCCAAACGGATTATGATGACCTAACTGACGAAGAAAAACGCAGTGTAGAGTATGCCACTTACGGGTTAGATACCCGGTCCGGACTGGAAACAACGCTGTTTGCTGCTGAGGACATGGTGGTAAATCCAACAAATATGGATATCGACTCACAGGGGCGGGTTTGGGTAACGGAAGGGGTGAATTACCGTCCCGACCTGAATCCGGACAATCCGGTTAAGGATGGGGGCGACCGGATCGTTGTTCTTGAAGATACCAATGGAGACGGACGGGCGGATTCGAGCAGCGTTTTTTACCAGGGGCATGATATTGATTCCGCTCTCGGCATATTGGTTTTGGATAATGAAGTAATCGTATCCCGCAGCCCGGATGTTTTCATTCTGAAAGATTCAAACGGGGATGGAAAAGCCGATGAGAAAGAAGTTTTATTTACGGGAATCGGGGGTGAACAGCACGATCACGGAGTCCACGCTTTTGTATTTGGCCCGGATGGAAAACTCTATTTTAATTTTGGAGACGCGGGAACGACTATTAAAGACAAAGACGGTGATGTTATCACAGACAGGTTTGGCCGGGACGTAACGAATGATGGTAACCCGTACCGGAAAGGAATGGTGTTTCGCATAGATCGTGACGGAAGTAATTTTGAGGTACTGGGCCACAACTTCAGAAACAACTATGAAGTTGCACTCGATTCGTACGGCACGTTGTGGCAGTCGGATAATGATGATGACGGGAACCGTGCGGTACGGATTAATTATGTAATGGAGTATGGCAACTATGGCTATACGGATGAGCTGACAGGCGCCGGCTGGCGGACAAGACGCACCGGGATGGCTGAAGATATCCCGACGCGCCACTGGTATCAGAATGATCCGGGCGTTGTACCCAATCTTTTGCAGACAGGGGCAGGGTCTCCAACAGGTATTCTGATCTACGAAGGCCGGCTGCTTCCTGAGGTATTTTGGGATGAGATGATTCATGCAGATGCAGGCCCAAATATTATCCGGTCGTACCCGGTAGAAAAAGCTGGAGCCGGGTATTCGGCAACCATTGAAGATATCCTGGAAGGAGACAAAGACCAGTGGTTTCGTCCTTCTGATGTTACCGTTGCCCCGGATGGGTCTCTGTTTGCTGCCGACTGGTATGACCCCGGTGTCGGCGGCCATCATGTTGGTGATCTGCAGAAAGGCCGAATATTCCGCATTGCACCGCCAAAAACCGGCTATGAAATCCCGGAATTTGATTTTGAAACAGCGGAAGGAGCTGTTCAGGCACTGAAAAATCCCAACATGAATGTTCGTACTAAAGCATGGATGAGCCTGCATCAGAGGGGAGAAGAGGCAGAATCTGCGCTTGTTGAACTATGGAACTCAGACAATCAACGGGAGCGGGCCCGTGCTCTCTGGCTGTTAAGCAAAATTGATGGCAGGGGTACAGATTACATTGATCAGGCTTTGCGTGATTCCAATCCGGATATACGTATTACCGGGCTAAGAGCGGCACGCCAGCTGGACCTGGATATTATTCCAACCATTGAGCGCATGGTAAATGATTCTGCACCTGAAGTCCGGCGAGAGGCTGCTATAGCACTTCATGGAAACAGTTCTGAGGAGGCTCCGGAACTCTGGGCGAAGCTTGCTGTGCAGCATGATGGAAGAGACCGCTGGCAGCTGGAGGCGCTGGGTATTGGTGCAACAGGACAGTGGGACCGGTTTTTTGACGCGTGGCTGGAAGAATCCAGAACCGAATGGTATTCCCCGGCCGGACAGGATATTATATGGCGGTCTCGGGCCGGAAAAGCTCTCCCGATGCTTATTAATCTGATAAATGATCCCTCAACAGATGCGGATGAAAAAGTTCGTTATTTCAGAGCCCTGGATTTTCATGATGCACCGGACAAACAGCAGCAGATCGTCAGCCTCTTAAACGGGAATCATCCTGACCAGCAGGAAATTGAGATTCTGGCACTGAATCACCTGGAATCCTCTGCATACGAGGAATTTCCCGGGGTAAAACCGGCGCTGGATAAAGCCCTGGAAGCATCAAAGGGTACATATGAATTTCTGGACCTGGTGGAGAAATTTAACCTCGAAACAGAAAATGAAGAGCTGGTAAATCTTATGCAGTCATTCCCGGACAGCAGCCTGGGGATCAGTGCGGCAAGGCTTGCAATCCGGAATGGAGGTCAGGAGAGGATTTATAACCTGTTACAAAGTGATGGTTCCGTTGACAAAACAGTCCTGGTTCAAACACTGGGGCGGACCGATTATCAGGAAGCAATGGATCTGCTGGAATCGGTAGCACTGGATGAACAGCAGGATATGACTCTCCGTAATGAGGCCGTAAGATCATTCTCTTTTGGATGGGCCGGCGAGAATAAATTAGCAGATATGGCCGTAAAACAGAAAATACCCGCTAGTCTTCAGGAAGCGGCGGCTGAAGTGTTATCCAGTGCGTGGCGAAATGAAATCCGTGACATTGCCCGGCAGTACCTTTCCGCAGGCGGAAATCAGCGGCAGGAACCTTTGCCCGCGATCTCTGAACTGGTTTCATTAGAAGGAGATGCTGCAAAAGGTCATGAAGTATTTCTGCAGGCTTGCCAGGCCTGTCACCAGGTAAACGGGGAGGGCATTCCGTTTGGTCCCGGACTTTCCGATATCGGGGCCAAACTACCCAGGGAAGGTTTGTATGAAGCAATAATACAACCCAATGCCGGGGTAAGTTTTGGATATGAAGGATATGTGATATCGTTAGCTAACGGATCAACGGTTACCGGGATCATCCAAAGCGAAACCGAATCGGGCATCACACTTCTCATTCCCGGTGGAAGTGAACGGACATTTGATATTTCTGAGATCACTTCCAGAGAACAGATGGAGGCTTCATTGATGCCGGATCTATCCGCAGCCCTGGAACAGCAGGATTTGGTTGATCTGATAGAGTATCTTTCATCCCTGGAGTAGTGGCATTAGATTAGAGAACCTTCCCCAACGGGATCCCTGTGGGGCGAGAGTCCGGCAGGTCCTCGAAGAGTTCGGTTTTGTGCTCAGCTATCAGCTGTCAGCAATCAGATCTAAACCCTCAACAGTTCCACGCGAGCACAGCGAGCACTCCACAATTACACGCGCGTCAGCGCACTCCACAATTACACGTGAATTCAGCAAGAATTTATTGATCACGCTGTTGCTCAGCGATCACATATTCTTTAAACCCGGCTGATTCCAGAACATGAATTGTATCTCCTTTCCGGAATTCAAACCGGGAATCAACTTCCGGTTTTGTCTCTGTAAACTTCATTCCTTTTTCCGGACCCAATACACTTAATGCCGAAGCATAACTGTCGGCGGTAATGCCATCTGCCGCGATTACAGTGACCATACGCCGGCTGGTAATGCCAAGCCCCGTTTCCGGATCAATTATGTGTGAATAGCGTTCTCCTTCAATTTCTGTGTACTGGAAAAGATCACCTGATGTGGCAACAGCACGGTTATGCAGAATAAGTGTCAGGTAGTTCATACCATTCGCAGTTTGCCGTGGAATATTTATTTGCCAGCCATCTTTTCCGGGCGGAGCATCTCCTGTTGTGATATCGCCGCCGGCGTCAATCAATGCAGATTCTATACTATATGACTGAAGAACTTTTAATGCTTCGTCTGCAGCATACCCTTTGGCAATACCGCCCAAATCAAGCTGCATACCAGGCTGGTTCAGAGCGGCTTTTTGTTCCAGTGTATCCAGTTTAATGTGCCGGTAGCCAACGGCCTGTCCCGCCTGATCCAAAGCCGATTGATCCGGTAAACGGGGTATATCCTGCCGGTTCATGGCTCGCCATAGTTCAACAAAAGGCCCGATTGTTATATCAAAGGCTCCATCTGTCTGTTGTGATACAGATTGGGCTTTGTGGATCACATGATACAGTTCATCGCTCACCCTGACGAAGGTCCCGTCACCTGAGCGAACAGGAAGCTGATTCAGCTCGCTGTCTTCAACATAATCGCTTAACATATTGTTAAGAGCATCAATCCGCTGAAAAGCGGAATCGGAGGCAGCCACGGCTGTTTCTTCATCATGTGCATACATAATGATTTTGAAGAGGGTTCCCATTTGGGGATGTTCAAACAGGTACCGTTCCGGGTCCTGGTCAGTTTCAGGAGGTATGAGCAGGAAAATAATGAAGCAGAGGAACAGCATGAATTAAATTTATTTGTTACAAATGCATCGTGAGACTGTCTTTAAATAAAATATGGATGTACGATAATCAATGCTCTTGCCAAATTATCAAAAAATGTTAATATACAGCTGAAACAAAGCTGGCTGTTTAATTATGGACATCAATATTTACTTATAGCTATGAAAAACCTGATCTTTCTCTTTCTGGCAGCCTGTACATTCGGCTGCAGTGCGACAAATACCGTAACAATGAGTGTAGAGGAACCTGCGGTGGTTCAGATTCCTGGTTATATAGAACGTATTGGGATCATCAATCGCAGCGATACCGGTGATGAACCTGCTTTGATGGATAAGATTGATCGTGTTTTTTCTGTTGAAGGGGTGAAACTGGATGAAGACGGAGCTTTACAAAGTATTTCGGGTCTGACTGAAGAACTGAAGCGAACGGACTGGTTTGAGGAGATAAAAACAGTGGAAGCCAGTCAGCTGGACAACCCGGCATTCGGCGTATTTCCCGCACCGCTTTCCTGGGATGAAATTGCTGCTATCTCTGATGAACATGGCCTGGAAGGGGTATTTGTTCTTGAATTTTATGATACCGATTCCAATATAAATTATAACACAGAGCGTGTAACTTTAAAAGGTCCGCTAGGCATTGAGTTACCTGCACTGGAACATCACGCAACCGTAAACACCGTCATCAAAACAGGCTGGAGAATTTACGACAATAACAGCCGGTATATACTGGATGAATTTGTGGTTACAGAAAGTTTTACAACCACTGGTAAAGGGGTGAATCCCGCTGAAGCGGTTTCTGCAATAACCGGCCGGAATGAACTGGTGAAGCAGGTCAGCAATGAGATTGGCCAGTATTATGCCAGCCGTATAATTCCGTACTGGATACGTGTAAGAAGGGATTATTACGTTAAAGGCAGCGATAAGCTGGAGCAGGCTAAACGGCGTGCACAGACCGGCAACTGGGATGGTGCGGCTGAACTTTGGCTGGATGAAACTGAAAGCTCAAATTCAAAAGTTGCAGGCCGGGCTTATTATAATATGGCCATTATTCACGAAATAAACGGTGAGCTGGATCCTGCCATTGAGTGGGCCCGGAAATCATACGAAGATTATGGGGATAAAAGGGCTTTGAACTATGTACGTATCCTGGAAAGGCGAAAAGAAAGTATGGATATGCTTGCAGACGGGCAGTGACTTTATTTAACGTGAGTTCCCAACGGGATGCCTTTGGTACGAGATAAGAATGAATGTAAAAAGGCTGAATATGTCATAATGAGCGCCCCAAAAGGGATGATCCCATGCGGTGCAACCCGATGTAGCTTTCTCCTCGGAATGAAGTCGAAATATGAAGTTTTTGACTTCGTTCCGACTAAAATCCAGTCGAAACTGTGCCCAAGGCATCTCATTGGGGCTCAAACTGACTTTATTCACGTTATTTACCCTGCTTTAAAAATTTCTCAAGAAACGCGTATAAAGCCACGCCACCCGCAACAGAAACATTCAGTGAGTGTTTCATGCCATACTGGGGGATTTCAACAGCCGTATCAATATGCTGCAGCATTTCTTCGCCTATTCCTGTAACCTCATTCCCGAGAACCAGGCAAACGGGGGAAGGCGGCAGCTTAAAATCCTGTAAAAGTATACTTTGATCTGTCTGCTCCAGGCCAGCAATTGTATAGCCGTTATCTTTCAAATTCTTCACAGCCGGTGTGATATCCGGTATTTGTTTCCATTCAACATGCTCTTCGGCCCCGATAGCTGTTTTTGTGATTTCGGGGCGCGGAGGAACCGGAGTAAAACCCGAAAGCCATAGTTGATGTATTCCAAATGAATCAGCCGTGCGAAAAGCGGCTCCCACGTTATGGAGGCTTCGAATATCATGAAGCCATAAAATAAAAGATGAACTTAGCGGAGAGCTTCGCTGTTGGTTTTGATGGAGAATTTCTTTAGTACTGCGTTTTCTCAAAATAAATATGCTGTTTCTGAGTTCGGAATAAAATTGTAGTAAATTTTTGAACAAAAGTCTCCCTTTAAAAGGAAGGCTTTTAGGTTCAACTTTTATAATATCGTACTCAGGTGTTTACGTTGAAAATTAAGGTTGGGAAACATTCCTGAACATCCTATTTTTACCGAGCTAAAAGAACGATTGAAATCAAACCGAAAATAAGCAGTAAATGTACTGCTTTTTCTTTTTTAATTATGTGAATAGAATTCAAAAGTATGAAGAAAAACTATCTATCCAAGGAAGGCTACGAAAAGCTGGATAACGAATTAAGAGACCTGAAGACCCGTGGCAGGAAAGAAATTGCTGAAGAAATTTCTGAAGCGAGAGCAAAAGGAGATCTTAGTGAAAATGCTGAATACGATGCGGCAAAAGAAGCCCAGGGGCATCTTGAAAAACGTATCGCCGAACTGGAGAATACACTGGCAACAGCATCTATTCTTGATGAAAAAGATATAGACACCTCCAAAGCCTACCTGCTTTCCACAATTACTATTCTGAACAGGAAAACAGATAAAGAGATGAAATATACACTGGTTTCGAAAGACGAAGCAGATTTTAAACAGGGAAAAATATCTGTGGATTCTCCCATCGGCAAGGGGATATTAGGTAAAGAAATTGGTGACGTGGTACAGATTGATGTACCTGCCGGTAAACTGGAATTGGAAATCAAAAAAATAGAACGGTAAGTAAAATATGAAAGTAGGAGTTGTTGGAACCGGTTATGTAGGGCTGGTATCAGGTACCTGTTTTGCAGATAGCGGAAATGATGTTACCTGTGTTGATATTGATGATAGTAAAGTCGAAAAGATGAGAAACGGTGAAGTTCCGATTTATGAACCGGGCCTGAATCGTGTTTTTGACCGCGCTATCCGTGAAAAGCGTCTTCATTTTACCACAGACCTGGAAGAAGCATTTAAACAGTCTGAAATTATTTTTCTTTGTCTTCCGACACCTCCCGGGGCGAATGGTCAGGCCGATCTGAGTTTTGTTCTGAATGTAGCCGGTGAACTCGGCGATCTCTTTAATAAATACGATGACTATAAAGTTATTGTAAATAAAAGTACGGTACCGGTTGGAACCGCCGATAAAGTACGGGAGAAAATAGCTTCTAAAACAGACACTGATTTTGACGTGGTATCGAACCCTGAGTTTCTGCGTGAAGGAGCTGCTGTTGAAGACTTTATGAAACCGGAGCGTGTTGTTGTGGGTACTCAAAGTGAACGTGCGGCAAAACTGATGACAGCGCTTTATGAGCCGTTTGTTCGCAGCGGAAACCCGATTATTATAATGGATGAGAGAAGTTCAGAGCTTACTAAGTATGCTGCCAATGCGATGCTGGCTACTAAAATTACATTTATGAATGAAGTTGCCAATATCTGCGAAAAAGTAGGAGCCAATGTAGATAATATCCGGAAAGGTATCGGTACGGACTCAAGAATCGGAAAACGATTTCTATTTGCAGGGATCGGGTATGGAGGAAGTTGTTTTCCGAAAGATGTACAGGCTATTCACCACACAGCGGGCGAATTTGGCTACGATTTTAAAATCCTTGACTCTGTGATGAGGGTGAACGAATCACAGAAAGTATCCATTGTTGAAAAAATGAAGGAGTACTATAAAGGGGATCTGAAAGGAAAAACAGTTGGCATCTGGGGATTGTCTTTTAAACCGGAAACCGATGATATTCGGGAAGCTCCTTCGTTATATATCGCAGACGCGCTTGCTAAGGAAGGGGTAAAAATGAAAGCCTATGACCCTGAGGCTGTTGGTACATTTAAAGAAGCTGCTTCCGATGAAGCTCTCGCAAGCCTGGAATTTATGGACGACAGGGATTCTGTAATTGATGGAGTTGACGCACTTGTAATCTGTACCGAATGGAATGAATTCCGAAGACCTGATATGCAGCGTTTTTCCCAGGTAATGAAGTCTCCTGTAATTTTTGACGGACGTAATCTCTACGACCTGAAACGGGCAGAAGAAGCCGGATTGGTTTATATAAGCGTTGGACGGCCAAGTGTGAATGTACTTGTGAATGCCTGATACAAAGCAGCTGGCTGCTGTTCTTACCTCTAAAGAGGTTGTAAGAAAACTCTTAAGTAAGCATAGCAAAACTAACCAAATTTAGATTCTCTGCCTTTTTAAAAAGCTCCCCTCCCTGCCACACCGCTTTTTGGTGTGACAGGCAGGGGTGGGTCAGAAAATTTCCTTACAACCACTTAACAGAAATATACATTAATACAACAGCAGTGAATCAGCGAGTTCTTATTACAGGCGGTGCAGGTTTTCTGGGATCACACCTGTGCGACCGGTATCATAGTATGGGATGGGATGTAATATGTATGGATAATCTTCTGACAGGTTCGGAAGAAAATATTTCTCACCTGATCGGTAAAGAGCGGTTTTCCTTCATCAAACACGATGTTACAAATTACATATATGTAAGCGGGCCACTGGATCTTGTACTGCATTTTGCATCACCGGCTTCACCTGTTGATTATCTTGAGATGCCAATTCAAACACTGAAGGTAGGTTCATTGGGAACTCATAAAGCTTTAGGGCTGGCCAAAAATAAAAAAGCCAGGTTTTTACTCGCTTCCACAAGTGAAGTTTATGGAGACCCGCTTGAGCATCCACAGAAAGAGACCTACTGGGGAAATGTAAATCCCACCGGCCTCCGCGGAGTTTACGATGAAGCGAAACGATTCGCTGAAGCTATGACTATGGCTTATAACAGGTATCACGGAATGGAAACGCGGATTGTGCGGATCTTTAATACTTATGGTTCCCGTATGCGGCTGCAGGACGGGCGGGCGCTTCCTACATTTTTCAGGCAGGCGTTAAAAAATGAACCCCTTACTGTATTTGGTGACGGTTCACAAACCAGGTCGTTTACCTATGTTGATGATCTTGTGGAAGGAATTAACCGGCTGGCGGAAAGTGATGAGGAAGAACCGGTAAATATTGGCAATCCGGATGAAATAACTATCGGTGAATTTGCTAAAGAGATTATTGAAATAACCCACAGTAAGAGCAAAATTGAATATAAAGAACTCCCTCATGATGACCCGCAGGTACGGCAGCCGGATATAAGCAAGGCAAAACGCGTACTGAACTGGCAGCCAGAGATTCAGAGAAAGCAAGGGCTGTTAAAAACCATGGAGTATTTTAAAAGAAGACTGGCTGATGCAGAAAAAAAAAGTAATTGATGTATATCCATACCGGGTAAAAAACTCAGAGCCGGAATTTCTGTTATTCCAGCGTGCCAAAGGAAAAATATACCAGGGGCAATGGAGAATGATCGGGGGGAAGGTGAAAGAGAATGAAGCATACTGGCAGGCCGGGCTGCGGGAATTAAAAGAAGAGACAGGCCTGGAGCCAAAAAAATTCTGGACACTTCCCGGTATTAACAGTTTTTATGAGCATAAAACAGATCAGGTTTTATTGATTCCCGCCTTTGCCGCCGAACTTGAAGAAAACCAATCACCGGTCCTGGATGATGAACATACCAGCTACCAGTGGCTGACTGCAGAAAAAACAAAATCTTTTATACCCTGGCCGGAACAAATTCGTTTGATACAGTTAGCACATAACATCATAACCTCCAATCAAATCCTGGACGATTGGCTCGTATCCATTTCCTGATTATATCACTTGTTACTCTGTTTGCAATTGTACCGCTGAATAACACATCTGCACAGCAAACTAACTATGAATTTATACCTGCTCCGGATTTATGGTATAATGATGTGGATGGTATCCGTGCAGGAATCAGGCTGCAGGGACAGGTTCCCGGCACGTTTGAAGATGGTCCCCACAGGCTCGATGCAGGTTTTTGGCTGAGTACCTGGTTTCCGTCTTTACCCGTTTCATACTATTTGTCTTTTACAGAACCGATTCGTGACTGGTCGGAATATGGCAGTGAAGCCAGCGGGCGGCTGCTTAGTTCTGTCAGAACCGGCTACCATATTCATGGGTTTGAGTTAAATAAACGCTGGCAACAGGGTTTTGATGAACGCAGGTACCGGGAAACAGGATGGTTAAACACGTTCGAAAAACGGTTTGATGATGAATACACAGCATTTCCTGTACTCTGGTCAGACGCCGGTAAGATCATTTCTAAAGCTTCATTCGAACTTCAGGATGATAACCCTCTGGGCTGGTATAACATCCGTACAACCGCAGCATATCAGTTCCTGGATAGGGGGTATGGCTATGTGACTGCAAGCGCCCTTCAGAGAGCACCGTTGAATGATAACTGGGGATTCAGATTCCGTATTTTTTCAGGGATTGCTTCTGCTGATACAGATCCGGAATACCTGTTTCCGAGAAGCAGTTCACCGGCTGTAAACTGGATGGAGTCGGGCCTTACCCGTGCAAAAGGAACTATCCCCACAAACTGGATTACAGATGGTAACTTTCAGGTTGCCGGCGGTGCTAATCTTCGAGGATATACAAACCAGGATGCTGCTATATTTACAGGCACGGAGCTTCCGGCCGATGCTATGCTTCTGAACTCTGTTCTTTCTTTCAATACAGAGTTTGATTACTTCAACCCGATAAACCTGCTTTTTGAGAAAATCCCATACGCTTCGGATTTCTTATCGTTTCGCTCTTACCTTTTCTTTGATGCAGGTACCTCACTTCAGGTTGATGATAATGATCCCGATACCATTTTTTCAGATGCCGGTGCCGGATTTTCATTATCATTGAATATACCAGACTACCTGGGCAAACCAAGAGGCTTTGTATTACGGTATGAACTCCCTTTCTGGCTATCCGAACCGGGAGAGGAAGACAACCTGAAACTTCGTCACCTGTTTGCGGCAGGGGCTGTTATTTCATTTTAAGTATATTTTGGTGCTGATATGTCTCGTATAGGCTTACTGGTTCTCTTGTCTCTTGTTTTATCTTCCTGTACAACCGGCCGGTGGACTGTAGCAGATGAAAGAGCTACGGATATGAACGAAGCACCCGAAGTGATTCACCAGGAAGATGTGCTTCTTGTGGAACAATTCCCCACAGTCGAAAATCCTGTTATTGCGTTTTCGCCATATACAGTCTCCAGAAAAGAATATACGCAACGGATTAAAGTAGAGCGGAGCATTCAGAAATACAGGCCGCGGGGAATTTTTCTTGCCACCACACTTGCAGGTGCCGCATTTTCTTTTCTGGCTGCCAATACCGATGCGGTAATGCCTTCAGCTTCCGTTTCTCAAAAGGTTGCAATGAATTTTGCTGGAGGTTTACTCGGAGTACTTTCTTTTATAAATCTTGAACCAACAGGGGAGCCTATTCAAACCGGGGAATCACGGTTGATGAGGAAAAGCGGATCCATTGTTATAAGAGATACAACAAAAACGGCATCATTGCTGAATATCTCTTCCGCTGAAGTCACAGTAAGGTTTAATGAAGAAATCATTTTTAATCAGCCGGAGGCTCAGCTTTCACAGGACAGACTGGAAATAAATCTGGGAGCATTTGCCGGTGATTTGAACCAGCCTTTAAATGAAGATTCTGAAATTTCCATAGAACTTGTATATGGAGATTTCAGTACAGGAGTTAATGTTCCTATACGGGATTTTTTATCGAAATATGTAAAAGTAACGGCACCTGTAGCAGTATTAAGAAACGTTCCGGAATTTAATGACAACAATATCATTACAGAGATCGGGGAGGGAAGCCAGTTGAGATTTATTGAAGAAGAAGGAGACTGGTACACTGTGCAGTATGATGAATTGACTGTTCACATGCAGAAGAATACCGGCCAGATTGAGTGGATATCCACTTTTGATTCAGGCCCGGCACTGCTGGTTGAATTTGCTGAAATTCCTTTCGGTGAAGTTGATGTTGAAAGAATGATTCCCATATTAAAAATTCCGGACATCAGGGATCGTGGAATTATAATTACAAACTTCCGGAATAATCAGATCGGGAACCGGCAGTATATGGAACGGGACCACCGTCTGTTTCGCCAGTACATAGAAACCGCTCTTCAGGTACATGAAAACAGGTTCAGTTTATTTGACAATCAACATCCTGATGACTGGGCTGAAACCCTTAGCAGTATTCCACAAATGTATGAAGAAGGTTCCCTTTTTGTATATCTGTCCGGCTTTGCCTCTGTTCGCAATGGCGAAATCACGCTTTCATATAAAGATGAAGATGGGGCATCCACACATACTCCGCTGAGTACTGTTTTTGAATCACTGAAAAACGCACAGCCACAGGAATTATATCTTTTTGTTGATTTACAGTACCAAAATGAAGAGCAGCAGTTCGAAAACGGTTCAGCTTCAAACGGTAACCGGACAATACTTGAAGAAACGGCCGGTGTTATTCTAAGAGAGTTGCCAAATTCAGTAATTGTATTCAGCAGCCTTCCCAACCAGCAGTCAGCCCTTTATACAGGACAGGCAGCGGAAGAAAATAAACGTCATCATATTTTTAATTATTATTGGGCGGAAGCATTACAACAGCGGAAAACCCGGATCTCCGATTTGATACAGCACCTTCAGAACAATGTGGATTATACTTCACGCCGTTTGCACGACAGACCGCAGGAAATCCGCGTTTTCGGGAATACATCATTAAACCTTGCTGAATGATGGGCGGATGGGCATTTATCATTCTCTGCTCTGCAACATCCGTACTTATTGCGCATTTCCTGAAAGTTGTTGAGAGTAAAGGTCTCAGTACAGTCCGTGTGCTGACCATAAATTATGCGGTTGCTGCCACCACTGCTTTTTTTTTGTCAGGAGGATTTTCATCCGGCTACCCTGCTGATGGTTTTCCGGGTGGGGCGTATATTCTTGCAGTCATCACAGGTTTCTTTTTTATTGCCAACTTTTTCATCTACAGCAAATCTGTTTTTTATAACGGCGTAGGGATCTCCATTGCGGCCATGCGGATTTCTCTCATCATTCCGGTTCTTCTATCCACAGCCTGGTATTACGATTTGCTTTCCACGGAACAGTGGCTGGGGGTTTTACTGGTTTTTCTTACTTTATTTCTCCTTTTACCCGATAAGTGGAAAATGCTGAAAGAGCCATTCAGCGCTGCCTGGCTCCTGGTGCTTTTATTCCTTGGAACAGGGATAGGGGATGCTACACTGAAAATCTATGAAGTGGAGTTTTCAAGACTTATCGCCAAAGAGCTCTTCATGTGTTTCGTTTTCCTGGTATCATTTCTGATTGGCTTGACAGTATTGTTTGTTCAGAATAAATGGAAATTCACCCGCAAAGAGATATTTCTGGGTATCGCCGTTGGGATACCCAATCTGTACACAACTATTTTTTTGATAGAAGCACTGGAACGCATGAATGGTGCGGTGGTTTATAGTGGTGTAAATATACTCACAGTGCTTGGCGGTACTCTGCTCGGTTTGATGAGGTGGGGAGACAGGTTAACCCGCGTACAGTGGGGTGGTATTTTTTTAACTGTAGTTGCAATTTTACTGCTAATCTGAATATAAATGAGCCACATTGAAGAAATTCGTAATCGGGCAGCCGTACTGCAGAAAAAGGTTCTTTTGCCTGAAGCCGGGCAGGACATTCGTGTATTAAAAGCCGCTGAAATTCTTGATCGTGAAAAACTGGCTTTTCCGGTGCTTTTGGGAGACAGAAATACTATTACAGAACAGTTTAAAGAAAACAGGTTACATCTTTCAACGGGTATTGAAATCCGTCCGGTTGATGATCCTGCGAATCGTGATGAGATATATCTTTTTTTCAAGGAAAAACTATCTCACAAAAACCTGTCGGAAGAGGAGGTCCGTTCTTTGTGCCTGAACCCGCTTTTTTGTGCAGGCTGGATGCTTACAAACAATCTGGGTGATACCGCAGTAGGTGGCTCTGTAGCTTCTACTTCTGATGTTATTCGTGCTGCGCTGCGTACGGTAGGGGTTTCGAAAGAATCATCGCTTGTATCCAGTACTTTTCTGATGGAAATGAAGAATGGGCAGGTTTTTTCATATGCCGATTGCGCTGTGGTACCTTATCCGGATGCGGGTCAGCTTGCGTCCATTGCAATTGATACCGGCCACACACATAAAAAGCTGACAGGTAAAGATCCTGTTATTGCTTTTCTTTCTTTTTCAACTCACGGAAGTGCCCGGCATGAACGTGTTGACCTGGTTAAAGAAGCTTTTGAAATTGCACGTAAAAAACAGACGGACTGGGTTATGGATGGAGAACTTCAGTTTGATACTGCCTATCTTCCTGAAGTAGCACAACGAAAAGCGCCCGGTTCAACCGCAGCCGGCAAGGCTGATGTTTATATTTTCCCCAACCTTGACGCAGGAAATATTGCCTACAAAATAACAGAACGAATGGGTGGCGCAACTGCCACAGGTCCGGTTTTGCAGGGCCTGAGTAAACCATTTATGGATCTCTCCAGGGGCTGCTCAGTTGATGATATTGTTAATGCAGCCTGTGTTGGCGTTTTAT
Source organism: Balneolaceae bacterium (assembly GCA_040882525.1). Lineage (GTDB taxonomy): Bacteria > Bacteroidota > Rhodothermia > Balneolales > Balneolaceae > Rhodohalobacter. The sequence goes on along the minus strand of JBBEBD010000057.1, from coordinate 197,508 downwards.
TGGGTTCCTGAATTGAAGGAGCCAGGAGGTGTTCGAACAGGAGTTTGATCCTTGTGTTGTAAGTCTCCGTAAGCTTTAACGGAGGAGGCTGCCTTTCCCATTTCCATTTCCCTTTCCCTTCTACCAAACCTATCCTCCTTATAGGTACTATCAATTGGATGATTAGCTGTAAAAGCCTTTCTTTTTTTAACACTTGTTCGGCTTTATCGGGGTGGCAATTTTGCTTATATTGATTCATTCCAAATAAGCCTGGCCGGTTACTCTCTCTTATGAGATCCGGAAGTGTGTGTTTAATAAGATTTTAAAATAGAAAACAGATTGATATGAGTGAGACAAAGGCTCTCGAGTCAATGATTAGTGAAGAGTACAAATATGGATTTACCACAGATGTGGAATATGAAGAGTTTCCATCCGGTTTAAATGAAGATATTGTCCGTGAAATTTCAAAACGGAAGAATGAGCCTGAATGGATGACAGAATTTCGCCTGAAGGCGTACCGGGCATGGACTGAAATGGAGGAACCATCCTGGTTCAATGCCACGTATGAGAAACCTAAGTTTGATACACTGCAGTATTATTCTGCGCCAAAAAACAAGCCCAAGCTGGATAGCCTGGATGATGTGGATCCGAATATCCGGGAGACGTACGAAAAGCTGGGTATTCCGCTTGAAGAACAGAAAGCGTTAGCAGGTGTGGCTGTGGATGCGGTTTTTGACAGTGTTTCCATCTTCACCTCGTTTAAGAAGAAACTTGCTGAAGCGGGAGTGATTTTTTGCTCTATTTCCGAAGCCGTTCAAAACCACCCCGAACTCGTGAAAAAGTACATGGGTTCCGTTGTACCCGCCCGCGATAATTTCTACGCGGCACTGAACTCAGCTGTGTTTTCCGATGGGTCTTTCTGCTATGTTCCCAAAGATACCATCTGCCCGATGGAGCTTTCTACTTATTTCAGAATCAATAATATGAATTCCGGCCAGTTCGAGCGGACACTGATTATTGCTGAAGATAACAGTCATGTAAGTTACCTGGAAGGATGTACCGCACCTATGTATGATGAGCACCAGCTTCATGCGGCTGTTGTTGAACTGGTGGCTCTCGAGAACGCAGAGATTAAATATTCCACTATTCAGAACTGGTATGCCGGTGATGAAAACGGAAAGGGCGGAATCTATAACTTTGTAACCAAACGGGGTATCTGTAAAGGAGATAACGCCAAAATATCATGGACGCAGCTCGAAACAGGTTCTGCAGTAACCCTGAAATACCCCAGTGTTATTTTGAAAGGGGACAATTCAGTCGGTGAATTTTTCTCTGTTGCCGTAACGGATAAAAAACAGCAGGCTGATACCGGTACGAAAATGATTCATATCGGCAAGAACACCAAAAGTACAATTATTTCGAAAGGAATTAGTGCAGGGCGCTCTGATAACAGCTATCGCGGCGAGGTGAAAATCAGTAAAAAAGCAGATAATGCAAGGAATTATTCACAGTGCGATTCCATGCTGATTGGACAGACCTGCGGTGCACATACGTTTCCGTACATTGAATCGGCGAACCCGACAGGTAAAATTGAGCACGAAGCCACAACATCGCGTGTGGGTGAAGATCAGATATTCTACCTGCAGCAGCGTGGAATCAGTGAAGATGATGCGATTTCTCTCATCGTAAACGGCTTCTGTAAAGAAGTGCTGAAAGAACTGCCGATGGAATTTGCCGTAGAAGCAAACAAATTACTGGGAATTAAACTTGAAGGCAGCGTTGGATAGATATTTTCTCCCCTCTTGAGAGGGGACAGGTTAATCGCGTTTAGCGATTAACCGAGGGGTGTGTCTGTGAGGGCTCAGGTTCTTGCCATGTTTAACTCACCCCCGGCCCCTCCCAGGAGGGGAGAGTTTTTAAACACAAACTAAACCAAATCAAATAATACAAGTGTTAGAAATAAAAGATTTACATGTTGAAGTTGAGGCTGAACCGGGAAATGAAATCCTGAAAGGAGTTAACCTCAAAGTAAATAAAGGAGAAATTCATGCCATTATGGGTCCCAACGGAAGTGGGAAAAGTACACTTTCTAAAGTTGTTGCGGGCCATCCTGAATATGAAGTAACGAAAGGAGATATCCTTTATAATGGCGAGAGTATTCTTGAACTTGATCCTGATGAGCGTGCTCATATGGGTATTTTCCTCGCATTCCAGTATCCTGTTGAAGTTCCCGGCGTTACCAATACCACGCTTTTGCGGGAATCTTACAACACGATTGCGGCATCACGCGGAAGGGAAGAGCTCGACCCGCTCGAATTCGATGATTACATCCGTGAAAAGCTCGACCTGGTTCATATGAACCCCGATTTTCTTGAAAGAAGCGTAAATACAGGATTCTCCGGCGGTGAGAAAAAGCGGAATGAAATTTTCCAGATGGCTGTACTTGAGCCTAAACTTTCTTTCCTGGATGAAACTGATTCAGGTCTGGATATCGATGCCCTGAAGATCGTATCGGAAGGAATTAATAAACTGCACGGTAAAGATGACGCGGTTGTCCTGGTAACTCACTACCAGAGACTGCTTAATTACATTGAACCCGATTTTGTCCATGTGATGATCGGTGGTAAAGTTGTTAAGTCCGGAGATAAAACTCTGGCACTCAAACTGGAAGAGCAGGGTTACGACTGGCTTGAAGCACACGCAACTGTAAACGGAGAGGCAAAGTAATGGCACTACCTGTACAGGCAGAACCATCTTTTTTACATGAACTCGCGAATAATACAGAACCCGCAGAGAAATGGACTGAAATTCGCAGGAAAAGCACCGGCGATCTGAACGCAGCTTCTTTTCCAACCCGGAAAATGGAAGACTGGAGATTTGCCGACCTGAAACCGATTACAAGGACGGAATTTGTTTCTTTTGATAAAGCAGGTGTATTGCCGGCTTCTGATATTGAGCAATTTTTTATTCCTGAGTCAGACCGGAGCCGGCTGGTTTTTATCAATGGTAAATATAACGAGAGGTATTCCTCCATCGGCGGGCTTGGGAAAGGTGTGACCTTTGGGAACCTTGCAGATTTTGAGGACGATACTGCGGTTAACGTGTACCTGAATAAACTGGTTAATTATGAAAATGATGTATTTGTTCCTTATAACGGACTGAAGTTTAAAGACGGTGCATTTATCCATCTTGAAAAAGAAGCCAAAGCGGAAGCACCTATCCAGGTACTGAATTTATACACAGATTCAAAAAAAGCGTATATCGCAACCCCGAGAATGCTGGTTGTGGCCGAAGAAGATTCTGATGTAACCATCATAGAAGATCATATCGGCCTGGCGGAAAATGCTTATATGACGATTCCTGTTTGTGAGGTAAAAGCCAAACAGAGGGCTCATATTCATCATGTTCGAATTCAGCGCGACAGCCTGAACGCAGTTCATATGTCGCGGCCGGTGGCTTATGTTGAGAAGAATTCAGAATACCATTCATATACCATCACACTGGGAGCAAGGCTTTCACGGAATGAACCAAAAGTGGTTCAGGAAGATGAAGAAGTCAATTTTACTCTCGATGGTCTGGTTTTAATTGACGGCGAGCAGATTGCAGATACACACTCTACGATGGATCACCGGTTTTCGCATGCCAACAGCCATCAGCTTCATAAAGTTGTGGTAAACGGCAAAGCCCACAGCATTTTTAACGGAAAGATTTTTGTACGCAGAGATGCACAGAAAATCGATTCATTCCAGGAAAACCGGAACCTGCTTATTTCAGCAGACGGACTGGTAAATACAAAACCTCAGCTTGAAATTTTCGCAGATGATGTGCTGTGTTCGCATGGTGCAACCATTGGCCAGTTCGATCCTGAGGAAGTATTTTACCTGCAAAGCCGGGGAATGACCGAGCAAAAGGCGAAAGAAGTACTGACATACGCTTTCGCACTGGAAACGATTGAAAACATGAAAGTGGCCTCGGTTCACAAACTTCTTATTGAAGAAGTTTACCGATATACCGCAGCCAATAATACAAGTAAAGTAACTGCTTAATGAGTAGTCTCCCCTATCAAGGGGAGATTTAGAGGGGTGTCAGTGGATTATCCACGATCTTGTAAACATCCCCCTGAATCCCCCTTTTATAAGGGGGACTTTACAATTATAACTTATACCCAATGCCCCAGGCAATAAAAAACATACCGGCCGTGGACTTTGAGAAGATCAGGAAAGATTTCTCTGTTCTTCATCAGGATATTAACGGGCAGCCCCTGGTGTACCTGGATAATGCTGCGTCCAGCCAGATGCCTGCGCCGGTTGCTGCGCGCCTTGACCGGTATCACCGCCTGGAACATGCAAATGTACACCGTGGCATCCATACGCTGAGCCAGCGTGCCACGGATGCATATGAAGAGACCCGGCGAAAAGCCAGGGATTTCATCAATGCGGAAAGTGAAGATGAAATTATTTATACCACCGGTACCACCGATTCAATTAACCTGGTGGCGAACAGCTATGGTTCCGTAAATTTTTCAGAAGGGGATGAGATCATTCTCTCTGAAATGGAACATCATGCCAATATTGTTCCGTGGCAGATGATTGCCAAACGAACCGGTGCAAAAATTAAAGTGATACCGGTCACAGATTCAGGCGATCTGGATATGGAAGCTTATAAAAAACTTCTGAATGCCAGAACCAAAATGGTAGCGGTTGTACATATTTCAAACGCTCTTGGAACGGTGAACCCGGTAAAAGAGATCACGAAACTTGCACACGAACATAATGCTGCTGTATTGATTGACGGGGCACAGGCAGTTCCTCATCAAACAGTTGATGTACAGGATATTGGGTGTGATTTTTTCGCTTTTTCGGCTCATAAAATGTGCGGCCCTACCGGCTTTGGTATTTTATACGGACGCAGGGAAATTCTTGAAGCCATGCCCCCTTACCGCGGCGGCGGAGATATGATCGACAAGGTTACTTTTGAAGAAACCACGTACAATCGTATTCCTTTCCGGTTTGAAGCTGGAACTCCACCCATTACTGCGGGAATTGGCCTGGGTTCGGCCATCGATTACCTCAATGGTATCGGGATGGAAAATATAGCCGAAAGAGAAGCTGAGCTGGTTGAATATGCCCTGAAGAGATTACAAAGTATAGATGGATTGAAATTAGTCGGCGAACCAAAAAACCGTGCTTCCGTAATCTCTTTTGTGTTTGATGATATTCATGCCTCCGACATGGGAACTCTTTTGGATAAACGGGGAATTGCAGTCCGGACCGGCCATCATTGTGCACAGCCCGTACTACGGAGGTTCAATGTTCCCGCAACAACACGGGCATCCATTGCGTTTTATAATACTGAACTGGATATAGACAGGCTCGTGGATGGAATTGAATATGTGAAATCTTTTTTTGAATGAGGAGTGTCAGAAGTCAGGAGTCAGAATTCAGAATTGACACATTCTTGAATTCTGACTCCTGACTTCTGAATCCCTTGCTTTGTAAATACCAAAACCTAAATCAGGTTACCATGCCAAAAATTAAAGAAATAGAACGAACACCGAATCCCGATGCAATGCGGTTTGTACTGGGCGAGCCCCTAACAAATGGCGTAACAAGGTCATTCGAACATGCAGGCGAAGCCGAACATGACGAACTGGCGAAAGCTCTGTTCGACATTGAACATGTAATAAACGTTTACTACGTAGACAAGTACATTACGGTAACGCAGGATGGCAAAGCAGTTTGGTCTGAGCTTCTCCGGAAACTGGCACCGCCCATTCGTGAGGCAGTTCCCCAGGTGGATGTAAAAGAAGATGATGAAGTCCACGCTACCAAAGAAGTGAAAGAAACTGATGATCCGCGGCTGATTCAAATAAATCAGTTGCTGGATGAACAGGTACGTCCTTACCTGCTTGCAGATGGCGGCGGACTTAAAATTCTGGCTCTCGATGGCAACCGCCTGAAGGTTCATTACCAGGGTGCATGCGGAACCTGTCCTACGGCAACCTCGGGTACACTCTATGCAATAGAAAGCATGGTTAAACGAATTGATCCCGAAATTCAGGTGATTTCAGTATAACTCTCCCTTGCCCCAAAGGGATGCCTTTGGCAAGGGGAGATAATTGAAACGGAGGTTTCCTTTTCAATCTGAGGGTGTTGGGAGTTCGTTTAAGACCTCGAAAACCCTGTCCCGTAAATTCTTTGATAATTTTTATTCATACTGGATTTCTTGAAAAGAACTTTGCAAATCCTGAAGAACATATATAATCAGATATTACAAGTATGTCTATAACAATAAGTGATCGCGCCGCGAAACGAATCCATGAAATCCGGGAGGAGAAAAACCTTCAGGATTTGGCACCATTGCGGGTATCTGTTGTGAGCGGTGGCTGTTCCGGGCTTACATATAATCTCGATTTTGATGCAAAAGCAGAACCCGATGAAGGGGATAAAGTTTTTGAAGCGGAAGGCATTAAACTTGTTGTGGATATGAGAAGCTTTCTGTACCTGGCAGGCACCCAGCTCGACTATACCGAAGGACTCACCGGTCAGGGTTTTCACTTTCACAATCCCAATGCGGTACGAACCTGCTCGTGTGGCGAATCATTTTCATTATAAAGGAGTAGTCAGAATACAGAAGCCAGAATTCAGAAGGTAAATCATTCTGAATTCTGGCTTCTGACTCCTGAATTCCCAAACATATGTCTGAAATAGTAAACAAAATAAAACAGTCCAAACTGGAAACGGTAGATCTTGAAAAGTTTGCCGCCGATGTAACTCTGCATGAACTGGATCTTAAAGACTTCCTGTTCCAGGGCCTGATTCTTAAAGAGAGTGAATTCCGGGAAAAAATGGAAGCTCATGACTGGGAGCAATATAGAGACGGTTATCTTACCGTTTATTGTTCCACCGATGCCATCATCCCCAAATGGGCATATATGCTTGCTGTTCAGTATGCTCAGCCTTTCGCTGACGATATATTATTTGGTGATCGTCCTGTGGCACTAAGCCAGATATTCAGACAAAAAATTGATGAAGCTGACTGGAAAAAATATGAAGGTCGTTTTGTGCTCCTGAAAGGTTGCAGTAAAATAGATGTCCCGGCCGATGTTTACATGTATGCCACAAAAAAACTCCTTCCCCACGTAAAAAAACTGATGTACGGCGAAGCCTGCTCAAATGTACCTGTTTATAGAAAATCGTAGTGTGTTCTGTGTGAGTCTTGAGAAGGTTTTGGAACTCCTGCATTCTGTTTACTGATCACTGGTATACTGACATACTGATCAGTGTTTCGTATCTTTCCTCAAATCATCCAAATCAAAAGAAGAGTATATGCAGCATGTACTTGTAACCGGGAGCTCGCGCGGAATAGGATTTAAAATAGCAAAAAAACTCCTGGCAGATAATTTCCGGGTAACCGGTACTACCCGCAAATCTGAATTCCCTGATGAATTATCGTCGGATCCTTCATTCGAACCACTTAAAGCAGATTTGGCAGACCAGGCAGAGATAGAAAAAAATCTGAAACCTCTTTTTGACGAAAACCTGCCCGATATACTCATCAACAATGCCGGAATTTTTCAGGAAGCAGATTTTTCTGTGCCGGATGAGCACTGGCTGGAAACCTGGGACCAGACCATGCAGGTAAACCTCCGGGCGTCTTCTCTTCTTTGTAAGTGGTTCGTAAATGGGCATGTGAAGAACAGGAGTGAAGGCATTGTTATAAACATTGCCTCAAGAGCGGCCTACCGTGGTGATACACAGGAATTTGCCGCTTATGCTGCCTCAAAAGCCGGGATGGTCGCCTTCACCAAAAGTCTTGCCCGTGATTTCGGAAAGCAAGGAATAACTGCATACAGCATTGCCCCCGGTTTTATTGAAACGGATATGGCGAGAGATTCCATCTCTGTATACGGGGAAGAGTACCTTACACAAGGTTCCGCTTTTGATACGATTACAAGTCCGGATGAAGTCGCGAACCTTGCGGCATTTCTTGCTTCCGGCCAGGTAAAGCATATGACCGGTTCAACCTTTCATATCAACGGCGGATCGTACATGATTTAGTATTTACGTGAGTTCCCCAACGGGATCCCTTAGGGGCGAGATATTAATTTTTTTTTATTTTAACCGCAGAGTGTGTCATTCCGGCCCCCGTGCCGGAATCTCCTGCCTTTTTAGGGTATGGAGATTCCGGGTCAAGCCCGGAATGACGTAATATTGAGATTTTAATCCTCATCTCGAACTCACATTAAGTTACATTAGCCGTCTGAGGGATCAAACTTTAATCTATATCAAATAAAATGTCCATACAGCAGCGGAAAAAAGACCATGTTGACCTTACGATAAATGAGGATGTGTCTTATAAAAAGTCAGCGGGATTTGAACGATATGATTTTGTGCATAATGCTCTTCCTGAAGTCAATCCCGGAGAGATAGATCTGAGTGCAAAGCTGCTGGGCCGGAATTTTTCATTCCCGCTGTTTATTTCATCCATGACAGGTGGATATGCAGATGCTGGAGCAGTAAATACCATTATCGCTCAATGCTGTGAAACCTATAATCTTCCTTTCGGAGTAGGCAGCCAGCGGGCCATGCTTGAAGACCCTGCTCAGGTGGAATCATTTACAGTAGTCAGGGAACATGCCCCCAAAGCATTTATTGCCGCGAATATCGGAGGTGCCCAGCTGACTGGTGGATTGGCCAGCGACAAGATCCGCCTGCTTACAGACAGCATCCGGGCCGATGCAGTTATTGTTCATCTGAATCCCCTCCAGGAACTGATGCAGCCGGAAGGGGATCGCATCTTTAAAGGCATTGAAGAGGGGATTATCCATTTGATTGAAAACACTGATTCTCCTGTTATTGTGAAAGAAACCGGTGCCGGTATTTCCGGTGATACAGCACAAAGATTGCTCTCTGCAGGTGTGAAAGTGATTGATGTAGCGGGGGCAGGCGGAACAAGCTGGGCAAAAGTGGAAAACCTTCGGGAGAGACAAAAAAATCCTCAGCATCAGTTTGATGACTGGGGAATTCCAACAGTGGATTGCATAGAGCAGGTGCACGCCCTGCGTAAGGAATTTCAGTTTGAACTGGTTGCATCCGGAGGAATAAGGGGGACCTTCGACATGGTTAAATCCCTTGCGCTGGGGGCTGATTTTACAGCTGCTGCTCAGCCTGTGATCCGGGCAATTTCCCAAAACGGAAAGGAAGGCCTCAGTAAACTTATTGAAGAATGGATGACAGAGTCTCGCACCATTCTGGCTCTGCTTGGATGCCACTCTTTCGCTGAATTAGGAAAAAAACATCTATACTCACCTCATACAATTAACCGATAAAAAAGAGACTGTTTAGTAAAGTGTGTCCTTCTGAATTTATTTCAGAATCCCCAGTCTTTCCCCCAAGGGATGCCTTTGGCAAAATTCAGCATGACGGTTAATCAAAATTAGAATAATCTTGACACACTTTTCTGAACAGTCTCGTAAATTCACATCTGATTCGCATTTCATCCGTGATATTTTTAAAAAAAGATGTTTCTAAAGTTATCGGCTTAAAGTTATCTTTGTGCTCTCTCTAAAAATGAAATTAAAGATTCAGGTACATGAGCATTGATAATCTGCTTCAGAAAATTGATCAGAAGGAATTTAAAATCGGAATCATCGGGCTTGGCTATGTAGGCCTGCCGCTTATGTGGACTTTTCATCAGAAAGAAATGCCGGTGCTTGGATTTGATGTAGATCAAAAAAAAGTGGATTGCATCCTTTCAGGCACTCCTTACATTAAACACCTCGGGCAGGAGATGATGAAAACACTTTCCGAAAGTGATCTTTGCGATGCCACCTCCGATTTTACCCGGATGCCCGAAGCGGATGCTTTGCTGATGTGTGTGCCTACACCTCTGGATCATTATCGTGAACCGGATATGCAGTATGTGGAGCAGACCACCCGGACAGTTGCTCAACACCTGCGCAAAGGGCAGCTTGTGATTCTGGAATCAACCACATGGCCTGGTACAACAGAGGAGTTGATTATACCGATCCTTGAAGAAGTCAGCGGCCTGAGAGCCGGAAAAGATTTTTATGTAGCTTATAGTCCGGAAAGGGAAGATCCGGGAAATGAACACTTTAATACCGCCGGAATTCCTAAAGTTGTGGGTGGCCATGGTGATGAAGCCTTGAAACTGGCTTGTGCTTTGTATGACACGGCGATTGTTCAGACAGTGCCGGTAAGAGATACAAAAACCGCCGAGGCCGTAAAACTGACAGAAAATATCTTCAGGTCTGTGAATATTGCGATGGTTAATGAACTGAAAGTGATATACCAGGCGATGGACATTGATGTTCATGAAGTGCTGGATGCTGCCGATACGAAACCTTTCGGATTTATGAAATTTACACCGGGACCGGGTTTGGGCGGACACTGTATCCCGATCGATCCTTTTTACCTGACCTGGAAGGCACGTGAAGTGGAGCAGAATACCCGTTTTATTGAGCTTGCGGGAGAGATCAATACCAATATGCCTCATTATGTGGTCCGGCGGACTCTGGAGGCCCTGAACTGCCGGAAAAAAGCCCTGAACGGAAGCCGGGTACTTCTTATCGGCCTGGCTTATAAACCCAATGTTGATGACGACCGGGAATCACCTACCTATAAGCTGATGGACCTGTATAAAGAGATGGGTGGAGATATCAGTTATTATGATCCCTTTGTTCCGGCAATTAAACCCTCACGTGAATATGGGCACTGGACCGGTACGGAGTCGGTGGAATGGAACCAAAAGACCATCGAATCTTTTGATGTAGTGGTTATTTCAACAAATCACTCGAATGTGAATTATAAAGAACTTGCAGAATGGTCTGATTGCATCGTGGATACACGGAATGTCATGAACGGATTGAGCAGGGGAGAAAATCATGTCTGGAGAGCGTGATTTTCAGTGAATAGTAGGTCATAATATGATGAATGTTGAATTTTTTAATCAAAGAAACAGGGAAAAGCGGGACCCACCCCAACCCCTCCCTATCACGCCAACTGCGCGTGACAAGGAGGGGCTTTTAAGGCTGAAATTTAATTTCATGAGTCCTCCTTCCCCCGAAGGGGTCGGGATTTCGAAATGCGCTCAACTTGTCACGCTCTTTTGCGGAATAGGGAAGGAGACAGACCTGTCCCGCTAGCTTTATGCGGGAGGATGGGTCTGCTTTTTCTTACCGATCTCATTACATTAGAAGCATTTCAAAATTTACCATCTATAAAAAAACTGTTTATTATGAACATACTTATCACCGGAACCGCCGGTTTTATCGGTTATCATCTTGCAGAACGGCTTTTAAAGGATAATCACCAGGTTACGGGGCTGGACCATCTGAATGATTATTACGATATAAACCTGAAGTATGACCGGCTTAAAAATCATGGAATAGACGCAGAGGGAAAAGAGCAGGGGTTATATAAAAGTTCAACACATGATGGTTACCAGTTTTTTAAGGCTGACCTGCAGGATAAAAAATCGGTACTGGAGCTGTTTGAAAGTGAAAAGTTTGATGTGGTTATCAACCTGGCTGCCCAGGCCGGGGTGCGGCATAGCCTGACTCATCCGCAGGATTATATTGATTATAACATAACCGGTTTTTTGAATATCCTGGAAGCCTGCAGGAATTACCCTGTTAAGCATTTGATATATGCTTCCTCCAGCTCAGTTTACGGCCTGAATACAAAAATGCCGTTTTCAGTAAAACATAATGTAGACCATCCTGTCAGCCTGTACGCTGCTACAAAAAAAAGCAATGAACTGATGGCGCATACCTATTCTCATTTATTTGATATTCCAACCACAGGCCTGCGCTTTTTTACAGTTTACGGTCCCTGGGGGCGGCCCGATATGGCCCTGTTTCTATTCACAAAAGCCATGACTGAGGGAAAACCGATTGATGTATATAATTATGGAAATATGGAGAGAGATTTTACTTATGTGGATGATATTGCAGAGAGTGTGACCCGGCTGTGCTCAAAACCACCCGCAGGAAATGAAGAGTGGAGCGGAGATAAACCTGATCCATCCACAGCAAAAGCTCCTTACCAGCTGTTTAACATCGGTTGTAATAATCCCGTGAAACTGATGGACTTCATTAAAGAAATTGAAAAGAACCTGGGAGTGGAGGCGGAAAAAAATATGATGCCCATTCAGCCTGGGGATGTGGAGAAAACCTGGGCATATGTTAATGACCTGTTTGATTATATCGATTACAAACCTAAAGTTGGCATTGAGGAAGGAATTGCCAAATTTGTGGATTGGTATAATGGGTATTATAAGCCTTGAATCAAATCGATTGCAGATTGCTGATAAACGATTTATGATATGCGATCTGCCACCCCTTCTTAAATCTGAAGTCGTATATCTGAAATCAGAAATCGAACTTTCTTAAAAGTAATAAAGTGTAAACTGGTATTTGACCATGAATTAGAATTTTGTTATTTGTCAGGCATTAACTAAATCATACATAGGGGAAGATAAATGTTGAAAAGATTACTCTCTACAAATCCGTCTCAGCTTGTGAACCTGGATGTTGCCATCCTGATTCTTCGCGTGGGAGCCGCGATACTGATTCTTACTCACGGGTATCCTAAACTAACAAATGTTCTTGCAGGAGATATGGGTTTCGGAGATCCGTTAGGGCTCGGGCCTGCCACGTCTCTGATACTGGTTACTTTTGCTGAATTTTTCTGCGCGGTTTTTATCCTGCTGGGGCTTGGTACCCGGATTGCTTCAATTCCGCTCATCATCAATACAATTGTTATTGCATTTGTAGCTCACGCTGATGATCCTTTCAGTGTTAAGGAGAAAGGGCTTCTGTTTTTGGTGATGTTTTTGGTACTGTTTATTACAGGCAGCGGTAAGTATTCCCTTGATGGCAGGCTTTTCGGGAAGAACCCGCGGTAAAAGAAGCGGAATTCTTACTATAGTCGACCTGCCGGAGCGATGTTCTTTCTGGTTTTATTTGTGTTTTCCACTGGCACACCCAGCCTGGACCAGCGTATGGAGATCCCGTATCAAGTACGGGATGAATTGAAGACGCGGGTTGTTGACGCTGATTTTCAGGAAAGAAGAAGTTCGCCGCCTTTTCCCTGGGAGATTAGTGATTGATAATCTTCCAGTTCCTCCTGAACCTTTTTATCGGTAAGGTCAATGGTTTTCTTCTGTTCAGCAGCCATATAAGCAGCCTGAACCAGGCGCATGGTTTCCAGGCCGTAATCCCAGTCGAGCAGGGCGTTCTTACCCTGAAGAAAAGCATCCACCATATCCTGCGTTTCATTAACATAACCATAAAGGTGAGCTTCATTAGGCTGAACGGCCAGTAACCCGCGTGAGGCTGTGGATTTTTCCAATGCTGTTTCGGCATCTGCAACTCCGGCAGCGGCTTCATCTCCTATAAATATTTCAAGAGGGGAGATGAGAGTGTTTACTTCCAGTGCATAGCCAGGGCCAAGGCCATCCATCGACAGGCGCAGCCCCTGTTTATCGTACATCCAGGAATCGGTAAATTGTCCTTTCACCAGCTGTCCGGATTCAGGGTTCCGGAATGTGATGATTCCGGTGGCAAAATCTTCCGCAGGAGTTTTGGAATAATCCACACCGAATTTCTTTTTTAGCTGTTCGCGGTACGCCGGCTGTCCCCATTTCAAAAGGGAGGTATCGCACTGCATGGAAACAGGTTCAAGGAAATCGGAAGGTTTTCCATAAGGGGTAAGAATATGCCTGCATATCGCAATGCTGTGGCAGCCCATATCAGACAGAACACCGCCTCCCTGCAGTACAGGGTCCCAGAACCATGCGTTATGAGGCCCTGCATGTTCTTCTGTGCTGCGGGCCAGGGTAAAATTACCCATGGCTGTCTGTTGCGGACGAAGCTGATTTAATGCATTATTAATAACATTCATATGCAGCTGGTTTTCGAAATAGGCTGTCAGCAGGTTCGCGTTTTGTGCCAGCTCCACCATTCGTTTAGCTTCAGAAATATTTCTCCCCAAAGGTTTTTCGCTGATAACTCCTTTCAGAGGTGCCCCGCTGTTAACTGCTTCAGCAATTTCCTCCATAACCTTTACCCTGGTAAAATTAGGTGTGAAGATAGCAACGGCATCACAATGGTAACTCATTTCGGAAACGGTGCTGTAAATTTTCGGATCACCAAGATTGTGTTGATTAGCATATGCAGCAAGATCAGCGGCACAACTTCGGTTATAAATAGCTACCAGTTCACAATGCCGCACCTGTTTCATAGCTACGGCTAAAAATTTGGCGATAAATCCTGACCCTATAAATCCCAGCTTTAAGGTTTCCATACTTAAAAATTGTTAGTTAATATTTTGGCAAAAAGATGCCTGTATGTATAAGAAAGACTTGGGATTAAAGCAATATATAGACTGGCGGAATCTGCCCTTAATAATTATTGATGATTCCCTGCAAGTTTTGCCTCAGTTCGGATTGTTGCACAGAGGGTTTCAAAAGCTTCATTTTTGGTTAAGTAAGCAGTAGCTCCTGCACTTCTCATGCTATTAACCACAGTTTGGTGATCGTGGATTGAAAGAGCAATTATCCGAAGGCCCGGCATTCTTTCCAATAATTTTCTGGTCGTGTCTATCCCATTCATAACCGGTAAATTAACATCCATAACTACAACATCAGGTACGGTTTCTTCTGCGGCCACAATAGCACTCTCGCCATCAGATGACTCTGCGATCACCATTAAATCATCCTGCTCATTTACAATCTTTCGTAGCCCTGCTCTCATCATTTCGTGATCATCAACAAGCATTACTTTAATCTTACGTGGTTTTTTTGTTTCCGAAACCGTTTCATTGAACTTATTATCAGGTTCATTCCCGTTTTGTGTTTCCTGGGTAAGAGGAGTTCGTATAGTGATTTTGGAACCTTTACCAGGTTTTGATTTAATATCTACACTGCCTCCCAGAAGATCGATCCGTTCGGTAATATTAAAGAGACCAAAACCACCTTCGTCTGAAATAGAAAGGCCGGTTTTGATGTCAAAACCTTTCCCTTTGTCTTTAACGACAATCTCAAATTCTTCATCCAGGTATTGAACAGATACCCAGGCTTCAGTTACTCCGGCATGTTTAACAATATTAAAAAGCAATTCCCTCACACATTGCACAAGTACCGTTCGTATTTCATCATCTACCGGCTTAGGCTGTCCATATTCTTCGATACTTACCCGGAGATCATGATTCTTCATTTTACCGGCAAGCCATTCTATACTGATTCTGATATCTTTTTGATTAATTGAAGGCGGCGGTTTCAGATCGGTCATCAAAAAGCGGGTATATACCAGAGCATCATCTACGCCTTCTTTTATATTATCAATAACGGAGGCGGGATCTTCCGGTAAATCATATTTTGCAAGTGATCCAATCTTCATTTTAACCAGGGCAAGCAGCTGGCCCAGGTTATCATGGAGTTCTGCAGCTAACCGGCGTCGTTCTTTTTCTTCAGCTTTACTTAATTGTGATGCCAGCGAACGCAGCTGATTTTGATAAGCCAGCAGAGAAGAGGTACGTTCGGCCACACGTTCTTCAAGGGACGCGTTTAATTCCTGTAACTCTTTCTCGGCCTGTTTGCGTTTTGTTACATCTTTAATAGTTAAAAGAAGTGCTTGCTTCGTACCATCTGCATAAGTGAAATGGGCAGCGGTAAAATTTAAAATCTGTTTTATAGGGTTATTTAAATCTCTTGTTAAAGTCAGAGTATCAGCCGATGCGGTAATTTCTTCAAAATTTTGCCTTAAATAACTTTCTAACTTGTAGCCCTCCGTCAGGTCAAAGTACCTTGATAATGGCATCCCTAAAACCCGGGCTTCATTTTTTTTAAAGATAGAAGCCGCTTCCTTATTCCACCCAAGAATTTTTCCTTTCTGTCCTACAATGGCTATACCAACAGGAGCAATATCCATCAGCCTGTTGATAAAATTCTGGGTAAAAGCTGTTTCTTTAGGAGGGGATTGCTGAGAAATTTGGGAATTGGTTTCCTGTATAATGGCACGATATTTTGCCGCTTGCCGGCTATTCTCCAGAATTTTATCGAGTTTATCTTCCAGTTCCACTCTTTTCGATTCATGAAGGCAAAAAACATCTACTCCGATAAAAGGAGAGAATTTTATCACTTTTCTGAGGTTCTCTGCACTTTGTTCAGTCTCTGACAAAATGATAATCTTAGCACTTTTCTTGAAAGCGTGAAGGCGCTGGGCACTTTGAACAGGGTCTTCTACATCACTTCCGATGATAAAGCCTATAACCTCTCCGTTTAGCTGATGTTTCTGCAGATCCATTGCAGTCCCGACCGAAATCAGACGGATATTTTTTTCCTTAGCTGAGTCAGAGAGCAGATGTATTAAATTCTTATTTTTCGTCTGCATCAGAAAAATAAGATCTTTTTCTAAAATAGATTCCTCTACCATTGTATAATTTCTAAAACTATCATTAATCCCCCAGAAGAGGTATGTCCAGGAGTGCTCTTCCTGTCCAGGTTCTTAGCATATTAGTGGTAGGGGCCATAATATGTGCAGCACGTGCATCTCTTAAATGTCTTGAAAGCTTTGCATCTTTTGCATATGCAATTCCACCCATCAAAGACATAACTTCATTTACTACAAGTACTACAGTATCCGACACTTCGGCTTTAGCGCTAAAAAGGGAGAGCAGGGTCTCCGGCCTTCCGGTATCTCCGCTGATAGCAGCACTATAAAAAAGCTGGCGCACACTTTCCACCTTTGCCCATAATGTTCCTAAACTATGCTGTACAACCGGTAGGTGAGCTAAAGATGATCCGCTATGGGAATAAGTTCTGTTTTTTAAATGTTCTGTTGCCTCGGCTATAGCTGCCCCGGCAATACCCAGATAAGTACCCGCCATAGCCATTAAAAAATAGGGCACTACTATTTCAAAGACATACCAGATTTGATCTCCCTGTTCCCCCAGCAGATGACTTGCAGGGATTTCCAGTTCTTTCAATTCAACGTTTCGGGATGAATTCCCTTTCATGCCAATTCCCTGCCAGGGCTGTTTCCATTGCATCCCGTCAGAATTATTGGGAACCACAACACACGAAAATTGGCCGACAGGTGTTTTGGGTTCCGGTACAACGGCAGAAACTACATAGGAGTCGGCATATCCGCCACTGGTTACAAATGATTTTGTCCCGTTCAGGATATAGCTGCCGTTATCTTTTTTAGAAAGTTCGGTCTGAGGTATATAAAAATTCGCACCGGTTCCCGGTTCACTTAACGAAAGAGTGGTGAGATGTTTGCCTTCTGTAATTGGATTTAAAAATTTTTGTTGCTGTTCCGGTGTGGCTTTGGCGGCTAATACCGCAGAGCCTACCAGATGCATCCCAAAACACATTGCGGTTGAAGCACATTCACGGCCAAGGATTTCACAAACTTTCGCAACCCCCAACATACCATGCCCATGCCCGCCAAGTGCTAATGGAATGGCTAAGCCGCCCAGTCCCGCTTCTTGCAGAACCCGCAGAGATTTTTCCGGCCATCTGCCGGTATTGTCAATTTCCTCAGCTCTTGGAGCCAGTTCTTTTAAAGAAATCTCTCTCACTAAGTTTAAAATATCATCCAAAGCAATACTGTTTTTCATTTGTTTGATTACAGTCTTTTTTCCATGTAAATCAGTAAACAACTTCTGGTTAGCTTGTTTGCCTGCAATACCAGATACTATGACAATGCATATTAGTTCCTTTTACGTGCCGGTTAGTACTTTTCAGGCTTGTTGATTAGGTATTAAACAGAATTAGCTGGGGTTTTGATCGGAAAAACTCAATTTTTTTACTTTTTTAGAACCAATTCAAAGCCTGTCTATGCAGTTTCCTGATTTCAATCTCTGAAAATCTCCCTGATTACGAAATGTATAAATAATTTTTCCCGGAAAATAAAAAAGGACTAATCAGCTTTGCTGGTTAGTCCTTTTTTTAAAGCTCCCCGGGTAGGATTCGAACCTACGACCGATCGGTTAACAGCCGATTGCTCTGCCACTGAGCTACCGAGGAATTTTTGTTTGACACTGTCAATAACAGCCTCAAATATACGGTGTTGTGTGATCGCAAGTCAAGCAAAAAATTATCTTTTTTATTTTAGCCACAAAGAGAAATTCTGTTTCGGAAACAGTTTCCCCGAGAATTAAAAAAGTTAGTACATGAAACCTTTTACAATACCAGTTCTGAGAATCCGGAAGGACGGCTGCTACGGATGTACTGCTTCAGGTACTCCGGTCTCAATGGGATTATTCAGATCGCTGCTCCATTCAAACCATCCGCCGTCATATACAGATACCCTGGGCCAGCCCATCAGCCAGGCATTTATAAACGCTTCACTGCCGCGCCATCCTGTGCCGCAGTAAAAGGCTATTTTTTTATCCGGTGTGATACCGCCTTCTCTCCACTTTTCAGCAACTTCATAATATTCCCGCATGGTATGGTCAAAATTCCGGTAATTTTCCATGTGGTAGGCATCGCTTCCGCAGTTACCGAATACGGCTCCCGGTATCCTGCCTTTCTTTTTGATGTAATGGTACCCGCTGCGGTTCCCTGTGTACTCTTCCCAGCTGCGTACACTTACCAGTTCTCCATCACCGGATAAAAGAAGCTGCCGGGCTTCGGGGGTATCCATCATATATTCCGGATGTGCCGGTATTTCAGCCCCGAAATCTTCTGCCGGTTCAGGTTTATGTTCTTCCGTTGATAATTCAAAACCATCGATTTCCCATGAGGTAATACCACCATTCAGAATGCGGACATCTTCCACTCCCGCATACATCATAATAGCAGCACATCGTATAGCTCCCAGGTGTCCCGCGTTTTTCCCCGGAAACTTATCTTTATTGTATTTTGGTGATGAAAACCTACCATAGACTATCACAGTGGTGTCATGGCGGATGCCAAGGCCGGTTAGGGTATTTTTCAATTCTTCCGGTGAACGCCGGTTCCAGGTCTCTGTCGATTCAAGTGAATTGGTATCCATGGCAACGGCACCCGGAATATGTCCTGCATTGTAATCTTCGGGGTAATCATAATGAGAATGGCAAATCACATACTTCCGTCCATCATACGCTTCGGGCTTTTCCCCGTCAATCACTTTCTTTACCCATTCAGGATATACCAGCTTAGAATACCGCGGGAGGCGTTCCAGTGGATGGGATGAATTGGCCGCCCATTCCATAAAATGGTTGTAAACGAATATTTCATCATAGCCCAGTTTGTATAAATGCTGCGCCATTTGATCCGTTTCCTCAGCGTGATATCCGTACAGGATAACAGGTTTACTGTCTCTGATTTTTTTTTCGTCTAAAACTTCCACCCAATCCATATAACGGGTCCATTTTAACGGAATGCTTTTTGCCCCGGGTATATGTCCCCCGCGTTCTTCTCCATTCAGCTTCCATCCGTTATAAGCTTCTATAGGACGGATATCAATAATCTTATACTTCGTGTCTGCTCTGCAGGTAATTAAATCTGCTGTAGAAAGTTCAGTTTTTTTTAGTGTCATTAACTCTCATTTAATTTATACAGTAAAGGAAATAACAGTGAAACAGCCTGTAGGGTTGCATTCATTTCTTCAGAGTTTTAAACAAAAAACTTGTTTGAAAATAGGAGGTATTTAAGCCTTAGCAGCAGGATGCCCCGGACGCTTCACTACCTGCCGATACCACCTGTTCACCGCAGTCGAAGGGCCCGTAGTGAACGGATCGGTCGCCGGTTATTCTAAAATGTTCACCGAACCGGGTTTTTTCTATCATCGCCGCGGTATTCCCGCAAACAGGCACCGGTTTTCCGGTCAAAAATGTATGGTGGTCGTCCAGTATGAAGCGGTGAGGTGCATGTTTGATCGTTCCCCTGTAAACGGCTATCTGGCCGTAATCTTCACAAAGATCCTCCAGGCTGTTTAGCTTAAATGCACGGACAGTCAGAGATTTAAAGTCGATCATTCCGGCTTTTTTTTCAATCTCCGGGTTGTCCAGTGAAATGGCAGAACGGCTGACAATCCGGTAATCAGGGCACCCTGTTTCCTGCAGAAGGCGTCTGAAATCTTCGATGTAAAGTGAACCGGAAAGACACTCTCCATATAAAACCGGATCATACCGAAGGTGTTCTGGAATTCTCCGGCTGGCAAAAACATCTGAAAAATAAAGCTCACCGCCCGGTTTCAGAACGCGAAAGATTTCGGAAAATACCTGCCGTTTGTCGGGTGAAAGATTAATTACACAATTGGAGATCACAACATCGATTGAATTGTCTTCAATCCCGGCTGCAGCCAGATCTTCAATATATCCTGTACGGAATGTTACATTGGGAGTGTCGAAACCGAAGCGTTCCATTTGCCGCCGGGTATGTTTCCGCGCAACATCGAGCTGTTCATCGGTCATATCGATTCCGATTACTCCACCCTGCGGCCCCACAAGTTTAGATGCCAGGAACACATCCCGTCCGGTTCCGCAACCAAGATCGAGCACGGTTTTTCCCTCCAGTCCGGGTGGAACGGGTGATCCGCATCCGTAAAAACGGGAAATAATTTCATCATCGATCTGTTTCAGAATTTCTTTTTGCCAGACGGGCAGGGATTCGCTTGTGCAACACGCGCTGGTTTTCAGATCGCCGTTTGTGCGGAGTACCCGGCCATAATATTCTTTCACCTCGTCAAGTGTGTTACTGTTTGTTATCATTTCGGCAGGTTTTCAGGGTTATTTTTTTAATTATCCTATTCAATAGAGGTGATAAAATTCAATTTTCTTACATCCTGCAATACAGTTTTGGTAAGATCATACAAACCGAAAACGTCTTATGTCATCAGTTGAAATTCAGGTAAAAAGATGCGCAATGTCTTACTGAGACATTGCGGTTCTTCATATTAATATTTCGTGAGAAGTTTCAATTTAACAGCAGGTCAATAATATCTAATGACACATACATTTCGGGATCACCAACTGGGGGCAGCATTTCTGATCACCGACCAGCCCGGTCTTGTGGAAAGAAAACGGGCAGAAAACAGCTTCAGAATTATCTGGAATAGAGGGTCCGCGGTGGAAATTGAAGTGGATGCTATTCCCAATCTTGTTGAAACGGATCATATTCTTTGCGTTACACCTCATCAGAAGATTAATATTAAAGGCAGGCCGGATGATTTAAAGGCATTCTATTTTAACAGGGAATTCTATTGTATCCACGAAAATGATCATGAAGTTTCCTGTGAGGGACTCCTGTTCTATGGTTCTTCAGGTGTAAGCATCATCCGGCTCAATAAGAATGAAAAGGAGAAGTTTCATCATCTCTATGGGGTTTTTATGGATGAAATACAGACCAGTGACTCGATTCAGGAGCAGATGCTTCGAATGCTGTTAAAACGTCTAATAATTAAATGCACAAGACTTGCAAAAGAACAATACCTGGGGGATCAGGTCTCTGAAACCGGAGTAGAACTGATACGAAAATTTAACGTCCTGGTGGAGCAACATTTCCGCCGGAAAAAGCAGGTGATCGAATATGCAGAGTTGCTGCATAAGTCACCTAAAACGTTATCAAACCTGTTTTTGAAATTTGATGAGATGACACCTCTTCAGGTAATACATTCCCGTGTTATTTTGGAAGCAAAACGGCTAATGATCTATACCGATAAAACCATCAAGGAGATTTCACATGATCTGGGATATGAAGAAATATCCTATTTCAGCCGGCTGTTTAAAAAAGAGACCGGGATGAATCCCACTGAATACCGGGAGGCAGCGAAATCAAATTAACAGGAAGTTTTGATAACAGGAGGGGACGTATCGTCATGGCTCAGGCCGCTCCATGCCTGTACATTGATTGGTGAAAACAAACAACAACCAATAGATACAGTCATGAAATATAAGATTCCAACACGAAACGATGTAAATGAGAATATTAAGGCAATTTTTGATAATCTTGAAAAAAAGATCGGACAGGTGCCAAATATTTACGCCTTTACAGGAAATTCCGCTAATGCCCTGCAGAACTACCTGGCCTTCAGCCAGGGACAGGCAAACGGCACATTTGATTCAAAAGAACGGGAGGCGGTATTCCTCGCCGTCAGCGAACTGAATGGATGTGAATATTGCCTGAGTGCTCATTCGGCGCTGGGAAAAATGAACGGCTTTACAGAGGATGAGATCCTTCAGCTGCGGGCGGGAAATCACCCGGATAAAAAATTCAATGTACTTACCCGGTTGGCTGCAGAGATCCAGCGGACCCATGGGAATCCGGACGAAGAGTTACTTCAGGAGTTTGCCGGACTCGGCTATCAGGAAGATGCCCTGGTCGACCTGGTAAGTCTTGTTATAAATGTTGTGTTCACAAATTATATCCATAACATTGCGGGATTTGAAATTGATTTTCCTAAAGCGGTACCTCTTACAGAGAGATTGAGCGCCTGAGAGTGGTCGTCACATCAAAAACCGGCATGTGTGAATTTATACCTCACGCTGCCGGTTTTATTTTGTGAGAGAGAATTCTCTATTTTTGGAGTGCGGGTAGTGACAATTTTGCCGGAAGAACTATAAAACTCTTACCTGTTAAATTGATGCCACGGGTAAGACTATTCCTGGCCATCTCATCTTATCAACCTGTGGTGATTAAGTCTTATTTACTAAAACAGAATTTCCTAACCAAAGGGAGAATTTTTTGTATGCTGACGGAGGGATACAAATCACTTTCTGATAGAGTAGGGATTAATAATAAATACAATTAAATATCTAATGAGCTGGAATCAGGTATATGAATGGTTTATGGGATTAGGTGAGCCTTATGGGGTGGATCCTTTGATTTTTGGTTTGATCTATATTGGGGCGATCCCGTTTTTTTGGCTTGCAATAACCTGGCTGGTGTATAATATCCGGCGGAAGCGCCCCGTAACGGGACCAGTGCTGATGGCTTGCAGTTGTGCTGTATCCGCTTATGTTTACCTGATCATTGCCGGAGAAAATGTACCATTTTGGGTGTATGGTGTGATTGCGGGTATTATTGTTTATGCCATCTTTGCTACTCTCAAAAAATTAAATAAAATAACGGATGAGGTTGAGCTTGAAGAAGAAACAATATGATATTATTGTAATAGGAGGAGGCGCTGCCGGTCTGACGGCTTCGGGCGTTGCTGTTAGTATGGGTGCCAAAACCATGATGGTTGAAAAGCATAAACTGGGGGGTGATTGTACATGGTATGGGTGCGTTCCAAGTAAAATTTTACTGAACCAGGCCAGGAAAGCTGTTATTACCGGTCAGCCGCCCGATTTCGGACATATCAAAAATAAACTGGATACTTTGCGGCAAAAAATCTATGAGGAGGCGGATCATCCCGATAAGTTCAGAAAGATGGGAATTGATGTCGAAGAGGGCGAGGCGAAATTTCTTAATAAAAATACAATTCAGATTACCGGTGGCAATGGTAACACCCGTGAAGTATCCAGCCGGTATTTCATAATTGCTTCAGGGAGCAGTGCATTTATACCTCCCGTTGATGGGATCGACCGGACGCCCTATCTGACAAATCAGACACTGTTTGAGATAAAAAAACTCCCGGAGAGTATGGTTATTGTCGGGGCCGGTCCGATCGGTACGGAAATGGCCCAGGCATTTCAGCGGCTGGGAACGAAGGTGACGGTAGTAGATATGCTGGACAGGATCCTGTCGAATGATATAACAGAGTTTACCACACTATTGAAACAACAACTTGAAAAGGAGGGGGTATCCTACAGGCTTGGTTCCCGTATTCAGTCAGTTGAAGGGAATGAAGAAAGAATAAGAATAACAATTGAGAAGGATGGAAAGCAGGAGCATATTGAAGCAGAAAAACTGCTGATGGCTACAGGACGGAGAGCAAGCTATCAATCACTTAACCCGGAAGCTGCCGGTGTTGAATCCGGTAAACAGGGTATTATTGTAAATGATAAATGCCGCACCAGCCAGCGAAATATTTACGCGATCGGGGATGTAACCGGGCTCTACCAGTTTACTCATATGTCCGAACACATGGCCAAAATCGCGGTCAGCAATGCGCTGCTGAAAATCCCGATGAAAATTGACCATAAGCATGTGCCATGGTGCACATATACGGATCCCGAAATGGCTCATGTCGGTGCCACGCGAAAACAGCTCGATCAGGAAGGCACTTCATATGAAGTATATAAATTTCCCTACGATATGATTGACCGGGCCATCACCGATGATGCTACTGATGGATGGATATGGATCTACGCAAAAAAATGGAGCGGGAAAATACTCGGGGCTGATGTGTTCGGAGCTCATGCCGGTGAGATGATCAGTCAGTATGGACTGGCAATGAAAAACGGGATCACTCTGAAAAATATGTCCGATACCATTTACCCCTATCCCAGTTACGGCCTCGGGGCCCGCCGGGCAGCCGATCAATGGTATATTAAGAACCAGAACCGGAATCTTGTGAAATGGATTCGGCGGGTTTTTGGTTTTCGGGGGCCATTACCTGATGTAAGTGATCCAGACAGGATCATCTAAAATAAATAAACCATTTATATCTTGCGGATTTGAGCTGATTCAGTAATGCGCGAAGGTAAGAAAGTAGAAGAGAATGTCTCTAATATCCCAATACAAATTAAAGAAAGACTCGACACCGGATATAGTGGCCAGGTTAGCATCCGATCTGGCAAATCCGTTGATAATACCGCCGGTTGTTTTTGGGGTCATGGGATACTCACAGCACCTGATGAATAGTGAAACAGTGCTTCTGATCACTTTGTCTGCTTTTTTCTTTACAATCATACCCGCTGTGACTGCATTAACTTTAGCTCATTACCGGTCTTTTCGCTCACTTGATTTTCCTGAAAGAAAATCAAGAACGAGGTTGTATGGTTTTACCATCCTGAGTTTCATTGCGGGAAGCATTTTTATTGCTGTTTTGTTTAACGAATCTTTAATCCGACTTTTGACACTCATATTTTCCATAAATCTGGTTTGCGGATTCATTATTAATTTTAAGTGGAAAATAAGTGCTCATTGCGCAGCTCTGGCATCGGGTGGAATTTTCCTGCTGCTGGTTGGTTTCACAGGTTCTTCCGGAAATTTTCCATCCATAGCAACGGGATTTTTCCTGTTGTTAATGGTACTGCCCCTGGTATTATGGGCACGATATCAAATCGGAATTCATTCTGTCTCCGAATTAGCCGGAGGGACCGTATTGGGATTTCTCCTTACTATCTTCGTTTTCACCCTGTGGTTTAGTACACAATAATTTATGGCATAAAAGGCTTTTGTATATGAATACAAACAGAATAGTGTTCATTATCTAAAACAGGCTAAAAAAACAGAGCTAAAATGAGTACAAAAAAAATACAATTTCTAAATGCAAAAGGGCAGAATTTATCAGCCAGATTAGAACTGCCGGATAAGCAGGAACCGCATAATTATGCCCTTTTCGCCCACTGTTTTACCTGTACAAAAAATTTTTCCGCAGTCAGAAATATTGCACAGGCTTTAACTAATTCAGGGATTGCTGTATTACGATTTGATTTTACAGGTTTGGGAGAGAGCGGCGGTGAATTTTCCGAAACCAATTTTTCCACCAATATAGAAGATTTAGTAGCAGCAGGTGAATTCCTGAATAATGAATATCAGGCACCGTCCCTGTTAATCGGGCATTCATTGGGTGGTACTGCAGCGATTTTTGCAGCAGCTCAAATCCCATCAGTAAAAGCAGTGGCCGTTATTGGTGCGCCATCTTCTCCTGCGCATGTACAACATTTATTTAAGGATGATATCAATAAAATTAAAGAAGAGGGTAAGGCAAAAGTTTCTATAGGCGGCAGGCCGTTTTATCTTTCAAGACAATTTATAGAAGATATCCGCTCCAGGAATATGAAAGATATATTAGCCAATCTAAGAAAAGCCGTTATTGTTTTACATTCACCCCAGGATGCAATAGTGGGAATTAAAAATGCCGAAGAAATTTATCACTACGCCCGTCATCCAAAAAGTTATATCTCACTGGATGGCGCCGATCATTTATTGAGCAACAAGAAAGATTCAATGTATGCAGGTAAGGTTATAGCGGGCTGGGCGGAACGGTATTTGGATATTCCCGAAATGCAAACTCCTGAGACACATCACCAGGTAGCAGTGGGTATAGGTAATAAAGATTTGACTTCAGAAATTGTAGCCGGGAAACATTTATTAATTGCCGATGAACCTGAGAGTGCAGGGGGGAATGATTACGGCCCATCGCCTTATGAATATATTTCAGCAGGATTGGGAGCATGTACCGCAATGACATTAAGGATGTATGCTGACAGAAAAAAATGGGATCTGCAAAAAGTGGTGGTTCACCTGGATCATAAGAAAGATTATCCCAAAAGCACAGATAAGATCGAACAGGGTACAGACAAAATTGATTTTATTTCAAGAAAGATTGAGCTGGAAGGCAGTTTGAATGATGTTCAGCGGCAAAAATTATTAGAAATAGCGGAGAAATGTCCTGTTCATAAAACCCTTTCCTCTTCTTCAGAAATAACCACCGTTCTGAAATAGGCAGTTGCTCATATTAATGAGACACAGAGGGAGTGTAAAGATCGCAATGGTCGTTTGGTCCTCAGGTTTACAAGCAGACGATTGTTTTGGAAAAGTTCTTACTTTATCATCAGGAGTAAGATATCAGAAGGCAGACCCGTCTTAATGGATAAAGGACTATACCTTATTTGAGAAACCTGAAGTAGAATTATTCAAAATAAAAGATATAATGAAGTCACTTTTAGCTCAATCCAGTAAACTTGCAGATCCATCTTACCAGTTGGATATACTTAATAATTACAATGACAAGATCCATTCACTGACAAAATTTGAAGAAAAGCTGAATGGTATCGGGCTTTTTCCGCTCAGGCCGACAGGAATTGAAATTTTTCAGATCAACCTGGGTTACATGTGCAATATGACGTGCAAGCACTGCCATGTGGACGCAGGGCCTGATCGCAAGGAGATTATGACGAAGGAAACACTGCAGTATTGCCTGGATGCCCTGGAAAAAAGCGATATCCGTACGGTAGATCTGACCGGCGGTGCTCCCGAGATGAATCCGAATTTCAGGTGGTTTGTCGATGAGGTTCATAAGCTTGGAAAAGATATTATCGTCAGGTCGAATCTGACCATACTTGATACCCGAAAATTTGAAGATCTCCCGGTGTTTTTGGCTGAGCGGGGGGTTGAAATCACCTGTTCGCTTCCCTTTTATAGTAAGCGGCGGACTGATAATCAGCGGGGAGAAGGAACCTACGATACATCTGTAAAAGTTTTAAAATTACTGAATAAGCTTGGTTATGGAAAAGAGGAGGGAGTACCGGAGCTGAACCTGGTTTATAATCCGGTGGGTGCTTTCTTACCTGCTGCTCAGGAAGAACTCGAAAAAGATTTTAAAATAGCCCTGAAGAGAGATCATGGCATTATATTTAACAATCTTTATACCATAACAAACCTGCCGATCAGCCGGTATTTGCACTTTTTGCTGGACAGCGGGAACCTGGAGGAGTATATGGAAAAACTGATAACATCCTTTAATCCCGGAGCCGCACAGGGAGTTATGTGCCGAAACACCATTTCTATTGGCTGGGATGGTTCATTGTACGACTGTGATTTCAACCAGATGCTTCAGATGAACACTATGGAAGGTGCTCCCCGCCATATACGGGACTGGGATGAACAAAAGCTGAATGAGCGGGAGATTGTGGTGAATCAGCACTGTTACGGGTGTACCGCTGGAGCAGGCAGCAGCTGCGGGGGTGCGACTACTTCATAAAGGAAAAACTGCAGCATGTATATATAAATACTTTCGGCTCTGTGAAAATCTGTGCCTCAGTGGCAATTCACTCAGTGCCGGTTAATTTTTTAATTGCCACAGAAACTCAGAAAAAACACAGAATAATTTTCTTCGAATATCCTTTTTTTTATTTCACCCACACAAATCTACAAAGAGCCATTCTTTCTCTTATTAATATTTATATCCCTTGATCTCATCCGGTGAGGGTTCTACTCCCAAGCCAATTACCAGCCGGTTCACAAAATTAAAATAAGAGATCACAAGTACGGCATCCAATATCGCACGGTCTGTCATGCCGACTTTTTTTAAAGCCTGGGTGGATTCTTCAAAGTCAGAATCCGCAGGTAACCTTGTAACTCTTTCAGCCAGATCGCACAACAGCAGGTCGTTGGTTTTCAGCTCCAGTTTCCGGTAATCCCGGCCCAGTTGCAGCACGTTTTCTTCATTTTTCCAGTAGCGATGAAGAGCTTCCCCGTGATGCAGCCGGCAATATTCACAATCATTGATCGCAGAGACAACCACTGCCATCATTTCCCTTTGCGATCTTTTGAGCGGAGACTTTCCGAACATGATCGTCATATAGAGATCCATGTGCCGAATAATCGATTCCGGATTCAGGCTTTGTATTTTATGAACTTCCGCGAGTTTTCCTCTTTTCCTGATGATATTTTCATAGATATTTTTCAGTTCTCCTTCTGCGTTTTCGAAATCAATAACATTGATAAATGGTGCCATAGGTATCCCTGATTAAACAGCTTCTGGTATTACATGTGCCGAACTGGACCCTCGTAT
Organism: Balneolaceae bacterium; assembly: GCA_040882525.1. Taxonomy (GTDB): domain Bacteria; phylum Bacteroidota; class Rhodothermia; order Balneolales; family Balneolaceae; genus Rhodohalobacter. Next base: position 168,887 of record JBBEBD010000057.1, on the reverse strand, counting down.
TTCGGCATTTCGGAAGCTGATTTGAAAATTTGTTCCACTGCCATTTACAGCGTCGAATAAAATATGAGCTTTCAATTGGGATGCAAGTCTTTTTATCAATTTCAATCCAAGGGATTGAACCTGATCAATATCAAAATCTTCAGGAAGTCCGACTCCGTCATCCCGGATAATGATAGTAACCATTTCATCATTATTGTAAAGAAATAATTCAATATTTCCTGTATAGCTGTTAAATGCATGTTTGTAAGCATTGACCAGTACTTCGTTGATAATAATCGCCAGCGGAACCGCCTGATTTATATTCATAGTGACTTCATTCAATATTTTATTTACCGTTATCCCTTTTTTATACTCAAAAGTCTGATCAATGTACTTAACCAGTTCCTCTGTGTATTTTTTAAAGTTGATGTGGGAGAAGTTCCGGTATTCATATAATTTCTCATGCACAAGTGCGATAGAGTGGATACGGGCTGTGCTTCTCTTCAGCACCTGGATGAACTGATGATCTGCCACATTATCAATTTCCAGTTCAAGGAGACCCGCCACAACAGCAAGATTATTTTTTACGCGGTGGTGAATTTCAGCTATTAATACTTCTCTCTCATCCAGGGCAATCTGAAGCTGCCGGGTCATTTTATACCAGTAGAAAGCTATTAAACCTGCAAATAGTACCAGGATAAATCCCGCAAAACTGATAATTCCAACTACCTGGTTTTTGAGCCAGTTGGATGATTCTCCAAGCTGAATGAGAATGTTTTGTGCTTCGGCAGAAAGCGATTCATCCATTTTCTGAATTCGTCCCAATTCCTGATTTAGCTCTTCCTCCTGTAATTCTCCCTGGATATATCGGTTGTGAAGATTGTTGGCGGCAGCTTCTATCATATTAATTTTAACACCGCATTCTTCCCACACGGAGTGAGCTGCAGTAAACTGTTCCACAGAGCCGAGATAGCGCTTTACGGATATCATGCTGTTGATGAGTTTATCAGGTATTTCCAGACTGGATAATCCCTGCCTGATAAACTCCGGGTCAGGATTTTTTTTACGGATTTCATCTATGCCATTCCGTATAGCATAAACCTGTCCTATCCGTTTCCGGAAATTTTGAAAATCTTCTTCATTATGAGTTCTGGCATACAGATAGAGATCGTTGACTGCATTTTTTTGTGTTTGCGTCCATTGGGCGTTTGCGGCGGTAAATGACTGTGTTGCCGATATGAGGTGGATTCCCTCATGCAGCACAAAGAGAAAGAATCCGAAAAAAACAGCAAACAAAACCAGCAGTAATTGAAGCCTGATTTTACACCTCTTGCTGTTCTTTTGCTTTGTTTTTGATTTATTCATGACTGGTAGGATTTCCTGAAAGGGTTATACCGACAATGATATTAGCCTGCTTTGCCATATATTCAGCACTTTTTTTATATAAGACTGCAAAGAAGCATAAAATCTTACTAAAAAGAAGATGTAAATATCTGGCAGCGTGAGATTAAGCCGATTCTGTCTCCTGATTTCTCTTCTATGCTGAATACTTCGAAACGGTAGTTGATAAAAGGTATTCAGGAAACCAGATATTTTTATTTCAGGTAAGAAAAAAGCAAGTCGTGCAGTCAAAAATAACGGCCCTTATTTTATCGTTGATTAGAAAACAAATAAGGTGCCTGAATTTACTAATCCACAAGAGAGAGATTTTATTATGAGTAATCAAGTCAGTGATTTTTTAATTAATCGGATTTCACAGTGGGGCATTCATCGCATATACGGTTATCCCGGGGATGGCATCAATGGAATAATGGGGGCACTGGACCGGGCTGAGGATAAGATTGAATTTATACAGGTGAGGCATGAAGAAAATGCGGCTTTTATGGCCTGCGGCCATGCTAAGTTTACAGGAGAGGTGGGGGTATGCCTGGCCACATCCGGTCCTGGTGCGATCCATCTCCTGAATGGACTTTATGATGCCAAGATGGATCATCAGCCGGTAGTGGCTATTGCAGGGCAGCAGGCGCGGGTGGCTTTAGGAGGAGATTATCAGCAGGAAGTTGATTTACTCTCTTTATTTAAAGATGTAGCGCATGAATATGTTCATATGGCATCCGACCCTACCCAGACCCGGCACCTGATTGACCGTTCCATACGGATAGCAAAAAATTACAGAACCGTCACCTGCATCATCATGCCGAATGATGTACAGGAGCTGGATGCTGTTGAGCCACCCCGGGCACATGGTACTATTCACAGTGGTATTGGTCACTCTTCAACAAATATCATTCCGCCTGAAAGTGAGCTGAGAAAAGCAGCCAAAGTGCTTAATGAAGGTGAAAAAGTGGCGATGCTGGTTGGAGCAGGTGCAGCCCATGCCGCTGAGCAGATAAAAGAAGTGGCCGAGTTGCTTGGTGCCGGCGTGGCCAAAGCGCTTTTGGGAAAGACGGTTCTGGCTGATGATCTTTCCTATGTTACGGGAGCCATAGGTTTGCTGGGTACAAAACCAAGCTGGGAAATGATGATAAACTGCGACACGCTTTTAATGGTTGGAACCAGTTTCCCTTATTCTGAATTTTTGCCCAAAGAAGGTCAGGCCAGAGGTGTACAAATCGATATTGATGGAAAGATGCTAAGCATCCGTTATCCTATGGAAGTAAATCTTCAGGGCGACAGCCGGCAGACACTGCAGGCGCTCATCCCGCACCTCAACCATAAAGAAGACCGCAGCTGGAGAGAAAAAATTGAGGATGGTATTAAAGATTGGTGGAAAGTGCTTGAAGCACGGGCTATGAACAGTGCTGATCCCGTTAATCCACAGCGTGTATTCTGGGAGCTTTCTCAGAAGCTGCCTGCTAACTGTATTCTGACCTCCGACTCCGGTTCTTCGGCCAATTGGTTTGCCAGGGATCTGAAGGTAAGCGAAGGGATGATGGCTTCGCTATCAGGGAACCTGGCTACTATGTGTCCGGGCGTGCCTTATGCAATTGCGGCCAAGTTTGCCCATCCGGAGCGGCCGGTTATTGCTCTTGTAGGGGATGGAGCCATGCAAATGCTGGGCAACAATGGCCTGATTACCATTTCCAAATATTGGAAAAGATGGAGTGATCCGCGTCTTGCCGTCATGATTTTAAACAATCAGGACCTCAACCAGGTTACCTGGGAGCAGAGAGCATTAGTCGGCGATCCAAAGTTTGAAGCGTCTCAGAATATACCGGACTTCCCATATGCTGAATATGCTGAAATGCTTGGACTGAAGGGAATAAAAGTAGATGATCCGGAAGCACTGTCCGATGCATGGGATGCCGTTCTGTCAGCCGATCGTCCCGCGGTACTGGAAGTTGTGACCGACCCCAGCGTACCGCCGCTGCCTCCGCATATTAATTTTAAACAGGCGGTAAACTATTCAAAAGCATTGTTGAAAGGAGATCCTGAAGAAATCAATATCATCAAACAAACTTTTAAAGATGTTCTGCAGGAAGTAATGCCACATTCAGATAGGTAATTTTATCCTTTATGAACACTGCCATCATAAGGCTGTTATGGGAATGAATGAGGAATCCGGCTGCTGCAAAAAAATGGGGATGGATTATCACCTGCTGCAATCCGGCTGCTGTGGTATGGCCGGTTATTCCGGTTATAAAAAATGTAGCCATTACGATGTATCCATTAAAGCGGAGGAGTGTTATTGCCTACTGTCAGAGAGGCTGGTGAAGAGACTTATATAACTTTAGCTGCAGAGAACAGATTGAACAGGAAACTCATCGGGAAGCACTGCACACAGCCCAGGTAATACAGACGGTTTTGCAGAGGGGAGTATCGACTCTACCACTGCTAATATGTACTGTTAGATCGAATTACCTTAAGCAAATTCGTTTTTGGCTGTTTCCTCCTGAATTCCCGGAAAACAGTGCATTCTAACAGATGATACCCCTATAAAACTCAGGTTTTAAGAAAAAACAAAGAGAGGTTAAAATGTTACAAAAAGATATTTTTGATCAAGTAGTAGTCGTGACAGGAGCATCGGCCGGATTGGGGCGGGCTATTGTTCGCGAGTTTGCCCGGCATAAGGCCAGGATAGGATTACTGGCAAGAGGGATAGAAGGATTAGAAGCCGCTAAACAGGAAGTGGAAGAGTTGGGTGGTAAAGCAATAGCTGTTCCAGCCGATGTAAGTGACGCCTCCCGAATTGAGTGGGCCGCCCAACAGGTAGAAGAGGAGTTCGGCCCCATTGATGTATGGATTAATAATGCAATGGTCAGTGTTTTTTCTCCTTTTAAGGAGATGGATCCCGATGAGTTTAAACGGGTTACTGAAGTCACGTATTTAGGCCAGGTATATGGTACTAAAGTCGCTTTGAACAGAATGCTCCGCCGCGACAGCGGATGCATTATCCTGGTAGGTTCTGCACTGGCTTACAGGGGTATACCCCTGCAGTCTGCCTATTGCGGTGCCAAGCATGGCATTCATGGGTTTTTTGAATCGCTGCGATCGGAACTGATTCATGACAAGAGCAACATCAGGCTGAGCATGGTACAACTGCCCGCTATGAATACAACTCAGTTTGAACTTGTTAAAAGCCGGTTGCCCCGAAAGCCCAAACCGATGGGCACCATTTATGAACCAGAGGTAGCCGCCAGAGCAATTTTCAATGCAGCTAAGCATGCTGAAAGAGAGATATATGTGGGATATCCCACGGCACAGACTATCCTCGGCAACAAATTTGTTCCCAGATGGATAGATCGTTATCTGGCCAAAACAGGATATGAAGGGCAGCAGACAGAAAAACCCGAAGATCCGGAGAAACCAGATAACCTTTGGGAGCCTGTATCCGGCGATCACGGCGCCCATGGCAGCTTCAATGCGCAGGCCTGGGATTTTAGCCCTCAGCTCTGGGCTGCAATGCACCGGTGGACGGCCCTGGCGGCGGTGACAGCTATTGGCATTGGGATTGGGGGCTTATTGAACAGAGTGTTATCAGATAAATGAAAGCATCTTTTGGCAGGAATGGATGATTTCAGGGCAGTTCGGTTAGTGTATCGGAAAGGAAATAGTTTAAGTCTATTAACCTCCCGTTCTATAATCCGGAGTCAAGGAAATATTTACCCGGCGAGTACCAGGCTTCCGCCCGTAGCCAGAAATACAAGATTAGCACATAAAAGCAGAAGATCATAATGCCATCCATAGCCTTTTTCGCTGTAAAAACCTGTGCCCCAAACCATGGTCTTTTTATATATCGCACCCAGCATCACCCCTGCAAGCAAGGCAGCTCCAACCTGAATGTAAAAACCGGCAGCTACGGAGATAGCACCTGCTATTTCAACGATACCTAAAAAGCGCGTAGCCCCCGGAGACATACCGATGCTTTCTGCACGTTCGTCAGGTTTCATAACATGGCTTTTCCCGCTGGAGAAAAAAATAATTGCCACAATAATGCGTAAGGCAAGAAGTGCAATGTCCAGGAGCGAACTTAAATTGATAATCATCTCTTCTGAATTTATAGATTATAGGTGGTGCAACATTTTTCGATGCCTGACAGGCAACATGTTCCTCTATAAAAAAGTAAATAGTTTATAACACATACCGGAACTTAATCTTTTGTATAAGCATTGTTTCTTATGTTAATGATAAAAAGATCATGAGAGTTCATATGAATTATTTTTCTCCCTTCCCCATTTTCCTTTTACTTATGTTTTTATTTTATACCTCAGCATGTCATATGATACAGAAAGGAGCGCGTGTAATGAGTGAAGATATGTTTACACCGGAACGCACTTTTGAGGCTGAAGATATCCAGGTGCCGTCCGGATATTCCGTGGAACTGGTTGCTAAAGAACTTACTTATCCAACCGATGCTGCTTTTGATGATGAAGGAAATCTTTACGTAATTGAAGCAGGTTATAGCTATGGACCCGATTGGACAGAATCCCGGCTGTTGAAATTAAGATCTGACGGCAGCTTCACAACAGTTCATGAAGGCGGTGAAAACGGCCCGTGGAATGGGGTAACTTTTCATGACGGCTATTTTTTTGTGGCTGAAGGCGGACACAGTGAAGGCGGACGAATTTTGAAAATTTCAAAAAGTGGTGAAGAGGTACAGGTATTAGCAGATGGTTTACCAAGTCTGGGAGATCATCATACAAATGGCCCTGTCGCAGGATCAGATGGATGGATCTATTTCGGCCAGGGGACGGCTACCAATTCCGGCGTTGTAGGAAATGATAACTGGAGAATGGGATGGCTGGGAGAAAATGAAGAATTTGCTGACATTCCGTGCGAGGATGTTACCCTGTCCGGTAAAAACTATTCAACACCCGATCCGTTTAGTGATGACCCGGCAGATACGGTCTCATCCGGGCCTTATAAAGCTGTTGGAGAAACTGCCCGGGCAGGAGAGGTAATACAGGGGCAGGTGCCTTGTTCAGGGGCTGTCATGCGTGTCAACCGGGATGGAGATCCAGTAGAACTGGTGGCCTGGGGGTTTCGCAATCCCTACGGCCTTGCTTTTGGACCCGATAATCAACTTTATGTTGTGGAAAACGGGTTTGACGCCCGGGGCAGCCGTAAAATTGTAGGAGGGCTGGATCATCTCTGGCGTGTAATACCGGGAGAATGGTATGGCTGGCCGGATTACAGCGGAGGCATACGATTGGACGATCCCTCTTTTGTAAGAGAAGGCGAAATACCAGCCGATCTGTTATTGCAGGAATATCCGGGAGAGCCGCCTGAGCCTGTTGCCGTTTTTGGTGTGCACTCCTCTTCCAGCGGACTGGTTTTCGTTCCGGAACAAAGTGAGTTTGGAGTGGAGGGAGATGCTTTTATTGCCCAGTTTGGGGATATGACGCCGGTTACAGGTAATACAATATCTCCTGTAGGATATCAAATAGTACGTGTAAATGTACATACAGGCGAAACAGAGGAGTTTGCCTTAAACAAAAAGCCGGGACCCGGCAGTGCTTCAGGAACGGGAGGATTTGAGCGTCCTCTGGGTTTGGTATTTTCCCCTGATGGCGATGAACTGTATATAGTGGATTTTGGTATGCTTATTATGAGTCCTATGGGGCCTTTACCCGAACCGGATACAGGCAGCATTTGGAAAATTACCAGAAAGTATATTAATAACCAGGACCTGAAATCCTCAAAACTCAGCGTAAAGCAAAAAAATATCAACGGAATAGTCATCGGATGACTTGCGGATTATGGTCAGTAGAATAAAATATCTTTAGTCAATTTTTTCTGTAAAAAAATGAATCAAAAGAGAACTGATTTTTATGAGTAAACAAGAATTATCCCCGGTCAAAAAAGTCAGGAGACAGTCTGGAGAAGTTACGGAGAACAGAAGAAATATCGCGCTGCTTAGTGCACTTGGACTGATTGATTTCATACCCATCTCCCTCTACCAGTTAGGTGTAATACGTCATCTGCCAGATCTGCCGGCCGAACTTTTTGATTCCGATTTTGTGAATGCTTCAAAAGATGCCCAGGTGGCAGGTATGCCCGATGGGTCGGTGAGCCTGTTGATGTACGCGGCTAATCTGGTGCTGATTACAGGAGCCATCAAAAAGAAAAACCTAAACTGGGTAGATTATATAATTGCCGGGAATGTAGCAGGGCAAGCTGCCGGGGGAGCCTATTATCTTTACAACATGGCCACAAAGCAAAAAAAGATCTGTCTTTATTGTTTGGCAGGTGCAGCCGTAAACTTTATTTCCCTGGTGCAACTTTATAAAATGTTAAAAGATAGAGGCTGATGCTAACTCAATGAATTACCAGGTATTCTATAAAATTCTTGATCTCTATGGATTGCCCATATTGGTTTTTCTATTCATTCTGCTTCTGTATTTACAGTACAAATATCCTTTACGGCGATGGGTAAAAAAATTGAGTCAGCGTTTTTTTACCAATATTGGAGTGGCTGTACCTACATTTGGAGTTTTGCGATTTATTCTGATTCCTGCAGAGGTAGCGGTTGCATACTGGGCGTCACAGCATGAATTTGGATTTTTGTACTACTTCACATTGCCGCCCTGGCTGCATGGAATTTTGGCTTTTTTACTCCTGGATTACCTGCTATACATCTGGCACTGGCTGAACCATAAAATACCATTTCTCTGGCGATTTCATAACGTTCATCATATTGATCTGGATCTTGGAATTACGACTGCCTTTCGGTTTCACTTTGGTGAAATGTTTTTTAGTGCATTTTTCCGTACAGCAGGTGTTCTTTTAATTGGGGCGGGTCCTGTAGCCGTTCTCGTATACGAAGTGTTCTTTGAGGCTTCGGTTGCTTTTCATCACAGTAACTGGCGTTTGCCGTACAGACTCGAACGAGTGCTTAGCTGGATCATTGTCACTCCGCGGATACACGGCATTCACCACTCTATTGTGCAGCGAGAGGCCAACTCAAATTATTCAAACCTACTAATTATTTGGGATCGCATTCACCGCACGATACGTCTTAACATTCATCAGGATGATATAGTAATAGGAGTGCCGGGTTATCAGGAAGATGGAGATGATCAAACAGTGAAAGGATTACTCACGCTTCCCTTCCGTCGACAAAAAGAATATTGGAAGTTACCGGATGGCACGACCCCGGATCGGCCGGATGAAGGAAATAAAATCCGGCTCGCAGAATAAAAATTAGTATTTAAAACAAAAGAAAAATGAGTGACAGAACAGTAGAACAAGTTATTGAAGAGCATGAATTGTCGGGAAAGTTTATTACAGTTGAGGGAATAAAAACATTTGTACTGGATTGGGGAAGTGGAGATCCGGTATTTTGCATTCACGGAGTACCTACCTCTTCCTATCTATATCGAAAGGTATTAAAAGAGCTGAAAGAGAAAGGATACAGAGGAATTGCCATAGACTTACCGGGGCTTGGGTTATCAGAGAGACCCGAAGATTTTGAATATACCTTTTCTAATTTTGCACACCTTTGTGCACGTGCTGCCGAAGAATTGGGTTTAGAAAAGTATCATTTGGTGGTCCATGATATTGGCGGCCCCATAGGCTTTGCCCTGGGAGCAATGAACCGGGAAAAAATTCTATCACTGACAATTTTGAATACCTGGATAGATGTAGATAAATTCAAAAAACCACTCCCCATGCGTCCCTTTGAAAAACCTCTGCTTGGAGAAACCCAACTGGCCGCCACCACGCATGCTACATGGCAACTTCTGTTTAAAGAATTGGGTGTTTCTAATATGGATGATATCCCTGAAGAAGAAATTACTGCTTATGTAGATCTTCTGAAGCGGGAGGATGAAGGAAAGGCTTTTCTAAAGATTATGCGCAATTTTGAAGATTCTGTTGCCTTTCGGGAGCTCTGTCACCAGGCTGTGCAGGACACGCCTTATCCTGTACAGGCAATCTGGGGAGACGAAGATCCCGGGCTTACATATGAACGGTATGGGGAGGAGATTAAAGCAGTTGCCAATCTTCCGGAAGTGCATAAGCTGCCGGCCAAACATTTTCTGCAGGAAGACCAGTGGGAGGCGGTTGTGGAGCATATCGTATCGCAGGCGGTTTCATCAGGACAATCTAAGAAACATCAGTAATTATACAATTGACAAATCCTTCCACTGTCCACGCTTGTCAATTTCCAACTGTCAACTGCTTTCCTCCTCATCTTTTCCAAAACGGGAATGTTTGTAATCAATAATAGTGCCGATCAGGGAGGCAAGCACAAAAGTCTGCGGCAGATTACCCAGCCATTCACCGGTTTCGGGATCACCCTGTTCGGGCATGATACCAACATCATTCATAAAACGTAAGGCAGCTTCAAGGATAGCTTTTACTTTGTCCCAGTCCCGGCGCATTACCCAATATTGGGCAACCCAAAGGGTACCGGCCAGGAAAACACCTTCTTTTCCTGAATCGTATTCCACCCGGTGGCGTTTATATAAGTGATTCCGGGAGTAATTCTTCTCTAACACTTCCACGGTTTTCAGCATGACAGGTGTGTCGGCATCTGTATATCCCCACACAGGAAAAAGCATTGCACTTACGTCTGTATCTTCGCTGCCTGCATAAACAGCATAAGTTCCCGATGAAGTAATGCAGTTTTCTTCAACATATTGCTGTATCTGTTCAGATGTATTCCGCCAGAGCTTCTGTTCAGCAGGATCATCAGAATGTTCGGCAATATAATGCAGGCTTATGGAAGCAATCACTTTACTGGTGGTGTAGTGGTTTTCCGGGATTTCCTCCCAAATACCATGATCCGGCTCGTCCCAGTGTTCTACCAGGTAATTTGCCATGCGCTGTATAGTTTTCCAGTGCTCCCTTGTGTTGTAACGATTATATATAACTTTAGCGGCGATTAATATATTAGCATTGGCATCCAGCTGCAGCTGGGTAACCGTTTTATTGCCATATTGTGCAGGTTTGCTGTCTCTGTACCCCCTGAAATGGTCCAGTGTTCTCACTTTTGCTGCAGGCTGTCCTTCAAGGGTAAGGAAAGGAACAACAGGCTCAGGCAGGCGGTGCATGGCTGAACAGATGAAACTAAGAAATTTGCGCTCTTCTTTACCAACGCTGCCTGCCCGGGCCAGGGCACTTACAATCATCGCAGCATCCCTCAGCCATACATACCGGTAATCATTATTTCGTTCGCCTCCGATTATCTGGGGCAGGGATGTAGTAGCTGCAGCAATGATACCCCCGTTTTGGGCATAGGTAAGCAGGCGCAGAAGGCGCAGTGATTTTCGTACTTCTTCCTCGTAAGGACCTTTATAGGTGATGTGGCTGCTGATCTCCCGCCATCTGTTCAGGGTCTGTTGACGAGTCTCCCGGAGCATTTCTCCCGGCTGATCCAGCATTTTCTCAGCAAGAATAAACCATGCCTGCTCCCCGGCCGGTACGTTACATACAACAGAATCTCCCTGTACCTCCAGCGGATGTGAGGCGTACAGATGATAATCAAATTGCAGGGTAACATATCTTTCTTCTCTTTTTTCAAGGACCGGATCCTGCCGGCCGTAGTTCGGGCGGGGAGTTATCTGCATCGAATAAGGCACCGGCGAAGAGGATAGCTTCCGGCAAATGCCATAGAAACGGGAATTCAGAGCCATCCAGTCTTCCAGCACAAGGTTCCCCTTTTCAGTGGTAAAATGGGTTTGCAGTAAAGCGCTGTCTTCCAGATAATGTCGTTTTTCAAATTCCAGACCTTCTGTTTTCAGTTTCCATGAACCTCCATTTTCGGGATCAAGCAAATGAGCAAAAAAAGAAGGATTATCGAATCGTTGCGGGCAATACCAAATAATATTGCCCTGCTTATTCAGCAGGGCACAGGTACGCTGGTCACCAATCAGGGCAAGGTCGTTTAATGGAGTAAAGTGTTCACTCATTGTACCAGGCTTCAGGAATAGTTTTTTTGCGCTATAGCTATCTTTATAATCATTTTTGCAGCCAAAAAATTTTCTCTGATTAATATTTTACCCACCGCTGCAGCCAGCAGATATTAAATTCTAATAACAATCAATTAATACGAAGATGTAAATCTCTTAATGCAATAAGCAGGGCTTCATATTCACTCAGGCACTCCCCGCATTTATTCAGATGATCCTGCACCAGGGGCATCGTCTTTTGGGGAGATTCTCCCGCAAGCTCTATTTCAGAAAATTCGTTCATCTGATCAAAGCATTCATCACAACCAATCTCATCCGGACTGGTCATTTTGATGGCGCTGATCATGTTTTTTAAAAATGTTTTATTCAATTTCAATAACAATATTAAGCTTTTGTTATAAGACGTTTTATTGCTGCAGGTTCTTACACTTATTTTAAAATTTCATCGGGATCATTTCTTCCGTATCCATTTTTTCTTCAGGTAATACAGCCTGATGACAGATTATATAGTTCATTGCTGGCACCTGGAAGGGGCAGTGTTAGCTCATCCTCATTATCCGGTCATTGACCTGACGGGAGATAGCGATTACAGATACCGGTAAAAAAGTATGATGGTCCTGTAAATTATATCTCGGGATATACCGGATTTCCTTAATACAGAATACCTGAGATGCCCGGTCTGTAATAAAAGAAGCGGATGATCCGGAAGTACCCGCAGATGCGATTCAACCTGCCGAACGTTCTGCCATACCGGATGGGCATTCTTTCGTTTAAAAAGTTACTATCTGGTATCCATCCACTATATAGTTTCTGAGACTTGGGTGTTGATCATGATCATCCAGTAAAGGAATTTCTGTCTTCCGCACTTCGTTGATCACTCCAAAAGATTTGGCACAAAATTTACATGCACCGGCAATTTTGTCTTTAACAGCCAGATATAACTCATGTGCTTTATGATTTTCATCTTCCAGTTCAGGTATCCAACGGGTTCCCGCTCCGTCAAATATAATAGCTACTTCATCCTGATGCTCCTGCAATTCTTTAGCAAAAGAAAAGGCATTAACCACGCGGCCTAAAGATTCATGGGTTTCTATATCTGATAAAATAACAATAGCGACTTTCATAATATTATACTATTTCATTTAGATTTGATTAGTTGGGTGCTGTTCAGAGAATGAATTATACGCCGGCAGCAAACTGCCGGGGCCGGAATCAGTTTCATTTCCGCATTGGTGATTTCTCCCGACTATCTCGTGCATTTCTCCATCAATCAGAAGGATATAACCCTAGCACCGTGATTATATCAGATGTGCCGGAGGAAAGAATTCTTACATCATTTTTTTCCAGTTTTAAATATTTTGGTAAAAGTTTCTCCAATACGAGAATAAATAACCGACTAATGGGCAACAATTGAATTTTCACCATCAGGTACCGGTTTACCATCTATTCCATGCCAGAGACAAGCCTTTTATAAGGAAAATAAAAAAATTTGTTAGTAAGATTTTGCAGGTAAAACGCGTCGAGAAACAAGTACAAATTTTAAACCTTTAAAAGGCTACAAATGACCAAAGTAAAAACGAATGGAAAAATTGATATGCCGGCCGAAAAAGTATGGGAGACAGTCCGGAATTTTGGAGCCCTGGATGAATATGTTGAGGCTATAGCAAGCTGTAAGGTTGAGGGATCGGGTGTTGGCTCTGTACGAATATTAACCTTACAGGATGGTGGAGAAGTGCATGAGAAGCTACAGAGTTTAGATGATGAGAAACGATTATTAACCTATTCAATTCTTAGTTCGCCGTTGCCTATCCGCAACTATACAAGCAAGATGCAGGTAAAAGTATTGAGTGATAAACAATCTGAATTTATCTGGTCGTCGGAGTTTGATGTTCAGGATGCACCTGAACAGGAGTTAAAAGAAGCGTTTAAAGATCTATATTCTACTGGAGTGCAGGGACTTCAGAAAAAATTCTCTGTTGGATATAACTGATTTCATCTCAGGAGAGATTGGTTAAAATTTAGTAAAATAAATAAGATAAACATATATAGAGAGAAGACATGGAGAGAAAGAGAGATGTTAAAAATATAGGTACAGAGATCAGATTCTTGGTTTTTCTGATAGCTTTTGCTTTTATGGTACAAGGCTGTTTAGATGACGATGATATAACCTCTGGTGATAATGATGATTTCCCTTTAATAGAGGTGCCGCAGGGATATGAAGTGGAAAAAGTAACAGATGACCTTACCTATCCCAGTTCTTTGGCCTGGGACGATGAAGGCAGGCTGTATGTTGCCGAAGCAGGAGGCGGATTAAATCCGGAAACACTGGCCCCGATTAGTATCCTCGAGATTGAAAATGGTGAGCATACAGTGGTCGCCAATCTGGAAAACTCAGGGATTGTTGCTTCTGTAGTTGGGTTGGTTTGGCACAATGGAGATTTTTACATCACACACCGGGCCGAGGATTTAACGGGAGCCGTATCAAGGGTGAGTATGGATGGAGAAGTAACGAATTTGTTTGATGGCATCATCGACAGCCAGTCCGAACATCAGATCAACGATATTCGTGTGGGCCCCGACGGATTAATGTACATAACTGTAGGCCCGGCCGGGAATGCCGGTGTGGTAGATAAATCTGTTGGCCCGTGGGTAATGGAAAGCCCCGAACTGCATCCGCGACCCTGCCAGGATATTACATTGCATGGTATTAATTACCAAACTCCTGATTTCAGACCCGGCGCCGCAGAAGGCGATAGCGTAATTACAGGTGCTTTTGTACCGTTTGGTACAGAAACTTCAGAGGGACAGGTAATTGAAGGTGTGGAATTATGTGGAGGATCTATTCTGAAGTTTGATCCTGATAATCCCGGTAATATTCAGATGCATGCCTGGGGATTCCGCAATATCATAGGCATTTCGTGGGACAGTGAAGGGCAAATGTACGCAGCTGAAAATGGATATGATGTGCGAGGTTCGCGACCGGTAGGAGACGATATGGATGCCAGTCTGAAGATAGAAGAAGGCAGATGGTATGGAGTGCCAGACTTTTCAGCAGGCAGAGAACCTTTAACAGATGAAAGATTTATCGTAGAAGAAGATTCATTACTGGCGATGGTAGTTGTAAATGGAGAGCCGCAGGGAAAAGGACTCGGTGGTTTTTTAATTAATCATGAAGCCAGTAATCTTACTCCTCCCGATCCCACCGACGTACTGGGAAGTCATGAAATAAACTCTTCCCCATCTATGATGGATGTTGCACCCGATTCCTGGGGCGACTGGGCAGACCATGTATTCATAGCTGAATGGGGTGATCTTTCCCCGCCTACGAATCCAATACGTGGAGAGGATCCGGCACAAGGATATCGTGTAGTACGGGTTGATCCGAATTCCGGTGACGTTACCGATTTCCTTTCAAATTCGGGCGGTGGCGCCGCTTCCCATCAACAGCAGGAAGGTGGGGGAATTGAACGGCCTTTCGATGTTCAGTTTGGACCCGATGACGCTATGTATATTGTAGATTACGGAGTAGTTAATATTGATATGAATAGAGAACCTCCCTATGATTACAAAGCCGGTACGGGTGTGATCTGGAAAGTAAGCAGGCAAGAGGAATGATTATCATTTCATCCTGCTGCGTAAGCAGGAAAATCAGTAAATATTAATTAAACAGATTAAACTTGTGGTGCCCCGCTAATCAAGGCGGGGCATTCTCATTTTTAATCAGATCTTTATCCAGGAAGCCAAACCAATCACCTGATGTTATAAACTAAAGAAACTTTGGTTAATGCTGTAAGCAGGTTTTCCTCTTGTATACAGCCATAAAAGAGAAGACATAAAACAGACCACGCTTTCGCTGACATTCAAATGATAAATATACATTCCGGTAAAAATAAAATTCCCAACCTACCCGCCCTCAGAGAGATAAACCAATACTAAATTACTACCCGCAAGGTTTGATCATGCAGAAATGAATCTCATTCTCATTCATCGGCAGCCGCATTTAGTTCCGATCCTGATCAGTCATAATGACTCTCTGTTTTCCTCTCTGCATTTTTTTGGAATAAATTCACCTCTTACTGTTTTACAGTTCTCTTGAAGAACTGAATTAGTTATTACGTCACTCGTTCATTAATTTATTTAATTGAATCATTAACTCTTTCCTGTAATTCTACCTATTAGATGGGATAATTATTCAAAATCTTACCGGTAACAGGGCGAACTGAGGCAGTCTGTTCTCTCAAGGTTTTAACATGCTTTCTGATAAGTACCTGGAGGAGTGGATTCTTATGAAGCTTTCGAATTTGTGTCAGTCCGGAGAAAAGAAGCGGGAATACAAGATTAAAAAAAAATTTTAATTACAGATAAAACAGGTAAGATTTTCATTGTTGAGATAGTCAATAAAACATTATGACTAAAAGCCTGAAAACACGATCATCTATCTACTGCTGTTTTCCAGCGTGAGATTAACTATTAAAATATTCCACAAATGCCAAAATTAACCAACCTTTTATTTTTAATAACATTTTTTATTCTTTTTGCAAGTGCCTGTACTTCCGGAAATTCCGAATCTTCTGGTGACCCTGAGTTAAAAAAAGCTCCTGACTTTGAAGTGACCACCATCAGCGGAGAAGAAGTAAGCCTGCAGAAATCCATAGAAGAAAATAAACCGTTGGTCGTCTATTTCACTGCCTCCTGGTGTCCAACTTGTGCACAAAACTGGCCGGTGTTATCCAAACTCTACCCGGAGTATGAAGACCGGCTTAACTTAGTGGCTGTCGGCATCGATCCCACCGACGATGAAGCGGTGATGCGAAAACTATCCGAAGAGAAAGGATTTACCTTTCCTGTCACTAAGGGTATGCCGGAAATCATGCTGGATTTCGGGGTTGAAGCTCAGGCTACTACTGTTGGTGTAAACCGGGACGGAACCATTGCCTTTCAAAAAAATAATACCGCACTCAGCGAAGAAGAATACCGTGCACTGTTTGATGAGCTGGTGGAATAATTAATGGAGTTTGTTTATTTTTCGTTCATACAAGGGGTTTTAGCTTTTCTGGCCCCTTGTGCCGTCGCTTTACTGCCCGGTTATATTGCGGCCTTTATTTCCCGTAATTCCCAGGCAGACCCCGGGATTGGAACACGCATGGCACGAGGATTAAAGCTGGCCCTGCTTAGCATACTTGGCATTTTAATAATTTATGCTATTGCCGGCGGCATGATTATAGCAGCAAGTCAGCTGCTTAAAGATTACATGAAGTGGATCACCGTTGGAATGGGAATAGTGCTGGTTATACTGGGTGTTTTTATGGTGGCTGGTAAAAATATCTCCTTTTCCCTGAATGTGAATAACCCGACCCACAAATCTGAAGCTGTTGAAGCTTTTATCTTTGGGATAGCCTATGCCATCGGAGCATTGGGCTGCCTGTTTCCGCTTTTCCTTGTAGTCGCTACCCAGGCGATGGCGGCTCCCACGGCATGGCAGGGAGCTTCCTATATTGGTGCCTATTTTATAGGTATCAGCGGCATGATGATTGCAGTAATTTTGCTGTCAGTTTTTGCTAAGGATTTGCTCATGAAGTACCTGAGAAAAATATTACCTCATATGGAACAGATAACTGGCATACTGCTTATCCTTGCAGGTATCTATGTTATTTATTATCAAATGGTTCTTTTTTAGCTAAAGAGCCAAAGATGAACTGCTACCAGAAACTCTATCTCCGGGTACTCCTTTTCAATGTGATAAGGCTATTCTTACTAAAAATTTATTCTTTCCCGGTAAGAATTTTTCCCTAAAAATCATCTATAGTGAATACCAGTTTATATTTAAAATTGGTGTAAAGAATAAAGTCACAATAATTAAATAAGAGAGAAAAAATACCATGTCTGAAATAAAACCTGACAACCAGGAGAGTACCACCTACATCCCAAAAAATGAGGAATCCATATCTTTTACGCCAGACCGTTCGGCCCTGCTGGTTATAGATCCCGTTAATGATTTCCTCTCCGATGGTGGAGCCGGTTGGGAAATGACCAGCAAAACCGTAAAAATGAACGATATCATTGAACATATGAAAAAAGCTATTGAAGGTGCGCGGTCACGTGATATGCTTGTTTTGTTTGGTCCGATGGCGTATACAGAAAACGATTATGCGGATGAAAAGCTGCAGCGGAGAAGCGGAATTAACCGTCTTATGTTTGAACGGAAAATGTTCCTGGCCGGCAGCTGGGGAGCAGATTTTCATCCTGACCTGCAGCCACAGAATGAAGACGTTGTACTGTTGCCTCATAAAAGCTGTGATGTTTTTGAAACCGATCTTCCGGAACATCTCCAACAAAAGGGAATTACGCATCTGGTTATATGCGGTATGACGGCCAATCTTTGCTGCGAATCCACCGGACGCCACGCCATGGAAGCCGGTTATGACGTGACCTATCTTTCAGATGCCATTGGCGCAGCTGGTGTTCCGGCCTATGAAGCTGCCATCCGAACTAATTTCCCATTGATTTCGAATGCTGTCATTACAGTGGATGAATTTCTTTCTGCCGTTGATAACTCAACAGCAGGTCATAATGATGTGAAGCCGGGTGATTCCGTACGGGGCTCCGACCATGGTGAAATCGGCTCTGTTGAAAACGTAGTTAAGGCAAACGAAGAACACGACGGTTATTTGCTTGTACCACGCAGCATTTTTCAAAAAGATCTTTTTATTCCTTTAGATGCAGTTGTGAAGCGCACCGATTCAACCGTTTTCATCAACATTCCAAAAATGGTGGTCGGAGAAGCATTCTGGAACGAGCCCCCTTCACGGGGAGACCAGAAGACGAAAATGGGACCGCGTAATGATGAGATAAAAGGATTTTACGGAGCGCATTTTCCCTCCATCCAAAAAAAGACAGGAGACAAATCTGTTCATAAATAGGAATGGGTTTCGGTAAGAATCCCCCATGAATGCGTTTAATGCCCCCTCCAATTCCTTTTAAATAGAACCCTAAGAACAAAAAAAGAGAGAAACATTATGAAAACAATAATAGTAACGCCCCTCATTACCTGCATCATAATTGCTGTTATGGCTTTACAGGGCGTGGCCCAGGATATGCAACAGCAGCAGGCTTCTGAAATTATTGATGACTGGCCGGAAGTCGCAAAAGAAGCCGCTCAGAACACGATAGATGAATATGGCGAACCGGATGAGCAAAATCCGGAAATGCTCATCTGGTTCGATAATGGCGACTGGAGTAAAACCGTGATTCAGCGGGAAGAAATTGACCATGAGTTTCCCATGCCTCATAAAGATGTACTTCTTCAGGAGATCAATTATGAGGTTCCACCCGAAAAATTTACGGAACTGGCAAAGTATGACGGCAGTATAATTATTGAGTGCACAAAAGGAACCATTGCTGCCCGCTGTGATAAAGAAGGCGCCAATTACCTGGCTATTAATCTTGCACATGATATCATTGAAGGCAAGAAAAGTGTAGAAGAAGCCCGTAACTTCTATGCCGAAACCATCAAACACATGATGGAAGGAGAATCTTCAGAATACCTTAATGGATTTATATTTGACAAGCCACAGGGTGAAACAGGAGATCCGGATGAAGCTGTTTTTGATATGGATGAAATGGATCATGGTGAGATGAAATAAAGTTCCGGAAACCAGCTGCCTGTGTCCCTGAAAGCTGATGATTTTCGGTTTTATAAAGTAAGAGATCTCTGATACAAACCATCAAAACCAGACAAGCTAACTTTAAATAAAACAGAAAATCAATGAATCAGTTAAACAAACTTTCAGGAATAGCACACTGGCTGCCGAGGCTCACTTTGGCTGCAATTTTTATCTACCACGCATTCCCGAAAGTGGTAATGACAGGAATGGTATCCGAAATGATGGGAATGCCCGCAGCTATGGTATTTATGTTAGGTCTTATTGAAATAGGAGGTTCCTTATTGATTCTTTGGGGTGGTTTTGGCCCGGACTGGGCAACCCGGGTTGGAGGTCTTTTATTTACAATAGTGATGATAGGTGCTATTTCAATGGTACATTTCCAGCACGGGTGGAATTCGGTTAATATGGGAACCGGAAACGAAGGACGTGGAATGGAATTCCAGGTTTTGATTTTAACTGTATCTCTCCTCTATGCCTTCAAAGGAAACATACTAAATGAAAAAAATCCGGTAGCAGTCTCCTGATTAAGGTGAATTTTCCAGCGGAAAAAATAGAGATGACACTTGCCGGCTCCTTTAGCTCAGGGATAAGTGAAAGCTTAATATTGAGTAGCTTCAGCCGCATTTACCTGAATGACTGAATATATCAATAAGGGGCTAAGCCCCGGAGCCGGGGCTGGCCCAAATAACCGAGGCTGTCCAAAAAGGTGTATAATAAAAACATCATCAAAACAATCCGTCATGCCGGACCTGCCTGCACTGAAGTTTCGGAAGGCAGGCCCCGATCCGGCATCTCCTGACCTTTCAAAGATAGGAGATTCTGAAACAAGTTCAGAATGACATCCTTTTTGGACAGCCTCGGTAAGCGATGGATGGCTTTAGAAGAAATATCTGGTCAGAAGGATGATTTTACCGGCGGCAGGTACGAAGCCGAAGGTCTCCATTTTTAAGGTAGGGTTTGTTCAAAAAAGGGGAGGGGAATGAATTCAATTTTCTTCCTCTTATTAGTAGAAAAACAATGAGAGAAGATATTATCCCCGGTTCATCCTTTCCGGATTATGAGCTGAAAAATCATGAAGGTAAATCGAGAAAATTATCTGTTCTGCAGGGAAATAATCCTATGATACTGACACTGTCCCGCGGTCATTTCTGTCCGAAGGAGCATCGGTTCCACAGAAAGCTGGTTGATTTTTATCCCGAGCTGGATGTGAGTTATGTGGAACTGATTACAATATCCACAGATGAAAAGCTGGAGCTGCTGGAATTTAAAAAAGCTCTCGGTGCTCAGTGGACATTTTTAGGCGACCCTGAGCGTAAAATTCAGCAGGATCTGGATATAAGAGAGTATACAGACCCGAAACATGATCCTATGATTCCTCACGTATTCATCCTTGAACCGGATTTGAAGATTTATAAAATATATAACGGGTACTGGTATATGGGCAAGCCTTCCATTCATGAGTTGATTCAGGACCTGCGTGAAGTGAGTAAAAAAATCCGTTTCGACTGGGATCTTTCAAGTAAAAAGGTAAAACAGAGCTGGGAAAATGGAGAGAAAGAGAAATTCTGGCCATATACGTCCTGAACTCCGATACAAGTAAAAAATAGACCTCAATTCACCGGAATGCCCAAAGTCTTGGGCAGATGCCGTTGGCGCGATTAGATCCAAAAACTCTCCTCTTTCTCAAGTATTTTATTTTGGGACCGGAAGCAATCCAGCCGGGCGGCACCCGCTTCACAGGTTTTGTCCGGGGCTATTGCCTGTTGCCCTTTCAGGCCTGTTGAATCCGCTGGCAGACGAACGAGGTATCGAACCGAAGAATTACGAATACAGAATTTTCAAAGTAAAACAACTTCAACATTCATCATTCTCCCTTGGGCTTGTTGGATGTTCATTATTCTCTCCCATTCAGGGAAGCTGTCGTGAATGCAATTGATCAGAACTATTTTAGAACAGGAAAATCATTTGCTTCAGCTGTTTCGCTGCAGGTGATTCACGCAGCTAATACCTCCAGGAGCTTGTTTTCCTTTATCTGTTTAAAACTTGACTGCAGAATTGTTCTGTATGGAGTGTTAAGAGAATAAAAAATAACCTGGCCATTCCGTGTAGTATCTACAATTCCCGCATCTTTTAACTTACGCAGATGCTGTGAGACAGCCGGGATACTCATCTCCAGTATATCACTTATATCGCAGGGACAGAGATGCTCCTCTCTGTCAAGCAGATAAAGAATTTTAAGGCGCACATCATTACCTGCCAGTTTCAGGATGCCGGACAATTTTACTATCGATTCATTCACATTTTCCAGTGTTTGAATGCACCGGTTGATCTGGTTCAGGTCGGCTACTTGGCGTATGCAATATTGTTTATTCATCTGGTTTATCACCGGAATTATTTAATGCAATTTATTGTTTAAGCAAACACTTAAATATAGCCCTTAACATGAAAGTTTCTAAATAAAATAATTGATGATGGATAAATACGATTTGATACTAATAGGCGGAGGCTCGGCAGCATTTTCAGCAGCAATCAGGGCCAATAAACTGCAGTTAAACACGCTGCTGGTAAATGATGGCCTGCCTCTGGGCGGAACCTGCGTGAATGTTGGATGTGTGCCTTCAAAATTTTTAATCCGGGCGGCCGAACATGTTCACCGGGCTTCCCATTCTCCTTTTCAAGGTGTTTCTCCCAAAGGTGTTGATATCAATTTTCAACAAATCATTCGGCAGAAAAAGCAGTTGGTTGCCGGGATGCAGAAGGAGAAGTATGTCCGCTTGCTGAACGACCTGGAATTTGTAACCGTTGTTGAAGGCTTTGCAAAATTTGAGAACAGGGATACCATTGTTGTGGATGGCAGTGGATATCAGAGTCAAAATATTATTATTGCCAGCGGGTCCACCACGGCCATACCTCCGATTGAGGGACTCGACCAGGTGCCCTACATGGTTAATGACAGCCTGTTTGATCTGGAAGAACAACCGGAATCGATCATCATCATTGGCGGTGGATATATTGGCCTGGAAATCGCGCAGGCATACCATCGTTTGGGCACAGATGTATCGGTTCTTGAGATGCAGGGCCGGATTCTTTCAACAGAATCAAAAGATATCACCGAAGAATTGACAGAATATTTATCGGCAGAAGGCATCGGAATCGTAACCGGCGTTTCCATAATCAACGTTAAAAAGGAGGATGGAAAAGTAGCTGCCGGGTATGAAATAGAAGGTCAGCAGCAAATTGCGGAAGCTGACCATCTGGTTTTAGCCACAGGCCGGAAAGCCAATACAGAAAAATTAGAACCGGAAAATGCAGGAATTGAAACGGCCGGCAAAGGACATATAAAAGTTAATGAAAAACTTGAGACCAATATTCCCGGCATCTATGCCATCGGGGACGTAAACACATTTCCCCAATTCGTGTACTCGGCCGCTTATGAAGGTGAAATTGCCGTCGACAATGCATTTCAGGATTCCGGCCGGAGTGTGGACTATTCTTCTCTGCCCTGGGTGGTGTTTACAGATCCGCAGGTAGCCGGTGTGGGAATGGATGAAAAAGAAGCTGGAGAAAATAATATTCCCTTTGAGACGACGGTGCTGCCGCTGACGGATGTACCGAGAAGTATAACTGCGCTGGACACCCGCGGGTTTATCAAATTAATCCGGAACCCTGAATCGGACTTGTTGCTGGGTGCCCGCATTGTTGCCCCTGAAGGCAGTGAACTGACCATGGAAGCCGCATTGGCGATCAGACACAACATAACCGTCAAAGAGATCGTCTCGGCATTGCACCCCTACCTGACGCTGGCGGAAGGCCTGAAACTGGCGGCTATGTCCTTTACAACGGATGTTAAGAAAATGAGCTGTTGCGCAAGCTGAAATTGCCTGATCAGAAGAAATAAGATCTAATAGCTGGAGGGGTGGTTGTTTGTAGGGAGCTGATATAATCAGAATGATTATTCCGGATTCTTTTAAGTTTCACTTCTTCCTTCCAGGGCATCAAGAATAGGACAATCCCCTTTGGGTCCGCTTCCCGCACAAGAATCGATGAGGTCTGTTAAGGTCTCTTTTATCCGCTGTAAATCTGCAATTTTTTTTACAACATCCTGGTACTTATGCTGTGCTTTCTGTTTAATTTCGGAGCAGGTTGTATGTTCATCCACCTTCAGGTTTAACAGACCTTCGATTTCGGAAAGAGTAAATCCCAGTTCCTGTGCTCTTTTGATAAATCGAATTTGGTTGATATGCCGCTGTGAAAATAACCGGTACCCGGAATCCATTCGATCGGGTTCGGGAATCAGGTTTCGGCGTTCATAGTAACGTACTGTCTCTTTATTAACCCCGGCAAGTTCAGCCGTTTTTCCGATTTTATATTTATTGCTTTTTAACATAGTACCCATCCTGTCTATTCGAAAAATTGAAGAACCGGCAGTAATCCATACGCTGCAAATAAGCCGATGCTGTATATGATGGCAGATATCCAGAACATTATTTTTTGAAACCTTCCGGCAACATTACAGCCATTGCCGCCTGAAATGGTGCAGGCTACAGAACCTTTCGGCCGGAAAATCAGGATTCCACTGAAGACAATCATGATACCGGCAATCAAAAAGATCCAAAGGCTGTATTTAGAAAGTGTCACAAGCCATGGAAATGATGATAACAGTGAAACAAGGGCCGATCCACCTGCCACGGCTACAACCAAAGCGGGAATAGCACAACATATTAATGTCCCGGTTGATGTAAAAAGGGCCAGAAAACTGCTGAAACTCTGCTGCCAGCTATTGCCGGGTGTTTCTGAAACAGATGTACCTGTATTGGCTGAATGTTTCATTTTATTACCCTGCCTTGATTTCATCACCGGGAAATTTCCCGAAATCCCCGGTCCGGTATCCGGCGTCTTCAATCGCTTCTGTAATTTGCTCTTTAGTAACGGTTTGATCCGCTTTTAGTTTAATGAAAGCAACATTTTCCTCCAGCTTAACAGCAGCTTCTTCTACCTGATCCATTTCTTCCAGGGAACGCTCACTATTTTTTACGCACATGGAACAGTGCAGCCCGTTTATTTCGACTATTATATCATATTCCTCATCTGCCAAAGCCGGAGAGTCGGTTCCGCTTTGGTTCACTGTCAGCCCTGCTACAAGCAACAGTCCTGTTAATGCAATAAATCCGGCTACTATTTTTAAAGTGATCATAATTTTCTGTTTTTAGATGGTTATACATTTATTTTTCCGATTGTAAATTTGGGCAAAAAACAGTGAGGGTGTCATTCTGAATTTATTTCAGAATCTCCTATCTTTGATAAAGTCAGGAGATGCCGGATCGAAGTCCGGCATGACGGAATATTTGCTGATTTTTTTAATACACCCGTTTTTGGACAGCCTCACTGTTTGACTCCAAAAATGTATATTATTAATCAATTCAGGTTTTAAATATTTCTGTTAAATATCCATGATGTGGATCAACCAGCCTTGTTCATGTGGTTCATAACCTTTCGGAACGTGCCCGGTAAGGGTAATTTCCCCGCCACTGCGCTGCTGAAGATCACTTTCTGAGATCATATCCTCATATTGATCCAGCTGGAACTTTTCCCCTGAAGGCAATGACAGTATCCATTTATCTGCTTCCCGGTTTAAAATACCCGTTAACCGCAGGGTAGCATCCCGGGCATCGAATCCGCCTTTCTGAATAGCCTCACGGATTTCTTCAAGGGTGACATTGTTATCCGGGGCGAACTCCACAACGGTGTTCCCTTCGTTGAGGCTGAGGTTGACTTTCGTGGCTCCGTCCATACGTTTCATGCGATTCTCAACCGCATAGGCACATGGAGCGCAATCCATACCAAAGATGCTTTGGTCAATTTCGTGAAGCTGCGCCTGAGCATTTTCAGGCAGCATAAAGGCTGCAATGATGAAAAAACCCGAAGCCATGCTGATCGAAAAGAACTTCGTGATTTGTAATTTATTTTTTTGAGTTTTCATTTTATCCAGATTTAATTAATAAAAAAATTGATTTCAGAAAAACAATGAAATATTCATCGCCAGACGGGCTTTTTCCGCATGAACGGGTCCGTTCAGATTCTCGTATACCGGGAATAGCACACCAAATGAAACACCCCATGCTCCGTAGAGACCCAGTAATGTGGGGCCAACCAGGAGCTGATCCCCTCCGGTATCCGTAACGGCTTCGCCATCCATCCGGTTCTGCCGGGAGTGCTCTCCCAGTGCTTCAATAAAAATTCGCCAGTCCGGTTTGGGATAATCTCCCCGAAAGATCTGCGGTCGCCATGCGGCTACAAGACTCGTGTAATAGAGATCACCCAGCTGATCACCGCCCCTTTGCGTATGGTGCTGGTAGCCTGCTCCCGCCCAGGCATAAAATGTACGTGAGGCATAGCCGGTTACCGCGGCAGCGTGTACTCCGGGGCCCGTCTCCACGCCTCCGCGCTCACTACTGGTGGGGTACAGTGCACTTAACAGAAGGGTTGACTCGAAACGCTGACCCACGCCCGGATATATCTTTTGAAACCGCCAGAGGGCCATCGCCTCCACGTCGCCAAAGCCGCCCATCATCGTTCCGCCCCGCGTGCGTGGCACAAACGTATCCATAGCACCGGAATAAATATCGAAGGGAACGGAAACACTGAGCATAATATCCGGAGTGAGGCCGTATCGGATGGATGTGCGGGACATCAGGGACCGTTCGCCCATCAGCGACAGAGACATAGACATAACATCCGCACTGATCGCTCCTTCTCCCGCGGTTGGTGTCGCCAGGCCGAAGGTCGGGCCATGGCCGCCTTGTGCGAGCACAGGGAACGAAAAGGTTAAGATACCTGCCATGCTGAAGGATGTTACCAGAATAAAGCGAAGAAGAGCTTTCATCATGTTAAAACTCTGTATTAAAGGTTTAAAAATTCATAAACCGGAAACAGGAACAGAAATGTGATGATCACACTTCCAATAAAAAAGATCTTATTAAAAAGGGCACCTCTGACACGAAAAATCATCCAGCCTGACACGATAAACGAAAGAGCGGAAACTGCAAGAAATATGTGCCGGTACGGCAATAATAAATCCACAACACCTGCAGAACCCATCCCAAATAAAGCAAGAAAAAAAGGTATTGAGCAACATGGCCTGACCATAATTCCCAATATAATTGCACTGATTCCTGTGAATGTTCCATTTGCAGAAGAGCCGCGAAGTTTGAATGCCATAAAGCCTCTGTTTTATTCTGAATTCTAATCTTTCTGAATTCTAATCTTATGGTAATATAGGGCCTGTAGTATGGTACAGAGTCAAGTATTTTTTCAAATTAAATAAAAGAAAGGAAGCCCTGAAATGTTACGAAATATCTCCGCAGGCCTCTGCACAGCGCCGGCAGGCTTTGGCGCAGTCTTTACAAACATCAGAGTCGAATTTATCGCATTCTTCGGCACATTGATTACACAGATCCGTACAAACACGGGTAACCTGCTGTAAATAATCTGAGTTCCTTGCCATCAGTTGTACGCAGGCTGTACAGACACTCAAACAATCCAGACACAGCTGGTGACAGGTTTTCATCTCTTTTTCACCCATATGTTCAATCAGGCAAACATTTGTGGATGCGATGCATTCAGTACAAGCTGCTAGTTCTTCTTGATATTTCATGATTTTCTTCTCTTTTGATCTTTAAATATTATAAGGAAACAATAAGATAAGGATTGTACCATGGTACAGAGTCAAGTTTTTTTATTTTTTTTTCTATGGATTAAAGCCTTGTTCAAGAGATGCCATCTGTCCCTTATATAAAAAAGAAAGTCAAGGATGTATTTCCCCCATGACGTTTCCAATAGTTTTTTTGACTTTTCAGGACGCCCTGTTTTAATGGTAAATTCGTGATTCCAATAGGTCTGTTGTTGACATGTTCTTGCCTGGTTGGCCCAGTTGGTTTCGATCCTACCGACTTTTGGGAGATCGGAGCCTGCCTTCCGAAGCTTCAGCGCAGGCAGGTCCGGCATGACGGAATATCTGCTGATTTTTAAAACATCCTTTTTGGCAGCCTCAACTCTTATTCCTCATCGAAAGAATAGATTTCCGGCAAGGTGAACATATCCCTGAAAGCAAACCAAAAACCTGAATAAGATTTTGCCGCATTAAGCCGCTGACCGCTGCGGGGTCCTTCCACAGCTTCACCGAATACAGTCCATAAATTACCCTCCTGATCCTTCATAACAACAGGTAAATCATCCAAAACCGCTTCAAAAAATAATTCAGTGTCATCGTGCAATATAGTTTTGTATGCGATGGCGAAATCAAGCGTACTGCTTCCGATGATCACATATTTTTGATCATCAATTTCATCATGGATTACTTCAATGTCCTCACTGAATTGGCTTATTTCATATACCCGGACTTTGGAATCTTCCTCAAGCTGCTCATCAACAAAAATACCATGTACTCTTGTTTTTGCATTTAACCGGTTGTCAGTCCTGTTTAATGTTGGGAAAAGAATGATACCATCCGTTTCAGAATAACTTTTACCGTAAGCATAAGCCTGGTAGTCTCTGTTGTGACCGGTTCTTGTGGTAAGTACTTTTGAATCCGGATACATCGCTTTCCAGGTCTTCCATGTGGTGTCAATAACATTTAACGGATCAATGCTTGCCCCTATATGTTCTCCATTAATGGATCTCAAACGCATTTGAGACCACAGGCTCTCTGTTTTGCGGTCATAGGCTACCAAATTATTCCGGAAAATCAGCCCTGATGTTCCAAAATCGGGTCCCTGAAGCGGATCCCAGGCTATTCCTGTAGCTGTGAGCGGGCAATATGTGATTGTAATGTTGCTGTTGTCATTGACGATTTCATGCCAGGCTAAAATCTGGTGCGGATATGCAACTGCTTCAGCGCCCATCATAATCCCAAGTACCCGTCTCTCGTCAGGAATAAAGTCTATTTCACCGGCCGGTTTGAAATCAGGGTTTTCAATTGGAGGGATACCATCTTTTCCCGGCCCACCGTTTATTACCTGATGTTCCGGCACTAACCATTCGCTTGAAGTGTTAAATACTGTACCACCTTCATTATTAACACTATTATCCCTGTCGCAGCCAATAAGAAAAATACAGATTACCCAACTGAACATCTTTAAGAATTGACTCTGATTACTTTTTAATTCCTGATTTATAATATCTTTTAAAATCATTTTAAACAGATGTTTATTTAAAATTACAGATCGACCGGAACTTAATTGTTTTCTATAATTATCAGACTGCATCTGTTATCTATTTCTTACGCGGAATATCTTAAAAGAACATTATTCTGATTAAAAATGTAAGATATTTGCGGTTTGTTTGATCTATATAGTGAAGTGCCATTTTAATTAATTTCTCAGCATGCTTAAACGAATACTTACTTATGCCATGGCTATTTTAGGGGCTGTCATTTTCCTGCAGCCGTCTATGGCTCAAAATAATTCTGAAGCGGATCCAGACTGGTATGCTTTTGATGAAGCCCGGGAGCTGGCAATATTGAATGACAAGCATCTGTTTCTATTTTTTGAGGCAGAGTGGTGCGGGTTCTGTAAACAGATGCGAAATGAAGTTCTTCCATTGAAGGAGATTCGAAGTATGATGAATAAGTATTTCTACCCGGTATCCATTGATATTGAATCTGAATCTGAACTTACTTATAAAGGCAGGCATATGAATGAAAATTCATTCAGTCACTTAATGAGAATAAATGCCACTCCCACAATCATTTTTATGGATGGTAACGGAGAGGTAAAAGGAATTCAACCGGGATTTTTAAATGAGTCTGACCTGGAAGAACTTATGATTTATATTGGTGAGGGATATATTGAAACAATGGAGTTTTCAGATTTTAAGAAGAAAAATCTGGCAGGTGAATCAGAGTAAGTTATCGGGTTTAAAAACGGATAAAACCGGACTCTTTATTAAAATTATAAAAAGCTGAAATTGAGAGTGTATAAGATGTTGTTGGCTGCGTTCCCTTCAAATACTGATAAAGCGGAATTTGTGAACCAAGTGTAAAAGATAATTGATCTGTTAATTTGTACGAAATCACCGGGTTGATCATCAACCATGTCCCGCCTGTGTTGGGCATTTGGTGCTCGTTACGCTGATCCTGTGTAGTGTGCCGGAAACGAAAAATCGCCGAAGATCCCAATTGATCGGTAATTGGAATCGCCGCACCCAGTGCGGAAACCCACTCATTTCCAAAACGGTAACGGTCATTTTCTCCAAAACGGTCATTTGATCCCGTAAACCGGTAAGAATTTACGGCAAACAGAGACATATCCGTGTGTGGAACAAATGAAGTGGAAAAATATGACCATAAAACAGCGTCCCAGGCACCGGAACCAGGCTGCATATCAGCATTCATTAATAGATTATTATGCCGGATTGATGTGGTTCCAAAGGGTGCTTTTATTCCGCTGCCCAGCACGATATTATACTGGGATGCAAGAGAGGATTCTTTTAAAACATATTTCAAAAGAAAGATTCCATCTCCCAAACCCCGGGTGGTTACATCCTCGGAATTCGCACCCTGAAGGCCTGTTACCCGGTTTTTGCTCACATAGCTGAATGTACCGGAAATGGAGAACCTACGTGTAATTCCGTAGTTAATTTCAAAAAGGGTAGAGTTTGTAGTGCGGGAAGAATTCTGATCATCAAGTACAGCTGCCCCGGCATACAGATCGGATATATCATTGTATTCATGAGTTATTCCAATAACAACATTTCCGGAATTTGTTATTCCATAGTTTTGTGAAGCAAGAAGCGGAGCCCCGGCACAGCTGCAGGTCTGTGCATTTGAAATCATTTGACCTGATGTTAACAACAGTAAAAAAAATACCAGGAACAGTTTTTTTTTAATCATAGTTAAATTTTCCACGGTTTCAGTTTATGGAAATATTATAATCGGTGAACGGGGTCCGCTCCCGAAGAAATCGACCCATGCAAACCAATAGGCATTATAAGAGGGCACATGATCTAATCGTTCTCCTTCTCTGGGCCCGCTGATACATTCTCCAAATACATTCCATACATTTCCCTCCTCATCTTCCATCAGGGCTGGAAATTTCTCTGTGGTATTTTGAAAATGTAATTCTGTGCCACCCTTCAAAACACGCGAAAATGAAACCACCAGTTCATGTTTTGAACTGCCGGCTATCACAACATCCTGCCCCCCTAATTTTTGCTGAATCAGTCCGATCTCCTCAGGAAAATAATCCACAGGAAATACATGCAATGAGCTGTTATAGAAAATTCCATGGGCAAGTGCTTTTTTTTCTAACCGGTCATCTTCTTTATTAACAGGAAACAAAATGTTGTTATTATCTGAACTATAATTTCTGCCATAGGGATAGAAACCATAGTTACGGCTGAATCCTGTCCGGGTATTTAAAACCTTAGATTCAGGAAAGGCCTCTTTCCAGGATTCCCATGTCATTTCAATGAGATGGTAAGAATCAGGATGTTCTTCACGTAATGTGCCTTTCACACTGGTAGCTTTCATCTGGCTCCAGTGATTATTGGTCGCCCTGTCGTAAGCAATTAAATTGTTCCTGAAGATAAGTCCCGAGACCCCAAATGTAGTCTCTTCACCGTCAATCACCCGGTCCCATGCCAGTGCTGAACCAGTGAGAGGACAAAATGTAATAGCAACAGAGACATCCTCAATACGATCGTTCACTATTTCATGGTAATTCATAACCCTGTGTGGATATGCTCTGATTTCACTGCCGATCTTAATACCGATAATAAGTTCGTCCGGTTCTAAAAAATCAACTTCGTGAACCGGGCTGAAATTGGGGTTGCTGATTTCGGGAATAGCGTCTCTACCCGCACCGACTAATACTTCATCGGATGGAATTAACCATTCGCTGTCTTCTCCTTCAACGACTGTGGAATCAGAATCTCCTGTTACAGATGAACACGATACAGCCGTCAGGACAGAAAGGATCAGATAAACATTTAACAATTTCAGATTGGTTCTATACATGTCTCCACTCATTTCGGTGTTATACTAATCAGACCTCATAAAACCATGAATTCTTACTTTAAATATTAAAAGAAGAATCTTGTCAGAATATTTCATTACAGGTTAACGGCAGTTTGAAATTTGTTATTTACTCCATTCGATTAAATATGTCTTTTATAAGCCTCAAAAGCTCATTATTACTCGTGCAACGTAAATGGTACAAGGCGAAGGAGGAGGTAAATCAAAGTATTGGCAGGGGACTGATACGCCGCATTTTTCAATAAAGAAGGCCTGTCAACCAGAGCGGAAGCCGGAGCGAATGCGAAGACTGTAGTCTCCCAAAGGGATCCCTTGGGGAGACGGGTCTCCTTGTACTGGGAAGAAATTTACCACTGGCAGGCGCAGCCCAGCGCGGGGAGATCCATCAGTCGCATTCGCCCTTCTGGATGACAGGTGGCGTTGTTAGAAAGCGGCGGGTATCAAATTCTGTCACTTACCAGGCCCTGTCTCACCCGCCGTTTTGGTTATGGTTATTCCAACACCAGATACAAAAACCCTGAAAGAGTTTAACATCAGA
Source organism: Balneolaceae bacterium (assembly GCA_040882525.1). Classification (GTDB taxonomy): domain Bacteria; phylum Bacteroidota; class Rhodothermia; order Balneolales; family Balneolaceae; genus Rhodohalobacter. Next base: position 137,321 of record JBBEBD010000057.1, on the reverse strand, counting down.
ACCTCTGTGTGCCGGGCAAATCCGTAGTTTTCTACAAACTCCGTTTCATGCTTCAATCTGATTCATAGATTTCGGGACCCGGAAAAAAATCTGCCCAGGCAAACCAGTAACCGGTATAAGACTTAGCGGGGGCAAGACGGCTGCCGTTCCGGTCCGCCTCTGCAGCATATCCAAATATATCCCAGTAATTTCCTTCCTGGTCTTTCATGATAACCGGAAGAGAATCCTGCACCGCTTCAAACTGAAGTTCAGTACCGTCATCAGCTGTCCGGCTGAAAGAGACGGCAAAGTTTTTGCCAGAACTTCCTGCAACAACAATATCTTTCCCTTCAAATTCATCATTGATCACTTCTATACCTGTCTTAAAACGTTCAATCACATAAACACGGACCGGTGCTTCTTCACTGGCTGTAGTTCTACCGATAACGCCATGTACCCGTTGTTTCCGGGGAAGCCGGTTATCCTGGTTTTTTACCGGGAAATTGGTTGCTGAATTCTTTTCCAGATATTCTTTTCCGTATGCAAAACCACTGTAGTCTCTGTTAAAACCGATATCGTTTGTCAGAACTTCGGAACCGGGATACATCGATTTCCATGTTTTCCAGGTTGTTTCCACAAGAGGGATGATTTCCATGGGAGTATGTGCCATTGGCCCGTTCACTCCTCTCATCTGCATCTGTGAATAGCGGCTGGCGCTTTGCCTGTCATACAGTATCATATTGTTTCGGAACAACAAACCTGAAACCCCAAATTCCATCCCGGCACTCCGTTTCCAGCAAATGGCTGTTCCGGTAAGCGGACAGTAGGTTACAACAAAAGCTTCATCATCTATATGATCATTTACAATTTCATGCCAGTCCAGCACCTGGTGAGGATAAGCTCTGATCTTATTCCCAACCCTGATTCCTGCAACCAGCCGGTCATCATCCAGGTAATCGGTCGCCTGAACCGGCATAAAATCAGGAGTGTCAATGGATGGTATACCATCGAGCCCGGGTCCGCCGTCTATAACCTCATTTCTTGGTATAATCCATTCATCAGAAAAATTTAACGTATTGTGGTTTTCCCCCGTACCGCTGTTACTGGTTGCACCGCTACAGGCAACCATTCCGGCAAGACTTATCATAAACAGGGGGATGTACAATATTGAAGAAGAGTGCATAATTGCTACCTTTTCGACATATATTCCGCGAGACTGTTCAGAAAGCGGAATTCGTCAGGATTTTGAGAACCTGAGCCTGAATCTGTTACGGAGTTGCACGAAAAGATAAACAGACCTGTGGAAAAAAATAGAAGAGTAAAAAAATTCGGCGTTGCCATAATCAAGTATATGTTATGATCTTATATACTCATTGACTGCACCGGATAGACAAATCTTACTTCATCACCGCCGTTATCCGGTAAATTCTGTGGTTCCAATAGCTTCAAGAGCGTTAAGAAGTGCTTCATACTCCTGCCGGCAATTTCCACATCGTTCGAGGTGCTCTTTGACTCTTGGCAGGGCCGTTTCCGGAGTTTTCCCCTGGAGTTCTAATTCTGCAAATTGATGTAATTCATTAAAGCATTCATCACACCCAATTTCATCGCTCCGGGTCATTTTAATAGCCCGGATCATTGTTTTTAATTTATCTTTTGTCAGTTTCATTCGTTCATTCGATTTTCGATCTGTTAGATGTACTGTGGCAGCAAAGTCTTACAACTGGTTTAACATTTCATCCGGATCAATACCTTCTTTCACCAGTCTTTCTTTCATTTTTAACCGTGCATCATGTACCAGTTTATACAAGGCATTTCGGTTGGTACCCATCTGCTCGGCCACTACATTTATAGGTATTCCATGAATCATTAATGCATTAATGGCTGTTTTCTGCTTTTCAGTCAGTTCTTCATCAATCATTTTTTGAACCCTTTCCATAATCATGCTTTCATGAGTTGATCGCTCCGGGTCAGGCTGGCTGTCTGTGAAATGAGGGCTGTTGATTTCATCCCGGCTGCCGGAATTACCGCCCGTCGCTTTCAGATCATCCAAAGAAATATCCTGGTATCGTTTTCGACGAAGTTCAGAGAGGCCTTCCCGAACGGCAATTTTCAAAGCCCAGGTAGTAAACTTGCTTTCTCCTCTGAAGGAATGAACATTATCAAGAATTTTCAGAAGGGAATCTTGTGTGATGTCTTCTACAAACTGGTCCAGTTCACGATCTATATATTTAGCCAGTGCCGGTTTTAACCCCCTGATTAAAATGTCCCGGAGAGCCTGTATCGCATTTTCATCAGGCGGGGCAGTCAATCCGTCAATCCAATCTTCATTCGATTGGTAAGATTTCCTCTTCTTTTCACGTCTTTTAAACCAGTTGAACATTCTTTTATTTTTCTGAATTAAACAAGCTTATAAATACAGATAGCAATGCTTCCATTCAAGTATATTGTGATAACTTTCGGTTTAATTTTTTTGGGAACAGGTATATCTCATGCTCAGGATAATAGGTTTGCGGAGTGGAAAACCGATATCAGCAAATCTCTGATCAATCTCGATGAGTTGCAAACCGGAGGGCCTCCCAAAGATGGAATTCCCAGCATTGATAATCCTGTATTTATTCCGGCTGATGACGCACAATCATGGATATCTGACAATGAGCCGGTGATAGTGGTGGAATATAACGGAAAAGCAAGAGCCTATCCGCTGCAAATAATGATCTGGCATGAAATTGTGAATGATTGGATTGACGATAACCCGGTATTAGTTACTTTCTGCCCGCTTTGTTATTCTGCATTGGTATTTGAACGAAATGTAGACGGAGAGATACTGGAATTTGGAGTATCCGGTTTTTTACGCCATTCCGACCTGGTGATGTTCGACCGAAAGACCGAAACTCTCTGGCAGCAATTTACCGGCAAAGCGATTGTCGGCGATTATGTGGGGACCGTACTTAACCAGATCCCCAGTCAGATTATATCTTATCTCCAGTTCCGGGACAATTATCCGGACGGGGAAATCTTATCAAGAGCTACAGGCCATGATCGTAATTACGGATTAAATCCATACACCGGGTACGATGATATAAATAATACTCCCTTTTTTGGTGCGAAAAACGATGATGAACGACTTCAACCCATGGAAAAAGTTATCGGAGTAAGACTGAATGAAAAAACCAGGGCATATTCCTATTCTGATACCCGGGAAAAGCAGGTGATTAATGATCATCTGGCAGATATTCCGCTGTTAATCCTGCATACCGAAGGGGCGACATCCGCCCTCGATAAAGCACGGATAGCTCAGTCGAAGGAGTCGGGATCAACGGGAGTCTTCAGGCGAACCCTGGATGGAGAAGAGCTGTTATTTACTGTTGAAAACGGACAGATTGTGGATGAACGGACCGGATCGGTCTGGACCATTACAGGAAAAGCAGTGGAGGGAATTCTCAAAGGGGAAGAACTGGAAGGCGTTACCCATGGCGACTATTTCGCTTTTGCATGGCTGGTTTTCTGGCCGGAAACTGAAATTTATGCAGCAGAATAATGTCTTCTTTAACTCGGGTATAAAAGCACATTCCTTAATAAGAAATTTCTTTTAATGGAAATCTCTCAGATGAAAAGTCGGAAAATAGAATTTACCGGTACTCATAATGTAAAACTTTCGGCAAGAAATGATGAGCCGGATGAGAAAAAAATTAATAGAACTGTAATTTTTGCTCACTGCTTTACATACATAGAAATCTGCTTTTATCCTGAACGGTTGGACAGGGAACATGATCTGATCCTAAACATGATGCATTGCAGGCGGGGGGAGCCCAAAACAGATTTTACTTCCTGCCTGCTTTGAATAGTTCTTTTTGCAGTTCTTCCTGTCCAATCATGGAATCAGCCAGGCTGATAATTAACTTCTGCCGGAAGTACAGAAGAAACATGTTTGCTGTTTTATAATCATGCGTGGAAATCTTCTGTTCGATTCGAAGGGTCTTTATAGATTTAAGTACGTTTTTAGCCAGTTTTTCGCTGACAAATCCGGTGAACTCAGGTTCTGTATTGTAGTTTTTCATAATATGTTATTTCATAGAAATAGAGTTTGTATGGCTTTTACAGAAAGGATTTTGATGTCTGCAAGAGTACAGCCGGTGCATGAGAATACATTTCCGGTAAAATCTGCTGCAGTGAGCCTGACCGCGTTTTCTGATTAGATAGAGCAAATTTACTACACCAATTCTTCTGACGCGGTTTGAGAGACAACTGAACTTAATGAAAATTAGAATAGTTAAAAAGTATTTCGCGGCTCAAAACGCTGAATACAGTTATTCTGAGCAGGTTTTTACATACACATTTAGTTATTGAAGTGGAATTTTGTTTCTGTAAACAGGTGTAGGGGAAAGCTTTAACATATAGGTTCTGTTTGCCTTTTTTCAGGTCTGTGGGTAATAGATACTGGTAAAATAATTTGTGATTCCGTTCAGAAATGAAAAATAAAAATGGTAACAAATTGATATATTTGAGCATACAGAAATATATAATTCATCTTTATCCGGTGGATTTTCTACAATATCGGCATGTGGGGAGATTATAACACACCGAGGTGGGATGCTCAGTATGCAGCCGCTCCGGAAGCCAAAACCGACAGCCTTATTTCGATGGCGGGCCTGTTTGAACCCGGCTATAATTACCTGATGGCACATGTAGGCATAAACGATTCTGAGCTGGGGGCGATGAGAGATATGAATAGTACCGGATCACTATCTGCGGAAATGAGTGAACACCGGCAGGGAGAGCTGGATGGATTGATTTCCAAAGCTTTTGAAGATGCCCTGAAAGAATATAATATCCGCCTGGTAACCTTCAGAGACCTGATAGATGACAAAGGAAGAGAAGGTGTGGCACGATTCAGCGACCTGGAATAATCGTGGCATCTTTGTGGAACTGTGGAACTTTATGGCAGAGGATTAACAGGATTCCCGACTTCAAAAGTGTTGGCATAAAAAAAGCCGCCTGATAAAAGCGGCTTTTCATACAAAAACAAATCTATTAAACCTGGTTTGTATTTTCAGGATCTTCGTATCTCGAACGTATTCGAAACGACAGTCTCTGAGGTCAAGGTCCCTTTGTCAAACTTCTCTTGGTCCCACTCATCGTAAACCTGTTCCCGAACGCGATAAATGCCTTCGATATCGCCTCCATACCAGGATGCATTCTGTCTGCCAGGATCCCATGTCGACGGATGTAATTGAATGGTGGCTTCATAACGTGTTTCAGCTTCGATCTCAATAGGAGGTCTAAGCACTTGAGGACAAGCAGGAGCATAAGCAAGAACCCATTCTTCATCGACGAGCTTTTCAAGCACATCCGACGCAACTCCTAAACAAGAACTCGGATAGAAAGCCTGTTTACCTTTATTGACGTACGCATATGTGATTTCCAGGGAGCTGTCGGCTCCGTCTATCACATAGACATCCTGATCGGTTTCTATGGAAAAATCTTCTATGGCTGTGGATAGTGCTTTCTTCTCATTCGAGCCAGAATCGGTTAACCGGGAGCATCCTGCAAGAAAACTACTGAGTAGTAAGAAGGTACTCCACCCCATGACTTTATACATAACCGAACTTGTTTTTTTGGATGTTTTCATTTCATATTTAATGTTTGTTAATATCGTTTGTAAATCCTCTACGATGATTTACCTGAAAACGCTACCCTATTTGCCAAACCTATAGGAGAATAAAGGAAGAGAAGGTGTGGCACGATTCAGTGACCTGAAATAATCGTGGCATCTTTTGTGCAACTGTGGAATTGTTTGCAGAACACAGTAAAAAGCCCTCAACCCCAACGGGCTGCCTTTGGCACAGTTCAACAGTTTTGAAGCATAAAAAAAGCCGCCTGGTAAAAGCGGCTTTTTCATACAAATAAAAAAAATTTACTAAACCTGGCCTGAATTTTTCATTTCCTGGATTTCAATACGGATTTCCTGAGAGACCTTCTTAATTTCCTGCAGCTGCTTGCGGGCACGTGTGCCGGCTGCTTTATTACCCTTTTCATAAAACTTATTCATTTCAGGTTCTAAATCAGCTATTAAGGATTGGATTTGATCAATTCTATTCATTGTAAACTCCATTGGTTAGTTAGTGTTTTTCCATAACAATCTATTTGGAATCTGAACCGAAACTATTGAACACCGGCAAAAGGTTCAAATAAAAAAGCCTTTTTTAATCGGATTTACTTTAGTATTCGCTTATTTATTTGCAGAAAAGTGCTGTGCTGAGGTTATACGAAGGGGAAATTGCACATTTCTGAAATTTACAGGAAGATGCTTTTTTTTATAACTTTCATCTAAATCTCCGGGTTTTACTACAACCGGAAGCTCATCTTTGATAATTTCACTGGCTTCATGAATACTAAAAACTGTAATTTCTTCACTGATATCCAGGCTGGTTTTTAAGGTTCTGGCAAGATCCGGAAGCGGAACAGGTATTACTCGGCCGGTGCCGTTTTCAACAGCCAGTGCCGAAAGTAATATAACCGGTTGCGATGGAAATTTTTTAAGTTGCTGAAGGTCAACCTCAACTGAATTTTCTTCGAACCTGAGCAGCGACTTCTGATGTCCGTTAACAGCAATGGTTGAAATTCCCTGGTCGGCAAATAGTGCTACCAGGCGGTGGTTCAGATCTTTAACTGCCCGAATGGTGGCCTCTTCTCTCATTACCCCGGTTTGAATAATCCTTTCCGTGTATTCACTATCTCCGTGAATAATGATTCCCCTGGAATTTTTCCGGGAAAGTGCCTGTGCAAAAGCATTCAGAAACATCCCGTTGTCGAGGTGCTCGTATTCTAAAACTGCAATGTAGTCCATACTATTTTTTTAAAGAATTGCTTGTGAAGCCATATGGCAGCAAATGAGAAGTATAATGTGTGGATAACGAACCATCACCATGATGAAGTTTCACTATTTTATCAGGAAGCCATTCTGTTAGTATCTGGCGGCAGGCACCACAGGGGCTGCTGAAATCTCCTTTCGGGGCATAGATGTGCAAACTTGTAAATTCAGTATATCCTGCCGCCACGGCTCTTGATATGGCAACCCTTTCAGCACATAAACCAAGGCTCCAGGCACTTACCTCCACGTTCACACCGCAAATGAATCCGGCCGGAGTTTCAAGTAGCGCGGCTACTTCAAAACCAGAATGTGGCACGATTGCTTTTTCAGCCAGTTTTTTCAGCAGAGCAGCAACATCGGCAACAGAGGTCAGAAGCGGATCATAAAGATTCTGAAAAGCCGGAATTTCTTGTTTAACGGCAAGAGAATACTGATCCACCCAATAGGATAAAAGTTCTGATTCAGGCTTTTGCTGGTACAAGATGGCGGGCTGGTCGCCATTTGCAAGGCAGCTGCACACCGCTGCCTGTATAGCCGGAATGGTGAGCGGAAAGGAGATATTTTCAATTCGTACACCTGGATAGGCGGTACCGGATGTGCCTTCAATAAAACAGTATTCTTCTATACCCGAATAGGGTGAATAGCTTTGTAAAGATATACCTGATTTTTTACTCACGTTGTAAACTTTTCATTACGGCATCCGCAATTCTGGCACGGACCCGGCTGATATCACCACCATAGGTACGGCTCGGATAGGTTCTGTTGGTTAACAAAATAATTGCAAGATCATTTTCAGGATCCATCCAGATGCTCGTGCCGGTAAAGCCCGTATGGCCAAACGTCCGGTCACTGGTGAGTGATCCTGCGGTACTGAACCCGGTGGATTTCCTGTCAAATCCATACCCGCGCTGGTTAATGGGTGATCGTTTGTCTGTAAACAGGTCAATGATTTCGGGTGAAAGATATTGCCTGCCTCCGTATGCCCCGCCGTTCAGCATCATATACGAGTAGGTTGCAATGTCCCGGGCTGATGCAAATAGTCCCGCATGTCCAGCGATTCCGTCCATAAAATAAGCGCGTTCATCGTGCACGTCCCCCCGTACCACTCCCCGCAGATAGGTGTCATCAATTTCCGTAGGGGGGATTCTGTCGCTGATCCACCTTCCAATTTTTTTCGGGTTGAAATGAGCGGAATACATACTCATCGGGTAAAAGAACTGGCCCCGGATGAAACGGTCAATCCTGGTACCGCTGACCTGTTCAACAATTTCAGCAAGCAAGATAAATCCAAGATCGCTGTAAACGTATTTTTCCCCGGGAAGAGACTCAAGGGGTTCATTTTTGATGGCTTCAAGAATTTCCATTCTGGTTTTCAGCCTGTCAACATAGGTTTTGAAAGCAGGAAGCCCGGAGGTGTGCAGCAAAAGGTGCTCAATGGTAATATCCCGCTTTTCTTCCTCATTAAATTCCGGAATATATTCAGCAACTTTGTCATCAAGGTTTATATCTCCCTGATCAACAAGCTTCATAATGGATGTTGTTGTAGCCATCACTTTTGTAACGGAGGCCAAATCAAATACATCCACTTCACTTACAGCCCTTGTTTTTGTGTAATCATGATATCCGTATCCCTGTTGCCATACCATAGCGCCATCTTTCATCACGCCAACCACACCACCGGGAAACACAGAATCATCTATTGCTTCCTGCATGATCATATCAATATTCAGCAGCGAATCTATACTCAGTCCGGACAGGGCGGGTTCATCAAAACGCAGTACACCCTGCCCGAAATCAATTCCGTCACCTGGTTTATACATATCGGGAATAATTGCCGGCATTTTCCCCCGGATGTCCGCCGCTCCAAAAATTCCCGGCACACTTTGCCTTACCTGGTTTATATCAGACGACCAGGCGAGTATGTGTACATCTGTTTCAGGGAGATCTCCGATTACATAAGGATTCCCAAAGGCCATCAATACGGATGGTTTGTCTCTACTGACAAGTTGTTTCAGAACTCCCAGCTGTTCAGACGGCATCTGTATCGGCTGATGTGATCGCACTGTGATGAATGACCCGATAATAATCAGGTCTGTAGTATCAGCCGCTTTTAATATGGCTGCAGCCTCTTCTCTGCTTGTGCGGTTATCCAGGCTGTGGTACGTTACATTAGAGTGATATTTGCGGACTTCCCTGGGCAGGGTACTGCCAAGTTCCCCTGAATCACGGTCAGTGGCCGAAACCACCAGAACCCGCTGATAGCTGATATCCCGGATGGGGAGAATATTCCTGCCGTTTTTTAAAACCGTAAGAGACTCCCGTGCAATACGGTTTGCAATGGTTTGATATTCGGAGGTGTTGATTTGATTACTCAGAGCTTCCACATCTACTTTCTTGTTCTCAAAAGCACCGCGGTCGCGTTTCAGTTCAAGTATTTTTTTTACGGACCTGTTGATGCGCTGCTCAGTAATACGGCCTGACTGAACTGCCCGTTCTATTTCATTAACAGCTGTCATTTCATCCGGGCTGATCAGCATCATGTCTGCCCCGGCAAGCAGCGCCTGTATAACCGCTTCTCCAGGCGAAAACTTTTGTGTAATCCCACTCATTTCCAGTCCGTCTGTAACCACCAAGCCTTCAAAATTGAGGGAATCAACAAGGATGCGGTTCAGAATGCTGGGATCAAGCGTCCCGGGCAGCCCGATGTTTTCGCTGATATTCGGGTATGCTATATGGGCACTCATTACACTTTTTAATCCATTATCGATTGTGGCCCGGAAAGGAACCAGCTCAAGGGTGTCGAGCCTTTCGTACGTATGGCTGATTAAAGGCAGGGCAAGATGAGAGTCGGTATCGGTATCCCCATGTCCGGGAAAATGTTTTGCTGTTGCAAGGATTCCTTCACTTTCCACCCCTTCAATAAAATGCTGCCCGTACCAGGCCACCGTATCAGGGTCTGCTGAAAAGGAACGAACATTAATTACCGGATTCTCAGGATTGTTGTTAACATCTAAAACAGGAGCAAAAACCTGGTGCACACCCAGGGCTTTTGCCTCACGTGCGGTGATTTTGCCTGCCAGGAAAGCGTTAAGCGGATCTCCTGTGGCGGCAATTCCCATGGCAGGGGTAAACCTTGTTGTTCCTCTCACCCGCATAGCCGCGCCATATTCCATATCCTGGGTGATCCATAACGGAACTGAAGAAAGCTCCTGTAACTTATTGGTCATAGTGGCCTGTCCGTACACATCACCGTTCATAAAAACCAGTCCGCCGATTTTATAGTGGGTAATCAGCCGCTGCAGGCGCAGAAAATCGGTGTTATGGTCATTTGTGAACCGCCCATAAGCCGGAACCACAAATAACTGGCCGATTTTTTCCCTCAGTGTCATTGCTGCCATCAGCGAATCTACATTTGCAGTTGATATGCCTTGTTCTGCATCTGCTTCTTCTTCCTGCTGAGGAGCCGGTTCATCTTCTGCAGGCTCTATGAGGACAGGCTGCGGAGTATCGGACGGTTCCGTGCTCTTGCAAGCCGAAAAACCAATCATCATAATCATAAAAAAGAGAGCAAACAGTGAGGCACTGTTTAAAAAAGGCTGTATAACTTTCATCATTAATACAAAACTAAAAGAGAGTTAAAGTGTAAATAAAATCATCCGGAAAAGCTGAGAGAGCTTTTATTCCACAGGATATAACGTCATAGTCTGGATACTCGTCTGTTCAAAAAATGTACTGTCATGGTAAATATAGCGATATCTGCCTTCCAGCCACATATCTGTCTGATCACCGTAATGCGTCGAAACAGGGTTTCCGGATTGTCCGGTAGGCAATACAGACAAGCTTCTTCCTTCTGAAGAAAAATCAATAATACGCCGGATAGACGCTCCGAGATTCATATCAAACGGTTCGTGCCAGCTGTACCGGCCTTTGTTTATGCTCATTCCGTGCCCGTGTGCCGGGTAAGGTCCCTTACTGAAAAGATTGTTAACAACGGTTTTAAAAACTCCGGGAGCTTCGGGGCTGTCGCTCATTTCCCCAAGAAGAGGGGGGCGAAGAGTCAGCCTGTGAACATTTTCCCAGCGCCACTCAAGTGTTTCCGTACCATATTGATCCGTAAGCTGATCCAGTGTTTCAGCCATACTCCTGCGGATGATTTCATCACGTGTATTATTTTGCGGAAGGTTTATATCGTTAAAAAATGTGCTGCTTTCGTTCAGCATGCGGGTAACAATCATCACAGGCAGGTGCTCCATCCGGATAAGTGTTTCATATGCTTCTTCACCGATATCATCCAGAAGGAGATTTGCTGAAAGGTTCATAAAAAACTGATCAAAAATAGTAGCAGCTGTGGACGTTGGCTGGTAGACATGGTCCCAGTTCTCAAGGTAGGAAAGTGCCCGTGAAAACCGTTCAGCGGAATCAGCAGAGCGGAGAACCGGGAGGATAAAATCCGTTAAATCCCGTGCATGTTCTGAAAAAGAATCAAACTGCATTTGCTGCATGTAATTGCTGTTCAAATCGGATCCATCTTCTAAAAACTGGTTGATCCTTGTAATCCGTGAGGGAGGCTCCCAGAAGGAGCCGATATAATGCGGATAACTATCCGTATGAAGTTTATTATTGGCATGTGCCACGAAACCTTCTTCAGGGTTGATTACACGCGGAAGCTCCTCAAACGGAATGGTTCCCCGCCAGTCGTAGTCCGGATCCCATCCATTTCTGAAAAAGAGCGGGTTATAATCCCGGACAGGCAGTGTTGCTCCGCTGAACAGGGCAATATTATTCTGCCGGTCGGCATAGACAAAGGTCATGGCGGGGGATTCAAACATCGACACAGCATCTTCAAACTCTTCTATATTTACGGCTTTATTCATTTTATAAACAGCCCATAGCTCCTGGCTGACTTCATGTCCCACCCACTTCATGGTTATGACTTTATTATCCAGCAGGTTTTGATCCGGATGAATATCACTGATTACGGGCCCGTGTTGTGTACGCCTGATCCTGTAAAGCCTGTCGTCGTCATTTTTTACTTTGATGATTTCCTGCCGGTATTCAAAATTTTGGATACCTGCCGGGGTGCTAAGACTGTCGGCAACATACTGTTCCCGGTTTTCCGGATTTACCTGTTCCACAAAGAAATCGGTATCATCCGCCATCATATTTGTGATGGTCCATGCAAGGTTTTTGTTTTGGCCCAGAACCACAAAAGGTGTTCCGGGGATTGTGGCCCCTGAAATGCTGATCTGAGGGGCGGAATAATGAACTTCATACCAATAACCCGGTATATTCAGGCCCATATGAGGATCGCCGGAAAGGATTGGCAGTCCGGATTCTGTTTTACTTCCGTTAACAGCCCATGCGTTGCTCCCGAAGTGGGTGCCTTCTTTTGACAGAATGGCTCTCAGGTCTATCTCTTTTTGAAGTACCGGAAGTGTGGCGGATACGAGCCCGCGCGACTGGGCATCATCTATGGTTGTTGGAAATTCATCATCATATACCGGAAAAAGGCCGCGCATTTTTCCGGGTTCAAGGTGTCCGGCCAGGTTGGCATACGTTAACTCGCTCCACCAGTGCATGTTTTGATCCCATGCCATCAACCGCGACATGGCTATTGAGTGGGTGGGTGTCCAGGTAATGGGTTCAAGTTCCAGCAGGGCAAATTCAAATGGAAGATTTCTCTGGTTTTCTTCTGTATAATGATTAACCCCGGCTGAATACTGCTCCAGGATCTGAATCAGTGAATCCGGGGCCTGTTGTTCAATCTGTTTTGCCGTTTCCCAAAAACCGAGTGTTCGCTGGTATTGATCGAACGAAATCATCTCTTCACCCAAAAATTCAGCAAAACGCCCTTCCGCTGTTATCTGCGAAAGTGTCATTTGCCAGAGACGGTCCTGAGCATGCAGGTAACCCGCGGCAAAATATAAATCCTCTTCATTTTCAGCATAAATATGCGGCACTCCATAGGGATCCCAGTGAACATCCACCTGTTGATGAAGAGCATTGATTGTGATAGATTTACTATAGTCGGGCAGGGGCTTGTAGAGGGTCCAGTAAAAACCGATGCCGGTTAACCCAATCAGTAAAATGACAAATAAAAGGAAGAGTCGAAGGGTGAATTTCATTAACAGTGGATCTTAAAGAACATGAGTTCGGATATAATTTTTTAAAGACGTCAGTTTGAGCGCAGTTCCGACCGCTTTTGGTCGGGACGGAGTCGAAAACTCATATTTCGACTTCATTTTAAGGGAAAAGCACCCTTGAAATTGCACTCAATATGACGGTATTCATCATTTATAATCATTCTTATCCCGAACTCGCATTGAAGAAATAAGTGCTAAAGATTGAAAATTCCAAACAAAATACATACTCTCTTTGCCGAATGAAATGAATTTTAAATGAAAGATGAGGAGCTGAAATGAGCGGTTTAAAAAAAGTGGCTGTTATCGGAGGAGGAACCATGGGGAATGGCATTACCCATGTGTTTGCCATGAGTGGGTTTAACGTAACTCTGGTGGAAACCAAACAGGATTTTGCAGACCGTGCCCTGGATACCATCGGGAGCAACCTGTCGAGGATGGTAAAAAAAGAAAAAATCAGTGAAGCGGAGAAAACCGCGGCCGAAAATCGCATCAGCATTAGCCTGAATCTTTCTGAGGCTGTAGCGGATGTTGACCTGGTGGCAGAGGCTATCCCCGAAAACTTTGAACTGAAAAAGAAAGTGTTTGAAGAGATCGACCGGAATGCTCCGGATCACACCATCTTTGCAAGTAATACGTCATCCATTTCGATTACAAAACTGGCGGGAGTAACAAATCGCCCGGCTAAATTTATCGGGATGCATTTTTTCAACCCGGTTCCCGTGATGAAACTGGTGGAAGTGATTAAAGGGCTGGAAACAGATGAAACCGTTACACAAACTATTATCGAAACAGCCGAAAAACTGGGAAAAGTAGCTGTACCGGCCAATGATTCCCCGGGGTTTGTTTCCAACCGGGTGCTGATGCCGATGATCAATGAAGCCATTTTTTGTGTATATGAAGGGGTAGCTGAACCCGAACATGTGGACCAAGTGATGAAACTGGGAATGGCCCACCCGATGGGACCGCTCCGGCTGGCTGATTTTATCGGTCTGGATGTCTGTCTGGATATTCTGCATGTGCTGTACGATGGATTCAAAGATCCCAAATACCGGCCGTGTCCGCTCCTGGTAAAAATGGTGGATGCCGGGAAGCTGGGCGATAAGACGGGTGAAGGATTTTTTAAATATTAGTATTAAGTAATGAATAGTGAGAGGAAACAACTGAGGCTGTCCAAAAGTGGTGTCATTCTGAACTTGTTTCAGAATCTCCCATCTTTGAAAAGGCCAGGAGATGCCGGATCGGGGCCTGCCTTCCGAAACTTCAGTGCAGGCAGGTCCGGCATGACGGAATGTTTGGTAATGTTTTTATTGTACACCCTTTTTGGACAGCCTCAGGTGTCAGGAGTTATACACAAATTCAATTTTTTAAAATTTAAGTTTTAATCAATGATCGATCTTCGAAGCGATACCGTAACCAAACCAACCCCTGAAATGCTTCAAGCAATGGTTTCGGCGGAAGTAGGGGATGATGTATTTTCTGAAGACCCGGCTGTGAATGCTTTTGAGCGGAAAATGGCGGATAAATTCGGGAAGGAAGCGGGATTGTTTGTGCCCAGCGGCACGATGAGTAACCAGCTTTGCCTGCATGTGCTGACTGAACCTGGTGATGAAGTGATTATTGATGAGCTGGGCCATGTATATAATTACGAATCCGCAGGTGCGGCGCATCTGTCCTCTGTTCAGCTGCGTCCCGTGAAAGGGGTGAAAGGTAAATTATCAAAAGAACTGGCGGTTCCTGCGATTCGCCCGAGTAATGACTGGGATCCCCATTCAAAAGTTATTGCTTTAGAAAACACCACGAATAAGGGCGGGGGAGCCTGTTATGACAAACAGGAGCTGCTTGATATCCGTGAACTGGCTGATGAGCATGGCCTGTACCTGCATCTGGACGGCGCGCGAATCTGGAATGCAATGGCTGAAACCGGAATCGGAGCTGTTTTTTTTGGTACAGTTTCAGATACTATGTCGATCTGTTTCAGCAAAGGGCTGGGCGCCCCGGTTGGTTCCATGATGCTGGCATCGGAAGCGAATATAAAAAAAGCCCGCCGACTGCGTAAAATGTGGGGAGGAGGGATGAGGCAGATCGGACTGCTGGCTGCCGCCGCAGATTATGCTGTTGAAAACCACTTCGCGCTGCTGAAGGAAGATCACAGACGTGCCAGAAAATTTGCTGAAGCAATACATAACAACCCGGCCTTTAATATTGACACTTCCTCGGTTGAAACCAACATTGTTTTGTTTGATGTGAAAGAAGGAACCGCAGAAGAAGCATTAAAAGTATTTTCTGATGCCGGTATTGGAATGGTACCGTTCGGTCCCAAAACTATCCGTGCTACGTTTCATTTCCAGGTGGGCGATGAAGATCTGGTGAAGGTGCTGGAGGCAGTGGGGGAATTCTCCTCATCCGATGACTAAGGAACAGGAATCAGCCAGGGATTGGGATCGCTTGAGTCATCGGATGAATTTCTTAAACTGTAAGCCAGAAAAAAACTCATCGGATGACGTGAAGTCGTCCGATGAGGCTCATCCGATGACTAATGTTAATAAGTTAACCAGGGATTGGAATCGTTTGAGTCATCGGATGAATTTCTCGACCTGTGAGCTAAAAAAAAAGACTCATCGAATGACGTGAAGTCGTCCGGTGAAAATCTTAGAAAATTCTGTCCTGAAAATGTTCAGGAAGGGTTTGTAAAGAAAATCGACCAAAAGAATCTTTGGTATTCGGAAGATCTAACAGTTCCTGAGCCATTTCTTTATTACATAGAACTCCATTTCTTGTACCCAGATAATCTTTATAAGAAGAGAATTCCCAGCTTGCCAATTTATTCGTCAGTTTTGCCCGGACAGGATTCTGATGAATATATAAAAAGCATATGAGGGCATAATTATCATCTAAAGTTATTCCAGTATTTAAATTTTTTGAATTCGTTTTTTGCTGAAACAGAGATCCTCTTCTTTTATAGGCTTTGTTAATAGCCCGTGTATATGATCGAAGCAATACACCAATACTTTTATTCAATTCTGCGACAGGTTCAGAATTTACTGATGGCTTACCCGATTTGTCCCCCATTCTGGATTCTTTTTTTATTTTTACAAGCCAATGGAAGTGATTTGGCATTAAACACCAGGCTAATGTATGACAATATGGAGAGAGGTGTATCTTCATTTTCTTTAAAAAGAAGATGTAATTTTTTTTATCGAAGAATATTGGTGTTCGATTATTCCCTCTGTTGTAGATATGATATAATTCTTCAGGATAGAATTCCATTTCAAAGACGATTATTCTTAGGATAAATCAAATAAGTTAATACTGAAGATTAAATCAAATCAATTACTTAATTCAAAGTCACGAGAAAATCAGCCCAGGAATTAGAATTGCCTGAGTCATCGGATGAATTTCTTAAACTGTAAGCCAGAAAAAAACTCATCGGATGACGTGAAGTCGTCCGATGAGGCTCATCCGATGACTAATGTTAATAAGTTAACCAGGGATTGGAATCGTTTGAGTCATCGGATGAATTTCTCGACCTGTGAGCTAAAAAAAAAGACTCATCGAATGACGTGAAGTCGTCCGATGAGTTGCCCGACATCTGACCCGAGCCGCAAATCTCTACCGCACGAACACCTTTGCCTTTTCCGTGAACTCCTCCACCGGGTCGTGCGTATCAAACCATTCGACCCGGAGCCGGTCGGGTTCCGGCATCTCCAACAACATTGTTCCGCCTTGCCAGTCGAGGTTCGGCAGTGCCTCCCTGTTCATATTCCAGAGTTTGAGTGCGATGACACCGGTGGATGGGGTAATGTCCTCCCAGTCGGGTTCATCCTCATCCAGGACGAGACTAAAGTTTGGCATCTCCGGCCACGACTCACCGAAGGTAACGATCCGCGTCGCTTGGCGCTCTACATAGCGGCCAAGGAAAAGCAGCATATGCCAGTTATCAACATCGAGCGGCAGAGTGCCCGGGGGTGCGCCTTCTATGAACCAGCCACCCGACGCGGTGCCGGGGACATCGTAGGAGAGCCGGCCGAATGGGTCGGAGTCGATGGTGAAGACGCGTGCCAGCAGCTCGGACCGCAGCGGCTCTGGAAACTGGGCAATTGGGTGCTGGGAGTAGAGCGCGGGATCCGGATACCGTTCGGGGCTGATGTAGTCATGCTCGACGCCGTAGTTCATCATCCCGAGGTCAAACCCTTTGTCATAGAACATCGTTGCGATGTGCTGGCCTGCGGCGACCGAATCACCGATCTCAAAATCTGCGGGCGTGACATGGCCAAGTGTCCAGAAAAGACCCGGCGGGCCTTCAACTGAGATTTGCCCGTCCGCCTCCGGATTAAGATTAGTAACGATCCCATCGCCGGGGGCAAGAATTTGCTGCTGTTCAAGGTGGCAGGGCCGGCCACTCGGCAGGGTTTCATCGATGTCGCACGTCATCCAGTACGTGTGAGCGACCGGGAAGATCTTGTTGTTGGATCCGATCGGCGTGATGCGTACGATTGTCTCTACCGGGATCGGTGAAACGCTTAAGTGATTGCCCGGCGGGGGTACGGGCTGCTCCGGCGGGTCGGGATCCGGATCCGGTTCCGGCTGTTCGTCCGGTTGCTCGTGCTCTTCGTATTCCGAATCCGTGGGATTTCCCGGTTCACTGCAGGCGGCGATGAACATCGGGATGATGATCAAGATGACCAGCATAGAACGAAATGCTATCCCTTGCCCGAAAAAAGAACTCTCTCCGATGGCTGTTCGGGCCACCGGTTCAATATTGATAAGATTGGTTTGCATAAATATAAACTGATTTTTAAAACCACAGATGTACCAGTCACTTATCAATATCTTTTGGCATTAAGTGGTTTTGAATTTGAAGAATGTGAAGAATGTAAAGTGAACAAATCAGAATTCCTACAGGGGTTGAAACTTGAATAGAGCAAAAAACGAGATGTTCAGAAAAATGTGTCATTCTGTACTCCCAGAAGTTATACCGTTAAGTATTGGGATTATGGAGTCATCGGATGAATTTCTCGACCTGTGAGCCTGAAAAAAAAACTCATCGGATGACGTGAAGTCGTCCGATGAGGCTCATCCACTGACTAATTTAAATACAAAATTGTGTAACCCACGAAAAAAGCCAGCAGTACCGTTACACTTTCCCAGCCAATATTTCCGATGCCTTCCTTTTCGCGGTCCAGCATTCCCAATAGCAGTACGCAGGTGATGAAACCCGCCAGTACCATTATGATAAGTGATCCGCTGCTGCTGTCATGCAAGATAGAACCCTGCCTGTAAAAAGCATCTGCGAGAGGTACCATCAGAATGTCAAATGTGTTGCCTCCAATAATATTTCCAACGGCAAGTGTTAGTGCCCCTTGCTGCACGGCTGTCAGAGTAACGATTAATTCAGGTAATGAGGTTGAAACCGCAGTAAACAGGGCTCCCACAAAACTGGCATCTAATTCCGTTTTGACCGATATGGCGATACCTGCCTGGGCTATAATATATCCGCAGACAGCCACAATGAAAGCACTGGCTGTAAATTTAAGCAGGAGGGGGGGCAGACTTTGTTGTTTGTTTTCGTTGTCCGGAATATCCGGAACGGTTTTATCGGTTTTTTGGGGATTCCACATCGGGGCCTTTTTTGTATCCGAAACCATCATCAGCCCCAGGATATAGGTTACAACAATCAGCAGCATTCCTGGATGAAAGCTCCAGATTGTGATTACCGGTGTTACGGAAAAAAAAATCAGTTCCATCAAAAGGATTAATAAAATCATTCCATACATAATGTTGGATATGGAAGCTGCCGCATGTTCGAGATTTGCTTTCCTGTAGGTAATATCTGCTATCGCAAGAAAGGCAGTTTGGGCAACAATTCCTCCAATGGAATTGCTTACAGCCAGGGCTGCATAATTTTGATATGCTGCCACAACACTTGTTACCGTACCGGATAAAGATGTTACAGCACCCAGAAGAACCGCTCCAACAGCTGCCTCTCCAAATCCAGTTTTATCCGCTAACTGATCAGCATATGAGGTGAGATAGTACCCAACATATCCTATGATAGATGCAGTTACCAGGAATAAAAATACCAGGAAAGGGATACTGAGCTGGGAAAAATTTAAGGCGTCCATACATCTCTGAATGATAATTAGCTATGATCAGAAGAACATAGTTTTCTGAAAAGAAATTCAGTCAATGGGATTGGTGGTTGGAGTTTTTGACTAAAAAAGCGATTCGAAACTATGCCAGGGGCATTCCTTTGTGGCGTTTTATAATCGAACTCAGGTTGGTAATGTGCAGGTCCTTTCTATTTAAAACTTGGTTATTTAATTCCCTTAGCTGTTACAATACGCTGCTGATATAGTAAGCCACATTTTTTCGAAAGGTTACCATTTATTACGAACTTCACGCTCCAGATCATTCCTGGCCTTTCGTCTGTCTCTGCCATGATCCCGCCGGGCGGTGTACTATGTACTCGTTACGTATTGCCAGAGAAGCTCTTGCGATACCGGGAGGGAGTATTTTGACAGATGTCTGGATGTCAACTTTGACTCATCAGCGTAAAACCCAGCCAAGCTTGCAGAGGGAAAAACCAAAAAAAGAAGAGATTTCTGATGCTTGTCACAGATCCGATATGATAGTTCATCCGTTCTCCGGTGAGGAGTTTTCGTATGTACAAGTGTTAAATCGCTGCTTGTGTTTAACTCCCGGGTATCAGATCCGGATTCCAAACCACCTCCCACAGGTGATAATCAGGATCCTGAAAATAACCTGCATAACCTCCCCAGAAGGTATCCTGAGCTGGTTTAACAATTTTACCACCTGCATTCTCTGCTTGTTTCATTACTTTATCAACTTCAGCTTTGGAACAAACATTATGACCAAGGGTAAATTCTACAGGATTGGGTTTATCTCCGGGAAGACCGGAATCTCGAGAGATACTTTTGCGTGGCCAGACAGCCAGCCTTAACCCGGCCTGTAAATCAAAGAAAGCTACAGCACCATTCTCAAATTCCTGACCAACAATGCCTTCTGTTGCCAATCCGAGCCCGTCACGGTAGAATTGAACGGATCTTTCCAGGTCATCAACACCAATCGTTATAACAGTTATCCTGGGTTTCATGGAATGGTGATTGTTGATTTAAGATTTAAAAATCAATTCTATACACCCCTCCCTCCCGACAAAATACGTCGGGAGTACTCCCCTCGAGGGGAGGTTTTATGCTCAATACTAAGTAGTATACTCCGCATTTATCCTTACATATTCATAAGAGAAATCCGAACCCCATCCAACGGCTTCGGCATCACCTTCATTCAGGTCAATCATGATGATGATATTGGAAGATTTCATCACTTTTTTGAGTTTCTGCCGAACCCCTTTTACCGGCTGGCCTTCTTCCAGGATCTGTACCAGTTTGCCGGAATCGGTACCCAGGTAGAGGTCTGTTTTTTCAGGATCAAATTTTATGCCGGAGCGTCCTGCGGCGGCAATAATTCGTCCCCAGTTGGGATCCGAGCCGAAAACGGCGGTTTTCACCAGATTGGAATTGGAAACCGTCCGCACAACCTGTCGGGCTTCTTTTTCTGTTTTGGTTCCTTTTACGCGGTATTCAACCAATTTGGTGGAACCTTCACCATCGGAAATAATCAGTTTTGCAAGATGCGTGCAAAGCTGCTCGAGGTTAGATACGAACAGGTTATAGTCGGCCCCGGTTTTAGTAATTTCCTTATTACCGGCTTTACCGTTACACATGATAGCAACCATATCATTTGTGGATGTATCTCCGTCAACTGTAATCATATTGAACGATTTATCCACGGCAGTGCGAAGTGCTTTATCCAGCAGTTTCGGTGAAATAGCAACATCGCAGACAATAAAGCCCAGCATGGTGCCCATGTTGGGGTGGATCATGCCCGAACCTTTAGCAATACCGCCCATGTTGATCTCTTTCCCATTAAGGGTAAAGGAAGTAAAACCTTCTTTAGCGAATGTATCGGTGGTTAAAATTGCATTTGCCGTCAAAGAACCGGCAATTTCACGGTCTGATAATTTTTTTACGCTTTCACGAATTCCATTCAGCACTTTTTCAGTTGGAAAGGGTTCCCCGATCAGCCCGGTGGAAGCAACAATTACAGCCTCTTTTGGAATCTTCAGTTCCTTCGCAGTGGTTTCTGCCATTGCAACCGCACCTTTCCATCCTTCTTTACCCGTACAGGCATTGGCATTCCCGGAATTAATCACGAACGCCTGGGCCATTCCGTCTTTGATATGTTCACGGCTGAGTTTGATGGGTTCGGCACAAACTACGTTTTGGGTAAAAACTGCTGCTGCCGCTGCCGGTACTTCGGAGTAAATCAGGGCGAGATCCCGCCTTTTTGATTTGATGCCCATATGAGCACCCCAGCATTTAAATCCGCGAACATTCGTAATATTTTTCAGCATAATGGGTAGTGAGGTATCGGTGTTATTAGAGTTGGGGAATACAGGGGTCAGAATTCAGAGGTGTTAATTCTGAAATCTGACTCCTGTATTCTGATTTCAGGGATTTAACGGAATTTGCTGAAGTCCGGTTGATTCAATCAATCCGAAAATGATATTCATGTTTTGTACCGCTTGTCCTGCGGCGCCTTTCATAAGATTATCAATCGTGGAAACGGTAATGATTTTTTTTGTTCGTTCATCATACGTTACATAAATATCGCAGTAATTAGAACCGCGAACATGTTTCAACTGCGGCGGCTGGTCAACCACTCTGACGAAATGTTCTTTTTCATAAACATTCAGGTATAACTCTTCAATTAATTCACGTGAAACTTCCATTTTGGGTGAACTGTAGGTTGTGGTAAGTATTCCGCGATCAATTGGCAGCAGGTGAGGGGTGAAAAGAACCTGTGCCGAATGGCCGGAATAAGCCTCCAGTGCGGTTTCTATTTCGGGTGTGTGGCGGTGATTTGTTAAACCATACGCTGAAAAATTACCAAACAGATCTGGAAAATGGGTTCCCTGTTTGGCTTTTGCACCTGCACCCGTTACCCCTGATTTTGAATCGACGACCAGGTCCGAGGGGTCAATCAGGCCGCTTTTCATAAGAGGCGCGAGGGCCAGGATTGCCGAAGTGGGATAACATCCGGGGTTACCAATAAGGCGCGCATTCCGGATTTTATCCCTGAACAATTCAGGCAGGCCAAAAACAGCGTCATCAATATATTCGGCTGCACTGTGCTTTTTGTGATACCATTTTTCATAAACCTTACGGGAGGAAAAACGAAAATCTCCTGACAGATCAATGGTTATAAATTTATCAAGACCATGTTCCTTCACAAAATCCATGGAAACCGTATGCGGCAGTGCCAGGAAAAGAAGGTCCGGTTTCTGATTACCAATCTCTTTTACAGACTGAAGTTCGATATCCACAATTCCGGAAAGATGGGGATGAATATCTGATATTCTCTTTCCCGTATTGCTTTCACTGGTTATAATATCAATCGTTATATCAGGGTGTTGTGTTAACAGCCGCACCAGTTCAGAACCTGTATAACCTGTAGCTCCGACAATTCCTACTTTGTATTTAGACATTTTTCTCTACTTCTTTTATGGATTCGACTAAAACATCAATCACCTTGTCGATCTCTTCTTTTGAAATAGTTAACGGAGGCACAAGGCGGATAACTGTGTCAGATGCGCAGTTGGATAATACCCCCCGTTTCATCATCTCTTCCACAACTTTTGCTCCTGCAAAATTTAGTTCCACACCAATCATCAGCCCCATTCCCCGAACATTTTTAATGGCATTCCAGTTTGTGGAGAGGTCGCCCATACGTGTCATTATATAATCACCGCGGATCCGTGCCATTTTGGAGATATCTTCATCCAGGATTGTTTTAATGGTTTCCAGTGCAGCGGCACATGCCAGTGGATTTCCACCATAGGTGGTTCCGTGGTCTCCATAATCAAATGCCGACATAAACTTATCTTTTGCAGCTACAGCCCCTATAGGGAATCCCGATCCAAGAGCTTTGGCCAGTGTCAGAATATCCGGTTCGATACCATAGTGCTGGTATGCAAACATTTTTCCGGTGCGGGCGATTCCACACTGTATTTCATCCAGAATCAGTGGAATATCAAACTGGTCGCAAAGTTCACGGGCTTTTTTCAGGTACTCAGCACTTACGGGATGCACGCCGCCTTCTCCCTGGACGGTTTCCATAATAATGGCAACAGTTTGTTCATCCACCCGGTCCACCAGCGCCTCAATATTATTAAAAGGTACCCGGGTAAAACCTGCCGGCATAGGACCAAATCCATTCTGATATTTCTCTTTGCCCATTGCGATGGCTCCAAGTGTCCGGCCATGGAAACAGTTTTCCATAGATATGATGGGGCCGGTTTTCCCTTTCCGGCTGGCAGATTTACGGGCCATTTTGATGGCTCCTTCAACGGCTTCAGTACCACTGTTGCAGAAAAATACCCGGTCCAGTCCCGATACTTTCACGAGGGCTTCAGCAAGGTTGCTTTGAGGCTCATTATAATAGAAATTGGATACATGCATCAGCTTCCCGGCCTGTTTCTGTACGGCTTTTACAATCCGCGGATGGCTGTGGCCCAGGCTGTTTACGGCGATACCTGCCAGAGCATCGATATATTCATTGTTTTCATCATCCCAAACCTTAACCCCTTTTCCTTTTTTAAGGGTGAGAGGATACCGCTTGTAAAGTTTGGCGTGATATTTTTCAGTCTTTTTATCAGCAGCTTCTTTACCCAAAAGGGATTTCACTTTTTTAAAAACTTTTCCGGGAATGTTAGAGGGCATATTTATCAATAAAATTTAAAGGCAAATTGATTTTCAGTTATAGTAAAAAGTCCAAATCACAATGTACAAATTTCAAAGCTTCTCATACACGTTGAATTTGCTGCCTGATCATTGGAATCTTATGATATCAAAGTGGTTCCGGTTTTATCTTTTGTCAATAAACAACGTAATAAAGTCTCTTTTTTCGTTCCATTTATAATATGTGCGGATTTTACACCACCCGTGAGGGCGATCAGGCAGGCTTCAATCTTTGGAATCATTCCTCCCTGGATCACAGTTCCGAAAAGACTTTCAGCTTGATGAGCGGTAAGACCATGAATAATCGAACCCGGGTCGTTAACATTTTTTAGCAGCCCGTCAATATCGGTCAAAGCGATAAATTTCTCAGATTTCAGAGCCCCTGCAAGATGTCCGGCAAACATATCGGCATTGATATTATAATCTTTTCCGTCTTCACCCGCAGAAACAGGAGAAACAACCGGTACGTATCCATCCGAAATGAGAGACTGAATTAATGACGGGTCTACATTTTTAACATCTCCTACATGGCCTAAATCGGTTTTTTTTTCAGTGCCATCAACTTTTTCGGTATGATACCTTTTTTCAGCCGTTACCAGCCCTGCATCTTTCCCGGAAATTCCCACAGCTTTCAACCCGGCTGTGTTCAGGAGTTTTACAAGTTCTTTATTTACCCGTCCACTCAGAGCCATCTCTACATATTCCATGGATCTGGCGTCTGTTTTGCGGTGTCCTCCCACAAATTCAGAGCGTATACCAACATCATCAAGCAGTTGTTTTATGGCAATTCCGCCCCCGTGCACAATCACCGGATTTCCACCTGATTGTCTGATAAAAGAGATTTGGGAAACTATTTCTTCTTTAATTTTATCATTTGTGAGAGCATTCCCGCCTGCTTTTATAAGGACAGACTGGTTTTGAAGTGCCTCAAGGTTGTTTTCATCCGGGCGGAAGGAAAGGGAGGAACTTAACAATTTTAAAAATTTTGCCTGTTTGGATACATCTTTTTTAGCCATCGGGCCTTGATGTTTAAAAAGCGTTTAGTTTTAGAAAATTTCCAAAATAATCAAAAGATATTTCTAAGCCATCGGAACTAATAAACATGACTCTATTTGAACCTAAGCAGATAAATGGAATATGTATAGAATTATTTTCTTTGATCCTTTAAATATTAAATGACTCCTGATCGAAAGGAATTACGCTAAAGAGGCATAAGTTATTAATCTCAAAATGCAGATCATGGAAATAAGAATTACAATTTTTACACTCGTTATAGCTGTCGCAGGGATTACAGCCTGTTCAGATAATTCTACCGGCCCGTCTGAAACCGAATTGGGTCAAGCTACAATGACAACTTCAGGTGACGTTGAGGGTCAAAAAGAGGGAATGGCCGATTTTAATTCACTGGATCTCGGGGCGCTTTATAGCTGGGAAATTTCAATTCACGATTTCGGCCCCCAAACATTTTCCTTAAGCTTCAGGCTTTTATCAAGCGACCCTATAGAGCGACCCGGTCCCGGTACTTATGAAATTGGAAGTGGCCCGACGGACCCGGCAGTATTTACCGCCAATTACTCTGATGTTGAAGATGGAATAACCAATGCTACAGATTACAGCACATTGTTCGGAGATTATGGAGGTTCATTAACGATTACAGAATCTAATGATAACCAGGTAAAAGGCACATTTGAATTTAACGCGGCTGATTTTGACCTGGAAAATGATCAGGTTCTCGGTGAAATTACTGTCAGCGGAGAATTTATTGCGAACCAACGAATCAGCAATTAAAAAAGGTGTGAGCAGGGCAGTACCAGATATTGATATGTCTTTACCAAAACTGCACAGCATCCGCTGCCTGATGGGAGACATATCATGTTTATCCGGTTAAACCAGTGCCAGGCCGATGCGTCCCCGCTCCAGGTCTATTTTTGTGATTTCAACATTGATAATATCTCCAACAGAAATAACCTCATGAGGATCTTCCACACGTTTATTTCCTTTTTTCATTTGTGAAATATGAAGCAGCCCGTCCTGTTTTACACCAATATCAACAAAAGCACCAAAATCAACCACATTCCGGACGGTGCCTTCCAGTTTCATGCCTGTATTCAGATCTTCCATTTTAACCACATCCTGCCGGAGGATCGGCTTTGGCAGAGATTCCCGCGGATCGCGGCCCGGTTTCTGAAGGTTTTCAATGATCAGTTCAAGGGTGGGTAAACCAACCCCGATTTTTTCCGCCAGTTCATTTTTATCAGCTGAGGAAAACAAAGATTTCATTTTTGAATGCTGATCTGTCAGATTTTCAAGATCTATGCCAAACAGGTTGCAGAGTTTCTCTGCGGCTTCATAACTTTCGGGATGAATGGCGGTATTATCCAGGGGATGCTTTCCTCCCGGGATGCGCATAAATCCCGCTGCCTGCTGGTACCGGAAATCACCCACTCCGGCAATATCTTTCAGTTCTTCGCGGTTTTGAAAACTGCCTTTCTTCCGGCGGTGTTCAACAATATTCCCGGCTACTTTCCTGCTGAGCCCCGAGATATGAGTGAGGAGTGATGCACTGGCTGTATTTACATTCACGCCTACTTCATTTACACAGCTTTCAACCACATCATCCAGTTTCCGGGCAAGTTCTGCCTGGTTGATGTCGTGCTGGTACAGGCCAACACCAATGGATTTCGGGTCAATTTTTACCAGTTCCGCAAGGGGATCCTGTACACGGCGTGCGATTGAAATATTACCACGCTGGGCAGCATCAAGATCCGGAAACTCTTCTCTTGCAACAGTTGAGGCAGAGTAAACAGATGCCCCGGCCTCGCTGATAATAAGGTAGCTCAGTTCTTCATCCGGTTTGGTCACTTTTCGATTCTGAATTACATCAGCAATAAACTGTTCGGTTTCGCGGCTGCCGGTACCATTACCAATGGCTATCAGGGTTACTTTATATTTATCAATATACCTGTTTACCACGGCCGCACTTTCTTCAATTTTCTTTTGAGGCGGGGTTGGAAAAATAGTCTGGCCCTCCAGGTAATTACCCATTTCATCAATAATTGCAACTTTACAGCCTGTCCGGTACGCGGGATCGATACCCATCACCACCTGGTCTTTTAACGGCGGCTGCAAAAGAAGGTTTTTCAGGTTAGTAGCAAATGTCTGGATGGCATGCTCATCGGCTTTGACCGTCAGTTCGTTTCTGAGTTCGCGCTCCAGGGAGGGGAGAAGAAGGCGTTTAAAAGCATCTTCAACGGCGTCCTGCAGGTATGGTGTAAAAATGGAAAGATCGTTGGTTATTACCACATCATCCAGGTTATCCAGCGTCCGTTCGGTGTTCAGCTCGAGATTAACAAACAGCACGTTTTCACGTTCACCCCTGTTCAGTGCAAGCACCTGGTGAGGTTTCAGGTAGGGAATACGATTGCTGAACTCGTAGTAATCTTCAAAATTAGTTCGCTCTTCAATGACCGGGTTTTTCTTTGATTTGATCACCCCATGTTTGCGGATAATTTTGCGGAGTGCATCCCGCACATCCATCGACTCATTAATCCACTCAGCTACGATATCCAGTGATGTTTTCATGGCCGTTTCAGCGTCTGGTAATTCCGCTTCGGCGTCGACATATTCCCCGGCAAACTTCATTGGATCCCCTTTTTCCATTTCCTGTACCCAGATTAGTTTTGCCAGCGGTTCAAGTCCTTTCTCTTTGGCTTTGTCACCCCGGGTTTTTCGTTTCTTTTTATATGGAAGGTAAAGATCCTCCAGGGTTTTCAGGTCACTGCACGCCTTTATTTTCTCTTCCAGCTCCGGGGTCAGCTTATCCTGTTCTTTGATTGCTTTCAATATCGTTTTTTTCCGGTCTTCAAGAGTCCGGTGAAATTCAATCATATCCCGCACTGAACGCAGCTGTTCTTCATCAAGCCCTCCGGTAGCTTCCTGACGGTAGCGTGCTAAAAAGGGAATCGTGGCACCTTCATCTATAAAATTTGCTACGGTTTGAACCTGCTTTGCTGAGAGTGAAAGTGTGGCTGCTATATGATTAAAAATGGTAGAATCTGTCATAATTGGAATAATACTTCTGTGGAAAATTCAGACAATGAAGGTAAAAAAATCAAGCTTCGAAAAACGAATTTTCTTCCTGTCACAGGCGGGGTATTTCTATAAGTATGTTAAAAAACCGAAACAAAAATTGAACCTGATGAAAGTTTTTTCAAAAAAATTCCGCTTAGATAGAAATAGTATCCGATAAAACCTATAAGGCAAGTTATCAGTTTATGGCCGGTAGAAAAAAATCAACTTTCTGATAAATGGAAGGTAGGTTACAGGGGAGAATGAGCAGCTCCTGAAATACATGATTGAGATACTGCATTACACTGATCCGTTTGAAGAAGCGGATAAACTTCTTTATCGTAATAACCCTGCGGAATATCAAAAATCAGACAGCAGAAGTTGGTTTGTGACAAAATTTAACACTATAATCTGACCACAAGAATGGGCCTGAACCGCCTTATTCTTAATAAAATATTTTTTGTCAGGTTATAAATAGTTTTAGACATGGATCGCAAATCAGAAATAACTCTGCTTCTGCAGGATTTAAGTGAAGGAAAAGAGGTTTTTGATAAAATCTATCCTTTTATCTATTCCGAACTCAGAGAAATAGCTTCTATGCGAATGAGTATGGAACGCAGTAATCATACCTATTCTAAAACAGAACTTGTGCATGAAGTGTATCTGAAGATGTTACGGCAGGATGATGTTGATATTAAAAACCGCAGCCATTTTCTTGCTGTTGCCTCAAATTGCATGCGACAGATTCTGGTGGATCATGCCCGTAAAAAAAATGCGCAGAAAAGAAACAGCGGGAAAGATGAACTTACCTACATTGACGGGTTATTCAGCAAATACGATGAAAAAGCAAAAGAACTGCTCGATATAAATGAAGCACTCGACAGGCTTACAGTACTCAATAAACGCCTGAGTGATGTGGTGGTGATGAAATTTTTCGGAGAGATGAAAATAGATGAAATCGCCCGGGTTCTTGAAATATCAGAAAGCACCGTCAACAGAGACTGGATGAAAGCCAGGGGCTGGCTGCATAAAGAGCTGAAGTAGTTACTAATACCATTATCAGTTCTGTTTTGATATCTGCCGGTAAAAAATTCCAATACAACATCAAAGTGATTCAAATTTAACGAAATTGATTGTCATTGCTCCCAATCGACCCCAGCGGGGTCACCTGTTTGCAGCCCCGGGAAAAGGAATGCATCAAAAAGAAAACCCAAGGCTCGATTAGAATTAAAGCCCGATGAATGATCGCAGGGTTGGACGGGGAGTCTGCCAGAGTATCTTTCTCAGATCCGAATGATATGCGATTGGAGATGTAGTGAAATTCGATTTGCGATCTGTCACATCAAAGTGATTCAAATTTAACGGAAATTGATTATCATTGCTCCCAATCGACCCCAGCGGGGTCAGCTGTTTGTAGCCCGGGGTAAATCCACGAAGTGGATGCAGCCCCGGGAAAAGGAATGCATCAAAAAGAAAACCCAAGGCTCAATATAATTATAGCCCGATACATGATCGAAGGGTTGAGCAGTGAGCCTGGAAGAGTATCTTTCTCAGATCCCCCTTGAATGATATGCGATTAGCGACTTCGAAATCTGATTTAATCTTCACCCTCCCAAATTCTTACAGAAGTCCACGGAGCATCCGGATCGGTCCAGAACGGATCATCTGCAGGCAGGCCGAGCGGCAGGAAAATGGTGGAGCAGATATAGAGACTTCCGGTATTATTATACACATCGGCCAGTTCAGGCTGATGCCCGCTGAGGCCAATGATAAGCCAGCCATCCTTAAACGTTCCGGGAGGATCCAGTGTCTTCTGAATAACAGCGGTTAACGCGCCCCGTACCTGTGCCGGCTCCATGGAACCAGGGAGTTTCTGGCGAAGCGCCATATCCGCAAGGTGATGAAAAGCACCGCCCCGGTATACAATCGAGCGGCCCTGCACCGGGAAACTGCCGTCTGAATGAATAGATCGCTCCTGAATATCGGCGTATGTTTCGGTGATCTCTTCCAGTTTGGGACGAAACCAGTTAAACCGGTCATCTTTTCCGTCCAGGGCATCCAGGATGTTGGTGAGGTAGGGCTGGATTACATAGCTGTTATAGTAATCCATAGCAAAACCTTCTCCGTCCGTAAACATTCCGTCACCCGCGTACCAGTGATTAGCAAATTCACGGATACCATAATCGATCCGCACCGCATCATACGGCAGATCATATTTGGCGAAAAAAGCTTCGATCATTCCCGTAAACAACAGCCAGTTGGAATAGATCGGGATGGTTGATCGTGTGGACTCCAGTGCTGTTATCACATTCTTTTGAGTCTGCTCATCCAAATTCTCCCAGAGCCACGGACTGCGGACCATCCCCAGCGCAAAAAACGAGGCATCCACAAGAGGCTGGTGGCCTTCCCACACGAAGTAATCATTCTTTTCAGGGTCTGTGGCATTGCCAATTCCCTGCAGTGCCCACCCACGGTATTCATTCCGAAGTTCCACTTCATATGGGGAACCACCTTCGGAATCCAGCCACGGGGCTATGCCACTCAATGTCCGGGCAAACGCTTCCAGGTAAGCCACTCTTTCACGCATCTCCGGGTAGTCCGATCGTATGGAGAGTTCAACCGGCATATTTTCCTTCAGCTGATCGTCCGCCAGGTTCGACATCACCGGCCGGGCGACCTCGTCCATGTACTCAAGCCATTGATCTCTGGTGTTTTCCGGATTCTGGGCACTAAGAAGGAGGGGGATCAGAAGAAAGATCAGGTTCAGGAAACTATGTTTTAGCATGATATAAATATTAATATATGTAGATAGTTAGATCTTAATTTAAAGATAACGTTTTCGTGGCCGGCCGGTTAAACCCGAACTGGACACAGGAATCGTGGGTTCTATTTCTGCCTATACTGTAAGCAATGCACTTAATTACTATAGAATATATCCATAAGATAATCATCCGTGTCAGCAGACTGAGGAAATCCTACGATGAAACTTGAGTTGGGTTTTTGAGTTGACATCATTTTGGGGATAAAATTTACACTGTGTTTCCAGTCATAACCTCCTGACCTGCTGTTTGCAATTATAAGAAGGTCTGACTCCTGTAACGACCGGACTATTCCCACAATTTCTTTATCAAAATTTTGAATGCTTTGAAGTTTAATCTCCAGGTCTGACGAAATAATATATAAATCACGTTTTATTTTACTTTCATCTTCCTCAGGATAATATAGTTCTATTTTTGTTTTTAGATTTTCAGCTAACCTGAACAGGGTTTCGAGCAATGCCAGAAAGTTTCTGTCGGATAATTTTTGGGGCGGAACTACCAATACAATTTTGTTGTAGGTTGTTACGGGTTGCTCAAATTTGCAAATAAAAACCTGTTGTTTGGTTGTTAGCAGTACCTGATCTATAATGCTGCCAAAAATTCTCATTGGGGTTGAAAACTGACCGTTCCATCCAATTACTATATCTGTGATGGCATGTTTTTGTGCCGCAGTCCGAATACCTTCCGCGATATTCAGATTAGTCTCCGTTACCGGGTAAGCCTCACTGTTGACAGCATGGATATGGCCACCGGCCATTTCCAGAATTTTCTGTGCACGTTCCCTTTGCTTTTCAGCTTCCCTGTATGTATTGATTACGGAAAGAGGATAAATGGTACTTTTCTCATTTGATCGAATATTTGCAGAAAACTCAACCAATTTTGCTGATGTGACCGGATTGGAAAGGGGGACAAGAATTCTCTGTTTGATGTTTGATTTGGATTCTGTTTCTAAGGTTACATCGTCAGCAAGTTTATAACCATACTTTTCAACAATCATAGGGCCAATGATACAGGTTACAAGTATCATCATAATTGCACCATTTAATACTTCTTCTCCTATTAAACCTACTTCTATCCCTACAAATACAGCAGCCAGGGTAGCAGCGGCCTGTGAATTGGTTAAGCCGAACACCACCCATGCCTGATCATTTGAGAATTTGAGTATTTTTGCACTGAGAAAAGAAGCAAGCCACTTGGTTATGATTACCGTCAATGTCATGGTACCCATGATAAACCAGACTTCATAGCTGCTGGTAAGTACTTCAATCTCTACCTGCATGCCTACAAAAATCAGGAACAATGGAATAAAAAATGCATCACCAAAAAACTCCACACGATTTTTTAAAGGCCCTTTATTTGATAATAATGGATTGAATACCAAACCGGCCAGAAATGCTCCCACGATGGCTTCAACACCAATAACTTCAGCAAGCCAGGCAGCAATCAGCATCATAGTAATTACATACACAAAGGTAAATCTCCCTTTTTCGCCTATATACTGGAAGAATCGGTAACTCACCTTTGGCAGAACTACAAACATGAATATCAGGTAAATGGAGAAAAAACCAGTTAGCGTAACCCAGAATAGTACATCCAGCTCTCCTTCTACCGATCTTGCAACAACGGCTAAAACAAGCAGCGCTGCAATATCAGTGAGTATGGTGCCACCTACAGCGGCAGCCACACTTTTCTCTTTCATAAGGCCCAGTCGCGAAATAATTGGATAAGCCACAAGAGTATGAGATGCAAACATACTCGCAATTAATAAAGAAGCGGGTATTGAATAACCCAGTGAAAAGAAAATTAATGTCCCGACGGATTGAGGGATAAAGAAGGTAAGTGCACCGAAAATAAATGTGTTTTTACGCTCTTTTTTAAACTGATCCAGATTGATTTCCAGCCCAGCCAAAAACATTAAATATAAAAGCCCGACTTTACCCAGGACATCAATGACCCCGGCTGCTTCGACTAAACCCAATCCGTTTGGTCCTACAATCGTGCCGGCCAGCAGCAGCCCCACAATGCCAGGCAGCTTTATTTTTTGAAATAAAATGGGTACTAAAAAAATTATAAGTAAGAGTATCGCAAACGTGAGAATAGGTTCACTTGCGATTGAGATTACAGAAAGTAACATGGCTAAAAAAATTTCTGTAATCAGAGAGGCTCGCTGAAATCAGCTAAGAAATATTACACAACTATGGTACCTGAAGAGTAGATATACTTCGGGTACATGAAGCGTAATAGAACGTAGCTCCTCTGAAAACAAGTTTATATTTCAGAAGCCAAAGGAGCTACAAAATAGAAAGGCCCTTTGTCTTCCCTCTAAGCCTGCGAAGTTAGCTGTCGGGTTCGGGCTGAGAGAAATAGCCCTGTCAAAAATATATTTTGACTTCACCCCAAAAAATTTGGGTCCTCCGCTCAAGCATTTCTGCTTAATTAGGCAAGTTTAAATATAAGCTGCTGAGGTCTAAAAACAAAACAGTTCGCTTTTTGTTTTGAATGAATCATAGCAGGAGAGTTTTTTGAAGAAATTTACCTCTTATACAGTTTCTTAAATTTGCCCGGCATTGCAGGTTGGATATGTTTTGGTAATAGTTTGAGCATAGTCTTATAACAATGGGCTCATTGAGATACCGTAAGGCTTCCAACCGGATAATCTACATTTATGCCTGCGTCACCACAAAGCCGTTTTATCTGGTTCCAGGTGAAAATCTGTTTCAAGGCATCTCTCAGCCGCAACCGCGGATGTTCAAGAAATGAGCTAACAGCCCGCATTCAGGCGGCTGAAAGCTAAAGTCTGCAGGTAGGTATTTTCCACTGTCGCCGTGCCGTCACTGGCCCGGTTGTAACGGCTGAATACTTCTTTAAGATCTGCCAGGAGACTTTTCTGTTTTTTTTCACTCAGCTTTTCGGATGCCTGGATCGTCGGGCCAAACCATGTACTGAACACTTCCACGGCATGATCTTCTGAGCGGTAATACTGCAGGGCTGTTTGTTTCGTACTTTTGATGGGTGAACAGCCCGCACCGAGAAGTTCATTCAGCCCTTCAACTGTTCCCCATCGCAGGGGTGAGTCTATCCCGGAAGGAGGAGGGTTGTATTTTGCATGTGTGGCAAAAAAGTCACCGCTCCAGCCTTCGGGGATGGGCCCGGCAAGAGCGATCAATCCGCCGGGTTTACATACCCTCAGCAGTTCAGCTGCGGTCTTCTCCTGGTCAGGGGCAAACTGAACACCATACACGGAAAGTACCACATCAAAGCTGTTATCCTGAAACGGCATTTCCTGGACATCGCCAACTCTGAAATCAATATTCTGTCCGTCGGCTTCGGCTTTCCGGTTTGCGCGTTCAATCAGTTCCGGTACATAATCGATTCCGGTTACCTCACAATATCGGCGCCCGGCAACCAGGGCCGCTGTTCCGCTTCCACAGGCGGCATCCAGAACACGCTGGCCGGGACGGGGATCAGCCGCGGCACAAAGAGCCTCAGCCATTACCACATTCTGCCGGGCAATCTGGTTAAAATCTCCGGCCGACCATGTGGTTTTCTGCTTTTCCGTTATTTCAGGATAACTGACGGTACTCATAAACCGGGTGTTTTAGGGTTTTATATTCTGGTTGACGCAGAAGAAATTATCGGGGTCATACTTTTTCTTAATCGTTTTCAGCCGGTCATAATTATCACCGTATGTTGCCATGATGCGATTTTCACCTTCCTCCATCATGAAATTCACATATGCACCACTCATATTGTAGGGATGTACGGCTTCCCAGTACTCTTTGCCCCAACTGGTAAGATCATCTGCATTCGAAGGATCAGGATCGATGCCCGCGATGACCATAGACCAGGCAGCATCCCGGCAATTCCAGGCCGTTTCATTGGGTTTTACATTGTGAACAGCTCCGTCTATAGGGTAGAGGTGCATTAACGATAGTTCACTGGGTGCTTTTGCTGCATATTCCAAATGTATTTCAATGGCTTCATCAGGAAGATCTTTGACAAAATCACCCTTCCAGTACCACTGCAAACCTTTCGGCAGCAATGGGTCGAATAAACCCTGCAGTGCAGTAAAGGGCATCATCTGCATCCAGTCAAGAACAGGTTCGGGAAGCTCATCGCGGATAGGTTTCATTACGGCTTCGGCTTCTTCTTCCGGACCGTCATAACAGGATATCAGGGCGCAGATTTTCTCCCCCCACAGTTTTTCAGGAAAAGGCTCAGTGGAAGGAACAGTTTTCAGGCCGAAAAAGGGACTGAAATCAACCGGTGCCTGTGGTAGAAATTCCCGGTAGAATTTCATAATCTGACGTGCGTCATCAACAGGCCAGAAAATAGGTCCGCCATAGACCATGCGTACAGGATGAGCCTGGAAAACGAAACTTGTTACAACACCAAAATTTCCGCCACCACCCCGCAGGGCCCAGAAAAGATCTTTGTTCTGATTCTCACTTGCAGTGACAAAGCTGCCGTCAGCAAGCACTACATCCGCCTCAATCAGGTTATCTATCGTAAGGCCATACTTGCGGGACAGATATCCATGGCCGCCGCCCAGTGTAAGACCTGATATTCCGGTTGTGGAGACGATTCCCGTTGGCACGGCCAATCCAAATCCATGACATGCATGATCCAGTTCTCCTGTTGTACAGCCAGGTTCTGCACGCACAACCCGCTTTTCAGGATCAACGCGAATCCCCTTCATCTCAGAAAGATCAATGACAAGCCCGTCATCACAGCTACCCAGTCCGGGGCCGTTGTGTCCGCCGCCCCTGATCGCAGTGGTCAGATTATTCTCCCGGCCGAATTGCACAGCGGAAATGACATCAGCAACATCAGTGCACTGGGCTATCAAAAATGGCCGCTTGTCTATCATGCCATTATACAGAAGTCGCTTTTCCTCGTATTTACCATTGTTTCTGTGGATGAGTTCACCAAGCAGGCTGGTTTCAAAATCTTCTATCGTTTTTTCTTGCAGCATAGTATCCTCTTGATAATAGTTAATCAGGCAGTTACTGGTTCCGGCAACCCCATGGCTTGTTCACCGGATACGGGAAAGTAGTGCTGGGTGCTCGACTCTCCGAGTTTACCATTTAGATACTCGCTCAGCCGTTCTACAGAGGGTGCTTCATACAGGCACACGGCTTTACTCAAATCCGCAGAAGGGAAAAAATGGTGTACGTGAAGCCCATCGGGCAGGGGGAAAACCCCTTCGGCACATTGCTGAAACTTTTCAGGATTATGAATGTCATGTTCAATCGCTATAAACATAATTACCTCCGGTAATGATAGATTAGTGGGTTTGGAAAATTTGTATTCCGTTTTCCGGATACATTTCAAAAGTAATCTATAAACCGGCCGGGAGAGGTGCTTTGCTTAGCCGTTCAAAGATTTTACTGAAAAGTTATTTTGCCTGTTCAGGCTGTTTTTTACTGTACTCGAGCGGGGTAATATCATACGTCTCTCTGAAGATACGGCTGAAATGGGATACGTTTTTAAACCCACAGTCAAGGACGGTTTCAGTCACGGTTTTATTAGTATGTTTGAGCAGGTATTTTGCCAGGTCAAGCCGTTTTTTAGTCAGCCACCGGCCCGGTGTTGTGTGATAAATCTCACTGAAATCCCGCTTGAATGTAGAGAGACTGCGTCTGCTGAGGCGGGCATATTCTTCCAGGTTCATCGGGTATGTGTAGTTGGCTTCCATCACTTCCTGTAAAGTAGGTTTGTCGGTTTTGCAAAGTCCGGCAAAATATCCGGAGAGTTTTTTATTGCCGGTGCCGGAGGCAATCACCATAATCAGCTCCCTGAATTTTAGCTCCAGGAGTTTATCTTCCGGAGTATCTGAGGCTGATAAATAGGAGAGAAATGAGTTAAAATAGGCAGCCAGCTGGTTGTCTGCTTTTATTGAAAAAAGTGAATCCCACTCCGTATGATCATCCGGATTACCCGTTTTGATCCGGCTTTCGAGCAGTACCGACCTGATGAATGCATCCGGGACAAACATAACCAAAGCACAAAAATCACTGTCAAAATATTGATAGACGGAATGGCCGCCCTTTCGTACAAACAGGCAGTCACCCTGCTGTACAAGGGCTTCCTGGTTCAGGGTAAACCATTTCTTTTGGCCGCTGGTTACATAGATGAAATAGTTGTGATGCGACCAGATATCATAACGGGTTTCACTCAGCGGACATTGATACTCTGCAAACAGCAGATCATTCACCTGATGCCGTTTTACGGATGGGTTTTCTTTTATAAAATCAAAAAAATTTTCCATGAGTCCGGCCGGGTTATCAGTATCGGATTACTGAAACATACTCCAAAAGTATTTCACATCCTTTAAACAGGATAAATGATTCTTGTCTATTGCACAAATGACAGCGGGCGGATTACAGGCTGATACATATACCGGCTGAGAAAATCAGCCAGATGTAACAGAGAATTCACCTGGCATGCGACTCTTTTTCACCGTGCAAGACCTTGTCCCAGTCTCCATGGATTGATGCCGCTTCATAGGTTGCCTTAAGAAAAGAGAGCAATGTTTCATCGGGATTTTCGCTGTTACGGACGATGCGATAGGGAAAGAGATATTCACCCAGGGATTCGTGGTAAAAGGCTCCTTCAGGCAGTGAGGCGGCTGTCCGGTATCCATCAGGCTCAGGATAAGCATATGCATAAAAAGCGGGTTCAGCGACATTTCCCCCTCCGGGCCAGAACCCGGCACTTGACAGTTCCCGGGAGTAAGCCTCCTCCATCACCCGGTCGGGACAGTTTGGGATGCCTCCCGGATGCCTCGGGGCTTTTCTGCCTGAAAAAAAGGTAACAGCTAAATCAAAAGCTCCCCAGAAAAAATGCACCGGACTTGCTTTGCCCTGAAATCCTGCCCTGAACTTTGTAAACACCTTGTGAACATCAATCAGCGCCCGCCAAAAGCGATACACGGCCTCTTTATCATAAGCAGCATGCTTGTTGTTTTGGGGAAACGGCACAATCGGATCTGGCAGTTCTACCGGCTTTTCGTAAATCTCTGCAGAAATATCAAGTTCGTTCAATTTTACTTTCAGATCATGATAAAATTCGGCTACTGTCATCGGCTGAAGATCTATCGTGCGGTTTTCTCCACCCACCGTTTTTATATTAAGACGATGATCAATAAAATTGAATGAAATTTCGAACCCACCGTAAGTTTGTGGTATAAGAGATGTGGTGAGACCAGTGGCCGATAAATAAAAAGTAGTATGCCACGAGTGGTTAATCCATGGCATATAAAGCAACCGTATCTTACCGACAATCTGGGTCCACATATGCAGATTATCCAGAGTTTCTTTCCACTCATCAGGTGTTGGAAGTTCCGGCCAGGATGGGAGTGCTTTCAAATTTTTCTCTCTTTTTTGGCTTGAGGCGTAATCATAATAAACTGCCTGATCTCTCAACAAAAAAATGCAGAAAACAGAAAGCTTATGCAAGGGTAAAATGGGTGGATTTGTTGCCGGAGATCTTGTTTCTCAATATGGAGACCGATGGATTGCTCCTTACCGAAACATTTTGAGGAATGTAACCATCAGGTAGTTCAATTCAATAACCTGAAAGCCGGTGAACCAAAAACAGTTGATTGATATAAATCTTTTCTACCACAAACACGTTGCCTTTACCCCCAAAGCTCCGGCAAAGGAGGATGTACTCCGTCTTCATCAAATTTCAGCGGGGAATCGCGGTCTTCCGCCAGTAGCAATGGGCCGTCCAGGTCTGTGATGCTGACACCCTGCGCTACGACCACTGCAGGTGCCATAGCCAGTGAAGATCCCACCATACAGCCCACCATAATATCATAACCTTCAGCCCGGGCGGCTTCCCGCAGTGCAAGCGCTTCGGTCAGCCCGCCTGTTTTGTCGAGTTTAATGTTGACCATATCATAGCGGCCTTTGAGCGCGGGAAGGCTCAGGCGGTCGTGGCAGGATTCATCCGCGCAAACCGGCAGGGGACGCTGGATCTCTTCCAGCAGGGCATCGTCACCGGCAGGTAGCGGCTGCTCAACCATTGCGACACCCAGCCTGAGCAGGTGAGGGGCCAGTTCTCTGTACACCGTTGCCGACCAGCCCTCGTTTGCATCCACAATGATACGAGACTCCGGGGCTCCGGCACGGACGGCTTCCAGGCGCGGCATATCATCCGGTGTTCCGAGCTTTATCTTAAGCAGCGGACGATGGGCATGGCGCGCTGCCGCAGCCTGCATTCGTTCGGGCGTGTCGAGCGAGAGGGTGAAAGCGGTAATCTCGGGTCCGGGTTCCGGCAGTCCAGCCAGTTCCCATACCCGTTTCTTTTGAGTTTTCGCTTCCAGGTCCCAAAGGGCACAATCCACTGCATTACGCGCGGCTCCGGCAGGAAGGAGATCTTGCAGCGAAGCCCGGTCAAATTCAGGTGGCAGGGATTGAATCTGTACTTTTACGCTGTCTGCGGTCTCATTATAGCGTTGATAGGGGACACATTCGCCCCGTCCGATGATTCCGTTTTGGGTAATTTCTGCAGTAAGAACTTCGGCGTGTGTTCGTGATCCGCGGGCGATGGTAAATACTTCCGCGAGAGGAAATGATTCCTGTTTGATGTCGATCTTCAGGCTCACGTAATTTCCTCCAGGGCATCCACAAGTCGGGCAGCTCCGTGACGGTAGGGATCCACAGT
The DNA here is from genome assembly GCA_040882525.1 of Balneolaceae bacterium. Lineage (GTDB taxonomy): Bacteria > Bacteroidota > Rhodothermia > Balneolales > Balneolaceae > Rhodohalobacter. Next base: position 97,948 of record JBBEBD010000057.1, on the reverse strand, counting down.
GGGCAGGCCCATGCGGGTTTCAATTTCGGAAAGACATTTTTCCGCATCCTCATCAGACAGAGCGGCGGTATTCACAGATACTCCCACCACTTTACAACCAGGATTAACAACCTGTGCAATCTGAAGAGAAAGATCCCGTACCGCCTCCAGGGATGGCAGCTGAAAACCAGGAATACCGCGCATATGTTCGCGGGTAGGTTCGTGGCAGAGAATAAGTGCGTCCGGCTGGCCTCCGTGAATCAGCGCCATTGTTACTCCGGAAAAGGAGACATGATGCAGTGCTCCCTGGCCTTCAATCAGGTCCCAGTGGTCCGTGTCGTTGTCCGGTGTAAGCCATTCAACAGAACCCGCCATAAAATCGGCAGGTACAGCGTCCAGAGGAACTCCTTCGCCTGTAATAAGAATACCGGTCTGGCCGGTAGCCCGGAAATCAACATTCATTTTTCGTTCTTTCATCTCTCGCTCCATAGCCAGTGCGGTATACATTTTGCCCACCGAACAGTCGGTTCCAACTGCCAGGCATCGCTTGCCTGACCGTTTTTCGCCGGTGGCAATCGGGTACTCATGCTGCGGCACACGTACATCAAACAGCTGCCGTCCGTTCTTTTCTGCAGCGGTTTTCAGGGCCGGGTCATTGCGAAGCAGTTTATGGAGCCCGGAGGCGAGGTCAAATCCCATCTCCAGCGCCTGCAGCATCACATCTTTCCATGATTCAGATATCACGCCTCCGCGGTTGGCCACTCCGATAACCATCGTTTCAGCACCGGCCTCACGGGCCTCTTCAAGTGTCATATCAGGAATACCAATATCTGCCTTACAATCCGGAAGGCGCAGCTGCCCCAGTGCATATTCCGGCCGCCAGTCATGAATACCTTTGGCTACTTTACCCGCCAGGGGGTCGTGGGCATCTCCAAGAAAGAGTAAATAAGGTGTATTGAGCATAAGAAGTCTTGATCTCACATTATAATTTTTTGCAAGTCAGTAATATAAAAAAACAAATAACCATAGGTAAGTATTACTCGTTATTAAACCCCCGGCAGCTATTTAAGATACGTCAGGCTGAGCGCAGCATAGGCGACCGGAAGGAGCCGAAGCGAAGTCGAAGCCCTTCGTATTGTAGTCTGGCAGCTATGCGAGGAGGACTTCGACTTCACTCGTCGCTGCGCTCCTCATTGCGCTCAGTCTGACGAATAATTTGCAAAAAAGAAAATGTATTTCTACATTTGTAGAAAGTAATCTAAACATGTAGAATAATGAAGCTTTCAAAATCAGAAGAACAGTTGATGCAGTACATCTGGAAAAGCGGTAAAGCGTTTATGAATGAGCTTCTGGAGATGTACCCGGAGCCAAAACCGGCAAGCACCACGGTGGCTACATTGCTGAAACGAATGAAGGATAAAGGATTTATTGATTATGAGCAGCTCGGCCGGTCCCGCCGTTATTATCCGCTGGTGAATAAATCAGATTACTTCTCAAAGCATATCAACGGGCTGATCAGAAAGTACTTTGATAACTCTCCCTCATCTTTTGCATCCTTTTTTACAACGGAAACGGATTTGTCTGAAGAGGAGCTTAAAGATCTCCAGGAAATTGTGAAACAGGAACTTAAAAAGAGGCAGCAATGATCTCCTACCTGGTATATTCCACCGTAAGCATGGGGCTTTTGCTTCTTTTCTACCACATGGTTCTGGAAAAGGAGAAGATGCATCATATCAACAGGGGATACCTGCTATTCAGCCTGGTTTTTTCCCTGGTGATACCTTTTATCCCCGTTGGTATAGCAGATGCAGGTTCCTGGTTATCATGGCTTCACCTGGGACAGGAACCGGAAATTCAGCTTTTTACTTACGGTTCTTATTTCGGGGGAGAACTGCCAGAATTCAGTGGTGAAGGAATTGCGCCGCTTGCAGAGCCGTCCGCATCATCTTTTCATCTGTTTACCCAAATCGCGCTCGTTATCTATTCCATCGTTGCCATCACTCTTTTTGTACGCCTGCTCCGGATCATACATATGATTCAGATGAAAGCCGACAGAAATCCCCGCCGGCGTTTTGATAGTTATGAGATTGTACTGCTTAGTGAAAAGGTGGTGCCGCATACATTCATTAGCTCCATTTTTGTCAGCAAAGAACAGTATGAAAAAGGGGAGATACAAAGAGAGGTTCTGATACACGAGCTGACCCATGCAAAGCAAAAACATACGCTTGATATTCTTTTTATAGAAATGCTGAAGATCCTTTTCTGGTTTAACCCGCTCATCTATTTCTATAAAAAAGCCGCTCTTCTGAACCATGAGTTTTTAGCGGACCAGGCTGTAATTTCAACCGGTACTCCAGTATCCGAATACCAGAAACTGCTGCTCAATACTCTTCTGATCCAGCCTGTTCACGGGTTGAGCAGCAATTTAAACTATTCACTTACAAAAAAGCGACTCGTTATGATGACTCAAGCCACACACAGATTCCGTTCTTTACTGAAAATGATGTTACTGTTTCCACTCTTCATCTCGCTTGGCCTGTTGTTGGGATGTGAGTCCACCCCGGCTGATCATTCAGAGAATGAAGAGGTTTCAACCGAACTTCGCATTGAAATATCCGATTCTGAAACGATCAAAGTAAATGATGAAGAGATTCATGTTTCTGAACTTGATGGATACCTGTCGGTAACTGCAGAGCCGGATTCGGTTCAGGTAATTGCTCACCCGGATGCATCGATAGGTGTGGTAACCGATGTTCAGGCTATAATCCGTGATCTTGGTATTTTAAAAATAAATTATTCAACGGCAGATAAAGAACTCGAACGGGTGACTGACGACTATCAGGAAGCCGTGAAAGTTTATACGGAGATGGATGTTGAAACTACCCCTGGGGAGGACCTGAAAGAGGCGTATCAGAACCTTGTAGAACATTATGACGCAATAAAAGAAGCAATGAATTCGGTTCCCAATGCCCCGCCGCCGCCTCCGTTTCCGCCTTCCCCTGAAGAAAGCCTGAAAAATCCTGCCCCGCTGAACGAAGCAGATGAACAAGAACCACCGCCACCACCTGTAGAAGCGCGAAACCTGATGCAGATCCTTGTTAACGCGCAGGGATATTTACTGCTGAACGAGGAGCCGGCAACGGTCAATGAGGTAAAGGATCTTGTAAAACAATTTATAGATAATAAGAATACAGATCCCGCATTGTCTGAAAATCCCGATGAAGCCATTATTGGTATCAAAACGGACAGACAAACTCCCTACGACATCTACACGAAAATACTGGATGAAGTCATGGCAGCCTATGATGAACTGAGAGACCAGGCTGCGAAAGAGCGGTTCGGAGTTTCCTACAATTCCCTGGAATCAAACAGCCCCCGCAGAGAGGAGATCCGGGAGATGTATCCAAAGAGAATTTCAATCGCAGAACCTCCTGAGAGGTAATGTTATAACGTCAGGCTGAGCGTGTGTAGGCGACCGGAAGGGAGCTGAAGCGAAGTCAAAGCCCTTCGTGTTGTAAGGCTGGCAGTTATGCAAGGAGGACTTCGACTTCATTCGTCGCTTTGCTCCTCAATATGCTCAGTCTGACGGGGTATGAAAAGGTTTAAGAAAACAACGTCAGGCAGGCGCAGTTCAGTAGCCGATACGGCAACCAACAATGGAAGCCTTTCATGTTAAGGTTTGGCAGGAAGAAGGGATACTTTTCGGCTGAATTCCGCTGTTCCGGTGAATTTGTGCAATAGGGTGTAATTCCGGGAAAGAGTTCACGGAGTACTACACCGGGACGCATGGGTAATGGATTTACAATGATTTCAGCAACATCTTTTTTAATTGCCCGGATCACTGCCGTGGTTACACTATCTATAGCAGATGGTTTCATTAATTTTGGTGCACGTAAACCATTTTTTTCAACCCTGGCGTACATCCCGTCATCAGCCACGAAACCGGGACAGATGACAGAAACTCCAACCGGATTGTTGAGCAGTTCTGCCCGCAGCGAATGTGAAAACATCACCAGCCCGGCTTTGGTTGACCCGTAGGGGGTCTGAAAAGGAAGGCCTGTTTTTCCGGCAAGGGAAGAAATGTTTACGATATGGCCGTGTTTTCTTTTGAGCATTCCCGGCAGCACAAATCTTGTCAGCAGCATCGGCGCAAGAAGATTAACCTGTACTTCTGTTTCAAGTTCCCCGGCAGGATACTCCTCAAAAGGTGCGGTGAATTCAACCCCGGCATTATTGATTAAAATATCAACAGGCCCGAGTTCCTTCTCTGCCTTTTTGGCTAAATCCTCCACTTGTCTTGTTTCTGAAAGGTCTGCCGGTATAACGGCTGTTTTCACATCAAAAGATTGAACATCATCGCTCACCTTATCAAGTGCACCGGTTGAGCGGGCAACAAGTGCAAGATTAATTCCCTGACGTGCAAGCGCCCGTGCGATATGAATGCCAATGCCCCGTGAGGCACCTGTTAAAATTGCGCTACTTCCCGATAAGTTCTTCACAGTGGTTGTGTTTGTTGTTCTTTTAAAAGCTGGAATAGTAATCGTGGAACCGAATCATTCTGCCTGATCGCAGTCTGCGGGTTCTACCCATACTGTGGCCGGTTCACCGTCCGGTATTCCCAGAAAAGTTACATAAGCTTTCGCTCCGTTGCTGACAGATGTTGCATTATGGATATCACCGGGATCAAGCCAGCCATCACCGGCGGAGTAGGTGCGGGGTTCGCAGTCCCTGTCCCATGTAACCTCAATCTCACCATCCACCATACTGACCAGTGCGATACCGGGATGCATATGCCAGCCGGAGGTTGATCCCGACTCCTCCCAGTTCACTTCAGCTATGATCATGGTTGAAGCATCGTCAAAATTATTTTCAATGGCTTCCCCGCCGGTTCCGGCAAATGTAAGCCGGAATTGTGCAGCCAGTTCATCAGTGAAAGGTGCATGTGGTGCAAGCACATCGACTTTAAAACCATCCGGGCTGTCAACTTCTCCGACTTCCTGATTTACATTCATAGCTGATTCACCAGGCTGGTTCCTGTCTGCCTGTTGGATGGAGTCATTTTCACAAGCGAACAGGGATGCCGCTGTAACCATAATTCCCATTACTAACAGGATATACCGGGTTTCATTTTGTTTAAACTTCATAATTATCCTCTGACTGTAGTTAAATTTTTGTCTTTAGTATCTGCCCTGGCAAGAGCATATGTCAACTTACAGTCTATTCAGAAACGGGAGGAATGTCTGCCACAATCGTTTCAAACAATGAAACAATTGTTCCATATAACTAACGTGAGTTTCCCGAAGGGATGGCTTTGGCGCGATATAAGAAAATGCAATTAAAAGTCCCCCTTTGAAGGGGGAAAAGTGAACGAAGTGAGCAGGTGGTGGCATTTGCAACATTCCGACACATCGGAAGGGATGACCTGATGAGTCGGGTTTGATTCAAATTTTTGGTTCAAATCTGCTACTTTTCATCCCCCATTGCCCCTTTTGCCAAAGGCATCCAGTTGGGGAAAGGGGGATAATGAGTCCCATATGTTGAACTCACGTTAACTAGTAAGTCATGCTGAATTTTGCCGAAAACATCCCTTTGGCACAGCAGGCTTTGATAATTTTACCTAATGTTATTTATATACTCCGAAGGGAGGAGGCCATACTGTTTTTTGAAAGACTTTGAAAAATAGGAGGGACTGTTAAAACCGGCTTCATAAGCAACCTTCGCAATATTTTCCGGATGTGTTTTCAGCAGTTCAACAGATCTGGATAACCTGTACTCTTTCATAAACCCGTTGGGAGTGCGGCCGGTCAGTTTCCTGGTTTTCCGGTAGAGCTGAGATTTACTTACCCCGATCCGCCTGCAGAAATCAGATACATTAAAATCATCCTGGTTCCAGAATTTTTCGGTGGTATCTGTCAGCCGGTTCAGGAATTTCTCTTCCATTGAACTCAGAGCTTTGCCTTCCGGTAAAACTCCGGGATTTTCTTCCTGGTACTGTTCTCTGACTTTTGATGATAACATAATTCGCCTGCTGTCTGCTATATAACATAACCGCCGGGCCAGCTGAAAAGCTTCTCCGAAAAAATTCGGGTGCTCAGTGACAGGCTCACCCGCACTCAAGCCAATGCAGGCTTGTAGTTTAATACCGTTTGTTTGAGCCAGGTACTTTTCAAGTTTTCGCTGAATTTCAAGTGCACATTCAACAGCCTTTGTCACAGAAGTGAAAGAAATAACAACATGGTCACAGGCAGACTTTACCTCCCGGCCGTTATACTGCTTTGCAGCATGTTGAATAATTCTGTTACCATTACTGAGAAATTTGTACCCTGTTTCAGATCCGATTTTCGAAACTATTATTTCAGCATCTTTCCATTCTGTAACCATCAGGACACGGAAACCCGGATCCTGGAAAACCAGGAAGTTTGATTCACCGGAACTGCATGAAGGTTCAGGGTCTTCAATTCTCCCTAAAAAGCCTTCAACCAGTGAGCTGTCCACCTCAACAATCTTATTCGGAATTAAACCATGAGCATCTGTATGCATCTCTTCCACAGCCTTTCTGTCAGGAGCTTCAATCAAACAAAAAGCGGTCCCTCTTTCTTCGTCAAACCAGTACGTTAATGCCCGGCAGCCATGCTTATGCTGAATTTTAAGATCTTCCTGGTGCACCTCCGCAACCTCCTCCGCGGTTACTCCGGTAACTTCATGGCGATCCATAAAAATAGGCATGGTCATCTGGTTTATTTATAAAGTAATTAACCCATATTAAAATTAACGGAGTTTACGGGAAATGCAAGATTCTGTGTGCGAATTGCCGTCCATATTGAAAGTGCGGAGCGACTTTAAGGTTCTTTTTGCTGAATGACGCTGCAGTTTTAATGATAAGTTTTACTATTGGTATCTACGCCCGGATTAGCGACAATTCCACAGTCATCCACCGGCCAGCCCCTGCAAAACCATTTTTGGGAACTGGAGTTTCACTTCCCCGCTTTCTGAATGAGCCGCCGGTCATTCTCTTATCAGAATTAACAGCGGCGTCTGGTATTGGATTCAAAAATTTCGCTTTCTCTTTTCTTTAAAATTTTCATATGTTTTCGATTGCTAATAATTATGTTAAAAATGTAATCTTATGAAAAATATACTTTTTCTTTTTTTGTTCTTTTTGCTGATTAAAACGGATACCGCCAATGCCCAAAGTGCCGGAACACTTTCTGATATGGAATTTATTTCAGGACATTGGGAGACCACAAGAAATGGAAGAATGGTTGAGGCATTCTGGACGGAGCCTGAGGGTGATAACATGGTCGGAGTTGTTCGGGTAATCGGTGAAAACAAAGCTGTCCTTTATGAAATATTTGCGATTGAAATGACCGATTCAGGTCTTGAAGTAAAAGTAAAGCATTTCAGACCCGGACTAATTGGTATAGAAGAAAAAGATGAATTTGATCATTACAAATTTTTGGAGAGTAGTGACGGCCGGACCGTTTTTAAAAAGCAAGGTGAAGATGTAAGAATATTGTATGAAATTCGTCCTGAAAATAAATTTGCAATTGCTGTAGGCAGCCCCGCAGATGGTGAGTGGGAATTTGAGGATTTTTGGCTCTTCAGCCCAGTGGACTGATTGCATCTCTCTATAAACATCTGAACATCATCCCGCAGATTCCATATACCTCAGTTCAATAAGTTTGTGCCTTTTGGGAAACTTACGTTTACGGGAGTTCCCCGAATGGAATGACTTTGGCTTTTCTTCGGGCATTCCGCGTTACATATTTTCATGAATAAATCCTATACTAAAGTGCCACTTGCATTTGAACGGTAAACAGATTGTTAATTTCAGGATTCAATTGGTCGTTTCTAAATTCATAATTGGCTGACAGGCGGGTATTGCCAATAAAGTAATAGTTTGCTCCGATAGTGAAAGCAGTAAAGTGATTATCGTCTATTCCGGTGTCTGGTTTGAAATATTCAAATCGGGCAATAGTTTGCAGCTCTTCAGTTAACTCAAAACCTCCAAGCAGATATCCTCCGCTTATTTCCCGGGTGTCTCCCGACGGAAGATCATCCCAGCGAAAAATATATTCGCCCCTGATAAATAATGGATCACTTTCATAACGCATGTCTACACCGGTCCGAAAGCGCGATTCATGATCATTGGTGGTTCCTGCAGGCTGGTATTGACCGGCGTGTCCCGAAATGCCGGCTCGCAGCTCATCTGTCAAGATAAAACCTACTCGACCCATCAAATCTTTTGGCTCGATCTGTTCAATATTGTTAGCTCCGGCTCCATTCACTAAAGCCACTGCATAGTTAAACCTTGATTGACTCCCACTCAGTTGAATTCCAATGTCTCGGAACATGGCGAAGGTATTGAGCCTTCGGGTTGCAGTAGCTCGTTCAATAGCCGGGTTTAAAAAGATAGGCTCAGGTCCCTCCAATCCAAAGGGCAGTAAAAATTGTCCTGTTCTAACTTTAAGTATCGAGTGCACATCAAAATCAATAAAGGCATTTACCAGGCGGGGAGTATTATTGGGAGGTTCCTTAAAGCCACCGATAAAATTTACGCTTATTTGCTCGGTGATATTACCTGTTACCCCAATCCGGGCCCGGTGTATAGCAAAGCGAGGAGGTATATCCTCCGTTTGATCGAAGGTGAATTGCTGCTGCAAAAATCCTCCAGCCTTATAGGAAGGCAGTGAACTTTCCGGGTTATCTGATTGTGCAAAAGCAGTATTCTGCCCACTTAAAAAGGTTAGAACAAGTGCAAAAAGAAATACAAGAGAGTAAGTAATTTTGTTGTTCATGTTATCGAAATTTGGTTTCAGTGTTAAATCTGAATGAAGTCTATTGAAGTAATGTGGCTTTTATAACTACAAATCCTCCCTCACCGTAGCCCTCTCTGGGCTTTTCTACTTCTTTTTCTGAAGCGGTAATCAGGGTTTGCCAGTATTTGAACTTGCCAAATCCGGCATCTTTCAAATAATCAGTTATTTCGTCCACCGAATGAAAATGGGCGTGCCGGTAAAATGGGTTATCTTTTTTGTTCTCCTGGTATTGCTGTCCCAGTGGACTATTCTTATCAATCATTCCAATGATGAAGCTTCCGTTTGGTTTCAGCACCCTGCGGGTTTCCTGAAATGCCTTTGGTATGTTATCAAGAAAGCAGACCGTTGTGATCATCACAGCAAAATCGAAGGTATTGCTCAGAAAAGGAATGGCCTCAGCTTTGGCAAGTAATGTTTTAATTCCTCTTTGCTGCGCTATTCGGGCCATATTTTCAGAGGGATCAACACCCCAGTCTATCACACACTTTTTTGCAAATCTTCCGGTGCCCACTCCAATTTCTATCCCATATTTGTTGTAGGGTACTACTTTGTCCAGGGCTTCCAATTCCGATTTGAACAATACAGGGTGTTCCTCAAACCAGCGGTCATATTCCTTAAAGTATGTACTAAAGGTTTCTACTGAATCCATAACTTTGATTATAAAAAGTCAAAACTTTATCACTTGTTGCAATCCATTCAGCCAGCTCTTTCATGGTACTTAATTCAGCTCCTCTTACAAAAGCGGCATCTTTAATGCCCCTTGCTGCTGCACAGCTACAAATTCTTATTTTTGCCCCTTTGGCCACAGATAGTTTCATCATAAGTCCTATGTCGTAGTATCCTTCGGGATTTTCCTGTCCGGCTACTGCACAAGTTGCCGCATCTGCCATCAGAAAGAAGCGGACTGCCAATTCGTCTTTATAATCCCGGCCAAGCTGATTGGCAATGCGCAATGCGTTGTATGCCTTTTCTGTTCCGTAGGGTCCGCCATTTATAATGATCAGTGTTTTCATAATCACATTATTTTTGGAAGGTGAATTCTTCAGTACTGGAAACAGGTTTATTCAACTTTTTTAGTCCAATTACCAACCATAGGGTAGATAGAAGTGTCAAATAACCGGTAAGCGTAATGGCCATACTGATGTCAAACAGATCTGCTATTACCCCCGAGAAAATAGCGCCAAAAGCGTACCCGGCATCACGCCACAGACGATAAATACCGATACTTTCTGCACGGTCTTCAGGATGGGTAAGATCTGCAACAGACGCTAAAAAAGTGGGATATACCATAGCAGTTCCCGTTCCCAAAAGAGCCGATATAATTGCAAAGGCAAAGAATTGCTCAACCATCGGAAAGGCTATAAGGCTTAGCGCCTGCAACAGCATCCCGCCCCAAAGCATTTTCTTTCGACCGGTATAATCCGATAACTTCCCGGTTGCAATCTGAAGAATTCCCCAAAAAGCCGGGTAAATACCTACAACTATGCCTATTTCTGTGAGTGAGAGTCCTGATGCACCAAGAAAAATCGGGAATGCACCCCAAGCCAGGCCATCGGTAAAATTGGTGATCATCCCGCCTTGTGAAATAGCTCTTAGGTTTGTGTCCCGAAAACTCACTTCCCAAAACAGATTCTTTTTCACCCGGTCTTCTTTGTGATTCCTGGATTCGTGTTCCACAAACGGAGCCGTATCACGCACAAGAAAAATAGACATCAATAAGCCTAATGCTGCCATGAAAATTCCGACATAGAATGGATAAGGCCTCAAACCATACTCAGATGCAACCCAGCCGGTCAAAAACGCAATGACAGCAACAGCGAGATAGCCTGAAAATTCATTCAGCCCCATAGCCAAACCGCGGTCTTTCTCTCCGGCGATATCAATTTTCATAATCACATTGGCCGACCACGCAAGCCCCTGGTTGATTCCAAGCAATACATTAGCTGCCACAATCCAGTTCCAGTCGGGGGCCAACATTAAAATGAAGGGAACGGGTATCCCAAAAAGCCAGCCGGCGATAAGCATCTTTTTTCGGCCAAATTTTTGGGCAAATCTTCCGGCAAAATAGTTGGCCAGCGCTTTGGTAATACCAAAAACGATGATAAATGAGAAAATGGCTGTTTTAGCAGCAATACCGAATTCCGTTTCAGCGATTTCGGGCAGGATGGTTCGCTCCAAACCAACCATTCCGCCCACAAAAGCATTGATCAGGACCAGCAGACTAAACTGTTGCCAGTTTTGTTTAAGCCCAGGTATATTAGATGATGCTGTTGTCATGATTTCTCTATAGAATAATCTTTTGATGATTTAATTAAGCTACAGCACAGCGGTTGGCTCCCGCCTCCAGGTCAGCCGGTTGATTTCCATCCCAGACTCCTTTTTTATTTAATCCGGCAATGATCAGGTAATTTTCCGGCGGCTCAGGGATTCGTTTTAGGGTGGTTTCGATAAACTCATCTTTTGAAAGCTGAAGCAACTCCAGGTACGACTTGAGTTCCGATAAGGTTGATTGAATCATTTTTTGATCAAAAGGAACGGGACGAGAAATATGGGCCGGCAGGATAATCGTCTCACCCGGGAGGGATTGAATGAGCTGCAATGATTCAAAAAGTTTATCTGCTTTTTCGCGAGCCTCCGCTTTGTCCGCCTTCAAATCGGGGCGACCCACGCCGTCTGTAAACAAAGTGTCGCCCGTTAACAACACTGTGTTATCAACCAAAAAGCTGGTGCTTTCCGGGGTATGTCCCGGAGTATGCAATATCCTTATTTGTGTACTGCCGAAGTTGAGGATTTGATTGTGTTTGACTGAAATAAAATCAAAATCGGTTTCGGCTTCTTCAATCAAAATATGCTTCGCACCGGTTACCCTGGCCAGTTCACGGGTTCTTGAGAGGTAATCGGCATGGATATGCGTATCCGTTACATATGTAATATTCCAGTTATTGCGGTCCGCTATTTTTTCATAGACATCGGGGTTCAGTGCCGCATCCACAACCATCGCTTCCCCTCGGGAACCAACGATATATGACAGGCAGCCTTTTGCGCTTCGCCTGACTTGAATGATCTGCGTATCAGAATTTTTCAATGTTAGTTCCGCGGTATTCCACGCAAAATTCCAATCTTTCATTCCCCCCTGAAGGGAATAAGCTTCAAATCCTTTCTTTCCCAGAATTTCTGCTGCCGTAAGACTGGTTCCTCCTTTTCCGCACACCGTTACTATAGGTTTATCTTTCGGAAGATCTGCTTGATTGATCTTGGATCCATTTCCTTGTTTCAGGTCAGAGTATGCATCTATATGGTGGCTATCAGGGATGAACCAATCTTCACGTTCTTCCTGCGGACGTACATCGAGAATATATACCGGTCGTTTTTCATCCAGCCAGTTTTTAAGGGTGTTTTGGGTAATTTCAAGTTCAGACATATAATTTCGGATTAAATTTTATTGATCAATTTCTTTCTTCATCTTCCGGTACTCTTCTTCGTTAATTTCTCCCCTGGCATACCGCTTCTTTACTATGTCAAGTGGCGAATCGTCATTTGATGATTGACTTGATCCAGCTCCCTTTTGAATCAAAAACCAAATGAGGGTAATTATTAAACCCAGAATTAATAGCCAGAAGAGGCCCATGAAAATAGCTTATTTTATTCAGAAATTTCATTTAGTAACAAAAATCTTTTTAACCACTTACCGATACAGGCAGATCAGCCATCAGCCACTCCGGAAATCCTTCGTCAAGCCGTTTTGACTGAAAACCGTGTTCCCGCAACAATTCAACGGCCTCATCGGCCATGGCACATAGTGGTCCCCGGCAATAGGCGATGATCTCCTTATCTTTTGGAAAATCCTTGAGTCGATTTGCCAACTCTCCCTTTGGGATGGAGATGGCACTGGTAATATGCCCTTCCCGGTATTCCTGTCCAGGCCGGACGTCGATTACCACCACCTCCTCCTTTTCAATGCGTTGCAGCAAGTCGGCGGAGCTTACTGATTCCAGGCTCTGTCGGTCATTTCGAAAGTCACGTATCAAGCGCTCAATTTCTGCATTTTGCGAAAATCCAAATTCACGCAGAGATTTCCATACTTCAAAAACCCTGGGACTTCGTAGTGAGTAATAGTTGTATTTGCCTTCTTTTTGGGCTTTCGTAAGACGTGCCTTTTTTAACAATTGCAGATGGTGAGAGGCCGAAGCGATGCTAAGATTGGTTTGCTCCGCCACATACTCAACTGATGAAGGGCCTTGTGCAAGCAAGTCTATGATCTCAAGCCGGTGCGGATTTGCCAGAGCTTTTGAAATGGATGCAAGTTCATTGTAAATATCGTCTTTGAATTTTCGGGCATTCATATATCAGGGATTTATTTCAGGCCTAAATTAAGCAGATACATTATAACAATCAAACAAACTTTTGAATGTTATATTAATACTCTAATCTTATGAAGTTCCTTCATTGAAAAATAGAGAAGGGAAGACAGCTAACGCCTGCGGTTTTAACCGGCTTGGTCCGGTTATGGAATTCGTTTATAGTCTAAGCCTCTTTTTGATGTTCTTAAAGACATTCAATTGAAATTGATCATACAGACATTGTTTATCAAGACAGCCCGTTTAAAATGTATATCTTAATGACAGATGTACATTCCTTCCTGTTGCCGGTAACGAGTTAACACTTAGGTGATCGATATAAAAGGTGTTTAGTATGTTTTCAACACCCACTTGTAATCGAAGATTATTCACCAGCGACAGGCGTCCGAAAAAGTCCCAGAGAAGATAACTTCCGGTTTCAGTTTCAATACTATTTTCTTCAGCGATTCTGTTCTGAGCAGCTGCCCACCTGATACGGGATTCCAATCCGATGCGTTCAGTCTGCCTCTGCAGAAAGGCGGTTCCTTTCATTGGTGGTATCATCGGCAGAGGCTCATCCAGTTCAGAATGCTGGCCGAAAACGTAGCTCAGTGATGCTCCGCCATCCCATTGATTTGAAAAGTTGTAATGCAGATCCAGTTCTGCACCGGTCAGAATGGCTGTGCCCATGTTTTCGTACCGCTTAAACAAATTATCTATTTTATTTCCTGTGATATAACGGTTCATCCGGTTAACCCATAAAGAAGCACTTCCATGAAAATTGGTGCTATTATTACCGTAGATAAAAAAGAGCTCTGCCTGACTGCTCCGCTCAGGTTCAAGTCCGGGATTCCCATAATAGAAAAAGTTATCCAGCGGCTGATAAATATAGTAGCCATACAGCTCCATGTGGTCGGGCATGCGGTACCCGTCAGAGAGTTTAACTCCACTGTTCAATCTGGTAAAAAGCTGTTTTTCAACATTCAGGCCAGCTGAATAGACCATAAAATTCGGTTCCAGGTCGTTAAGATCAGGATATTCGGCCCTGTACGTGTCTTGTTCACCGATTTGGTTTTGTCCGGCCTCAAGCCTGCCATTCACTCCAATTACCCAGTCGGTTGATGTAAAATATTGGTAGTCTGCTGAAACAGACGCGTTCCGGGTGGATACATGGGGAAGATTAAGCAGATACATATCCGATACATCAGGATTCAGATGATGCATCCACATATCAGCAAAAGCATCCATTCCATAAGCTTCAAGATCCAAAGAAAACAGATACCGTTCCTTGGCAGTTTTAATCGCACTGTTTAGTCCATACGTCGTGGTTTCACCATACATCGGCATGTGCATGTCAGTCATGACTTCACGATCGGTCACATCCCGATCATAATCATCCATCCAGTGTTCTACGCGGTTCAGATAGAGCCTGGTTTTGATCGATGAAATACCCATTCCCGGGTTCGTCCAGTTATGTTCGAGACCCGCAGCATGAGCATCCGCACGCCTTGTATCCATAATCAGTGCCGGATACCCTGCATCGCCCGCAAAATCTCCGATATACTGAATTGAAAGGTCATGAGATGCCCCCGGTTTATACAGTATTGAAGCGTACATATTTCCTTTTTTAAAACCGGACAGGGAAATCCTTTCATTTGAACCGGTTACAAAATTGCCTGCGTCCCGATACGTACCGGACACACGTGCGGCCCATTTTTCCTCACCATAATTGATGGACCCCTGGTAAACCTGTTGGTTCGATACCGTATGAAAACCCGTTTCCAGATTACCGCGCCACCCGGAATTGATGGAAGGTTTTACCATATTGAAATTCAGTGTACCACCGGGAGCAGAAGAACCCTGTCCGCCGCGTTGTAAATCAATTGTTTCCAAATTATCTGTTTCAACGTAAGCCGTTAACGGATCCATACCATCCACACAAGCCGGTGTCATTCGCATACCGTCAATCAATACGTTTATACGTCCATCACGAAGTCCGCGAATGACAGGATCTTTGGCAAAGTTGGCCCGGGTTACCATATCCATTCCCGGAATGGTTGATATATGATCTTCTACCGGTTTGGTTTTAACATCGCTGTACATTCCCATATAAGCCATATGCGCTTGATCCGTCGTAACGATAAGCTCACTGCCGGAATTTATGTTTATCGGCTGGAGAGAGAATTCTGATATTTGTAACAATGCCAGTTCCGAAAGCTGATATCGCTGCACTTTGTAGCCTAAGTATGAAATGATTAGAGTGCCTTCTTCGTGTCCAACCGTGATCGAAAAATATCCATGATGATCTGTTGACGCTCCTTGTCCTGTTTCTTCTATATAGATGTTTGCGCCTTGCAAAGGTTTTTGAGTACGTTCATCAATAACAACGCCTTCGATAGTAATCTCTGAAATCACAGATGCCCCAAAGGCGCCCGAAGACAGCAGGCATAAAGCAGTCAGAATTAAAAGTAACTGTTTCACCGGTTTCATAAGGTATCCCTATAGGTAAACAAAGGAGCCGGAGCCCTTTTTTTACATTTGAGTTTAAAATTCCAGTTCGAAAACCGGGCTTGCAAGTTCCTCTCCGTCCATCTCAACATTGAACCGGAGTTCCCAGTCACCCGTCATGTTGAAGTTTACCGAGCCATGATAGAATCCGTTTTCCTCATGTACCGGGTCCACATTATTACTGGATCCATGCCCCATGGATGGCATCCATGGTTCAAAATTCATCAATGCACTTGTAACCGGCGGGAAGCTCATCATCGATTCCCGTTTGTGCAAACTTACTACAAGGTCATTCATACCAACCTCCGGTTCTGTCGGCTCAATCCAGGTTATTACATAACTCGTTTCATCGGGGGCCAGAAATGTTTTAACCCGATTCGAGTTTTCAACATCTATTTCTACAATACCATTTATTTCGAGCCCGTTATGATCGGCATCATGTATGGTGAATTGCAACTCCCAACTCCCCATCATACCGCTTGGCATAGTAAAAATGGCCCAGGCCTTGTATAGATTGTGTTCATCATCACGGTTCTGGCCGGGCACTCCATAAGGAGATGCATGGGAGTGGTTTTCCATTTGCATCATTGGGTTAAAGTGAATGTGAGCATGATCCATGCGATCACCATCTTGATGCACCTCTACGTATATATCGTTATAACCAACCATGAGCGGTTCATTAGAATAGACTGATACGGTGTATTCATTATCCGTAAATTCACCCAGTTTTAATAAATCGGGTTCCTGAAGTTCATCTGTACCACTATTGGTTGAATCGCTGCAACCGGCTGCAATAAATGCAAGAAGCAGTGTCCAAAGAATAGCTGAGTAAAAAGTGTGTTTTATAGATTTCATAATCGTTAAGCTAAATCGTTAAAGAGTGTTGAATAGCTGTTTCGCTGGAAATACATGCAAGAACTTTGTGAAACACGAAACAGTTTGGGACGTTAAATGAAGCCTTAGAGGCTCGATTCAGCTTAATTTGGGCGGGGGAAGGTCTATAGCATGAAAAATATCAAACGTATCTACACTGTAGATCGATCTGAAACTGAGTTCATCAGCAAAGTACCGTTCGGCGGAGGTGTAATCATAAAGTATTGCTCCCGGATAATAACTTGCATAAATAGTTTGTAGATCAGATTGATTTTGTTGACTCTCTTCGATTTGATTACTCAGGTAACAGATTCCATCACAATCCGATTCAGGAATGTCTCTGTTTTCACAGAGAAGCTCTATAATACTTTGCTTAAAGAAGTGAAACTCCAAAAGGGGAACTACCGGTTGGATGGCACCAACGAAAAAGGCAAAAAGTAGTATGATGGAATAGAGTTGTTTCATTGACTAAATATACCGCGAAGTTATAAAAGACAAAAATGTCTTTTATTTAAAATCAAAAATTTTGGCAAAGAAATGCTCAGCTAAAAATAGTTAGAGGAAAATCCATAACGGTTTGGTGCTTATGCTGCATGGTGATTACTTACTCAAATTAAGAGACAAATATGAACTGTAAGGAACCAAAAGCCCGGCTGCGTCCCCAGTTGATGCGCTTGATCTTTACAAAAAGGACGTCCCCAACTGGATTGTAGCTTCCACACAAACAAACTAAGGAGGATGTCATGATTCACGTAGGAATCGATTTACATAACCGTAATATGACTTTTGTAGCGATTAATGATAATAGAAAATTGCTTGCTGAAGAAAAGCTGACCAACACACCGGCAAACCTGGAGCGATTCTTTGGGCAGTTCAACCCAGCCGATTCAGGGCGACTCGTGCTTAGGAAGTGTGTTCAACGGTCAAGTATATAGACGTAGTATGGGTTTTGGAGCGATAAGCTGTCTCCCCGCCGCAATTTTTTTTGTGAAGCAAAAAAATTCAATTTTACCGCTCAGCCTGCATTACACTTATACAATGTTAGCTGTTCGTTGTTTTTTCGTTTGTCGGTTCATAGTAAAGTGTTACTGCACCACCACGAAAGGTTTTGGTCTTTATGAGTTTAAGAATAGTCCTGTCGTTTATATTTTAAAATAATGGCAAACCGCTTCCTGCAACAACAGGATGAACACAAAGTTGGTATTCATCAATCAAATTAAGTTTCATTAGCTGTATAATTAAACTCCGACTGCCAACTAAAATGTCTTTGCTCCCGCTCCCGCCTAATGCGGGACGGGATTGCTTGAGTTCTAAAACTTCTTCTTTTAAGTCACGCTTTGCTATGGTTGCACTTTTCCAATCCACATTCGTAAGCGTATGGGAAAAAACAATTTTTGGAATGTTGTCAATAGCCGTTGCGAAGTCATTCATTGACTTTTCTTCGGAAGGGTTTTCTAACACCGTTCGCCAAAATTCCATAAGTTGATATGTTGTCCTGCCATATAGAATTGCATCTCCCTGACCTAATAGTTCCGTATAATGTTGGTGTATTTCTTCATCAGGCAGCCCTGCGGTATGGTCGCAAATCCCGTCAAGTGTTGTATTGATTGCGGCAATTAGTTTTCTCATACTATTTATTCAATTCAGGTTATCATTGCTTCAAAGAGATCGGACGTCTTTACATTATATTGACTGGATAGACCAATCGCACGGTGGAATTGCGACATTAAGAAAGGGCGATTAAGACAATATCTATTATTCTTTAATAGAATTGCCAAGCCCTATAACGGCTCACCGTTTGTGCTGCCGGGCGACCCAATTTGAAGTTCAGCAAGAAACCGAACCGGTCAGCACGAAATGGTTTGTTATAGCATCGTTAAAATCCATCACAAGCATAAATACGAATTCTATTAACAACTACCGGAAAGAAAAACCGTATCACAATTTCAGTTGGTATATACGTATACTGTTCCCCACATCAGGATCCTTGTGAAGTGTGTATATACGCTCCTCGCTGAAATGCCGGATGTCATCCATCTCCGGAAGCAGGAATTTTCCAAGAATTTCTCCTTCAAAATTCAGCAGAACGATCTCCTGGTCCTCTTCATCGCTATCGGTATGAAGCATGATCTTTTCATCTGAAAGCCAGACATCGAGAAAGGGTGGCTTTACATCCGGGGCCAATTGACGAAAACTTTGGTCAAATCTTTCCAGGTCGCTCCGTTCCACCGGCCTGGGTGTTATATTCAGATGTATACTCTGTTCCAGTTCATCATCACTGTTATAGATAAAAAAAGCACTGCTGTCAACCCGGGCAACCATATAACACCCATCCTCCATCACCAGGAAACGATCCTGAGACCGGTATGGGAATGGCGGATTTGAAAACATATTCATACTCCTGATCTCCCCATCTATCCTGGTAATCTGTATATATGGACTCGGGGTTTTAAAGGTATGGAGAGAATCTCTGAGAATATGGTTCCGTTCATCCGTGACAACCAGAAACTCGTTGTGATACTCATCATAATCATTCGTCATGCTTGGTGTAAAACCAGGATCGGTACTCATTGCAAAATACTCAGCCCCGCTTTTTCTTCCGGCCACAGAAATCCGGCGCTGACCGGGTTCCATGATAACGCCCCGGGTGTGGGCAAACGTACCGTCGGTTCCTCTCACATAATAATCTTTACGTCCTCCCTGGTGAATCACCAATAATGTATCAAGCCCGAAGCCCATAATAGAGAAAGAACCCGGAAGCTCACCAGGCCCGCCACCCTCACTGGCTACGATTCCTACATATTCTCCCTCAGCGGTGAAATGTTCAATGACAACGCGGGTCTGGTCACTGACAAGCATTGTGCCGTCCGGGAATACAACCAGATCATTGAGCCGCCCGGGAATGAACTGTTCGCTTTCACTGATCTCCAGGTCAAGTTCAACATCGATTATATTCAGCCCGGCATAGTCAATAAAATGGGTATCATCATAGTCCCCACTACAGGCGAACCCAAACCATACACAGCACAATACCATAATCCATATTCTGTTCATCAAATTTATAATAGTTTACTTTTACTTTTTGATTAGGAACGTTTTCGTGAAGCTGCTATAACGGTCTGGCGTTTGTGCAGCCGCGCGAACAACTTTAATGTAAGACAAAAAAGGAACGGGTTTGCACGAATCGCTTGTTAACGCAACTCTGCACTTGATTTAGGAGGTTCTTGTCGAACATGCCACACAGTCTGAATATAGATCATGTTCTCTTCTTTACGTATCCGGTAGATTACCCGATAGTGGCCGAATATCAGTTCACGCAAATTTGGTTCATTGTACTCAGACACAATCCGTCCTAATTCCGGCTGCTCAATAAGCTGATCAGTTTACTTGATCACTTTCAAAGCCCACTTTTCAGCAATGGCGACATCATCCCGGGCGATATAGTCGACAAACTTGTTGAGCTTTTGTAGTGCTGATTGGTTCAGACTATTTGCCCGACTTACTCGGGCCCAGGTTTTCTTTAATCCGCTTTTTAGCTTCTTCATGAGAAACGACTTCACCTCTGGCAATTTGTCGATCAGCTCTTCCATTAAGTCGATCTTATCAACCATACGCTGATATTCAGACACATCCACTAAAACCGCAGCACTTTTTCCGTGCTGGGTTAAAACAATGGATCGTTTCTGTTTTTTGATCCGATCGATAAAATCCGCTGCATGTTTCCGGAACTCAGAAAGCGGTTGAATATCCTGGTCTATTTCAATTCGTGTCGTGGCCATAATAGTCAGTATTTTTTTAAACGTATTTATAATGTACAAAATTAATACGTAATAGGTTGTTGGCCTGCCTGCCGGCATAGGCAGGTTCTGTTTTAGATTTGGGATGGTTCAGCAGGTTGTTAAACAGTCCCGGACAGCACGTCGGAAACAAGTCCGTAAAGATATTTGAACCAAAGGCCGGTAGCGTCAGTTAAAGATCCATGACCGGCCAGCCAATAAATTTCCGTGGCAGTGAATAATAGATTTTAAAAAAGAAGCGTATAAATAATTTACGGTGGGTGAAGTATAAGCTCTTGATAATATACATTTTAAAGATGTTATTGGGCTTACAGTAAAATCTGCTTGCGATGTAAGCCTGACTAATTACCCATTATCCAAAAAATTAAAGGTTGAGAGCTTATTTTTAAATAAGTTATTCATACCGATTTTGCGAGTGTTTCGAATCAACGACTCCAGACTAAATAGCACAAACAGCGTGAAAATAAATTGAAAAACCAAGAGCAAACTATCAGAGCTTTTGCCGAATAACGATAGTTGAAATTGTGGCAACATTACGGATAAAATAATACCGAAAATTGTTCCGGCTATAAAACATGCCCATGACCTCTTGATATTTGTGGAGTAAATTTCACGGCTCAACTCCTGAGTTTTAATTTCCATCATCACAGTGTCTTCGAAGTCCGGAAAGGGCAATTCCAGTTTGCTTTTAGACATGATGTCCTTAAAAAAATCTTCCTCGTATTGTTCTTTCATCAGTACAATTCTTCTTTGTCAAGGTTAAACAGGTCTGTTAATATTTTTTTCATCTTATTTCTGGCCCTGTGCAGTGTAACTTTGGTGTTCGAATCGGTCCAGCCTGTAATATGAGTGATTTCATTAATTTTATATTCTTCCAGGTAGAATAGCCGCAGAGCTAAACTATAATTAGCAGGAAGTTTTTTTAATGCTTCATTGATGTAGTAACGCTGATAATCCCCCTCCATTTTTAATAAAGTACTATTTACCCTGGATGGTATTTCACTTAATACGACATCATCTAATGGTTTGGGATTAACTTTTAGCTTCCTCAGTTTATAGAAGGCTTCATTAATTAAAATCCGGTAGAACCACGTAGCAAACTTAGAATTGGCTTTAAAGGTATCCAGTTTAGTGTATGCTTTAATAAACGCCGTCTGAACCACTTCCCTGGCTTCAAATTCATCTTTAACAACGGATATTGCCAGGGAATAGGCTTTGTCTTTATACTCTCGTATGATAAACCGGAAAGCATCTTTATCACCCTCCAGTACTTTTAGTATGTAGACATCAGTCATTTTTCATGATTTGTCGCAGGCTTATCCACATAGTGAGCCGTTATCATTCCTATACCACCGAAAAGAAACATTAACAGTGGTACGACTCCTTCATGGCCCCCATTCTCCATAATTATTACTCCAATTCCTGTACCAATGGTAATGCTTGTAACTACTGTACCTAACTTTAACCAGGGAAAATTGAAATTAAATACTTTTCTATCAGGCAATTGTGAGTAATCGGTACCCTTTTCAATGAGTAGTAGTCTTTCTTTTTCTCTAGACTTATGGATGAAAAACCATGTTAAAAATGCAACTATAACAAATGTGACAAATATAATTGTAAAAAAGTATAATGGATCCATCTGGTAAATTTTTTAATGAGTGTTTCAGTGTACACTCTTTAGATGCAAGAATCTAAGTAAAGGTTACAGTTTCTTTGCTTGTTTACATATACGAAGTAGGAAAGCCAATAACGGCGTGCAACTCTGCTGAGGGACGATCAACTCCATAGTTGGGCGACAACGCTAACCCGCCTGCAGGAATTGCTGGTTATGCCTGAACTGCCTTTAGAGGTGGGATGTGTTTATCAGGACGATTTGAAGACAAATCATACATCGCCTGCAGATTTAACCAAAACTCGGGGGAGGTATTTAAAGCTTTAGATAGCAGCCAGGCTGTATCCGAAGAAATGCCTCTTTTGCCCCGTACAATTTCGTTAATCCGTTGAATGGGGATTTCCAAATGATCCGCCAACCCTTTCTGGGTTAGTCCCATTGGCTCAAGATATTCTTTCAATAAGATCGTGCCGGGATGTGTAGTTATTCTGTTTTGTGGAATCATGGTTTTATCTTTTTTAGTGATAGTCTACAGTAGCGACATCAAAAGCACTGGAATCTTGCCAACGAAATACAATTCTCCATTGGGCATTAATTCGAATACTGTGAAATTCTTTATAATCTCCACGCAATGCTTCTAATCTGTTGTCCGGAGGTGATCGCAAATCATCTACAGTATATCCAATTTGTAGATAGCTGAATCAAGGATTTGGGTAGGTAATTTACGGACCTTGCTGCTCGAAATTCCATGAAACAGGTCTGACGTTGCTTTGTCTCCAAATGATTTGATCATTCTTTAATTTAATGGATTAACAGTATGCAACGGAATTGTTTTGTGAAGGCATAACGGTGCGGCGTTTGTGCAGCCGGGTGATCAACTTCGAACTAAGGCAAAAAAACCTGAACCGGTCTGCACGAAACGCTTGTTAATGGCCGACCCGGCTATTGGTTTGATTCGATGATCTCTTCAACTTTAGCTTTGAGGTCCAATATATCTTCTGTTGCCACAATCCAAATCATCTCGAGGGTGACGCCAAAATATTCATGAATGATGATGTCTCTCATGCCAGCAATCTGGCGCCAGGGGACATCTGGATGATTTTCTCGAATTTCATCGGAAAGATGCTTTACAGCCTCTCCGATAATTTCAAGCCTTCGCAGAACAGCATCCTGTTTTTCTATATTTTCATAAAACTCTTCTTCTGAAACACCATCAAGAAAATGCTGAATATGGCCGATACTCTCCAGAACATCCTGTAGATAGACATCAGGCTTTCTCTTGCTCATATCACAGGTTCTTCTTCCCTTAGGATATCATCCTTCAAAGCAGGCTTGATAGCATCATATTCAACAAGGTCCACCTTCATTCCCAAATTATCTTCTAATTCCTGTTGAATACCAATAAACTCTAGCAGACTGATCTTTTTATCGATTTTGACAAGCAGGTCCAGATCATTTACCACAGATTCACTTCGCGCTGATGATCCGGATGGAAAAACATCGTGTAATCCAATGAGATAAAAACCTCGCATAAATTAATTATACGTGTAAGGATTCCGGCTTTTTCGGGTCGTACATATAGGAGAAATCCACTGAATGAAAAACCGGAATCATGGCAAAGAGCAGGGCGGGGCGTGAAAAGCCCTCTGGATATTGTTTAAGGCAGGGTAGTTGAATGTTTATCTGCATTTGAAACACAAAAAGAAGACGCTTGAAGGATCCCGTAAATACACCGGGAACTCTTCAAGGTCTTCTCAAATCTCAAGACTCAAGACTATTCTCCTTCTCCAAATTTAAACTCTTTCGGTGGTTCCGTATCCTTCAGGTGCTTCACAAAGTAATCCCAGCGTCTCCGCATCATATAATCCTCGCCGTAGTAGCCGTGGCCGCGGTTGGGAAACATGATCATGTCGAAATCTTTGTTGGCGTCAATCAGGGCGTTCACCACCAGCAGAGTGTTGTAGGGGGGAACGTTGCTGTCTTTCGTGCCGTGGGTAATCAGCAGTTTGCCTTCCAGGTTTTCGGCTAACAGCTGGTTGGCCTGGCTGTCGTAATTGGTCCGGTTTCTGCCGGTCTCTTCAAGGAGTCCATGCCATTTTTCCCCCCATGCATCCGCATAGTTCCGGTTATCGTGATTTCCGGCTCCGGATACGGCAACTTTATAGAAATCGGGATATTCAAGAATGGCGCGGGTGGAGGCAAATCCGCCGCCGGAGTGGCCGTAGATACCAACGCGGTCAATATCCATCCATGAATGCCGGTCCGCAAGCTGCTCAATCATCGCCATCTGGTCGGGGAGGCCGTTATCGCCCATATTCCCGTAGTAAAATTCGTGGAACGATTTGGAGCGTCCGGGTGTGCCCATTGCGTCCACTTCCACCACGATAAATCCAAGTTCAGCCATGGCCTGTTTGTCAGAACGTGATGCACGGAACGATCGGCTGCCAACACTGCCGCTCTGCGGGCCGGGATAGAGATAATTCAAAACAGGGTAGGACTGGGATTCGTCAAAATTGCTGGGCCGGTACATCAGGCCATAAAGGTCGGTTTCCCCGTCGCGAGCCTTTACACTGAAAGGCTCGGGCGGACGCCATCCGGTTGCTTCCAGTTCGGAGATATCGGCTTCTTCGAGAGTCATTATCTCATTTCCGGACAGGTCGCGGATCACCGAAACCGGGGGAGTATCAGGGGTGGAGTAGCTGTCCGCCAGGTAACCCGCCTCAGCGGAAAGGGTAACATCATGGTTGGCTTCCCCCGGAGAAAGAAGAGTCAGGTTTTCGCCGTCAAACCCAACACTGTAGAGGTACTGGAAATAGGGATCACCGCCTTCACGGATGGAACCTGTAAAGTAGATCACACGGTTATCCTGATCTGTGTGGCGTATTTCCCGGACCGTCCATTCGCCTTCGGTAATCTGGTGTTTCAGTTCTCCGCTTTGCAGGTCGAACAGGTAGAGGTGCCCCCAGTTATCCCGCTGGGAAAACCAGACCACTTCATTGGAATCGTGCAATACCCGCCAGCTGACGGAACCGATTCCCGATTCAAAAAAGGTATCCGTCTCTTCAAGCAAAACAGAACGAACCTCACCGGTTTCGGGATCGGCCGTTTGAAGGTGCGCATTTTGATGGTCACGTGAGACGGAGACAAAGGCAAGAGTATTGCTGTCGCTGCTCCATTCCGCGTCCAGCAGGCTGCCGTCACGTGCGGCAATATGATCGGTAATGGTAGAGCGCTGGTAATCGGGTTCCATATCCAGGCGTACCACTTCAGGTTCAGGGCCGCCGAGGTTGATTACCACCCGTTCCACCATGAAAATATGCTCATCACCGGGAAGGGGATATTTCCACTTTTCCAGTTCAGAATGGCCTGTTTCGGTACTTACCAGGTACATTTCTTTCACTTCCCGGGCATCCTGCCGGAAGGTGGCAATCCGCCGGGAATCCGGCGACCAGAGAAGCACGGGGCTGTCGCGGCGGGTCCACCCGGCGTTGTTGGTTGCATACCCGTAATCTTTTTCGCCGTCGAATGTCAGCTGGGTCTCATCGCCGGTTTCAGTGTCGCGCATCCAGAGATTATACTCCCGGATAAACACCGCTTTGCTTCCATCGGGGGAGACAGATTCAGCAAACCGTCCTGCCGGGCTGTCGATGGGTTCATATTCACAGCTGTAATCATCCAGGGAACACTCATAATGCCGGTTCCGGCTGGTGAACAGGATGATTTCACCATTATCAGAAAACTGAAAACTGTTAAACGGTAAATCCAGTGGATCGTAGTGTTCATCATCCAGGTCCGACAAAGAGCCGGCAAGCCTTTCATGATCGAAAGCCCGTTCTTTGTCACCCGCCTGCGGGTCGGCAATGATAAACTCGGCTCCTTCCTTAAGGGAATTTCGGTACAGCAGTCTGCCATCCTCAAGCCATGTTTCCCCGGAAATTATATTATGAACCAGGGGAGAGGTATGGGTACTTAAAAAAGATTCGGCCCGGCGGTAATCTTCTTCCGTGACGGCAGGCCTTTCTGATGTTTTATGATTGCCGGCAGCATCACCGGACACCATTCCGGTTCCTGCAGCGCATCCGGATGCGATCAGCACAAAAAAGCTGATCAGCAAAGTTGAAATCGGCGTCAAGCGGGAAAGAAATATTTTTTCAGAGGCAGACATAGAGAAATTATAAAGGTTTATATTTTGAATAGTTTCGAAAATATAGATAATAACAACTGCAACAAAAGTAAAAAAATTGACAGTCTGATTGCCGTATTACGATAACATTCACAACGGAAAGTGAAACATCGGTAAAAAAATTTTTGAGAATTTATTTACCGCTATATATTAGACAGATAACCTTTCCTTAAATCAATAAACATTATGACTTCAAGAAGAAAATTTTTAACCGATACCGGAAAAGCTATTGCGGGTATCGGGGCAGCATCGGTTTTACCCGGAAAAGCTTTTTCTATTCTGAGCAGCCGCAGTCCGAATGAGAGAATTAACGCCGGCCTTATTGGCTGCAAAGGAATGGGCTGGAGCAACATCAATGAATTTTTAAGGGTTGATAATGTGGATTGCATTGCTCTTTGCGATGTGGACCAGAATGTTCTGGATGAGCGGACGGCCGAACTGGAGCAGAACACCGGCAGCAAACCGGCTCAATATAAAGATTACCGGAACCTGCTTGAGAATGATGATGTGGATGTGGTGATTATTGCAACGCCCGATCACTGGCATTGCCTGCAAACCGTTCATGCCTGCCAGGCGGGGAAAGATGTATACGTGGAGAAACCGCTGGGCAAAGATACCGCCGAATGTGATATCATGGTGGAAGCCGCCCGGAGATACGATCGTGTTGTGCAGGTAGGGCAGTGGCAGAGAAGTGATCAGCACTGGGCGGATGCAATTGAATTTCTTCAATCCGGTGCACTGGGTAATATCCGGGTAACCAAAGCATGGGCATACCAGGGATGGATGGAACCTGTGCCGGTACTTCCTGACGGCCAGCCCCCGGCCGGTGTGGATTACGACATGTGGCTTGGCCCCGCACCGGAACGCCCGTTCAATCCGAACCGGTTTCACTTCAATTTCCGATGGTTCTGGGATTATGCCGGCGGACTAATGACAGACTGGGGAGTTCATATGATCGACATGATTCTTCTCGGCATGCAGGTTGAAGCCCCCAAAACTGTAATGTCAACAGGAGGGAAGTTTGGTTATGAGGATGATGCCAGTGAAACACCAGACACCCAGCAGGCAATCTACGAGTTTGATAACTTTTCTTTGATTTGGGAACACGCCACCGGAATTAACAGCGGCCCGTACGGACGCGATCACGGCGTGGCTTTCATCGGGAATAACGGTACGCTTGTGCTTGATCGCGGCGGCTGGGAGGTTCTCTCTGAAACAGAGCCGGACGGACAGGGAAACCAGCGGAATATTATCCGTGATGTGGAAACCACACAAAGTAATGGACAAGGCCTGTACAATCATATGCAGAATTTTGTGAATTGTATCCGGTCAGGGGGAACTCCGAATGCCGATGTGGCTTATGCCAGTAATACGGCTGTGGTTGCAAATCTGGGTAATATCGCATTGCGGACCGGCGAACGTCTCGAGTGGGATCACCAGGCCCGGCGGATCACAAACGTTGAAGGTGCGAATGATTATCTGAAAACCGCATATCGTGATCCGTATAAATTTCCGGAGCTTTAATTTGTGGTGTCGGTGATCAGTAAACTTTGCATTTAAAAAGATCACAAATCGAACGTCGAATATCTCACATCTCAAATCGGCTTGATATGCGATTTTCGATTTAACGATTTTCGATTTCCGAAGTGAAGGCTCAGAATATTAATTTATTCCTTCTCTTGAATTATGAATCCACATCATCTATATTCGTACAAAATACTCTTAAATACTTTTTAACTTTGGAAACACTCCAGATAAGATTTATCAGGCCTCTGCTTTCCGTACCCAAAAGGACCTGGTTTGGGATCGGTATCGCTTTGCTGCTGTGGTGGATTTTCATGTATTATACACGCTGGCCTGCCGTTCAGCAGAAATCAGAAATATTAACCGTGCTGGCAACAGGTGCACCGAATACCTTTTCGGAAATTGTTTCGAGAGACGGCTGGCCTTATTGGCTCTCCTGGATACCCACCGGTATCAATATGAATGATAATAATGCAATAGGGATGGCTTTTGCATTTTTAATTGGCGGGGCAGTTACAAGCCTGGTACTTCCACACGGGATGGTAAGAAGATTACTTCATTCGGGCGGAACACTGGGTGCTTCTTATGGCGGACTTCTTGGAGCCCCTTTAATGATGTGCAGTGCCTGTTCGGTACCCGTTGCCATTGGCTGGAAGAACAAGGGGGCAAATATAGAAACCACTCTGGGAGTGGTTATGGGAGCCTCACTGCTGAATATCATGGGTTTGATGACCATTTTTGTCCTGTTTCCGGGGCCGGCAGCATGGGGACGTATCATAGCCTCAATTCTGATGGTGGTTTTGTTTACGCCGCTGATTGTCCGTGTTTATCAGAAATATTTTGTTAAGAACAGTTCGCTTTTTGATGTGCCTGACTGTTCAGTCAGAGAGCCGGGAGAAAAAGGCGTGATAGCAGCCGGAGAAGAAACCTGGAAAGGGGCAGCCTTGTCAGCACTTAAGAACTGGTGGTGGAGCAGTGTTGAAATTGCATACCGGCTCTTTCTGCCTATGACAGGGGCTATTTTTCTTGCGGCTGTTATACGCCTTTTTTTACCTCCTGAAATTGTTGAAGCATACCTGGGAAGCGGATGGGCGGCAATTATGATTGTGGCTTTTTTCGGAACACTCATTGCCATTCCCACACTTTTTGAAATACCGCTTGTGATGGGTTTCCTGTTTATTGGCATGGGGTTGGGCCCGGCAACTGCACTGCTGATTACCGCTCCGTCTGTCAGTATTGTTTCATACTACATGCTCAGAAAAGATACCGGGCATTTGCCGCCGCTGCTTCTTATGGGAGCTACATTTATTCTCGGACTGTCTGCAGGTTTAATCGTGGAATATTATATGTTCAGTTATGGATAGCCATCAAACCGGAAAAAAGTTAACCGGAAAAGTGAAAATGTGGGGCTCACTTTTTCTCTTCGCGCAATTAGTATTTGCAGCAAATAACTATGGCCCGCACCAGATACCACTGCTGAACCTGGTTTTCAGTGAACCGTGGATTTCAGCGGAAGTGAATATAACGGAGGGACTGCGCCATCCCGAACACGGCTCCGTATTTTTTGTGGACAGATCGGCTGATGCCGGGCTGCATTCGTTCAGGAGGGCGAGGGTCAACAGCCTGAAACCAAATTATCTTGAAGTAATGGGAGGGGGAGTTTCTGTGGGAGATATCGACGGAGATGGCCTGGATGATTTGTTTTTTGCCAGTACACCTTCTTTTGATGCTGACCCGGAAGAGAAAGCTTCACCTTCCACACTTTTCAGGAATATGGGAGACGGTACATTTAAAGATGTAACTGCGGAGTGGAACCTGGAGGATATTGAAGGATATCAGCAGGGGGCTCTTTTTTTTGATTTCAACAATAATGGGCGGCCGGATCTTTATATAGCCTCTTATGACGGCGGACAGTTATATCAAAATGAAGGCGGGTATTTTGTTGATATCACAGGCTCCGCGGGCCTGAATCTGAATGGTTTGTGCGGTGACTTACCCTGCTTTTCATCATCTGCATCAGCAGCTGATTACAACAGGGATGGTTACAGCGACCTGCTGATTGTGAATAATGTGGACTGGGATATCGGGGACCCGTCTCTTTACGGCGAGAGTAAGCTATTCCCGGCATTTTTTAAAGCGCAACAGTCTGTTTTGTTCCGAAACAACGGGGACGGGACCTTTACCGATGTAACAGCGGAAACAGGGGTAAATAATGAAGGCGGAAAAGGTCTTTCTGCCGTCTGGTTTGATTTTAACAATGATGGATGGCCTGATGTATACTTTGCAAATGATTTAACCCGAAACCGTCTTTACCTCAATAACCGGGACGGTACATTCAGAGAACTGGGTGCCGGTGCAATGGTAAACGAGGTAAAAAGCAGTATGGGAGTGAATACGGCTGATTATAATCAGAACGGAAAATTCGATCTTATAACAACCAATCTTGAAGGAACAGGGATCAGCCTTTTCAGAAATACGGAGGGGCGCTTTGATTATGCCACAGGTTATTCAGGCCTGAATCCATCCAGCAGATCCTCCGGATGGGGGATAGAATTTGTTGACCTGAACCGGACCGGATATGCTGACCTGGTAATGGCGGCAGGTCCGGTCTGGGACCAAAATCCCGCAGATGCTGAAAATTTATTTTTTCTGAACAATGGAGAGGGAAAGTTTACAGAAGCAAGTGGTGTGGCAGGAGATTTTCAAAACAGGGAAGTTTCCAGGGGACTGGCCGTACTTGATGCAGACCTGGATGGTTTGCCAGACCTGATATTTACAAATATTGATGAAGGACATCCTCAGCTTTTAATGAACCGTTCTCAATCGGATTATAACTGGCTGAACCTTCAACTTGAGGGTATTGTGTCGAACCGGGATGCAATAGGTGCCCGGGTGGTTGTGAAACGCACGGACGACATTCAGCTGGTACAGGAGGTTAGAGCCGGGGGATCATACCAGAGTTCAGGTACGAAAACACTCTTTTTTGGACTTGAACATGCAGAGGTTGAAACCATTACCGTGAACTGGCCTTCCGGTTTGATCAGCACCATTGTACAACCTTCGGTGAACCAAATATTATTCATAAAGGAAACAGCTCAGGATGAAAATATGGCCGTGTTTGATTGAGCGTTGAATTGAAACAAGCTCAGACACTCTTTTTCTCAGCAGCCATACAAACAGACTCCAGCTGAATATATTCCCCGTCTATCTCAGTCGGCTTTTCGGGCCTGTTGATTACCCGGATATCTGTAAAGCCGTTTTTTTGCAGTACAGAGCTCCATTCGTCCGTTCCATACAACCTGAAATCATATTTAACAAAGGAAAACCGAAGCATGCTGTCTTTTGGCCGGAACCCTGTATAGAATATGCCATTGGGTTTCAGTACCCGATAAATCTCAGCAAGGTGGGCTTCAGGCTGATCCCAGAAATAGATTACATTATTGCAAAATACTTTATTGAATGATCTGTCGGCAAACGGAAGATTATCACTGCTCCCCTGATGCAGTTTAAGCTTTCCGGACGTAATCAGGGAGTGATTATAATCTTTTGCCAGTTCAATCATATCTTCCGAATAATCCAGCCCGAAAACCTGCAGGTTATTTCCTCTTGATAACAATTTCTCAAAGAAACGGCCGCTTCCAAACCCGATTTCAAGGAGCGCATCATGATCCTCAATCTGCATGGTATCAAGCGTAAGTGAGCAGAGTGGTTCATTTGTCTTATCCATCTCTCCGGCTATGATTCCTGCAAAACTGCCTGAAGGTTTACGAAGCTGTTGTGCAATAAATTCAGGTTCAGGTTTAGGACTGAATACGGTTTTTATTCGTTGAAGTATCCCCATTTTCACCTCTCTTTATTTTAGCTTACTATATACCTGTTGTAAATTACAAAATCCTTGCAAAACTTCAACTTATTCCTCCGAGAATGGGTATAAATCGATTAGATTTTGGTAGAAAACATAATACTGAACAAATTTCAACCGGTAGTTCAGTATGGGCATGATTTTATTCTATAAACCTGGGTTCGATTAATAAGCATTGAACCTAAAAGTCCCCCTTATCAAAGGGGGATTTAGGATTTAGGGGGATGTTTATCAGAACGTGGAAAAATCCGATGAACACCCTCTATATTTCGCTTGTGCGTTCAAAAAATGAGCCCCTTGATAGGGGAGACTTTTACATAATTATTAATTACAATTAATAATCGAACTCAGGTTATAATGGTGACTTTTTTATGCTGATCTTTACCTGCTCCGGTTCCGGTTCATCATTTTCCGGTTTAACAAGTTCAATTTTAAACTCAGCATCATCCTCTTTCTTATATACCGGGAGTATAGGTATTCCCCCGGTTATACCAATACCCAAAGATGCAAGCAGAATCAGAAGTACCAGTCGCAGTATTTTTAAACATTTTCTTACTTTTTTCATAAATATAACAGGGTCTTATGCCGGCAGACATCTGTTACAAGCCGGTATTCTCCTGGTGATATTATTTCAATGGAAGACCGAACAGATCTGCAGCGGTTAGTAATGTTTTAAAATGATGTGGAGCCGCCTGAAAGCGTCAGGAATTATGATCCTGAAATGGAGGAAGGAGGAAAGTCGTTATCAGGACTCTGTGGAATGATTTTGACCGGGAGAAAGTGAGACAGAGGCTGAAAAGAATATAGATGCTCCGAAACACTGATAAGCAGTTCTTTAACCTTCATGTTTTGAACAAATAAAATTCTGCTTTTGTATTCTCTTGACTGAATAAATGAATTACATAGTTTCAGGGCAGAGGCAAAAAGTAAAACAGGCCGGGCAGAGACTTTTTCCTGTTTTGATTCAACAAGTTCGGTCTGATCCGGCTGCAGATCCCGGGCGTGGGAATAGTTACCAAAGCCTGCAAACGAAATCGCACTAAACGTTAATGTAACTGCCAGCAGCCATTGCAGGACTTTGATATTACAATATGCCGGTTGATCTGTCATCGGAGGAAGATAAATAAACGTCAGTTCGAGATAAAGATGAACAAAATAGTG
Organism: Balneolaceae bacterium; assembly: GCA_040882525.1. GTDB lineage: Bacteria > Bacteroidota > Rhodothermia > Balneolales > Balneolaceae > Rhodohalobacter. The sequence continues at coordinate 65,293 of JBBEBD010000057.1, read as the reverse complement.
CAATACGTCACATTGAGCGCAATTTTGAGAGTGCTTTTCTCTCAAAATGAAGTCGAAATGTGTTTTCGATTTCGTTCCGACCAAAAAACGGTCGAAACTGCGCTCAAACTGACGATTCTCAATAAATTTATATCGAACTGACGTTAAATAAATTTGCATCAATACCTGATCATCGAAAAATAGCCCTCAATTTCCCCCGCATGAAAACCGGAAGACCGGTACCCGATATGGGTGTCCGGCCTGATGATAAAAACCCCATTTTTTTTGATTCCATACTTATTAAAAAAGTTAAAACCCGCTGGTTTTTTATAAATCATGAAGATGTTCACCGGCGGAAGGCCACTCATTCCCTGAACCTGTTCATAAAACGTTTCGGCATATTCGTTTTTTGTTTCGGATGATGCGATCAGAATCGTAAACCAGGTGGGATTAAATACCCGGTAAACATCGGCTGCCTCGCCATCCAGTAATATTTTGCACCAGGGTGCCCTGTCTCCGGGTCTCGGGGCTCTTCTGCGAAATAGGTTCTCTATGCTTGTTTTATTCAGTGAACTGTTCCTGTACTTAATAGCAAGCTGTGAAAAGCGCCTGAGGTTTTGTTTCCGGAGTGTTTTTAATCCAAAAACAGTTTTGAAAACAGACGGAACCACATAAAATCTGAACAGGTCCATCCACCTGTTTTGCTGCGTCACAACCTGGAACAGGCGGTCGGTGGTGGTATGCAGGTTTTGAGCTATGGGCCACCGCTCCTCATGATAGGTGTGGAGCAGCCGTGGGTTTGCCTTTTCTTTTACCACAAGGTTCAGTTTCCAGGCCAGGTTATAAGCATCCTGTATGCCGGTATTCATTCCCTGTCCGCCTGCCGGACTGTGTACATGCGCAGCATCTCCGGCGAGAAAAATCCGTCCTTTGTTGAAGTTTTCTGTAATACGCGAATGTATTTTAAAAACTGAAGTCCAATCCACATTTTTTGCCTTCAGCCGGATATATGGATTATCATCCAGTATTTTTTGTACATCTCCCGGGGATAAATCATTATCTTCATTTTTAGTCACCGACCGGTTCAAAAAGTTAAAAATACGAAATCGGTTTTTCTCCGGAAAAGAGAACAGGCCTGAAAGGTAGCCCGGGCCGATCATGAAATAAACATCCCCATGATGGAGTTCATCTTTAAGTTCACAATCTGCAAGATAAAACGTGGGGGTATAGGTTTTGCCTTTAAATGAAAACCCGGCCAGGTTTCGGGCGGTGCTGCCCGCGCCGTCACAACCGATGATATAACTGAATTGCCTGTTAATTTCTTCACCCGCTGATATTTTGATGGTGGCATTTACTCCATTTTTATGTTCCTTCAGTTGCGTAAGTTCATGCTCCCACTGCACTTTTTCTTCGTGCTCTTTTAAAGCTTCAATCATGAGTTTTTCGGTTCTGTCCTGTGGAAGAATCAGCAGGTGTGGGTACCGGGTTTCTCCGGGAACAAAATTTTCTAAATCCAGCCTGGCAGTTTCTTTACCTTTAATAACCAGGTGAACGGTGTTATCAACAATTCCCTCCCGGATCGCTTTTTGGGCAAATCCAATCTGGTCAAATATTTCCAGGCTTCGTGCCTGTATTCCAAAAGCTTTGGATTCTCTTGAAGGGTGAGATTTTTTATCAATCAGGAAAAAAGGAATACCCATTCTGGCCAGCAGATTCGCCAGGGTAAGTCCGGTTGGGCCTGCACCTGTAATCAGTATGGGTTTTTCAATTTTCATGATCTGTGAAATTCATTTCTTCGGGAGTTTATCCCTGGAAACAATCTTTATTTTGCCGGCGTGCGAAAAAGCCGAGTACCGTTTTTTCTCTCTAATGAAGACCCGTATGTTATCATCAGATATAAATTTGTAACGAATGAATAGTAAAGAACTTAAATTTCCATTTTCCGTATTAGATCTTGCTGTTGTTACGGAGGGAAATACGATTGCCGGTGCTATCCGTAACAGCCGCGATCTGGCAATTCAAACCGAAAAATACGGATACAATCGTTTCTGGATGGCGGAGCATCATAATGCTGAAAATATTGCCAGTTCAGCAACGTCTATTTTGCTGGGTCATATAGCGGAAGCAACCAGGTCAATCAGGGTTGGCTCGGGCGGAGTGATGCTGCCAAACCACTCACCGCTGATTATTGCCGAACAGTTTGGTACTCTTGCAACCATGTTCCCCGGGCGGATTGATCTGGGCCTGGGACGGGCACCGGGAACCGATCAGGTGACTGCCAATGCAATCCGGCCCGACAGGTTCCGGGAAGTGCAGCGGTTTCCTGAGAATGTGAAACTCCTTCAGCACTATTTATCCGGCGATAACCGGAACGGAAAAGTGCGGGCCATTCCGGGAGAGGGGACAGATATCCCCATTTGGATCCTGGGATCCAGCACCGACAGCGCTTTTCTTGCTGCCGAACTGGGGCTGCCGTATTCTTTAGCCAGCCATTTTGCACCCATGCAGCTGATGCCGGCACTTCGTATATACCGCGAAAATTTTAAACCTTCGGAGCAGCTGGACGAACCTTTTGTAATGCCATGCATTAATGTGATAGCTGCAGATTCTGATGCTGAGGCAGATTATCTTTCCACTTCAATGAAGCAGATGTTTATGGGTGTGATAACGGGAGAAAGAAAACCCATGCCTCCGCCTTTGATGATATGAATAAGGTATGGAACCCGCAGCAGAAAATGGCTGTAGAGCAGATGTTATCCTGTTCATTTATCGGGAGTAAAACAAAAATTATTAGTGAGCTTTCGAAATTTCTGGAACAGACCGGGGCCGGCGAAATAATGGTGGCTTCTTATGTTTATGACCATGAAGAACGGCTGAAATCACACCGGCTGTTTGCAGAATTGATGGAAGATGTAACCTTATAGGATCTGTTTGCTGTTTCAGAAGGATAGCGTCTGAGATTTTCATTAACCAGAACCACCTATTTACGTGAGTTCCCCAAAGGCCCCAAAGGGAGCCCTTGGGCAGATCCCTTGGGGGACTCACGTTACATTATATGGCTGCTTTACGACTCAAGGAAACAACCCCTCGTATTTTTTCCAACCCTCAACCCATCCATCGCCTCGGGTGCGGGTTGAAACCCGCTTCTTAACCCCGGGCGGCACCCGCTTCGCGGCTTTTGCCCGGGGCTACTGTCTGCCGCCCTTTCAGGGCTTTTGAGTATCGAACCACAAAATTACCAACTCTGCAATACAATGTTGATATGCTCCTCCTTCATTGCCTGGTAGAATCCGGCTTGGAAACATTTGCGGAAAACCAGTGGTGATATGTCAATTCGTGATCGATCTCCCTTTTTAAACACGTGCAGCGATAACTTTTTGCCTGAAATTTTAACGGTATAACTTCGGGGAACTCACGTTATTTATCAATTTCCCAGATCCTTAAAAACACCGGAAACCTGACCTCCTTCACAGTATCATCACTCCAGTGCTCTCTTACTTTTTCAATAATCACATCAACCGGATTTTCAGACGGATTCTGCTGAATGTAATTCTGAACGGACGACCAGGAACTTAAATATCCTTCAAGCCGGTTTAAGCTCCAATATTCGTTAATGGATAAATCATAATCAGGTGTGATTTCTGTGAAATTGTACTCAATGGTTTGATAGGCGCTGTCTATATGCTTTCGTTCTCCGTCCCAGTAAGGCCCGATTTTTTTTCGGTAAAAATCATCTATGATGGGATCAATATCCGGATCAATCTTCAGTAATCCGTAGCCCCAGACAGCTAAAACTCCGCCATTTTTTGATACTCTACGCACTTCGCGGCCAAAGGCATCAAGATCGAACCAGTGGATAGCCTGGGCCACGGTTATCAGGTCAAATTTATCGTCGGAAAAACCTGATTCCTCTGCTCTTGCTATACTATACGTGATGTTTTCTCTTGCTTCCGCATTTTGTATCTGATTCCGGCTGATATCCGTAGCATATACGTGTCTAAAATAGTTGGATAACTCCACGGCGGCCTGTCCGTTACCGGTAGCACAATCCCAGCATTCATTCCTGCTACCAAACAGATCAAATAAAATTTCAAACAATTCAGGGGGATAGGCTGGTCTGAATGTTTTGTATGCATCCGATTGTTTTGAAAACCTGTCTTTTGCCTCTTTCATATCTGCAAATTGATAAACTACGTAAGCTGTTATAATATAAATAATCTGAGTCTGGGATGAGAAATTCTCCCCTTGAGGCTGTGAAATAATGCCACAGAAACACAGAAAAACACAGAATATTCCAATGTTTTTTCATGTTTACGTGGCAATAAAGTATGTAACGAGAGTGTGTTTTCGGGTCAGAACATAGCATGGACACCATCTTTCCATCTTACCATGGAGAACTTCACAATATAAAAAAAACCTCTTCCTGAACTCAGAAAGAGGCTTGAATTGTAAGGACGTGAATTAATCAGCGGGCCAGTTTCCATAGATGCTGGTATAGGAAGCTTGATCTGTACCCAACAGGTTCCGCTGGGTTCCAAGAATAACTGCATTCATTACAGCACGAGGCGAAACATGTAATTTGTTGTTGTTTTCTGTGATTGAAATTTTTCCGAAATGGCCAAAACCCAGTGCATGCCCGTTTTCGTGCAGGGCAACGGTTTCAATATCTATGGCGCTGCCACCACTACCGGCATCCGTCCATAAGAACCCATCGTTATACCATATCTCTTTCAGGGCTGTATCGGCGAAACCGTCATTATTGATATCCGTCGGGTTTCCATCCTCATCAATAAAAATAAATGTAAAGGTTACCCCCAGTACATTGCTGCTGGAGCCGGGACCTAGTAAAATTTCAAAAAAAACCGGTCCCAGGAAACCTATTTCAGAGATATCAGCTAAAAAAGGTTCACCCCCTAAGATAGCACTTGGATTCAGCCCTGTATCCGGCACTTTAGTGATGTTGAGATTTGAATTTTCATTAATCTCATTCCATGTATCCCAGGAGGCATCAATTGCAGGCTCTCCGTTGAGCTGATCCGGAGTACCCCAGTTTGCAGGAGCAAAAGGTTCAAATACCAGGTAGGAAAGATTATTTCCATCTGCCAGCCGGCGTTCATCACCCGGTACCCATTGAGAAGTCAGACGCTTCTGGCGGTCATTGGCAAATATGGTTTGTCCCGCCTCTGTTGCGCCGCCATCTTCAATGGTTACGGTCTCGGCATGTAAAAGCCGGATATTCAATTCGCTGTCGGAAAGTTGTGCATTAATATCCTGAAAATTTGCAGTGGATCCCGGTTCCAGGGTTCTTCGATCCTGAAGATTGTCTGAACTCTTTGTTTGCGATGCTATTGCCAGGGGTGACTCAATTTCAGGTGCGGGTGAGTTTATGGATGATTCCTCACAGGAAATTAGTATTAAAAATGCTCCCGTAAGAAAACAGGTCAGCAGTTTTCTGTTTTTCAACATAATTATCTCTCGGTTTTAGTTGGTATGGAAATGCTTCTCTTTATTTTTTATTCCCATCATACTTTAGATGCAAATCCAATATAACAGGTTATTTGAAAAAATACTTCGAAAATGCATCTGTTGAAAGATAAGGTGAAGCATCATTTGAATCCCGGTTCTGTCCTGATATTCTATATAAATGTTTTTGAGATCTGTCTCATATAACGACCAGCAGTATAGGGCCAGAAGGGGGTTAAACCACGGCGTGCACAGCGAAGGCACAACCTACACAACGGGTTTAATACCTCGAATTTCAAAAAATGTAATACCCGCAGCAGATGATGAGTAGAATCTGCAATTCGATAGTAAATTCGCTGTGCACGCCGTGAAAAAACCGCTGTGATCGCTGTGGTTATGAATGTGCTGAGGCTATTCAGAGCCCGACATTTTTCTATGCAGGTAAGGTGATAATATCTGCCTGATGATCTGCTGGACCCCGGACATGTATCGTTTATGTTTTTGCCGTCCGGATCACTTTTTTACTCCAGCGTTTCATATCATCAAGAAGTACATAGATGGTAGGGAGAATCACAAGCGTGATCACCGTTGAAAACAGGAGGCCTCCAACAATAGCGCGTGCCATGGGGAAGTAAGGCGGGCCGTCTCCCCCGATTTGTGTGGTTCCCAGGCAAAGGGGAACCAGCCCGAGAATAGTGGTGGCAGCCGTCATCAGAATCGGACGCACCCTGTCACGGCCGCCCTGCACAATAGAATCAAAACGATTCATGCCTGTACCACGAAGGTGGTTGATATGATCAATCAGTACAATACCGTTATTTACCACAATACCCATCAGGATGAGGATTCCAATCATAGCCATAAAGGAGAAGGTGGTACCGGTGATCATGAAAAACCAGAACACCCCGATAATCGCAAAAAATACAGAGGTGATAATACTGGCAGGGTAGAGGATAGATTCAAAAAGTGCGGCCATTACCAGGTAAATCAGTGCCAGTGCAAGAAGCATATTGATCAGCATCTCATCCATTGTTTCCTGGTCCTGCTGAAAACTGCGGCCGTAACTCCAGCCGTATCCCGATGGATAATTCATCCGGTCCATAACTTCAGCGATTGAGGTCCGCGCTTCATCGGCTGTTATATCTTCCAGGTTAATTCGAACACCGAGAGAAGTCTGGCGATTTTCCCGGACGATACTGCGGGGGCCTTTCTGTATCTCATAATCAGTCAAAGTGGATAATTTTATCTGTTCTCCGTCTTCCTGGAGAAGCACGGTAAGCCCCATAAGATCATCTATGGATTGACGGTCACCGCCCTGGAAGGCAAGAACCACATCAATTTCACCTTCTTCACTCCGAACCCTTCTCATATTCTGCCCGCGCATTGCCCCCGAAACCATTTGTGCAAGTTGTGTACTGCTGAGATCGTACCGGTTTGCCCGGTCCCGGTCAACCATAACACGAATTTCTTCCCGGCCGCCTTCGCTTTCAGAGGTTACATCAGCGAAACCATCGATGCGGGATAGCAGCCGAACGGTTTCATCGGCAAGCTGTTCCAGAATTTCAGTCGACTCCCCAATTAGAAACACACGCACTTCTTCGCTGATATTCTGATTCCTGAATTCAAAAGAAGGCGTTCCTGTGGCTATTTTAGGCAGGTTTTCCGCAATGGCATCTCTGATTTCCGAAACCGACTTTTCAGACTCTTTTTCATCTTTTAGTATGATAGTGGATGTAGCACTTTCGCTGGTATAGAATGAATAAACAGACTCTATTTCGAATTCTTCCTGGTTTTCATACAGGTAATTTTCAATCCGATCCACCGATTCTTTTACTCTTTCCAGCACATAAGCATCATTCAGATGGTAGCTCAGGTACATTTCGCGCTCGTCAATCCGCGGAAACATATCAAAATCAACAAAACGGGAGGGAATCACCACACTTGCCACTGTGAGAACCACACAGACCGAAGCTGTTCGTTTATGCCTCATCAGCCAGCCCAGAAGTCTGCCGTAATATTCAACCATTTTATCCACCCATGTTTCTTCCCGCACGGTTTTTTGTGAAAACCTGATCCGGGAGGTAAGCAGCGGAATAATGGTCAGAGAGATCAGAAGGGAGGCTGTCAGGGCAATGATGATGGAGATGGCAACATGATAAAGCTGAACGGCAATCATGCTCTGCTCACTTACAATATTAGGGAGAAATACAATAATAGTGGTAAGTGTTCCGGCAGTTACCGCCATTCCAACCTGTTTAACGCCGAGAACAGAAGCGGTAAATGTATCTTTACCAAGAATTTGGTTCCTGTGAATGTTCTCTGTTACCACAACCGCATTATCAACCAGCATTCCAATGGCAAGCATCAGGCCCATCATCGAGAGGATGTTGAGGGAAAGCCCCAGGAAGTAGAGAAAACCGAGCGTTACGATCAGTGAAAAGGGTACAGCGAGTGCCACGATCAGTGTTGTACTGACCCGCCGCAGAAACATATAGAGAACCAGTATGGAAAAGAGGGCACCTATAGCCCCTGCACTGAAGAGATCCCACAGAGAGCTTAATATTCCATCGGCCTGATTATTCAGCTCGTAGATCTGGATTCCCTGCATATCCCGGATTTTTGTGATTTCATCAATCTCTTCCAGCACCAGGCTGGTTACTTCCACAGTATTGGCTCCCGACTCTTTAAAAACATCCAGCCCGATAGCGTATTTTCGGTCGAGGTGGCGGCCATACTCACGGGGGGGTTCTCGGTAGGTAACTTCAGCTATATCTTTGAGCCGCAGATTCCCGTTACCGATCAGAAGATTTCCGATCTCTTCGGCATTCTGCAGTTCGCCCACCGGGCGGACACTATACCGTATTGAACCATCACTGATCTTACCTGCACTCAGGGAAAAGTTACTTCTCTGAAGTTGTTGGGAGAGCTCATTTATATTCACATTATGTGCAACAAGCCGGTCGGCCAGCAGGTCGATGCGGATTTGTTTTTTATCCACCCCGTACAAATCAATCCTGCCAACCCCGTTAATTCTTTCCAGGCGGAGTTTCAGGTTTCTGTTCAGCAGGTCGAAAGCGTCCGAAAGATCCCGGTCACTGGAGATACGAAGGTTCAGAAGAGGTTCATCCTGGGCTGAAAAGCGGTTCACGAAATAGCGTTCCAAATCGGCGGGAAGAAGGTGGCGTATCCCATCTATTTTTTCCCGTATTTCCAGTGCCTTCATATCCATATCGGTTCCCATGGAAAACTGTATAAAAATACCGGCGTTATTTTCACCGGAATTTGAATTCATTCGCTCCAGGCCGCTGAGAGTGGCAAGAACTTCTTCCACCGGGCGTGTTATATTTTTTTCAATTTCTTCAGGTGTGGAATCATTGTACGGCACCTGGATAAAAGCACCGGGAAATGAAATATCAGGAAAAAACTCAAGCGGAAGCTGCCGGGCAGCAATCAGGCCAACCACCACCAGGCTGATGAAAACCATCAGGCTGGTTACAGGACGCCGGAGGGAAAATTCAGTGATTTGCATGTTTACTCCGCTGTGTCAAATTGTTTTCTGTCGAGAAGTGCATAAACCACGGGAATGACCACAAGGGTAAGCAGGGTGGAGACCAGAAGGCCTCCGATCACGGTTATAGCCATGGGGGCACGAAGTTCAGCGCCATCTCCAAAACCGATGGCCAGCGGCAGAAGCCCAAGTGTGGTGGTTAGTGTGGTCATCAGGATCGGGCGCAGGCGTGAACGCGCACCTTCGGCTATCGCTTCCATTTTTTCTATACCTTCAGCCCGTAACTGGTTGATCAGGTCGATCAATACAATCGCGTTATTTACAACGATACCGGCCAGAAGGATCAATCCAATAAATACCACCACACTGATTGTAGAGCCGGTAAGGTAAAGTGCCCAGATGGCACCCACCGCTGCAAGAGGAATGGTAAAAAGAATGATAATAGGGTGAAGAAGTGATTCGAACTGCGATGCCATCACCAGGTAAACCAGGAAAACAGCAAGCAGCAAAGCGAGCAACAGGGAGCGGAATGATGAATTCATCTCTTCGTTTTGTCCGCCCAGTTGTGCATTTATCCCGTAGGGAAGAATCATATTATCCAGCATGGCAGTAATTTCATTCGCAGCTTCATCCAGGCTGCCATAGTTCAGGTTAGCCGAAACCAGCACTACCCGCTGTTGCGCCACACGCCGGATCTCACCGGGCCCGATACCGGTATGAACATCTGCAATTGCATCCAGTGTTACAGGATGTTCGCTTCCGGGATTCACTATCAGCTTTCCAATCTGTTCTACGGATTGCCGGTCCGTTTCCTGAACGCGAACCAGTACATCAATTTTACGGTCATTCCATGAGAAACGGGTTGCTACATCACCCCGGAGGTTGCTAACCACACGGTCAGCAATCTCATGCACCTGGAGCCCGAGTGAGGCAGCTTTGTCCCGATCGAATTCAATCCGCACTTCCGGGCTGCCCTGCTCCATAGTGGAATTAACATCGGCAAAACGTCCGGAAGCGGAAAGGCTTGCAGCAATCTGGTCTCCGGCAGTTTTCAGGCGGCCCAGGTCGTATCCGAAAACTTCAATTTCAACGGGTGTTTTGAACGTAAAAAGGGCGGGCCTTGAAAAATTATATTGTAACCCTGGAATCCGGTCAAGCTCCCCCCGCAATTGCTGCATAACCCGCTCTTCATCACTGCGGCCTGATCCGTCTTTCAGAACCACACTAAGTTCACCCCAGCTTTCACCGCCTTCATCCGGATTTGCATCCATTCGGGTTCCGGTGCCGGCAACACTATATGCGGTTTGAATATCATCAACCAGTAAAGAGGCTTGTTGTACCTGCCGGATCGACTGATCGGTCTTTTCAAGAGGGGTCCCCGGAGCGTGTTTGAACTCCACCCTGAATTCGCCTTGTGATAGAGAAGGAATCAGTTCAATACCAATTCGTGGAATCAGGGCAGCCGAAACGGCCAGAATAAGAACAGCTGTTACAATGATCATTCCTTTTCGCTGCAGAGAGCGCTCAAGTAATCTGTCATAAAAATCGGCTACAGACTTGTATCCTCTGTCAAACAGGTTCAGGAAAGGGTTCAGCATAAAAAGAATTCCGGATGAAATCCCTTTTATAGTCTTCAGAAATATTTTCAGCAGAAAGGAGGGAGTCGTATGAAAAATAAAAAGCCTTGCTTTACGCAGCAGTTTACCCATTCTTGTTTTCGGTTCATTAAGAACAGTTTCTTCATTGAGTTCACTTTTCCGGGAGCCCAGCGATGCCATCATAGGGATCAGGGTAATAGCCACAAGAAGAGAAACAAGCAGTGCGAATGTAACGGTCAGTGCCTGGTCACGGAACAGCTGGCCGGCGATACCTTCCACAAATACTAGCGGGAAAAATACGGCAACGGTTGTCAGGGTTGATGCTACTACGGCCATTCCCACCTCACCCGCGCCGTCCTGTGCGGCTTTCAGGATTGATTTGCCCTTTTCACGGTGCCGTGCAATGTTTTCGAGTACCACAATGGAGTTATCTACGAGCAAACCGATTCCGAGCGCAATACCACCCAGCGACATGATATTCAGTGTAATATCATTGCTGTACATCAGCGTAAAAGTGGCAATTACCGATACGGGTATCGACAGGGATATAATTACGGTAGTCCAGAAATTCCTTAGAAAAAGATAAAGTATAATCACGGCCAGTATGCCCCCGATCATACCGGCATTAACCACTTCGTTCACAGCCGATTCTATAAATTCCGACTGGTCATAAACTTCTGTCAGTACCATTTCAGGTGGCAGCAGTTCCTGTACACGGTCCATACGGGCTTTAACTGCACGGGCTGCAGCAACGGTGTTGGCATCTCCTTCTTTATAGATGGCTACTTCCACAGCTTCCATTCCATCCAGCCGTGTAACGGCTTCACGCTCTCTGTACGACCGTCGGATATCCGCTATATCTTTCAGGTAGACGGGGGTACCTTCCTGGTTCACCACCACTACATCGTGAATCTGATCCACATCCTGAAACTGGTTGAGGGTTCGGACCAGGTATTGCTGGGAACCTTCTTCAAGGCGCCCGCCGGAGAGGTTTACGTTTTCTGCATTGAGGATAGAGGTTACCCGTTCGATCGGTATTCCAAGCAGTGAAAGCCGCTGCTGGTCTACAAGAACCTGGATTTCTTCTTCCAGTCCGCCGCTGATTTTAACGGAGGCAACTCCGGCTGCTGATTCCAGTTCCTTTTTCAGCATTTCATCGCCAAAAATTCTCAGGTTCTTCAGGCGATCAATATTAAAAATCTCTGAAGTACCCGGCTGTTGTGGAGTGAAACTTTCAGAAATGGCAGAGGGAATAGCATTGTCATTGTTCAGGGCGGCTACTGCAGTTTCATCCGGCTCCTGTGCTTCCCTATAGTGAAGGGCGTATCTCATGATAGGTTCAAGAGAGGGATCGAACCGGAGAATGACCGGCCGTGTGGATTCAAGGGGAAGCTGAATGGCATCCAGTTTTTCCCGCACATCGAGAATCGCATAATCCATATTGGTGCCCCAGCCGAATTCAATGATAACATCAGCCTGGCCTGTTCGTGAAACGGATCGTATCTGCTGCACATTTTTGATTACACCGAGGGATTCTTCAACTGGCTTTGCAATCAGGTTTTCAATTTCTGCCGGGGCCGCACCGGGATACTCTGCTCTTACAGTCAGACTGGGGTAACTTAACTCAGGCAGAAGATTAACATTCAGGCGGCTCAGGGAAACAAGCCCGAAGAGCAGAACTCCAATGGTAAACATGGCAATGGTAACTCTTCGGCGCGTGGATAATTCAATAATTTTCATAACATGTATTCTGATTTCATGTAACCTGATTTATAATAGATATGCAATCTGTCTCTCCTGATTAATTTCCGGCCAGTGGTTGAATTACCTCAACCAGGGAACTATCGCGAAGGCTGTTCTGTCCAATCGTTACAACAAGGTCGCCCTCGTTTATACCTTCCAGAATTTCAATATTCTGTCCGTTCACATAACCTGTTTTTACCGGTTGTTTAAAAGCAATGTTTTCCCTGAGCAGGAAAACAGATTGGTTAATATCTTCAGTAATGACTGCTTCTTTCGGCAGAATGAGAGTATTATATCGGGTATCATACACCACACGTATTCTGGAAAACATACCAGGTTTCAGCTGTCCCGCGGGATCACTGACGGCAACAGTAACCCTGAATGTTCCGGTTTGAGCATTTATGACAGGGCGGATACGAAGTACCTCACCTTCAAAATCGGTATCGGGCAATGCATCTGCACGAAGAAAAACCTTCTGTCCTTTCTGCATTTTTTTCATTTCATGTTCGGGAACATGAAGCATGGCAAGAAGGGGATCAAAATTGGCAATTTTAAAAAGCTGTTCATTGGTATTTACAAGGTTACCGGTTTTAACCATCCGGTCTGTAATAATGCCAGAAATGGGAGACCGGATTGCTGAGCGCTCCAGGTTGAGGCTGGCCAGTTCGTAATTGGCTTTTTGTGTTTCATATTCAAATCTTGAGTTGTCATATGCCTCAGCACTGATCAGGTTTCTCTCAAAAAGATCCCGGTTCCGGCTGAAATCGTTGTAGAGGCGGTCCATTGTAGCTTTGGCACGGTTTACTTCAATCTGGAGCTGTTCCTCTTCCAGTTGTGCCAGAACCTGCCCGGCTTCCACAGCGTCTCCTTCTTCCACATAGATCCGGCGAATTACACCGCGAACATTGGTAATGGCATGTGCTTCCTCTTCGGCTTCAAGTGTGGCCGTTCCCGTGTAATAAGCGGAAACATCGCCGCGGATGGCTTCCCGGGCCTCGACCGGAATGGCATTTGCAGTTTCTGTTTCTTCTGCAGGCTGGGATTGGGAATCGCCTGCACAATTGCTGAATAAGGAAATGCAAAAAACAGTGAGAAGCAGGATAAGGGGTTTAGTGCGCAGCATAAATATCAGGTTAGGTGGCTGTGTGATTTTTCAGCACTACGGAAAGCGGTTTTCTAAGTTGCAAAATGTGGTAAAAAAATACAATGAGCAGCTCCTTACTATACTCAATTCAGGGATTCATGATTTCTCTCTATTCAATTCCTTCTGTTTTTCCTGAAAATAAGAATCCTTGTTGTCAGTCAGTTTAAGCTGGCGATTAGTTGACTCCGGTGCTTAAGAATGATTATATGGTACAAGCAAGCTCTTTGCTCTACTGAGTTTCGATTTGTGGCTGAAGCCTCCTGTACAAGACCACTCTATGATCGTCAGCTAAAGCTGACGGCAAGTGATAGGTTGGCTCTGGGGCTATTTATGGGTACCTGAAATCTGATGAGTTCAGATATATAAGCTTTGTTTGCCATCAAATTTGAAGAATGCAAATCAGTAAGTGCAGACTTACATACTGTAAATTTGATGTTCAAGTAATTATTATGAAGATTATTAATAATAATTAAATCAGAGATCCAGCTCAGTGTCTCATACTATCACTTGCAGTTGACTTCAGTCAACTGTAAAGAGGATTCTCAAGAATAAGGGGCTTTAGCCCACAAGCGGAGCTTTTCGCTTTCCCTGAGTTTTGATGTGAGGGCTTGCCGAAGACCTGCCTGGGAAATTAGCATTCATTAATCAATAATCAGAACTGTTGTCTATAGTCTAAAATAAAATGAGATTGACCAGAATACCCACAACTGACTTTAATCCAGCTCTCTGACCGCTACCCCGATTCCCGAATCACCCATTCCAAAATATAAAAATCCTCTTCCGTTGAGTTCAGCATATCCTTCAATAAACACCACATTCGGAATCTGGCCGTCCACCTCCAGCTCTTCATCCGGTTCCATAAAAAATTCGTCTGACCGGCTGAGAAGTTTTGTCGGATCATTTTTATCGAAAAGTGCCTGTCCGGTCCGATAAACCAGGTCATCATCCGCTGAATTATAGAGCATTAAAATTCCCTGTTCGGTGATGAGCGGGGTAGGGCCGGGCTCAATCAGTCCGCTGTCGAACATTCCTTCACGCGGGCGCATTACAGGTTCCTCAATGGGAGTCCAGTTTACCAGGTCTTCCGACCAGGCAATCCAGATGTTGGTATCCCCAAAATACATCCAGTAACGCCCGTTAATTTTTTCCGGGACAATTGTACCCGCTTTGGTCCAGCCCAGTTCAGGAAAAATCAGGCCGTGGCGATCCCAGTTCCGAAGGTCAGGAGAGGAGGCAAGTGCCTGTCTTGCGGTTTCACCGTCATACGCCGTATACGTCATATAAAAGGTATCGTCAATCTCCACAATCCGGGGATCTTCAGCACCCCCCGGCAGTTCCCAGTCATCAGCCGGTTCATAAACAGGTTCGGGTTCCCTGCTGAAATGGATACCATCGGTACTGGTGGCAAGGCCGATTCGTGAGGTTCCATTCCAGTCGCCGATTCCTGTGGAATCTTCACCCCGGTACAGCATATAAATCTGTTCACCATCTGACCATGCCGCGGGATTAAACACATCCTTGGCTTCCCAGGTATCTCCCTGCGGAGTAAGAATGGGATTTTCATCATACTTTACAAATCCTTCTATCTGCCATGGGTCACTTTTAACAGGTAAACTGCAGGAGATACTCACAAAAAGGAGCAGCAGGATATATACGTATTTTTGAGTATTCAAAGAGTTCATACAGGTTTTCAGTTTGTTCAATACAGGCTAAGACGGTGTTTGTTTTTTTGAAGTTAACTTCTATTTCTTCATTTTCACCCGTTAAAATAAATAATAACATGGATAAAACTTTCTTATGAAGCAAGTGAGTTATGCCAAGATAAACGACCTTAAAAAAATAAAGACACGTTTTGACGGAGATAAACGTAATGCGGACGCAATAGCTAAAATCAGGTTTTGCTTCTAAAGAAACTTTGCGGTAGGCGGACACTGAATTATGTTTTTTGCCACAGAAACACTGAAAAACACAGAATGGCTTTCTCTGTGAAAATCTGTGCTTCAGTGGCAATTTTACTTTTGCGCAAAAGGAAATTCCTTATAGATATCCCAATCTTTTCCATTGTGCCTGAGTAAAAAAAGTCTTTTCACTTCGAAAACATCCTGAAACTCACGCTCTTTAAATTCCGGCCATGCTTTTTGAAAAGCCTCCCGGTTTAAATCACGCGTAGCAATTGTCATGTGCGGATATACTTTCGGCTGGATCTCCTTTTCAGTAAAATTAAATTGTTCTGAAAGCAACTGTTTAAGTTTCTGGTGAAGATTCTGAATCGATTCATGATCCTCCACATTCACAAATATAGAACGGGGTGGAAATGCGCCAAACCCTTCCAGGTCTAAACGGAATGGCTGCTGTTTCGAGGCTAGATCCTCAAGCGACTGAATCAACTCCGGTTCCCGGTCTTCCTCCCGGCGAAACGGTTTCTGCATGGTAATATGTGCAGGGGACTTCAGGGCGTGTTTGGAATCAAAACGCTCCTTCATCTCTTCCTTCAGCTCCCGGATCTTCTTCCTGATGTCAGACCCGGGCACAAGCGCGATAAAATACAGTGGTTTTGGCATGTTCGACTAAAGTTTTTCATTTAATAAGGAAACAGATCGGAAAGACATGTACATCGGGCAGCTTGCCCGATAGCCCGCATCTTTATCAGCGCATCATTACCAGATATATTTTATTAAATCCATCAATAGAAACATCTCTCCCATATATATCAAAATCTTTCCCGCCCGGGCAAGCTGCCCGTGGTACACTCGTACATCAACATTCACAAATCCGTTTTGGATATTCGATATTCAAAAAAAGCCATCCCCGCATACGCAAAGATGGCTTTTTTGCTGTCAACCGAATCAGTCAGACTATAATAATTCTTTTAGTGTTACCCCGATTTCCGCAGGACTTTCGGCAACGGTTACTCCCGCATCTTTCAGGGCCTGTTTTTTGTCTCCGGCCGTTCCTTTTCCTCCTGAGATGATGGCACCCGCATGGCCCATTCGCCGGCCGGGAGGGGCGGTGCTTCCGGCGATGAATGCCACAACCGGTTTGGTTACATGTTTTTTAATGTAGGCTGCCGCTTCTTCTTCAGCCGAACCGCCGATTTCACCTATCAATACAATGGCATTCGTATCCGGATCATCCTGGAAAAGCTTAACGGCATCCGTGTGATTGGTTCCGATAACAGGATCACCGCCAATACCAATCGCGGTGCTTTGTCCAAGCCCGGCTTTGGTCAGCTGATCAACGGCTTCATACGTGAGTGTACCGGACCGGGAAATCAGTCCCACATTTCCGGGGGTAAAAATCGTCCCAGGCATAATTCCCACTTTCGCTTCACCGGGTGTGATTACCCCGGGACAATTGGGCCCGACAAGTACGGCTCCGTGGTTGTTACACACCTGTTTGGCTTTCACCATATCCTGTACAGGAATTCCTTCGGTGATACAGATAATCACTTTAATACCCGAAATAGCTGCTTCCATAATGGCATCGGCTGCAAACGGTGGCGGAACAAAAATAACAGAACTGTTTGCGCCTTCATTTTTTACGGCATCTGCAACTGTATTGAAAACGGGTTTATCAAGATGTGTCTGGCCTCCCTTACCGGGGGTAACGCCTCCGATTACATTCGTTCCGTATTCAATCATTTGTTCCGCATGAAAGCTGCCTTCGCTTCCGGTAAATCCCTGCACAACCAGGCGGGTATCCTTGCCAACTAATACACTCATGAAAAAGGTTATTTGTATTTACATTCCGGTTTAAATTATTCGGGTAGAATATACCACCATTGGCATTCATTGCCAAAGCAGGTTCATGAAGATAGTCAGGTTCTGAACCCCTGAGGCATTAAAGAATTGTTTATGCCTGCACCAAATCAGAATAAAGAAGGATTGAATTCTATATGCTGATTTCGTCCTCTGTTTTTACTATCATTTAAAGGATGATATCCGATGATAAAAAAGAAGAAATCCGGGAAACAGCCGACATTGTAGAAGTGGTGGGCGACTATGTGAAACTCAAAAAATCCGGCAGCGGGTTTATGGGATTATGCCCTTTTCACAATGAAAAAACGCCTTCATTTCATGTAACTCCGGCAATGGGTATCTACAAATGTTTTGGGTGCGGCGCCGCGGGGGATGTTTTTAATTTTGTGATGGAGATGGAAGGGGTGAGTTTCCCCGAATCGCTCCGCTCGCTGGCCGAACGTTACGGGATCGATATTCCGGATGAACATGTGGAAGGCGAAGATGACCAGACCCGTGCAAGAGAAGGTATTTATCATTCACTGAAGTTTGCCGGCCTGTTTTTCAATCGCCAGCTGATGGAATCGGATGAAGCTGCAGCGGCACGGGCTTACCTGGAAAAAAGGGGGTACAATAAATCTGTCATGCGTTCTTTTGGTTTGGGTTACGCCCCGACAGGTTCGCAGCTGTTAAAAGCCGCTCAAAAGGAAGGTATTGATGAAGAATATCTTGCCGGGGCGGATCTGGTAAAGCCGGATAACCGCAACAATGGGTTTTACGATACTTTTCGTGACCGGCTGATGTTCCCGATTTTCAATCCCTCCGGGAAAGTGATAGCCTTTGCCGGACGTATTCTTACGGAAGCTAAAAAAACAGCGAAATACATCAACTCTGCCCAGACGCCGGTCTATAATAAAAGCGAAGTTGTTTATGGTATCAATTTCGCGAAAAATGAAATCCGCCGGCATGAAGAGGTCATCCTGGTGGAAGGTTATACCGATGTGATAACCATGCACCAGCACGGGTTGAAAAATGTTGTGGCCTCAAGCGGTACATCGCTCACCTCAAAGCAAATCAATATCCTTCAGCGATACGGAAACCGGATAGTTATGATTTATGATGCCGACAGTGCCGGGCAGAAAGCGATGGACCGCGGAATGAATATTGCACTGGAGCAGGGGATGGAGGTATTTCTGATGGAACTGCCCGACGGTGATGATCCGGATTCGTTCGTCAAACAGTTCGGAAAAGAGTCTTTCCTGGATTATAAGAAAAAGCATGCTGAAGATTTTGTGACCTTTACCATTCAGAAAGCGGAAAAAGCGGGAAAAATGGAGAGGCCGGGAGATCGTTCTTCAACGATTCACCAGGTACTTGAAAGTATTTCACTGATTCCCGAGGAGCTGGATCGCCAGTTGTATGTACAACACCTTCATCAGAAAACCCAAAAATACCGGAAAGGAAGTGACCGCGAACTGTTTCTGCAGCTCGAAAAAATAGTTGGAGATCAAAAAAGAAAACAAAAATTCAGGCCTTCCGCACGGGCTGTAACTCCCCCTCATGAAAGGGAAGAAGAAAACAGGACAGAATTATCTTCAAGTAAACCCGTTTCCAGAAAAAAACCTCATTATGAGATGGAAATCATTCGGTTACTGCTTCAGTTCGGAGAGAAAATGCGGCAGTTTATCGGCCATAATGTTGGGGATGATCATTTTGAGGATATGGACCTGCGGAAATTTTACCAGGATATAATGCAGCGGCATGTAAAAAAAGAAGAGTTGTCCGCAGAACATTATACTCATCGCGAGCAGCCATATCCGTCTCTTTTAGGTGATATCATGCTTGAACGATATTCAGTTAGTGAAAACCATGCCCGGAAAACAGGTAATGAATTCAAAAGGGACAGGAATCCAATTAAAACGGCAAAATCAGCAATGAAATCTTTGCGCCTTCATTTCCTGGAACGGAAGCGGCGTGAAATATCAGAGGAAATCAAAACATCGGCAGAAGAACAAAAATCAAAATGGATGACAATGCTGACCAGGCTTCAGAAAGAAATCAGCCGGATTCAGAAAATATCGGCAGATGAACTTTTTGATGATCCGGTGTTTTTAGAAGATGATGAAAACATGCCGGCCAAAAAATTTGAATATAAAATGAAAGGGGAGGAGTAAAGTGAACAGAGATCTGGATATTGCACTGGAGGCCGCGCGTGCCGGGGCTGAAAAAATAAAGAGCTATCAAAACCATGAACTGGATGTTCGTGAAAAAGGTAATCACGATCTGGTAACCAATGCCGACATTGAAACTGAGCAAGTTATTGTGAACTTTGTAAAAAACCATTTTCCGGATGATGAAATACTGGCTGAGGAATCTGAAAATGAGGACCATCTGAATGACGGCCGCACCTGGATTATTGATCCTATTGACGGCACCACAAATTTCGCGAATAATTTCCCGGTTTTTTGCGTATCGGTTGCATTATGGGAACATAAAAAACCAAAAGCGGGTGTGGTGATCGAAGTAAACCGCAATGAAGAGTTTACCGCCGCGGCCGGGGAAGGAGCCTGGCTGAACGGTGAGAAAATTTCTGTCTCCCGGACAGAAAATCCGCGTAATGCTTTTGTAGGAACCGGTTTTCCTTATGATGATTTAACTCTAATCAATTCTTACCTGGACTTGCTGCGTTTTTTAATGCGCGAACTCCAGGGAATCCGCCGGCCCGGTTCGGCCTGTTTTGATCTTTGCTGCGTAGCCTGCGGACGTTACGATGGCTTTTTTGAATACTCCCTGCACGCCTGGGATGTGGCTGCCGCCTCATTAATTATCGAAGAGGCCGGAGGCGTTCTTACAGACTGGAACGGAGACGATGGCTGGCTCTTTGGCCAGAGAATGGTGGCCGGAAATATCCATATTCACGACTACCTCCTGCAGCAAATCAAAGAATTCATCCCCGAAGAAAAACGAAAAAGTATCGTTCCCGCCTGAATTCTTCGTGTGTCATTCTGAATTTATTTCAGAATCCCCCTGTCTTTGATGAGGATTGGAGATGCTGAAATATATTCAGCATGACGATTGATTTGATTTTGGAATAATTGACCCACTTTTTTGAACAATTTCCCCAAAAACTTAAAACCCTCACCGAAAAATAAACTCACCTTTTTGGCGAAGTTTTCATCAGAAAACCAAGATCCTGAACAGGCAGGGGTTTTTGTGCAAAAAGAAATCCTTCGCCATAGTCAAAACCAGCCAGGTGCCCGAAATGTTTTGCACGTGCTCTGAGCGCATCAAAAAAAGAGGGATCGGAAATATATGTGGCAGGTTGATCACCGGGATCAGCTACATTAAACTGGGACGAAAAGGCTTTTACAGCTTTTTCTTTTTTGTTGATTGTACCTGTGATATCAAACACAAAATCGGGTTCAAACGGGCGGTCCTGCATATAATGAATGATATGTGCCGGACGGTGAGGCTCCTGGTTTTTACCGCCGGGCCCTTTGGTTTTAATTTTAACAAGCCCGCTGTAAAAGATAGCATCAATCAGCAGGGAAGCCGCGTTGCCGTGATCGGGGTGCCGGTCGGCCGGAGCCGGAAGAATACAGATGTGGGGCCTGTAAAAGCGAATTTTTTCAATAACCGGTATTTGATTTTCCCTGGTATTATGAAGTTCTGTATCCGGCAGGCCAAGGTTATCGCGTTCACTCAATCCAAGTATTTCAGCAGCTTTTTGGGCTTCCTTCATTCTGAGTTCCGCGGTTCCCCGTGAACCCATTTCCCCCCGGGTAAGATCTGTAACGGCTGTTTTTTTTCCCTGCTCAACAAGAGCCGCAAGTGTTCCCGAACAGCCCAGTTCCGTATCATCGGGGTGAGCACCAAAAGCAAGAATATCTACTTCCATTATAATTTTTTGAATATTTAGGTCAGAAATTTTTGTTAAATATAATGAAACGAATTGTTTTTGTTTACGTAGGCGAGCTTAGATTGCAGCCTGTTAAAAAGATTATCAGCCGCTTATCGTTCAGATCAGTTTGAATTCAATTTATCTATTGAGGTTGTGAGGAAATCTGTAATCTATTTTTCAAAAAGAAAATTAGTGAAATCGACTGGGCTTTTTAGAAAGCTCCCCTCCTTGTCACACCGTCTTTTGGTGTGATAGGGAGGGGACGGGGGTGGGTAAGAAAACCAGGAAGTTTAGATTTTGAAAACTATTTAAGCCATTACTTTTTAAAATAGATAGTTTTCTCACAGTCTATCAAAGTGGAACCCTTTTTAACCAATTGCTACATCGAACTACTTAAAAAAATCGTGCAATGAGCAGAATACTCATCAGCTTAGTGGAAGGATGGAAGATTGCCATGTCGGCAATCTGGACGAATAAAACCCGTGCCATGCTTACCACAACCTGTATTGTGATTGGAATTGTTTCGGTAACGGCAATGAATACCATCACCGATGGGGTTGACCGCGCTTTTGATGAGAGTATGGATATGCTTGGCCGGAATGTGGTGTTCGTGGAAAAATGGCCATGGGGATTCGGCGGCGAGTATAAATGGTGGGAGTACAGAAACCGCCGCGAAATGCAGCTTTCCTACCTAGATGAACTTCGCCGGCTGGCACCCGGAGCTTCTGAGGTTGCCGCCGTTACAAACCGCAATACATCCGTTCGATACAAAGAGAAAGCAGTTGACGGGGTAACTTTAAATGGTGCAACCGCAGGATATTTCCAGACTGGAGGCCTGAATATAGCCAGTGGCCGGGCTTTCAATGAAACCGATGTACAGCGGGCTGCCCGGGTAGTAATTTTAGGCGGCAGTGTGGTGGATGCTCTTTTCCCGGATGAAGAACCGATTGGCAAACAGGTTCGGATACAGGGACAGCGATTTACGGTAATTGGTACTCTTGAAAGGCAGGGAAATTTTTTAGGGCTGGAAGATACCGACAACCGGATGGTAACTCCTATTTCAGCATATGGAACAATTTACGGCCTTCGCTGGGGAATACAACTGGCAGTTCAGTTTCCATCAGAAGAAGCTCTTGAAGATGGAGAATACGAAGTGATTGGTGCTATGAGGCAAATCCGTCAGCTCGATCCGCTTGATGATGATGACTTTGCAATTAATAAAGCCGCTCTTTTTGAACAGGAATTTCAGTCTATGAAAGTGGCAATCTACGGTATAGGTATTTTTCTTACCGGGCTCGCTCTTTTTGTAGGCGGCATTGGTGTGATGAATATTATGTTTGTTTCGGTGAAAGAACGAACCAGGGAAATCGGGATCAGGAAAGCGGTAGGAGCCAAATCATGGGAAATTCTTCTGCAGTTTTTGATGGAGTCGATTGTAATCTGCCTGATTGGGGGCGTTATTGGCGTACTGCTCTCAATAGGAGTTACCCAGCTCATTAATCAGTTTTTTATTGCTTATATGGACTGGACCACAGTCTTAAATGCTATATTTATTTGTGCTTTTGTAGGCATATTGTTCGGATACCTGCCATCAAGCCGGGCGGCCAAATCTGATCCCATTGAATCTCTTAGATACGAGTAGTTATGAATATTTTTGAAGTTTTCAGACAAGCCATTGATTCCATCCGGTCCAATAAACTCCGGTCTTCCCTGACTCTGCTTGCTATTTCTGTCGGGGTTTTTGCCATCATCAGTGCAAACACAGCAGTGCTGGTGCTGGATACCTACTTTAAGGATACGCTCAGCCTGATGGGCGGAGATGTTATCACTGTTTCCAAATTCCCGTCAATTTCTATGGGGCCTATGGATTGGGAAACGTTCCGGAATCGTGAGAATATCACCATTGAACAGATGGAGCGTCTCCAGGATCAGGCTGCGGATATTGAAGGCATCGGACTGAATTCAAATTACCGGACTACCCGCGTAACCTTCAAGGAAGAGGAAACAGAACCGAATATTAATATCCGGGGAGGAAATGAACATTTTCTGACAAATAATGCTTACGACCTTGAAGTAGGCCGGAATTTTATGATGGAGGATATCGATTATGCCCGGGCCGTGGCTATTATCGGAGCGGATGTGGCAGATGCGCTGTTTGAAGTAGAAGAACCTCTTGGTAAAACCATCCGGGTTGAGGGCAGGCCCTATACTGTGATTGGGGTAGCGGAAGCCAAAGGGAATGTGTTTGGAAATTCGCTCGACCGGTTTGTGGTGATTCCATACTCCACCTTAGCAGGCATCTACGGGAAAAACAGGAATATTGTGATCCAGGCAAGAGCCGGGTCTATTGAACGTATTCAGGCAGGAATTGATGAACTTACCGGACTTCTCAGAACCATTCGAAAAGTAGCGCCCGGTGATGTCAATGATTTTGAAATTGCCACAAATGAAACTCTCAGCAATTCTCTGGACAGCTTTACCGGAATTCTCTATATGATCGGGTTTGTGATTGGAGGAATTGTGTTACTTGGAGCCGGTATTGGTGTGATGAATATCATGCTGGTTTCGGTTAGTGAACGAACAAGAGAAATTGGTGTAAGAAAAGCTGTCGGTGCTACCCGGAAAGCCATTGTATCCCAGTTTTTGATGGAATCCATAGCCATTTGCCAGATTGGCGGTGTAATCGGGATCATCATCGGGGCAGGACTTGGTAATGCTGCGGCCGTGTGGCTTGAATCCAGTATTGTTATACCATGGAGTTCAGCTCTCGGCGGCGTGATTGGAATGACAATAGTAGGTGTGGTTTTTGGGGTATATCCTGCATTTAAAGCCGCCCAGCTTGATCCTATAGAAAGCCTGCGTTACGAGTAGCACAGTACCACGGGTAGGATAGAAGGAACAATTACATTTGCGATTATCGATCTGTCTTCAAAAAATCGCAAATCGAAAGTCGCATATCTCACATCTCAAATCAGTCGATGTTCGATTGGCGATTTAACGATATGTGATTTTCGATCTATTACCCGATGTACAAAAAAGAATTTTTTTGAAACGAATTCAGGAGAATTGTTTTTATCATTACAGGTCAAGGTGTTATCTTGATTACAATGGATAATAGATAAGCGGTGATATACCGGTGACAGTAACACTAAAAGAGAACCAGTTATGGATGATGATATTATCAAAGACCTGAATAATGAACTTGAGAATGTAATTGAAGAAGGAAAGTCACTGCTTAAAGAAGCGGAATTGGAGGAGAAGTTTGAAGAGATGAAAACCGAAGCGGAGCTTCTTATTCGAAAATATCCCATCCGGAGTGTACTGGCAGGGGCTGCCGCCGGTTTTATCCTGGCAAAAATTTTTAAATCAAATGATTAAATGTCTGCCGAAAATCAACATACATCCGGGGAGAAAGGATTGCCCGGAGAGGTGCGTGAGTATATAGAGAAAAGAATTCAGCTCGCCACTCTTACTATTTCCGAAAAAGTATCCAAAATCATTTCCAATTCCATTCAAAAAGTTGCGGGGATCATTTTATTAACATGTGGTTTTTTATTCGCCTGGTTTGCTCTCTGCTATTATCTTGCGGAACTTCTGAATAATACCGCCCTTGGGTTTTTAGTTGGATCCGTTCCTTTATTTCTGGCGGGAATTATTCTTTACAAAACAAAACTGAAAAGCCTGACTGAAAAAATACAGGCAGATATGATTGCGGGAGTACTAGAAAAAGTTGAACCGGAAAACAGGAAAGAAAAAAACAACGGCAAAGCTTCTGAGTAAGAAAAAACACATATCAATGTCTGAATTACGCGAGCGTAAAACAAAACTTGAACGGGATATTTTAGGCCTTGAGCACAGTTTTCAAAAACGAACCAATAAGGTTCGGCGAACGGCACGCGGGGCTATACAACCTTTATCATACATCCGTAAAAATCCGGTTAAAGCGGTTTGCATATCTGTTCTTGCCGGTTTTGTTCTTGGAGTTGCCGGACGTCGTGGGTCATCAAAAAAACACCGTTCTTCGAAAAACGCCAATCACACCTCCAATTCAAAATTTTCATCCATGCTGTTTGATGAGCTGAAACATGTGGCCGCTCAGAAAGCAATGAAATTCACTTCTGATTATATAGAGCATAAAATAGCTTCTTCTGCAAAAGCGGATAACGACGTTAAATAAGTTCTGCCGCACTTCCTGCTTATTTAAATGTTAAAAGTCGTATTTATTTCACAAGTTGGAATTAATTTACTGCAACTCTGAGTAAACTTTACCGTGTAAACCCATAAAATAAATCCTAACTATTTTGATGATGCAGAAAATACTACTTATCTCTTTTCTCCTTTTTGTGCCATTTCTCTCTTACGGCCAGACAACAGTTACCTTAGAAGAAGCTATTCAGCTTGCACTTGAAAATAATTACCAGTTAAAACAATCTCTGAATAATTTAGATTTAGCGGAATATCAGACTCAAAGCGCCAAAGCTGATTTTCTGCCATCATTAAGCGCGAACTTTAATGGTGCACGGGGGGTAGGCCGGCAGTTTATTGAAGAAGAACTAGCTTTTGAAGATAGAACAACATATAGATTGAATGGTGGCTTAAACGCAAGTATTGATATCTTTTCCGGGTTTAGAAATATTGCCAATTTAAGAGCTACTGAAGCAAACGAGCTATCTCAGGAAGAATTTTATCAGAGACTCAGAGAAACCATTACATTTGATACTGCCAGCCGGTATTTGAATGTTATGGTAAACCAGGAGCTTTTGAGAATCGCTGAGAGCAATCTGGAAGCATCTTCAAGTCAACTGGAGCAGATAGAGGCGCAGGTAGAAGTGGGTTCAAGACCTACAGTGGATTTATATAATCAGGAGGCTATTGTTGCCAATGATGAATTGGCTGTTATACAACAGCAAAACGCACTTTCTGTAAGTAAAGCACAGTTAATTCGAATTATGCAGGAGGAAACGATTGAAGATGTGGAAGTCAGTATGGAAGAGGTTGATGAAGCAAATCTGTTCCCCAGTGAGTATAGTTTAAATGAAATGCTGGAAGTTGCCTTACAAAACCGAAGTGATATACGTGCACAGGAATATGAGATTGAAGTAAACCGACAAGATATTCGGATAGCACGGGCAAATTCACTCCCCAGCCTTTCTGCTAGTGCCGGCATAAGTAGTGCCTATTTCCGGGATGCATCATCATTAAATGTGCCTTTTTCTGATCAGTTTTTCGATCAGAGAATCAGCCGTTCATTTGGAATCAACCTTTCCATTCCAATTTTTAATAACCTGAATAACCGGACCAATCTTCAAAGTTCTCAGATTCAGCTAAGAAACAGTCAATTAGAGCTCCAGAATATACGGTTCCAGGTTAGTGAAGAAGTACGTCAGGCATATAACGATTATCAATCCCTTGTACAGGAACTTGAGTCAACGGAAAAAGCATTAATTGCAGCAGAACGCGCGTTTGAAACTGAACAACAACGTTATGAAGTAGGTTCTACTACTCTGATTGAACTGAATCAAGCCAATGCAAATTTTGTAAGTGCACAATCTGAGCGGGTACAGACCATTTATAATTTTATTTTTCAGGAAAAACTGCTGGATTATTTCATCGGGCAGTTGGATGAAAGTATTCAATTAAACTAACACCAAATACGTGATGGCGAAAGAGAAATCAGCGACAAAGAAACTGTTAAAAATCCTGGGCATATTTGTTTTCCTGATTGTGGCGGGTGCCGTGCTGGCTAAAGCCATGGGCTGGATGGATAGCGGCCCCGTTGAGAGAGAGGTTCAGACAGAACAGGCTGAACTGCGAACCATCACACAAATCGTATCCGCTTCGGGACGAATCCAGCCGGAAGAAGAGGTGATTATCCGCCCCGATGTTTCAGGTGAAATTATTGAGCTTGCCGTAAATGAAGGCGATTTCGTAAGGGAAGGAAACCTGCTTCTCAGGATTAAACCTGATATTTACCAGGCCCGGATTGACGAACTGAATGCCGCTCTTCTCACACAGCGGGCACGGATGGAGCAGACAAGAGCGGGACTGCTTCAGGCGGAAGTGGAGTATGAAAAGAATAAGCAGCTTTATGACAGAAACCTGATTTCCGAACTGGAATACATGCAATCATCAAATAATTATGAAGCTGAAAAAGCTAATTTTCGTGCGACTGAGTTTCAGATAGAAAGTGCCCGTGCCCAGCTTCGAAGGGCTGAAGAAGAGCTGCAGCAAACTGTAATTCGCGCTCCCCGTGAAGGCACCATCAGCCGGCTTTCTGTTGAACGAGGCGACCGTGTTCTGGGGAATGCCCAAACTGCCGGTACCGAGATGATGCGTATCGCCCGGCTGGAACAGATGGAAGTTTCTGTGGAAGTCAACGAAAATGATATTGTAAATGTAACCGTATCTGATACGTCTGCCATAGAAGTAGATGCATACCCAAACCGCCTGTTTGAAGGGGTTGTAACAGAGATTGCCAATTCCGCGGATGTAACCGGTGAAGGGTCCGCCGAACAGGTAACCAACTACAGGGTAAAAATACGAATTACAACCCCCCATAATTTAGAGCAAAGCGGTTCGGAAATGGTAGAAATGATTTCACGGGAATCTCCGTTGGCAGAGTTTACACCCAGCTTCAAACCGGGAATGTCTGCCACAGTCGATATCAGAACCAACACGGTTTATGATGTGGTTTCCATACCGATCCAGGCGGTTACGGTTCGGGATTTTTCCAAAGATCTGCCGGCAGCAGAAGCCGATTCAGCAGCGGCTGATACCTCAGCACAGCGCCGTTCCTCCTCCAGGGAAGATTTCAGAAGAGTAGTTTTTGTGAATGAGGATGGAGTTGCGAAACGTGTGGAAGTAGAAACAGGTATTAGCGATAACACCTATATCCAGGTTACCAGTGGTATCCGGAACGGAGATGATGTTGTTACAGGAAGCTATAGAATTTTATCCCGTGAATTAAGCCATGACGACCGCATTACTGCGGGAAACAGCCAACAGTTAGCAGAAAGAGGTAATTAATATGAGCAAAACGATCATTCAGATACAGGATTTAACCCGTTTTTACCAGATGGGTAAAACTGAAGTTCGGGCCCTGAACGGTGTTTCTTTCGATGTACAGGAAAATGAATACATTGCCATTATGGGACCATCGGGTTCAGGTAAATCCACCATGATGAACATGATCGGGTGCCTCGATACACCGACGTCCGGCGAATATATTTTAAACGGTAACCGGGTAAGCCTGCTGGATGATTCGGAACTGGCCCAGGTTCGAAACCGGGAAATTGGTTTCGTGTTTCAAACTTTCAATCTTTTGCCCAGAACCGATTGTCTGAGTAATGTAGAACTGCCATTAATCTACTCCGGAATGAAACATTCAGACCGTAAAAAAAGGGCTACGGAAACACTGGATAAAGTTGGTTTAGGAGATCGTCTGGATCATAAACCCAATGAACTTTCAGGTGGCCAGCGTCAGCGTGTGGCTATTGCGCGGGCACTCGTGAATAATCCTTCTATTTTACTGGCAGATGAGCCCACAGGTAACCTCGACAGTAAAACCGGCGACGAAATTATGATTCTCTTCGAAGAACTTTATCGTGCAGGGAATACCATTATTGTTGTTACCCATGAAAATGACATAGCAAACCATGCCCGGCGGATCATAAGACTGCGGGATGGGGTGATAGAATCAGATGAAAAAGTCGCAGATCCGGTTTTGGCAAAATCAGACCTGCAGTTACAGGAAACCTGAGTTTTTTTTACTTTCTACGCAGAATGCAAAGCTCCGAATATCTTTCGGGGCTTTTTTTGTATGATATAAACCTGAGTTCCCCCCCTTGAGTTGCATTGCGCGGTTAAAATGTATTTAAACATCCAGCCTGAGTGTACCGAAAGGGATCTATTTGCTTTATTGCATAATAATAGAAGCCTTTTCTTTATTTCCATATAAATTTCACCACTTAAATCAATTTGCCAATAATCACACTATGGGCCGGCTCCGGAGCCACATGTTTGTAAAAATGTGAATGGTAAAATACAACCCCCGGCCTGGATTCTGGCAAAAGCCTGATCCATAGTCCGGGGGTGTGATCCGGGGTTATATACAGGCTCGTGAACACCCCTCGATTGGATGAACAGCCTTTTCAAAAGTATCAGCCTCGGGGGAACCGGTGCCTTATCATTTTCTACAAACATGCCACTCCTCCGGAGTGGGTTCATTGTAGTCAGAAGCAAGAATTCGGCCCCTTTTTCGTGGTAAAATAACAGGAGATTTCTAAAGGAGTTTGGTATTGATAAATTCTGAGAACGATACCCTTGTGGCGCTCAGGAATCGTAATATTTTAACAAGCGACCTCAGTTTATAAGTGCGTTAACCAACCATCTGCCGGGTGTTCAGGTTAAAAATGGCATCTTTAGTTCTATTTTGTTAACCTCTTTCAAGATTCTTTGTGGCATAATCTAAAACCGATCTGATGAGTGACCTATATCCCACTGGCCCGATAACCAGTTTAATCCGCCAGATGTCAAAATTGCAGGGGTTTCGGGAAAAAACAAAAACCCGTTTTGCAGAACTGACCGACCGGGAGGTGGAAGTACTTGGTTGTGTGGCTGAGGGATTAAAAAATCCCGCGATTGCAAAAAAACTGGGTATTACCAGAGCAACCGTACAAAATCACAGGGCGGCAGTCCGGGGAAAACTGGGGATTGAAACCCATACCGACTACATTAAGTTTGCGCTCGCATACGACCTGATAAAACTTTGATATAAATCAACCCGGATAGAAAATTATGGCCTATTTAAATGATCTGGAACTTCTGGAGCGTTTCGAATACTATGCAATGCAGGTAGATTCCCTTCTTATTCAGGGTGAAGATTTTAATAACATCATAGATCAGGTTCCATTCGGGGTCCATCTCAATGACTCTGAGACCCTTGAAGTAATGCACGTTAATGAAAAACTTACAGGGATTATTGGATTTCACAATGATGAAATCCGGGAGATGGGAATGAAATACCTGGAAAATTATCTTCATCCGACATCGCTTGCCAGTGTAGCGGAATTTTTACCCCCTTTATATGCTAATGTGGATATACATAAAACATTTCCATTTCTTCAGTATGTAAAACTCTATAATAGTAAAGATTTTTCACCCCTGATTACGTTTACCAAAAATACCACCTATGAGAAGGGACTCGTTCTCTGCCTCTCCCTCAGGCCCGGAGATTTTGAGAAGATGTCACCGAAGATGGAGCAGGTTGTTGAAATGGACCAATTCAAACTGAAGCATTTCAAACGTTTTCAGCAACTTACCAGACGGGAACTTGAAATTTTAAAATTCCTGGCCAAAGGGTTTAAAAATGTTCAAATCGCAGAACAGCTGTTTATATCGCGGCAGACCGTGGAAACACACCGCAAGCATATAAATCGTAAACTTGAAATCAGTTCCTACCGTGATCTGGTGAAATATGCTTTGGCGTTTAATCTTGTTGAATTCTGATAGTGGGAAGAGAATTATGCCTTATTTCACAGATAAAGAGTTAACTGAACGATTTGAATATTATACCCTGCAAGTTGAAGATCAGCTACTTAAGGGTGAGGATTTTAATACTTTAGTAGAGAAAGTTCCTTTTGCTGTACATTTAAATCATTCTGAAACTCTTGAAATAATGCATGTCAATGAAAAGCTGACAGAAGTAACAGGTTTTCATGAAAATGAGATTCAGGAAATGGGAATAGAATACCTCGAAAATTATCTTCATCCGGAAACGCTGGCCAACATTTCTAGATTTTTACCGCCGTTGTACTCTAAGATGAAAATGCATGAAGCCTTTCCTTTTATACAGTATGTGCGGCAAAATAAAAATGATGATTTCACACCCTTTATCACTTTCACAAAATCTACAATATATTGCTCTGATTTGGTGATATGCCTGTCATTAAAACCAAATGATTTTGAAAAAATGTCTCCAAAGATGGAGCAGATTGTTGAAATGGACCAGTTCAAATTGAAGCATTTTAAGCGGTTTCAGCAGCTTACCAACCGGGAACTTGAAATTTTAAAATTCCTGGCCAAAGGTTTTAAAAATGCACAAATCGCAGAACAGCTTTTTATATCCCGGCAGACCGTAGAAACACACCGCAAGCATATTAATCGTAAACTTGAAATCAGTTCCTACCGGGATCTGGTGAAGTATGCTTTGGCGTTTAATCTTGTTGAATTCTGAAAATGAGATTGAATCATGGCTTATTTTACAGACAAAGAATATTACGAACGCTTTGAATTTTACACTCATCAGCTTGAACAGCGTTTTCTGGAAGAAGAGGATTATAAAACTGTTTGTGATCAGATTCCTTGTGTAGCAGTGATAAGCCGTTTGGAAGAAGTTGATATTATTTATACAAACAAGAGACACCAGGAAGTTACTGGTTATTCACACCAGGAAGTGAGAGAAAACTGCCAGGACTTTTTAAAAAATACAATACATCCGGTTTCGCTGAAAAATATCCGTAAATTTTTACCTGAATTTTACGAGAATCAGATGCCGCATAAATCAATGGTATTTTTGCAATATGTAAAACCGATTGGAGAAACAAATTACTCTCCCTTCATTACTTTTACCAAAACCCCAAAGCTTCGAAATGGTCTGGTCATCAGGCTGCCGGTGAGGACTGGAGAATTTGGTACGGCTTCTAAGAAAATGGAGCAAATCGTTGAGATGGATCAGTTTAAGATGAAGAATTTCAAGAGATTTCAAACTCTTACCAACCGGGAACTTGAAATTTTAAAATTACTTGCCAACGGGTATAAAAACCTACATATCGCAGAAAAATTATTTATATCCCGGCAGACCGTTGAAACACACCGCAAGAATTTAAAACGAAAACTTGAGATCAGGTCTTACCGGGACCTGGTGAAGTATGCCTTTGCTTTTAATTTAATTACGTTTTGAATTAATCTGTTGAGGTTTACAAATATAAGCAGGATGACTTTCACAGACCGGTTTCCATACTGATCTGACAGTAAATTTATCAAGAGAACAAGGTTTTTTCAGCCATTCTCCATAAAAATACCCAATAGTAATCATGCTTTACAGCATGCTGATTTATTTCTTTATCAGAAAACAGAACAAGGGTAAGTCTTTCGCTCAATAAAAGAATTACTCTTTATGAAAATCAGAATGGACAGCAAAAATTTTAAAAAATCAGAATCAGAACCAGATATCTTTGGAAAGACACCGGATATAGAACATTTCAGAGTAAAATATGAAGAGAAATTCAGGTCACTTTCAAAAAGAGAAATCCAGGTACTTGGGCTTATCGCACATGATATGAAACCTGTTGTCATTTCAGAGATACTGGAGCTTACTCCCCGGTATGTGCAGAGAGTGGAAAAAGCCATCCGTCATAAACTATCTGTTGAAAATCAGATGGACTACATAAAATACGCCCTGGCTTTTGGGTTGATGAAGTTTTGAGTATTAAAAAATACCCAACCTTGATCATTCATTTTTGTTGATTACTACATTCTTTTAACCCGGATTGTAGGGTCAGGCCGGAAGAGTCTCAATTACAGAATAACATCCGATGAATGTCGCATTAAGACAAGGTTCTTGAAGTTTGCACCAGAATAAAAACAGCCATGAAGTGAGTCTGAAAAACTAACATAAAGCACAAAACTGCTTCTGGCGATCAACAAAAAATGAAAGAAAAAAGTGAATTTAAAAGTTAAAACAGTTCTGTTTGACGCTCTATCGATATTTATAATTTTGCTAATGATTTCAGCATGCTCTGCCGGGGTAGGTGCTGATGAGGAAGAAGAGATTCCACCTTTGGAGTATTCTTTTTACTCTGGGTATTGGAAAGTTGATTTAGATCCAGTTTCCACATCTGAAAAACAAAAAAAATCGGGCGCTGTAAGTTCAATGGGCGTTTTGGAAGGCCAGTCAAAAGCAAAATCAAATAGCTATAATCTGGAGTTATATAAACTTGATGAATGGAGTCATTACATTATGGTTTCGAATGCAGAAACCGGGAAAAGTGAGATTGTGTTTGGTGATGAAATTGATATTAGTTTTGCCGTGGTAAATACCGGTTCTGAAATATTCTCAGTTTATTTAAATGCATCAACTGAGGCTGAAATAACGATTCTGTGGGATGGTATAGAATACGACACCTACAGGATCAGCCAGTTACAATCCAATTATTATGAATCTATAACGATTCCGATTGATAATTTCTATGGGGAACTTGACTTATCACCCGGCAGCCATGAAATCGAACTGATTCTGGATGTACCAGGGCAATCTGAAGAAACGAAAAGTAGGACGATTCAAATAGAAACACCCGATATTAAAGCTGATACATTTGAATTTACAGAGACAATGTATTTTATCGAAAATGAAGATCAGGTGGTATACGGGAATTTATCATACAGCGATAATACATTATATCTGCACGGATACGGAACCCTGGAAATTATGGAAAATAACGAGGATAAATTAATCACCAAGGTTGTATTAGACGAGATGAATAAAGAATTGGCTACAACAGGTTCGGATATAATAATCGAATTGCAGAAGCAAACTCCAAACATCCGGGATACCCAGATGACCAATCTGCTAACCTATGATTTATGGGTGCTGGTTGAAACAAGTAGTACACAATCCACGGAAAAGCAGGAGTGGATGTTCCATCGTTCAGGTAATTATGATTTTATTCATTCTACAGCAGGTTTATCCCGAAAGGCATGGGGATATGATTCTGAAACATCTGTTAAATTTGGCTTTACCCGTACAGAATTACATGGTAAAACGGAAATTAAAGAAATTACACAAACCCATATGGTTATGGATGATGGCAGCAACACATTTATTTTTGAAAGAAATTAGATTAAAAATCTTTCTATTTCTGAAAAAATACCCAACCTTAATCATGCATCCCCCTCTGATATTGTGTTTCTTTTGAGTGAGAACATTGAAATCTATGATCTCATGAGAGACTCTCTTGAGCTTTTTATCAGACCCTAATACAGGCAGTTCCCGAAATCTCTGGTTCTGTCTGTTTTTTTTGCCTTTTCTTAAGGACCTTGTTACCAAATTATTCAGCAAGAGGTGTCCTGTGGGAATTGCGGTCAACTTTTGAAGAAAATCAACGTATATTACAAACTTCAAAGAAATCGCAAAAAGTTTTAATTCATTGAATTACCAGCAAAATAATTATTCGCCTAATACTCAATTTTCAATTTTCCCACCGGCTGTAAAGCACCTGCTTATTGTGAATGCACTGGTATTTTTTGCTCTTGGCAATCCGATGCTTCAACAATTTTTAATGCAATTCGGGGCACTCTGGCCTGTAGGTTCAGGTTTATTCGCTCCCTGGCAGCTTGTAACATATATGTTTATTCATGCCAGCTTCGGCCATGTCTTTTTTAACCTGTTTGCACTATGGATTTTTGGCCAGGCGATAGAAAGTTTTTGGGGAACCAAACGATTTGCACTGTATTATTTTTTAACTGGTATCGGAGCTGCTTTAATTCATATGTGGATAGGCGGAGGTGGTGCACCCACAGTAGGAGCCTCCGGAGCTGTTTATGGTATATTACTGGCTTTTGGTATGATGTTTCCGGATCGTTATATCATGCTTTTAATTCCACCTATTCCAATAAAAGCAAAATACTTTGTTGCTATTTTTGGAGTTATTGAACTCTTATCCGGGTTGATGAGAACGGACAGTGGAATTGCTCATTTCGCCCACCTGGGAGGAATGGTGGTTGGGTTTGTACTTATCAAATACTGGGGGTTAAAAGGAGAAGGGAAAACATTTATATAAAAAGATTACATGTATCAGCAGGATTCATTTTTTGAGGTTTTTAAGCGCGGATTTATGCGAATGCCGGTGATTATCCGGACCATTATTGCAATTAATGTTATCATATTTTTTATACAGGCTGTCATCGGCGGGATTCAAATAGGCGACCGATCCATCAATGCAATAATTATACAATACCTGGCTTTTGATCCGAACCTGTTTACGGCGGTTACTCAGCCCTGGCGCTTTGTAACCTATATGTTTTTGCATGGCAGTGGCTTTCACCTGCTGTTTAACATGCTTTGGTTATGGTGGATGGGCCGTTCCGTGGAACAGAGTATTGGCCCGAGAAGCTTCGCTGTTCTGTTTTTCGGATCCGGAATCGGCGGGGCAATTTTTCATGTGGCGCTCGGCTTCCTTTACAGCACGAACTTTATAATAGGTGCGTCAGGTGCTGTTTTTGGGGTGATGGTAGCTTTTGCATATTTATTTCCCAGAACTCCCATTATGCTGTTCCTCCTTCCGCCGGTTGAGGCGCGTTTTGTTGTTGCAGGCCTCATTGCTTTTGATGTGTTATTTATTGGATCGGGTGATAACATTGCACGACTGGTTCATCTTGGCGGGGCAGGAGTTGGTTACCTGCTGATTAAAGCTCATTATAGTGGAACCGACCTTTCAAAATATGTCCGGCCGATTGAACGGCTTTGGAAAGAACAACCTAAAAAGAAAAAGAAAGCTCCCAAAAATAAAAATATGTATTCGGTGAGTGATGTTGAAGTGATTGACGAAACAAACCAGACGGAACTGGATGAAATACTTGAAAAAATTTCTAAAGAAGGATACGATGGGCTTACCCCAGAGGAGAAACGTAAGCTATTTGAACTGAGTAAGAAGAATTAGTATTTCAGTTGACAAGTGGGGGTCGTGGCAGGATTGTCAACTCTAAACTGAGCCTGTAACCTGAAATAATTTAGTAGACAGTTGGCAGTTGACAAGTGTGGGCAGTGGCAGGTTTGTCAACTGTAAATTGGATTGATATCTTGAAACGACTTAGCAAAACATTTGGCAACTGATAAGTGTGGGTAGTGACAGATTTGTTAACTATAAAATCAACTGTAAAAACCTAAAAATATGGGTAATTTCAGAGATCTTAGGGTTTATAAAAAAGCTATCGAGCTGGCCATGATTATTTTTGAACTCACCCAAATCATTTCCACCCGAAGAAAAATACGCTTTGACTGACCAGGTGCGAAGATCATCACGTTCGGTTTGTCGGGCCATTGGTGAAGGGTATCGTAAACGCCAGTATCCAAAGCATTTTTCAAGCAAAATGAGTGATGGCGATATGGAAAATACAGAAACACAGGTTTCCATGGATTTTGCTCAAGCATGCGGTTACATCTCTGTTGAAACTAATATGGATGTGAGGCCAGATCAGAAGAAGTGGGAAAAATGCTGAATCACATGATTGAGAATCCGAAAAAATATCAGCGAAACTCGCTTTAGTAAAAGTTGATAAATGGGGGTAATGGCAGGTTTGTCAACTGTAAACTAAATTTTGACAGTAGAAAGAATTTTAGAAAAATTTGTTAAATAAGTTAGAAGCAAAAAAATGGACACAATCCAAAGAAGAAAATCAGTTCAGGTAAAAGTAGGTGATGTTGCTATTGGGGGAGATGCCCCGATTGTGGTACAATCTATGACAAATACAGATACAGCCGATATAGATGAAACTGTTGAACAAATTGATCATCTGCATCAGGCTGGTTCAGAACTTGTACGTATAACCGTAAATAATAAAGAGGCGGCGAAAGCAGTGCCATATATTAAAGAGAAGCTGCTCAATCGTGGTGTTACGGTTCCTGTAATCGGCGATTTTCATTACAATGGCCACCTTCTTTTAACACAATTTCCGGAGATGGCACAGGCTTTGTCCAAATTCAGAATCAATCCCGGAAATACCGGTACAAAAACCCGGGATGAAAACTTTTGTACGATTGTTGAGCAGGCTATTCGCTATGATAAACCTGTTCGTATCGGGGTGAACTGGGGATCACTGGACCAACAGCTCCTGGCTCAAAAAATGGATGCCAATAATGAATTAAGCGACCCAAAATCATCGAAGGAAGTAATGCTGGATACGATGGTGGAAAGCGCCCGCCGCTCCACTGCACTGGCAGAAGATGTAGGACTCCCGTCAGATAAAATTATCGTAAGCTGCAAAATGTCCGGCGTACAGGATCTGATTCATGTATATCAGCGTATTGCCGCGGATCTTCCGTATGCACTTCACCTGGGGCTTACCGAAGCCGGAATGGGCATGAAAGGAACTGTAGCCAGTTCTGTTGCTCTGTCTGTTCTCCTGCAAAAAGGAATCGGGGATACAATCCGCGTCTCCTTAACACCCATGCCGGGAGCCGACCGCGCTGAAGAAGTGCGGATCTCACAACAGATTTTGCAATCGCTTGGCATCCGGAGTTTCATTCCGCAGGTAACCTCCTGTCCCGGCTGCGGACGTACAAAAAGCACCTATTTCCAGGAATTGGCTGATGAAATTCAGAAGTATGTTGTTGAAATGATGCCCGTCTGGAAGGATTTGTATCCGGGAGTTGAAGAGATGGATGTTGCGGTGATGGGCTGTGTTGTAAACGGACCGGGTGAATCACGCCATGCGAATATCGGGATATCTCTGCCCGGTACTTTTGAAGAGCCCAAAGCTCCGGTTTACGTGGACGGAGAACATTATATTACCTTGAAAGGGGAGGGCATCGGAAGAGAATTCCGGAAAATTCTTGATGAATACGTCGTCAAAAATTATAGTCAAAAAGAAAATGCTCCGGTTTAACTCTGATGTATATATGGAGGTTTTGCAAACACAACAACGATCATTCTGAATCTGCCTGCACTGTATTTCGGAAGGCAGGCTTGTTTCAGGATCTCCTTTAACGACTATGAACTGTTGCAGGTTCTGAAACAAGTTCAGGCCAGGAATTAAGCAGGTAAATTTCAGCCTGAAAAGCCTCTCTACCGAAGAAACACTCAACCTGTTTCGCCGCTTTTGGGCGAATTAGGAGCCTGTCCGGCCACTTGACGGAAGGGGTTGGGGCGGGTCCAAACCAAAGTTATCAACCCGGCTTCAAAATTCTCCTGTTTCT
Source organism: Balneolaceae bacterium (assembly GCA_040882525.1). GTDB lineage: Bacteria > Bacteroidota > Rhodothermia > Balneolales > Balneolaceae > Rhodohalobacter. Next base: position 27,248 of record JBBEBD010000057.1, on the reverse strand, counting down.
ACCTCATGAAGGAAGTAATAAATGTCTTCCATTTTTAACTAAACATTGTATTTTTGTTTGGGATAGGATGAACAAAAAAATCAACTAACCTTACCTGAAGTGCCCAAAACAATCTACGATATTGCAAAAGCAGCAGGAGTAAGTATAGCCACGGTTTCAAGGGTTTTTAATAGTATGGGCAGTGTAAAAGAATCCACCCGAAAAAAAGTACTTGCTATAGCAGATGATCTGGGGTACCACCCGCAGGCGTTTGCCCAGGGGCTGGCACGAAAGAAAAAAGGGAGTATTATGATGCTGGTCCCTGTCATGTCTAACTACTTTTTCACTGAAATCTTACGCGGTATTCAGGATTATCTTTCTCCCCATAATGTTGAACTTAACATAGTAAACATTAACCAGGGAATGGATACTTACACTCAAACCGAACATATATTAAAACGGCACTGGGCTGATGGATATCTGCTGGTATCTCTGCATTTGAATGATAAACAGCACAAATTAATTAATAAGTACCAGGTACCCATCAGCCTTATAGATGACAGTTTTGATGACTTTGATTCTGTTTCATTTGATAATGTAAACGGCGGTTATACTGCCACCCGGTATTTTCTTGATAAAGGTTACCGCAAGATTGTAGTTCTTTCCGCAAGTCCAACGGCAAAACCAATCCAGGGACGCCTGAAAGGGTACAAAAAAGCCCTGGAGGAATATGGGATTCAATTTGATGAAAACCTGGTTATAACAGGAAACAGTATAAAAAGAGATGGTTTTACCGAACAAAGCGGATACCAGGCTATGAAAAAAATACTCCAGCTTGACCCGCTTCCTGAAGCTTGTTTTTGTATGTCTGACATTAAAGCTGTGGGCGCCATGAAAGCGATGCGGGAAGTCAGTATGACATTACCTGTTATCAGCTATGATAATCTTTCTATTTCTGATTATATCGGCTTATCAACAGTCAGTCAGCCTATGTATGAGATGGGCTACAAAGCCACAAAAAATCTTATACACCGGATATCTAACAAAAAGGCTCCTGTATCACATAAAATCTATAATCCCAGATTGATTATCCGCTCATCATCAGAAATACCGCTTCCCAAAATATGATATGCGGCTATTGTTTCAGGTACTTACGAAGTAACTACGTTCGGGTTAAGGATTAAAAATCCAATATTGTCATTACGGATCAGAGGCCGGAATGACAGATCAAAAAAAACAAAAACAAATTTTTTTCACCTCATACTCACGCTAAAGCCTCGTGAAAAAAAATCTGAGAATGGATCAAAAAACTTAGCGTATCTTTGCGCCCTTAGCGGTTTAATCAACAAAGCTATGTAATGCCTGGTAATGATGAGGGATGGTTTTGAACCGGATTATGTATCCTGATCAGGGATTCGAGTAGTTCTACACCCAGTGAGGAGTAACCGCAAAGGAGAAAACCGCGGAGTCGCAACGGCGGGGAGTATGTATGGGAAGTGATTTTTATAAATATAGAAAACCAAAATATCTGCGCCTCCGCGTCCCCGCGGTTAACAACAAAAATCTGAGAATGGATCAAAACCCTTAGCGTATCTTTGCGCCCTTAGCGGTTTAATCAACAAAGCTATGTAATGCCTGGTAATGATGAGGGATGGTTTTGAACCGGATTATGTATCCTGATCAGGGATTCGAGTAGTTCTACACCCAGTGAGGAGTAACCGCAAAGGAGAAAACCGCGGAGTCGCAACGGCGGGGAGTATGTATGGGAAGTGATTTTTATAAATATAGAAAACCAAAATATCTGCGCCTCCGCGTCCCCGCGGTTAACAACAAAAATCTGAGAATGGATCAAAACCCTTAGCGTATCTTTGCGCCCTTAGCGGTTTAATCAACAAAGCTATGTAATGCCTGGTAATGATGAGGGATGGTTTTGAACCGGATTATGTATCCTGATCAGGGATTCGAGTAGTTCTACACCCAGTGAGGAGTAACCGCAAAGGAGAAAACCGCGGAGTCGCAACGGCGGGGAGTATGTATGGGAAGTGATTTTTATAAATATAGAAAACCAAAATATCTGCGCCTCCGCGTCCCCGCGGTTAACAACAAAAATCTGAGAATGGATCAAAACCCTTAGCGTATCTTTGCGCCCTTAGCGGTTTAATCAACAAAGCTATGTAATGCCTGGTAATGATGAGGGATGGTTTTGAACCGGATTATGTATCCTGATCAGGGATTCGAGTAGTTCTACACCCAGTGAGGAGTAACCGCAAAGAAGCGCAAAGGGAAAAAACCGCGGAGCCGCAGCGGCGCCCGAGTTTGTATGAGCGATGATTTTTAACAGTATAGGGAAACCAAAGCACCTTAGCTTCTCCACGTAATCTGTGTAGCCTTTCTTCCACATTCTGTTTATTATATATACAGCTGTATACCCCTGACAAATCTGATTTTCATCAGGGTCCGATGATTGTTTAAGATGAGTGGCTGTCTTAAATCCGGGATCTGATAACAATAAATTTTTAGCAAAAGCTGTATTAAAATGACGAAAATACCGGTACGTTTTTTTCTGCCCGTCGTCGCTTTTTTTCTGGTTATTTTATTGGGCTGTTCATCTGAAGAGGATAAACCATTTACACTGCTCTCCGCTGACGAAACCGGTATTTATTTTTCCAATGAGGTTGAAAACAGCCCTGATTTTAATATTCTGAACTACCTGTATTTTTATGATGGAGGAGGTGTTGCCGCCGGTGATATCAATAACGATGGACTGCCCGACCTGTTTTTTACAGGCAACAGCGTGCCGAACCGCCTGTACCTGAACAAAGGAAATTTTGAGTTTGAAGATATCACAGAGTCGGCCGGTATAACTGATCAGGATGATGCATGGTCAACGGGGGTTACCATGGCCGATGTAAATGGAGACGCGAACCTGGATATTTATGTAAGCCGGTCCACCAGCCTTGTGAAACAGGGTGCCAACCAGCTTTTTATTAATAATGGTGATGGTACGTTTACGGAGCAGGCAGAAGAATATGGCCTCAATTTTGAAGGATATTCCACCCAGGCTGTCTTTTTCGATTATAATAACAACGGCAGACTGGATCTGTTTCTGCTCAACCATTCATTTCACAGCGATAATACCTACGGCAGGGCTGATGAATTGCGGTCTGTTATCGATCCAAAAGCAGGAGACAAGCTGTTCAGAAACGATGGTGATTCTTTTACGGATGTAACCGGTGAAGCAGGTATTATCAGCAGCAGCCTCGGGTATGGTTTGGGTGTGGCCGTCAGCGATATTAACCAGGATGGCCTGCCCGATATTTATGTTGGAAACGATTTTCATGAAGATGATTACCTGTACATTAACAATGGCGATGGTACGTTTTCGGAACGGATGTATGAGATGATAGGCCACACCAGTGTGTCATCCATGGGAAATGATGTTGCTGATATTATGAATAACGCAATGCCGGATATTGTTTCTCTTGATATGATGCCGCCGGATCATGAAAGCTTTATGAGATCGGGCGGGCCCGATCTTGTAATTGTTGCCGATACAAAAAAAGACTACGGTTTTGGTGAAAAAAACAGCCGGAATACATTGCAGGTAAATCAGGGACCTCACCCCGAAAGCGGCTTGCCTCTGTTCAGTGAAACTGCCTTCGCTTCCGGTATTGCAAGAACCGAATGGAGCTGGGCAGCTTTGTTCGCAGATTTTGATAATGACGGATGGAATGACCTGTATGTTACGAATGGAATTCCCGGCAGACCAAATGAACTGGATTTTGTCAACCGCCTCAAAAGAGTCAGGCAGCAGTATTCAGGGGACGAATTGCAACAGCAGGAATTTCTTCTCACTGAAAATATGACACCTGCATATGTACCGAATTTTCTCTTTAAAAATAAGGGTAATTCATCTTTTGAGGATAAATCAGATGAATGGGGTTTCTCACAGCCTTCATTTTCAACGGGAGCGGTTTATGTTGATCTGAATAACAACGGACGGCTGGACCTGGTGGTAAATAATATCAATGAACAGCCCTTCATATACCGGAACGAAAAACCGGATGAGGATACTGCAGGCTATCTTAAAGTAAAACTAAACGGTGAAGGTTTAAACAGTACGGGTATTGGTTCAAAAATCATTGTATATAAAAATAATGAGGTTTTTTATCGTGAACAGATGCCGGTACGGGGGTTTCAGTCGTCGGTTGATCATGTGGTTCATTTTGGCCTGGGAGACCATCAAACAGTAGATTCACTCCTGGTGGTTTGGCCCGATTCGCGTTATGAAGTTCTGGAAAATATCGGCGCAAACCAGATGGTAGAAGTAAATCAAACAGATGCCGCAGGAATGTTCGATTACAGCAGCCTTCATCAAACTAATGATGATGCTTTGCTTTCAGATATTACCTCCCAGGCGGACCTGGATTTTGTTCACAGAGAAAATTCTTTTGATGATTTTAGCAGAGAACCCCTGATGCCATATAAATTATCTGTACGAGGACCTGCGTTAGCCACGGCTGACATCAATGGTGATGGATTGGATGATTTTTATATCGGTGGTTCCCACGGCATGGCGGGTTCACTTTTCGTACAATTAGAAAATGCCCGCTTTGTAGAAGTGAGTATTTCAGACTTTGATGAGGACAAAGCAAGTGAGGATGTGGACGCTGTCTTTTTTGATGCCACCGGGAATGGCCTGCCGGATCTTTATGTGGTAAGCGGAGGAAATGAGTTGTCGGATGATTCCAGGGATTTACAGGACCGGCTTTACATTAACCGTGGGGATAACAATTTTGAAAAGTCACCCAACAGCCTGCCGGATATTCGTGTAAGCGGGTCGGTAGTTACTGCGGCAGATTTTGACGGAGATGGTTCTGTTGATCTGTTTACAGGCGGCCACTCTGTAGCCTGGCGGTATGGAATCGGCCCGAAAAGCACGCTGCTTAAAAATAACGGGAGAGGGATGTTTGAAGATGTTACTGAAGATATTGCCCCGGAAATAGAAACGATAGGAAATGTAACCTCGGCAGCATGGATTCAAAATTCCGGACAGGAAAAGCCGGACCTGATTATAGCCGGTGAATGGATGGCACCGGCACTTTTTGAAAACAACGGAGATCGTTTTATTAAAATTGAACAGGATGAACTCGCCGAATTACATGGTTTGTGGCAATCTGTGGAAGTGGGAGATATCACCGGAAACGGCTATCCCGATATTGTGTTAGGAAATTTCGGAATGAACAGCCGTATTCAGGCTTCACCCGGGGAACCACTGAATTTATATATAAACGATTTTGACGGAGACGGGCAGACCAACCCGCTTATCACCCGTTCTGTTGATGGCAGAGAAGTTCCGTTTGAACAGTTGGATGAACTGTTAACCCAAATACCTGATATGACAGACCGGGTTCAGAGTTACCGGGATTTTGCAACAAGAACAATTGACGGTATATTTGAGCAGGATAAACTGGATAATGCCCTTCAGAAAAAACTACACGAACTCCGGTCCGTTGTATTATTAAATGACGGTGCCGGCAATTTTGAAGTTAAACCGCTTCCACAACCGGCACAGCATTTTCCTGTTATGGGTTTTCATATAGTGGATGTGGATGAAGATGGATATGCAGACCTGCTGGTAGCAGGAAATTTATTTGATGTAAAACCCAGTGTGGGAGGCAGGCAGGATGCCGGTTATGGATTGTTACTGAAAGGTGACGGTTCCGGAAATTTTACACCTGCCGGACATGCTGAAAGCGGGTTCCTGGTCATGGGACAGTCGCGATCGGTGCATTCCCTGGCAGCACAAAATGGCGAAAGAATATTTATTGTAGCCCGGAACAACGATTCGCCTCTTTTTTTTAAACGAAATAACTAAATTAACGTGAGTTCGAAATAAAAATAAATCATTGAATTTGATATGAAAAGTCCCCTCCTTTTCAAGGAGGGGATTTAGGGGTGGTTGAAACAGAGTTTTTAAATTTACCTGAACTCAAAAATCGAAGACTACCACCCCCTGCCCCTCCTTACACAGGAGGGGAGGCTCCTTTTCAACATTGTTACCTCGAACTCACGTTACATTAACATACATTTTTGAGTGATATGAAGTATAAAATACCCATTCTTATTTCCGGGATGTTATGGCTGTTTGCAGCTTGTCAGGCACCGGATGACGATGTAGATATTCTTTCAGAGGAATACCAGAATGCTGTGTCCGATTTTTATATCAGCCTGGCTGCCAGCCAGACCAACGAAGCCCGTTTCGCATTCAATAAAATGAATGATGTGGCCCAGGCGTATCCAAAGGAGGCAGCGGCATGGGCTAACCTGGGGGTCTATGCGATGAGGCAGGGTAATTTTGATCTTGCTGAAGATCGCCTTGGCGAAGCCCGTAACCTGGAACCGGAACATCCGGATATTCTGTACCTGTCCAGCCTTGCAGAAAGCCGACGTGGAAATATATCTGAATCGATAACTTATTTACAGCGGGCATCAGCGGCTGATTCTTCCAATACGCTTGTCCGGTATGCGTTGATTACTGAACTGGAACGGCAGGATGACCAGGCAAATGCAGAAAGAATCCGTGAACTTTTGGATGATTTAAACCAGCTGATACCATCAAATCAGGTGGTTCTGCTTGAACAAGCACGTATTTCTGCTAAAGAGGGAGATCTTTCAGCTGCACAGGAATCAATCAGCCGCCTGAGAGAACAGTCGGATGAGTGGAGCTCTGATAACAGAGATCAACTGGAAGCTGTACAACAGATCCTGGACCAGGAGGATGCCGCCTCAATTAACCTGGAACTCTCATTTCTGAGAAGCGGCCTGGAAGAACAACCTGAATTCCGCGAGGATTTGAGGCAGGTTCAGCTCCCGCCAACGGAGGTAGGGTATTTAATCACAGAATTTTTATGGCTTCCCCAGCCTCAGGTACGGGCCGCAGAAGCGGATCGCGAACTTAGGTTTGAACCTGAGAATTCAGTTCTGACCGGTGGAGAGGTTCAGTGGGTAAAAGGAGTAACACTACTCGAAGAAGCTCCTCCTTTCGCAGTGAGCATTCAAAACGGCCAGGTGATTATTGATGAACAAACCGTACTCGAATTTCCCGGCAGGAGTAATGGAATCTTACCACGGTTTTCTTTTATTGAATTTGATTACAATTATAGTTTCCGGAATGATCTTGCTCTTGCCGGCAGTGAGGGGTTTGTACTCTACCGGCAGAATAATGATGAAACGTTTACTGATGTAACGAATGAAACAGGTTTATCCGCCCAATATCTAAATGCTTCCTACAATGGTGTCTGGGCTTTTGATATGGATATGGATGGGGATCTCGACCTGCTGCTTTCACGGGAATCCGGATCACCCATAGTATTCCGGAACAACGGAGATGATTCTTTTACTGCCGTCGAAAATTTCTCAGAGCTGAATGAAATACGCAATTTTGAATGGGCGGATATGGATGGGGACGGTGTGCCGGAAGCGGTGTTTCTGACTGAAGCCGGCGAAGTATTTGTTTTTAAAAATCTCCGGGGCGGAGAGTTCGGTGTACCTGAAACAATTGAAGATAATATAAGCGCATTTTCTGTGGCTGATATTGATGCAGACAGCCAATTCGATATTATCACAGCAGGACAAGATGGAATTATCACCGCGCATTACCAAAAAGAACGAACAGGTGAGTGGGAAACACAGCCGCTTGTTGATTCGGGTGAAGCCCTGGATAATCCCGCTTTAATTTTTATTGCAGACCTGGATAATAATGGCGCAGCCGATCTCCTTGTTACTACCGGGGTGGAAAGCCGTATCTGGCTGGGCAGTTCGGGGCTGGAATTTGAACATCTTGAAACCGGGCTGTCGGGAAATATTTGGTCTCTGTTTGATATAAATGGTAACGAACGGCTTGATCTTCTGGGAATCAGTTCAGAGAATGAACCGGTTCAGTATATGAATACCGGGTCAAAAGAGTACGGTGCCCGTTCCATACGTGCACGTGCTTCCGGGACTGAGGGAGACCGCCGTATCAATTCTTTTGGGATTGGAGGAGAGATGGAAATCCGTTCGGGGCTTTTGTATCAGAAGCAGATTATAAAATCGCCCATTGTTCACTTTGGCCTGGGAGAATATGACGAAGCCGAGATGCTTCGGATTATCTGGACAAACGGTTCCGTTCAGGCTGAGTTTGCCGAAATGGGTATGGGATCTACCATTTTTAATGAGCAGATACTGAAAGGTTCTTGCCCGTGGCTGTTTACAAATGATGGTGATGAGATTCATTTCATTACCGATATTCTGTGGCGGTCTCCGCTTGGCCTTCGAATCAATGCACAGGAAACCGCGGGAGTTGTTCAAACGATGGATCGTGTTAAAGTGCCGGGCCATCAGCTTAAACCGGTTAATGGAATTTACGACCTGCGGATCACAGCCGAACTGTGGGAAACTCACTTTTTTGATCACGTAAGCCTGGTAGCGGTTGATCATCCGGAAGACACCGAAATATTTGTTGATGAACGGTTCGTTTTTCCGGCACCGGATCTATCCACCCGCGCTATGAAGACTCCAAAACCAGTGGCTGCTGTTTATGGCGGGCAGGGAAAAGACGTTACGGAGGTTGTGTCGGAAAATGATCAGAAGTACCTGGTCCCGTTCAATAAAACCCAGTTCCAGGGATTGGTTGAAGAACATACCATTGAAATTGATTTAGGCGATGAGGGTTCTGAGGAACCACTCTGGCTTGTTCTTTCCGGGTGGCTGCGTCCTACGGACAGCTCTCTTAACCTGGCCCTGAGCCAGGGAAAGATCGCCCCCCCAAAAGGTCTTGAAGTTCGTATTGCTGACGGGAACGGTGGCTGGTTTATCTTACATGAAGATTACGGCTTTCCGGCCGGTAAATTAAAGTCCATTCTCCTGGATCTCGAAGAAGTGTTTCCCGATCCGGAAGACCGTCGGATCAGACTTACCACAACGTCTGAAATTTATTGGGATGCCATTCAATATGCGGAAAAAACAGACCCTGAAGAAATTATTGAAATGCCGCTGGAGCCTGGAAAAATGGAACTTCGCTACCGGGGATACTCCGAATGGAGCCGGGCCGATTCCACGTCACCCAAACTTCCTTATTATGAGGGAATCTCAGGAACCGCCCAGCGCTGGCGGGATCTTACAGGTTTTCATACCCGGTTCGGGGATGTGAGTGAACTGCTTGAAAAAGTGGATGACAGGTATGTCATTATGAATGCCGGTGATGAGATGGTTGTACAATTTACAGCACCTGAAGAACCGCGCGAAGGCTGGACGCGCAGTTTTGTGTTTGTATCTGACGGCTGGGAAAAAGATGGTGATTATAATACCGGGGCATCAGCTACCGTTGCACCACTTCCATTTCACGGGCAGAAAGATTATGATTATGCAGGCAGCGGTAATTTGAAAAATGATCCGGTTTACCAGCAGCATGAAAATGACTGGGTGGAATATCATACACGTTTTATAACTCCCAACTCATTTAATAAGGCTTTAACTTACTGAATAATGTGAGTTCAGATAAGTAGGAATACGTCATATTGAGCGCCCCGAAGGGATCCCTATGGGGCAATTTCACGGGTGCTTTTCCCGTGAAATGAAGTCGAAGTAGGAGTTTTCGACTCCGTCCCGACCAAAAACGGTCGGAACTGTGCCAAAGGCATCCCTTTGGGGCGCTCAAACTGACGTTTATATTAAAAAACGTACTAAAGAATTATGAACAGAGATTTCATCATAAAAATTATTGTAGGACTGATCTTTCTGATGTTGCTTTCAGTTCCCTATGCAATGAAAAAAGCGGATGCGTTTTTTAATACAGAGTTTTTTGAAAACCGGTCTGATGTGATAGAGAGATACGGCTTTTACCTGGATGATGTAACCAGCGAAGCCGGAGTTGATTTTGTGCATCGGCGGGCTATTGTTGATGATATGCTTCACCACATTTTGCCCCAGATATCATCGGTTGGAGCTTCGGTATCAGTAGCAGATTTCAATAACGATGGCCATCCGGATTTTTATCTCACAAACAGCGAATTCGGTACCCACAATGCGCTGTATAAAAATAACGGAGACGGCACTTTCACAGATATAGCCGGAGAACTGGGCCTGGCTGATTTAAACAGTTTTGAACAGGGAGCTTCTATGGGCAGCATCTGGGGAGACATCAACAATAACGGGTATGAAGATTTACTGATCTACAGGTGGGGAAAGCCCGAACTGTTTATCAATAATGGTGAAGAAGGCTTTACCAGGGTAACCGAACAAGCTGGATTACCTGTTCATATCAATGCAAACACGGCTATCTGGTTTGATTATAATAATGATGGCTATCTCGATCTTTTCATTGGTGGTTATTTTCATGAGGATGTTAACCTGTTTGACCTGAAAGATTCCCGGATGATGCCCGACAGTTACGAATACGCAACCAACGGCGGGCGCAATTACCTGTTAAAAAACAGAGGAGATGGAACCTTTGAAGATGTTTCTGACCAGGCAGGTATTACCAATACCAGGAGATGGACCCTGGCAGCGGGCTCTGCCGATATTGACGGGTCAGGCTGGCCCGACCTGGTTCTGGCAAATGATTATGGGGTGGATGAAATTCTCTTCAATCAGAATGGCGAAACGTTTATCAGCGGGGGAGAACAGGCGGGAATCGGGTTTGTTCCCAAAAGCGGTATGAGCGTATCGTTCGGGGATGTTTTAAATCAGGGAGAACTTTCCATCTACATTACAAATATATCTGAGGCCGGGGTGTTGATGCAGGGTAACAATTTGTGGGTGCCGTCGCGGCGGGCAAATGGAGAAATTCCCCGATACAGAAATGTTGCCGGAAATATGGGCGTGGAAATTGGCGAATGGGGCTACGGCGGAAAATTTGTGGATTTTAATAACGATGGCAATATAGATATCTATGTAGCCAACGGGTATGTATCAGATGAACCGGGAACCGACTACTGGTATGATTATGCAAAAGTGGTAGGAGGGAACAGGTCTATTATTATGGATGCCGGCAACTGGCCTGCTATGAATAACCGTACATTCTCGGGGTACCAGACCAATAAAATCTGGCTGAACGATGGTGCCGGGCGTTTTCGTGAAGTGGCCCGGGTTACAGGCGGTGCTTTAAATCTCGACAGCCGGTCTGTTGCATATGCTGATTTTTTTGGAAACGGGGCAATGGATTTGATAGTGGCCAATCAGCATAGTGAAGTGAAGCTCTACAAAAACAGTACGGATGAACGTAGAAACTGGGTAGGTTTCCAGCTTGAAGGAATTCAAAGTAATCGCAGTGCAATAGGGGCCGAAGTGATTGTGGAATGGGATGGCAAGCGTCAGAAAAAGATTATTACCGGCGGAGATGCTTTCAGTTCGCAAAGCCAGCGCCCGCTACATTTTGGATTGGGTTATGCCGGCCAGGTTGACCGTGTGGAAATCCGCTGGCCTTCCGGTGAAGTTATGGAAATTGAGCAGCCTGAATTAAACCGGTACCATGTGATAACTGAATAAAAAACCTGCCAGAGTTCCCGCGCTTTTACGGGATCCTGGCAGAGTTCGGATGATGACCCGCGACTCTGTCAGGAGTTATCTCACTCAGAAAGGACGCTGAATGAAAGAACCTGCAAGAGTCCGATAGGACCTGGCAGAGTTCGGGAAATGGCTCGCGACTCTGTCAGAAGCTATTTGCACTCGGAAAGGCTGCTTAAGAAAAAAACTGCTAAACACTGATTATTTTAACCTGAAAATGATAACCACTCTTCGACGGTCACTTCAGCAAATCACGATACCAAAGAATTATATAGCCCCGATGCTGATCAGCGGTATTTTGATCGCATCCCATATTTCTTTTGGAATACTGGATTCCTGGATTAAGCTGCTGGCGGCCATTACTGCAGCCATTATCACCGAAACTCTGCTTCACAAACTGGTAACCGGCAAGTTTCGTGATCTTTCGAGCGCGTATGTTTCCGGAATTTCCGCGGGTATCCTGGTTCGCTCCCCGATGTTATGGCCGTTTGCACTGTGCGCGGCAATAGCCATTGCCTCAAAATATGTCTTCCGTTTCAGAGACACCCATATATGGAACCCGACAAACTTTGGTATTGTAGTGATGCTGCTTATCGCATCCGATAGTATGGCTGTTCTGAGTATTCAGTGGGGAAATAACATGTGGGCCATGCTGGTGATCTGGATTGTTGGTCTGATAACCATTTACCGTGTGAACCGTTTCAATATTTGCGCCACGTATGTACTTTCTTTTGTGGCATTTGCCTGGCTGAGAAGCCTGATTACCGGAGATGCCCTGATGGCAGAACTTGCTCCGCTTACCGGCCCGATGTACCAGCTGTTTGTACTGTTTATGATTACCGATCCCAGAACAACAGTGAAATCAAGAAAAGGGCAGTATCTTGTTGCATTTCTGATTGCTTTTGTTGAATTGTTTTTCCGGTTAAATGAGGCTGTTTATGCTCCTTTTTATGCCCTGTTTATTGTAGGGCCTGTTGCTATGATTGCCGAAATTTGGTGGAATGACCGAAAGAAAAAAGAGGCAGGTTTTGTAAATAAAGTGAGTTCGGTATGAATATCATAAAACGTCAGTGCCGGAATTCAGAATTAGTTCCTGCGAATAGTTTTTTTTCATTCGGAATTGAATGGAATTATGTACATTCAACACCTAAACTTTTATAAATGATGTGGCCAGTCGCTTACATTTTAAAAAATACTTTCGTCCAATTGCAGACAGATTTAATGACCTAATATTTATTACAATGAGAACATACTTACTGAAGCTGACAACTCTTTTTATTTTGATGCTCATTTTAATTTCATGCCAAAGTGCTGAACAGGATGTAAGAGGAATGGAAGAAATTACTGCTTTACCATTGCACTCTCTTTCCCTGGAGGATATGGCTGAATTCAGAACCACCGGTGATAACTGGATAATTGCAGGAAATGTACAATCAGATTACAATCAGGATTTATCAATGGATGTTTTTGATGGCACTGGTGTACTTGCAAATGTACCTGATGCTGATAATGGAGATCCTGTCTACACCGAACTGGAGCATGGCGACATTGAATTGAAAATGGAGTTTTTGGTTCCAAAAGGCTCAAACTCAGGAATTTATTTCCAGGGACGATATGAAGTCCAGATACTGGATAGCTGGAAAATTGAAGATCCGGATTTTTCTGAGGTGGGAGGAATTTATGAGCGCTGGGACGAAACACTTCCTGAAGGTCAGCAAGGGTTTGAAGGTGTATCACCCCGGGTAAATGCCGGCCTGGCTCCGGGTTTATGGCAGGAATATCACATCCTGTTTCGTGCCCCGAAATTTGATGATGAAGGAAATAAAACGGAAAATGCCCGGTTTGAATGGATTAATTTAAATGGAACACGGGTTCATGAAAATGCAGAGGTTACCGGTCCCACACGAGGCGCAGCATTCGACAATGAACAAACCGAAGGGCCGCTGATGATTCAGGGTGATCACGGGCCTGTTGCTTTTCGGAATATCAGCTATAAAAAATTCGGGCAGACAGATTCCTTAACCCTGGGTGAGATGGACTACACCGTTTATGATTATAACGGCGATCGTACACCCGGGGATTTTGAAGAACTTGAAGTTCTTGAAGAAGGTACCACCCATTCATTTAATGTCTCAGAGCTGAGTCCAAAGAATGAACATTATGCCATTACATTTTCGGGGGATCTTGAAGTACCGGTTTCCGGAGATTACTTCTTTCAAACCATGATGGACGACGGCGGAAATCTATATGTTGACGATGAACTTGTTGTCGAAAACACAGGAGAATTTGATGCTCAGCAGCTTGGCAACATAATTTATCTGGAAGAAGGTTCTCACCGGCTGGATGTAAGTCATTTCCAGATTATGTGGGGAGCAAGCGTAAATATCTTTTATGAAGGCCCTGAAATGGAGAAACGCCCGCTGGTTTTTGAAGGCCGGGATTCAGAAAACAGATCAGCACCCGGCATTTTCGTGAATGTAGAACCGGAAACGGATTATCCTGAAATTATTGGTGGGTTTGTAAATTTTGGCGGCGTGAAACGTACTCATACGGTTTCCGTGGGTTATCCGGAAGGAGTGCATTACAGTTATGACCTGAACAGGGGACAGATGTTAACCTTTTGGAGGAATCCTTTTGCGGATGTAACCCGGATGTGGCAGGGCCGGGGCCACGAACAGTTGCTTGTACCTCTGAATGCTTCTGTTGAAGAAAGTTCAGGTATTCCTGTGGCTGATGCCGGAACAGGTACTGCATTTGAAAATCAATCAACAGACGATGGCCAGGGAGTTACAGAGTATAATCTTGATGAGCAGGGAAGACCGGCTTTTGTATCAACGGTTAATGGAATAACAATCACGGATAAAATAGTGCCATCAGACAGCGGTTCCGAACTGATCAGAACTCTTAGATATAGTGCTGAGGAAACTTCAAATAGAAATAAAGTTGCACGCCTGGCACAGGGTGAGGCTGTCGAACTTTTGCCAAACGGATTATACCGAGTAAACGGCCGATATTATCTCAGGGTATTGAATAGTGATGGCCAGGAACCTGAAATCCATGAAAATGACGGCGTCCAGGCTCTGTTTATCCCGGTCCTTCGCGACGGCAGCCAATCTGAAATTCAATATGAGCTCATCTGGTAGCTTGATTAATCTTCACGTATAAATACTACATATCAATGGTACCACAAAAGTTAAAATCATTTCGAAATTTTTCTCTGGTAACTCTGCTTCTGTTCCTGGTTAATAACGGCAATCTCGCTGCTCAGTCTCAGGGATCTGAGGCTGACTATTACCAGATTTCAACAATGAATATACCGGAGAATATTGTTCTTGAAGCAAGCGGCCTCACCTTTAATGATGACGGGCAACTGGCTGTGACAACCAGGAGAGGAGAGGTATGGTTGATTACGGATCCCCAAAGTGATAATCCGGCTTTCGAAAAATTCGGACAAGGGTTGCATGAGCCATTGGGAATTGCTTACAGGAATGGAGCTTACTACATAGCACAGCGGGGCGAACTGACCAGGCTGGAAGACACGAATAATGACGGCCGTGCAGATCTTTATACAACAATCTATCGCTGGCCTTTATCAGGTAACTATCATGAATATTCTTATGGGCCGGTATTTTTGCCTGATGGTGATATGCTTGTAAACCTGAACCTGTCATGGATTGGCTATGGTTCAAGCCTGGTTGAATGGCGTGGATGGATGCTGCGAATTACTGAAGAAGGCGAGATGACTCCTGTTGCAACAGGCTTGCGTTCACCGCTTGGATTTGGCCTGAATGCAGAGGGGGATATTTTTTACACTGAGAACCAGGGCGACTGGGTGGGGTCCGGATGGATGACACATCTTGAATCCGGTGATTTTGCCGGTAATCCACATGGCCTCCGATGGACAGATATGCCTGGTTCTCCTCTCGATCTGAAGTTTGAAGATATCGATGATTCGCAAGGACTGACTCTTTATGAACAGTCAAAAAACATCCCGGAACTGAAAAATCCCGCAGTATGGTTTCCGCATACTATTATGGGGATATCAACATCCGACTTTATCGTTATTGAAAACGATAACCAGGTAGGGCCTTTTGAAGGCCAGATGCTGGTAGGTGACCAGGGCCACTCAAAAATAATGCGTGTATATCATGAGAAGGTAAATGGCGAATACCAGGGTGCGGTTTTTGGTTTCAGAGAAGGATTTTCATCAGGTATCATTAAATTAAAATGGGGTGCTGACGATGAAATTTATGTTGGCATGACCAATCGCGGATGGGGATCAACCGGCCGGGCAAATTATGGTATCGAAAGATTGAAGTGGAATGGACAGGTTCCTTTTGAAATGCAAAGAATCAATGCCGAGTCCAATGGTTTCACAATCACGTTCACCAAACCTGTTAGTCATCATCAGGCGGCGGATATCAATAATTACCAGGTGACGGATTTTACGTACCGGTATGATTCAGCTTATGGCAGCCCGGTTATAAACCGTCAGGACAAAACAATTACCCGTCTTGAAATTGCAGAAGATATGATGTCTGTCAGATTATATGTTGACGGGCTGAGAGAAGGTTATATCAATGAGATCAGTTTGAATGGAGTGGGCTCTTCAGATGGCGATAACCTTCTGCATCCGGTAGGGTATTATACTTTAAACTATTTACCTGATGGCGAAAGATCGGCCGTTGCAGAAGGCACTGGAGTGGACACTGATGAAGATGGGGCCGGTGAACGTTCAGCGAAGAAAATAACCGAAATGCCATCGGAGTGGACAAATGGCCCTGACCTCCGGATTGATTTAGCAACAGAGCCGGGTCTCAGGTACGATCAGGATGTGATTACGGTGGAAGCTGGCAGCCGGGTTGCTTTAACATTCAATAATGATGATGACATGGCCCATAATGTCGTAATTGTAGAGCCCGGAACCGCCGATGAGGTGGGTGTTGCAGCCATGAATCTTGGTCTGGATGCAGACGCCCTGGAGTTCGTACCCCGAATAGATGATGTATTGTACCATACCTCGATGCTTGAACCGGAGCAGACTGAAACGATTTACTTCACAGTACCTGACATCCCCGGAGACTATGTGTATGTATGTACTTTCCCCGGTCATTATATCTCCATGAGAGGTATTCTCCGGGTCGAATAGAAGTCATCGGATGAGTTTTAAGAAATAATATCCATTCCGTAAACTTCTCCTGTTTCCGCAGAGCTCATCCGATGTCTCTCAGATGTAAGGATTATTAGGTCAAAAAATATAAAAAATGTAAGCGCTATCATTTTACTCTCAGAACAGTGGCTTCCGCCAAAAAAAAATTTTACAATCGTAAATAAAGTGTAGCTGCAGAGGCATTGGTACTATATGAAAAATCAATTCACTGACTTTAAAAAATGCGCTTCATATATAAACAGAAGCTTTTTTTTGAACATCGGACATCCATTTATCAGTCGCTTTCTGGATTGAATTTTTTGTTGTTTAATGATTTCCAAATCTGGAAGGGCTTTTTTATACTTTAGAATCAATAAAATATTAGGTAAAAAACGCGTATCGGTAATTTAGGGTTGAAAAAAGATCGAAATTATTAAGAGGATACAAGTATTTATTGATTTTATATATGCTATTAACCATAAACAAATCAACAGGTAATCATATGAATGAAAAATGGCTACGGAATAGTTTTTTCCGGCATTCAATACGTTCTATTAAGAACAATGCTATAGATTCAGTAAAAAGCGGAGGATTCTTACTATTTTCCCTGTTTTTTATCTGTATCGGCGGCTTCACTCTGAGTGAAGTACAAGCACAGGATCGTGTTCAGGTATCCGGAGTTGTAACAGACGCTGCTGATGGTTCAACACTACCTAATGTAAATATCGTGGTGGAAGGTTCAGATGAAGCAACTGGATCCATCATCGGTACCACGACGACAATAAACGGTGAGTACTCTATAAACGTGCCACAGGATTTAAACGTCCTGGTATTTACCTATGTTGGTTATGGTACCCAGAGTGTGGAAATTAACGGAAGAACCGAAATAAATGTCGAATTAGAGCAGGACTCACAACTGTTAGATGATATTGTTGTGGTAGGCTACGGTACTCAGGAGAGACGCCAGATTACAGGCTCTATTTCCAGTGTAAGTTCAGAAGATTTTAATACCGGGAATATTAACAGTCCGGCAGAATTGATTCAGGGTAAAGTTCCGGGGTTAAATATTGCCAGCCCGGGTTCTAATCCGAATGAAAACCCAACTCTTCGGTTGCGTGGTATTTCAAGCTTTTCCAATACTCAGCCATTAATTGTTGTGGATGGAATTGTGGGCGCCAGCCTGGAAAATATCGACCCTAATGATATTGAATCAATCGATGTTCTGAAGGATGCGTCTGCGGCAGCTATTTATGGTACACGTGGCGGGGCCGGTGTTATTGCCGTAACAACTAAAACGGGGCAGCCCGGCAGAACGACTGTAGGTTATTCCGGTAGCATTACATCAACCGGTGTTCAGAATAAAGTGGATGTGCTTACCGCCGATGAGTTCCGGGAACTAAGTAATGTAACAGGTTTTGAAATTAATGATTTTGGATCTGATACTGATTGGTTTGACGAGATTACACAGGCAAGTTATACACAAATCCACAATCTCTCGATTGCAGGTGGAAGCGAATCCACAACATATCGCGTTTCAGGAAACTTCCGGGACAATCAGGGACTTCTGAAGACAACAGGTTTCGAACAGACCAGCGGCCGCCTGAATCTCAGTCACCGGGCACTGAATGATAACCTTTTGTTAACCTTCGATTTAGGCTCTACTACCCGTGAAGAGAATCGTGGTTTTGACAGTGCTTTTCAGTATGCAGTAACATTCAACCCTACAGCACCAGTAATGGCAGACGGTTTTGAATCTACCGGAGGGTATAGAGAAATCGACGCATTTGATATGTTTAATCCTGTGGCAATCCTGGAGACAGCATCGGATGTACGAGAGGTAAATAGATTAAGTGCTGCACTGAGAGCAGATTATGAATTAGGAAGTTTTGTTCCCGGTTTAAGTGCATCCGCTTTCTACTCACTGCAAACCTTCTCAGCCAGCCAAAACCGATTCTGGTCCAGACGAAATAAACTGACTGGTGGAGCAACTAACTCTTCACTGGGACGTGGGCGCGCCGAACGGCAGGCCGATGATAACAGGTCTGAACAGTTCGATCTTACTCTGAATTATATCAACAGTCTTTCAGATGAATTAAGAGTTGAAGCTCTTGCAGGTTATTCTTTCAATGAGACAGAAGAGGAAAGAACTTTTGTTGGAGGAGGTGATTTTATTTCTGATGCCGTAGGCCCGTATAACCTTGATTTTATCCAGGATTTCGATAATGGCCTGGGTGATCTTTCCAGTTTCAGAAATGAAAACAGGCTTATTGCCGGTTTCGGCCGTCTTAACCTGAGCTGGGACGACACCTACTTTTTAAACGGTACAGTACGACAAGAAGGGTCTTCAAGATTCGGTGCGAACCACCAGTGGGGAACTTTCTGGTCTGCAGGTGCCGGTATTGAAGTCCTGAATTTGATTGATGTTGACTTCATGGACCGCTTAAGATTACGAGCCAGTTATGGAGTTACCGGCCAGGATGCACCGTTTGATGGTATTTCAAGGCTGCGATTCGGACCAACAGGAAACTTTTTTGTAGGCGGTAGCTTTGTTCAGAGTTTTGGACCTGTCAGCAACGATAACCCCGACCTCAAATGGCAGGAAACCGGTGAATATAACGTGGGTGCTGATTTGTCTTTCCTCGATGAAAGACTTGTGGCAACGGTTGAGTATTACCAGAAAAATACATCGGATCTTATTATGGAGATGGAAGTTCCTGTTCCGCCAAACCTCTATCCTACTTCATGGCTGAATGTGGGTGAAATTGAGAGTAAAGGGATTGAAGCCACTCTGCAGTATGATGTAGTACGGAATGCGGATATAGGCTGGAAT
Organism: Balneolaceae bacterium; assembly: GCA_040882525.1. Taxonomy (GTDB): domain Bacteria; phylum Bacteroidota; class Rhodothermia; order Balneolales; family Balneolaceae; genus Rhodohalobacter. The sequence goes on along the minus strand of JBBEBD010000057.1, from coordinate 7,743 downwards.
ACCGGGTTTACATTCTCCACATATAATATCAGTCTGGTAGAGTTTGAATCAGAAAATGCCCGCTTTTTAGCCAATGTAGGTTCTCCGGGTCAGAATAATACACAGCAGGTACGAGTAAGGGCAGGTGAACCTCTCGGACAGCTCTGGGGGCCGCGGTTTGCTGAAATCGCTGACGACGGTACATGGTTATTTTACAATGCAAACGACGAACTAATTACCAGTGATGAAATTGCAAGGGAAGACGAGGCCGTTATTGGTAACGGTATTCCGGATTTTGAATTAGGCTGGACTAATTCAGTCAATTACAGAAACTGGGATATGAGTTTATTCTTACGCGGTGTCTATGGTCATGATCTTGTAAACAGTGCACGTGTTTTCTTTGAAAACCCAATCAACATCACCACATATAATGTGGTGGACTCAGCTTTTGACCTGGTAAATTTAACTTCTACACCGGTATACTCGAGCTATCATGTTGAGGATGCCTCTTTTATAAGGCTTGAAAATCTGTCTGTTGGTTACAATGTGTCGTTGCCTACAGATGCTCCCGTAAGCAGGCTCAGATTTTCATTGTCCGGAAGAAATCTGTTTACACTTACAGGTTACGATGGAATTGACCCTGAAGTTCAGTGGGTTGACCGCGGAGATGGAAACAATCCTTTGTCACCCGGAATTGAACGACGGCACTCGTGGTATTCAGCACGTTCCATCACACTTGGTGTAAACGTTGATTTTTAAAATAATCTTTAAAAAAAATTATCAGGGACAGACAAATGAATAAAAACATTAAACATATTCCGACTTGGATTCTGTTGGTGCCTGTTTTGCTTATCGCATCCTGCACCGATTTAACAGAAAACATTAATAACCAGGTAACGGCTGACAATTTCTTCCAGACGGATGAGGAGTTTATTTCAGCACTTGGTGATGCATACGGTTCTATGACCCAATATGGAGGGAACTGGGCTGTAAATATGCTGGCTGAAGTACCCACAGATGAAATCGTAGTTGGCCATAAAGGTGCTGACTGGGAAGATGGTGGTGTCTGGATTCGCCTTCACAGGCAAACATACAGGCCTTCAGAAGACCAGGTAAACAACACCTGGAACGAGTTCTACAATGGAATTGCGAATGCCAACCGGCTGATATTCCAATTCGAGACAGTAGTTGAATCCGGTGATGTGAGTGAAGAAGATGCTGCTGCTTTTATTGCAGAATTAGAAGCACTCCGGGCTTTCTACTATTATAACCTTCTGGATAACTACGGTAACGTACCGATTGTAACCAGTTTTGAGCAGGATCCTGCAGAAACAGCCCAGCCAAGCTCAGATTTTCAGACAGGCCGCCAGGCTGTGTTCGAGTTTGTGGAGGATGAACTTCTGAGAGTACTCGATCTTGTGGATGAGGATGTAGGCGCAACCATTGGACGGGTGAATAAGTGGGTAGTGCATATGACACTGGCAAAATTGTACCTGAATGCTGAAGTTTATACAGGCGAGGAACGATGGGAAGATGTGGTAACTCATACAGATGCCATCATTGATTCAGGTAATTTCAGTTTGACAGGCAATTACTTTGATAATTTCTCTGTACAGAATACAGGTTCACCGGAGCATATTTTTACTGTTCCTTTCGATGAAGTATTTTTGGGTGGATTTAACCTGGCTATGATGACAAATCATATCCTGAGTCAGCCTGCTTTTGCTTTTGGCTCTCAGCCATGGAATGGTTTCCAAACGGTAACGGAGTTTTATGGTTCTTATATAGATCCTGTTGCTAATCCCGGACCGCAGGGTGATGTTGTAGGGCTTGATCCTGAAGGATCAACCGTTACAGGAACACTTGATGAACGCCTGGGGAATTTTCTCGTGGGGCCTCTGCTTGATCTTCAGGGAAATCAGATTGTGGATGAAGGAGCTGAATCTGATGATCCGGATGGTCCGCCGATTACTCATACACCTTACCTGAACGAACTGACACCTGGAAACTGGCGGCAGTCTGGTGCCAGAATCGCCAAGTATGAGATGGAAATTGGCCTCAGTGGAGGAGACATGAACAACGACCTGGTAGTTTACCGATATGCTGATGTGCTTTTAATGAAAGCCGAAGCACTCTGGAGAGAAAATCCTGGTGACGCAACTGCATTAATGCTGGTGAATCAGATCAGGGAACGTGCAGGAGTGGATCCTTTTACATCACTGACTGCAGATAATCTTCTCGCTGAACGGGGCCGGGAAATGTTCTACGAAAACGTTCGCCGGCAGGATCTCCTCCGGTTTGACGGTGAAGTGGGGGAAACCCGCTTTAATGACCCATGGTGGGAAAAAGAACTTTCTGAACCGTATAGAAATGTGTATCCAATACCGCAAAATCAGCTGGAATCAAATCCAAATCTGGAACAAAATCCAGGGTATTGATTTAGGTATTTCAATTCCTGTTCAAGGAAACACATGGCAGCATGTGTTTCCTTTTTTTTTATCTGATATACAAAAAGAGATATTTATAGTTTTATATTACCGGTAATCCGGTATGATTCAGAAAACGCTGCTGTTAATAGTTAAAATTAGATGGTTAGATTTTACAGCTTCTCAAAAATCCTGGTAGTAGCCTTTTTTGTTATTCAGTGCTCAAATACCTCTGAAAAAAAAGAAGCTCTTTTTATCAAGCTTCCTTCTTCACAGACCGGTATTGATTTTGAAAACATTCTTACCCCCACTGAAGAATTGAATATGTATGTATTTCGCAATTTCTATAATGGCGGTGGTGTGGCAGCGGGTGATATTAGCGGAGACGGCCTTCCGGATCTTTTTTTTACCGGGAATATGGTGTCGAACCGGCTGTACCTGAATAAAGGAAACTTTGAGTTTGAAGATATAACGGATCAGGCCGGTTTAAGATCAGACGATGTCTGGACTACCGGCGTAAGTATGGCTGATGTTAACGGAAATGGTCTGCTGGATATCTACATCACCAAATCAGGACCACCTGGTGGTGAAAAAAGGCATAATGAGCTGTTCATAAATAATGGAGATCTTACCTTCACGGAGAGTGCAAAAGAATATGGTATTGCCGAGGTTGGATTATCAACGCATGTGGTCTTTTTTGACTATGACGGAGATGGGGATCTGGATATGTACCTGCTTAATAACTCTTTTGATCCGGTAGGAGGTTATGAGGGGATAACAGGCGAAGCCCGTGAAACACCTGATCCTCAGGGTGGAAGTAAATTGTTCAGAAATGATGACGGTTCTTTTGTGGATGTCAGTGCAGAAGCAGGAATCTATAGCAGCCGTATTGGTTTTGGCTTAAGTGCCTCCGTTTCTGATGTGAACCGGGATGGCTTTCCGGATATTTATGTTGCCAATGACTTTTTTGAACGCGATTACTTCTACCTGAATAACGGTGACGGAACATTCCGCGAGGTACTGGAAGAACAGATGGGGAGTATCAGTTTATCTTCAATGGGTTCTGATATTGCCGATCTTACGAATAATGGCTGGCCCGATATTTATGCAGCCGACATGCTGCCTTATGCTCAAAAAAGAAGAAAATCTAAAATGACATTCGAAACATGGGAAGAATATGAAGAGAATGTAAAAAATGGATTTCATCATCAGGTGACGCGTAATACATTCCAGTTAAACAACGGTGACGGGACGTTTTCGGAGGTTGGCCGCCTCGCCGGTGTGGAGGCTACCGACTGGAGCTGGGCGGTGCTGATGGCCGATTTCGATAACAACAGCCACACCGATATTTATGTAACAAACGGAATATATAAAGATCTTCTCGACCAGGATTTTATCAATTATACTACGGATCCGGAACGAATACGGGAAATGATTGAAGAGGGGCGGGATGATGTAATTTTATCTTTAATGGAAAATATCCCCTCCGAACCGGTGGGAAATGTACTGTTTTCAAATGAAGGGAACCTTGAATTCACCAGGCGGGGTGAGCAGTGGGGCCTGGGCGAACCGGGCTTTTCCAGCGGAGCGGCGTGGGCGGACCTGAACGGGGACGGAGCCCTGGACCTGGTGGTCAGCGATGTGAACGGCCCGGCCCGGATCTACCGCAACCGAACGGCAGAGCTCTACCCGGAGCGGGGCTGGCTGTGGGTGGACCTGGAAGGAGAAGCCCCGAATACGCAAGCTGTGGGAGCGCAGCTGGAGCTGTGGGCAGACGGGCAGCAGTGGTACCGCGAGCATATGCTGCAGCGCGGTTTCCAGTCGAGTGTGGCCCCGGGGCTGCATGTGGGACTGGCAGACATTACACAAATCGATTCGCTCCGGCTTCGCTGGCCGGACGGGCGTGTGAGCCGGCTTCAGGATGTGGAGGTTCCGGCCCGAATCACCCTTCGCCAGTCCGGGGCAACCAACCAGCCGGTCCCGCCACCACCGGCCACCATGCCGGGCGATTTCCAGGACCTGACAGAGTTGAACGGATGCGAAACCTGTAAGAGTCCGGTGTCCGATCCACAGGCCGGCAACCTGCAAGTGTCGGGCGATAGCGAGTCCTGGCAGAGTTCGGGGTCCGGGGCTATTCCATCCGACTCTGGCAGGAACGCAAAAGAGCCTGCTCTGCCAGGCCGTGTGCTCTTGCAGCCTGCGGAGGTTCCGGGGCTGTCCGGGTGGACGCACCGGGAGAATGACTATTCAGATTTTACCCGTGAACGGCTGCTGGTACATATGCGCTCGACCGAAGGCCCGGCCATGTGCACCGGTGATGTGAACGGCGACGGACTGGAGGATCTCTACCTGGGCGGGGCCCGCGGGCAGGCGGGTGTGCTGCTGGTTCAGCAGGGCGATGGAGGTTTCTCCGGGCAGAGCCCGGGGGCCCTGCAGCAGGATGCGGGCTCGGAAGATACCGATTGTGTGCTGTTTGACGCCAACGGGGACGGGCATACCGACCTGTATGTTACCAGCGGGGGGAGTTCCTTTTCCACCGGGTCGTCAGCGCTTCCGGACCGTCTGTACCTGGGCGACGGTCAGGGAGGGGTTACCCGCTCGGACCAGATTTTCCCGACCCCGCGGCGGTATGTCAGCAGCTCGGCGGTGGCCGTGGGAGATCTGACCGGTAACGGACACCCGGACCTGTTTGTCGGGGAACGCCTGAGGCTGTTTTCGGTGGGGGTGCCTGCCGGGGGATACCTGCTGGCCAACGACGGGGAAGGAAACTTTACGGAAGTAACCCCTCAATGGGCGCCGGGATTTTCCGAACTGGGAATGATCACCGATGCCGTCTGGACCGACTGGGACGGGGACGGCCGGGAGGACCTGGTGGTGGTAGGGGAATGGATGTCTCCGAAAATATATCGCAACACGGGCGAGCGCCTGGAGCAGGTAACCGGTGATCCGGGCCTGGCAGGGCTGAACGGCTGGTGGAACGCGGTGCATGCGGCCGACCTGAACGGGGACGGCCGGGAAGATCTTGTGCTGGGCAACCACGGGCTGAACTCACAGTTTCGTGCCAGCCGGGAGAAGCCGGTGCGCATGTGGGTGGGAGATTTTGAGGGAAACGGGATCATTGAGCAGATCCTGAGCACCCCGGCCGGGCAGGGAGGAGACTACCCGGTAGCCCTGCGCCATGAGCTGGCCGAAGAGTTCTCCTTTATTGAGCAGAAGTACCCAGAGTATGCGGATTTTGGCGGACAGAGGGTACAGGATATTTTTACAGAAGAGCAGTTGTCGGGTGCGGTGCAGCTTCAGGCGCAGGAGCTGGCCAGCCTGATCCTGTGGAATGAGCCGGAGGGTGTTCGTGCCGAGCGGCTGCCGCTGCGGGCGCAGCTCTCCCCGGTGTACGGGATCTGGAGCGGGGACCTGAGCGGTGACGGGCGCCCGGAGCTGGTGCTGGGTGGAAACCTGCACCAGGTAAAACCCATCGCAGGGCCCTATGATGCCAGCTATGGAGTGGTGATCGGATTTGGACAGGATGGCCTGCCATACAGCTACCCGGCCGGGCAGAGCGGGCTGAGGGTGAAAGGAGCCGTGCGGGAAATCAGCGCCGTGACAGCGGCCGATGGAAGCACCATCCTGCTTATCGCACGCAATAATGACTCAACAAAAGTGTTTAAAATCACGAGCCAGAGGAAATTCAAATAGTTATATTTGGCACAACTGAAAACATAAATCTATTTAACGTGAGTTCGTAATAAGGATATTGAAAGTAATAGTCCCCCTTTGAAGGGGGAACGCGAGTGTAGCGAGCAGGGGGGGATGACCTTGTGAGAGTTGATTTGAACTGGAAATCATATATTCAGGATCAAGTTCCTGCAAATCATTCCCATTGCCCCTCTGTCAAAGACATCTCCTTTGGGGAAAGTGGGACACTTCTTAATGATTCTTATGTCGCGCCAAAGGCATCCCTTCGGGGAATTCACGTTATTTAAATAACAAAAAATTCATGAGGCACCTGATATATTTTCCAGTAGCTTTACTGTTAATTTTTACTGCTTCTTGCGAGCAAAAAACTGAATATGAACGTCTGGTTCAGAGAGAACTGGACAGCGGAGTAAGGCATGACTCACTTTTTCTGGGTTATTACCTGGGAATGGAAAGACAGGATTTTCTGGATCATAGCTGGGAACTGAATCAACAGAATATAGTCACAGGCGATGCGCAGGTTCAGTATAAACTTCGGGATCTTTCCGATACTGCAAATATGAAATTTTACCCCGACTTCAAAAATGATAAAATTTACAGAATGCCGGTTGAAGTTCATTTTGAGTCGTGGGCAATCTGGAACAGGGAATTCCACTCAGACAGCCTGATTACTCAATTGATTGATAAGTATGAAGATGATTACGGGCCGGGGTTTATTCATACAATACATCCGGAACTGGGTAAAGAATCATGGATAAAAGTGGATGGAAACCGCAGAATTTCAATCTACAGGCAGGATGATATGAAAGCCCGTATTGAATTTTTAGACTTAACTGCTGAATGAGAAATATTCGGTCATCAGTAAATTTTTGCTGTATCATCACGGCTCTGTCTTTGCTGTTATGGTCATGTTCCGGGTCAGAATCAGGCAATGATAAAATATTCGAATCAGTTTCATCAGAAGTAACAGGTATCGATTTTGAAAATAGCCTATCCTTTGATCCTGATTTTAATATTTATACTTACCGCAATTTTTATAACGGAGGAGGAGTTGCCACAGGGGATATCAACGGGGATGGACTGCCTGATTTATACCTCACAGGCAACATGAAGCCGAATCGCTTATACCTGAATAAGGGTAATTTTGAATTTGAGGATATCACGGAATCTGCCGGTGTAGCGGGTAAGATGGCCTGGTCCACCGGTGTCAGTATGGCCGACATTAATGGCAACGGGCTTTTAGATATCTATGTCACGAATTCCGGTAATGTCAACGGAGATGAACGCAGAAATGAGCTTTTTATTAACAATGGAGATCTCACCTTTACAGAAAAAGCTGCTGAATATGGCCTTGATGATCCGGGGTATGGAATTCATGCTGTTTTTTTCGACTACGATGGCGATGATGACCTGGATATGTACCTGCTGAATAATTCAAATAAAGCAATTGGCAGTTTTGATATCAGTAATAACCAACGAGAAACCAGGGATGAAGAGGGTGGAGATAAATTGTTTCGCAATGATGATGGACAATTTACAGATGTGTCTGAAAAAACTGGGATTTATGGCAGTGAAATCGGTTTTTCGTTAAGCGCTTCTGTTTCTGATGTGAACCGGGATGGCCTTCCGGATATTTATGTTGCCA
>JBBEBD010000056.1:1689-72162 GCA_040882525.1 Balneolaceae bacterium | reverse complement strand
GATGGCTCACCGCTTAAAAAATAGTTTACTTACTTTTTAATCGTTACACTAGTAACCTGTAGAGGTAAGGAAGCTCCGCCGGAGCTGTGATTTAGGCGGGGTAGGTTTTCAAAAAAACAGGAGGCTCCTACTATTGGAGACGTTGGTTCGGAGTCCATCCTATAAAATATAATTTCTTCCAATCTCCGCTTTTTTTTAATAAGGCCAGAAAATTCATTAAAGAGTCCCCCTCTCTGTGCCGTTTCTTTGCGGCATAGAGAGGGGACAGGGGTGAGTTACGTCACTTACTCAAATACAAATTCTTAAACTCATACGGCTTTTTGAAATGCTCATCGTTGAAATCTTCCATAAAGTAGATGCTTTCACCGGTGGATTTCATCTCAGGGCCCAGCTCCTTTTTTACTTCCGGGAATTTATCAAACGGAAATACGGGCTCTTTAACAGCCCAGTGTTTTAATTTCGACACCAAATCAAAATCTTTCAATTTTGCTCCGAGCATTACTTTGACGCCAATTTTTGCTTCTGGTAATTGTGTGGCTTTGGCAATGAAGGGAATGGTTCGGGTTGAACGCGGATTGGCTTCCAGAACATATACTTTCTCATTTTTCACAGCGTACTGAACGTTCAGAAAACCCACAATCCCCATTTCATGAGCAATTCTTTTCTGATGCTCCCGGATTTTATTTAATACGTTTTCACTGAGAGAATAGGGAGGCAGTACAGCTGTTGAATCTCCTGAATGAACCCCTGCCGGTTCAATATGCTGCATAATACCTGAAATGTGGAGCTGTTCGCCATCGTAAACCGAGTCCACATCTACTTCTACTGCTTTGTCCAGGTATTTATCGATGAGGAAATCATTTTCAGGATGGGTTTCCAAGATTCGCTGTACATACTTCCGGAGCTCCTCTTCTTTTACGGCAATTCTCATACCTTGTCCGCCCAGTACATAACTGGGCCTGATCAGCACCGGGTACCCGATTCTCCGGGCTATGGCCAGGGCATCCTCGGCATTCCGTGCGGTTCCGTAAGCCGGAAAAGGAATTTTCAGTTTTTCAAGGAATTTTGAAAATTCACCGCGATCTTCCGCAAAATCGATCATTTCAAAATCTGTTCCATAGATATTAATTCCTGCTTCAACAAAACGCTTGCCGAGTTTAAGTGCGGTTTGGCCGCCTACCTGAAGGATCACCCCTTCCGGTTTTTCATGTTCATAAATATCAAGAACACGTTCCCAGAAAACCGGTTCAAAGTAGAGTTTATCGGCAATGTCAAAATCTGTGGAGACGGTTTCCGGGTTACAATTTACCATAATGGCTTCGTACCCCATTTCCTGTACGGCCATCACTGCATGCACGCAGGAGTAGTCAAACTCAATCCCCTGTCCGATGCGGTTCGGCCCGCTTCCAAGAATCATTACTTTCTTCCGGTCCGTAACCTCGCTTTCATTTTCGAATTCGTAGGAAGAGTAGTAGTAGGGAGTTTGTGCGGGAAATTCAGCAGCGCAGGTATCAACGAGTTTGAAGCTTGGTTTCATATCCAGTGATTGCCGGTGCTGCCGTACATCATTTTCTGCCACCTCTTTGCCGCTCCGGCTTAACAGCCAGGCAATCTGTACATCCGAAAAACCTGCCTGTTTCAGTTCAAAAAGATCTTCCTCAGGTATGGAATCAAGAGACTGTCCTTCGGTTCGGTTTTCGAGGGTTACCATGTAGCGGATCTGCTGCAGAAACCAGGGATCAACTTTCGTAATATCGGCAATTTCTTCAACCGAAGCTCCCATCTTGAAAGCATTTCGGATTTGGAGCGTCCGGTCCCAGTAGGGCTTTAGCAGGCGCTCCCGAACCTCTTTCCGGTCGGGGTTTTTATACCCATCAGCACCAAGCCCCGCTCGTCCGATTTCGAGTGACTGCCACGCTTTATTCAGGGCCTCCGGGAAATTCCGGCCGATGGACATCACTTCACCCACCGCTTTCATCTGTGTGGTCAATTCTTCATCCACACCGGAGAATTTATCAAAATTGAACCGTGGAATTTTTACAACCACGTAATCAATTGACGGTTCAAAACAGGCGGAAGAAACCTGTGTGATAGGATTCGGAAGCTCATCCAGGGTATAACCCACAGCCAGTTTAGTGGCGACTTTCGCAATGGGATATCCTGTAGCTTTGGAGGCCAGTGCGGATGAACGGCTTACCCGGGGGTTGATTTCAATCGCTACCAGCCGGTCACTTCCGGGTTCCATGGCAAACTGTACGTTACAACCGCCGGCAAAATCGCCGATGGAACGCATCATTTTGATGGCGGCATCACGCAGCAGCTGGTACTGTTTGTCGGTGAGTGTTTGTGTCGGGGCTACGGTTACGGAGTCGCCGGTATGAACGCCCATCGGGTCGAGGTTTTCGATCGGGCAGACAATTACAACGTTATCATTTTTATCACGAAGAAGCTCCAGCTCGAACTCTTTCCAGCCGAAAATGCTCTCTTCAATCAGTATCTGGTGAACAGGGCTCATTTCAAGTCCGCGCAGGATTTTTCGTTCAAATTCATCTTCATTCCAAACAATTCCGCCGCCGGTTCCTCCCAGTGTAAACGAAGGCCGGATCACAATCGGCAGGCCGCCCAGTTCTTCCACTATTTCCTTTGCATCCAGCAGGGAATTCGCGGTCCGGCTGCGGCACTGTTCTATACCTATTTTTTCCATCAGGTCCCGAAACAGCTGGCGGTCTTCGGTGATATCCACCGCATCCATATTCACACCAATAATCTGAATACCATTTTTCTTCCAGTAGCTTTCATGCTGAAGATCCCGTGCCAGGTTAAGCGCGGTTTGCCCGCCCATGGTTGGCAGAACAGCATCCGGTTTTTCCTTCTCTACAATTTCTTTGACGGATTCGGTTGTCAGCGGCTTCAGGTAAATAGCGTCAGCCATCATAGGATCGGTCATGATGGTAGCCGGATTCGAATTAATCAGCACTACTTCATAACCTTCCTCTTTTAACGAGCGGCAGGCCTGTGTTCCGGAGTAATCAAATTCGCAGGCCTGGCCAATAACAATAGGGCCCGAGCCGATAATCAGAATTTTATGGATGTCGTCGCGACGTGGCATTCTTTGAGTTTTGAATTAAAATTGTTGGATGTTAATAGTCTCTCCGCCAGCTGGCGGAAGTACTCCCGGTGTTTTTCCGGGAGGGAGGGGTGTTCGATTCCGGATTTATACTTCGACAGAACATCCCCCTGGTGCAAACGCTGAACGCGCTTGCACATTCCCCCTTCAAAGGGGGACTTTTTCCCCTTTCGATTCCTTCACCATATCCAGGAACTGGTCGAATAAGTAAGCAGAATCGTGCGGGCCGGGGGATGCTTCAGGATGATACTGCACCGACATTCCCGGGAAGTTTTTGAATTTCAAACCTTCAATTGTCTGGTCATTCAGGTTGATATGAGTAATCTCCACAACCGATTCATCAATAGATTTTTCATCCACTGCAAAACCATGATTTTGTGTGGTAATCTCCACTAAACCATTCGATAGATTCTTTACCGGCTGATTAGCCCCGCGATGCCCTACAAACATTTTCCGAACCGATATTCCTTCCGACAAAGCCATCAGCTGATGTCCCAGGCAGATACCGAAAATGGGTTTCTGTTCTGCTTTTGCATGTTCTATCATGGGAAGTCCATAATGGGAAGATGCATTCGGGTCTCCCGGTCCGTTGCTGAAGAAATATCCGTCAGCATTCCATTTTTTAACATCTTTAAGGTCGGCTTCAGCCGGAAAAATCCTGAGGGTACACCCCCGCTCCACAAAATTATTGATGATATTCTGTTTGATGCCGTAATCAAACGCGGCAATTTTAAAAGGCCCGTCGGATGGGATGGTTTGTGCTTCTTTCCGTGTGATCCTGGTAGCCAGCTCCAGGCCTTCCATCGAATCCCACTCTTTTGCCATCTGAATTAACTTCTTTTCATCGGTGATTTCCGAGCTGATGACGGCGTTCATCACACCGTCCTGGCGGATATGGCGAACCAGCTTACGTGTATCCACGCCGGTAATACCTACAACTTCATTTCTTTCGAGGTATTCCTGAAGGCTGCCATCAGCAATGGGATTACTATATTCTTCAGAAAAAGAGCGGACAATCAACCCGGCAATCATCACTCTCCGGGCTTCATCATCGCGGCTCATGGTTCCGTAGTTCCCGATATGCGGGTAGGTCATCATCATTAGCTGGCCGTAGTAACTGGGATCGGTAAAGATCTCCTGGTACCCGGTCATACTTGTATTAAAGCAGAGTTCACCGCCTGTGGTGCCGGTTTTTCCGATTGATTTTCCGCGGGCCACAGTTCCGTCGGAAAGTGCAATGATGCAGGGAGAATGTTGATTGGGTATCATCTATAAAACGATATTACATTGAATTTCAGGGAATGAGAGTCGGGCAGGGACCAAAAAAAATCCGACAACGGAAAACCGCGTCGGATTTTTGAAAAACTTTGATATGTAGAAACGTATAATGTGGTTTGCACCAGTTTGCCGATTTTGAAGTTTAGGAAAGTTACGGACTGATGAACTGAGATAAAAGTTTAAATTTCAAAACAGATCATATTTCCTGTTAGTACAGCGCTATCAGAGAATTTTTATGGTTTGGGGAAGGCAGTAAAAAGAGAAGAAATAAGGTGATTGTATCAACATATGTATCGAATACTTAAAGATCTTAGGCATATAAAAAAATGAATCTTATATTCTGATTGTATGAAATCAAATAAATATGCAGAATGCTTTAAGTCAAACCTGCAGGCTACGAAATCTTCAGAATAGACATAGGATTATTAAGCCGAGTAAAAGAAGATGCAGAACGGATGCAACCATTAATATGCGCAGGTAACGCTTTCTGGAATCACAAAAAAGCAACGTAAACGTAAAATTTTATTTTCTAAAGCAAATTTTTTAAAAAAATCTGGTTTTTTTTAAAAGTGCCTTTATGAAACAATAAGCCAGTTGTAATCGCTTCCAAAATAGCTTTTCTCCTCTGCAAAGTGCTCAAAAAAAGCTCCGTGTGATGTTTAAGAGCATAATTGGGCCTGATTTTTTTTATTATTAAATGAATTTCAGCAGTTGAAATCAGAAGAAATGCTTAAAGATAAGAGGAGATGGAAGTATGAATAATGTCCCGAACAAGCAAGGATTATATAATCCGGATCATGAACACGATGCATGTGGTATTGGGTTTGTTGTAAATTTAAAAGGCAAACAATCTAACAAAATCGTAAAACAGGCAATTACGGTTTTAAGGAATCTTGATCACCGCGGGGCAACCGGTAGCGAGGCGAATTCCGGAGATGGGGCTGGTATTTTGATGCAGATCCCCCACAAATTCTTAGAGCAATCCTGTGAAGGTATAAGTATCGACCTTCCGGAGCCCGGCCAATATGGTGTCGGGATGATTTCATTTCCCGGTGACAGGGAAGACAGGCGCCCTTGTGAAAAAATTGTCGAAAAAATTGTCGGGGATGAAGGCATGGAAGTTCTTGGCTGGAGAAAAGTTCCCACCGATAACTTTCATCTGGGAAAAACTGCCAGGGCATCCGAGCCCTCCTTCCGTCAACTGTTTATCAGACGGAATGATGATCTGAAAACGGATCTCGATTTTGAGCGAAAACTGTTTATAATTCGCCGGCGTGCTACCCGGGCTATTGAAGAGGCGGAACTGAATATCAAAGAAAAAGATCTTTTTTACATTTCAAGTCTTTCATGCCGGACCATCATTTATAAGGGTATGTTAACGCCGAAACAACTGGAGACATTCTTTCCGGATCTTGAAGATCCGGGGATGGAATCTGCATTAGCTTTGGTTCACTCACGGTTTAGTACTAATACATTCCCCAGCTGGAAGCTGGCACATCCATACCGATATATGATCCACAATGGTGAGATCAATACTTTGAAAGGTAATCAAAACTGGATGCGTGCACGTGAAAGTCAGTTTGCCTCTGAATTGTTTGGCGATGACATTGAAAAAGTTTTCCCCATCATTCAGGATGAAGGAAGTGACTCTGGCAAGTTTGACAACTGCCTGGAATTTCTTGCATTGAGTGGACGCTCCCTTCCACATGTGATGATGATGATGATCCCGGAACCCTGGGAAAAACATAAGAGCATGGATAAAGATAAGCGGGCATTTTATGAATATCATAGCTGCCTGATGGAACCGTGGGATGGGCCGGCCTCTATTGCATTTACCGACGGCAAAGTTGTTGGTGCCACACTGGACCGTAATGGGTTGCGTCCTTCGCGCTATTATGTAACCCGGGATGATACCGTTGTACTGGCGTCTGAAGTCGGAGTACTGGACATTCATGTGGACGATGTAGTTCAAAAAGAACGTCTTCAGCCGGGCCGTATGCTGTTGATCGATACAGAAAAAGGCCGGATCATCAGTGATGAAGAGATCAAAAAAGAGATTGCCACTGAACATCCCTATGGCGAATGGCTTAAAGAAAATCTAATAAACTTTAATAAGGTTACGGAAAAGCTGACATACAGGGAGCCGGATATCAGTCACGAGGAAGTGATCCACCGGCAAAAAGTATTCGGTTATACCTATGAAGACCTTCGGGTGAATGTTGGGCCCATGGCAGAAAATATGCTTCAGCCTGTAGGTGCAATGGGAAATGATGCGCCGATAGCGGTCTTGTCGAATCAACCCCAGTTACTGTTCAACTATTTTAAACAGTTGTTTGCACAGGTTACCAATCCTCCTATTGACCCGATACGTGAAGAATTGATTACTTCAACCGAAACGATTCTCGGAAGCCAGGGTAATATTTTAAATCCTACTCCTGAAAGCTGCCGCCAGATTGAATTGTCATCTCCAATACTGACAAACGAGGAGATGGAACAGTTGCGTAATCTGAAACTTAAGGGTTTCAACAGCCAGAAACTTCCGATCGTTTTTAAAGCCGGTTCCGGAGGGAAGGGACTCGAGAAGGCTCTCGATGAAATGTTCAAAGCTGCCGATAAAGCAATCAAAAAAGATATCAATATCCTGATATTATCGGACAAAGATTTTAATCGTAACCAGGTGCCGATCCCAGCGTTGCTTGCAGTAGCAGGGCTGCATCATCACCTGATCCGGACTGGTAACCGAACAAAAGTCGGTATCGTACTTGAATCCGGGGAACCCCGTGAAACCCATCACTTCTGCACGCTGCTTGGCTATGGAGTGGATGCGGTGAATCCATACATGGCATACGAAAGCCTGTACGACTTAATCCGGGAAGGCATGATTAAGGATATCAATTATGAGCGTGCTGTGAAGGGATATAATAAAGCCGTTGTCAAAGGTATTGTCAAGGTGATGTCGAAGATGGGTATCTCAACGATCAAATCATACCGCGGTGCCCAAATTTTTGAAGCCCTGGGAGTCGGGAAGGAAGTGATTGATAAATACTTTTCGTGGACTGACTCCAGGATTGGCGGTATCGGGCTAAATAGCATCGCTGAAGAAGCGCAGATGCGACACAAAGAGGCTTTTCCGGATACCCGTCTGAACGGGCAGGTACTGAGTGAAGGCGGACAATACAAATGGCGCCGGCAAGGGGAGTACCATATGTATAACCCTGAAACGGTGCATACACTTCAGTTTGCAAGTAAAACCGGCGATTATAAACTATATAAAGAGTATGCCAGGCTTATCGATGATCAGTTGGATCCGCCGCCAACACTAAGGCATTTGCTGGATTTTAACTTTGAGGAGGAACCTATTCCTATTGAGGAGGTGGAGTCTGTAGAGTCAATCTGCAAACGGTTCAAGACCGGAGCAATGTCTTTTGGATCGATAGGCCAGGAGACGCATGAAGCCATCGCCATTGCAATGAACCGGCTGGGCGGAAAAAGTAATTCGGGAGAGGGAGGTGAAGATCCAAGGCGATATACATTAGACCCGAATGGGGACTCACGTAGTAGTGCCACAAAACAGGTAGCTTCAGGGCGTTTTGGAGTAACAAGCGAATATCTTACCCAGGCGGATGAAATACAGATTAAAATGGCACAGGGTGCCAAGCCGGGTGAAGGCGGAGAATTACCGGGAATTAAAGTTTATCCGTGGATTGCAAAAGTACGCCTGTCAACTCCCGGTGTGGGTTTAATATCTCCTCCTCCGCATCATGATATTTATTCAATTGAGGATCTTGCTCAACTGATTCACGATCTGAAAAACTCTAATAAAGATGCCCGAATCAATGTAAAGCTGGTGTCTCTGGTAGGGGTGGGTACAATCGCAGCCGGTGTTTCCAAAGGCCATGCAGATGTTATTCTGATCAGCGGCCATGACGGGGGGACCGGTGCATCCCCCCAAACCAGCATTAAGCATGCAGGATTGCCATGGGAACTTGGTCTTGCCGAAACTCACCAGACCCTGGTTCTTAATGATCTCCGAAGCCGTGTGACACTTGAGGCAGACGGACAGATTAAAACCGGCCGTGATGTTGCCATTGCAGCCCTGCTTGGAGCAGAGGAATATGGATTTGGAACCAGTGCGTTAATTACACTTGGGTGCATCATGATGCGGGTATGCCATCTTGATACATGTCCGGTAGGGATTGCAACACAAAATCCCGAACTCCGCCATAAATTTAAAGGTGATCCCCAATACATTGTGAACTTCCTGAAATTTGTAGCTCAGGATTTGCGGGAGTATATGGCAAAACTTGGTTTCCGTACCATCGACGAAATGATCGGCCGTTCTGATAAACTGAAACAGCGCAAGACTGACCACTGGAAAGGCAAGTACCTCGATCTTTCCCCTATTCTTCATAAACCTGAAGCAGGCGATGAGGTTGGAACCCGGTTTAGTATTCAACAGAACCACGGACTGGAGAACTCACTCGATATTCAGACTTTGATGGATATTTGTGAGCCTGCGCTTGCCAATAAGGAGCCGGTAAAAGCAAAACTTCCTGTGAGAAATATTAACAGGGTAGTCGGTACAATCGTGGGAAGTGAAGTAACCCGGCGTTATGGACGTGAAGGCCTCCCTGAAGATACAATACACCTGAGGTTTAAAGGATCGGCCGGTCAGAGCTTTGGCGCCTTTATACCCCGTGGGATGACCCTTGAGTTAAAGGGTGATGCCAATGATTATTTCGGCAAAGGATTATCTGGCGGGAAACTGATCCTCTACCCCGATGACCGGTCAAATTTCAAACCAGAGGAAAATATTATAGTTGGGAATGTCTCTTTCTATGGGGCTACCAGCGGAGAAGCTTATATTCGGGGAATGGCCGGTGAACGGTTTTGCGTACGTAACAGTGGTGTAAAGGCTGTTGTGGAGGCAGTGGGCGATCACGCCTGTGAATATATGACAGGCGGCCGCGTCGTTGTACTGGGATCAACCGGACGTAACTTTGCTGCCGGTATGTCAGGAGGTATCGCCTATGTTCTGGATCAGGAAGATATTTTTGAACATTCCTGTAATACGGATATGGTGCACCTGGAACGCCTTGAGGATGAAGAGGAAGTCCTGGAAGTGAAGCAGATGATTCGGAAACACTGTGACTATACCGATAGCAACATGGGCTGGAAAGTCCTGGCAAAGTGGGAAGAGATGATTCCTAAATTCGTGAAGGTAATGCCGAAAGACTTTAAGAAAATACTGGAATCTATCGATGAAGCTAAAAAACGAGGTTTCAATGAAGAGGATGCTCTTATGGAAGCTTTCCAAAAGAGCAAAGAAGACAAGGTTCCAGCCACAGAGGATGCTTAAGTGGTGTTTGAGCTATCGGCAAGAAGCCGACAGAATAGTATTCAATATATTTTATAATAAAGCAAAATATAGATTATGGGTAAGCTAACCGGTTTCATGGAGTATCAGCGGAAGTCTACTCCTTACCGCAAACCAGAAGAAAGGGTTAAAAGCTGGGATGAATTTTACGAACCGCTGTCTGAAGAAGAGCTGCAAAAACAGGGAGCCCGCTGTATGGACTGTGGTATTCCTTTTTGCCAGACAGGTTCTGAAATAGGAGGCAAATCACTGGGCTGTCCGGTATATAACCTGATACCGGAATGGAACGACCTGGTTTACCAGGGTAAGTGGAAAGAAGCCCTTCAGCGACTCCACAAAACAAATAATTTTCCGGAATTTACCGGGCGTGTATGTCCCGCTCCGTGTGAAGGATCCTGTGTGCTCGGTATTACCGATCCGCCGGTAGCTATAAAAAGTATTGAACAGGCAATCATTGACAAAGGTTTTGAAGAAGGCTGGGTTGTTGCTGATCCCCCGGAAAAGAGAACCGGCAAAACCGTCGGCATTGTCGGTTCCGGACCGGCTGGCCTGGCGGCCGCTGCACAATTAAATAAAGCAGGCCACAAAGTAACGGTTTATGAACGGGCTGATCGTATCGGGGGGCTGCTGACTTACGGAATTCCGAATATGAAACTCGATAAATCAATTGTAAAACGCCGGGTGGATCTGCTGGCAGAAGAAGGAGTGGAATTTGTTACCAGTACTGAAATCGGAACAGATATCCCGGCTCCTGAACTGAAAAAGAAACATGATGCACTCATTCTTGCCGGAGGAGCAACAAAACCCCGGGATCTGCCCATTGAGGGACGGGAATTGAATGGGATTCATTTTGCCATGGAATTTCTTCATGCTGACACCAAAAGCCTGCTGGATTCAAACCATGAAGATGGTGAGTATATCTCAGCTAAAGATAAGAACGTTATTGTGATTGGCGGGGGAGACACCGGTACCGACTGTGTGAGCACTTCCATGCGCCACAACTGCAAAAATCTTACTCAGTTCGAAATTTTGCCCAAACCACCCGATCAGCGGGCTGATGAAAACCCATGGCCACAATGGCCGAATATCTACAAGGTGGACTATGGCCAGGAAGAAGCGAAATCGGTATTTGGTGACGATCCCCGGCAGTACCAGGTGATGACCAAAAAGTTTGTCGGTGATGGTAACGGTAATGTAAAGGAGCTTCATACTGTACAGATCGAGTGGGTATCCGGTGATAACGGACGTATGATGCCCAAAGAAATCAAAGAGACTGAAAAGGTCTGGGAAGCCGATCTTGTACTTCTGGCAATGGGTTTTCTCGGGCCTGAAAACCCCGTTTTAGATCAGCTTGAAGTTGAAAAAGATAATCGATCCAATGCCAAAGCGGAACATGGTTCTTTTAATACAAATGTGGAAGGTGTTTTTGCTGCAGGTGATATGCGCAGGGGCCAAAGTCTGATCGTTTGGGCCATCAACGAAGGCAGGGGAGCCGCACGGGAATGCGATCGCTGGCTGACGGGAAGTACTGAACTTCCCTGAGAATTCTGATATTCTCTTTTTTAATTAATGTGAGTTCGGTATCAAATCATTATATGTGGTACGAAAAAGTCTCCTCCTTTTTCCAGGGCACAGACACCTCCATTTTTCTGGTTAGTCTATGAAAAATTTTTATGGGTAACACTTTCATGAAAGTGTTACCCATGTCCCCGAATGGGTGTTACCTATGTCCCAAAACAAAACACTTACACAGGAGGGGAGACTCCAGTTCGACATTTTATCTCGAACTCAGGTTCTTTTAATGGATAAGATTATAAGAATCTCCTTTAGTTCACGAACGCGGGAATCAGCCCGAAATAGCTAAAAACAAAAGAACAGAAGAACGGAGAAAGAAACATCCCCGGAATGGGTTAGGAAAAACTTCGTCAGTTAAACATTTTTTTTGTTCGTCAGTTCTTCCGTTTGATACATCTTACTGCCCCATCAGGTAATACGTAGGCGCCTCCGGCCCGACCGGAAGGCCAAAGCCAAACACCCAGATGTAGAAAATGGCTATCCAGCCGATTAAAAAGAAGATGCTGTAAGGAAGCATCATGGCGATAATCGTTCCGATACCAAGATCTTTATCATATTTATTAGCGAACGCGAGAATCAATCCGAAGTAACTCATCATAGGTGTGATGATATTGGTTACGGAATCTCCGATTCGATATGCAGCCTGGATGACTTCCGGGCTGTAGCCGATCAGCATCAGCATGGGTACAAAGATAGGAGCTGTAACCGCCCACTGGGCAGACGCTGATCCCAGCATCAGGTTTACAGAGCCCGAAACAAGAATAAATCCTATAAAAATAATCGGGCCGGTCATTCCCATGTCCTGTAAAAGTTGCGCTCCCTTTACGGCAAAAATCTGCCCGAGATTACTCCACCCGAAATAAGCCACAAATTGTGCTGCAAAAAAGACAATCACAATATAAAGACCAAGCGTTGCCATGGCATTCGACATGCCTTTGATGACATCGCGGTCGTCTTTCATCGTTCCGGCCAGGCGGCCGTAAACAAAGCCGGGAATGAGAAACCCGATAAAAATAAAAGTTACAATTCCATTCAGAAAAGGAGAGTTCAGCATTTCTCCCGTTTCCGGGTTACGAAGTACTCCGTTTTCAGGAATAATTGTCAGCGCGAGCAGGCCTGCCATCACCAGAACGGAAACCCCGGTCCAGGCAAGTGCTCTTTTCTCTTTTGATGTGAGCGGCTCCATGGAAACTTCGTCAGATACATCCTCCATCGCCATGCTTTCATCATAAGTTCCAAGTTTAGGTTCTACAATCCGGAGTGTGACAAATGTTCCGGTGGCTGTGATCAGAAACGTGCTGATGAACATGAAGTAGTAATTCACCGCAGCGTGAACTGTATAACCAGGATCGATCAGCATGGCGGCTTCCTGTGTAAGGCCGGCTAAAAGAGGGTCAATGGTTCCGATTAAAAGATTAGCACTGTATCCGCCTGAAACACAGGCGAAGGCGCAGGCAAGTCCGGCAAGCGGGTGTCGTCCCATTGAGTGAAAAATAACAGCAGCAAGAGGCACCAGGACCACATAACCCATTTCTGATGCCGTATTCGATATCACAGCGGCAAAACAGATGGCAATGGTGACCAGGTTTTTTGGATTCAGTATAAAATTGAACGTTCTTTTCAGGATGGAAGCTGACCCTGCCGAAGGTTTGAAAGAAGCGGCTTTCAGAACAATCCCTCGGATACAGGCGCTGATCAGCCCGGAATGTTCGGCTACGCCAACACCCAGGAGAGCAACTAAAACCACCCCAAGAGGAGCAAAATTTGTAAAATTGGAAACCATGTTAACCACGATTCTCCTGAAACCCTCTCCATTTAGCAGGCTGACAGGTTCAATTACCCCATCCGGTGCCCGCCCGGCAGCTCCTTCGGGTCTCGGATCGGGGGCAGACCAGTCCAGCCATTCAGCAACCCCGCTGAGTAAAACCACTCCTATTGCAAAAAGAGCAAAAAGTGTGACCGGGTGGGGCAGCAGGTTGCCAAGCCATTCAATCAAGTCAAGAAAACGGGTAAATAATGTTTTTTTCTGTGTCCCTTCTTCAGGAACATTCGGGTCATCTGTTTTCGGATATTCACTCATGGATCAGACAGATTAAATGGAAAATAGAGGTGTTAAAAATTCCCTGATGGCTATTGTCAGATTTAAGCAGTGGTATCATCAGATATGGGCGGGGTTGATTCCGGCCGGAAAACAACTTTTATCATGAAGCCGAGCAGTGCGCTTAAACCACCTGCCAGGCCGCCGATTAAAAATGTTATGATTAACAGAATCCAGGGGGAGCCAACCTGCATCATTTCAGCTATACGTGTAGACAAAATGGCATCATTTGCAAAATGAATGTAAAGAGCCGGCAGCAGCCAGGCGAACCCCGCCGCGGTGAAACCAACACAAAATGCCCGGAGCCCGCGATCAAAAAACCATGCCCCGGTTAAAAGAGCCGGGATCACAACAGACCACCAGGGTAATATTAGATTCAGAAACCACGTGGAAACCAGGATGATAAAAAAAGAACGCATGTTTTACATATTTGATTAACTCCTAACCTGAGAGTATAGCAGTTTGTGGCTTAAAGCGAAATATCAGATGCCGGAGTTATGAAAAGATGAAAGCGTTTTTCTGTGGGTGAAACCTTGTTAAACGTCGCTCCTTCATTTTGATCTGATACTGTTTATTCTGATCTTTATGAACATTATTTTTGTTACACAAAAAATGTATTCACAATCGGTTTAAAAAGAAAAAAACAACATGGCAAAGGTTGAAGTTGTGATGCCCCAGATGGGCGAATCTGTAATGGAGGGAACTGTTATTGAGTGGGCAAAAAAAGTAGGGGATAAAGTTGAGGTTGATGAAACACTTCTGGAAATCGCTACTGATAAAGTAGATACGGAAGTACCCTCACCTGAAGCGGGCGTACTTGTGGAAATTTTAGTAGAAGCTGATGAAACGATTGAAGTAGGACAGCCTATTGCCATTATTGATACTGAAGGAGATGCTTCGGTTGCCTCTGATGATTCCTCCCCGAAAGCAGAAAAAGAAGAACCGGCTGAACAGAAAGCGCAGCCGGAAAAAAAGCAGGAAGCACCTGCCCCTTCCGGTGATAACGGGGAGCAGATTGAAGTTGTGATGCCCCAGATGGGTGAATCTGTAATGGAGGGAACGGTTATTGAGTGGGCTAAGAAAGTTGGGGATAAAGTTGAAGTTGATGAAACTCTTCTCGAAATCGCTACGGATAAAGTAGACACCGAAGTACCGTCCCCTGAAAGCGGCATACTGGCTCAGATTTTAGTTGAAGCCGGTGATACCATTGAAGTGGGCCAGCCGATTGCTATTATTGCAACCGGAAAAGCAGCGGCTTCAGGTGCAGCCAAAAGTACATCCGCTAAAGCTGAAAAAGAAAAAACAGCTTCTGCGTCACCAACAAACGGTTCGCAACAGGCAGAATCGGTTCCGGCTGAGGGGGGTACTGCACCTCAGAGAATAGGAAGTGACGGCCGGTTTTTCTCCCCGCTTGTGCGGTCGATTGCCAAAGAAGAAGGAATCAGCCAGGAAGAACTGGATACCATTGAAGGAAGCGGCAAAGACGGCCGGGTGTCCAAAAAAGATATTTTAGGTTATGTGGAAGATAAAAAAGCCGGGAAAGTAAAAGCTCCTTCACGGCCTGCCACTCAGCCACAAAAACAGCCATCAGGCGGAGAATCCGGCAAAATTTCAGCCGGTGAGCTGAATGTAACCCGGCCGCATGAGAATGTGGAAATTGTGAAGATGGACCGTATGCGCAAGATGATAGCCGACCATATGGTACGATCAAAACAAACATCCGCTCACGTAACGACTTTTAGTGATGTGGACGTTTCCAATATTGTAAAATGGAGAAATGCCAATAAGAAAAAATTCCTGGAACAGACAGGTATTAAACTCACTTTCACACCAATTTTTATTGAAGCATTTATCCAGGCCATCCGGGAATATCCGCTGATTAACAGCTCTGTGGACGGAGATGAAATCCACATTAAAAAAGACATTAATTTCGGTCTGGCGGTTGCGCTTGGAGAAGGCGGCAAAGGCGGATTGATTGTCCCGGTGATTAAGCATGCACAGGATAAAAACCTTGCCGGTATAGCCAAGGCGGTGAATGATCTGGCCCTGAAGGCCCGGGATAAAGATCTGAATCCGGATGACCTGGTGGGAGGTACCATTACTCTTACCAATTACGGTAGTGTTGGCAATCTGATGGGAACTCCTATTATCAACCAGCCGCAGGTCGCTATTCTGGGTACAGGTGTGATTGAAAAACGGCCGGTAGTGATTGAAACAAAAGAAGGAGATGTTATTGCCATCCGTCATAAAATGTATCTCTCTATGAGCTACGATCACCGCATTATAGACGGTGCACACGGCGGCGCATTTATCGGCCGTATCAAACAACTTCTTGAAGAATTTGATCCGGAAAGAGCTATTTAACTTTTTATTAGAGTGGCAGAGCTGGTTAATCTGCTTTTTCTTTGAGTGACCTCTTTAGCACGTTGGGAAAACCTTTCTATGAAACATTGCAGAACAATTCAGGAAGTGCGCTCTGAAATCCATTCTCTGAAAATGGATGGAAAGCGCATTGGTTTTGTACCTACAATGGGAGCACTTCATGAAGGACATATATCTCTCATCCGGCGGGCTCATGAGCATTCTGATGTTGTTATTGTTTCTGTTTTTGTGAATCCCGAGCAGTTTGGCCCCAATGAAGATTACGACAGTTATCCAAGAGAGTTAACTGAAGATCTGGAAAAATGTAAACAGGAAAATGTTTCCGTGGTTTTTACACCTGATCGCAGCGGAATTTATAACGAAAAAAAATACCTGCGCATAGAGATAGATGAATTGAACAGCCATATGTGCGGGAAAAGCCGGCCCGGTTTTTTTGAAGGAATTCTGCTGATTGTAAATAAGTTATTCAACATCATACAGCCGGATGTGGCTGTATTCGGCCAGAAAGACATTCAGCAGTTCCGGATTATCAGCCGGATGGTACATGAATTTAATCATGATGTAGAACTGGTTATGCAGCCGATAACGCGGGCAAATGACGGCCTTGCATTAAGCAGCCGGAATGCATATCTGGATGATGAAGAAAGAAAAGCTGCTCCGGGACTTTATCGCTCACTTCAGTACATAAAAAAACAGATCGAGGGGGGTGTTACCAATCCTTCTTTGTTGTTAGAACATCAGAAAAGTGAACTGGAGGCAAAACGTTTTAAAATTGATTATCTTAATATGTTTTCGTTAAAAACGCTGCAACCGGTGGATGTGTTAAAAAAAGAAACCGAATATATACTGGCCGGTGCGGTGTGGCTCGGGAAAACCCGGTTAATAGACAATATACTGATAGAATTGAAGCAGGTTTAGTATGAAACTTTCGATGTTTAAATCCAAACTGCACCAGATGAGGGTGACAGAAGCGAACCTCATGTATGAGGGCAGTATCACCATTGATGAAGAATTGCTTGAAATGGCAAATCTGCTGCCTTATGAAAAAGTTCAGGTAGTAAATATCACTAATGGATCGCGTTTGGAAACCTATATTATTCCCGGCGAAAAGGGGAGCCGGATTTGTTGCATGAATGGCGCCGCCGCCCGGCTCACACAGGTGAATGACCGTGTGATTGTGATGGCATTCGCCGAAATGGAGCCTGAAGAAGCCAAAACATTCAAGCCGACGGTAGTTGTGGTTGATGAAAACAACGAACCGAAAGATATCCTGAATGAAGTTACCCATGGCCAGAAATACGGACTGGATAACGGGCTGGTTGAATCCTGATCAGAGAGATTCATCGGATGAGTAGTGGCGGGAGTGGTTGTGATTTTTTAAACTGGCCGGGCATTGATTAAAACTCATCCGATGACTTTACTCCTCAGAACCCGCAAACCTGTAAAGGTATGGCGAACGGTGAGCTTTTCCGGTACTTTTTTTCCCAAGTCTTTTTAACCTGCCCGACTTCATCATTTTCCTGTGAAAACTGGTTCGGTTCAGTTTTTTGCCCGAAATAGTTTCATACAGATCTTTCAGCTCTCCCATTGTAAAAACGTTATCCAGTAAATTAAGTCCTACCGCTTTATGATCAATATTATCCCGCAATTCACCGAGCGCTTTTTCAACTATTAACCGGTGATCCTGCATCAGTTCAGGCAAATCATTTACATCGTACCATTCACAGCGGTCTGAAAACGGACCAGGTACGGGGGTGGCTTTGTTAAAATCAACCAAAGCGTAATATCCAACTGTAATAAATCGCTGAAATAACCAGTGGTCATCAGGAAAATTCATTCCCGATTTTTTGATCAGGTTTTTCATTGGCTCCGGGTCATGACGCGACAGATCGCCAAATGTATGGAACTGATTCAGGTAAATATCTTTTAACCCTGTTCGCTCCGCCAATACACGTTTTGCCGCTTCGTTAAGATTTTCATCATTCTTAATAAATCCACCTGGCAAAGCATATGTGTTGATCTGTTTGTATTCGAGGATCAGAATTTTCAGCTCTTTTTGATGGTATCCGAAAATCACACAATCTATAGATATACCATTTAAAAAATGATCCCAATCCGGGTACTTTGAATAATTTTTCATTAATGACTTTTTCAATTCCACTATTTATGCAGAGGGTTTGTTTCATAATACTGAATTCTATACTATTGTTACCAACTGCGACAATAACTTCTCAAAATTACCTCTGATATGAAAAGATCTTTATCCATATTTTGTCTGCTTTTCTTCCTGGCAGTGACCAATGTGCATGCACAGCTTGGTATCGTAGACAATTCTCAAACAGTAGAGAGTCAAATACTGGACCGTGAAATGCCATATTCTGTATATCTGCCGGATAGTTATGAAAGTTCCACACGGTCGTACCCGGTACTTTACCTGCTGCATGGAATGACGGATAACTATAATGGCTGGATAAATACAGGGGAAGTCCGGCGGATTGCAGGTAAAGCTATGGAAAACGGAGCAGCTCCGGAGATGATTATAATTATGCCTGATGGGCTTTACGACGCTTTTTATATTAATAACTATGATAAATCCATCCGCTGGGAAGATTTCTTTTATGAAGAATTTATTCCTGAAATTGAAGAAAAATACCGGATTCAGGCCAATAGAAACAGCCGTGCAATTTCAGGCCTGTCGATGGGTGGGTATGGTGCGATGTATCACGGGGTAAAGCATAGAGAGATGTTCAAAGCTGTATATGCTATGAGTGCAGCTTTCCTTGAAGTTGAGCCTCTGAGGGAGGGAGAAGAGAAAAGCGAGTGGAATCAGAGATTTCATTTGAAAACATGGGGGCCGGATAATGAAGAAGGACTTCCCGAAAATTTCAAAGAGCATTCGGTACAGGAAATGTTCATGAAAATGGACCCTGTGGAAAATGGCGGAGGCTTCTCACCCGGTGCGGATGGGGAAGCTCCTCTTCCTCAGATATTCATCGATTGCGGGGATGATGATTTCCTGCTTGAGGAAAATACCAACCTGGTTCATATCATGAACAGTAAAAATATTCCTTTCGAATTCAGGGTCAGAGATGGCGGGCATACCTGGGAATACTGGCGTACATCCCTGGAAAATGCTATGGTGGTTATTGGTGAAGCATTTCGGAATTAATCTGATTTTTTTGCAGAACCTTTCGCATTTAAAAAACCATTCAGAGATGTGCGAAATAATTTTATCTTAGTTCTGGCAATAATTATACAGGTTACCTGAAACGGATCATCTCAAATTCTCTTATGACTTCTACAAGATTTATTATTCAATCGCTTCTTATTTTTTCGTTCATAGCGTCAGTTGTTTCATGCAATACATCTGAACAACAAACAGAAATACCTAAAAATATCATTCTCCTGATAGGAGATGGTATGGGATACCCGCAGGTAACCGCAACGGAATATGTCCATGGCAGTCTCAATATGACAGGTATGCCCTATGCCGGGTCGGTATTTACACATGCGAATGATCACCGGGTAACCGATTCTGCATCGAGTGCCACAACCTATGCTTCCGGTTATAAAACAAATAACGGAATGATTGGAATGGCTCCGGATGGAACGCCACTGGAAAGTATTGCTCATTATGCTTCAGAAATCGGTAAACGAACAGCGCTTATGGCAACCTCACGGATCACGCACGCAACTCCTGCAAGTTTTGCTGTACATCATGAAAGCCGGTCGGATGAATTTATTATTGCTGAAAAGTTTGTGAACTCAGGAATTGATATGATACTTGGCGCGGGCACAGATTATTTTCTTCCTGAAGTTGAAGGGGGCGCACGCCCTGATGAACGGAACCTGATTGCCGAAATGCAGGAACTGGGATACCTGTTTATTGATGATGAAAATGAGCTGGATCAAATGGCGGGACAGGAAAAAGTAATCGTATTCCTGGAAGGAGGAGATTTACAGACGTATCCCGACCGGGGGGATCAGGCAGCCCGCATTACAATGGCTGCGCTGGATGAATTATCCCGGCATCAGGAAGGATTTTTTATGATGATTGAAGGATCCATGATTGACTGGGCGGCGCATGATAACAATGCCGGACAGATGATCCAGGAAACCATTGATTTTGATAATGTTATTGGAAGTGTACTGGAATTTGCAAGAAACGACGGCAATACACTGGTAATTGTTACAGCAGATCATGAAACAGGTGGCCTGACTCTTCCGGCAGGCGAGGAGAATGATGTACGTTACGAGTTCTCAACAGGCGGCCATACAGCCTTGCAGGTTCCTGTATATAGTTATGGCCCATCTTCGGAAATGTTTACAGGAACTCTGGATAATACAGATATCGGGCGAAATCTTTTTTCTCTTTGGGGGAAAGCAATTGAGGATTGATTTGCAGTAGCTGCTTTTTTTAAGAGCTGATTACCTATTTACAATCAGATAAAAATACATGAACCTATCTACGCCTGATATTATCATTTAACTGAAGGTAACAACATTCCTGATTTTGATCGTGACCAGGAAGAGGTTGCCTGCTTTTAGGTTAAACAGATGATAATCCTGGCTGTAATGAACCAAAACTGAATTAAACTCAGCTACATTCTTTATTCGATTACAACATGGAGAATTTCATTATAATTAGCAGTTTCCTGTTTTTTATCACTTTTGTGGCCGTTTTCACCTGGTGGTGGGTACGCGAGCAGGATATTTCCAGCCTTGACGGGTATTATCTTGCGGGCAGGAGACTTAGTTTCCCATTTATTGCCGGCTCTTTGTTGTTAACAAATCTGTCAACAGAGCAGATGGTGGGCTTAAACGGGTCTGCCTTTATTGATGGTTTGAGTGTGATGGCCTGGGAAGTGCTCGCCGTTTTGGCTCTTGTATTAATGGCTCTTTATTTTCTGCCGCGGTTTTTGAAAAGCGGAATTGCTACAGTACCCCAATTTCTCGGAATTCGATTTGATCATGGTACTCAGGTAATTTCGAACCTGATTTTTCTTGCAGCTTATGTAGCTATTTTATTGCCTATCATTTTGTACACAGGAGCGACGGCACTTGTGGGGATGCTCGATATCCAGTTATTAACGGGAATTGAATCGTATGCGGGAGTTATCTGGCTTACTGTTTGGGTAGTCGGCATTATCGGAGCCAGTTACGCCCTTTTTGGCGGACTCAGCTCCATCGCTGTATCTGATCTGCTCAATGGAATTGGATTATTAATTGGCGGCCTGGCCATTACCTATTTCGGCTTACAGGCTGTAAGCGGGGGTGAAGGTTTACTTGAGGGATGGCAAACCCTGAACGAAGCGAACCCGGAGCGGTTTAACTCCATTGGCGGCCCGGATCAACAGGTTCCTTTTTCAACGCTGTTTACAGGCGTATTACTGTTAAATGTTTTTTACTGGTGCACCAATCAGCAGATTATCCAGCGAACGTTTGGAGCCAGCAGCCTTGAAGAGGGCCAGAAGGGCGTACTTCTGACCGGATTGCTGAAACTGATGGGGCCGATGTATCTTGTGCTTCCCGGTATTATTGCATTTTACCTTTATGCGGACACTGGAATTGAAGCAGACAGTGCCTATGGGGTGCTCGTTCGGGATGTATTGCCGTCACCCATGACAGGGTTATTTGCGGGTGTAATGGTTGGAGCGATTCTAAGCTCGTTTAACTCTGCCCTCAACGCAAGTTCTACACTTTTTGGATATGGCTTTTATAAAGCTGTCTGGAATAAGGATGCTACTGATGATCAGATTGTAAAAGCAGGAAAGGGATTTGGCTGGATTGTGGCGTTTGCTTCCATGATTATTGCGCCGCTGCTTATCGGCCAGGAAAGTATATTTCAATACCTGCAGCAGATGAACGGCATTTATTTTATTCCCATTCTGGCTGTAGTTCTTGTAGGGTTGATAGGCCCGAAAATACCACCCGTCGCTGCAAAATGGGCTCTTGTAGCTGGCTGCCTCTCTATTGCCACAGGATATTTTGTTCCACCGTTTAACGGGTGGGTAGCTCAAATCACCGAATTTCATTTCCTTGGGCTATCCTTTGTTCTGTTGGTCGGCTTAATGATGGGTTTCGGTTATTTCAAGCCACTGGATGATGCATGGGAGCAAGAGTATACCAAAGATGTGGATATGACACCATGGAAATATTCTATGCACGCCAGTGTGTTTTTGGTCATTATCGTACTGATGATTTATGCTTACTTTGCGGATTTTTCCATTCTTTTTGAAGCCTGACCCAACAATCGCCAGAACCACCTCAAATTTATAGAATAAGCAGTGACTTTAAACTCCAACAATATATTGCCTGAGTTCCGGAATCGGTTCGAATCTGCACCGGTCGTAGTAGAATCACCAGCCCGTGTTAACTTGATTGGAGAGCATACGGATTATAATGATGGCTTTGTACTGCCTGCTGCCATCGATAAGAAGATTGTTTTAGCATTAGCTCCTAATAAACTCAGAAGGATTCGTCTGGTTGCCAGGGATATGGATCAATCGGAATTTGAAACGGATTTGACGGGTGAGTTTCAAAAAACAGGGAATTGGCCTGACTATATCATGGGTGTTACAGATCAGCTCCAAAAGCGGGGATTTGAGATCGGAGGATTTGACTGTTTATTTGGAGGAGATATTCCAATCGGAGCCGGACTTTCTTCCTCAGCCGCTCTGGAAGGGGGTGTACTGCTGGGTTTGTCTGAATTGTTTGAACTGAACCTGTCCCGGGCAGAAATGGCAAAAATCGGGCAGCAGGCGGAGAACGAATTTGTGGGGGTACAATGTGGTATTATGGATCAGTTTGCCAACCTTCACGGAAAAGCCGGAAGTGTAATCAAACTGGATTGCCGGTCCCTGGAATATTCACATCATTCTTTTGATCGCAGTGATCTTGCAATTCTGCTTTGCGATACAAACGTCCGGCGTGAACTGGCCGGATCAGAATATAATATCCGGCGCAGGCAGTGTGAAGAAGGGGTTTCTGTTTTGCGTAAGTTTGATGATTCACTGAACAGCCTGCGGGATGTATCTTATCAGCTCCTGGAAGAGCATAAAAGTGAATTGTCTGATGTAGTCTATAAACGGTGCCGGTATGTGCTGGATGAGAACCGGCGGGTTTTGGAAGCATGTAATGACCTTTCGAAAGGGAATATTCAATCATTCGGCCGCCGGATGTACCGGTCTCATTACGGACTGAGAGATGAATATGAAGTAAGCTGCCGCGAGCTGGATCTGCTGGTGGAGGCAACGGAAAATCTGGATGCTGTATTGGGTTCGCGTATGATGGGAGGAGGTTTTGGCGGCTGTACCATTAACCTGGTTCTGGAAAATGAAGTGGAAGGTGTGATGGATATCATCAAAACCAGGTATAATGGAAACGCCCGGCCGCCGGTTGAGTTTTACCAGGCGCGGATCAGTGACGGGGCCGGGGTTATAAGTTAATATCAATGTTCAGGAGAAATGTTTGCAGGTTCAAATTATCGGCTCCGGGGGGAGCCTTATGGTTATAGAAATGAGAAAATGGTTCAGATGCAGGTAAAATCAGGAAATAATCCAGGGATTTTTGTACCGGGTTTTGTATGGGCTGTTGGCTTCCTCCTCGTATAAATCAAAAGCTCTTTCGTAACGATCGTCTCGGGAAGATGGTAATATCCTTGTTCATATATCTACAAACATACCACTCCTCCGGAGTGGTTTTTTTTGAAGACAAGAATTTTTGGCCTTTCTCGATCTGTTGGTTTAAGGCTATATTTTTACCGGCTCCGGCGGAGCCGTATGTTTGTAAAATAATGAAATGGTAATACCCAAACCCCCAATCCGGAACTTGTTAAAACCTCAGAACAGGAACGGGGGTTTTTGCACCAGGTTTTGTATGGGCTGTTGGATTCCCTCTCGTATATATCAAAAGCTCTTTCGCAAAGATCGCCTCTGGGAGATGGTGATGTCCTTGTTCATGTATTACAAACATATCACTCCTCCGGAGTGGGTGATTTCAAATAGCACGCAAGGTTATGTACATTATACCTTCGCCGTTAAGGCTATGGTTCTCCAATGGAGTCTTTTTTACAAAGAAAATGATGAATATATTATTCAATAATAAGCCACACCGGCGCCTGAACAAGTTAACGGGTGAATGGGTTCAGGTTTCTGCTCACCGGAATAAAAGGCCGTGGCAGGGACAACTGGAAGAGCAATCTGTCATTCAAAAGCCGGAATATGATGAAAATTGTTATCTCTGTCCCGGAAATAAACGAACAGGCGGAGCCCGGAATCCGGAGTATACATCCACATTTGTATTTGATAATGATTTCAGTGCACTACTCCCCGAAACTGAAAAAGAAAATTTTTCCAAAGAAGATCTTCTATTAGCAGAAACCGAAAAAGGAATCTGCAGGGTAGTGTGTTTTTCGCCCCGGCACAACCTGACGCTGCCTGAAATGAGTACAGATCAAATCGTTAACGTGGTGAACCTGTGGACGGATCAGTATAAAGAACTTGGTTCCCGGGACTTTATCAATTACGTACAGATTTTTGAAAATAAAGGAGAGATTATGGGATGCAGTAATCCTCATCCGCACGGGCAGATTTGGGCGCAGGAAACCATACCTGAAGAGCCGAAAAAAGAACTGGAACAGCAGCAAAAATATTTCAAAACCCATCGCAGAACTCTTCTTGGGGATTATCTTGAAACCGAGCTGAAAGAGAAGGAAAGGATAGTAGCGGAAAATGATGATTTTATTATTCTGGTTCCATTCTGGGCTTTCTGGCCGTTTGAAACGCTTCTCATCAGCCGCCGGCCGTTTGGCGGGTTTACAGATATGACTGAAAACGAAAAATTTTCTCTGGCCGATATCATCAAAAAAATTACAGTGAAATATGATAATCTTTTTCACATTTCATTTCCCTATTCAGGGGGATTTCATCCATCACCCACCGATGGTGCGGATCACCCCGAATGGCATTTTCATATGCATTTTTATCCTCCGCTGCTAAGATCAGCGACAGTCAAAAAATTCCGTGTTGGGTATGAAATGCTTGCAAACCCTCAGCGGGATATCACTGCGGAGGCTGCTGCGGAGCTTTTGCGGGAAAAATCAGATACTCACTACAAGTTGACACGACGTTAGTATCTGATGGGAGTTTGTATGGCAGCTCAACTACATTTGGGAGTAAAGCGATCACTTTTCGAATAATTTTTCCGCCAGATTTTTGTTAGATTTCACACTTGAACATACCTTTTGATAACATGAGAATACTTTTTGTCGCACTGATATTAATCCTGAATGTTTCTACCGCCTTTGCTCAACGTGAGATACCCGAAGTAAGAGAAGACGTTCCTTTAGACTCTATCAGGCTCAGCGATCCCGCCATTCTTGCGGATGAAAAAACAAAAACTTATTACATGACCGGAACGGGTGGCTTGCTTTGGAAAAGCAAGAATCTTCGAACGTGGACGGGGCCTTTCAGGGTTACAAAAACCGATCCTGAATCATGGATGGGGCCCCGGCCAATGATATGGGCTGCTGAATTGCATCAATACAAGGGCAAGTATTATTACTTTGCTACATTCACCAATAATGATGTGGTTATCGATACGGTAAAGGGCAATACTATTAATCGACGGGCCAGTCATGTATTGGTTAGTGACAAGCCTGACGGGCCTTACATACCCATGGAAGACGATGTTTATTTGCCACCGGACGTCCCCACTTTGGATGGTACTTTTTGGCTAGGTAAGGATGGCAAACCTTACATGATTTACTGTGAAGAATGGTTGATTAACTGGAACGGAACCATGGAAAAAATTGAATTAAAACCTGATTTGTCAGGACCTTTGGGTGAAGGAAAAATTTTGTTTCGGGCGCTTGATTCTCCCTGGAGTAAGGAGCGGGATGATGATGGAAATATTATCCCAAACAAAGTTACCGATGGCCCCTGGTTGTTCGAAACACAAACAGGGAAATTGGGCATGTTATGGACAAGCTGGGTTTTCAGTGACTATGTGCAAGGTGTGGCTTATTCAGAGAGTGGTACAATAGATGGCCCATGGGTACAGCAAGAAGAGCCAATCACTCCACCAAACTTCGGGCATGGCATGCTATTCCGAACGTTTGATGGAAAGCTGCTTATGTCGGTTCACAGCCATAAAAGTATAGACGGACGCTACATCCGAATACCTCATCTTTTTGAAGTGGATGATTCCCGGGACAGAATAGTCGTAACAGGCCCATATCAGCCGTAGAGAAATTTTATTCATTAGTTTAACCTGGCACTATCAGGTGATCGGTACATCGATAAGGAATTCAATGGTAGGTAGATTTTGGTTCGTTATCTGCCATACACCTGTAAACCTGAGTTCGATTCTAAATCAGTGCGAAAAACGGTCCCTTCTTGTGTAAAAAGGGGCTGGGCCTGCCTGTGCTGCTTTTTGGCTCCAAAAAGACACAAAATGCTTGCAAATCCTCAAGGGATATAACAGCCGAGAATGCAGCAGAACTTTTGCGGGAAAAGTCATATACTCACTACAAGCAATCAACATAAAAATAGCAGCTAAACAGGAGTTTGTATGGGAGCATTAGGCGGTTTTGAATGGGTTCTGATTATTTTTGCAATAGTTTTACTATTTGGCGCAAAACGTCTTCCGGGACTGGCTCGTGGAATCGGAGAAGGGATCAGAGAATTCCGAAAGATAAGAAGTGAGTCGGATGGTGAAACAGATTAAAAGAGAGTGAATCCGTAAAGTGACGCACAGGCAGTTTACTTTTTTCATCAAATAATCTGATTTATTAAAGATAGATCCGTGCAAATCATAAGCAGTCTGAGAAAACCGGCTGTCAACTTTTTCCGGCAAAGATCGATTGCCTTTTTTAATATCCAGCAATAGATTAGTACAACTAAAATTTTAACCGGTTGATAATAAATGAAATCTTTCCAGAATTTTTTGTTCTGTACGTTAAATAGTATTGCTGTTCTGTTTCTGTTTAGTTTTGGAATTCAGGCTCAGAACTTAGAACTGACTGACCTGTCCGCTTTCGATAATCCCGGGCAGAGCTGGCAAATAGCAGGAGAGGTGAGGGCATCGCTGGAGGAGGCCAATGTATTCCGGACAGGGGATGGTACCGGTGTACTGGTAAACCATCCGGGAGAGAACCGGGGCCAGGATCTGTATACCGCTTCTGAACATGGTGATATCGACCTGGAGCTGGATTTTATGATGGCGAAAGATTCAAACTCCGGCATTTATCTGCAGGGTCGATATGAGATACAGCTGCTGGACAGCTGGGCCGTTAAAGTACCGGGAGCCGGTGATAACGGAGGTATTTATGAACGCTGGGATGAAAGCCGCCCGGAAGGCCAAAAAGGGTATGAGGGTTATCCTCCCCGTCAAAACGCAAGCCGGGCACCGGGTGTATGGCAGAATCTGAAGGTTTCTTTCCAGGCCCCCCGATTTGATGAAACGGGAAATAAAACAGAGAATGCCAGAATTATCAGTGCGAAATTAAACGGAGTTACGATACACGAAGATGTTGAACTATCCGGGCCGACCCGGGGTGCTGCAGGCGATGATGAAGTGGCACAGGGGCCTTTGCGTATTCAGGGGGATCATGGTGCGGTAGCTTTTCGAAACATAAATATTACGAATTACGACTGGCCTGTCCCGGTGCTGTCAGATCTGGAATACGAAATTTATGAAGGAGCCTTTTCAGAAGAACCAGACCTGGATACGCTGATGGCTGTAAAATCCGGCGAAACCGAACGACTTATATCCGCTCCGGAGCTTATGCCAGAACAATTTCTGATTCGTTACCGGGGCACGATTCATACCTCCGCTGCGGGGGATTACCTGTTCAGCCTGAATGGTGCAGGCGGGGCCGCTTTGCTGCGGGTTGACGGTGATGAGATAGTAGATATCGATGATAATGAGGGATCGGTAAATCTGCCTGAAGGCGCAATACCATTCGAGCTTTTATATGCCAGGCAGTCCCGCGGTGGAAGTCTTTACCTGGAATTTGCCGTCTCGGGTGAGGGGCTTCGCAGACACGTGCTGAGTGACGAGAGGGTTACGGGCCGGAGAGGAGGAAGGGCCATCTACGCCAGAGCGGCTGATAAACCACTGCTGCGCAGTTTTATGGATCTGCCGGATGGCAGCAGGGTTACCCATGCCGTATCTATCAGCAGTATGGAAAAATTGCACTATACCTACGATCTGAATCATGGCAGCCTGGTCCAGGTATGGCGGGGTGATTTCCTGAACACAACTCCAATGTGGTACAACAGGGGTGATGGTTCCTCCCGGCCGGAAGGTACGGTCGAACACCTGATTCCAAAACCCTCACTGGCCATTAGTAAACTTGAAAAGGGACAGGCGTCCTGGGCAGCCGATACGGCAGGTACGGGTTTCAGGTCGCGGGGTTACCGGATTGACCAAAATGATAAACCGGTGTTTATATATGAGATTTACGGGGCAGTTGTCAACGATGAAATCCGGGTGGTGGATGACGGAAAGGGACTTCGCAGATCCATAACAGTGGAGAATCCACCCGATGGTCTGTACATCCGGCTGGCGACGGGAAGTACTATTGAAAAGGATGAAAACAACCAATACCTGATTGACGATCATTCCTATTATCTCCGGCTGGATGATCCGGTTGATTCTGAACCGGTCGTTCGAACTGTGGAGGACCACCAGGAGCTTCTGGTTCCGGTACAGTCTGCTTTAAACTATACAATTCTTTTTTAAATATTAGGCTATATGAACCCGACTATCCGTTATACGCGTTTTTATATTCTGTCTGTCCTTATTCTTTTGATCAGCATACCGGTTGGTGCCCAGAATGATCCGCAGGAAGATGATTATTATCAAATTATGGATGTTGTCAGTCCTGAGGATTACCTGCTGGAGGTGGGAGGCCTGGCGGTGTTGCCCGGTGGTGACTTAGCTGTAGCCACACGGAGAGGGGATATCTTTATTGTTGAGAATCCGACGAGCAGCAATCCCTATTTCCGGAGGTTTGCCAGCGGTTTACACGAAGTACTGGGGTTGGCCTGGAAAGACGGTGCGCTTTATTGTGCGCAGCGCGGTGAACTGACCCGCCTTCAGGATACAAATTCAGACGGCAGGGCCGACCTGATGGAAACAGTATATTCCTGGCCTTTGTCGGGACACTATCACGAATATAGTTTTGGACCGGTTATCGCGCCTGACGGATCCTTTTTTGTATCCGGAAACGTTGCCTTTGGCGATGAGGAATGGTGGCGCGGAGAAAGCCGGGTACCCTGGAGAGGATGGATGATGCGGATTACTGAAGACGGAGAAATGACACCGTGGGCCACGGGAATGCGTTCTCCGGCGGGGCTTGGTATGATCGACGGGGATCTTTTTTATGCAGAAAATCAGGGCGACTACATCGGTTCCGGCGGTATATGGCATGTTGAGGAAGGAGATTTTACCGGGCATCCAGCGGGCCTGCGGTGGACGGGCGAACCGGGATCACCACTGGATCTTACGGCTGAACAGTTCTACGAGTATGTTGATCCTCGCATAGAGAAAAATGAGGAGGGAAGGTACATCAAGCCGGAAGACATCCGGGATGAGGAGGATTACACTACGATGTTTGGCGTTCAGGAGTCACTTCCTGAACTGAAAACCCCCGCTGTGTGGCTTCCGCATGGAATCCTCGGTATCTCAAATTCGGATATACAGAAAATTCCGGAAGGATATTTCGGTCCATTTGAAGGACAGGTACTGGTAGGAGACCAGGGACAAAGTAAAATCATGCGCATCGATTTAGAAAAGGTGGATGGAACGTACCAGGGAGCCGCCTTCGATTTCCGCAGTGGCTTTCAGTCGGGAGTGTTGCGGATGGCATGGGCCGATGACGGATCTATTTTCGTGGGAGAAACCAACCGCGGATGGGGATCAGCCGGAGATGCTGATGAAGGCCTTCAAAGACTCGTGTGGAACGGGCCGGTACCATTTGAAATGAAGAATGTACGTGCTGCGCCTGATGGCTTCAAAGTAACCTTTACCCAACCGGTTGACCGCGAATCTGCCGAAGACCTGGCCTCATACGCTGTATCCACATATATTTATAAGTATAATCCGGTCTATGGCAGTCCGCCGGTTGATTTAGGCACAGCGGAGGTCAGCGGAGTGCAGGTATCCGATGACGGGCTGGAAGTACGGATCGTTGTCGAAAATACGCGCAAAAATTATATCCATCACATAGAGCTGGATGGAATAAGGTCGGAGGACGAAAGCCTGCCGCTGCTGCACAGTTCCGCCTACTATACGCTGAATAAAATACCCGCCGGTGAAAAACTGGCCTTGAGTGATGTAAGTACCTTTAACTCGGCGGAAGGAGATGAAGGGGATACTCCGTCTGAAACCGCAGATGAAAGAACTGCGGATGAAGAAGCACCCGACTACGAAACCATAAGGCCGCTCCTGACCCGGTACACCTGCACATCCTGCCACAATACAGAACAGCGCCAGGTGGGTCCGGCGTTTACGGAGATAGCTGAACGAAATTATTCCAACGAAGAGATGGTCGAGCTGATGTATAATCCGGACCTTTCGAACTGGCCGGATTATTCTACACCAATGCCGCCAATGACCTTTGTTCCCGAAGAAGAGGCTCTAAAAATTGCCGAATGGATTAATTCCCTGAATGATTAGTCTTTGTCCGGTTTTACCATACAGACAATTAAGGTGAAACCCTGGGATGTGGTGAACATCATTGACTGAAAAAGTGATGACCTGATGTTTACTGGTGTTCAGTATATGATTGGGATAAGGCTTGCTATAAATATCCCTCCTCCGCCAGCCTGATGGCGTCGCCCAGCAAGCGGTCGAATACCAATCGCCCAGCTTTTGTCAAGAGAGTTATTTGAATAAGGCTCTATGTTTGATTTGTGTGGGTAAAAAGGAAAAGATGCAATTGCCGGTCATTAGTCAATAACCCTTTAAGGAGCGACCTTCAGGTCTGCGGGAACCTGGAGGTTTTTTTATCAATAATTCGGCTGTGAATAACCCATAAACCGTTGTCAAATTCCTTGCAATTTCCTCATAAATACATGAAATATACTCCATATCAATTACGTATAGTCTCCGTATAAGCTACGTATAAAAACCGTTTCTATACGTAATAGATAACTATTTGATCTGTAATTGATACTTATCTAAATTGAACTAATCATGAGCAGAAAAAGTGCTCATATTCAAGGGGCAAGGATGGGTGCAGAGTGGAAAAACCTTTAACACATACGAGGATGTAAAATGGCAAAATTAAAAGATGGGATACTGGGTGCTTTTTTGGGAAAAATCGGGCCGGTGGTTGCATCCCGGCGAGGCAGTACGATTTATATAAAATCGAGGCCGGCAACAGTGAAACATCCAAATACGCCAAAGCAAAAAGCGGCGAAAAGCCGTTTTGGTGTCACTTCAACATTGAGTTCTTTGCTGTTGGATTTTCACCGGCATTCGCTGCTGACAGAGCCGGGGCGTACGTCCTATAATCGATTTATTTCACTGAATATTAAGGAAGCGATGAAGGAGACTGAAAATGGTTTTGAAGCAGACTACCGTAAGCTGATCCTCTCTGCCGGAGTTCTGGAACCGCTGCAGGAACTAAAAGCTGAACGCACGGAGCAGGGGCATCTATCCTTTTCATGGAAATATGAATATACAGACAGAGCCAAACGCGATGACCAGGTGCTTCTGCTTGCGATATCACCAGCACTGAATAAGATTGACTATCGATTTAATGCCGCCGCCCGAATGGATGAAGAAGCCGTTCTTAAAATTCCCGATGAGTTCCGGAATGAGGTTATTTACGTTTATTCCTGTGTTCAATCCATGGATCGAAAGCGAAGCTCTGACAGCCAATTTGCGGGGGAGTTCATTCAGAACCCGATGAAATAAACCAGTTTCGGTTATTGAAATTTGTAAGTGTTCAACACTTCCGGCTGATGATCATGAACAGCCGAAAATGCGAAGGTCCGGTCCTTGCACTACAAGCTGATTTTGGGTCTGTGAGGTAAGGGCAGGTAGTTATAATTCGAAATCAAAGTGCCTGTGAATAATATCACGCCATAAGGGGAGTACCTGTCAAACGGAATAAATAATTGGAGCTGATTCCCGGTTTAGAACCTTGAATAATTACAGCAGGTTATATCAAAACATTGTAATGTTTTTCATCATTTTTCGATGATATATTGAATGGGAGCAAGCATTTGAAAAAAAATAAAAGAGATAATTATTGTTAATTAATACTAATTTTTTTGTAGGTTGAGACCTGCTTAGGTTAATTATTAATTTGAAAACTTTCAATTCCTTTCATTTTTTGTAAAAAATTTTTGGTGTCAGCAACTCTCGTGCTCAACTTCCTTTAATAGAAATGTCAGTATTTAACAACAATAGTAACAACCATGATGATGAGTTTTGGATAGAAAATATCCAAAAGGGAGACGAGAGAGCGTTCGAAATTTTGTTCAAAAAATACTACCAGCCTTTAACGCGTTTTGCCTGGCGTTATGTTAGATCAAAAGCCATTGCAGAAGAACTGGCTCAGGAACTGTTTGCCATTTTGTGGGAAAAACGTGAATCGTGGGATACAGAAGGCTCTATCCGTTCTTATTTATATAAATCCATGAGAAATTTGTCTTTAAACCACATTAAACACCAGGAAGTAAAAGATAAATATGACAGACAGTGGATGGATCAGAAAGAAAATCCTGAAATTGAAATTCAGGAGAGGTACAGGGAGCAGAAAATCAGGAAAGCTATTACAACAGCTATTGAAGAGCTGCCTGAACGCAGCAAAATGACTTATAAACTTCACCGTTATGACGGATTAACATATGAAGAGATTGCTGATGTAATGGAAGTCTCTGTTAAAACCGTAGAATCGCAAATGACCCGTACCTTAAAGATACTGCGGAAAAAATTATCCTATTTGCTGCCTATTCTGATGATTGTTTCTCTGGCAGGGTAGAAGATTGTTCTTAAAAAAGAGGAAGGCTTTTCCTGTTCCGGGCATATGTTTTAAAAACTCCGTCCGATAACCGGGAGATCCCTCCGCTCCATTTTACCTCACATGCGTTCGGTTCCATTCCGGTCGGGAAGACAGGGCATTGTTTGACAGCGGCGGGTAATAAAATCTTTCCCCAAAACCCTGTTCCAATTCACCCGCCAAACCATTCCTGCGGCGTTACACGGGACGTGGTTATGGCAGGGAGACGCATACGCCGCGGTAGTACACCAGCGCCCTGTCATCTCGCCTGCCCCCGGTGTAGTAACAGGGGAAACGCAGGACTGACGGTGCTTTTCCGGCAGGCCGGAGTGAGCTCATCTTTTCCCCGCGTTAGCGATATCTCTTTGTGCTGGGAAGGAATTACGTTAAAAAACTCCATCCGATAACCGGGAGATGTCCCGGCTTCGCTCGACATGATAGGATCGCCGGGTTAAGATGGCGGGTAATACCCACGTTTCGGCTTACCCGCCAAAAGCCATTCCTGCGGTGTAACAGGAAGTGCAATTGTGGTTCGGAGGTATATACATTACTGAACCATTTCTTAACAGCCTTTCAAAAAAATTACAGGGGAGCGCATTTTTGGATTGTATTTAATGTGTAACTCGTCTAAGCCGACGAATTCATTCATATAGTAAATCCCGGACGAAAAGTTACTTGTCCGGGATTTTAATTTTTTTTTAAGGGTGTTTCTTTTTTCGGTTGTTATGAATAGTAAGAAGTACCAAATCAATGAAATGAAATTAAACTAAATCAGAAAGGTTTGAATATAGATCGCAAACATTGGATAGCAATTCAGCGATATGTAACGGGTAACGCCGGGCCGGAGGAGAGACGGCTGCTGAAAAAATGGATAGATGAAGATCCTGAAAACAAAAAGCTTATTCAGGAAATTCAGGAGATTTGGAATTTAACCCCACCCGAGAATTTTGAAGTTGATGCACAGCAGGCTTGGGAAGAATTTCAGTACCGCTATGGCAAGCAGAAAGCCAAAATTGTTTCCCGAAAGGTGTCAAAGGCTCCGCTTTATATGTTACGAACAGCGGCCGTTATTTTAGTATCGGTTTTTGCAGGGGTTTTTATGCAATACACATTGACAAATAGTGACGATACTGAAAAAATTTCCGATTTCTATGTGATGCAGACGTTTGAAACGGAAAGAGGAGAAAAAGCACGGGTAACATTTTCTGATGGAACAAAAGTAACATTGAATTCAGCCAGCTCCATACGTTTCCCCCAGGAATTTCACGGTCCCAAACGGGAAGTGTACCTTGAAGGTGAAGCTTATTTTGAAGTTGCCCATGATGAAGATCATCCATTTATCGTCTATGCCCAGGATGCGGAAGTTGAGGTTTTGGGGACGGAATTTAACGTGAGGGGCTGGAATGAAGACTCTGCTGTGGAAGTGGCTGTACGGCAGGGTAAAGTAGCTGTGGGATCTTTAGCTGAACAGAGTAGTGATCTTTCACAAGTTATTCTCACCAAAGGGTTATACACGAGTGTTAAAAAAGGGGCAGGGCCTTCTCCAGCCCAAAGCACGAATGTAACGAATCATCTGAGATGGACTCTGGGCGGATTACATTTCGAAAATGCTCCTTTCCGTCAGGTGATACGTGATATTGAACGAAGATTTAATGTGAATATTGAAGGAGCCAATGCAGATCTGATGGAAATTCCATATACCGGAACTTTCCAGTACGCCGAACTGGATGAAGTTCTGGCTGTGGTTGCGATGGCTATGGAGATAGAATTTAAGCGAAGTGGCTCGGAGGTCAGGTTTTATTAAACCGATTTTATAAAACAAAAAGCTGGAAGCGCTTCGGAAATTATAAA
Source organism: Balneolaceae bacterium (assembly GCA_040882525.1). Lineage (GTDB taxonomy): Bacteria > Bacteroidota > Rhodothermia > Balneolales > Balneolaceae > Rhodohalobacter. Next base: position 37,454 of record JBBEBD010000056.1, on the reverse strand, counting down.
CAATAACTTTGACTAATAAGAAGAATGATGGTGTGGCTCTCTAAACCATCGGTAAATCAAAACAAGCAGGTGTAATATGAAAATTAAAATATGGCTACAGAAAACACTAATAACGGGGGCAATGTTCTTATTAATTGCTCTCTTTATTTTTCCTCCGGAAAAGCTTCAGGCGGTTCAGGATCAGGTTGCATACAGGATGACGAGTTCTGAATTGCAGGAAAAATTTTATCGAACCAATATAGTTCATGAAATTAAACTGGATATAACTGATTATGCTGTAGAAGAAGCATTAAGAGAAGTAGCAAATCAAACAGGGTTGAAACTTACATACAGATGGGATAAAGTCTTTGAGAAGAAAGTGACTCTTAAAGATAACAATATTAGTGTAAGTGAAGCTCTGGACTTTATTTTGGATGGTACCGACCTTACTTATTTAGTCTCTTCAGATGGATACCTTCTCATTAATCAGGCTGAAGAAATTGTCGAAGAAATAGCTGTTCAGGAAACCGTCAGTGGAACTGTTGTCGATGCTCAATCTGGGGAACCATTGCCTGGTGTGAATATTGTAATTCAGGGTACCAGTCAAGGCACTACCACTAATCTTGATGGCCAATTTGAATTATCAGTTCCTTCGTTGAATGAGACACTTGTTTTTTCATTCATTGGTTATGAGCCTATGACAATTTCTATAAATGGACGATCTGAAATCAATATCAATTTGCAACAGGATGTGCAGCAATTTGATGATGTGGTTGTTGTTGGTTACGGTGTACAGAGAAGAGGGGATATTACAGGTGCTGTATCTACAGTATCACCAAGAACGATGCGGGAAAATCCCAATATCTCCGATGCAGGGCAAGCACTAATGGGTAGAGCTTCGGGTGTGGATGTTACACCTTCAGGAAACAGGCCTGGTGACGGTGTGTCTATAAGAATTCGTGGCCGGAGATCCTTTGAAGCCGGAAATGATCCGTTGTTTGTAATTGACGGGATTCCTATTGAAGGGGGGTTAAACGAAATTAACCCGAAAGATATAGAATCGATGACGGTGCTTAAGGATGCTTCTGCAACCGCAATTTATGGTTCAAGAGGTGCAAACGGGGTTATTATTATCCAAACAAAACGGGGTGCACCGGGAGATGTAGTTATAAATGTGGACAGCCAGCTTGGAATAAACACAGCCAGAAACCTGCCTAAGCTTTATGATGCCGAAGGATATTATGCCTATAAGCAAGAAGCTTTCAATGCTAATGGAATATTTTCTGAATCAAATATTTTTGAAGAACAATTCACAAGAAATTTGGAAAATGGCGTTGAATACGACTGGCTTGATATGATTGTTCGTGACGGCATGGTACAGGAGCATAATGTTTCTGTTTCCGGAGGGTCAGAAGATACCAGGTTTAATGTGGCTCTTGGTTATAAAGAAGATGAAGCCATCACGCCGATGCAGGATTTTCAACGATTTTCAATTCGGTTGAATCTGGATCAAAATATTTCTGACAGATTCCGGATTGGAATGGGGTTGCTGAATTCTTTAACAGACCGTAATGGTGAAAGCTACAATCCATATGGAAATATGCAGAATGGAATACCCAACGGTGCATACAATGAACCGCCGCTGGCAAGCCCATACGATGATGAAGGAAATCTGAAATTGCGTACCAGCCAGGAGCCCGATGCTATCAATCCATTGGCGGATATGGTTGATGGAAAGTATGTTGAAAATCGGCAAATCAGCCGTTTATTAGGATCTGTATATGCTGAATTTGACCTAAAGGAGAATCTTAGTATAAGATCTATTTTTGGACCCGATATACGGGTTGATCGTCTTGGAAATTTCAGAGGACGGTTTACAACTGCAGCAGTTGAAGGGGATCCAAGAGGAAATCAGAGAAGATCTATAAATTATGGTTTGACATGGGAAAACATTCTAAATTATCAAACGGATATTGCTGAGCATGCTATTGATTTTACGGGTCTTTTCAGTATACAGGCCAACAGAAATGAGTTTTCATATGCTGCAGCCGAAGGGATACCCATTGAATTATTTCAAATGAATAATTTGGGGTCGGCCTCACGGATGACCGGTATGGACAGCGGTTTAAGAGACAGAACCCTGATGTCTTATATGGGCCGGGTAAACTATAACTATGATGGCCGTTACCTGTTAACTGTAAATGCCAGGGCAGATGGATCATCAAAATTCGCAGAAGGAAACCGATGGGGATTTTTCCCTTCGGCGGCAGTCTCCTGGAATCTAACAAATGAAGAATTCTTAAGTGATCAGGAGATCTTCTCAAACCTGAGCCTTAGAGTTAGTTATGGTGAGACCGGTAATGAAGGTATTGCCCCATTTCAGACAGAAAGCGTTTTAAACCGTGTAGGATATAACTGGAATAGCGGAGACACAGATGCTTTTGGTTTCAGGCCTGTAAGAATGCCAAACGAAGACTTGTCGTGGGAAACTACTTCGACCTTTAATGCTGGTGTTGATTATGAAATACTTTCGGGAAGAGTAACTGGTTCTCTGGAACTTTATCACTCAAGAACTTCAGATTTACTTCTGCTGAGGCAAATTCCATGGACCTCTGGATACGGATCTATCATGACGAATGTGGGTGTAAAAACCAACCAGGGTTTTGAATTTTCTGTATCAGCCCATACAATTGCTCCGGATTCACCAGGAGGTATTAGCTGGACAACAGACTTTAATATTTTCACAAACAAAGAAAAGATTGTTGAACTTGCTCAGGGTAAAGTAGATGACATAGGAAATAGAAGATTTATCGGGCAGCCTGCAAACGTATTCTACGATTTTGAGAAAGTTGGAATTTGGCAGGTAGGTCAGGAAGAAGAAGCCGCAGCTAATAATTCCATGGTGGGCGGTGTTCGGGTGGCCAGTCCGGATCCTGAAGACAGGGTAATTGTGGGGACAGACGTTCCAAGTATTATTACCGGTATGACAAACCGATTTGCATACAGAGGATTTGATCTGTCTATTGTGGCAAATGCAAGATTTGGCCATACCATTCAAAGTGCATTTCATGGAGGTGGCATTTTTCATTCAGGCCGTGGAAATCATCTGGTTACGGATTACTGGACAGAAGATAACCCAGACGCTGAGTTTCCTCGTCCACATGGCGGATTGCAACAACCATATTACTATACCACTCTTCGATATTTTGACGGTTCATTCATAAAAATCCGGGCAATTAATTTCGGTTACAATTTTGGAACGGAAATTACAGAACGACTGGGTGTAAGATCGTTGAGGTTATTCGTGAATGCGACCAACCCCTTTGTATTTTCGGAATATGTCCAAAAATATCATGGAACAGACCCCGAAACATCAATGGACCCAATACCGCAAGCGACAACTATTATGGGCGGTTGGAATATTAGCTTCTAATAAAAATGAGCCATCAAAATTTGAATTTAAAAACGATATTAATCATGAATAACAGAATAAAAAAACTTCTATTGTTGAGTTTTACCTTCAGTTTTGGGGCCCTGTTTATTGCTTCGTGTGATGATTTTCTCTCGCAGGAATTAGTAGATGAAGCCCCTGGATCTTACTTAAGTACTGAAGAAGGGTTTGAAGATGGAGTGACTGCCTGTTACTCGCATTTGCGACGTATTTATGGAGCCGAACAACCGGCTGCATTTATGACAACCTATGGTACAGATCTATGGGAGTATGGTTTCGGGGGGGATTTTGGTGCCCTTGGAGCCTATGATCTCAACCTGAATCCAAGGCAGTCTGATATAACGAATGTATGGAACTGGGTCTACGAAGGTATTAATACCTGTAATGCCGTCATTTCAAGAGCGGAGGAGGTAGAGGTAGACGAAGTAAGACTTGCGGAAGCAAGATTTGTGCGGGCTGTTAATTACTTCTTTCTCGTTCGGCAATATGGTGGTGTGCATATTACACTTGAAGAGACAACAGGCCTTCAAACAGAAGCAACCCGGGCATCGGTTTCTGATGTTTATGATGTGATTATAAACGACCTGACGTTTGCTTTAAATACTCTCCCGGATGTTCAATCCGATTACGGCCGGGCAACTAAACCTGCCACTGAACATATGCTTGCCATTGTTCACCTGACACGGGCAGGACATGATGAAGCGGCTCAACCGGATGACTATGAACTGGCAGCTGACTACGCAAAAAACGTTATCGAAAACTACCATTTCCAGTTAATGGGTTCATGGGAAGAGCTGTTTGACATTAGTAACCAGAGAAATGATGAGATCGTGTGGTCAATTCAAAACAGTTCCAATCCTCAAACCCGAAGTTTTGGGGGTAACAGGATGAATAACTGGTTTTTACCCCGATATGAAACGGCACCTGCTATTGTTCGAACAACTGAGTTAGGGAGAGCATGGTCCCGTTTCCGGCCTACTCAGTGGATGTTCTTTGATCTTTATGACCGTGAAGTAGACGGCCGGGCGGAAGCCATGTTCCAAAGAACGTTTTACGTGAACGATCCCGGTGAAGCTACAACTCTTAACGGGTATGAGGTGAATTTTCAGGAAGGAGATACGGCACTATATTTTCCTCTTGAGCCATGGACTGACGTGCAAATTGCCGACGCGGGATATAGTGTGTTGAACCCCGGCGTTGATCAGGATGGTTTATGGACAGGAAGATTATACCCGAGAGAGCAGCTCAAGCATCCGGATCCTACCCGGCCAGACCCCTTTGATTCCTACAGCCAACGCGACTGGAATGTAGCAAGACTTGCAGAAACACATCTTATAGCAGCCGAAGCAATCTTCATGTCGGGGGGTGATCTTGCTGAAGCAGCTGAGCACATTAATATAGTAAGACGCAGGGCTGCTGCACCGGGTGTGGATCCATCAGAAATGGAAATTACTCCCGATCAGATCGACCTGGATTTTATTCTTGATGAAAGAGGCAGAGAGTTAAATGCTGAGATGCACAGATGGCATGATTTAGCTCGTACCGGAACATTGATTGATAGGGTTCTGCAATACTCACCCGGCCAAAACCGCGTCGAAAACATCCGGGACTTTCATATACTGCGACCCATTCCGCAGGATCAAATTGACCGAACCTCTACTGATTTTCCACAGAATCCGGGATATAATTAATAGTTAATTCTGCTAAAGAACCCCAGAAGCCCCTCTTATAAAAGAGGGGCTTCTATCATTGAATCCTTTCTGGAAGATCGGACAAGTTTAAGCTTGTTATTTGATACCTAAGTCCACAGGGAGCTTAAATTTATGTAGTTATCAATTCTAATTTAGATTCACATCTATGAAAATTTTTATCAGCTGGATATCAGGATCTGTTTTGATGTTGTTGGTTTTTCTTACCTGTACACCGGCACTTTCTGAGCCGTTACAAAATTCAGAAGAAACTGCTTATCAAAAGGTTGACCCTTTAAAAATTCTGATGATCACCGGAGGTGGTCCGTGGCATAATTACGAGGTTCAAAAAAAACAAATTGAAGATGGCCTTAAGGAACGACTTTCAAATTTTGAACTGACCATTGACCATGAAGGTGGACAAGAAAGAAATTTCGCCTTTACTCGTCATGCTAACACTGACTGGGCCAGAGAATTCGATTTGGTCATTTACAATCAATGTAATTTTTACGATGGTGATGATGCCATTGCGGATAGGGCCCATGTTGAGAGAATTATAGCAGCTCACGTTGAATATCAAGTTCCTGCCGTGATGATCCATTGCCCCATGCATGTTTATCAATATGTAACATCGGAGTGGTTTGATTTTACAGGAGCTGTTTCTTACGTACATGAAGATCGTCGACCATTTACAGTTGAAGTACTGGAGCCAACCCATCCAATTATGGTAAATTTTCCAAGTTCGTGGAGAATGCCAAACGGTGAACTGTATATGATTGTGGAGTTAAAAGAAGGTGCACATCCACTGGCTTATGGTTACGGTGTAGAAACAACAACGTACCATCCTGTAGCATGGACTTACAACTATAAAGGAGTTCCGGTTTTCAGCAGTACATTGGGCCACCATGATGAAACTATGGGTCATGATGTTAATCTGAATCTCATCGCTTCGGGAGTACTTTGGGCAGCCGGTAAATTACAGGATGATGGATCACCGGCACCGGGTTATGAGGGTGAACGTGGCCTTGGTTGGATTTCACTATTTGATGGGGAAACCCTTAATGGCTGGCGGGCAAGTGAAACTACGGATTGGAGTCAGGCAAGGCGTGCCAATTGGCCACCTGCTGATAATAATGGAACAGAATCATTTGCGGTTCAAGATAATAATATAGTGGCTAGCGGACCCCACAGTAATTTGTTCTATGACGGGCCGATTGCAGGGGGTGATTTTATTAACTTTGAGCTTAAAGCGGATATTTATCCAAATAATAACTCATCTTCAGGTATCCTTTTCCATACCAGATTTCAGGATAAAGGAACTCCCAAATATGGGCAATTTGCTCAATTAGTAGGCATTGGGAATGATTTACAAGGTCAGCAGGATTGGTCAACTTTTTATGTAAAAATGAAAAATGGAGAGTTGGAACCCTTGGTGAATAGTTCTCTACTTTCTGATATTTCGGCTTTAGAACATACTTTAAACAGGGGAACAATTGCATTGCATTCTAGCAGTCCTGAAAGCCGCACCGATTTTAGAAATATATTGATAAGGTTATGGCCGGATTGATTTCTAAGAATTCTATTCTTTTCACGTCAAAAAAACAGCTTAAAAAATAGTATGAAAAAGTTAGCTTCCATCGGAATACTTATAGTAACATTAGGATACATGCATGGCTGTGGCACACAAAACTCTCTGGTGCCACAGGAGGAATATTTAAATTCAAACGGATTTGAAATCGAGCATAATGAAGAAGAGGGAGTCATAAATATATCTCCTGTCGGGATCGATCATGTAATACTATCACAACATGCCGGGGAATATTTCAGACCCTATATTCATCCAATAATAGCACCCGATGGGAGAGGTGAATTTACTGAATTCAGGCCTTCGCACCATCCTCATCAAACCGCACTGTTTTTTGGATTTCCCCAGGTTAATGGCCGTGATTTTTATCACAATCCAACAGGAGGCGGCCCCTGGAGGGGGGATCAATTCTGGAGTAAAGTTTCTGCAGAGGTTATTAATGAAGGAAGTGAGGATGGAGTAGTCAGGTGGAAAACCGTTTATGATATGCTTGATATTTATGGAGAGGTAATGATGACTGAAACACAGATTTGGTCATTACAAAGAGATAACGGAAAATATCTTCTTGATTTGGAATGGAGTGGTGAAGCAAAAAGAGATATTACAATTAACAGATGGGAATATGGCGGACTCTTCTTACGAATGCCCTGGCGGGATGATATTCATGCTGAAGCAATTAATTCGGAGGGACAAAGGAATGGTGAAGCAGAAGGCGAAAGAGCTAAATGGGTAAGTTTGGGTATGGATATAGAAGGACGTGATGACGATGGTAATATCGCAATTTTTGACCATCCGGAGAACAGAGGTCACCCGAATGCCTGGCGTGTTGATAATCAATTAGGTATTAATCCTGCAACAGCTCGCTTTGGAGATTGGGAAATAGCCAATGGTGACACTGAAGTTATTCGGTACAGATTAGTAATTTTTACAGGTGAATTTAATCATGATGAAGTAATGACTGCTTTTGAAGAGTACTCTGGTATAAATGAAAATATTTGAGTCTATAATGAATCAATATATGTTTTCTACATATTTCTAAAAAAATTTATAAATAAGATTAAATATGAATTACATGAATAAATTATTTTCATCTTCAGCATTAATAGTGTTGATTTTTATTGCTTGTGCACCTATCAATTCGGAAGCTTTGCAGAATAATAGTAATAACTTCGTTTCAATTAGTGCCGGAGAGAATCATACTTGTGGTTTAACCGCAAACGGTGAGGCCTTTTGCTGGGGTGAAGGTTCTGCAGGCCAGTTAGGTAACGGGTCAACTGTGAACAGTTCAGGTCCTGTAGCCGTTTCTGGCAATTTAAGATTTGATTCGATCAATGTGGGCTGGGATCATACGTGTGGTGTTACTACAGATGGTGAAGCCTATTGCTGGGGGCGGGGCAGATATGGCCGGTTAGGTAGTGGATCTGCAGAAAACCAGCCTGAGCCGGTTGCAGTTACAGGTGATTTATCGTTCGTTTCTGTGAATCCGGGTTTAAACCATACGTGTGGAATAACCACAGAAGCTGATGCTTACTGTTGGGGACGTGGTGCAGATGGAAAACTTGGAAATGATTTAACTGAAAGTTCTTTGGTGCCGGTAAAGGTGGCCGGTGATCTCAAATGGAGTTCCATAAACGCGGCTTCAGCTACAAGTTGCGGGATTGACACAGATGGAAATGCTTACTGCTGGGGATCGGGAGATTTTGGTAATTTATTAGGGCAGGGAGAAGAAAACAGAGGTGGTAAAAAGGTTCCGGGAGCGGTTGCAGGGGGCTTTACATTTGAACCCTCATCTATTAGTGTGGGCTTGGATCATACTTGTGCACTTACTCCTGACGGCGAAGCAGTATGCTGGGGACGCGGCAGATATGGCAAGCTGGGGATAGGTACAACCGGGGATCTGGGTGTAATCGAAAATCTCCGGGTTCCAAGAAAGGTATACGGAGGAATAACATTTTCCTTCATAACTACCGGAGTTTTTCAAACCTGTGGGCTTACAGAAGAAGGTAAAGCCTATTGTTGGGGTCGCAATGGATCAGGCCAGCTGGGTGATGGAACAACAACCATGCGTACAGAGCCTGTGCCGGTTTCTGGTGATTTAACCTTTACGGATATTACTGTTGGCAGTAAACATGCATGCGGAATTACAACAAACCACGAAGGTTACTGCTGGGGAGATGGCGAATCCGGAAAACTTGGTACCCGTTCAACAGAGGACCAGCTAACTCCTGCAAAACTGGTCTTACGCTAAATAATAATTTCTGAATCATAAAATTTAAAATGAAAATGTTAAAAAAAATCATTCTTCTGTTTATTGGTTTCTTCATTCTGTTTAGTTCCAGATCAGAGGCTCAGCGTATGGAAGGTAACCAGGAACAATTTCAGGTTCTTTTGTTTACAAAATCTTTGGATTTTCACCATTTATCGATTCAGAATGGTGTGAGTATGTTTAAAGAACTAAGTCAGGATCATCACTTTGGACTTACATGGACCGAACAATCTGATTTTTTTGATAATCAAGAGCAATTGAACAGCATGGATGTAATTGTATTCATGAATACTTCAGGTGATATTCTTAATGATGAACAAAGAATTGCTTTACAGGAATATATGCGACAGGGAGGAAATTTTGTAGCAATACACTCTGCATCTTTTACAATGATGGAATGGCCATGGTATGTGGATTTGGTGGGCGGTGTATGGAATCGTCATCCCAACCCTGGGATTTGGACAGCAGCTGTAAATAATGTTAATCCGGATCATCCTTCTGCTTCTCACTTACCTTCTAAATGGATTGTTACTGAAGAGTGGTATAATTATCTGGAAGTCTCTGATAACATTGAAGTAGTACTGGCAGTCGATGAAAGTACCTTTCCTGGTGGAAAGATGCCTGATGATCATCCGATTGCCTGGTATCAGGAAGATTTTGAAGGGGGAAGATCATTTCATACAGGACTTGGTCATCCGGAAGGTATTTATGATGAACCATGGTACAGACAGCATATTTTGGGTGCGGTGTGGTGGGCTGCAACCGGCGGAAAATCTTTTGAATAGTATAAATCATTTGTAAGAATATTTCTGGGCCCGGTATCTCGCAAGGTAACGGATATTATCTCCCTTGATCTGGAATGGTGTGGTAAAGCAAGAAAGAAGCAGGGTAGTACCACCGGTCTCCGGTGGCCAGGTTTTGCTGAAGTAGTATCCCGGGATCGGGCTGAAAGATGTAACAATTCGCTGCTGCATCACTTTACCTGGGCTTTTGTTTCCAGACCCGGTTTTGATTAACAAACGGTTTTATTTGAATAAAACTGTTAATAAATAAATTCACCAGAAAAGGTGGTACAGATAATTTTGTAATAACTTTCAATTATTTTAGATTGCAGTTCAAAGTCACAGCAAACTAAGTTTTGCCTCCGGCGGGTCACCAGTATTGAAGTGTGATAAGTTATTTAGAAAATCCCTGTTTGGAGGTAACAAGGTATTCAACAGTGCTCTCGTATTTTCGCTTAGCTGCTTAGGGGTTAGCGAAAAGAATTTTTGGATGCCTGTTTTGGCATTTCTATCTGAAAAAACAAACTCAGAGCCAGCGTCGTAAAAATCACCGCTGCGCCTCCGTTCTTTTTGGATGAACATCCGGCGATGAGTGGATCATCAAAAGGTCGAAGCAGAATTAAGCCCGTAATATAGATTTATTTTCTAATTGGTATGTATAAGTTTTTTTTAAGTGTAATCCTTTCCACGTTTATAGCCAGTTGTTCAGAATCCCCGGAATTATCATGGAATGAAGAGGTTGATTATCGCTGGGCGGAAGTTTCCCCAGGTTTTTTTGGTTCTACAGGATTTGATCAGCTCACTGCAGGACAAACCAATATCCGGTTCAATAATCAACTTTCACAAAACGAGTATGGGAAAAATCGAAACTATTTAATTGGATCAGGAGTGGCTGCAGGAGATATCGATGGAGACGGACTTAAAGACATCTATTTTGCAGGTCTGGCTGAATCAAACAGACTTTATAAAAATTTGGGCGGGATGAAATTTGAAGACATCACAGAACGGGCAGGGGTAGCTCATGAAGACTTCTATTCTACAGGTGTGGTGTTTGCAGATGTTAATGGTAATGGACATTTAGATTTGTTGGTAACAGCATTGCACAAAGAAAATGTTCTGTATATAAATGATGGACAAGGGAACTTTACAAAAAAAGAAGATAGTGGCCTTGGGCCATCCCGTGGTAGTACAACAATGGCACTTGCAGATATTACCGGTAATGGCTATTTGGACCTTTATGTAACAAATTATAAAGAAAAACCAGTTAACGATCAGTTTACCTCTGAAGAGTTAGAGTGGGAAAATGTATTAAACGAGCCGCTAAGAGATCCAGGCGACACGTATACCTTAGCATCTCCTTTTGATCAGCACTACGAATTGCTATACAGTAATGGCCAACTTACCGGCTTACTGGAAATTGGTGAAGTTGATGAGTTATATCTGAACGAGGGAGGGACTTTTAAAAAGGTTGAGGATACAAAAGAGAGATTTTTAGACGAGGATGGCAACCCTTTTGGTTTGCAGCCGGATTGGGGTCTGACTGCAAAATTTCAGGATCTGACTGGAAACGGTTTACAGGATCTGTATGTATGCAATGATTTTTTCACCCCAGACCGTATCTGGATAAACCAGGGGAACGGACATTTTCAGGCTGTTGAACGTACAGCCATTCGTAATATAAGTTTTTCATGTATGGGTGTGGATTTCTCGGATATCAACCGGGATGGTGAAATTGATATTTTTACAACCGAAATGTTAAGTCCATATCACGAGGATCGTCTCCGTCATGCGGCATCTGAGGATCCGCCTGTACCTGTTAAAATCGGAGAAACAGACTCTCGACCCATGTATAATCGCAACTCCATGCATCTGAAGCGTGAAGATAATACCTGGGCTGAAATAACAAATCTCACAGGCACTCAGGCATCAGGTTGGTCGTGGGCTACTAATTTTATGGATATTAATTTAGATGGTTTTGATGATTTAATAATTAACACCGGATTTTTATATGACCATCTGGATATAGATTCTCAAATTAAAACTATTCAAAGATATGGGAGTCTGGACGAAAATTTTCTTGGATTTATGCTGGAGTCTCCAAAAATGAATTTGAGGAATATGATATTCAGGAATAATGGCAACTTAACTTTTTCAGATATAAGCCAGAATTGGGGTATGAATGATCTGGATATTTCCCATGGAATGGCAGTTGCTGACCTGAATAATGATGGGGCTTTAGATTTTGTAATTAACCGGATGAATAAACATGCCGGAGTTTTCAAAAATACTACCAAAGCACCAAGGATTGGCATAAGGCTAAAAGGCCAGCGACCGAATACATTTGCCATTGGTGCTTATGTTGAGGTTTATGGCGGACCAGGAGGTTTGCAAAGTAAGCAGATAACAGCAGGGGGGGGATATGCATCCGGGTCGGATACCGGATTGATGTTTGCTGCTGATGAGATCAATTCGAACCATGATATATTGGTAATATGGCCGGATGGCAGAGAAAGCCATATAAAGGGAATTAAAGCCAATACAATGATTGAAATAGATCAAAAAAATTCAAAAGAAGCAGCTGAAGAATCAGGTAAGAACCGTTCCAACCCGTTGTTTCGGGATATTACCAGTGATTTGAATCATACACACCATGAGGATCCATTTGAAGATTTTGAACTCCAGGCATTTCTCCCGGTCCGACTGAGTCAAATGGGGCCGGGTGTTTCATGGATAGATATTACCGGCAATGGGTATGATGATTTGCTCATTGGATCAGGAAAAGGGGGGAAGCCAGGTGTTTATCGGAATCTGGGCAATGGAGAATTTGAGCCATGGAATCTGGATATCATTAGCGAAGTTGTTTCAGGTGATCAAACTACCCTTCTTGGATGGAAAGAAGATGGCAACACCAGGGTTGTAATAGGCTCAGCCAATTATGAGCAGGGGCGTTCCGGGGTAGGTTCAGCATATACCTATAAAATTGACAGGTCCGGAAATATCGCATCTATGGATAGCCTTTCAGGGGTGCATTCAACCACCGGTCCGCTTGCTGCAGCCGATGTAACAGGAAACGGATACCTGGATCTGTTTGCAGGTGGAAGTTTTAAACCGGGACAGTACCCGAAAGATGCAGACTCCCGTTTATTTCGAAACAATGGTAACAGATTTATAGAAGATCGGTCAGTGTCTCAGTTGTTTTCTGAACTGGGTATGGTAAATGGAGCTGTTTTTTCTGACCTGACTCGTAATGACCGGCAAGATTTACTGGTGAGCACCAGTTGGGGATCTCTGCGCTTATTTGAAAATACTAACGGTATCCTTCGTGAAATTACCAGTGAAGCTGGGCTTGATAAATATAAAGGATGGTGGCATGGCGTGGCAACCGGTGATTTTACAGGAAATGGCCGCCCCGATATCATCGCTTTAAATATAGGTCGTAATTCTCAATACCAACTCCACCATGGAGATCCTATACGGATGTATTACGATGATATCGATGGATTTGGCAGTACCGATATTATTGAAGCTTACTCCATTGGGGATGGTACTTATGTACCCCGTCGAAAACTTCACGGATTTCAGCAACAACAGATAAGACTAAACCGAATGTCAAATCATAGCGAGTTCGCCAATTCTACCTTAAAAGAAATATTAGGCAGCCAACAATATGATCAAATGCCATATAAAGAAATTAATACGATCGAGCATATGATATTCCTGAATACTGAGACCGGATTTGAAGCACATGCTTTACCGGTTGAGGCACAGTTCTCGCCAGGATTTAGCGCAGCAACAGCTGATGTAAATAATGATGGCCATGAGGATATATTTATAAGTCAGAATCTTTTCGCTTTTCCTCAGCTCACTCCACGTCTGGATGCCGGCAGAGGCCAGGTGTTACTGGGAGATGGAAGTGGCGGATTCAAGCCCATGAATGGAACAGAAAGTGGCATTAAAGTATATGGGGAACAAAGAGGTGCAGCCTTTAGTGATGTTGATGGAAACGGAAAAGTTGATTTGGTTGTCAGTCAGAATGGAGCAGAAACCCGTCTTTTTTTAAACCAAACTGAAAATAAGGGATATCGCATTTCATTAGTGGGTCCTCTTTCAAATGAACAGGCTGTGGGTTCCGAAATACGATTGGTATATGAAAATGGTGACAAGGGCCCCATTCGGGAGATTCAAAGCGGGGCGGGATACTGGTCACAAAATAGTGCCACTCAAATTATGGGAGCTGATGAAAACAAGGGTTTAGTAAAAGCAATAGAAATTAAATGGTTTGACGGCACCATTCAGACGATTGAAGTAAACGAAAATGAGGCTTATACCATCATTCATCCGATACAGAATAAGATCTCTTTTTGAAAAATGTAGGTATATGATGAATGTTCAACTTAATGTAATTATGTCGATACTCCAGAAACGGCACTATATATCATGTGTATGTTTGATCTTTCTTTTTTCCTGTCGAAGTGAAACGAAGAAACCAGATCTTTTTCACCTGTTAACACCTCAACAAACCGGGATTACGTTTGTCAATTCAATTACAACGAACGAAACAAAAAACTATCAAACGGACGCTTTTATTTATCATGGTGCCGGTGTAGCTACCGGTGATATAAATAATGACGGACTTCCGGATGTTTTTCTTTCAGGTAACGAAGTGCAGAGTCGCCTTTATCTTAATAAAGGGGATATGAAATTTGAGGATATCACTGAATCAGCTGGCATAACCTTGGAAAAGCGGGCAACGGGAGTCTCTATGGTTGATATTAATAGTGACGGCTACCTGGATATCTATGTAACCATATCTGGTGCACCGGATTCTGCACCTGATGAAAGATCGAACGTGCTTTTTCTAAATAATGGTGATAATACATTTACTGAAACTGCACATGATCTTAATATTGATGATCCCGGTTTTGGTATCCATTCTGTTTTTTTTGATTACAATGACGATGGGTATCTGGACCTTTTTGTTTTAAACAATTCTGATCTTATTCATGTAAGCCCAACTCAGGAAGATCATGAACAAGGTGTGATGGGGCGGTCTATGGGCAGAGTTGAAGAGCCCGATCCTTATGGATTTGATCAGTTATATCGCAACAACGGGGACGGAACATTTACAAATGTATCTGAAGAAGCAGGAATTCTGAAGAAAATTGGATATGGACTTGGAGTAGTAGCTACGGATTTAAATGGAGATGACTGGCCTGATATTTATGTATCAAACGATGTTACTCCGAACGATGTGCTATATATAAATAACAGGGATGGTACTTTTTCTGATAAAGCTGCAGAATATCTGAAGCACACGAGTTTTTCAGGAATGGGTATCGATATAGCTGATTTTACGAATAATGGCTGGCCGGACATTCTACAGACGGATATGATGCCTGAAGAGTTAAGTGGCCGCAAGAGAATGAGCGGTTCTGTAACTTATGATGGATTTCAACAGCTGAGGCAGCAAGGATTTTATCCGCATTATAACCTCAATACACTGCAATTTAATCATGGGGTTAATCAAGATGGGGATCTCATATTCAGTGAAATAGCACAGTTAGCCGGTGTATCTTATACGGACTGGAGCTGGAGTGCTCTTTTCGGCGATTATGACAATGATGGATTTAAAGATATTTTTATTACAAATGGGTATCCAAAGGCTGTTAACGACTACGATTATCTTATGGATATTTACAATATTCAGGAAAACCTGGATAACGTGGATCAACAGACTATTAAGGAAAGAGAATACGAGCGTCTTAATAATTTACATGATTACAAAGTTCCCAATTATATATTCCGGAATAACGGGAATACTTCTGCAGGAAATCACACTTTGAAATTCACTGATAAAACCGATGAATGGATTTTAGACGATCCCGGATACTCCTATGGGGCGGCTTATGCAGATCTGAATAACAACGGCAGGCTCGATCTGATTATTAATAATATAAATGCTCCGGCTCAAATTTATGAAAATAGGGATAGTGAAGATGATACATCTAATTATCTTCAGGTAAGGTTACAAGGGGATCATCCCAATATGAGGGGGATTGGCAGTAAATTTATTCTAAGTAGTAAGGATCAAAAACAGTTTATATATCACACACCTTACAGAGGGTATATGTCTACAATGGACGACCGGGTTCACTTTGGTTTAGGTGAAGCCGAACACATCGATTCCCTGGAGATTTTATGGCCCGATGGCAGGTACCAGTTGTTGACAAATCTGGACGCAAATCAGGTTCTGACTATCCACCAGGAGAATTCGGTGACAGTCGATCAAACAAATTTGTTTGTACAGCAACCTGAAAACAAACCGTTCAGAACAATTCATGATGATATTGGATTAACATATAAACATGAAGAAAAAAATAATGTTGATTATAACACCCAGCCACTTTTGCCTTATATGATATCAAGGCAGGGACCGCCTGTTGCGGTGGGTGATGTTACAGGTAATGGACTGGATGATGTATATATAGGCGGGATTTCTGGTATTGCAGGGAAATTATTTGTTCAGCAGGAGAATGGATCCTTTATGGAATTCTCAGAGATGCAGCCCTGGTCAGCAGACAGCGCTTATGAAGATTGGGGGGCTCTTTTTTTTGATGCGAACGGAGACGCACACCTGGATCTTTACGTAAACAGTGGCGGTTACCGGGTACCGGTTTCATCTGATTTATTACAAGATCGGCTATATATAAACCAGGGAGATGGCAGGTTTATCAGGGATACGGAAGCATTACCTGAAATGAGAACAAGTACAGCGACAGTTACAGCAGGTGATTTTACAGGGGATGGATTTCCGGACCTGTTTGTAGGTGGACGGGTTACCCCGTACAACTATCCGAAATCTCCCCGCAGCTATCTGCTTCGTAATGATGGCGGCAGGTTTACAGATATAACAGAGAAAGCAGCACCTGAACTGTCTGAACGGGGTATGATTACAGATGCAGTCTGGATTGATTATGATCAGAATGGTCAGATGGACCTGGCAACGGCAGGAGAATGGATGTCGATAGAATTTTATGAAAACGATGGGACATCTCTGAGAAATATCACGGAATCCATGAATTTACCACCTCTGACCGGTTGGTGGTTTAGTCTTAAAAAAGGAGATTTAACCAATAATGGTTATGATGATCTGGTTGTTGGAAATTTAGGGGAAAATTATTCTTACAAGACATCCGGTGATCGCAGATTTGGAATTTATGCTGCTGATTTTAGTGGTAATTACATCACGGATATCATCTTAACTGAGGAAATTAACGGCAAAGAATTTCCATTTTATGGATTTGCTAAACTTGGAAGGGAAATATCGAATCTGTCCATTCCATTTAAAACCTTCGAACAGTTTTCGGGTGCGCCAATACAACAAATGTTTAGCTCTAAACAATTGAATGCGGCCTTTCATCGTCAGACAGATATTTTTGCCAGCATTATTCTGAAAAACGGTGGGGACGGGAGCTTTCAACCAGTTCATCTTCCTGCAATGGCTCAGATTTCACCGGTTAACGGGATCGTTACACATGATGTTGACAAGGATGGCAATCTTGATCTGATCATGGCCGGAAATTTATTTCATGCGGAACCAACAATACCCAGAGCTGATGGAGGAAATGGCCTTTGGTTAAAAGGAGACGGACAAGGAAATTTTGATGCAGTTTCTACAATGGAAAGTGGTTTTTATGCTCCATTGGACGTAAAAAATTTAGAACTATTGAGAACTGTAAATGGACATGCCGTTATTGTGGCAAATAATAATGACTCCCTTTCAGTCTTTGGTATTAATTATCTGGATCAATCCAGCCAACGGCAGGAGGATTAATGTTAAGAAAATTCACAGCGGCATCTGTTTTCGTCAAAATATAACCTGTTGACCTGTTATGTATAAAGTAATTTGTACGTTTATTTTAATTTTTTTAATGGCGGCTGCTGAATATAGATCAGTAGATATTTATGATCCGGCAAAAGCTGATTATATCATCGTAAATGGACTGATTTTGACAATGAATCAGGATAAAGATATTATCGATGATGGAGTTGTTGTAATTCAGGGAGATACAATTGCTGACATCGGGGGACCCGAACTTCTTGATCAATACGAAGCAGAGGTTATAGATGCTGACGGCGGTATTATAATGCCAGGTATGATCAATACACACACGCATCTGGCTATGAGTCTTTTCAGGTCTCTGGGGGACGATGTTCCTGACCGGCTGACGCGGTTTATTTTTCCGTTGGAAGACCGGATGGTGAGTGAAGAAATGGTCTATAAGGGCACCAAACATAGTGCCATCGAATTATTGAAAGGTGGAGTGACCACGCTGGTGGATATGTATCTTTTTGAAGCGAGTGCAGCTGAGGCTGTTAAAGATGTGGGCTTAAGGGGGATAATGACACAAAACATAATCCGTTTCCCTACCGCAGACGGAGCTTCCCCTGATGAGACAATTGAACGGGCTGTAAAATTAATTGAAACCTATCAAGATGATGAATTAATTACACCGGGATTTGCTCCTCACGGAACCCACACCGTTTCACGGGAGGATTTAATTCGAATTCGTGACCTCGCGGAGAAATACGATGTTCCTGTATCAATGCACGTTGCAGAAACAGAAGATGAGTTTGAAGAGATTCAGTCAACGTACGGAATGACACCGATAGAATATCTCGACTCAATCGGCCTTATAAATGAACGATTTATCGCAGCTCATACAATATTTGCCACAGATGAAGATATTGTACGGCTAAAAGATCGCAATGCCGGAGTTGCTCATAACATGATTGCCAATATAAAATCAGCAAAAGGAGTGGCACCTGCATATGAAATGTACAATAGCGGAGTAAGAATCGGGCTGGGTACAGATGGGCCAATGAGCGCAAACTCTCTGGACCTTATTCGTCAGATGGGATACGTTTCAACCCTTCAAAAATATGTTCACGGTGACCGAAGTCTTATGCCGGCCGTTGATGTGGTGGATATGGCAACAATGGGTGGTGCACGAGCTTTACATATGGAGGAGAGAATCGGATCGCTCGAAACCGGGAAGCTGGCTGATATTATAATTGTAGAGACAAAGTCAACAAATATGATCCCGATGTACGATCCATATTCTGTATTGGTTTATTCAGCAACAGCTGCAAATGTGGAGACAGTAATGGTTAACGGCCGGCTTCTGCTTAAGAACCGGAAGGTTCTGCATACGAACGAAGAGGAAGTAACCCGAAACATCCGTATGCTGCAGGACGAAGTAAATGAAATTGTTAAGGAGTTGGAGTAGAAACCGGAACAGGACATATAAGTATTAGAAAAGATTTTTCTCAAAGCCTTTCCAATAGGACAGGATACATCGCTTATGAGAACTCTCGTTAATTTGAAATATCAGTGTTCGTGTCCATGTTCCTGAGGTGCTGTGTCGTAATGCTGACGCAATAAATCTTTGCCAAAATCATTCTCAATATCCCGCCAGACAGTATGAATATGATTGGCATCATTTTGTACATTATCATATTCAAAAAGAACAGTTGGGCCATGAATCCGGTAATAATGAGGTTCTCCCCGATTCAGTCCGCCAGCCCATCCGAAGTGCAAACTGTCTATCCCTGCTGCCTTGATTCGCTGAAGCTGAACACTTGCTGTTTCCGGTTTCAGGTTATTTGCATACTCCTTAACAACTTGCCAAAGTAATTTTCGCTGTAGCTCTGTCATATCGGAGGCAGGCAACCCTGCGATTTCTTCGAGTAAAACTTCCCGGTCTGTTCCCGTTACTATATCCCGTGGTGCTTCATCCATAATTACAGCTTTGGAAAGCTGGGACGCACTGAATGAATTGACCAATGTTCGTCCAAGATCTTCTTCCATGGCAAGTACTCTTAACCCTGTATACGGGCCACTTCGTACCTCAGCAGGATTAGATCCCAAAAAAGCAGGTGTAAATGAAAAACCATTGTTGGCAGCAGAAGTGAAATTAAGCGACATGTGGTGCCCTTCAAAGCGCCATCCCCAGGGTTCCTGTTTAGATGGTTGACCAAAAAATGTCATGTAATAAAGTTCAGGATCACGTTCAAAACCGAGGTCTCCGTTTTCAAGTTCGTGTAAAATATCTTCAAGACGCATGATGCCCGTTACTTTTAGATAACCCTGGGAACTTAAAGAGGCTTGTAATACATTATGTGTGGCAATTCGTTGTTCCGAAGTCATGTCCTTTATATTCAACCCCTTACGTTCCATAGGAATGTAATTGAAAGGATAACGTTCTTCGCTGTTAAATGGAAGCAGGATCGTTGCTTTTTGCTCGTCATCAAGGATACTTATTAAATGAATGGAAGATTCTAAAATCTTTTCAAGATTATCACCGGGTTCAGCATCACTAGGATTCGATTCCTGGTTTTGCATGCAACCCCATATGTTCAGAAATAATAGTGAAATAAAAATGCATGTAATTTTTATGATATTCATTTTAAACTCGGTTTGGGTTTATTTTATCAATAAAAGTAGGGATCAGGAGATGATGAGATTATGAGGCTGAACCTTGGTTAATTTGAGCCATGAAATGTGTGGGTGTATTTTGCCATTAGAACACGAGTATCCATGCGCGGCCACACAAGGCCTGAGCGATGTCGGTTTGTGTGTATACCTTCGTTATAGACAATCCATAAGTCATTTCCATCCCGGAAATTATATCGAAATCGAATATTAGTTAAAATCCGGTTAGCCGATGAATTAACCTGGAAAAGGGCGTTAGTCGACAGTTGTGTATTCAAGGCTGTTCGAACTCTTAATTGACCGATATGAGCATCAAATCTCCGGGGCTCCGAAGGTAAATCAACCAGATTATACAACCAGGAAGCTTCAAGTTCAAAATGTTTGGAAAGATTCCACCTGGGAGAAAAATTGAGCAACAATCTCCAACCATCATAAAATGATCCAATATTTGCATCGATCCCGGGGCGAAATAGTCTACCCGCGGCTCTTCGATAACCCGCTTCGGCCCGGAAAAAAGAATATTCCCCCGGAAAAATTCTTGCCCTGTCCAGAATTGTAAAGTCAGTTAATATATCTTCGTAATGCCAGGTGAGCCCGGTACTTATTTGGTCACCATTTTTAGTGTCACCGTTCCAAAAAGCACCATATTCTGCGGATTCAATTTCAGGCTCTGTAGTGCGCCAATAAACGGAACCATCCAGCTTGAGAGAATGCCAGTGAAGAGGTGAATTCTCTCCTGGCATCCAGCCATAATTGATTTCCTGTCCGATATGAAAATAGTCTGACCTGGGAACAAAACCTATTCCGGGATTATATTTATCACCTGTACGGTTAATGGTTGACTTCCATGAAAACCCCCTTCTTGTCCGCCGTTCCCAATTAATCCTGACCTGGGAAGCGTCCCAAAATAACAGGTCATTGATATTTTCATCAATTGTCTGTGCCCAGGTCCAAACCAAATAGTCATTTGCTTTTAATCGTATTGAACCGTCCATACCGAAACTCAGGTTATCAGACCCATTAGCTGTTACTTTAGAAGTAAACATTGCACCGGCATATGAGTAAGGATTCACAATTCTTCTTCGGAACCTAACAACTCCATAATTGGTACCGGGCAGTTCCTGGTGTTTATCTGTCTGCATATTTAATAAACCAACATCCCATGATCCGATACGCCCATAGAGCCTGCCACCACCCAGAATCCTAACTGATTCTCCTTTTTCTGTCAAACCAATGCGTCTGCTATGGAAAAGTCTTCCGGATCCTTCGGTATTAAACTCGAAAAGACCCGATTTTTCCAGGAAGAATTGCCGTTTTTCGGGAAAAAAGATGTTGAAGCGCGTTAAATCTGCCTGTTCATCATCTGCTTCTACTTGTGCAAAATCTGTGTTAACCGTTACATCAAGGTTTATATTATTCGAAATTCCATATTTCAGATCGAAACCGGGTTCAAGTTTGTGGTTATTATGACTTGAAAAATCTGTTGCTGCGTCATTGAGTACATTTTTTTGCTCCAAACCACCCGTAAAATAAGGAGTGAAATGTAGTGACTGCTGACTATAAACACTGTCTAAAATAATTTTTTTAGCAAGTGAAGGCCGGTAATATGCGCGGGTTAAATGATCAGGCACTTCAGGGAAAGTTACCCTTTCATTTTTCCTTGTAATCCCCCGTTGCACATATAACCCCATGGTAACACGTCCATTTTCATCCTGAAAACCAAGACTTGTAAATGGAATTCGAATTTCGGCATACCATCCCCTCTCGTCAACCTGTGCTGCCGCCTCCCAGTAGGTATTAAAATCTGTATTAATAGCGTTGCTGCCTTCGCCATCATTCGACACCAGTTGGTCTCTTTTTGCCCCTGTAGGAGTGACTACAAACACCATACCCGATTCATTATCATTGAATGTGTCAAGTAAAATATGGATATGATCATCGCCACTATACCGATCCCTATACAAAGTATTGGCCCGTACAGCAGAAGGTTCCGAATCAAAAGCTCTTATTGACGCATAAAGATAGTTAGCATCATATGCGAAGCGTATTTCTGTTTTTTCTGAAGGCGAGAGACCGGCAACCGGAGTATAGGCTGCCAGGGGTAAAGGTTCAATTTTATCCCAAATATTTTCGTTGATATGTCCATCAATAACAATCTCGTCACTTATAAGGGGAAGTGCCAAAGGTTCCTGAATGTTATTTTGATTTTGAAAGGGTACTTGAAGCATTACAGCAAACAAAAAGATACAGGCAAAAGTCATTTTTAAAAGGTCTTTAGTGTAATCTTCCAATCCAGTACAATATTAAAACTCTTTAATACCGCCTGATTCTGATATGAATTAACAATTAACTAAAGACCGACCCCTAATTTTAATTTATGGCTACCACTGTATTTTGAATTTATCTAATTAAAATTCGAAATAATTTTTTTATTGAGTTCATAATTAAATTTCAAAAATGTTACGGGGTAAGTAGAATTTCAATTGTTCCATAGTAAGAGATGCTAAAACTTTGAATATGATTTTTACAGATTGCAGATGCTTGCTTATTGTAGCGATCATAAGTCTGAATCTTTTCTGATTAATGAACCTGTTTATATCCTCTTAAGTAGTGATTAAGTCTTAATTCTTTTCCTAATGAACATAAAAAATATGTATAAATTAACGTCCTATGCTTTATTAACTTTTTTAATAACATGCTGGATAAATGAGCCGGTGTTAAGTAATCATTTAGATGAAAACGATTCGGAGGTGCTGAATATATTAATGATTACAGGAGGCGGCCCATGGCACAATTATGATGTACAAAAAGACCAGATTTATGATGGCTTAATGGAGCGATTATCGAATATAGATATTACTATTGATTATGAGGGAGGGGATACCAATACAATGGCATCAACAGACTTCTTTTTTTCCAGGCATTTACAGGAGGACTGGGCGGCTGATTTTGATCTTGTGATTTATAATCACTGTAATCTTCAGGTTAAGGATGAAGACTATGTAAAAGGAATTGTGGAGCAGCATGTAAAACACCAGGTCCCGGCAATGATGTTACATTGTCCCATGCATCTTTATCAGTATGCCGAAGGGGATGCTCCTAATATTTGGTGGGATTTTACCGGGGCTGTTTCTTACTACCATGAGAAAGAAAATCATCCCAATACCCCCCCTTATACAATCGAAACTCTTGCCCCATATCATCCGATTCTTAAGAATTATCCTCGATCTTGGAGAACTCCTAAGGGCGAACTGTATCTGATTGTTGAATTAAATGACAATGCTAAGCCACTGACTCATGCCTTCTCTGTGGAAACACATGCATACCATGAAACAGCCTGGATTAATGAATATGAAGGGGTCAAAGTATTTAGCAGTACATTAGGGCATCATGATGTATCAATGGGTGCTGATGTAAATTTAAACCTGATAGCATCAGGCGTGCTTTGGGCAACCGGAAAACTGCAGGATGATGGAACACCTGTATCTGAATATGAAGGTGAGCGAGGGCTCGGATGGACAACACTATGGGATGATGAAGGCACATTAAATGGCTGGGTCGAAAGTGGAGGGGTCGTTGATTGGACCTCCTCACCATGGTATAGTGGCCAGACCGGCTGGCCAACACTGGATAGCACGTCAACCGGTGAATCTTTTCGCCTGGAAAATGGGGATCTGATTATTGAGGGAGATGCAAGAAACCTTTTTTATGACGGTCGTTTAGCAGGTGGATATTTTAAAAATTTTGAATTTCAGGTTGACGTATATACTGAACCGGAATCCTCTTCAGGTATATATTTTCATACACGCTATAAAGAAAACGGCGATCCAACATATGGATTTGAAGCACAGATAAATGCCAGTGGTGAAGAAGGAAGTAAAACCGGAAGTATAGTGGGTGTGGCAGAGTTAGACAATACACTACACATGAATAATGAATGGTTTAACTACTACATTAAAGTTAACGACAACACAGTTACTGTAGAGGTAAATGGTGAAGTTGTGAATGAATTCACAGAAGATTCTAATGATAAAGATACAGCCCGCCTCGAATGGGGTACAATCGCTTTTCAGTCCAGTGGATCCGACGGACGCGTACACCTCAGAAATCCTTTGATACGAATCCTGCCCGATTAATTTAATGCTGAAAATAATAGTTAATAACATATAGATGGTAAATTTTATGAAACTTATTCAATCTCCTGGTTCTCTTTACTTTTATATAATAGCAATTCTGTTTGTTACCATTGGTTACGGCTGCCAATCTGAGGGGCATGACAGAGGTGGTACTGGCTGGATAGACAGACTAAATAATAGTACAGATTGGGCTACCTATCGTGGTGATAAATCGGCAACCCACTATTCAGCTTTAAATCAGATTACCAATGAAAATGTAGATCAGCTTGAGTTGGCATGGACCTACGAAGCCAGAAGTTTAAGTGGTCCGGGCATGCAATCCAATCCAATTGTAATAGATGGCCTGATGTATTTCGCGGATAATGACCTGAACCTTATCGCATTGAATGCTGCTACAGGTGAAGAAATATGGGTTTTTAATGCTGCTGAAGTTTATGGAGATGATTATCCGGTTAGTGGTCAGTTGCTGAAAGGAGTCGTCTATTGGGAGGATGAGAACGGAGAAAACGAGAGAATTTTCCATTTTACAAGAGATTTGATTTGGGCAGTACACCCTAAAACAGGTGAAGTGATCGAATCATTTGGCGAGAATGGTTATATCGATCAAAAATATAACCATGTTTGGGATTACGAAGATCTGGACGGGCAGATAGAAGTAACAACGCCGGGAGTAACCTATGGTAACTATCTGGTCGTTGGTTCTAAGGTAGGCGAAGGTAATACCATTGCTCCCGGGAATATCAGGGCGTGGGATACGATAACCGGTGAATACCAGTGGACATTTCATACCGTACCTTTAGAAGGACAGTACGGCTATGATACCTGGGAATGGGAAGATGGTATGATTTATGGCGGAGCCAATCCCTGGGGCGGGCTCTCAGTGGACGAGGAAAGAGGATGGGTATTTGCAGCCACGGGCTCTGCGGCCGGTGAATTTTTCTATGGCGGTTCAAGAAAAGGCGAAAATCTTTTTGCAAATTCAGTACTTGCGTTGGATGCCACAACAGGTGAGCGTATCTGGCACTATCAGGTTTTATGCCATGATATTTGGGATTATGATCTTCCACCAGCACCGGTATTGGCAACAGTAACTCACGAAGATGGCAGTGAAAGAGATGTGGTTGTACAAACTGGCAAGCATCCTACTATGGATATTCTGGACCGGGACACAGGAGAACCGCTGTTTCCGGTCGTGAACAAATCCGTCCCTACAGATGGTGCTCCGGGTGAGCAGCCCTGTGAAACGCAAAAATGGCCATTGATGCCTGAGCCACTTGTACGGACTTCCATGTACGAGTCTGATATAACTCAAATTACTCCCGAATCATTTGAATACGTAAAAAATGAAATGAAAAATTTTCGGACAGGACCGACATATACACCACCGAGTATTGAGGGAACGGTAACGGTTCCAGGCATCCATGGAGCCACAGAGTGGGGAGGTGGCGCTTATGACCCGGAGAACAATATGTATTATATCAATGTCAATAACATTCCTTTTGTCTTAACACTCGTTCCCATTCAACCAGATGGATTTGAAGAATTGACTCCAATTAGCAGAGGTAAACAAACCTTTAATTCATATTGTGCTCAGTGTCATGGTGCGAGTCGTGAAGGAAATCATGGTATACCCGCACTTGATAACCTTCAAAAAACTGAGGACGAAATAAAATCCATTATTAATTCTGGTGTGGGAGCCATGCCGGCTTTTGCAGGGATCACTGGTCAGGAACTGGATAATCTTGTAGAGTATCTGCAGAGTGGAGAAGAAGCCGTATCATCCGAAGTTACTGAAATCGTTGAGGGAGAAGGGGAACCGACATGGAGTGGAGGAAGTGGCGATCATACCTGGTCGACAACAACACCTCAGTATATAAACAGGCTCCGTCATTTTACAGACCAGTATGGCTTGCCGGCTATTGCGCCGCCATGGGGTGAGCTGGTCGCTGTAGATATTGAAAAAGCAGAAATTGCCTGGAAAGTGCCGTTAGGCCGATATGAAATACTCGATAGTCTGGGAATTGAACAGAATACAGGTGCTGAAAATTTTGGCGGGCCTGCAGTAACATCTGGTGGTGTAGTATTTATAGCTGCCACTGAAGATGCTATGTTCAGAGCTTTTGATGCAAAAACTGGTGATTTGCTATGGAACTTTAAAATGGAAACATCCGGACACTCGGCACCGGCTACATATGAAATAGATGGAAAACAATATATAGTACAGGTAGCCGGGGGCGGAGGCAGAAGATATCGATCACCGATATCCCCTGGGATTGGCAGAACTGTCTATGCGTTTACTTTACCTGATGAATAATTTAGATAAGTCAAATAAAAAAGTTTAAATAAGTTATAGATGGTTTTATTGAAAGAATACGGATGCAGGCGATCTGCATTATGGATTGTTATAAGTATACTGATTGCCTACCCGGGTTCTAAGAATGTCCTGGCACAAGATAATTCAACCCAGGACACCCTCTCGGTGATCCTTGAAGCAATCCGTGTGGAAGCAGCCCACTCCGCGGTAACGATGGAGGAGGCTGCGATGGCTGTAAGCCGTTCGCTGAGAAGTGTGGAAGAGATGGCATCCCAGCGTGCTTCAAGTATGAACGAAATTACCTGGACGTTGCCCGGAATTTGGATCAATAACCGGGAAAATCATGCTTTAGGTGAACGGATGACAATTAGGGGAATGGGGTGGCGGTCGCAGTTTGGTGTGCGGGGTATCCAGGTAGTAATGGATGATATCCCCCTCACTGTAGCTGACGGCCAGTCCATTCTGAATATTGTGGATCCGGCTATGATCCGGTCGGTGGAACTGCTCCGGGGGCCCTCGGCAACTTTTTGGGGCAACAGCAGCGGCGGGGTACTGTTCCTGAGAACCCGTCCCGGCAGCGATGCTCCTGTATTTCGTTATAAATCCGGTTATGGCTCTTATAATACACTCAAGCAAGAGGCACAGTTCTCAAAGCAAATAAATGGCATCCAGTGGAATGCCTATGGAACCTATCATAAATCGGATGGTTTTCGCGCTCATAATCAATCGGAATTAATTCGTGGCGGACTCTCTGCTGATATAAACCTTTCACCAGATACACGTATCGAGGCAAAAGCCGCTTATTCAGGCATGCCATATGCCCAGCATCCAGGGTCTCTCTTGCGTGAAGAAGCTGATGAAAATCCCAGAACAGCACGTCAGAATTTTGCGGATGCAAATGCCGGTAAAAGCTTTGATCAGCTTATGGGCGCTGCTTTGCTGTACCAGGATTTTGACAGCGGGCTTCTGACCGTTACCACTCATGCCACCTATCGTGACCTGAAAAACCCTCTTCCCTTCAGCTATATTACAGTTGGACGATTGGCAGGAGGCGCACGCGCTACATTCGATGTTGAAAAACTGCCGTTTGATTTTCAAATAGGCAGTGAGGTTAAATGGCAAAGAGATAATAGGTGGGAAACCAATTTTAATGAAGAAGACCCCGGACAACCGGGAGATACAGTGCAATTTGATCAGCTTGAAAAAGTATCTAATCAGGCACTATTTGCACAGGCTGTGATTCCCACAGGAAAATTGTCTTTTAGTCTCGGATTGAGGGCTGACAGAATGAACTTCAGTGCGGATGACCACATTAATATGGAAAACGGTGATCGTGACTTTCTTACGCTGAATCCAAGTTTTGGTCTTATCTACAAATTAAACCAGTCTCGTTTGTTTGTGAATGTAAGCACTTCATTTGAGTCTCCCACGACTACCGAATTTAAAAACCGGCCCGGTGGTGCTACAGGATTTAATAAAGATTTAAACCCTGAACGAACCATTGGCATTGAAGCCGGAAACCGCGGCGTAATAAGAAGCCTGGATTTGGAGTACGACGTAACTTTATTTGGAATGCGTGTCCAGGATCTAATCATCCCGTTTGATGAAGACGAAGAAGGAAGAGTGTACTATCGCAATGAAGGGAACACAATACATACCGGTTTAGAAAGCTGGTTCAGGTTACAACCCATTGATGCATTGTCTTTTGAATGGATGTACACCTACTTACATGTAAAATTTTTAGATGGTGATTATGAAGGGAATAATATACCCGGTGTAGCTCCTCACCGCTTTTCAACAACCTCAACTCTATATGCAGGAAACCACAGATTAAGCCTGGACCTGGAGTGGGTGGGAGATTACTTCCTGAACAGTAGTAACACCAGTTCAAGTGAACGGTATGCACTTCTTAATGGCAGGTGGTTATTTAACGGCCTTTCATGGGAAGGATGGAGCATTCAGCCTTTTGTTTCTGTCCATAATATTTTTAATGAAAATTACACTACATCTGTATCTGTCAACGCGTTTGGGGGGAGATACTTTGAACCGGGAAGCCATCGAAGTTTTCACGGAGGGCTAAGCATCAATTTTCATTAACACTGGCTTTTCTATTTCTGAAGTTAACAAAAACAATTTTTAACAGAACTAAACATGCAAAATAAAAAAAGTGCGTCCGGTGGTGATATCAACCGCGATAAATTATTTAAGGGTATCTGTATTGCTCTTTTGCCAACAGCCTTCTCATTTGTGCTGGTAAGTAACATTCTTTATCAGCTTAAAACAGAATTTATTCTGACAAACTCGCAGGTGGGAATGATTGGCGGAGCGGCTCTTTGGGGGATGGCTATTTCCCTGCTTACAGTAGGCCCGTTCCTGGAACGGATTGGGTTAAAAAAAGCGACTATCGGAGCTTTTATCGGGCATATCAGTGGTGTGACACTTTTCTTGCTGGCATATCCATTTGCAGGGATACCTGAAGCGTTCTGGATTCTGTTTGCCGGGGCGATAGGATTTGGGGCAGGTAACGGGTTAATCGAAGTGGCGGGAAATCCGATGACAGCTGCTCTTTATCCTGATGACAAAGTTACAAAACTCAATCATTTTCATGCGTTTTTTCCATTAGGAAATATCGTGGGCGGGCTTCTTGGTTTTATAATGGCGCAGACAGGTGCACTGGGTACATTTGCCATTGGCCACTGGACATGGCAGATAGCCATTATCTATATACCTATTGTGGTTTACGGAATCATGATTTTTCCTGAAAAATTTCCAAAAACGGAGACTGCAGAAGCTGGAATACCAATGAAAGAGATGTTCCGGTATGTATTTACTCATCCGCTGGTCTGGGCATTAATTATTTTTAAAATGATCACTCTTTCGATGGAAATGGGTCCGCTCAGATGGATTCCCGAAGTACTTCAGGCTGCCGGTGTTCATGGAATGCTGATCTTTGTATGGATTAGTCTGGTTATGCTGGTTTTGAGGGTGAATGCCCGTACGTTCGTGAATAGATTTGCACCTACAGGAATGCTTTTAGGAGGGTCTTTTTTAGTTGGAATAGGATTATTAATGTTTGCTTTCATAGAAGATGGAATGATTCCATTAATGATAGCGGCTACATTTTTTGCCGGAGGAGTTGCCTTTTTCTTTCCAAATATGACGGGAATGATGAGTGAACGTTTTCCGAAAGCCGGATCTCTCGGAATAATTTTATTGATTGGTTTTGGTTTCGGGGCAGCCGGATTCTCCAACTCTATAATGGGAAGTGTAGCTGACCAATATCTGCCTGATGCACTGGATGAACAGCAAACGATCACCATTCTTGAAACAGTAGAAGAACGTTTTCCAGAATATTCAAGGCAGGCAGAGGCGGCTTCCGGTGATCTCGACCGTTTAGCCGAACTCGGTTTCAGGGCTGTGGATGTACAAAATGCACTGCACCATTCAGAACAGGCATTACAATACTACAGAACAAACAACCATCTGGAAGGCAATCTCACCGGAAATGCACTCCGGGCGATCATTGACAGTGATATTGAGCAAGAGCGGGCGTTACTGGATGAAACTTTTGGAATTTTGCGTCCGGCTGACAACTATGGCGGACGAATGTCATTTCTGTATGTTGCACCTCTTGCCTTCCTGGTAAGTATTGTCTTTTTAATCATCTATATCCGTGATAAACGGAAAGGCGGTTATCAGGCAGTACGCGTGGGAAAAAAGGAAGAAGTCATTGACGATGAATCTATTACTGCGAAAGTATCAAACAATTAAAGATGATGGCAGATAAAAAAATAAATGTTGCAATTATAGGCCTGGGTTTTGGTGCCGAATTCATACCCATTTATCAGAAACATCCTGATGCTAACATGTATGCGATCAGCCAGCGCACAGAGTCTGAACTTAATAAAGTTGGAGACGCATATGGGATAGAAACACGCTATACCTCATCCGAAGAGCTCCTGAAAGATCCTGATATAGATGCTGTGCATATCAATACTCCTATCCACCTGCATGCAAAACATACTTTAATGGCACTGCGTGCAGGTAAACATGTATCATGTACCGTTCCGATGGCAACAACAGTTGAAGATTGTGAGGAGATTGTCAAAACGGTTAAAGAAACAGGATTGAAATATACAATGGCTGAAACAGTCGTGTACAGCCGGGAATACCTGTTCGTAAAAGAATTGTATGATAAAGGAGAATTAGGCGAGATCCAGTATCTGCAGGCAAGTCATCCGCAGGATATGGAGGGATGGCCGGAGTACTGGGAATCCATGAAACCGATGCATTATGCCACACATGTTGTGAGTCCGGTATTAGGACTGATGAATAAACCGGCAGAATACGTATCCTGTTTCGGGTCCGGAAAAATCAGTGATGATCTGATTAAAAAATCAGGTTGTACTTTTGCGGTACAGACAGCCCATATCAAATTAAAAAATTCTGACGTATCAGCTCACATCTATCGCTCACTGTTTGATACGGCAAGGCAGTACAGAGAAAGTTTTGATGCCTATGGAACAAAGAAATCTTTCGAGTGGCCGCTGATTGAAGGAGAAGATCCGGTGATTCATACAGCCAAAAAACCGGAACCGGAAATTCCTGAACGGGTGAAAGTGCCAGATTACGGCCACAGGCTGCCAAAAGAAATTCAGAATTTTACACGTGCCGGGGTTTATGATGCTGATGACCAGGCTCATTTGTCGTTTATACAAGGCGGTGGACACGGAGGTTCCCATCCTCACCTGGCTCATGAGTTTCTCTCAGCCATAAAAGAAGACAGAGATCCCTACCCGAATGCGGTTCAGTCAGCCAACTGGACTTGCGTGGGGCTTCTGGCACATGAGTCATCCGTTAATGGCGGACAAATCATGAAGCTGCCTGAATTTACCCTCCGGTAAGTGAGCAGTGTTGATTTGAGCTGGAAGTTATCTGCAAGTCATCCCCCCACTGCCACCTTCTGCAAAGGCATCCCGCTGGGAAGGGGACTGTTCATTTACTAAACCTATACCAACCTAATTAAAGAATACATTTAAATTATGAGCTCTACAGAATATTTTCCAAACGTAAGCAAAATCAACTATGAAGGGCCGGATTCGGATAATCCGCTTTCCTTTAAATATTACCAGGAAGACAAGGTCATTGCCGGCAAAACGATGAAGGATCATTTCCGTTTTGCCATCGCCTACTGGCACTCCTTCTGCAATGAAAACAACGATCCGTTTGGCGCCGGCACGCGGGTGTTCCCCTGGGATAAGACCTCCGATCCGCTGGAAAATGCGAAATACCGCCTGGAAGCCGCGTTTGAATTTTTCACCAAACTGGGCACCCCCTACTACTGCTTCCACGACCGGGACCTGGCTCCTGAAGGAGACACCGTAGAAGAGTCCGAAAAGAACCTGCAAACCCTGGTGGAGCTGGCCAAAGGCTATCAGAAACAGACCGGGGTAAAACTCCTGTGGGGAACCGCCAACCTGTTCAGCCATCCCCGCTACATGAACGGGGCGGCCACCAATCCTGATTTTGACGTGGTATGCCACGCCGGGGCGCAGGTAAAAGCCGCGCTGGACGCCACCGTGGAGCTGGGCGGTGAAAACTATGTATTCTGGGGCGGACGCGAAGGCTACATGCACCTGTTTAACACCAAAATGAGACGGGAACTGGACCACATGGGCACCTTCCTGCGGGCCGCGCGCGATTACGGGCGGAGCATCGGGTTTAAAGGCAACTTCCTGATCGAACCCAAGCCAATGGAACCCACCAAGCACCAGTATGATTTTGACTCGGCAACGGTGATCGGCTTTTTGCGGGAGCAGGACCTTCTGGATGACTTCAAGCTGAATATTGAAGCCAACCATGCCACCCTGGCCAGTCACAGTTTTGCCCATGACCTGACCGTGGCCGCCGAATCGGGCTTGCTGGGCAGCATTGACGCCAATGAAGGGGACCCGCAGAATGGCTGGGATACCGACTACTTTCCCACCAACCTGTATGATGCCATCGAGACGATGATCATTGTGCTGGACAACGGCGGGATTGCACCCGGCGGGCTGAATTTTGATGCCAAGATCCGGAGAAACTCCACTGATCTTGAAGACCTGTTCCATGCGCATATCGGTGGGATGGACACCTTTGCCCACGGACTGATCATTGCCAATGATATCCTGGAGAAATCCAATTTTCGGGAGCTGCGGGAAGGCCGCTATACCTCCTTTGACTCCGGGGACGGGCAGAGCTTTGAGCAGGGAAACCTGCCGCTTGAAAAGCTGCGCGATCTGGCCTCCGAAGCCGGCGAACCGGAAATGAGAAGCGGAAAACAGGAGCTTCTTAATAATCTTTTTAACCGGTATATACGGTAAAATGTCAGCATTTGCATGAAAACTAGTTGAATGTCAGGGTTGTATGCAGATCTTATTTATAACTCTACCGATTTACCTGTTCTTACTGATTCATCACTTGCCAGTACAATTTTCAGGGTATGTACCACTTCGCGAAGGTGATCCGACAGGTCCATGTCTTCTTTAATGGCTTTGAGAAAGTATTCCTGTTCGAGGTAACATAACTCATCATGGCCCGGCTCATCGGGTGTTTCTATGATCTCATCCTGTTTAGAAAGTTTTCCGTTTTTATCAAGTTCCGAATGGTGGAGGTGCAGGCGTTTTACGGTGGTGTGTTCAGAAATATCAGCGGATGAGCCACGGGGTTTATCAAAGGTATTTTTGCTGATGCTGACACTGCCTTTCGGACCCATTATGTCTTTCACAAAATAAGCCTGTTCACTGATCATCGGCCCCCAGCCGGATTCGTACCATCCTACAGAGCCGTCGTCAAAAACAACCTGCAGCTGACCGTAGTTATACATGTCGTCCTGGATTTCATCACTTAATTTCGCGCCTATGGCATGCACATGAACCGGCCTGGCTTTGGTCATCTGGCACATCACATCCACATAATGAACCCCGCAGTCTACAATGGGAGACATCGCCTCCATAATACTTTTATGGACTTTCCATTCATCACCCGTGCTCTGCTGGTTGAGGTTCATTCGCATGACCAGCGGCTTGCCAAGATTTCCCGCGTGTTCAATAAATTTCTTCCATCCGGGATGATGGCGCAGAATATATCCCACCACTACTTTTTTGCCGGCTTTTTCCGCCGCCTGCACAATGGCTTCAGCATCGTCCACAGTTTCGGCAATCGGTTTTTCAACGAATACATGAGCTCCTGCTTCAAGCGCTTTGATGGCATATTCGGCATGCGTTCCCGGGTAAGTGCTGATGCAAACCGCATCAGGTTTCGTTTCATCAAGAGCAGTTTCGTAGTTATCGAACATCGCCAGTCCGCCCAGCTCGCTGGAAAGACGTTCCCGGCTTTCCGGTCCCCGGCTTACTACGCCGGCAATATTAAAATCATTCAGTTTGTGATAAGCTCTTGCATGAGAGGTTCCCATGTTACCGCATCCGACAACGAGTACATTTAGTGTTGAGTCTGCCATAGATATACCAGTGAATTTGATGATTATTTTCGCCTTAAAATAGGACAAAGAATGGGGATTTTGAATGACGAATATCGAACAGACGAACGGATTTTAAATCCGAATGCTATCACTTCGTAATTCTTCCGTATTGGTCATTCCTTGTTCCATATTCATTCAGTCCTTCACCCTGTTCAATGCCATACTATTAAGCATCCAGTTGGGCAGAGGCTTGTTCTTTTTGCGTTTATGAAGGTTGATATACCAGCCCCATTTTTTCATGATAGGGAGCTTATGAGTCTGCACAAATTCAATCAGGGTTCCATCGGGATCTTCGATATAGGAAAAACGTCCGGCAGCCTCGCCCATATCGAATGAGTCGGCACTGTCGATGGTAAATTCATATCCTGCTTTTTCGCAGTTTGTTTTAAGTGTTTCCATGTCATTTACATCAAAACAGACATGGATGAAACCAAGATCTCCCCAGTAGCGGTTTTTAAAAACCGTTCTCGGTTCACGATCCAGTACCTGGACCAGTTCAACTTTTATCCCTCCCAAAAGACGACTGAATGCTCCCTCGTCTTTCTGATCTTTTTCCAATTGAATACGGCGGTAGGTACATGAAGAATCAAGATCATCAAACTGTCCCATTTCATCGTAAATGATGGTCTGAAGCCCGAGTGCGTCCCGGTATAGGGGGAGAGATTTTTCGATGTCGCTTACCCCGATCACCACACCACAAACCCCGCCTGTATTGCCGGAGGGTGTATTAAACCAGGAGTTGCCTTCCATCACTTTAAAAAGATTATTATAGGGATCTCTGATCCAGAAGACAGGTTTGCCGGTGGGATCTTTATGGAGTTCAGACAATCCTTCGGTTTTTGCCGCGGCAAATTCGCTGTAGCTTTTTTCTACATCGGATGTTTTCATGCAGACGGCATTGATTCCAAGGTCACCAATTACCGGATCAAATTTGCAGGGAGCCGGGGTTCTGCTTTTAAACTGCCAGACTTCAAAGCCACCGCCGCCCTGCATGTTGAGGGCAAGAATGGCCCGGCGTGAATGCACGTCATTACCTGTGTACGATTTCATGAGTACAGCCTCGGCTTCATCATCAAAAACAGGAACATCCATTCCGAATTTTTTCCTGTACCATTGCCAGGCCTTTCCGGCATTTGAAACACCGATACCCACCTGCTGTATGCCTGTAATAATCTGACTCATAAAAATGAAATGATTTATAATTTTCCCGGAAGGCTGAAGTTACAATTTGTTTTCAGTATTGGAAAGTTAACGAGGAAAAACCCTCGTCTGACGGTTGCTTTTTCCGCCTGACGAGTGGAAAGGTTTGAAAGTATTGATTTCTGCAGTTGAGTTGAAGCCGCCAGCCGGGAAAAGTGACTGGCAGAGTGGCCTATGCGGCTCGGGTTCCTGCCAGGGTCTGAATTAAGGTTTGTTATTCGTTAATATCAGGCGCCCTGCTTTTTTGCCCGATTAATATGTGAGTGAACAAGCTGTTTCAGAATTCATCATTTGCCAGCCAGCTTTAGACGATGAGATGGTTGGGGCTAAAGCCCTTTTTGTAAAAATTT
>JBBEBD010000056.1:0-1589 GCA_040882525.1 Balneolaceae bacterium | reverse complement strand
CAGCCAGCTTTAGACGATGAGATGGTTGGGGCTAAAGCCCTTTTTGTAAAAATTTTCGGGGTCGAGTTGAAGGATGGGAGCCTGATCAACAGGAAACATGGTATTTCTTGAGATTGTACCAAAACCAATTTGGCAGATGAAGACTTGTGTAGTATCTGTGTTCATTACTTTTTCGAGAAATACCATGTTTTGGGAGGAGGGTCAGAAATAAAAAAGCCATCCCGAAAAACAGGATGGCTTGTAAACTAAAACGAGAAGATATCAGTGGTTACTGATCCCAGAAAATACGGTCCAGAAGGGAAACGTCCGGTGTATTTACGTTCCGCTGTTCTTCGCTGTCGGGGTATACCAGCCTTCGAATAAATTCCCCGTTTAAATCGGAATTTAAATTAGCCGGAACCGTCATGTTCTCATACCCGTAATCATACCGGCGGGCATCCACCCAGGCTTCCGGGTGCAGGAACATGGCGGTATATTTTTCCTTCATGATGAGGTCGATAGTCAGCCCGGCTTCACCTACGGCGACAGCGGGATCTGTCAGGTAGGCGTTTTTATCGGCTTCATCAACGCCAATCTTATCCATGTGGGCTTCAATTCCGTCAAGATAAGCCTGGTATGCCCGTGCAGGCTGAGTTGCATTTAGTGCAGCTTCCGCTTCGATGAACTTTTGCTCAGCGTAGGTGGCAATGAGTACAGGAGCTGTTCTTCCCGCATAGTAAGTATCGGTTGTAAGCACGGAAAAAGCTCCCGCAGCAGGGGCGGTTCCGCGTCCGGCACCATTTTCAACACCAGCATATTCGCCGTCATCATTGGTATTCATTAAGAAACCAATTCTTGGATCTTCCACACCGTATGTTGTACCGTCTAAATGTTCGACAGTCTGTTCCGATAGCCATCCGCCCAATATAAGTCCTGCATTATCTATTGCTACGGATGCCCAGGGGTTTACCTGGTCTTCAAAGTATTCAACCTGAGCGTCGTCATCATTAGCTACAAACCCATTGTCTATAGCACTAAGTACTGCTTCCGGATCGTAAGAAGCGTCTTCGGAAAGATGATTGAGATAACGTGCCTGCAGCATGTATCCCAGCTGCTCCCATCGTGCGGTTTCTCCACCATAGATGAAATCTTCGTCACCCGCTGTAATGGTAGAATTTTCTTCCTGAAGCTGATCTATACCATCTTCCAGCAGGGTGAAAATTTCGTTGTAAAGATTTTCCTGATCATCATAGGAAGGATTCAGAGTTTCACCAAAAAAGGCTTCTGAATAAGGAACATCTCCCCAGGCATCAACCAGTGTTCCCAGGTTATATGCTTTCAGTATTTTTGCAACACCTACTAATTGGGTTGCTCCTTCTTCTTCAGCGAGTAACTCAAGATCTGATAAATCTGTTAAGTTATCATACAAGCGAAACCACTGGGTATTAAAACTCAGTGCCTCCTGTGTATCTGTTGAGCTGCCGGAATTAGGAGAGGCTAAATACTGTACATAATAGGAAGTAACACTTCCCATTCGATATGTATTCTGTGCTGTTTCATAAGTAACGTTTGATAATAATCCCTGAGCCGGAGCTGATGTAGGATTATTA
>JBBEBD010000055.1:0-14899 GCA_040882525.1 Balneolaceae bacterium | reverse complement strand
CGTGAAGGCGGGCGTACCGTTGGTGCCGGAGTAGTAACCAAAATTAACGACTAAAGGATTTTAACACGTGGCAACACAACAAAAGATCAGAATTAAATTGAAGTCGTACGATCATAACCTGATCGACAAATCGGCTGAAAAAATTATTCAAACTGTTAAATCTACCGGAGCGGTGGTTTCAGGACCTATACCACTGCCCACAAATAAAAACATCATAACTGTAAACAGATCGGTTCACGTGAATAAAAAATCACGCGAGCAGTTCGAATATCGGTCTCATAAAAGATTGATTGATATTCTCTCAACAGGATCTCAAACAGTTGATGCCTTAATGAAGCTTGAGCTTCCATCCGGTGTGGATGTTGAAATAAAAGTGTAAGATAATTCCAAAGTACCATGAGTGGTTTAATCGGAAAAAAATTGGGAATGACAAGTGTCTTTGATGAACTGGGCCGCAGTATCGCGGTTACCGTTATTGAAGTTGAACCTTGCACAATTACCCAGATCAAAAAAGAAGAAACAGACGGCTATAATGCTGTTCAGGTGGCTGCTTTCAATAAAAAGGCTAAAAATGTATCAAAAGCATTGCAGGGCCATTTTGAAAAAGCAGGAACTGAACCTAAAAAAGTCGTGATGGAATTTCGTGACTACATCCCTGAAGGATTAGATCTTGGCGATGAATTAGCTGTCGATGATGTATTTCATGTAGGAGACCGGGTTGATGTTGTGGGAATTTCAAAAGGAACCGGATTTA
This sequence comes from Balneolaceae bacterium, assembly GCA_040882525.1. Taxonomy (GTDB): domain Bacteria; phylum Bacteroidota; class Rhodothermia; order Balneolales; family Balneolaceae; genus Rhodohalobacter. The sequence goes on along the minus strand of JBBEBD010000055.1, from coordinate 14,145 downwards.
CCGGTGTAATAAAACGTCACAATTTTCATGGCGTTGGCGACCGTACACACGGGCAGCATAACCGGGAAAGAGCACCGGGTTCAATTGGCCAGGCGTCGGATCCTTCCAGGGTTTTTAAAGGAATGAAAATGGCAGGAAGGTCAGGTAACCAGAGAACCAAAATTCAGAACTTATCTGTAGCTAAAATCTTAAAAGATTCGAACATGCTGCTTGTAACAGGAGCTGTTCCCGGAGCTAAAGGCGGATACGTAGAAATTCATAATAAATCACAGGAAGTAGCCTGATGAAACTGACGATTTATAAAACTGACGGAAAAAGCAGCGGAAAGAAAGCTGACCTGAATGATGAAATCTTCAAAATAGAGCCGAATGAAACGGTTATGTATGAAGATGTTCGTCGTATTCTTGCCAACAAACGGCAGGGTACAGCCAAAACCAAAGAACGGGGTGAAGTTCGTGGCGGCGGCCGGAAAGCTTATAAACAAAAAGGAACTGGTATGGCCCGCCGGGGTAGTATGCGTTCGCCATTGTTGAAAGGCGGAGGTACTGTTTTTGGACCCAAACCAAGAACCTATACGGTGAAGCTGACAAAACAGGCGAAAAAATTGGCCAGAAAATCTGCTCTTTCCCTTAAAGCATCCGATAAAGCGATCAAAGTGATTGAAGACTTTACATTTGATGCGCCTAAGACAAAATCAGTAGCGGATATCCTAACAGCGTTTAAACTGGATGGACAGAAGGTTCTGATCCTGACAGCCGAATCTGATAAAAATATTTATATATCGGCCAGAAATATTCCGGGAATTTCTGTACTGGAGGCCAACAAAACAACCACTTATCAGCTTATGAATGCAGATGTGGTAATGATTCAAAAAAGTGCTGTACCCGTACTTGAGAAGAGTTTTGAACAAAAAGTTGAAGAGGAAGCAGCATGAGTATATTAATTCAGCCCTTGATAACAGAAAAGCTTACCCGCCTTCAGGAAGAGCATCAGCAGTATGCATTTGAAGTACATCGTTCCGCTACAAAACCGGAAATAAAAAAAGCTGTTGAGCAGCGTTATCCTGAAGTGAAAGTTGCAAGAGTTAATACGATCATTGTTCCATCCAAACCTAAAGGAAGATTTACAAAAGGCGGCTTTATTAGTGGAAGAAGCCGGGTTTGGAAAAAAGCAATTATTACGCTCAAAGAGGGCGAAATTGATCTCTTTAGCGAAATTTAAACGAGTTTAAGAAATGGCAACCAAACAAATTAAACCGATTACTCCAGGGCAGCGACACAGAATCGCTCCTGTATTCGATGATGTAACAATCGACAAACCTCTGAAAAACCTTACCAAAGGAATAGGCAAATCCGGAGGCAGAAATAACCGCGGCCGGATGACCATGCGGCATCGTGGAGGAGGTCATAAGCGTAAATACAGAGTAATCGATTTCAAAAGAAATAAACTGGATGTACCAGCAACGGTTCAGACCATTGAATACGATCCGAACAGAACTGCACGTATTGCACTGCTTGCATACGCAGATGGTGAAAAACGGTATATCCTTGCACCAAATAAGCTGAAAATTGGTGATACGGTTATTAATTCTGAAAATGCCGCTCCGGAAACCGGGAATGCGCTGCCGCTGAATAAAATGCCCCTGGGTACTTTAATCCATAACATTGAAATGGCACCCGGCAAAGGCGGTCAATTGTGCAGAAGTGCCGGAACCGTAGCCCAGCTGGTGGCAAAAGCAGAGAAATTTGCTACTGTCAAATTGCCATCCGGAGAAGTTAGAATGGTATTAGGTAGCTGCTTTGCTACAGTAGGAGCAACAAGTAATCCCGACCATTTCAATACGAAAAAAGGAAAAGCCGGCCGGAACAGGTGGCTTGGAAGGCGTCCCAGAGTAAGGGGTGTTGCCATGAACCCTGTTGATCACCCGATGGGTGGTGGTGAAGGAAAAGCCTCCGGTGGCCATCCGAGATCTCCATGGGGACAGGCAGCCAAAGGTAAAAAGACAAGAAATCGCAAAAAGTTGTCGTCTAAGTTTATTGTAAGACGCCGTAAAACTAAAAAAGCTTAAAGTATGCCACGTTCGTTAAAAAAAGGGCCTTTTGTTCATTATAAATTGCAGCGTAAAGTTGATGCAATGAATGAAAGCGGCAAAAAGAAAGTGATCAAAACCTGGTCAAGAAGTTCAATGATAACGCCGGATTTTATCGGTCTTACAATCGCTGTTCATAACGGAAAACAGTTCATCCCCGTGTATGTAACAGATAATATGGTGGGTCATAAATTAGGTGAGTTTGCTCCAACCAGGACATTCCGTGGACATCCACTTAAAAAAGCCAAATAATTTAATTCGAGATTAATTGATGGAAACGCTAAAATTTGAAGCTAAAGCAGTTCAAAAACATCTCAGAAAGTCTCCCCGGAAAACGAGGCTGATTGCCAATTTTGTACGGGGTGAACGTGTAGACCGGGCACTTACAAAACTTGCTTTTTCTACAAAAAGTACTGCTGATGTGGTAGCTAAAGTGATAAAATCTGCTTCAGCTAATATCCGTGACAAGTTTGAAGAAGAAAGGCTGGATAATGATTTGCTTTATATCAAAGAAATCTATGTTGATGAAGGCGTAACGCTGAAAAGAATTCAACCGGCAGCTCAGGGACGTGCACATAGAATTAACAAAAGAAGCTGCCACATAACTGTGGTTGTAGCAAAGCTTCAGGAAGAAACTGTAACAGAAGAATAAAAGAGTAAAACCTTGGGACAAAAAACCAATCCAACAGGACTTAGACTTGGAATTATTCGCGGCTGGGACTCCAACTGGTATTCTGAAGAAAATGAACCGGCGATGCTGGTGGAAGACACAAAACTTCGGGAATACCTGAATGCCCGCCTCAGAAATGGCGGACTTTCAAACGTTGTAATTGAAAGAACACCAAAACGGATACTTCTGACACTGAATACATCCCGGCCGGGAGTGATTATCGGTAAAGGGGGAGAGCAGATTGAACTTCTCCGGGAAGAGTTGAAAAAAATTACCAATAAAGAAGTTCAGATAAATGTAAGTGAAATCAAACGACCTGAATTGGATGCCAGCCTGGTTGCTCAGAACATTGCGCAGCAGTTAGAGGCAAGAGTTTCTTTTCGCCGGGCAATGAAAACAGCGATCTCCTCAGCGATACGGATGGGAGCAAAAGGCATCAAAATAAAATGCGCCGGCCGTTTAGGCGGAGCAGAAATGGCGAGAACAGAACAGTATAAAGAAGGAAGGGTTCCGCTTCATACGCTTCGTGCCGAAATTGATTATGCCAATATTACTTCGAATACGATTTACGGCTCTATTGGGGTTTCAGTTTGGATTTTTAAAGGTGAGGTAATTGGTGATGTGGATTTAACACCAGGCGCCCAGACCAAACAGGAAAGTGAACCAAGCCGAAAACGCGGCGGAGACCGAAAACCCTCCCGCAGATCAAAAAGACGCAGCAGAAATTAACCGAACGATTACAGAACGATGCTAGAACCAAAAAGAATTCACAGACGACGTGTTCACCGGGATAAACTGAAAGGTAATTCTCAGCGTGGACACCAGCTTGCTTTCGGAAGTTTTGGGCTGAAAGCTCTTGAACCAAAATTTATTACCTCACGCCAGATTGAAGCATGCCGGGTAACCATTGCACGAACACTGCAACGGGATGGTAAAACCTTTATACGGATATTTCCTGACCGGCCGATAACCAGTAAACCTGCTGAAACACGGATGGGTAAAGGTAAAGGTGCCCTGGATCATTTTATTGCCGTGGTTAAACCAGGGAGAATTCTTTTTGAAATTGCAGGTGTAAGTGAAGAGCAGGCTAAAGAAGCGCTCAGACGTGCATCCCATAAACTCCCAATTAAAACTAAATTTGTGAAACGCCGCGATTACGACGGCGCCTGATTTACAGAGGAAGATTATGAAAGCACACGAATTACGTGATTTAACACTGACAGAATTGGAAGCCAGATTAAAGGACGAAAAAGAAGCATTAACAGATTTTCGTTTTAACAAGGCTGTTGCGGGGCAGATAGAAAACCCGGCAAGAATAAAAAATACACGTCGGGAAATTGCCCGGTTGAAAATGATTATTAATGAAAAATTAGGTGCTGAATAAGATTATGGCGGAAGCACAAAGATCACAAAGACGTACAAGAACAGGGCGTGTTGTCAGCGATCGGATGGATAAAAGTATCACCGTTGCAGTAGATCGCCAGATAAAACACCCTATTTACGGTAAGTTTATTACCAAAACCACCAAGTATATGGCTCATGATGAGAAAAATGATGCTCATATCGGGGATACGGTATTAATTATGTCAACAAGACCTCTGTCAAAACGCAAATCATGGCGTTTGGTGGAAGTTGTAGAACGAGCAAAATAACGATCAATTTGTAGGTAAAGCTGATGATTCAAACACAGTCTGTACTAAATGTTGCTGATAACAGCGGAGCACGAAAAGTAATGTGTATTAAAGTTCTCGGAGACTCCAGAAGACGTTATGCCCGGATCGGAGATCTGATCTCTTGCTCTGTGAAAACTGCAATTCCCGGAGGTACCGTTAAAAAGGGTGATGTAGTGTTAGCTGTTGTTGTCAGAACCAAAAAAGAAATTCGACGCCGTGACGGAAGTTATATCCGTTTTGATGAAAACGCGGCGGTAATTATTAATAAAGAAAACGAGCCTGTTGGAACACGTATTTTTGGCCCTGTTGCCAGAGAACTTCGCGAGAAAAGCTTTATGCGGATTGTTTCACTTGCCCCGGAAGTACTTTAAATCATATCGTTATGCCCAGAAAGTATAACACACAAAAAAAGTTGCACGTTAAAAAAGGTGATGAAGTATTGATTCTCGCCGGTAACGACAAAGGAAAAAAAGGCCGTGTTCTGTTTGTTTACCCCAAACAGGAACGTATCCTTGTTGAAGGAATAAACATGAAAACACATCATGAAAAACCTTCCCAGGAAAACCCACAGGGCGGGCGGCTGAAAAGAGAAGGCTCTGTTCACATTTCTAATGTGATGGTAATTGATCCCACTACCGATGAGCCTACCAGAATTGGCAGAAAGCGAATTGAAGAAGAGGGCGGCGGCCGATGGGTGAGATATGCAAAAACCAGCGGCGAAATTATTGACAAGTAATTGGTAAAAAAGAATGGCTGAAGCAAAACTTTATACAGAATACAAAGAAGATATCATACCCAGGCTCAGAGAAGAGTTCAGTTATGATAACGTCATGGCTGTACCCAAACTCCAGAAAATTGTAATAAATGTGGGGTTTGGAGAAGCTATTAATGATGCAAAGGCTCTGGATGTTATTGTAGATAACATTGGGGCAATTACTGGTCAGCAACCGGTTAAAACAAAAGCGAAAAAATCTATTTCAAATTTTAAGCTCAGAGAAGGTGTGCCTATTGGCTGTAAAGTTACTCTTCGTGGCAAAATCATGTATGAGTTTCTGTACCGGTTAATTCACCTGGCTCTGCCAAGAACACGAGATTTTCAGGGCGTTCCGAATAAAAGCTTTGACGGCAGAGGTAATTATACAATAGGTATTAAAGAACATACTATTTTCCCTGAGATTGATGTTGACAAAACCAACCGGGTTCATGGTATGGATATAACTTTTGTAACAAACGCAGAAAGTGACGAAGAAGCATTTGCTCTCTTGAAACACTTTGGAATGCCATTCACGAAATGATAAAGAACGAAACAGTAGAGGTTACAACCCATGGCTAAGAAATCCTGGATAGCACGTAATGAAAAGAGGAAAGCAACAGTAGAAAAGTATGCTGAAAAACGACGGCAGCTAAAAGAAGCCGGCGATTATGAAGCACTGCAAAAACTTCCGAGAAATGCCAGCCCTACTCGTGTACGTAACAGATGCAGCCTGTCAGGGCGGTCTCGCGGATATATAAGCAAGTATGGTATTTCAAGAATTAAATTCCGGGAGCTGGCACTGAACGGAAAAATACCAGGCATTCGAAAAGCAAGCTGGTAAAACTGGAGATTTATAAATTATGCAAAGCGACACAATATCTGATTTTTTAACACGCCTTAGAAATGCTCAACGTGCCGGCCATCGCCGGGTTGATGTTCCTGCTTCTAAAATCAAGCGGGCTATGGTGAAGATTCTGGTTGATAAAGGATTCATCAATAAATTCATAGATATAGAAGATGGAAAACAAGGTGTTCTCCGTCTCTTTTTGAAATATGATGCCTACGGACAACCTGTAATCAAAGAACTCAAACGGATTTCAAAACCCGGCTTGAGAAAGTATTGTGCTTCCGGTGATATACCAAAATCCTACAGTGGTTTGGGTGTGGTCATCATGTCAACCTCGCAGGGTGTTATGACAGACAAAGAAGCTCGTAAACTTAACGTTGGCGGAGAAATTCTCTGCTCTGTTTACTAAATAAAAGAATTGAATTGATATGTCCAGAATAGGAAAACAACCCATTCCTTTAACAGATAAAACAGAATTCAGCATCGGAGCTGATAATGTGGTAACTGTAAAAGGTGAAAAAGGAGAGGGTACCTTACATATTCATCCCGATATCATCATAGAAAAGACCGATAGCGAGATTATTGTAAAAAGAAGCAGTGAATCGAAAGAACATAAATCATTGCATGGTCTTGCACGCTCTTTGATTAACAATATGGTTGTGGGTGTTTCTGAAGGCTACAAAAAACAATTAGAAATTATCGGAGTAGGTTACCGGGCCACATTTTCAGGTAATGTACTTGAATTAAACCTCGGGTATTCTCATCCTATTTATTTTGTCCCCCCGGAAGGAATCGATATTGAAGTGGATACAAAATCCAGAAAAAATCCGATTTTAATTATTTCCGGTATTAACAAAGAATTGGTCGGGCAGGTTGCAGCGAAAATTCGCTCAATGAGAAAACCCGAACCTTATAAAGGAAAGGGAATTCGGTACCTGGATGAACAGGTAAGACGAAAAGCCGGTAAATCTGCAGCCAAATAAAATTTGAGGTAATTCCCAATGGAAAAAAATAAAAGAAAAACAGAACGCAGGAATAAAATCCGCAGAAGAATTCGTTCTACAATTCGCGGTACTGCCGAGCGGCCCCGGCTCAGTATTTTTAAGAGCAGCAAGAATATCTATCTGCAGCTTATTAATGACCGGGAAAATACAACCTTATTTGGTGTTTCCACGAAAACCGAAAGCCTTCAAAAAGAACTGAAAGGAAAAGCCGGTGTTGAATCGGCAGCTGTACTTGGAGAAGAAATTGCAAAAGCCGCAAAAGACCAGGGAATAAAAAAAGTTGTTTTCGATCGCAGCGGATATAAATATCATGGAATTGTGAAGGCCGCCGCGGATGGTGCCCGTAAAGGTGGTTTAGACTTATAAAATATTATCTATTATGCCAAAAATCAGAAGAAAACATAACATCCCAGCAGCCAACCTTAACCTTGAGGAAAAACTGGTTCATATTAACCGCGTTTCTAAAGTGGTTAAAGGTGGTAGAAGATTCAGTTTTAATGCTATTGTTGTGGTTGGCAATGGAGAAGGAGTGGTTGGCCATGGCCTTGGAAAAGCAAACGAAGTTGCAGATGCTATCCAGAAAGGCTTTGATAATGCAAAGAAGAATCTTATTAAGATCCCGATGACAAAAACTGGAAGCATTCACCACTCTATCGTTGGAAAAGCCGGTGCCGGAAAAGTACTTCTGCGCCCTGCATCCGACGGTACAGGGGTAATTGCCGGCGGAGCTGTAAAAGCATTGCTTGATGTGGCCGGTGTTCAAAATATTCTATCCAAATCCCTGGGTTCTGCCAATCCCCATAATATGGTGAAAGCAGCATATATAGCACTTCAGCAATTAACAGATCCTGTTGAAGTTGCCCAGCGCCGCGGGGTGAGTGTTGGAAAAGTTTTTGAAGGATAACAGAATTTTTATAAATAAAATCCGTCATGAAATTACATAATTTAAAAACACCAGCTGGAAATAAGAAAACCCGGAAACGAGTTGGACGAGGGCAGGGTTCCGGCATAGGTGAGCAATCCGGCCGTGGTCATAATGGCCAGAAGTCAAGAAGCGGGAGCAAAGTAAAGCCGTGGTTCGAAGGTGGTCAGATGCCATTGCAAAGAAGAATTCCAAAATTTGGTTTTAAAAATCCATTCCGGGTTGAATACCAGGCCTTTAATATTCAAAAACTGGTAGACTTTATCGAAGCTGGAAAGCTTTCTGAAGACGTAACTGTTGAAAATCTGATTGAAACCGGATTGCTGCATAAAAACCAGAAGGTAAAGTTGCTGAGCGATGGTGAAATTGATAAAAAAATCAGCATTGAAGTACATGCAAGCAGTAAAAAAGCACAGGAAAAAATCGAGGCTGCCGGCGGCACCGTTAAGATTTTAGGCAAATAACCGTAAATAGACACCAGCTGATCTTTATTTAAATGAGTTTAATAGAAAATTTCAGGAACATCTTTAAAATTGAAGATCTCAGAGATCGCATTCTTTATGTGGTCGGGGTTCTCATGGTCTATCGCATTGGCAGTTATGTAACCATGCCTGGTGTTGATGCTAATATGCTTACCCAGCAGACAGGAGACGCATCAAGCCTTCTGGGCCTTTTTGATCTCTTTGTGGGAGGGGCTTTTTCAAGGGCCGGAGTATTCGCACTGGGTATTATGCCGTATATTACTGCCGCCATTATTATTCAGCTTATGGGAGCTGTGGTGCCTTATTTCCAGAAACTTCAGCGTGAAGGTGAAGAAGGAAGACGAAAAATAAACAGGTTAACACGATACGGAACCGTTGGAATTACAGCTGTACAGGCAATTGGTTTTGGAATTAATTTACTTGCAACTTCACCGAATGCAATTGTTGTAAGCAGCACTGCCTTTATCTTAACATCTATTATTGTATTAACAGCCGGAACAACTTTTGTAATGTGGCTGGGTGAACGCATTACAGACCGGGGCATCGGGAATGGTATCTCGCTTCTTATTATGATTGGGATTATTGCGGTTCTGCCAACGAACCTGATTAACGAAATTAATACCACCAATAATGCGATTATCATGATTGTAGAGCTTGCAGGTTTAGCACTTGTGATTGCATCATGTGTGTTATTAACACAAGGAACGAGAAAAATTCCGGTGCAATATGCCAAACGTGTGGTGGGAAGAAAAGTATATGGCGGTACTACCCAATATCTCCCGCTCCGGGTAAATGCGGCAGGAGTTATGCCTATTATTTTTGCTCAATCCATTATGTTTATTCCAAGTACAATAGGAACCTTCTTTCCGGAAAATGAAACCGTTCAATTCCTGACAGCATGGTCTGCTGATTTTACAGGTGTAACCTACTCCATCATTTTCTTTTTTATCTGTGTGTTCTTTACATTTTTCTATACTGCCATTGCCATTAATCCTAAAGAAATGGCAGATACGATGAAACGCCAGGGTGGATTTATCCCCGGTGTAAGACCAGGAAAACAAACCGTGGAATTTATTGATAATATTCTGACAAAGATAACCCTGCCAGGCTCTATATTCTTGTCGTTCGTAGCGATACTTCCAGCTATTATTGCCAGAATGGGAGTTACACCTGGTTTTGCATTGTTTTATGGAGGAACAAGCTTGCTGATTATTGTGGGTGTTGCACTGGATACCCTGCAACAGGTGGAAAGCCATCTTATGATGCGTCATTATGATGGATTTATGAAATCAGGAAAAATTAAAGGAAGACGCAGAGCCTGATGATCTATCTGAAGAGTGAATCAGAAATAGATAAAATGCGGGAAGCCGCACAACTGGTTTCCAGGACTCTGGCAGAAGTTGCCAAAGAAATTAAACCGGGAATTGAAACAGGTTCACTCGACCGGATAGCTGAAGATTTTATCAAAAAAAATAACGCACGACCGGCTTTTAAAGGATATGGAGCAAAAAGCAATCCATTTCCGGCCAGTTTATGTATATCTGTGAATAATGAAGTGGTTCACGGAATTCCGGGTAAACGAAAATTACAGGAAGGCGATATTGTTTCTGTGGATTGCGGAGTTGAGAAAAATGGTTATTTCGGTGATCACGCTTATACATTTATGGTGGGCGATTGTGATGACAAAACCAAAAAACTCCTGAAAGTTACCCTTGAGTCGCTATATAAAGGTATTGAGCAAAGCATGCATGGAAAAAAAATAGGTGACATTGGTTCAGCTATTCAAAACCATTGCGAGCAAGAAGGATTTGGAGTTGTCCGTGATCTGGTAGGCCATGGTATCGGTAAAAATATGCATGAAGATCCTTCGGTTCCAAATTATGGCCGGCCCGGTAAAGGTGAACGTTTACGATCGGGTATGACGTTAGCAATAGAGCCAATGATTACGGAAGGTACATGGAAAGTCAAAACCCTGGATGATGGTTGGACCATTGTGACCGGAGATGGATCAAAGGCAGCACACTATGAACATGATGTTGTTGTCCGGGAAGGAGGAGCTGAAATTCTCAGTACTTTTGATTATATTGCGGAGATAACAAAAAATGAAATTTTAGAAACGCATTATGGCTAAACAAGAGCCGATAAAGCAGGACGGAAAAATTTTAGAAGCTCTACCAAACGCGCAATTTCGCGTTGAATTGGATAATGGGCACGAAATTCTGGCTCATGTTTCCGGTAAAATGAGAATGTATTATATAAAAATTTTACCCGGAGACCGGGTACAGGTGGAAATGTCACCGTACGATCTGACAAAGGGTCGGATCACTTATCGATACAAGTAGAAATTCAGACTAATTAAGATAAAACGATGAAAACAAAATCATCCGTAAAAAAACGAAGTTCAGATGACAAGATCGTCCGCCGGAAAGGACGTGTCTATGTTATAAACAAAAAAAATCCCCGTCATAAACAACGACAAGGGTAAAACACTGGATATTATTTATGGCAAGAATCGCTGGAATAGATTTACCGAAACAGAAACGAGGAATTATAGGCCTTACCTATATATTTGGAATTGGCAATAATACTGCTAAACAAATTCTTGATGAAGCCGGTATTGACTACGATACAAAAGTAGGAGACTGGAATGAAGATCAGGTAGGGGCTCTTCGTAAGATTATTGATAACGACCTGAAGGTTGAGGGAGCTCTGCGCACTGAAATTAATGGTAATATTCGTCGTCTTATTGAAACCGGAAGCTACCGGGGGGTAAGGCACAGAAAAGGATTACCGGTAAGAGGCCAGCGTACTCAAACCAATGCCCGTACCAGAAAAGGGAAAAGACGGACTGTAGCTGGTAAAAAGAAAGTGACTAAATAACCAAGTTTAACGATTGATTACCAATGGCAAAGAAACAAAGAAGAGCTGCTGCTTCAGATAAAGTAGCACGGAAGAAAAAGAAAAAACAGGTTGCTGATCCTAACGGAATGGCTTTTATAAAAGCCACATTTAATAATGTGTTGGTAAGTGTAACTGATGCAAACGGAAATGTTCTGGCCTGGTCATCATCCGGAAAGGAAGGATTCAGAGGCTCCCGTAAAAATACTCCGTACGCAGCTCAGTTAAGTGCTGAAACAGCAGGAAAAGCTGCACATGAAATGGGTTTAAGAAGAGTTGAGGTTTTTGTTAAAGGTCCCGGTTCAGGACGTGAAGCTGCCGTGCGTGCATTGGCTACAAGTGGTTTGGAAGTTGTTTCAATTAAAGACCGTACACCCATTCCGCATAACGGATGCAGGCCTCCAAAAAGAAGAAGAGTTTAATTTAAATATCAAAAAGTAAATGGCACGATACAGAGGTCCTAAACAAAAAGTAGCACGCAGATTTAAGGAACCAATTTTTGGCCCGAGCAGTGCACTCGAAAGAAAACCATACGGCCCTGGCCAGCATGGACGAAGCCGGTACACAAGAAAATCAGAATATGCTATTCAGCTTGACGAAAAGCAGAAGGCAAAATATACCTATGGGCTGTTAGAAAAGCAGTTCAGAAATCTATACGAAAAAGCAACAAGACAACAGGGCGTTACAGGTGAAATTCTTTTACAGCTCCTGGAGTCACGTTTAGATAATGTTGTTTACAGGCTGGGTTTTGCCCGTACCAGACGTCAGGCACGTCAATTGGTTTCCCACAAGCATGTAGTGGTAAATAAACAGGTTGTAAATATTCCTTCTTACCATGTGAAACCGGGAGATGTAATAAGCGTACGTCCCAAATCAAGAGAACTTGATTTAATAAATGAAACACTGGAAAGTTATTCAACAAGCAGGTATAAGTGGCTTGAAACTGATAAAAAATCAAAAACGGGTAAACTTTTGAATATTCCCGTTATGGATGAAATTCCAGAAAACATCAATGTACAGTTGATTGTCGAGCTTTACTCGAAATAATTTTAACAGTTTTAAATTCCCAAACTATGAACAGCTATAGTTTACAGATGCCGGAGACCCTTGAGGTATCAGAGGACTCAGAAAATTTTGGAACCTTTATATTACAACCGCTTGAGCGTGGTTTCGGAGTAACCATAGGCAACTCTTTCAGAAGAGTTTTACTCTCATCCTTACCCGGACTTGCCATTACTGCAGTTAAGATTAATGGTGTTGATCATGAATATTCAAGTATTGACGGGGTAAAAGAAGATGTATATGAAATTATTCTGAACCTTAAACAGGTACGGTTCAAGCAGGTTGAACAAAGCGGAGGGGTTATCAATCTTGCTAAAAGCGGCCCTGGTAATCTTACTGCGAAAGATATTGGAGATGCAACAGCCGATTTTGATGTACTGAATCCGGAGCTGGTCATTGCAACTCTTTCTGAAGGAGTTGAACTTGAAATTGAATTTCGTGTAGGCCGCGGGCGTGGTTATGTGCCTGCTGAGGAGATGGCGGGAGATTTTGAGGAAGATGTAAATCTCATGCCTATTGATGCGATTTTTACACCTATTAAATCTGTACAATTTGAAGTTGAAAATGTACGGGTAGGACAACGGACCGATTATGAAAAATTAGTTCTGAATGTTACGACAGACGGTTCTTTGAACGCCAAAGAAGCACTAACGATTTCAGGAAAAATTCTTAAAGAACATATAGAGAAGTTTATTACTGAGAAAATTGAGGAACCTTTTACCCAGGAAGAAGAAGAAGTGGATGCTGAAAAGCAAAGGGTTGCAGGCCTGCTGAAGACAAGTATTGAAGATCTTAACTTAAGTGTGAGAGCTTACAACTGTTTGAAATCAGCAAATATTAATACCATTGCTGAACTGGTATCCCGGGACGAACAGGACCTTCTTAAATTCCGTAATTTTGGTAAAAAATCTCTCTCTGAATTATTAGAAGTTATTGAAGAAAAGAATCTGGAATTTGGAATGGATGTTTCCAAATACTTAGATAAATAAAGGATAATATATTATGCGTCACCAGGTAAAAGGAAGAAAATTAAACAGAAGCACTCCGCATCGTAAAGCAACGATGCAGGCTTTATGTGTGGCTCTTATTAACGAGCAGCGAATTCAAACAACTTTGGCAAAAGCTAAAGAGTTGAGAAGATATATCGAGCCGTTAATTACCAAAGCCAAGAATGACACTTCTCATAACAGGCGGCAGGTTTTTTCCTTTTTACAGGATAAGCATGCTGTAACAGAGTTATTTGAAGAAGTGGGTCCGGCGGCGGCAGATCGCCCCGGCGGATATACCCGGGTTTTAAAGCTTGGTCACAGGTATGGAGATGCTGCTGAAATGGCTGTAATTGAATTGGTTGATTACAACGATGTTCAGCCTGAAACAAAAGATTCTAAAAAGAAACGAACACGACGGGCCGGAAAGTCTAAAAAAACGACTCCTGCAGAGCCTGCATCTAAAGAAGAAAAGTCAGCCAGTACTGATTCTTCAACAGAGGCGACTGACACGAAAAAGTCAGACAAAGCTAAAGCTTCAGTAAAAAAAGATGAAGCCACGGATGATTCTGAAAAGAAGGAAAAAACTCCGGCAAAATCAGAAGCTGAAAAAGAGAAAAAAGCTGAAAAAAAGTCAGCTGACGACGACAAGAAATAAGCCTCGTCTTCGTTCTATAGACTGGTAATATTTGAGAGTTTTATCTTGACATTAGGTTGAGATAGTTCTTATATTGAAAATCTGCCGCGGAAATGAATGG
>JBBEBD010000054.1:0-75489 GCA_040882525.1 Balneolaceae bacterium | reverse complement strand
AATAATCACAGAACCTGTTTACATTGTCAAGAACAACATATGAGCTGAAGCTGACGGCAAGTGATAGATTGACTCCAGATCTTGTTTATGATTATCTGACACCTGATGAATTCAGAGGTATTCAATAAAATTAAGCAGGATTAACTGACAGATAAATTTGAAGATTCAATGATAATACAGCTGGGATCTAAAACACAGCCCCTCTATCACTTGCAGTTGGCTTTAGCCAACTGGAAAAATGCTCTCACTCCTTGCAGGGGCTTTAGCCCCACAAACAAAACTCTGTACAATCAACTGAATTTCGATTTGTGGCTTGCCTTTGCTGACAATCCTGCCATCAGTCCTGAAGCATGCTTCAGGACTGAATAACCCTTTTTGGACAGGCTTATTTAGTGAAATAAACTGTAAGTCAGTTTCTTCAACTTCAAGTTTTCCACAATGTGCTGTAACCACCCCGGCCTCTCCTTAAAAAGAAAGGGAGAGACATACGGGCCAGTATTCCATTATGCTAAACAGTTAACAATTCTTCAATATCCACCTGCCGGCCCTCTTTGGCGGACCTGTAAATTGCCTCTACAACCGCCAGTGACTGCAGGCTCTCTTCTCCGCTTACAGGCGGGGTATAATCATTCTGTATCGCTTCCAGTATCCGGTCATACTGTTGTTTATGATTTTCGTATGTCATCCCCGCCAGAGGGCTTGAAGCACCCGCTGAATCCTTCTCCCGCGCCATTTCATCCTCGTTTCCGTTACCAGCTTTTTGTACACGAAAAATATCACCGTCCAGCAAGGCCGTTCCTATTTCACCGTGGATTTCTATTGTTCGCTGCTGCGGCGGATTGATGGAGGTGGACGCTTCGAAAACGCCTATCGCTCCGTTGTTGAATTTCAGAGCTGCCACCGCATTATCTTCCCCTTCAATTCCGTCATGTGTATACGTTCCTTTAAACCCCAGGACCGATTTTACGCCACCGTTAAACCACTGCAGCAGGTCAATCGTATGAATGGACTGGTTGATCAAAGCTCCGCCGCCGTCCAGATCCAGTGTGCCGCGCCAGGGAGATCCCGAATAATATTCCTGATCTCTGTACCATTTCACCGATCCGCTTGCCATAAAAACAGAACCGATTTCACCGTTATCAATGGATTTTTTCATTCGGACAACCTGCTCAAAAAACCTGTTCTGGTAGATCACCGCCAGTTTTACATTATGTTTTTTGCAGTGGGTGATCAGCTTCCCGCCCCGTTCCGTGTTAATTTCAATCGGTTTCTCAACAACAACATGTTTACCCGCTTCTGCCGCGGCCATTCCATACTCCAGGTGGTTTCCGCTCGGCGTACAGATCACCACAATATGCAGGTCAGGCTGAGAAAGGAATTCACTGTAATCACTAAACCCGGTCAGGTCATAGTTCCCGGTGAGGCGTTCCCTGTTTGGGGCGCTTCTGCTGAACACAGATACCAGTTTTCCCCGTTTCGTCTGAAGGATTGCTTCCGCGTGTGTATCCGAAATGGAGCCACAGCCTGCAATTCCTATTCCGAAAGCTTTTTGAGAATTAATCATTAGAAGTGTATTTGTTTGCTATTCATGATCGTAGAAATAAGATCGGAGCCGTGGGCTAACTGCCGTAAACCAATTAGTCATTCCTTCCGGGTTTGACCTGAATCTCCAGACGTTGATATACACCGGGATTCCGGGTCAAGCCCGGAAGGACAGATCAAAAAAGCCTCAATCTGAACTCACGTTAATCTACTTTTTAATGGATATATCAGCCGACAATTCCACAGTTTCGGGGATAAAATCACCTTTGGCTTCCATCTCTTTTTTAAGTTGTTCAAATGCCCGTTTACCGAGTTCATAATTCGGCTGTTCAATACAGATAAACGGGGTGGCCAGGTACCTGTTAAATTCACTTCCTCCGAATGTAAGAATGGGGATTGTTGCCGGGTCAATATTCATTTCATGCATCTGGTTCAGAATTCCCAGCCCGACAGGATAGGTAACCGCATAAATAGCTTCCGGTTTACCATATTCCTCGATGAGCTTTTTAAACCCTTTTTCTCCCGCATTTTCATTAAACCCCCCTTCCACAATGGCGGAAGCGGGCATGGATAAACCCGCGTTTTCAAGAGCCTCAAGATAGCCGAATTTTCGTTCTTTCCCGATTACGGAACTTTGATAACCGGCGAAATGGGCAATTTTTTTATACCCCAGGCCAATCATATGCTCCACACCACGACGTGAACTCTCCCGGTCCACAGTTTTGATATAACTGTACCCCGCACCGGAAAAACCACGATCAAAAAAAACCAGGTTGATTCCCATATCTTTCACAGTCCGGAATACATCCGCGTTTCGGGTCTGCTCCGTAACGGATACCACCAGCCCATCCACCCTCATATTGATAATGGATTCAACAAGATCTTTTTCCAGCTTTTCATTTTCATATGATACGCCAAGAATCACCTTATACCCATGCTCCTCTGCCGTCTTGTAAAGGCCCTCAATGGTTGAAGCAAAAAACATGTGCGCGATTTTCGGAACAATCACCCCGATTGTGTTGGTTACTTTCGAGGTGAGTGACCTGGCCTGGAGATTAGGATGATATCCCATCTTTTTAGCCATTTGCTTGACTCTGTCACGGGTTTCAGTTGAAATATCTTTATGATCTCTTAAAGCTTTGGAGACACTCACCTTGGTTAAATTCAACCTGTTGGCAATGTCCTGTAAGCGTACATTTTTCATTTGTGGGATTTTCCTGCGTATTTAACCGGTTAAGGCCTTGCAAATAATATACGAAGCTGATGTGAAAATAGCGGGTATTTATCGGGTAAAGAATTCCTAAAGCCTGTTTAACAGCTGTTAAAATAATTTTTTACAGCTATGGCGCCAAATATTTATTTTAAATTACTTCAAACGCATTCCAGACCGGCTTGTCTAAAAACAGCGACAGCTGCCGGGCATCTTCAAGAAACTTCTTTTTATTCCCATGGTCGATCACATTGATGCGGTGTCCGTTTTTTAGTACCAGGTTCAGTTCATAACTGTAGTACGAACTTTTATCACTGCGTACATACTCCCGGAGCAGCTGAATAGCGTGGATATCGCTGAGCCGGGTGGCGTTTTTGGCGGTTTTGTCCTCCGGTTTGTACAGGAGGTCCGGTTTTTTATGCCCCCTCCAGTACATGCCATCATACTTATCAAATATACGGGGCTTTGCCATTTTATAGTAGAAAACACTCCCTACACCCACAAATGCAAGCCCGAACAGCCAGATGTACAGCACGCCCCAGCCGGAAGTAAAATCCTCCCCAAAACGTGCATAATGAAACATAAGGGGAAAACCGAGTCCCGCCGCTATAAAAATTCCTGCAAATATTTTGACTCCGATCGTGGGCAGAAACTCCATGCGGTGACTATCCACAGCTGCCATCCGGTGGGTATGAAAGTTGGTCCCGCCTTTTTTTAATGGAATCCATTCAATCGTTTCAGCCAGCGGGTCGTTAAATAACGATGGATCAAATGGGGTAATTTCTGTTGCTTTTTTTACCCAGGTTTTAAGTTTTTCAAGCATCCTGTCTCCGGTTTATGCAAGGTGAATCCTGATTTTACCATATACTAAATAATCATTTTTTAGAAAAAAAAAAGATTGAAATAATTTAAATTTTAATGCCAAAACAAAACCTGTGGATTTTTGCTCCCTGTTCCATGTACATCAAAAAATTTGAATAAACGTCCTTCTTACCCAAGTCATCCACTATAAGGGCTTTGATGAACTTCCTCTAAATAGTCATTTTTTTACCAGTATTACTGAGGTTACGTTCTGTACACTACACAAATAAGAATTTACTACTCATTTTTAAAAGCCAGGTAAGCCAGTATGATTCCAAGCAGTACGGAACCAATGGCTCCTGCGAGTATAGTAGTTATCGCAACATCATGATCCAGCAGCCAGCCGATGAGAAAAGGGCTTAAAGCCGTACTAAATACCATTAAAGAAGCGAACAAAGAACGCACTGTACCCACAACTTCCTTTCCATACAGTTCCACCCAAAGTGCCGATTTAATACTGCTGCCCATACCCATAGTTACACCCAGCAAAGCCATATAAAGAAAAGCCGACCACGATCCGGGATGAAACCATGCAACAGCCAGGCCGCCGGCAAAAGGCACGAGAAAAAAGGGAAATAAAGTTTGGGCACTCCACCGGTCAATCAGGAAGCCCACACCCAATGCACCTGCAATCCGGGCACCTGCAAAAGCAACAAAAGCGGTAGCCAGTAACCCGGCCGTCCATCCAAGCTGCCCCGCTATGGAGATCTGGTACAAAAACAGTGCCGTTGACCAAAAAGCGGGTAGCAGCACGGCAGGCATAAGCAGCCAGAATCTCAGGTCGCTTACAATCTCCTGGTAGAAATTCCCTGTATCTGCAGAATCCGGGCTATCCTCATTATCCACCCGGCTTTTTTGAGTTTTCCCGAGCAGTGACCAGGTAAACGGGATAAAAAGCAGAGCAATCACCACGGCAAAAACACCCCAGGTCATCCGCCAGCTTAAGACCGAAAGCATTCCGGCAATGACGAGAGGAAATATACCTTCACCAATGGGATAACCCAGGCTGGATATGCTGAGAGCTTTTCCCCGTTCCCTGACAAAGTATCTTGCCATTGCTGTTTCGGAGGTGTGTCCGCTGAGCCCCTGGCCCGACAGCCGAAGCAGCAAAAGGCTCACAAACAATAAAGAGATGTGCCACGATAATGCCAGGATCACACTGGCGGCTAACAGGCCGAGGGCCACATACATGCTATATTGTTTTATGGGTAAAAGGTCGATATATCTGCCGAGCCAGGGAAGAATCGCAGCACTGCCAAGTGTGGCGACAGAATAAAGTGAACCAAAACCTGCATTCGACAGGTTAAAATCCTGTAAGAAAAAAGGGACAAACAGCGAGATCAGGAAAGTCTGCCCGAAACTGGAAAAAAAGGTAAATGAAAATCCAAAAGTTAGTATTCGTTTTTCCCGCAGGACAAAACTCAGGTAACTCAATTTATTGTGATGATTCTAAGGGTGAACTGAAAAAATGCAACAAAGTTAAAAATACAGCGGTTAAAGGCAAAAATTAAATGGTTTATAAAAGTAGTTGACTATTACCTACAATAAAGAAGTTCCATCGAATAAAGAGATTCGCATCAGGTTCTGCTGAAATTGCTTGTCCCCAATCCGTAAGGCGAATAGTTTTGCCTAATCCAGTTTGCCCAATGGTTTGAGGCGGGCCGATTCGTTTTCCGTGCCTTATTAAGTTTTTTAAAAGCTTAAAACCCATCATCAAATATAGGTTCACCCACCGTATCAATAATCACAGTATTAAATTCCGGTTCGAACCACTCATAAAAAAGCCTGAGTGTTAATGGTTTGGACCACAAATCCGGATCGGTGTACCAGCCTTCCAGCTCTGATGCAAACAACTGTTTAAAATTGTTTTTGAACCAGGCACTCATCATCAGAAATCAGATATACCGTCCGTTCACTGTTTACCTCTTTTTCGATTAAAACCATTGCATCCTTAATGGGATCAGCATCATTAATCCAGCGGATGGCCGGTTCTTTGTATCGCAGGAGAAAGGATGTACGGTTGATCATGGAGTTTTTAATTATTTGCCATTATTTTAAATACAACTATACCAAAAACGATTTCCAGACTTCAAATCTCTTTTTATAAAAAAAGCTCCGGTTCAAAAATTAGAACCCGGAGCTTTTAAAAGTACACCCGACAGGATTCGAACCTGTAACCGCCTGATTCGTAGTCAGGTACTCTATCCAGTTGAGCTACGGGTGCATGGATTTTCGATTGATGATTGTTGAATTACCCAACATTCATTAATCTTTGTTCAATAAAATAAAAATCTTTTGTGCAGGATCCCTTCTAAAAAAATCTTCGCGAGAACCTGGGTGCGTGGACTGTTGATTTTCAAATGATGATTGTTGAATTAACCAACACTCATCATCCAACTAAGGGCGCGGAAAGCGACCCAATTATCCAGAGACTTGGAATATAGGGAGCTTTCGGATTAAGTGCCAAACGTAATGATCCTGAAAAAGAGAGAAAACGTTAACAATTGTCAGGAATGGAGAGTATGTGAAAAAAGTTCGAAGACTGGAAAAACATAAAAATATTCCTGATTATCCGGGATTCTTCGGAAAATTACCCGGGATCGTAATTCCTGACCATCAAATCAATACAATTATATAATGATTTAATGACAAAAACAATGTTAACATACAATTAACAATAAATTTTTTATAAATTTTAAATTTCAATTTAATTTACCTAAAACAATATTTAGAATATTTTATAGTTAATTAATGATGCAAAAAGAGCATACCTGGTATGATTGGGTTCTATTCAAACCAGGTAACTAAAACTCAAAGGTTACTAATGCCAGATAATCTTTTTGAATATTTATTAAAAGAAGAGAAAATTCTTGAGTCTCTGCCGGCTGCTCTGTTTATAACCGACAAAAAAGGGCGGGTAAAATATTATAATTCGGCCATGGGTCAGCTTTTGAATTGTGAACCTGAACTGAATTCCGGCCATTGGTATGGAAACTCGACGCTTTATCATCCGGACGGAACTCCAATAAAGCCTGATGAAAACCCGGTAGCTTTGTTTCTGAAAAAAGCTGATCAACCGGGAGGTGCCGGGGATGTAGTGATTGCAGTACATCCGGACGGAACCCGCACATGGTTAAAAATTTATTCGTCCCGGCTTTATAATGAAGATGGCGAAACTGCAGGCACTTCCAATATGGTCATCAATGTCAGCAATGAGCAAGAGATTGAACAACATCTCCGGCATAATGAAGAAGAGCTGGTTGATTTTTTTGATAATGCTGCTGTCGGCCTGCATCAAACGCGGGCTGATGGTATTATTATACGGGCTAATAAGGCAATTCTTGAACTGCTCGGTTATTCCCGGGAGGAATTTGTCGGGAAGCATATAGCAGAATTTGTTATCGAAAAACCAGTTCTCGATGATGTATTTAAAACATTATCAGCAGATGAGGAGATCCGGGATTATGAGGTATCAATGCGGCATAAAGATGGATCTGTCCGGCATCTTCTGCTTAACTCCGCCGGCTACCAGAAAGATGGAGAGTTCATTCACAGCCAGTGTATTACCAGGGATATTACCGAACAAAAAATTGCAGAAGCAGCGCTCAGGGATGCAGCAGCCGAATATAACCGGCAAGAGCGTTTATATGATGCGATCATATCGAGCACCCCCGACCTGGTGTATGTTTTTGACCTGGATTATCGTTTTAAGTTTGCTAATGATGCCCTGCTGCAGATGTGGGGCCTTACCAAAAAAGAGGAATATATTGGTAAGGGTTTACGGGAGGTTGGTTATGAAGAATGGCATGCTGAAATGCATGAGCGGGAGATTGACCAGGTTATTGCAACTAAAGCGCCTGTTCAGGGGGAAGTTTCTTTTTTACATTCCAGCCTCGGCAAGCGGTTATACGACTATATTTTAGTGCCCGTACTTAACAGTAATCATGAAGTAGAAGCCGTAGCCGGAACCACCCGCGATATCACCAGGCGTAATGAAGCCGAAAAAGCACTGCAAAGAAATGAAGAGAAGTACCGGACACTTGTAGAAAACTTCCCCAAAGGGGCTGTAGGTTTGTTTGACAAAGATCTGCGATATACCGCTGTCGGGGGTGAACTGGTAACGTCTGCCGGAGTTGACCCTAAAGATCGAATCGGGCACAGGATTTCGGACATCTATCCGAAAGAGATTGTTGATCTGGTAGAAAAGTATTTCAGGGAGGCCCTCAAAGGTAAAGCGAATAGTTTCGAAGCCGATATGCATGACCGCCATCTTTTTGCCCAAACTCTTCCTGTTAAAAATGACAAGGGTGAGATTCAAGCAGGCATGCTTGTGGTACAGGATATTACCGAGCGGTGGCAGGCCCGGCTTGAACTTCACAAGAGTGAAGAGAAATACCGGTCGCTGTTTGAAAGGATGGATGAAGGTTTTGCCGTCATCCAAGTGGAGTTTGATGAAAATAATGAGCCGGTAAACTTCCATTATCTTGAAACAAATCCTGCATATCACAAACATTCCGGTTTGGAAAATGTTGTAGGGAGATCTGCAAAAGAAGTAATCCCGAATGCCGGAAAGGAAATGCTCGAAAGAAATGGAAGAGTGGCATTAACGGGAGAACCCTTCCAGGGTGAGGTTTATGTTAAAGAGTTAGATCGCTGGTTTGACCTTTCAACATTCCGGGTCGGGGAGCCGGAAGAACACAAAGTTGCCGTTATTTTCACTAATATTACACAGCGTAAACAAGCCCAAAAAAAACTGGAGCTGATGAACGAGACACTCGAGGAACGGGTGAAACAGAGAACACAGTCGTTGTTAGCCTACCAGGACAAGTTGAGATCTCTGGCATTTCAGTTAAGCCGGACTGAAGAAAAACAACGGCAACAACTTGCTACTGAACTTCATGATAACCTGGGGCAATTGCTTGCATTGGGCAATATGAAGATAAACCAGCTGCAGTACGGGCAATTTGCCGAAGAGATTGCACCGGTTGTTGATGAGTTGAAGAAGGTTACAGACGAAGCCATAAGATATACGCGTGAACTCACCTCGGATTTAAAACCGCCCCGATCGGTCAGTAATGATATCAGATCAAGTTTAAACTGGCTGGCTGAAAAATTTGCTGAACATGGGCTTACCGTTACAATTGATGATGACGAAAAGAACCTTCCGCTTGATGAAGAGATGCAAACTATTCTTATGCAAAGCGTAAGAGAACTTCTGTTTAATGTGGTGAAGCACACCTCCGTAAATAAGGCTTTGGTACGTTTACAGAGAAGTGAAAGTTATCTGCAAATCTCGGTAGAAGATGAAGGAGAAGGATTTGATTTAAAGAAAAATGAACTGGCATCTATAACAAATGGAAGATTCGGGCTTTTTAGTATACAAGAGAGAATAGACCTGCTGGGCGGCCGTATGGATATAGAGTCGGAAACCGGCCGGGGCACAACGATTACACTCTCTGTTCCGTTTTCGGAAGATGCTCACGGCAGGAAAAAACTGACAAAAATTGATGAAGAAGGCCGGGGGAAAATAACGAAACTAAAACCGGAAAAGAGAAGTGAAAAGACAAAAGTTTTACTGGTAGATGATCATAAAATGTTTCGGAACGGGTTACGAAAGATTATTGAAGAAGAAGATGATTTTGTAGTTGTTGGAGAGGCCGGAAACGGGGAGGATGCGATAACTCTGAGCCGGGAAAATTCACCGGATGTAATTTTGATGGATGTCACCATGCCTGAGATGGATGGTATTGAAGCGACAAAGCTAATAAAAACCGGCATACCGGATGTAAGGATTATCGGGGTATCCCTGCACGACAGCAAGGAAATTGAGCAGGATATGCGTGATGCAGGAGCCTCAGCTTTCCTGACTAAGACCGAGGCATTCGAATCGCTGATCGCGACCATTCGGGCAGAAGTATCAGCTACAAAAGAGTGATCTCAGCAGTTTGTATCACCCAGGGGCCTTATAACAAGCATTTCTTTTCAGGTAGATCATTCACACCAGCTATACTTTATTTCTCCAACTGGCACAGGTTTTCCCGCAGAATTCCCTGCGGGGTAAACCTTTGCTTGCAGCGGTTAATAACAATTGATTTATATTAATCTGAACCCTGGGTTTTAACAATCTTGTTATAAACTCCCATTAAGAGGAAGGGTGCCGCCCATTGGCCAACAAACAGTGCCAGGTCATCTTTGTGTAAAAGCTTGAATGTTAACGATACCCCCATTGCACCTACTGCAGACCACAGGTAGGTATCGGAGGGTACTTCAGCTGTATACTTTTCAATCTCTTTGGCTACTTTGCCTTCTTTTTTCACTTTTTCCATACTTTACACGCCTCTCTTAGAATATTTTCTTTACGATTAAATATCTTAAAATTAATGAGTTTATTTATATTAATTTAATATAAATATATAATATTTTGTTGTAGCGCATCTTACACAACTATGAAAAACATTAGCATGTTTCTCATATTCATTTTTTGGCAGAGCAAGCCATTTATAATAGAAGCATAAAAAAAGCTCCCTGTTAAATAAGGAGCTATATTAAGTACGCCCGTAGGATAGAATAATCTTCCTTGAAATAATGCTTTAATGTTCTTTATTTGCCAATGAATGGGTAAAAGGAGGGGAAATGAAAGATTTGTTTGCCGGTTTTTTTTGAGCTGCCACAAACAATTTTTCTTATTTTTTGTAAAGGTTCTTCTCGTTGCTCTTGTGTCAACAATTCATCACAATTCTTGCAATTTTTGCTTCAACTAAAGCTCATCACACTCATTCATCCAATAATAAGCAACCATAAGTAAAGGCCAAGAAGCGTGAAAAACAGCGTTGGTATCGTTAGGATGATTCCTGCTTTAAAGTAATAACCCCAAGTGATTTTTACTCCTTTTGTTGATAATACATGCAGCCATAGCAAGGTTGCCAGCGATCCGATCGGCGTGATTTTTGGTCCCAAATCCGAACCAATAACATTCGCATAGATCAGCGCCTCTCTCATTAATCCCTCAGTTGATGTGGCCTGAATGGCTAATGCATCTATCATTACTGTAGGCATGTTGTTCATCATAGAAGAGAGTAATGCAGCCAAAAAGCCCATCAGCATCGTACCGGCAAAAAGCCCTTGATCAGCTCCCGCTTGTATCACGTCAGCGAGCAGACCGGTAAGGCCCACATTTTGAAGTCCATATACAACTACATACATTCCGATTGAAAAAACCACGATTGCCAAAGGAGCATTTCTCAACACTTTCCGCGTATCCACTGCTTTGCTGTTCATTCCCATCAGCGAAAAGATAACAGCGATGGTACCCGCAACAAATGAAACTGGTATATGCACAAATTCAGCTACAAAATATCCGATCAGCAGAGCAGATAATATGATCCATGACATCCTGAACATTTTCTGATCCTTTATAGCTGATTCAGGAGGCTTAACATCATTCAGAGAGTAGCTGGCCGGGATATCTTTTCTGTAAACCAAATACAGAACCAGCAGGCTGGACAGAACTGCAAAGAAGTTCGGGACAATCATCCGGCTGGCATATTCAATAAACCCAATCCCGAAGAAGTCGGCCGAAACAATATTCACAAGGTTACTCACAATCAGTGGGCTGGATGCCGTATCCGCAATAAAACCACTGGCCATTATAAACGGCAGGATCATTCTCTCTTTAAATTTCAGGGCCCTCACCATAGCAAGAACAATGGGCGTAAGAATCAATGCTGCACCGTCATTGGCAAAAAAGGCAGCCACTACAGAACCCAACAATGTTATATACACAAACATCCTGAGTCCGCTTCCATTTGCGAATCGTGCCATATGCAGAGCCGACCACTCAAAAAAGCCAATCTCATCCAGAATTAAGGAGATGATAATTATGGCTACAAAGGTAAGCGTGGCATTCCATACAATTTCAGTTACCGTAATCACATCCTGAAAGCTGACCACTCCGGCAGTTAATGCAAGAGCGGCACCTATAGTGGCTGACCATCCAATGTTCAAGCCTTTTGGCTGCCAGATCACAAGAACAAGAGTAAAGAGAAAAATAAGAGCAGCAATAATAGTTAGTGACATAATTTGAGTGTACTTCTGTTTAGATTATGCAGAGATTTCGTTTTATATGACGGGAATGAGTAAATTTTTTCACGAACTACCTTCATTCGATCTTTCGGCAGGTACTGTTAAAACCGGTATTTTAGCTTTTCTAATGACCTGTAAACTTACTCCTTCAAGAAACAGATCATTCACATAACCGCGCCCCTGGCTTCCCAATGTAGTCAGCACCTGACTTTTTTTGCTGCATCCAGAATCCGGACAGGTGTATAGGCATTGATTTCAAAATCCAATTTTACGTCAACCTCAACCGTGAGATTCCAACTTCTCTTTATATTTCTCAAGTTGCTTCTTACAGGACTTTTCATTGGCTGGCCCAGTTCCTCCCGGGTAGGGAATGCTTACAGAAGTGAAAAGGGTAAATTTTCGAGTGCTGAATTTTTCAAAATGAGACAGACAATCTGTGATAATGTCACTGGCCCCGGACTGATCAGGAGCAACGAGTGCGTGATGAAATACATTCTTTTTCATGAATCAATTAGTTTGAACATATCTTTATAAACATTTCAGTTTCACTTGACCTTCGACATTCCCAGGATTGTTAACGTACCTTCATTTTTTAAGACGTCACGTTTTTGTTCCATCCATTTATGCACTTCGTCTATGGAGGGTGGTTCACATTGGTTGTAAGGCAGATTTGAGCCAATAAATGTGTTGATGACTTCTGATCCGAATTTCTGCTTAGACCCATTTTCGATGACATAGCTTATAAATACTTTCATTTTATTTTTGATTTGTTTTAAATGGATTAATCGTAATATTACGATAAATAGTGATAAAAAAATATCTGAATTTCCCGAAAGCCCCTGGATCAGGCCTTCAGTTCGGTTTCATTATTTACTGGTTGAATCAGTTTTTCCAGAATTCGCTCTTCCACTATCCAGGGGATACTATAAAGACGGCTGGCATGCTCCTCATTAATTTTTTTCAGAAGCGGCACCTCTTCAGCAGCACGCTGTTTCAATAACGGATCCGTTACGTTTGCAGCTGACATACTTTGGTTCGCAATCCATGCGTACGGCTCAATTCCCGACCGGCGCAGATCATCCTGCAGTTTTGCCGCCTCACTGACCGGCGTGGTTTCGGGCAGTGCCACAATCAACAGTTTGGAATACTCCGGATCCTGCAAATTCATATAAGGCGTTTTCAATTTGTCGGCCTTTATATTTGTATTCCGTAATACCTCTTTGTGATAGCTTCCCGTGGTGTCGAGCAAAAGCAAGGTATGTCCGGTTGGTGCAGTATCCATCACCACAAATTTTCGTTTGGCTTGATGGATCGCCTTTGAAAAGGCGTGAAACACAGCAACCTCTTCCGTACAGGGCGACTCCAGATCTTCCCTCAGAAGTTTAACTTCCTCTTCGGTTTTACCCTGCCCTTTCTGTTTCAGTACTTTTTCGATGTACGCCTTTTTCTCCTCATCCGGATTGATACGGTCAAGATCCAGATTCCCGGGCAGTTCCATATCGCCGATGTGATCCTGCAAATGTGCCGCCGGATCTGTTGTTGTAAGATGAACGGGATAGCCTTTTTGAGCCAGTTTCAATGCCACAGCAGCAGCCACTGTTGTTTTTCCCACGCCGCCCTTGCCCATCGTCATCACCAATCCATGATCTTTTTCTGCGATCAGATCATCTATAAGCTGATCCAGACCGGGCAGATTGCTTTCGCGCTCTTCTGTTAAAATCGACTGACTGTTCTCTACGATTTCTGATCTGTCCACAGGTTCAAAAACTTTTCTTAACCGTTCCAAACCAAGTAAGTTATACGGCCGCAGTGGAAATACGAGCTGATCCATCTGCTTCAATCTCTCCGGCATATTTTCCAGTATCCGGTCCGCCATCTCTTTCATTTTTTTGGCAAACGGGTCAGATTCATCCATCGGCTCAAAATAGCCGTTTATCAGCAAAACCTGATGAGCAAGCCCCATTTCTTCCAGTTCTAAACCAGATCGGTTTGCTTCTCTCAGCGCTGATTCATCCGGACGCGTCACAAGATAAATGGTTGTGGCGTTTTCATCTTTCAAACGCTCAACCACTTTTTGATACCGTTCCTGGCTGGTTTTAAGTGCAGATGACGGCCCGATACAGGAAGCGCCATCTGGGTTTGTTTCAATAAAATCACTCCAGGCCGCAGGCAGTTCGAGCAAGCGTAATGTGTGGCCGGTGGGAGCCGTATCAAAAATAATGACATCATATGGTTCTTCCTCTTCATTCCCCGCTACATAACGTGCAAACTCATCAAATGCCGCGATTTCCGTTGTACAGGCGCCGGACAGCTCCTCCCGGATCTTTTTGATTTCATGCTCCGGCAAAATATCCTCCATTGGGGAAATCACACGGTTGCGGTACTCTTCTGCCGACAGTTCCGGATCGATATTTACTGCGTGCAGGTTGGTTACCCCATTCACTTCCGTAATTTTTTCTGTAATATCGCTCACCAGAACCTCCTTCAGGTTAGACGCAGGATCGGTACTGATGAGCAGCACTGATTTTCCTTCATCAGCCAGCTTAACCGCCGTGGCACTGGCGAGGGATGTTTTACCCACTCCGCCTTTACCGGTGAAAAAAATGTAGGGTGTAATTCCGGGTAAATTCATAATCTTGATTTTTTAAAAATCATTGTTAACAATGCGTACAACATGTTTCGCCGAATTAACAACAGCCGCCGCCGGGTGTACATCCACCGGGTTGAATTCCCAGCAATTCGTTTGCTGTTTGAAGTATGGATTGGGTCATCTGCTGGCGATTATTGATACCTGCCTGCATTGCCGGTACCATCTTCTCAACCAATAGACCTAAAGATTCTCCTCGCTGAAACAACATCCGCAACTCAATTTCGTCGCCATTTGTAACCGCGGCTTCCAGACCCATTAGAATTTCATCTATATCAGACATCGATTTATCCACTCCATTTGTCACCTTTTCCAAAGTCTCGGGGAGCCATTCAATCAGCTGTTGCCGATCAGGGTATCCACCTTCAGATACCATCTCTCCATTAATAAAAATTATCGGTAAAATGTCAGACCCGGAACTTTTTAATCGTGTTAACACTGCAGGGTTCGATTTGAACGCTTCTGGTTCCTGCCCCAGATTAAAACGGTTTACCTCAATTCCCAGCGATTTCAGCCACTTTACATCATTTGCAAAATCAGCAAGAGAATCGTCCACATCCGGGCCGCATACGCCGGTACTGCAGCACATTGCAGGGTCGTATACTTCAATCAATGTTTTTGTCTCGGTTTGATCACTCATATAATTCATAGATATATTGGTTAACTTATTTCATCGTAAAATTACGATTAATATACCGGACTTCCAATCATTAAATGGATGTAATAATTTTGCCTTACTTACTCTCCGTATTTCAATGCAAGAGCAAGCTGGCCCTGAATGACAGGCTGTATGCGAAAAAATTCGTCCCAATATCTGCAATGGAGCCAATCGTCTGAGCTTGAATCCGTTTATAAGATCCCTTACGGATTTGATTGGTGAGACTTATCCGTCCCATTCCCATAATGAGTTTGATTAGTGTTAGTTTTCTTGATGATTTTTTAATCCTGACATGGATTTACGACCCACATCACTATACTCTGCTCATCATATAAAACATCTCCGTGGCAATCTGCCTGCTGCGTTCATCATACGTCTTTTGTTCGTGATCCGTACCGTCCGATTCTTTCGGATCCTGATAGGTCACCGCTTTTCGAAATGAAGTACCCGGAACAAACGGGCAATTTTCATCCGCATCCGAGCAGGTCATAATCGCTGCGAAGTTTCTATCCGGGTTCACCTGATCATCAAATTTTTTAGAATAGCAGATCATTGGTTCTGTGTCATCTGAAAATTTCACTTCGTACCTGGGATTTTCTCCACCGGGATTTTCTACCTCAAATCCGGCTCGTTCTACAGCCGCAACCGCTCTTGGATTTAACTCAGTCGCCTCAGTTCCGCCGGAAAATGTCTCAACTCCATCAATCCCATAATAAGCAGCAGCCGTTTGAGTCCAGATCTGCGCCAGGTGACTCCGCCGGCTATTATGCGTACAGATAAAATTCAGTTTAACTGAATCTTTCGCTTTCAACTCTTTGGATATAAATTTTGCGACATCCTGCAGCACC
This sequence comes from Balneolaceae bacterium, assembly GCA_040882525.1. Lineage (GTDB taxonomy): Bacteria > Bacteroidota > Rhodothermia > Balneolales > Balneolaceae > Rhodohalobacter. Next base: position 59,641 of record JBBEBD010000054.1, on the reverse strand, counting down.
TGTTTCCGTTCCTCCCGGATTAATTCAAAGCCCTGAATCAGTTCGCCGATGTAATCTTTCAGTTTTAAATACATATATTTATAATGTTATCAGAATTTATATTGTTCGGCTGTAAAACCACACCATCTAATTTACTGTCAAGCCCGAATCACCTCGTCTTTATCATATAACTACAAATACTGACTGTTCATTTACTACTATTCGTATCCCAGGAATTGGATTCAAATTTAAATGATTTGGATTTTTAGAAAGGAGTTAAAAGAAAAGCTTAAATAGAGGCAAAAAGAAGCACGAATAGGAAAATGTTTGCCACCCTGAAGAAATAAAAGTCATAATATCACTGTTAATATGTAACTTATGACTTTTACTTGTACGTCTATGTACGCCCGTAGGGATTCGAACCCCAAACCTTCTGATCCGAAGTCAGATGCTCTATCCAGTTGAGCTACGGGCGCATGGATTGTTGATTTTCGATTGATGATTGTTGTTTTAACCTTTCATCAGCATCAATTCAAATAAGGCGCTTCAGTATAATGTCAAAAATTAGATTGCAGCCTGTTTATCTTACGACTCATGACTCAAATCTCATTTCTGATCTAAAAATTTCAAGATTGGAAAAATAAGCGTTTTTTAAAGTTAACACAACTCAGATATTCGGCAAATATTTTCCCCCGCCCTTTTCTGAAAGAGTGAACTATTCCGACTTCTCTGTAATTCTTGTATAGAAAAGGTCAGGAAAATATGCCCACGGAATCTGCAGACCTGCCGGATATTGAAGAAAAAAAGTGGCACAGCCTTTCTATTGATGAAACCATGGAAATTCTATCCGCGTCTGAAGACGGCCTTTCGGACGAGGAGGCGGAAAAAAGAAAGCAGAAATACGGACTCAATAAACTTCCTGAGCCCGGTTCCCGCTCCGCGTGGATGCGTTTTTTTCTTCAATTTAAAAACGTTCTGATTTATGTGCTACTCGGTGCCGCGGTGATCACCGCCCTGCTTGAGCACTGGATCGACACCTGGGTGATCCTGGGTGTTGTGGTCATTAATGCCGTTATCGGGTTTATACAAGAGGGAAAAGCTGAACAGGCCCTGGATGAAATCAAAAAAATGCTATCACTTAGCGCTGCGGTTAAACGGAGTGGCCGGCAGCGGGACCGGGATGCTGAAGAGCTGGTGCCGGGAGATATCGTTTTGCTTGAATCAGGCGATAAAGTGCCTGCAGACATCAGGCTGATATACACCCGTAGTTTTCGGATTGAGGAGTCTGCATTGACGGGAGAATCGGCCGCCGTCGATAAAAACACAGAACCGGTTGAGGAGGATGCCGTTCCGGGCGACCAGACCTGCATGGCGTTTTCAGGTACATCAGTTGTTCATGGCCGCGCAACAGGTGTGGTGGCAGCTACGGGTGCTCACACCGAGTTGGGGAAAATCAACCGTATGATGAGTGAGGTGAAGCAGCTGACGACGCCCCTGCTGAACAAAATTGATGAATTTGCGACATTTCTTGCCAAAATTATCTTAGGAGTTACAGTTCTGTTTTTCGGGATTGGCTACCTGTTCCATGATTACACGATTGATGAACTTTTCCTGGCTGTTATCAGCCTCGCGGTTGCTGCGATTCCGGAAGGATTGCCTCCGCTCATGACGATCACGCTTGCCGTTGGTGTACGGGCTATGGCCGGAAGAAACGCCATCATCCGCAGGCTTCCTTCTGTGGAAACCCTTGGTGCGGTTACTGTTATATGTTCTGATAAAACAGGTACCCTTACAAAAAATGAAATGACGGTTCGCTCTGTCTCAACAGCTACCGGTAATTTTGAGGTAAAAGGCACCGGCTATGCACCGGAAGGATCCATCTTACAGGATAATGATGAAATTAACCCGGAGGATCATAATTCTCTTTTTGAACTTGCCAAAGCGGTCAGGGCCTGCAACGACGCCGAAATTTACCAGTCGGAAGAAGGAAGCTGGCATACCGACGGAGATCCCACCGATGCCGCTGTGCTGGTGTTCGGGTATAAAGCGGGGCTGGAGTCATTCACCCCGGAGAGGATCGACAATATTCCGTTTGAATCCGAACAGCAGTATATGGCCACACTGAACCGGGTGGATGGCCAGTCTCTTATCTATATGAAAGGAGCACCCGAAAAACTTTTTGAACTGTGCAGCCACCAGCGGACTAAAGATGGCAGGCAAAAACTGGACCCGGAATACTGGAAAGCTGAAATGGAAAAAATGGCTGAACAGGGGCAGCGTGTGATTGCCGCTGCCGCCCGGAAAGCTGATGACGGACAGAACGATCTTAACCCCGAAGACCTGACAGGAGAAATGGAGTTTTTGGGGCTGATCGGCATCATTGATCCGCCCCGCCCCGAAGCCATTGAAGCTATTAAACAGTGTAAAAAAGCGGGCATTATCGTAAAAATGATTACAGGTGATCATCTTACAACCGCAAAATCAATCGGACGGGAACTGGGAATTGGTGATGGGGAAAAAGCTATAAAAGGCAGTGATCTTCAAAAAATGGATGAAGATGAGCTCCGGAAAGCCGCACGTGAATATGATGTATTCGCCCGGACCAGCCCCGAGCATAAACTGCGCCTGGTGAAAGGGCTGCAGGCGGAAGGCATGATCTGTGGAATGACCGGTGATGGTGTTAACGACGCACCCGCCCTGAAACGGGCCGATATTGGAATTGCGATGGGAATTAAGGGAACAGAAGTCACCAAAGACGCTTCCGAAATGGTACTGGCAGATGATAATTTTGCCTCCATAGCCAATGCCGTTGAAGAAGGCCGCACTATTTACGACAACCTGAAAAAAGCGATCCTTTTTCTTTTGCCGACAAGCGGTGCAGAGTCCCTTGTGGTGATGGCTGCAATTATTGCGGGGATTACCCTCCCGATCACCCCGGTGCAGATTTTGTGGATCAATATGGTTACGGCGGTAACCCTCGGACTGGCTCTTGCTTTTGAATCCACCGAGCCGGGTACCATGAGTCTCCCGCCACGCCATCCTGATGCACCTATTCTGGACAGATACCTGGTATGGCGAATCTGTTTCGTATCTCTGCTGATCGGCAGCCTTACCCTGGGCATCTATTTTCTTTTATATAACAATGATATTGAAGTGAATATAGCCCGGACGGTTGCAGTAAATACACTTGCGGCCGGAGAGCTCTTCTATCTCTTCAACTGCCGCAGAATTCATCAGCCAGCATTAAGTGCGGGTTTCCTGGAAAATAAAGCGGCTTTCTGGGCCTCAGGTATTCTTGTTGTTCTCCAGCTGGTATTTACTTATGCCCCATTTATGAATGCCTGGTTTGGATCCGCTCCCCACGGGCTCTTTTACTGGGCGTACCCGGTTGCCGGAGGAGTTGTGGTGTTCTGCCTGGTGGAACTTGAAAAATACCTTTTCGGGGGGAAGGTTGAGGAGAAAGAAAGTGAGGGGCATGGGGAAAATGCGGTTGTAAAAGAGTGATGAAACATAGAAAGAATGGAATATCGAATATCCAACACGGAATGACGAACGGATTCCTTCGTTATTCCGTGTTGGATATTCAACCGGCTCCTGCCTCAAGAAAAAATAAAACCCTTCAAAGAAACTAGCCTAAGATCGGCAGCTGGACACCCCTCCCTCCCGAAAAAACATCGGGAGGACTCCCCTCGAGGGGAGATTAGTACCGGTATTGGTCCGGTTTGTAGGGCCCTTCTTTTGGAACTCCTATATATTCAGACTGCTCAGCAGACAACTCTTCCAGTTCCACGCCGATTTTTGCCAGGTGAAGGCGGGCTACTTTTTCATCCAGCTCTTTGGGCAGTACGTGTACGCCAATTTCAAAATCATCATTCCAGAGGGCGATCTGGGCCAGGGTCTGGTTGGTAAAACTATTGCTCATCACAAAGCTCGGATGGCCGGTAGCGTTCCCCAGATTCATCAGCCGTCCCTGTGATAACAGGATGATTTCCCGTCCGTCATCAAAGCGGAACATATCCACCTGCGGTTTGATATTTTCTTCTTCAGCATTTTCCTTAAGCCACTTCACATCAATTTCATTATCGAAATGGCCGATATTTCCGACAATGGCTTTATCTTTCATATTCTTAAAATGCTCTGATGTCAGAATGTCTTTATTCCCGGTTGCCGTCACCACGATATCGGCTTTTTTCACGGCATTGGCCATTCTCTTCACTTCGTAGCCGTCCATAGCCGCCTGAAGTGCGCAAATCGGGTCGATTTCCGTTACCATTACCCGGGCGCCCGCTCCGCGAAGGGAAGCAGCGGAACCTTTCCCTACATCCCCGTAACCGGCAACAACGGCCACTTTTCCGGCCATCATCACATCTGTGGCACGGCGTATGGCATCCGCACACGATTCACGGCATCCGTATTTATTATCAAACTTAGACTTGGTAACCGAATCGTTCACATTGATTGCAGGAACAGGAAGGGTTCCTTTTTTCATCCGGTCATAAAGGCGGAGTACACCCGTTGTGGTTTCTTCCGAAATGCCCCGGATATCTTTTGTGAGTTCCGGGTACTTATCAAGCACAAGATTGGTCAGGTCGCCGCCATCGTCCAGTATCATATTCAGTGGCTTTCCATCCTCAAAAAACAGGGTCTGTTCAATGCACCAGTCATACTCTTCTTCGGTCATTCCTTTCCAGGCATAAACGGGGACACCTGTTTTGGCAATGGCTGCCGCGGCGTGATCTTGTGTGGAATAAATATTACAGGATGACCACTGCACCTCAGCGCCAAGTTCAATAAGGGTTTCAATAAGCACGGCAGTTTGAATGGTCATATGAAGGCAACCGGCAATACGTGCGCCTTTCAGCGGCTTATCTTTACCATATTCTTCACGGGTAGCCATTAAACCAGGCATTTCCGCCTGTGCGATATGTATCTCCTGACGCCCGTATTTCGCTAATGATATATCTTTAACTTTATAAGGAAGCTTTTCAACTTGTGATTCCATATTGTGATTTTACGTAGTTTTTAAATTCAAAATTTACAACGTGCGAATTCTTCAAAGGATTCAAACAGCGGGTTCGAAATTATGTTCATGCTTCATTGAAGGCTTCAAGGTCCTGCGGACGCTTGAAGGTTCAGGTTTACTCAAAATATTCGTTGATTTTTTCTTTCATCCGGTCGTAGTCTCCCTGCCGGCCATGCGAGCCCATTTCTATACTGATTACCTTGCCTTCGGGGCTTACAATAGCTTTAAACGGAATTCCCTGTCCCCCGAGCCTTGTAAAAACCTCGTACTCATCATACAGGAAATTAAAATCGTATCCATGTTCTTCAGCAAATTCCCGGGCTTCCTCAGGGCCTTCATTCAGGCCCACCGTTACCGCCAGCACTTCAAATTCATCAGGATATTCACCCCTGAGCTCTTCCATGGCGGGAAATACCTGGAGACATGGCCCGCACCATGATTCCCAAAAATCAATCAACACCAGTTTTCCGCGAAAATCCCCGATACTTACCTCGTTTCCGTCCAGATCATGGAACCGGGCATTCTCAACAATAGACTCCGGCGAACCGTCATCTTCGGAAACTTCCCCCGATTCTTCAGCACACCCTGCAACAATTAGCAAGATGACCAGGGAATAAAACAGTCTTCTTATTTTCATTTTGTGATCTATATTTTTGGGAAACATTAAAAAGTAAGGGTTCTGCCTTTAAAATGTTATTCTTTTATAAGAAATCAACGCAGCATGAAGGAACTTGCGTATTTTTGGTTCTTAATATGAAGCTTTTGTTATATTAACAGCGCTTTATATACAAAAACAAATACATGATTTACGATTTTACTGTTGTAGGCGCCGGAATTGTCGGGCTCTCCACGGCATATAAACTATCAACGGCGTACCCCGGCGCATCCATTCTTGTCCTGGAAAAAGAAGCTGAAGTAGCCGCGCATCAAACCGGGAACAACTCAGGTGTGATCCATTCCGGCATTTATTATGAACCCGGCAGTTATAAGGCCCGGAACTGTGTGGACGGGCGGCATCAGATTATTCAGTTTTGCCGGGAATATAATATTGCCCACGATGTATGCGGAAAAGTGATTGTAGCCTCCGACGAAAGTGAAGTACCCAAACTTCGTTCTATATATAACAGGGGGATGGAAAACGGTATTGAAAATATTCGGCTCATTGACCGGGAAGAACTGCTGGATATTGAACCGTATGTGCGCGGAGTGGAGGCGATTCATGTTCCCTGCGCCGGTATTGTTGATTTTACGGCAGTTTGCAAGATGCTGCACCAAAAACTTATTGAAAGCGGAAATGCTGTTCAGTTTAACTGCCCCGTTCAGAGTACGCACCGCACCAATGGCTGCCTTACCATCCGAACCGGCGGAGAAACGTATAAAACTCTCTACATGATAAACTGTGCGGGACTTTATTCCGATCATGTAGCGCGGTCAGCTGGAATCAGTTCTCCGGTTCAGATTGTTCCGTTCCGGGGAGAATACTTTGAGCTGACGCCGGAAGCGGAAAAAAAAGTAAACGGGCTGATTTATCCCCTGCCCAATCCCGAGTTTCCGTTTCTGGGAGTTCATTTTACAAGGATGGCAAACGGCGGGGTTGAATGCGGCCCGAATGCTGTGTTTTCGTTCAAACGCGAAGGATATAAAAAAACATCTTTCGATTTAAAGGAAACCATTGAAACCGTCAACTTCCCCGGGTTCTGGAAGCTTGCCGGCCGCCACTGGAAAATGGGCCTCGATGAGATCTACCGGTCATTTTCGAAAAAAGGATTTTTGAAAAACCTGCAGAAGCTGATTCCCTCAATCCAGCCCGGTGATCTTACAGGTTCTCCTTCGGGTGTACGGGCCATGGCTTTACAGCCAAACGGGGAGATACTGGATGATTTTTACTTCGAAACTACCGACCGGGAAATTCATGTTCTGAATGCTCCAAGCCCGGCTGCAACCGCCGGCCTGGCCATCGGTGATGAAATTGTGGGGAAAGCGAAGCAGTGTTTTGGGTTGTAGGGGAGTTGTTTAGTCGTGTTACTGACATCCTGAACTCGTTTCAGGATCTCCTGATCTTACCAGCGTTTGGAGATTCTGAGATCCCCAAAAGGATTGCCTTTGGCAATGACTAACATTCTATTCGTCATCCTGAATTTATTTCAGGATCTCCTGCCTTTACCAACGTATGGGGATTCTGAGATAAACTCAGAATGACTAACTTCTATTCCTTATGTTATAAAACCACTATTAACCAAGATTTTCCCCATTGCCGCTAATCCAAAAAGACACTCTTACCCGCCGCCTTTACGCCAATGACGCTTCAATGTACGAGGAGCTTCCGAAAGGCGTCGCCTTTCCGAAAAATATCCGGGATATCCAGCGGCTTACAGAACAGTCGAAAACCGAAGGATTTGCCATCACAGCCCGCAGTGCCGGTACCAGCCTCGCGGGACAGGCGACAGGCAATGGTGTGGTTATGGATGTTTCACGCTTTATGGATCAGATTTTGTCCATTGATCCTGAAAACCGTACCGCATTTGTCCAGCCCGGGGTGATCCGGGATACGCTGAATCGTGAAGCAGCCATGTACAAGTTACAGTTCGGCCCTGATACCGCCACTACTAACCGGTGCATGATAGGCGGTATGATCGGGAATAATTCCTGCGGCTCGTTTTCCATCAAACATAAAACCACACGGGAACATATTCTTGAAGTTGATGCGGTTCTGAGTGATGGTTCCGCCGTTACATTTAAACCGCTTTCCCTGCACGAGCTGGATAAAAAATGCAGGCTAAAATCTCTTGAAGGAGATATATACCGAGGAATGCTGGATTTGCTGAAGACACATAAACAGCAGATCCTGGATTCTTATCCTCATCCTGAAATCAGCCGCCGGAATACGGGCTACGCGCTCGACCGTTTGTGCGGGATGGAGCCAATCACTCCGGAAGGCCGGCCGTTTAATCTTGCCGAACTTCTCTGCGGAAGTGAGGGAACACTTGCTATGACCGCATCCGCAAAAATAAACCTGGTGCCCCTGCCGGAATCCATGACGCTGCTCATTCCCCAGTTCGATTCCATACATGAAGCGATGCTGGCCACAGTTGAAATTGTAAAATGGAATCCTGCGGCTGTGGAGCTTGTGGATGATGTGATTCTGGATGCCACGAAAGGAAATATTGAACAGCGAAGAAACCGGTTTTTTCTTGAGGGAGAACCCAAATGTATCCTGATTGTACAGTTTGAAGGAAATAACCCGGAACAGCTTCAGCAAAAAGCAGTGGAGTTATCTTTAAAACTGCAGGAATTAAACTATGGCTATGCACACCCGGTGGTGAGTAACCCCGGTGAAATGACCCGTGTCTGGAACCTGCGGAAAGCGGGGCTTGGGCTATTAATGGGGCTGGGGGCTGAAGCGCGTTCGCCTTCTTTTGTGGAAGATACTGCAGTGAGGGTGGCTGATCTGCCTGATTATGTTCAGGAGTTCCAGGAAATTCTTGACAGGCATCATACATCCTGCTGTTTTTATGCTCATGCATCCGTGGGCGAACTTCACCTGCGGCCAATGGCGGATACTACAAAACCGGAAGGACTTAAAACGATGAAAGAGATTGCACAGGAAGTGGCAGACCTGGTGAAAAAATACCGCGGTTCTCTTTCCGGTGAACATGGCGACGGCAGGGCACGGGCACCCTATATTGAAACAGTTTTAGGTAAGCAGATGATGCCTCTTCTCCGGCGTGTAAAAGAGCTTTGGGATCCGGATTACCGCTTTAATCCCGGGAAAATTATTCAGCCCAAACCCATTGATTCAGACCTGAGATTCTCGCCTGCCTATAAAAAACCGGAAGTGGACACGGTGTTTCACTGGCGGCCGGCGAATGGATTTGACGCGGCTATTGAGCAGTGTAACGGAGCCGGCGCATGCCGTAAACTGGCAGAGAGCGGCGGGACCATGTGTCCCTCCTACCATGCAACCCGGGAAGAAAAAGACAGCACACGGGGGCGAGCCAACCTGTTCAGGCAGCTTTTTTCCGGCAAACAAAAAGAAGCCTTTCAGTCTGATGACCTGAATGAAGCGCTCAGCCTCTGCCTGAGCTGTAAAGCGTGCAAGAGCGAGTGCCCCGCCAATGTGGATATGGCAAAAATGAAAGCCGAATTTTTACATGGCCGCCACCAGGCAGAAGGCAATACTCTCACGGAAGCTTTTTTTGGCAGGCCTGAGAAACTGTACCCGCTGGCTTCCTTTTTTGCACCGGTAACCAACCGGATGATGAAATCAGCGCCTGTAAAAAAACTTTTTGAACGTCTTCTGGATATTGATTCCAGGCGGTCTCTGCCGGAATTTTCAAACCGGACGTTCGAAAAATGGTTCAAACAAAACGGTATTAAATTTTTTCAAAACCGGGAAAAAAAAGCACTCCTCCTGGTTGATATCTTCACAAACTATCACGAACCGGAAATTGCCATCGCAGCCTGCAACGTTTTAAACCACCTGGGAATTGATGTACTCATGCCGGGAATTTTTCCTACGGGGCGGCCGCAGATATCAAAAGGTTTCCTGGATGAAGCTGCTGAAATCTGCAGGCTGAATCTGGACAGGCTTATCCCTTTTGCAGAGCAGGGAATTCCGATTGTAGGGCTGGAACCCAGCGAAATACTGACCCTCCGGGATGAATATACCGATCTGTGCAGTGATAAAGACCTGCAAAAAGCCGAAACCGTCGCGGCCAATACGTATTTGTGGGAACAGTTCCTGGACCTGGAGCTGCCGGACTCTTCCTTGAATATCGGCAAAGGCCAGCCGGTTCATATCCACGGACACTGCCACACCAAAGCTTTGATCGGAGATGACCCTCTGATTCAATCTTTTGAGAAACTGGGTTTCGCTCCCGCCGCACTTCAAACCGGCTGCTGCGGAATGGCGGGCAGTTTCGGGTATGATAAAGACAAGTATGATGTATCCATGAAAATCGGTGAACAGGTTCTTTTTCCCGCTCTTCGCGCAATCCCGGGAAAAGCGGCTGTCTGCGCGCCGGGCTTTTCATGCCGCCACCAGATTTCAGATGGTGTTCAGTTGAAAGCTAAACATCCTGCCGTGATTATGGCGGAAGCGCTAAGGAGTGATAGGTTATGAGAGTCATCGGATGAGTTCTGCGGAACACAACTGTATTTTAAAAATAGGCGGATCTTCTTAAAACTCATCCGATGACTTATCCTGTAAAAGCCTTCTTCATTTCCCCGATGAAATCAATTTATCCGGGCTTTCCGTATAGATTATCACCCATCCGGGCCATCCCTGCCGGGATTTTCTCTTTGCCTCACCTGTTAATCCCAGGCATGAATGCCTGGGGCTACTCTGTGTCTTCCCTCCGGGAATGGCCGTTGAGATGTTTACATGATGAGGAGACCCTGATTATATCTTTGGCAACGAACCTGTGGATGCATCGGAGCACTTCTGAAATTATACCTATAAAATTTAACAGGTTTATTGATTTGTTCTGCTCTAATTCAGTCCCGGCAGGGACGAAACAGTAGGCCTGCATGTCAATGCAGGTTAGAAAAGGCGTCCAACAAATTATAGTGCCGGATGGCACGGTACACAGCATACACAACCGGATTTTATGAGAAAAGGCATTCTCCTTTGCTTCATTTTGAATATTTATAAATCGCTTCAGAGGCATCTGAGCAGCATCTCCCCGCCTCATTAGCGTTCGTCATCCTGAACTCGATCAGAATCCCCTATAGGTACTCTCCTTTTTTGGTGTGTAATAGTGAGTAAATGCAATGATCCCCTTAAATCCTGCCACTATGAAAACACCCCTTCAACTAACCGCCCAATACATCACAGGAATTATAATCCTGCTTTTACTCCCGCTTTTTTTAACTTCCTGCGAGGATAAAAGGGTTCAAACCATCAAGTGGGTAGAATACGAGCCGGTATATATGAGCCAGGAAGAGTTTGCAAATTCCGTTGAGCTTAAAGCAGGACGGGACCTGGAGAAACCGGGAAAAATTTATTTCTATAATGGTTACCTGTTTATTAATGAGAGAAATGAAGGTGTTCATATTATTGACAACCGGAATCCGGAATCACCTCAGAATGTTGGCTTCATCAATATTCCGGCCAGTAAAGATCTTGCCGTTGTAAACGACCGGCTGTACGCAGATTCTCAAAGCGACCTCCTGGTTTTTGATATTCAAAACCTGGAGCAGGCCGAGCTGATTAAGCGGGTTGAAGATGTATTTGAAACATCTGCGGAAATGGCGCCCGGTTTCACCACACAGAGTGTAGATCATTCAATGGGAGTTGTGGTGGACTGGAAAAAAGTGATGAAGGAGGAAGTATGCGAGGGAGATTGTAACTCGCACCCTGCCCGGCCGTTCCGGTGCGTAAATTGCGGCGTTTTTTTGAATGAAGGTTTTTCAGCCGGAGCCGCGGATGCTTCATTCGGGGCAAATTCCGGGGGAACGGGCGGGTCCATGGCACGTTTTACCATCAATGGAGATTACCTGTACGCTGTGGATCACCAAAACCTGCTGACTTTTAATATTGTCACTTCACCGGCCACTCCGGTGGACAGAAGCAACATAGGCTGGGCGATTGAAACCATATTTCCTTACGGGAATAATCTTTTTATCGGCTCGGAATCGGCTATGTATATTTATGAACTGTCGAACCCTGCCATGCCCCAAAAACTGTCGGTTTATCCCCACTCCACTGCCTGCGATCCGATTGTGGTGGAAGGAGATTTTGCCTTTGTAACCCTCCGCGACGGGGAACGATGCCCGCAGGGAGTAAACCGGCTGGAGGTAGTGGATGTGGAAGATCTCACACGGCCTGAGAAAGTTGCCTTTTACGAGATGCTGAGTCCGCACGGCCTCGGAATCGATAACGGGTATTTGTTTATCAGTGAGGGAGACCACGGCCTGAAAATTATGGATGCCCGTGATCCATACGACGTTCAGCAGCTTCGACACATAAAGGATCTGCGTACCTATGATGTGATTCCTTTCGATGGGGTGCTCATGGTAACCGGAGATGACGGAATTGTCCAGTACGATTACACTGACATCAACGACCTGAAGCACCTGAGTACAATTCCGGTTATAGAAAACAATGATGATGAATAAATATATCCTGCTGGTGGCCTTTGTTCTTTTTGCTCCGTTAACCATGGCACAATCGAATACCAATACAGAAGACGTGGTTTACCTGAAGAACGGCGGGATCATACGTGGAGAAATCCTGGAAATCGTAAATAACGAAACCGTTAAAATTCAAACCGCGGGCCGGAATGTTTTTGTGCTGCAGATGAATGATGTGGACCGGATTGAAGAAGAGAAAATAACCGCAGGCAGGTATTACAAAACATCAGGGTATATCAACCATACCGGAGTAGATTTTCTTTCCGGGCCCGGTACCACAACCGTTCGTTTTCAGATGATGAACGGCTACCGTTTCAGCCCGCGCTTAGCGGCCGGTATTGGAGCAGGCTATATTCCCTATAACGATCCCCTCGGCCTGATTCCCGTGTACCTCGATCTCAGCTATAAACTTACAGAAGCAAACGCCGCTCCTTACCTGTTTCTTAAAACCGGGTATTCCTTCAGTGTTCATTCAGAAGAAAGATATCCGGTTGAAGATCATCGCGGAGGATGGTTATTGAATCCGGGAATGGGTATAGAGTTTAATTTGAGCGGTGGCTTCCGGTGGTATTTAAACGCCGGTTATAATCTGAATAAAGCACATTTCAATGAAGAGGGCTGGGGGAATGAAATCATTGAAAACGAACTCAGCTACCGGAGGGCCATGTTCGGGCTGGGATTCTCTTTTTAATCTGAGTTTGATTGTAAATCAGGGAAGAGGGCCGGGGATGGTAGTAATCTCCCCTTGAGGGGAGTGCCGAAGCGGAGCGTAGGCGAGGGGTGTACACCCCTACTCACACTCAGCATCTTTCGCAATGATTTAGAATCCCGCCAAAGGCGTTCCTACGGGGAACTCCGGTTTTAAGTTCACAAATCATTCAATCAAATATACCGCTTCCCCGTCATTCAAAATGATTCCATGTTCTGATGGGTAAATTCTGGATAAATACTCTCCCGAATGTTCGCCAAGGTAGTAGCCCTCCAGGGTTGTCAGGTTAATGGCATAGTAATCATGAATAAAAGAAGGTCCTTCAGAGTTTTCATCAAACCTTGCCTCCGTCAAAGTAAGGGTATGTATAAGAGCAACATCATTATCCAGCAGGGTAATGTCTGTAGTAGAAGTTTTCTTTTGCGCCGGAAAGTTTGCCGATTGATTCCGACGGTCATAAATAACTTCTCCCTGGATACTGCCGGTTAATTTATAAGTCTCTGATAATTCAAACCTGTTGTTGAATGCATAAATAATGGGCAGATAATCCATCGCGAACAGGTACTTTTCAAGTGATGAACTATAGCGAACCGTACCCTGTCTAAGAGATATAAAAACAATATACTGCTCTGCGTTGTAATATCTTCCAAATCTCTGCTCGATTTCACCCTGTCCATTCACCAATGAAATAGCATTGCCTACTTCATAGTCATCGAGTGGGTTAAACTCATGATGTCCGAGCACAGCAAATTTTTCCTCCACTTTGGCTATCGATAAAGCACTTCCATTAAGGGGAATCGTCTTGTCGTATTCGCAAATTTCAGGCCGGCAATCAAAGCGTGAAATTTTCATGTCTTCCATTGCGATGTAAATAAAATCTTCATCGCGAATCATTTCCTGGGAATAGTTCAGATCTCCCGGCCCCTGTCCCTGTCCGGCAATACTATCAACCAAACCTGTTTGAATACCGTACTGGAATAGCGCATTACGGTCGCTGTCCAGGATAACCAGGTTATTTTCGTCCTTAAAAAGGACGTCGGTAAACAAGGAGACACCGGTCATCAGACTTAACTTTTCTCCGGTATAAGCAGAGCTTTGCAGAAATCTGAACAAATTATTCAGAGTATGTGACGGAAGATCTCCTTCAGAATAGCGCTTGGTTTTACTCACTTCAATATGATTCCTGTCAAAATAGGGAATGTTTTTTTCGATAGGATGAACCACGGTATTTTCTGATGATCTCTCTCCATTTTTGTTGCATGATACAGATATAAAACCGACACAAATTGCTATCAGAAGCCATTTTTGAGAGAATTTCATCCTGTTTGTAAAGCCACCGCTCATAAAATATCAGGTCTTATAAAAGGTTCCGCTAAGGATAGTCCATAAGAATGAAACGGACAAATAATCTTCTTCGGGTTTAAGTTTCACTCTGAACCATTCGATAAGGGTTTTAAACAAACAGATATTTTATGAATCCTTCACAGTTAGAAATCAGCCCTGTATCCAAATCGGAACTGTCTGCGTCCTCACAGCATGAGGCTTCATCTGTAAGCTTTAAACAGTCTGTACTTGCGCGGTTTGACTATTTCTTACAGGAAGAGTTAAAGAAAAGAAATCAGCAGCCGGAAGCTGATGAAGAACAGGCGGAACCTTTTTTCTGTGAAACGTTTGTAGATTTGCTGGTTGAAAAGGGTAAATCGTTAAAACAGTTGTCAGATCCTGTTCCGGCAGGACTGGATATTTCAGAGCTTATTTTGCAGTTACGCGAGCAGGGGGGAATTTCAAAAAATAACCCGTACCCGTCCACCCGGTTTTCTTCTTCTGAATATGCTGAAATATTTATCTCTTCATATTATTACAACCAGGAGTACTATTACAGCCCGAACGGGTCGAAATTTACTGGAAATCTGTAGTACTTTGTGCCAGTGGAAGATAAATGGCAAAACAGCTTCCCTCCCCGTATATGCTTTGCAACTTAATTCTGCCATTCATTTCATGAACAAAATTGGTGGTGATATAAAGCCCCAGCCCTACCGAGGACGGATCTTTTTCAAGTGAATTTTTGGAAACCTGAATAAAAGGTTCAAAAATTGATTTCTGTTTTTCCTCCGGAATGCCTATTCCATTATCCGTCACCTTGATAACCACTTCTTCCTTTTCCTTGCACAATTCAATTGCAACGGTTCCAATTTCTTTGGAGAACTTAATTGCATTTGAAACCAGGTTCATAACGGATCTTTTTAATTTTACGACATCGGCATATACAAAAAGCGGCTGTTCGGGCATGGTACAAATCAGGTCGATACTTTTATTCCTTGCTTTCACCAAAAACAAATCGGTGATATCCCTTACAATCCAATTTATATTTGTAAGTATTGTGTTCTCTTTTTCTTTGTTGCTTTTTAGCTGTTTTATATCGTTAAACTGATGCAGAATTGCTGATATGTCGCTAATTCCTATTGAAATTTTCTCGTAGTAACTCTGCACTACATCCAGGCCTTCATTATTATTTATACTGTCTCCTATTAATTCTATATATCCGCTTACTGCACTTATCGGGGAAGAAAGATCATGTGCAGTCATTTCCATAATAATTGAATGATGCTCTCTGACTTTTTTCAGCCTTTGCCTTTCATAATCCGCCTGGGCTGCATAATAGTTAATCAGTTTTTTATTTACCTCGTTTTCCAGCTCTTTACCTACCAGTTCCCCATAAGCTTTTATCAGGTTTTCCTGGTCCGGGGCTTGAGTTTCAATCAGCAGATAACCTGCAATATGCTCCTGGATTTTTAATGGCTGGGCATAACCTTGTTCAAAACAGACTGGTTTTCCAGATAGCAGGCGGACCTCATCAAAATAGGAAACCTCAATAGGATGAACAGGTGCTCCTTTTTCTACAAGGAGATATTTTTTTTCGGCTATTAAATAAATTCCGGCCCAGTTTGCCCGGAGTGGATTAAGTACGTTGTTCAGACAGTTTTCTAAACAACCTGCGGGAAGATTTTTAAGCTGATTAACTGCCTTCAGCCTGTCCTGGTGAGCCCGGAGGAACTTTAGCATAAACAGCTTATTGACCTTCGGAATACTTTTAGATATTTCAAGTAAGCTTTTCGTCCCCATACATTTAAAACCAAGCAGATAGTTATTACGTATTTCTAATGAATATAAACTCACCGGACCTCTTTTAAAAATTATATTATGGGCCAAAAACGCTTTCCAGTGCCTGAAATGAACGTTTCTATAAAAAAGATTAAAATAAATTTAAGAACGCTGAGCTTCATTTCGATAAGAATGTTCAAAGCATGAAAGATCATGCCCAACGAAAAACAACGAGGTAACTTATTATGTCGAACATCAGTCAAATTAATACAAACATACAGGCACTTGTATCTCAGTCTTCACTGAACAGTGTGAATAACAAACTGGCTGAAACTCAGCTCCAGCTTTCAACCGGCCTCCGGATTAACAGAGCTGAAGATGATGCTGCCGGGTTCTCTATCGCTTCGAAATTAACCAGCCGGATTGAAGGTTTGGATCAGGCGTTGAGAAATGTGGGTGATGGAAAATCTGTACTGGATATCGCCGAAACCGGTATGAATTCCATTAATGATATCCTGGTGGATATGAAAGCCAAAGCCGTACAGGGTGCCAACGCAACTCTTGGTGATGTTGAGCGAGGTTTTATTGAAGAGCAGCTTGTAGCTTTACAAGATGAGATAGATAACATTGCCGGAGCCACTACCTTTCAGGGGATTCAGCTTTTGGATGATGGAGTCGGTGATGTGGCGCTTACCTTTCAGGTGGGCGAGACAAGTGCTGACACCATTGATATAACCCTGGCGCAAACCACAGCAGCTACACTAACTGTTGATACGACAACACTTGACGGAACGGATGCAACTACTTTTAATGCATTTATTGATACCGTAGATGCTGCCATTGAAACTCTTGCCGGCAACTTCAACCAGATCGGTATCGATCAGTCTAAACTTTCCATCCGGGAAGATAACCTTGACCAGGCTATTACAAGTAACAGCGCCGCCAGAAGCCGTATTCAGGATGCTGACTTTGCCAAGGTGCAAAGTGAGTCTATCCGGTTGCAAATTCTGCAGCAGACAGCCACTTCTGCTTTGGCTCAGGCCAATTCAAGCCCGCAATCTGTTCTTGGATTCCTCGGATAATTCAGATCAGGTTAGCACATTTCATAAAGAGCACCCATACCGGGGGCTCTTTTTTTTTGAAAAATTTAAGGTTTCGGTTTTTTTACCGATAAACATAGATAAGACAATACATAACTATAAATCACCATGACTAACCCTCATAACGAATACGAACGGCAGACAATCCAACAGGCAAACCCTGAGGAACTGGTTGCCAGGTTATATGACATGGCCATTCAATCATGCCATCAAAAAGATTCTGACAGAACCAGGGATATTCTGGATACCCTGATCAAGTCTTTGAATTTTGAATATGAAATTTCTTCGGCTTTATATGAGCTTTACAGTTATTGTAAAGAGATTTTAAACGAAGACAAATTTGATGAAGTACGGACCCTCCTTGAACCTATCCGCGAATCGTGGAATGAAGGAGTTGTAGCAAAAAAAATGGGTGTTAACAGGATTAATAAAAATGGATTTTTAGCATGATTTCTGCAGCCTCTTTACTCCAAGGATCCAATCCGTATGAAAGCTCGATTCAGCAGATACTTCAGCTGGATGCCATGAAAAGAAACCGGCTCCAGGCCGAGGTAAAAACACTTGAATCACAGAAGAAAGCCCTGGATGAAATCGGTACTGCATTTTCATCTCTTCAGACCGTTCTCGATCAGTTTTCGGATAATTCCTTTTCAACGTTTAATACTTTAAAAGGCACCAGTTCTTCAGATGCCATAAATGTTCTGTCAACAGACGGTATGAGTGCTCCCGGTTCATTTGATGTGTTTGTTGAACAGGTTGCCAAACGTGATACGTTTCACTCCGCTGCTGTGGAAAACAGCGGTACGGAACTGTCTGCCCAGGGCAGCGGTTCGTTTGAGATTTCCGTTGGAGACTCAGCTCCGGTTAGCATCTCCCTGGATACGACCGGTATGACTAACGAAGAGGTAATACAGGCGATTAAAGATTCTATAAATGATCAGAGTGAGGGTCAATTCAGCGCATCACAAATTCAGATTACCGATACGGCCTCTGCATTGAGTATTAAAAGTTCTGAAACAGGTTCTGCAAATGAAATTACCATAGGTAACGTGCAGGGAGATTTTCAAAACCTGGATCTTAACCGGCTTTTTGACATTACTGAACTCGACGCCAAGTTTTCTGTGGACGGTGTGAGTATGACCCGTTCTTCAAACACTATTGAAAATGCTGTTGAAGGTCTGACATTTGAAATCCTGAATACCACGGGGAGTTCCGAACAATTAACTATATCGAGAGACACCGAAAGCGTTAAAGAATCTGTCCAGTCTTTTGTGGATGCTTTTAATAAGCTGAACAGTGAAATTCGTAATAAAACGCACCTGAATAGTGAAACAGATTCCCGGGGTGTGCTCCAGCGCGAAAGATCTATCCGGAATTTAAGTTCCGTAATGAGGCAGAGTGTAATATTACCCGTGCAGAGTCTTGCCGGTTCAGATGTGCAAATTCTTTCTGACCTGGGTATCGAAATGAAACAGGATGGCACCTTACATATAAACGACAGTGACAAACTGGAAAGCGTGCTTGCACTTCAGCCCGAACTGGCAGAACAATTTTTTAATGCACCGGATGGCATCGTTCAGAATTTAAGATCCGGAATTGAATCGAGCCTCTCCGGAAGCAATAACCTGCTGGACACCATTGATTCCGGATTCGATTCCAAAATCGACAGGACCAACAACCGTATTGAACGTGAAACACGATTCCTGGAACGTAAAGAAGCGCAGCTAAGAAAAGAATTTACCCAGCTAAACCAGATTATAGAAAGAGGACAATCCCAGTTTAATCAGATCCAAAACTTCCAATCGAATTTTTCGGGTTTAATTTTTAAGCATCACTAAAAAATCATGTTTCAAATAATAAATCAGTTAGAAGATGTTTTGAATATCGGATATACTATTTTATCTGAACTTGAGGAACATGAACCCAATCTTGATGAAATTGACAGATTATACGAGAAAAGAACGGATCTGCTGACCAGGGCAAAAGATACCTGGAAAGGAATAAGTAAAAAGAATTATATGACCAATTTAAAAAAACATGAACTCGATGCATTCAAAAACATGTTTTTGCGGCTTAATTTATTGGAACAAACCCTGAACCGGAATCTAGAAACATTAAAACGGGAAAAATCAGAGGCGTTATCAGAAATAGATTCATTGCGTTATGCTCAAAAAAATTATAATATAAATTCGAACAGAAGTTCGATGTCGCTCTTTGTTGATTTTAAATCAAACGCATAGAAATAATATGTCTATCCGAAATATTCACCATTCCAATCTGCCCGACAAACCGGTTCATAAAACCGATAGAACGGAGGGTGGTGCTGGTAAAGGAGTTAATAAAAGCTCCGGACCGGAAAAAGCGTCCGGCCCAGCCCCGGATTCCGTCCGGATTTCAGGCAAGTCTTTTGCCCATGATATGGATTTTGCCAAATCTGTAATGGCCAGGCTTGATGAAAAGCAGATAGGCACCCTGCAGCAAATCCGAAAAAATATAAGCAATGGTGTATACGACAAGGATGATGTTCAGGAAAAAATCGGCACCCGTATTCTACAAAGCCAGGCCGGTTTAGAATCATCTATGATTTCTGTTTCGGAATCGGCAGAACCGGCCGAAAAACCTTCTGTTACCGAAACTCACCTCCGTTTTTTAGCGGAAGATGAACATGTTCGCGATGTAATAGCTGAAAAAATTCTAAAAGACCTGAAAAGTATTTAAACTAACCTTTCACTTTCTGCCAATCTTTTCTTTTCTTAGAATTTTCTAATATTTGTAACACTGCCCTTCATTGCATCTCCTAAATGTGTATCTGCAATTTACAATTAGTATTCTATTAGTAATTGAGTGGATAAAATTTATTTTAAGAATATTCTAAACACAAGATTCTGACACGGTAGCGCATGAGTAAAAAACACATCCTGGTCATTGATGATGATGCTCACATCCTTGACTTCATGAAAGAGCTTTTAACAACCCAGTCGTATAATGTTCAAGCCTTCGGATCAGCAAATACAGCCTTAAAAGAGGTTTCTGAAAATCCTCCGGACCTGGTAATTACCGATGTTAAAATGGATGAAATGACTGGGGATGAAATTCTGAGCCATATCAAAAAAGAGCATCCCCAAATTGGTGTTATTGTCATTACAGGTTTCGGAAATATTGCACATTCGGTTCATTCAATGCAGAAAGGTGCTTTTGATTATATAACAAAACCTTTTACTGCTAAAGAATTTTTACGCAGAATTGAACAGTTTTTCTGGCATAAAGAAAATCATATACAAGTGTCGCGACCGCAGGAAAACGACAACGGAAAGAATGGTGAGCCGGAACATAAAAAAACGGAAGGCAAATCTACTTTTACGGATATTTCAAGAGCCGAAATGGTCGGAAATACTTCACAGGTTCAGCACCTGAAAGATATTTTAAAACAAATTGCACCTACATCTGCACCCATTTTAATTCAGGGGGAAAGCGGAACCGGGAAAGAAGTGTATGCCAATCTAATTCAGCAGCATCGTCAAAAACGGAATGAACCTTACGTTAAAATAAACTGCGCAAATCTTCCTTCAGAATTAGTAGAAAGCACTTTATTCGGGCATGTTAAAGGCTCTTTTACAGGTGCCATTAACGACCAGGAGGGGGCTTTCAAAAAAGCCGACGGCGGTACACTTCTGCTGGATGAGATTACCGAAACCAATATCAATGTTCAGGCCAAGCTTCTGCGGGTTCTCCAGGAAAAAGAGTTTCGAAAAATCGGAAGCCAGGAACCGCAAAAAGTAGATGTGCGGATTATTGCCACCACCAATCGCGATCCTTCAGAAGCTATTAAAGAAGGCATTTTCCGAAAAGATTTATACTTCCGCCTGAATGTTTTTCCAATACGAATTCCGCCTCTGAGGGAAAGAACCGATGATATACCCCTTCTGGCGAAACATTTCTGTGATGCATATTCTGCAGAATATAACCTGCCGGAGAAAAAAATTTCCAAAAAGCTTGAATCTCACCTGCTTACCCGAAACTGGACCGGAAATATCCGGGAACTGGAAAATTATATAATCCGCGGGGTTATCATGGCACAAAATGCTGATTCTTTAGAAATTGAACATTGTGAAAACGAGCTTTTTGATACCATGAATGAAGATTTATCAGAAAACTTCAATAATGATCTGAAAGTGATGCCCATCGAAGAGATGGAGATTATTATGGTAAAAAAAGCACTGGAGCAGACTAATGGCAATCAAAAGGAAGCAGCTCGCCTGCTGAATGTTTCAGACCGGACAATCAGGAATAAACTGAAAAAGATTAATTTTCCGGGAGAAAATCCCGAATGATGTTGCGGGCACTGTTATTAATAGTGGACAGAAGTCTCCCCTCTCAAGGGGCTGTGAGAAAATTAACTACCTAAAAAAATGGCTTAAAAAATTTAAGTTTTATACAATAACTGGACTTCCGGGTTTTCTGACCCACCCCTGCCTGCTCCGCCAGCTGGCGGATTCGGAAGGCAGGCCCGTCCCCTCCCTATCACACCAACAAGAAGGGATGCCTTTGGCAAAGACGGTGTAACAAGTTGAGTACTTTTCGAAATGCCGACCCTTCGGTAGAGGGGAGCTTTTTAAAAAGCCAGTCGATCTAAATAATTTGTTTTAAAATATTTTATTACAGATTTCCTCACAGCCTCTCTAAGGGAACTTTAAAGCTCGTTGTTTATAAATCGCACCAGAGGCATCCCGTTGGGGAACTCAGGTTATGAGAATATCCGGCTGCGGCATGTGCCTACGCATACTTCAGGCTTCCTTTAAGCTGCATCAGTAGTTTTCCTACAATCTGCGAAATTCGGGCTTCCGTGAGGCCCAGCAGCATGGCTATTTCTTTCAGGGTAAGATCTTCATAATAGTAAAGTGCCAGGATTAATCTTTCTCTCTCTTTCAGCTTTTTAATGGCAGATTTTATATAGACAGAGGTATCTTCCTGTTCAAGTTCGCTGTCAGGCAGTTCGGCATTTTCATCCTGTATATTATCCGCTACAGACTGGCTTGTATTTTCAGCAAAAACAGGCTGGTCGAGTGATAAAACCGTTCGCTGCTGCACATTACTTTGCAAGTTTAAATAATCCCCGACCGGTATCTGAAGCTCCTCAGCTACCTCCTCGTCATCGGGTTCGCGACCCAGTTCCTGCTGCAGTTTATTGATTGCTTCTCCAGCTTTGCCATATAAAACCCGGTCGTTACGAGGCAACTGGTCTATTGAACGGAGATAATCTATCACACAACCTCTGATGCGGTAATAAGCATATGTATTAAATTGTATCTCTTTTGTACAATCGTACTTTTCAAGAGCCTGCAGCAGCCCCATAATCCCGGCACTTTCAATGTCTTCATACTGTGAAAGAGGAGTATCAGGACGGCGTACCTTCCCGACAATACTTTTTACCAAAGGTATTGCTTCCGTAATAATAGCATTCCTGAGCCCGGTTGTTGGCTCATCACAGTATGCATCTACAAGTTCCTGAAGTGATAAATCCATAATCTGCTGTTATTGAATTCCTGCTTTAGATGTATTTGCATCTTTATTAGGTGCAGATTTATCTGAAATAATATCAATCAGAAAAGAAGACAACTTTGTGATTACCACAAGAGATGAAAAAACAATCATTGATTTAATCATTGCAGGTTCAATAGCTGAGCCCGATATAATCAAAAAGAAAAAAACCAGTAATGATAGTATAATGTAAAGTTGTGTCAACATAGTATTTGAAGTTTTAAAGTTGAAGTTAAAATAATGTTTTTCGTTACCCTGTCATTCTTGTTTCTGATTGTTTAGCTGAATAAAAAGGCATAAAAATTTTATCTGTAATTCCATTATCAATAATCCCGACAGGCTGAGCATGGCTGTGGAAAAATCCAAATTCACAATTCATTACTTCTTTATAGCTGGTAAGCCTGCCAAACGTTTTCCGGCACATTTCAAAATTCAGCAGTGAAATTAAATCCGGGTTAAAGGGATGATTCACAGGAAGCTGACTGATAACCTCAAGAGGATCAATAAGCGAATGTGTTACAAAATGATGTTTAACGGTGTGATATTCTCCCAAAACTATTTTTAACAAATCCCACTGTTCTTCTACCGAATGGATGTTGTAAAGCAGCGGCACCGTCAGCAGTAGTGATACCTGGTTCTCATTCTCATTTTCCATGAACTGATCCCAATCTTGATGGGTTACAATGCTCTGGCAGGAAATACCACAACTTTTCAGGTAATCCGTCATCTGGATACCGGCATCATCAGAATCATAGGAATTTGAAAATATCAGTCCCACATTTGTCCCCATTCCTTTGCTTCTGCAAACGTTCACAATTGCGGCAATCAAATCTGTAATATTTGTTCCTGAAAATGAACTAAAGAGGTGTCGCCTGCTTGCTGAAAGAGGATCGGATACCTGGAAATAATCCTTTGCCATCTGCCGGATGCCATCTGTCATTTCAGTGTTTTTTTCAACAGACTGTTTATTTTCCTTTTCCCATCTATCAAACCAGTCAATCAGAATCTCAGGCCTGAAATGGAGTTTTTTCAGATATTGATACAAAGAGTGGGATGAAAAATGGGTATGCTGGTCTTCGGTAAAATTCCATACCATTTGTTCCAGCAGCTGTAATCTTCGATTTACCATTGGGATAATTTTTTCAGAGTTTTCATAGTTTTGTATTCTGCTTTTAAACTGTTCGTTAAAATCCACAGGTTTGGCTTCTTCCTGTTTTGCTGATCTGTCCGAATCCATAGATATTTTGGGCTTTTTCCCGCTTTTTATAAATGATACGCCTTCGCTCTTATTCAGTGCTTCGGTTTCAGCCGGGGCCCGGGCCGGTTTCGGATCCGATTCAGTCTGCACATCTAAAAGGTTTCTGAACGTGTCGTTTCCGATTTCTATCAGCTGATGTATCGGATCTACAAAAGGTTTAAAAAAAGATGATATTTGAGGTTCAGGCCGGGCTTCTTTCTCAGGTTTCTGTTCATTCGGCAAATGTTTTTCCTTTTTCTGCTTTTGATACTGTTTTTGTTGCTCCCTCATCAGCGAGATCACAACAGAGGCATGACTTTGCTCATTCGGTTCATTGCTTTCCAGGATTACAAAATCATTACCATATAAAAGCGAAGCTTCAGTCTTCGCTTCTTTAATCGAATTTCCTGTGATAGTGCGTACGTTCATAATCTGCTAAACGGGTTGAAGTTGTTTGGTTGGTAGTTCTATCTGCTCAAACTTTTTGATCTGGGTATCCATCGTCAGATCATTGTATGATAACACCACGATATCGGGGATTACCGAAACCATAAAGTCGTATATAGCCGGGCGCAGCACAGGTGATGTGAGAATGATAGGTTCATGACCGGCTGCCGTCATTTTTTCTAAAATTTTATTGCACGACACATAAAGTTTCTCAACGGTATCCGGGGTAAATCCGAGTGTTGCCGGATGCAAACTGCCCTGCTGTGCCTGTGAAATCAGGTGCGATTCCATCCCACTCTCAAAAACCGAAACGGTTACCTGGTTTTCATCATCTTTGTATTTACGCGTAATGGTATCTGCAAGAGCACTTCTCACATATTCTGTTAACACATCAGGATTGGTTGTTTTTCCATGGTAATCTGCTATGGTCTCCAGAATAGTATTCAGATCGCGAATGGGAACTCCTTCCCTCAGGAGGCGTCTCAGAACTTTTTGTATTTCACCATAGCTCATTTTATTTGGAATCAGCTCTTCAACAACAGCCGGTGACTCTTCTTTCAGGTTTTCAATAAGTTTTTTCGCCATCTGCCGGTCAAGAAGTTTATGTGCATTTCGTTTGATGATCTCGATCATATGTGTCGTTATCACTGCGCCGGCATTGATAACAGACAATCCATATTTTTCCGCTTCAGGACGATTTTTGGTGCTCACCCAAACCGCGTCCATCCCAAAAGCGGGGTCTTTTGTTTTCACACCTTTCAGATCCACATTCAGGTCAGCCGGTAAAAGCACCAGGTGATATTCCGGCAGCAGCTCTCCTTCGCCCTGGATAATTCCTCTCATTTTTATCAGGTAGTGATTAGCGTTGAGCTGTACGTTATCCCGGATACGGATTGGAGGGACCAGGATACCCAGTTCAATAGCAAGCTGTTTTCGCAGAGAGGCCATTCTTTCCAGCAGGTCGCCCCCCTGTTCGGGATCTACCAGCGGAATAATACTGTAGCCGATTTCAAGTTCAAGAGTATCCATCAGCAGGTAATCTTCAACCTTATCCTCCGGCTGAAGGTCACTTTGTTTCTTCTCCTCAGCTTCTATGACGTCCCGTTCATCCCGTTTGCTCTTTTTGGAAGCATGATAAAAAAGGAACCCTGAAATAATCCAGAATGGAAGTACAGGCATACCGGGCAAAATTCCCATAATGAAAATAAATGAAGAAGCCAGGAAGATAACTTTCGGGTTTCCGAAAAGCTGTCCTGTAATTTCAAAACTCAGGTCTCCTTCTGAGGCTGCCCTTGTTACGATAATACCTGAAGCTGTTGAGATCAGAAGTGCCGGAATCTGGCTTACAAGCCCGTCACCCACGGTAAGCAGTGTATAAGTGGAAGCGGCGTCGCCTATCGACATTCCCTGTTGCATAGTTCCGATAATCAACCCTCCGATGATATTAATGAAAGTGATTAATAGCCCGGCAATTACATCTCCCCTTACAAATTTACTGGCTCCGTCCATCGCACCATAAAAATCACTTTCACGGGAAATCTCTTCTCTACGGGCTTTCGCTTCCTCATCGGAAAGAAGGCCCGCGCCCAGGTCGGCGTCAATCGCCATCTGCTTGCCCGGCATTGCATCCAGGGTAAATCGGGCCGATACTTCCGCAATCCGGCCGGCACCTTTTGTAATTACAATAAAGTTGATAATTACCAGCACGGAGAAGATGATAATCCCGATCACAAAATTCCCCTGTACCACAAAATTGCCAAACGCGTCAATCAGGTTACCCGCATAAGCTTCACTTAAAATCAGGCGGGTGGAAGCAACATTAAGAGACAGCCTGAAGAGGGTGAGAATCAGAAGCATTCCCGGAAAAACAGCAAACTGCAATGGTTTTAAGGTATAGAAAGCCACCAGCAGCACAACAATAGACAGAGAGACGTTCAGAGCCAGGAAAAAGTCGAGCATCTGCGGGGGAATAGGCAGAATCATGACCATTAAAATCAGGATTACACTGGATGCCACCAGTATATCCGACCGGTTCATTATAAATGCACCCCAGCCATTTTTATTTAAATCAGATGCTTCCATTCCTGTTTTTTTCTTCTTTCAGGCGATATACATACGCCAGTATTTCAGCTATAATTTGAAAATGTTCTTCCGGCACCATTTCATCTTCTTCCGTTGAGGCAAAAAGCGCGCGTGCAACCGGAGGATTTTCAAAAATGGGTACGTCGTAATGTTTGGCAAAAGAGCGGATTTTAAGCGCCCGTTTTCTCATTCCTTTTGCACGTACAACAGGTGCAATATTCTGGTCTGGATTATATTGAAGAGCCACCGCATAATGTGTGGGATTGGTTATTACCACATCGGAGGCCAGCACCGCATGGTCGAGGCGCTTTCTTCTTGAAAAACCCATTGCTTTCTCTTTCCGCCTGCTCTTCATATGAGGATCGCCCTCGCTCTGCCTGAATTCGTCCCGCACTTCCTGCTTGGTCATACGCAGGTCTTTTTTATGTTTAAACCTTGCATAAATAGCATCTGCAATAGCCAGGATCATCAAAGCGGAAAGAATCCTTGTCATCATCAGAAAAATAATCCGGCCGGCCTGGCTCAGTGTTTCGGGCAGCGGCATCACCAGCATAGTGGTTAACAGCTCGGTTTCATTCCGCAGCGTAATCATAATTATCAGCCCCACGATGAAAACTTTGCTCAACCCTTTCACAAGTTCTGCCACCCCCTGAATAGAAAAAATCTTTTTAAATCCTTTTAGCGGACTGATTCTGTCTGGCTTTGCTTCTAAAACTTTCGGAGCTATAATCGCCCCTGTTTGCATCACATTAGAAAGAACAGCTACCGCCACAAGCACCACCAGTGTGGGCATAATCACGTTAAAACCCATCATTAAATTCGTTTCCAGTACAACCATTGCGTTATCACGATTATTAACCGGCTGATCCAGGTTGATATATATCTGTCTGAACAGGGATTGAAACTGCTCTACCATTGCGTCTCCGGAATAGAGCACCATAAGCACTGCCGAAACCATCAGCAGTACGGACCCCACTTCCTGGCTTTTGGGTACATTCCCTTCTTCCTGGGCTTTTTTCAGCTTACTGGCCGTGGGTTCTTCGGTTTTATCTTTATCATCGTGTTCGGACATGCTTTTTTATATTCAAAAAAAGTACCAGAAAGAAAAAACGCTGAAGAACCCCTCCTTTACCGCTCTTCAGATCTGCCTGCCGCTAAAAACTTTCCGCTCTGCGGTAAATATTTCCGCCTGAAGGAGTAAATGCACCTGGTACCGGGGATGTGTTCCATATCCGTAAAAACCTCTCTTTATTCCTTTAAAACCACTTTTTATATACCCAAAATGCCTTTTGCAACCGGTTTATCCTGTTAATGGCACGGGTTTTGAAACTTAAATAACAAATGAAATCAAAAACGCACTATGATTGATCGTTTAACACACTCGATGCAGGCTCTTCAGCGGCTTATGCGCGCGCAGGAAGTGACCGCCAATAATATGGCCAACCTGAATACACCCGGATTTAAAGCGGATAAGCTTTTTTACCATTCCTATATGGAAAAAATCAACGGAGAATATGTATCCAAAGTCGTTCCCAGGCAAACCATCAACATGGAACAGGGGCATTTTGAGTCCACCGGAAACCCATACGACCTGGCAATAGAAGGAGACGGCTTTTTTGAGGTGGAACTTGACGGGCAGCAGCTGCTTACCCGGAACGGCAGGTTCCGGCTGAATGAGGATGGATATTTAGTCAACGAACAGGGAGCAATGGTAACCGGTGGCAGCGGCCCGGTGCATATTCCTTCAACAGAGCAAACAACAACCGCTGAAAACGAAGTCCGGCTTGAAATTTCAAAAGAAGGTAACATCCTGTTAAACGGAATACTGCATGATAAAATAGATCTGGTTACCACAGAACGATTTGAACAACTGGAACGCCACTCCTCCGGGTATTTCACAGCGCCTGAAGGGGTTGTGCTGATCCCGGATAAAAAAAGCGCCATCATGCAGGGATATTACGAGGCAGGAAATGTGAGCCCTCTCCGGGAATTATCTGAAATGATGACCAATGCCAACGCATTTGAAGCTCAGCAAAAAGCATTGACAACTACCGATGAGCTGCTTTCAAGAGCCACAGCTTCACTCGGAAAATTTTAACCTGATAAACAAAAAGTTATGCCAACACGAGCATTAAGTATTGCGGCCCTGGGCATGAGTGCCCAGCAGAAAACCGTGGATAATATCGCCAACAACCTTGCAAACGTAAATACAACAGGCTTTAAACGCAGTAATATTGCTTTCCAGGATCTTTTCTATCAGAACGTGGAAATTTCAAAACGGGGCAGTTCAGCAAATCAGCAATCCAGATCTGCGTCACAGCTTCAGCTGGGGCACGGATCGAAGCCGGTCGCTACAGTCCGGAATTTTTCGCAGGGTTCTCTCACCGAAACTGCAAACCCGTTAAACATTGCCATTAACGGTACCGGGTTTCTGCAGGTGGAAATGCCTGACGGTTCGGTTGCTTTTACACGAGACGGGAATTTATCTCTCGACTCATCCGGACGCGTCGTAACTCAATCAGGTTTGCCTCTTGCAGATTTTATCGAAATCCCTGAAAACACACAAAGCCTGAATATCTCAAAAGAAGGATTCATAACCGCTCAGCTGGATGGTGACGGTGGAATCATTGACCTGGGACAAATTGAATTGGCAAAATTCATCAATAACTCAGGTCTGACTGCAATGGGAGACAATCTTTTTTCACAAACTGAAGCATCGGGTCAGCCATTTTTCGGCCTTCCGGGTTCAGATGGTTTCGGGACGATTGAACAGGGTTTCCTGGAGCATTCAAATGTAGATATCGTGTCGGAAATGGTAAATCTCATACAGGCCCAGCGCGCTTATGAAACCAACTCTAAAATGGTTCAGACAACCGAAGATATGATGGCCATGACAAACTCCATCAAACGATAACATCTTGGCTCTACAGTTTATCATATTTCTCTTTTTCATCACTTCCGGTTCAGCAGGGTACGTAAATCCTGTTGAACAGAGGGTGATATCGGCAGCAAGTGAAACCTTAGCCGGGGAATATCCCGATGCGGATTTCCAGATAAAGGTGCGATGGCTGCCCGGAAGATTAGAAGATGCTTCCGGACCGGATATCATACACCGGGTACGGTTTACACAAAACACCATCCCCCGTGGATTGACAAGAGCCGGGGTAGAAATCGGCAGTGAATCATATCCTGTACAATTTTTTATTCAGACAAAACTGGATCTGCCCGTATTGAACAAAGCAGCAGAAGCAGGAGATTTGATTTCAGACAATATGATTATCCTTAAAAAAACAGATGTAACCAGCTTCAACCGGATGCCGCTTTTAGAAATCGGCGAAGGGCCCTGGGTAGCAAGAAGAAGATTAGCCGCCGGGCAACCGGTTTATGCCAATGATATTGATTTAAAACCCGTGCTCAAACGGGGTGATCTTGTGCAGATGATTTATACCGCTACAGGGTTAAAAATAGAATTTCAGTGTGAAACCAGGCATCCCGGTGCTGCCGGAGAGCGAATAACCGTCCGGTGTGATGAAACCGGCAAACGATACGAAGTGACCATTATCGATGAACAAACAGCAGAATGGAGAAAAACATTATGAGAATAAAAACCCTGATTATTATACCGGCTTTAAGCATGCTTCTTTTTTGTGGCTCATTACAGGCACAGCGATCTCTTTATTCAGACGTAAAAGCGCATAAACAGGGAGATGTGATTACCGTTGTGCTGACCGAGAATATAACCGGGTCTTCCAGCAGTGATGCGCGTTCAAATTCAAACACATCAGGTTCCGCTGCAGCCAGTGTTTCCGGTTCGATGCTGCCGATGGACGCGGTATTCGGGGCAAATTCCCAGGTAGGTTACAGTTCTGATGAGCGGGGACTGGCAAACCAACGACAATTATTGCAGGGAACCCTGAGTGTCCGGATTTCCGATGTAGATCAGAATGGAAATTACCAGATCACCGGCACCCGGCGTACCGAAATCAGCGGGGAAGTTTATAAAATGGATTTAATGGGCTTTGTAAGAGCAGAAGATATAAATGATGCAAACGAAGTGCTTTCATACCGTATAGCTGACGCGGAAATTACCTACCTGAGTGAAAAAAAGTTAGGCTCTGCCGTCAGAAAACCCGGGATTTCCAGAAGAGTTATCTGGGCTCTCGTAGGGTTAGCAACAGGCGTTTCCACGGTAATAGCTTTTAATTAATAACTACTATGCGAACATTAATTTTTAGTTTTCTATTTCTTTTTATCCTGGCTGATTTTTCAACAGCACAAACCCGTCTGAGTGACCTTGTTGAAATAGACAAAGCCCGGAAAACGGAATTGATTGGTTATGGATTGGTAGCCGGTCTCGACAGAACAGGCGACCGTGCACTGAACCGCAGGGGAGCGGTTTTTACGGTTCAATCGGTGGCCAGTATGCTGAGAAAGTTTGATATTAATGTAAACCCGGAGCACCTGCGTACCCGAAATGTTGCCGCAGTGATTGTTACAGCTACAATTGGCCCGTACCACGCCCCGGGAAGTGATATTGACATTGCAGTATCCTCACTGGGAGACGCCAGCAGCCTGAATGGAGGCGTTCTGCTTCAGACCCCCTTAATGCATCCCCAGAACGACCAGGTGTACGCGTTTGCCCAGGGTCCCTTGATAGTAGGAGGTTTTAACAATGAAATTGCCGGTTCGCGTGTGAGCCGCAATCCTTCGTTAACAGCTACGATTCCCGGTGGTGCAAGTGTGGTGAGTAATGAAATGTATTCACCTGACCGGGATGAACCACTGGGTTTGATTTTGAGACAGCCCAATTTTAATAATGCTTCACGGATTGTTGATGTGATAAACGAGCGTTTTGAAGAACCGATTGCCAGTGCGGGAAACGCCGGTTTTGTTACAGTTCAGTGGCCGGATGGTTTCATCGATACCGGTGATCTCACATTTTTTACAAGTATTGTAATGGACCTTGAAATTGACGTGGATGTTCCGGCACGGGTGGTTATCAACGAACGAACCGGAACCGTTGTAGCCGGTGGCGATGTGCTGATTGGCGAGGTACTCGTATCCCACGGCAGTATCCAGATACGTTCCCAGGTAAATCCGTTTGTATCACAGCCATTACCTTTTACCGGAGGCGAAACCGTAGAAGGCACCGCTACGGAAGTGGGTATGACCGAAGAATCGGCACGTAATATCATCCTCGAACAGGATACAAATGTAACGGAACTGGCAAACTCCCTGAACAACCTGGGGTTTTCTCCGAAAGATATCATCTCAATTATACAGGCTATAGACAGGGCCGGTGCCCTGAAGGGAAAGCTGATTATTATGTAACCTTTTAAACCGCCACGATCACTATGGATATCACAAATATAACCACACCGCTTCCGTCTGTACCAAAGCAGGATGAAGTTCAGTCATCAGAAAAAGAGAATATCGCGGCTGAATTCGAACAGATTTTTGCCAAACAGCTTGTAGAGCAGATGGCCAAAGACCTGTTTAAAGGCAGCGAAACTGGAATGATGAAAAATAGTCTTTATAAAGATCATATCATCGACACCCTTTCAGCGGAGCTTGCCAAACAGGAGCCTCTTGGAATTTCAAAGATGATCCGGGAATACTGGCAACAAAAAACAGATGAGAATGTGGATGAACCAACCCGATAATCATGGATAAAAATCAAACGAAAATAAATCGCCTGTCATCAAGCCTGCAGGAACTGTGTTCAGGGTATAAAAAGATACAGCTGCTGCTGAATGACCAGATGCAGGCTGTAATACGGAATGATATTGATTTGCTGAATTCACTCATTGATCAGCAAACCGAAAAATATGATGGGTTGCAGCAAACCGAAGAAGTTTTCAAGGAACGTTTAGTGGATGTATTCAAAGATTATCACCCCGATACAGAACAGCCATCGCTAACCCGGCTTATGAATGTATTTGAAGGCCCCACCCGGGAACTGGAACAGCTGCGTAAGAATTTTGTTGAGCAAATCGAAAATACCGAACAGGTCCGGCGACAGCTTGTGGATTTACTGACATTTGCTGCCGAACAGAACTCCAGGTCCATCACAGTCTTATCCCAGCTCAGAAATCCCTCTTCGGAAAATTACAGCTCATCCGGTGAAATAGCGGCGGGAGAAACCCAGAGCCTGGGCTTAAATCAAAAAGTATAATGTTATGAGAAGCATTTTTGAAATTTCAACCCGCGGAATGTTGAGTGCACGAACCTCAACAGAAATTACATCCAATAACATTGCGAATGCAAATACGCCCGGGTACACCCGGCGGGCAGCGGTGTTAAATGAACATGTACAAAAGTCGGGTACCACTTCGGTTGGATTAGGAGTGAATGTAACTCACATTGACCGCCTTAGAAATGAACTGATAGATCACCAGGTGAACCGGAAAGAACATGAAATTGGCGAACTCACTGAAAAATCTGCACTCTACAGGCTGATGGAAACCTCGCTTAACTCTACGGAAAATACCGGCCTGAACAATGCAATTAATGATTTTTTTAGTGCCTTTTCCGAATTATCCAATAACCCCCAGGACCTGAACCTTCGAAACATCCTGATATCAAAAGCCGATCTGATGGCCGAAACCTTCAGAACCCTTGACAGGGATTTGCAAGGGTTTAAAACACAGGCACGGCAGGGAACGGATCTTAAACTGGAAAAAGTAAATGAGTTGCTTCAGGAAGTTGCCTCTCTCAATAAAGATGTTGCACAGTCACGTTCTTCCAGCCAGGAGGATAACCACGCTCTTGATATGAAAACCAGGGCACTGAACGATCTGTCTAAGCTGGTTGAGTTTGATACTCAGGTAAATAATGAAGGAGACACTGAGATACGTATTGCAGGTATTGTGGTTGTCAGCGGACAAGAGGCTTCCAGGTTGAGAGCTGAAGTTGATGAAGATGCCAATGCCTACCGGATACGCCTGCCGGGCGGTAAAATTACTGACGCAGCCAAAGGAGAACTTGCGGCAAATAGATTTATGTTTGAAGAAGGGGTGCCAGAGGCCCGGGAACAGCTGAATACAATTGCCTCTTCTCTAATTGAACGTGTAAATGAAATTCATAATTCAGGTTTTGGTATTTTTGATGCTGTTCAGAGAAATTTTTTTGATGCCACCTCAACCAATGCATTTAATATACAGATAAATTCTGCCCTGGTTAACAATCCTGGGCATATCGCAGCGTCTTCTATTGCGGGAGAAGCGGGAAATAACGATAACGCCATTAATATTACCTCCGTACAGAACGAACGGTTTATTGACAACCAGACCCTCTCTACAAAAGCTATCCAGCTTATGGCTCTGGCCGGTTCAAAGCTGAACGAAATTGATGTACAGCTGGAATCTACAACCGCCGCCCGCGATTTTTTAATTGAACGTCAGGAGCAGTTAGCAGGTGTGAGTATCGACGAAGAGCTGGGAAATCTCATCAGGTTCCAGAACTCATTCCAGGCTTCTGCCCGCGTTCTGGATACCGGACGTAAAATGTTCGATACACTCCTTTCAATAGCTTAAAATTTAAGATTATGAGAATAACAGAATTTTTATCCGGCAGCACATTCAGGCAGCAAGTTCAATCTACCCGGGCTGAAGTAGCAAAATATAATGAACAGGTTGCCACAGGTAAAAGAGTTACCAAAGGCTCGGACAATGCCATTTCCTTCACCTCTGGAAAGCTATTTGAAGACCTGATCCGGAGAAATGAGCAATATCAGCTGAACATCAGTACTGGCTTATTCCAGGCTCGCACCACACAGGACGCGCTTGATCAGATGAAAGATCTTTTCATCTCTATGAAAACCCTGACCATTGAAGCTGCCAGTGAAAATAAAAATGCGGATGACCGGCTTATTATTGCCGAACGGATGAAAGCATTTAAAGATGACCTTATTGATCTTGCAAATACAAAATTTAATGATGTGTATATTTTTGGAGGTACAAATTCTGATATCCGGCCTTTTTTTGAAGATCCCGGTGAACCCGGTGATGTTGGAACAGACAGTACTGACAGGCCTATGAAAGTATTGATTGGCGATGCTTCTGTTATTGACACCACAGTATCGGGCATAGACTTACGCAACAAGGATAATGGTGATGACCTTTTTGAGACCGTGCAGCAAACCATTGATGCCCTTGAAAATAATGATACCGCGGAACTACAAAATTCTATTGACAGGCTTAATAATAACATGAACCATGTGGTAAGCCATGCTACGAAAGTAGCCAGTAATATCAACCGCCTGGAGTTTGCAAATGAACGGATTGAACAGAGTGCCATAGATCACAAAAGTGAAGTTAGCAGGCTCACTGATGCAGATATTGTTGAGTCGATGCTGAACTTTCAGAGTGCTCAAACTTCATATGAATCAGTTCTGGCGATCCAGTCGCAAATGATGCAAACCTCATTATTAAATTACCTACGGTAAAACAGGTTTATGATCATGACCTATTCAAAACAGATATCGCTCCTGCTTATCCGGAAGAAAGCAAGTACAGCAGATGAAATACGGACTCTCCGGCAGTTTGCCAAAAAGTTTACAGATGTTGTATGTGTACGAAAGCTATCTCTCAAAACCTATATCCCCTGTTCATCAGAAGTACTTTATGCACAAAATTCTGATTTAACCGACGCCCTGAACCGGGCCTATAAAAAAATTAAAACAAAATGGGTTTTTTTACTGGAATCTGATGAAGTGCTGCAGGATGACCAGATTTTACAGAAGAATTTAGACTCCGGCTGCTGTTACCGGGCACTGATTTCAAACGGAGATGGGAAACAAAAACTGATGAACTATGACCTGAGACTGATTCCTGTTCTTCAGGATGAAAAAGAACCCTTTGAAGGCAGTTTCCTTCCGGACCTGACCCGGTTCTTTTTTTCATCTGAATTTAAACTTGCCGAAACCTGCCTTCCTGTTCAGAAAAAAGACGCTTTTATGGATGAAGGCATGCTCCAAAATATTATAGAAAGCGATCAGCGTATTTCCCCCATGGAGTGGTATTGGAGAGGGATTTTTCACAGCAACAAGAATCAGTATTCAAAAGCAATTCAGGCTTTCCGGAAGGCTTTACAGCACCCCCTGATATCTTATTACCATCTTTCAGCCTTAAACGGGCTGGCTCATGCTTATGCTAAAACAGATTCATATGATGAAGCGCTGAGGCTGGCTGATCAGTCTCTTAAATTAGAAAAGCATCAATTTGCACCCTATTTAATAAAACATAAAGTTTACTGGCTGCAAAAAAACTGGTCGGGAGCCAGTGCCATGCTGTCTGATTACCTGCAGACAGTTCAAAATGACTCCAATGCCAACCTGGATGTATACCTGGAACCTGCTGAAGCACATTATATCCTGGCGGAACTTGCATTATTACTCCATAACAGGGAAGATGCTTTTACGCATTTCGAAAAAGTATATCATATGCGTCCAAGAGAGGCTGACGAGTATGTCAGGGAAAAACTGTTTATTTATGCCGTTGAACTTCAGAAGAAAGAAAAAGCGACTACCTATTTCCATGTTCTGTTTGCTAATATCATTTCAAAAGATATGGACGAAAAGAGCACTATGCGTGTGCTTGGCGGGATCTCCCTTTTTGAAGAAAAAGGATGGAACCAGATAGCATGTCAACTTTATGAAAAATTATTCCAGGCGTGCCCCGACAGCCAGAAAATTATGAGACGATGGATGATCACCCTTCTCAGAACCAATCAGGTTCATAAAGCACGCCAGGCAGCAAAGACTGCGGGTATCTGAAGACCAGATTTTTCTCCGCTGTATTAGAAAAGGTTAATTTCTCAAAGCCCTAAGGAATGTCTTGTGCAGTTTCCCGTTGGCGCGGTATAAGGACTTGATAAGAGAGCCAGAAGAAATCTCCGCCAGCTGGCGGAAGGGTGTCTGTCCTGTGGTTTTCAGGACGGACGGGAGGTATTCATGCGTTGATTTGACCCTGAAACACTCCTCAAATCGGCTTCAGAACCGGGTGAAGTCGATTATCTCCTCTTAGAGAGGCTGTGAGAAAATTATCAATCAGCATTAATTTAAGTACTCGTAACATGCTTTATTGCCACGGAAACATGAAAAAAACATG
Organism: Balneolaceae bacterium; assembly: GCA_040882525.1. GTDB lineage: Bacteria > Bacteroidota > Rhodothermia > Balneolales > Balneolaceae > Rhodohalobacter. The sequence goes on along the minus strand of JBBEBD010000054.1, from coordinate 23,181 downwards.
GAATATTCTGTGTTTTTCTGTGTTTCAGTGGCATTATTTCACAGCCTCTCTAAGGGGAGATTATTGAAAGCCCTTTTTCTTATGTCGCGCCAATGACATCGGGAACTCACATCAAATAACAAAATTCACATCTGTTCAAGTCATAAAAAACAGCTGATTCAACCCACTTCGGGGTTGCCTGCCTTTCCATCTATTCCCCCGGTTGCTCCGGGGGCTATTCATGTTGAACACCTCCGGTGTTCGGGGTTGGTCAACAGACGGGGGGATTGATTCTGGAGAAATGACATAATCTGTCCTAAACAGGTAGAAGCGTATTTATTATCAAAATAAAACATTTTGGACAGCTATGAACAAGATTAAACCCGGACAGATTTGACCATTGTCGCAAACATCGTTTAGTCTTAACTGATTGCGTCCAGAACCCTCGCGAGAAAATCCCAGATTTGAGTAAATATCATGTCGAAAGCCATTGGTGCATAGGGAAGCACCCAAAGGAGCAGTAAAAAGCCAACTCCTACTTTTAAAGGCAGTGCAATAAAGAAAATATTTGCTCTGGGCATGATCCGGCCGAATATTGCAAAAGAGAGGTCCAGCAGGAAAAGTACGACCAGGAAAGGCGCGGCTATCTGAACACCCAGCAGGAAAAGTCTCATAGCAATATCAATAAAAACAGGTGCCGCGGCAGCCGCCTGAACGGTTCCGGCCGGTACAATTTCAAAACTATGGGCAAGAACCTGGATGTAATACAGATCTCCACCGGAACTTATAAATACAAATGTGGCCAGTAAAATAAACAGCTGGGTTATGATCGATTGCTGAGCAGAATTCAGTGGATCGACAATACTTGCGAAGGTCAGGCCAATATTTAAACTCATTAGCTCGCCGCTGATATGAAGAGCGGCAAAAAGTATCTGGCCCGTTAAACCCATCACGACTCCTACCAGGGCTTCTTTTATAACTGCAACCACTACCTGCAGCATATTGGCGTCAATGGGTATAACCATTCCCTGTACCGGTATTACCGGAAATAACATTACTGCCATCACCATAGAAAAAAAGACCTTCACCTGGACAGGTATGGATCCGTTACTGAAAAAAGGAGCTGTAGCAATCAGAGCACCAACTCTCACAAAAATCAAAAATGCGGTAAGTATATATTCTGTGGAGAGCAGTTCCATATATCTGCTACTGATTTATGGTGCCGATAAACGAAAAAATCTGTTCCATAAAATCAATCGCATACTGCAATAAAAATCCAAGCAGCAGGTATAAAACCACTACAACCGCCAGCATTTTGGGGACATAGGAAAGTGTCATCTCCTGGATTGTAGTTACCGCCTGGAATAATGCGATAATAAGCCCTACGATCAGTGCCACAATTAAAACCGGCCCCGACAACACCACCATGGCTTTCAAAGCTTCCTGCAGCCAATAAAGTCCTACTTCTGTGTTCATTTTGTGGTTTTTCGGTATTCAGGTTTAGTTAAAGCTCCGTACCAGCGATTCAACCAGCAGGTACCAGCCGTCGGTAAGAACAAACACAAGTATCTTAAATGGCAGGGATACCATAACCGGCGGCAAAAACATAATTCCCATTGAGAGCAGTATAGACGCAACCACCAGATCGATTACCATAAACGGAAGATAAATCAGGAATCCGATCTGGAATGCAATACGCAGCTCGCTGATTACATAAGAAGGCACCACTACGTAAAGTGGAAGCCCTTCAACATTTGCTACAGGATCTACATTGCCAAGATCCATAAACAGCAGAAGGTCTTTCTCTCTCGTTTGGTTTACCATAAATTCTTTCAGCGGGGTGGCAGCCAGTGTAAGTGCTTCTGTCTGGGAGATCTCCTCATCTACATAAGGCTGTATGGCTTCATCATTGATCCGGTTAAAGGTAGATGCCATTATAAAAATGGTAATAAACAGGGCCAGACCCAGAAGTACCTGGTTAGGAGGAGACTGCTGCGTACCCAAACCCATTCTGAGGAAAAAGAATACCACAACGATTCTGGTAAAGCTGGTCATCATGGTTACAATGGCCGGGCCGAATGAAAGAACCGTGATCAGGATCAGGGCCTGGATGGCAAGCGAATAATCTTCAACCTCTCCGCCGATATTGATGTTTACCCCGGTTTGACCAGACTGTTGTGCAAACAGCAGGTCCGGAATAAACATCAGGGAAATAAAAAAAATCGGGAATAGAAATTTTACAGGCAGACTTCTCATTATTTTCTTTAATTAATTGGAGCTGCCTGTGTTTTCCTGAAGCTATCGAACAGATACCCAAAGTTTCTTTCTTCTTTTTCCTTTTCCACCGGCATGTCCGGCATTTCGGGGTTGCTCCAATCTTCTTTGTCTATCGACTTCAGAATATTGATATCGCCATTGCCACAGCTAACCACCCAAAATTCCTTGTTCACTTCAACAAGTGCCAGTGACTGGCCCGGAAGAATTTCCAGTTTTTCATGCAATGAGAATATATTTTCCCGCTTTATGCCCTTCCTGCTTTTATATTGTTTTCGGTAGCTCATATAGCTGTAAACGCCCAGGCCGATTACCAGAAGAACCGAAATCACAGACCTGAAAGGAATTGCCACAGCTTCGGGCTGAGCCTGCCGTTCACTACCTTCTGCAATCTTCTCATTTACCTGGACTCCATACTGTTCTATATTCTCCAGGTCTGCATAATTTGTTTGTGAACTTGTATCAGTCTGAAACAGTACCATTATCCACAGGATAATCAGGACTATTGCAAGCCCGGCAACAAACCGAAGCGTTTTTTTCGGTTCTGTTTTTAACTGTTGTTTGAAGTTTTCCCAATCCATTTTATACACCGTTTTTAATTGTATCGTGAGCAGACAAAAGCCTGGTGATTCTAACCCCGAAATGTTCATCTATAACAACCACATCTCCGAGAGCTATGCACCTCCCGTTAACATGAATATCCACCGGTTCGCCGGCAAGCTTTTCTAATTCAATAACCGATCCTTTAACAAGCTGAAGAACTTTACCGAGAGACATTTTTCTGCGGCCAAGTTCCACTGTCACCTTCATATTCACATCTTTAAGAAGGTTTATATTCCGAAACTCTGTACTGTTTTTGTGATTGTTCGATTCTTCAAACGATTGAAACTCCACATTTACCCCCTCTCCATGTTTTATATTTTCATATTCCTGATCATTCTGATTTTTGCCTTCGAGAATCAGTTCTGAAACAGTCTCTTCCGCTAACTTTTTAAACTCAGCGCTCTCAAAACCAGGTTTTCCCTCCATCTCTTCTGCAATCTGCTCCTGCATATATTTGGGTGGAGTAGAGATACCAAATAGAAATTCTGCCTGCCCTTTTTCATTTTTGTCGCCGGGAGTAGTCAGGGTCCATTTTGAGAGGCAGTACTCGTTTAAATTGAGAATTGATTTATTTTTTTCTTCATTAACAAAGTCGAAAGATGCGAACTGCAGCTTCACGTCTATCTGCGTCATCACCTCATGAGAAAATTCCGTTAATTGTGATGATATTTCTCTAAAGAAATTTTCTTCTTCATAAGGTTCATCCTGCTCAGGCGCAGGATTGTGGAGCTGCTGCCAATCTCCTTTAAAGCCGATAAGAATCTCAAACTGGAATCGCTCTTCAATAGATTTTAATATTTTAAAATCCTTAAGGTTCTCCAGCGTCTTCTTGTCATCACCAACAAAACTGTCGGATAACTCAGTTGTGATTTCCTTATCTGACAGATTTTCGAAAATCAGGTTTACCAATCCCTGGAAATTCTTTGCTGTCTGTGTCCACTTTTTCTTATTCATAGTTCAGAAATTAATATTCAAAAAGATCCTGCATCTTTCGCAGGACGCTGTAAATTTTCACTGCTTTTTTCCCGTTCTTTGTACCAGGATATCCGTTCATTTTTAAGGTGTTATTCACAGAAATTTTTAATGGTTCCTTTATATGCTGGTTCAGCAGAAGCTGATCTCCTGCTTCAAGTTGTATTAACTTATGAAGTGGCATGGAAGCAGAGCCTAATTGAACCTGCAGATCCACATCAACGAATTTCATGTCGTCTTCAAACTGTTTTTGCTCTGTTGATGATAACTTTTCCTGCCTGAGCTGGCTGTCGAAATTCACACTATCATCGCCAAGAAGTGTTTCTTTCAGATAGGTATAAGGGTAACAGATAGAGAAAGGCACTTCATAATTATTAAACCTGATATCAAAGTATAGCACAATTCCAGGGGCATGAGCTGAAATTGTGCGGATATTTTCAGGTTTGCTTTCATACACGTAGTGTTTAATGGTAAAAGATATGTATGGCGACCAGATATGGCTTAATTCCTGCAGAATCTTATCCACCATTCTCCCCATAATTTTTTCTTCAATACGGGTCAGGTCTCTTTTTTCCGAAGGTTTTTCAATAACTCCCCCGCTTTGCCGCTCAACACAATAAATACAAAATTCGGGTTCCATTTGAAGCATGGCCCAATCTCCCAGCTCTTCCACATTAAACATAAAAATGGAAGAGGGGGGGTCTATTTCATGTGTATATTTTGAAAAAATTACCTGTTCAACATTTCTCAGGGTAACATCAACAGGATGGTTTAAAATAGACGAATAGATACGTTGTACGTGCCTGACGAACATTTCATGAATGTTCCGCATGGCGCGTATAATTTCCTTACTGACAAGCTTAGGCTGTTTAAAATCGTAATCCCGGACTTTACTGGTTTTCGTTCCAGGCCGGCCTGTATTTTCCCCCGAAGTTTCGGAATGGACCATATAAAAAGTGTCTGAATTTGTTCATTACTGAATCACATACTTAGTAAAAAACAAATTCCGTACCATCTTCTGTCCAAACAGGTTATTTATTTCATTCCGGAGTTCACTCTTCAGTTCGTCCCGCTGTGAAAGATCTCCTAAATCTTCCACAGTTTTCTTGTTCAGGTGACTGTTTACTTTATCAAGAATTTCTATTTTTAAGGATTCTGCTTGGGTTAAACCACCTTTATTGTTGAATTCAAAGGCTATTGAGGCGATCAAATAACGCTGCCCATCTGAACTTGAAGGATTCACTATGACATCTTCTATCTGAAAATAGTATCCACCTTTGTCGGTCATAGACATTATTTTTTCTCTGATATCAGCATAATTATTTTTTACGATAGCGTATGCAACCATCGCCTGTAGACTCATCAGGATTATCAGAAGGAAAATTTTTCCAGCTTTGACAAATTTATTTCCTTCTTTATTCTGTTCTGATTCTTTTTTTTCTTCTTCAGTTATTACGTCTGGATCTTTCTTTTTCATGAGTTAATACCCGGAATTTTATTCTCATTTTCAGAGGGCGGTGAATATTTGATGTAAATTTCTACTCTTCGGTTTTTGCGCATATTTTCCTGTGTATCATTCGGAGCGATGGGTTTGTGCTCACCATAACTGGTTATACTGTAGTATTCATCCGAGATGACTGTTCTGTCGCTAAGAAATTTCAGCACCGATAAGGCTCTACCTGAACCAAGCTCCCAGTTCGACTCATATTTTCTAACGCCATTCACGATAACCGGCCGGTTATCGGTGTGGCCTTCTATCTCTATATCACTTACTTCTTCAAATGTATAATTATTAATGCCATCAACGATATCATTTAAAATAGACCAGCCTTCTTCTTTTATTACCACAGAATATGTTTCAAAAAGGACACCTTCACCCATTATAATCTGTACACCTTCGGGAATGAGTTTTATTTCCATATCGTGCTGCAGGTCTTCCCGCTGGATACGTTTGTAGAGTTGGTCCCAATTTTCTGCCCGCTGCACTTCAATTCTCTGTGTTTCATTCACAACAATAGAATCAAAATAAAGCACAGACCTTTTCCCCTGGAATGCACCAACCACAGCTTCCCATTTATTTTGTTCAACACCCGGTGTTAAGGTGTAGAGAACGATGAAAAAAATCATCATCAGCGTAATAAAGTCGGCATATGTCATCAGCCAACTGCCAGATCCGCCACCAGATTTTGCCATGGTTTATTCTGATAAAGTTTCCATTTTTCATACAGCTGCTCTTCACGCTCCTGTGTAAAGGAGTTTTTATCGTAATAAGCTAGGTATTCTGCCCTTTCGAGGGGCAGAAGATAGTTAAGCAGCTTATTCTCCATAATCCTTGGATTCTCTTCCTCTATTATGGAGATAACAGCTGCTTTGTACATTCGCTTTCGGGTTAACTGCTTTTCAGACAAGTTGTCGAGTTTACCTGAGAGGGGGATAAAAATCATGTTTGCAAGGATTGTACCGTAAAGAGTAGTCAGCAGAGCTAACGCCAGTCCCACACCTAAAGACTCGGGATCCTGAATATTCTGAAGCATAAGAATCAGCCCGATCACCGTACCAATCATACCAAAGGCTGGTGAATATTCAGCCATCGAAGCAAGAATACGAACACTTTTTTCCATCATACGTTCGGCGCTTTCCAACTGATCACTCAGAATATGAATCAGGGTTTCTTTCTTCACTCCATCCATAGCATACATAAAGCCATTTCTCAGAAACGTATCTTCTATATTGTTGATATCCTCTTCCATAGCAAGCATACCTCCCCTCCTGATTTTTCTTGCAAACATATTCATCAGCTCTATGTCTGTTCTCAAATCTACTTCACTGTTTTTCAGATTATCGCGCAGATTTTTAAATGCATTTTTTAATTCATAAAAACTAAAATTGACTATGGTTACACAGATAACACCGCCTGCTACAATAAAAATTGATGACAGACTTAAAAACAATCCCAAATCGCCTTGAAATGTAATTGCTCCGAGAACCAGTAAAAAGGCTCCCATAAGGCCATATATGGTTGATTTATCCACCGGTAATTCCTTTTTTAATTAAAAAAATGGGTCGTGTTTGTTTCTTATCGTCCGGCTTCAGAAAAATCTTAAGTTGTTTTATTAAAACTTTAATGATCCATCCACTGTCTCCTTCCCTGGCCCGCCAGCTGCAGCGGAACAAGTTGAGTGCATTTCGAAATCCCGATTCCTTCGGGGGAAGGAGGACACTTTATCTAAATTTTTTCCAAAAAAGCCCCTCCTTGTTTCGCCGCTTTTGAGCGAAATAGGGAGGGGTTGGGGTGGGTCCTGAACGCCCAATTGAGGATGCCAACGTCTCCTTTCCTGGCACGAAATTGCACGTATCAAAGAAGCAGAACGCTTTAACTAAAAGCTTTCGCCATAAAAAAAGCTCCTCACCTGTTCGCCGTTTTTTGGCTAAACAGGGAGGAGCCTGGGATGGGTCGGTTTATTTCTGCTTCACATAAAAAAATCCCCCGGCTCCGATACGAACCGGGGGAAGCTATCTCACCCTGTTAACCTTATTATCTTTTTAGGTTAACTGCTTCTGTAAGTAGTTCATCCGCGGTTGTAATTATCCGCGCATTCGATTGATAAGCACGTTGTGCTGTAATCATATCAGTAAATTCACGGGCCAGATCAACATTAGATCCTTCCAGTACACCAGCTGCCATACTTGTGGCAGACAGACCTTCTGCAGTATTCACGGTAACATCACCTGAAGCTACTGTATTCCGGTACAATCCATCGCCCTCGGTTTGAAGGCCATCCACATTCGAAACAGAACCAACTGCCAGCTGAGCCAGTTGTACATTTCGTCCGTTACTGTAGCTTCCATTGATATATCCATCGCCATCAATACTGTAATCAACAAGCCGGCCTTCCGTGTAGCCATCCTGAGAGGTTACCTGAACAGAGGATGAACCTGAAAACTGAGAAATTCTGGATCCTTTCTCCGGGTCACCAAGATTTACATCAAATGTAAACGGACTGGCACCGTCTCCGGGGTCAAAATCAATTGAAAAACTGCTGTCAGAAGTCAGACTCCCATTCTCATCGAAGGTAATGTTACCCGTACTGCCACCGGTAATTTGTTCACCATCAAGAAAGCTTGCTTCATAACTCCAGCTGTTTTGATCATCCTGGATCATCTTCACTAACAACGTATGTGCTCTTCCTAGATCATCATACACAGTAGTACTTATTGTTTTACTGCCGGTTTTCCCGACCTGGGTCACTTCAAATCCCGGAGCTGTAAATTCTCCTGTTCCAGTAACGGTAATGTCCTCCACGGCAAATTCACTGTTTCCCACAATGGATGATCTCAGGACCAATATTCCATCAACAAGAGAAACTGTGCCTTCTCCGGCAATATCTGCATTAATGGTAGCAAGCAAATCTCCTACTGTATCTCCTGTGTTAAATGTATGAGTTACCGTCTGAGCAGAGCCGTCATTAAGGGTAAACTCAAACTCAATATCATCTCCATCAGCAAAATCTGTGGTTGTCTGGGAAAGATCGTTCAGCTCTGTTCCTTCCAGGGCTATGCTTCCATCTGCCAGTGTCAGGGATGATTGAGATTGAATAATCTGGTTTATACTTGTATCCGCATTCATATTTCCGGCAACAAATACATTTTCAGTTGCCTGCGGATTTAATACATTTTCAAAATCCAGCTGGATGTTGTTTGCTGTGCCTCCGGAAATTACATTTCCATCTGCGTCTGCATTAAAGCCCTGGACTGTTCGTCCGCTCTGATCTACAAGTAAACCATCTTTATTAAACGTAAAGTTACCTGCCCGCGTCAGGTACGACTGCCCCCCTTCATTCACCATAAAGAATCCACTTCCTTCAATGGCTATATCACTATCCCGGCCAGTGGTTTGTAAGCTGCCCTGGTTAAAATCCCGATTAATGGACGCTACCCTTACCCCTAAGCCAATCTGTGTTCCGGATTGCGGTGAGTTTTGTGATCCTTTCCCGGAGCTGATTTGCTGACTCAGCATTTCTGAAAATGCAACCTTTGAGGACTTGAACCCCACGGTATCAACATTCGCAATGTTGTTACCGATTACATCCATTTTAGTTTGAAAAGCCCGAAGCCCGCTTATTCCTGAGTTTAATGATTTCATTAAAGACATAATATTTCTCCTTTATTTGTAGCAGCTTCAATCGATCCACTGCCCAAGCCTCCTTTCGGTCCGGCCTGAATTATGATTTTGTTTAGTTAATGTTGACTTAAAATTGTTTGGTTATAATTGTGCTGTCGATATTTGTAAATACTTTTTCCCTCAGCTCAACCATGTCCATTGCAGTTACTACCGTTCTGTTGGGCACGTTTACCAGGTATGCACTTTCACCATCCAGTACAAGGGTATCGCGTCCGCCTTTTTCGGCGGCTCTGTTTACAGCTTCCTCGAGCCGGTTAATATCGACTTTGCTCATTTGCAGCGATCGCTGATCAATCCTTTTCTGAGCATGCCCCGAAAACCTGAGCCGCCGGACTTCATCTAAAACCGATGCAAATTTATTCTCCGCCTGATGCGGATTCTGTTGTGTTTTGTTTTTTTCAGAATGCTGAACCAAAGGGTCCACGCGTCCTGTCAGTTGTTGTATATCCATTACTTTCTGTTTTCAGTAATCAGTTATTAATTACCAATCTCTTCCACATCCCCCAGGGGCAGCAGAATACCATCAACCAGCAGTTCAACACCGCGGTCGGAAAACCGTACTTTCTCTACCTCGCCTTCCATAAAGGTGAGGGTATTTATTTCGTCATCTCCATTCATCGATTTAATATCAATAGAATAGGTACCCTGGGGAGCCGTAAGGCCGTTTCCTGTTTTTCCATCCCATGCCCACGTATGGTCGCCGGCACCCAGGTTTTCCATTTTTTCCGACCGGATAATCGTTCCGTTCTGGTCCATGATATTAATTTCTACTGATGATGCCGGATTCTGAAGCCTGAAATGAACCCCGGAATCATCTGATCCGTTAAACGCTATCTCACTGCTCATGACCCGGACTTTTTTTCCGGCCAGACTTGCTGCCAGGGAGTTATTCAGTCCACTGCTCATCAGATCCTGTGCAATCGCCAGGTTCTCAACACCGTCATTCAGATTTATGAGCTGTTCAACAGAGTTAAACTGGGCCAGCTGGGATGCAAACTCGGTTCCCTCCATCGGGTTCAGCGGATCCTGGTGACGCATTTGTGTGATCAGCAATTGCAAAAATTCATTTTTTCCCAGCTCACCCGATTTATTGGGCAGAACTGGCTGGGAAGCAACTTCTGTACCTGTTATTCCATTTACATTCATAATTCGTCTCCGTTAGGCTGTCCATTCATTATTATTAAAACCAAAACTGCGGCTTATAACCGGTTCAGGTTCTGCTGTTTTCCCTACTTCGGTACCGCTGATTTTACCGGGTCCTGAAAGGTTTCCTCCCTTAGCTTCTTTTGGGAAATAATTTTCAGATTCACCGGATTCGAACTGAAGGTCCACATTCACATCCATTTCACTTTCAAGGTGCTCACGGATTTCCCCGGCATGCTGTTGAATCAGACGGTTTAATTCACTGTTTGAGGAACCCAGTTTTAACTGGATAACCCCTTCCATCTGCCTTACACCGAACTGTACTTTCGAACCGTCATCAAAAACAAATTGGTGTGGCTTCCATCCGTTTTCCGTTTGGTGCGTACTCTGGAGGTTCTCACGAACCGCATGGAGTATTTTCCCCACAAAGTTTTTGTTATTTGAAACCTGGATAGAAGAAGGCATTTCGGTTTTTGCGGAAACCGGATCTTTTACCTGTTGAATTTCTTTCATTCCCGGGTTTTCATTTACCTTAGATTTTTTCGGCAGGGTAAATTCAAAAGGTTTCTCAGGTTCTTCGGCAGCGCCGGTTTCATTAGCAGATAATGAAACAGCCTGCACTGCAGATTCCCTTCGAAATAACTCCGAACTTTCTTTATCACCAGATTCATTTCCGGATTTTGAGAGCATATTCAGAGAAATTTTCTCTTCATACTCCGGCTTCTTTTTTGGCAGCTGAAATTCCAGATCACCTGCCGGCACAATATTTCCAGCAGTTTTCAGCCCGCCCCCCCCGGCTTTTTGTATGATGTCAGGATTTTGTTCCTCTGAAACCAACTGAACCGGCTGCTGGCTTTCGGGGTTTGCTTCAGAAAAATTATGTACAACAAAAGAGGTGTCTCCTTTTCCAATGCCATTTATAATCTGCTGGGAAGTAGCAGTTTCACCGGAAGGCTGAGTTCCGGAATTATCTGGTGAAGTATTTTTTTGAACCGGTGCAAAACCTGCCTTTACTTTCGTCTTATAATCACCGCTCACCTTTTGGTTTTCATTCAGAACAGGTTGTTCTTCACCGGACGGAGCAGCGGTTAATGGATGTGAGGAATTATGAATCGTCTCTTCCGGTGCATCAGGAGAAATCGGTTTCACCTGTTGTTCACTGTATTTTTCATCCTCAACCGGCGTTTCAGGTATATTGACTGGATCTTCTTTTTGTTCAGAATCAGCCGTAATAATTTCAGTTTCGTTTAATTCATCCTGCTCCACCTCCGTAAGGTTTTGCGCAATGAAATTACCGGCTTCTTCAGCATCTTCCACCTGTTCCTGGGCACTGGTTTCTTCATTCTCAATACTGGAATATGTGACAGCTTCATCCTCCCCTATAAATTTAATCACGGTATAAAAATTTTCGGCGTCATCCGGAAATATTGCAGATGCCCGGTACCCTGCTGATGAATCCGGTTCAGTATTTTTTCCCGCCCCTGTTTCTTCGGTATTCATTGTGCTTTCTTCATTCAACATGCCGGGTTCTTCACCCTCTTCATTCAGGTTAACCAGCTTCTGAATCACGTCTCTGAATTTTTGGGAAAAATCTGTTGGATAAGTTTCTTCTCCGGATATAAAAGGGCCTGTTTCTCCAGTGCCTTGTGCCGGTTTCAGATTTGGAATCATCATAAAAGAACCTCCTTTAAAAGTTTAGATGCTTTTTCGGGTTCAATAACCCCTAATAATTTTTGCCGCTGCATGGAAGAAGCCGACCTGTAAAGTTGTAATAAATGTGAATCGTCCAGCCGGTTTGCAATTGGTGCCAGTGCCTCTTCATCGAGGTTTAACAGGTTTTTGGCAATCTCTTCTACATTTTCATTTCTTGATTCTGCCTGCTGGCTTGTCAGCTTCTCCTCAAAATCAGCCTCCATTTGTGCCATCACTTCATACAGAGAATCGATTTTGCTTTGATATTTTTTTTCCATTTCTGCCAGGGGATTCAGCGGTTCCGATGACAGAGAATCCTCCATAACCTCAACAGGTTGTTCTGAAGGAGGCTCGTCGGAAGAAGCCGCCATTACCTCTTCAATTCTCTGAACCTCGTCCGTATTCAGCAAAGGAAACATGAAATAGGAGATCACAATCATTCCCAAAAATGATGCGATAAAACCCCCCGCATAAATACCCAGCTTTTTTTTATCCATTACTTATTTGTTTATAATATATTTGTGTTGCAATCTCGTTTTGGAAGATTTGTTCTTTTCTTTCTACTTCCCGCAGATATTCCACAAAAGCTTTTTTCTTCAGTTTTTGAATAATTTGAAGCTGCTGATCCGCTTCAATTACCTGTTGCCGCTGCCTTAATACCAACTCTTTTGTTTGCATGATTTTTTCGCGGATCTGATTCAGAATTTTTCCCTCAATCAGTACAAAATGCTGCACCATTTTTTCCATCGATTGGTTTACATGCTTTTGCTTACTTGCTTTTGAAGTAATTTTCCCGATGTTATCAAGCCGTCTTTTCAGCTCCTGGTCCAATTCCTCTTTCTCCTTCAGAAGAACAGCCAGTTTCTGTTTTTCCGCTTGTTGCTTATGCGTACGCAGATTCAGGATCGATTCTAGTTTGAATTTAAATTTCATAGCAGGTTACTCATTATGCGGTTGGTTATGATCCGGTACTTCCTTATTCAGGATAATCTGCAGGCGGTCCCACAACAGGGCATCATCATACCCGCCCTCCTGCTGCTTCAGAAAACTATTCAGCTCATCAATTTTGGTAATAGCCTCATCAATTTTTGAATTTGCACCTTTTGAATAAGCCCCGATGCTGATTAAATCTTCTGCCTCATTATGAACAGCAAGCAGCTCTCTTGCTTTCTGAGACAACTCTTTCTGTTTGGGTTCAACAATCTGGTTCATAATCCTGGAAATACTTTCCAGCACATCAATTGCCGGATAATGATTTTTATGTGCCAGGTTCCTGGAAAGCACAATGTGTCCGTCAAGAATTGAACGAACCGCGTCTGCTATCGGCTCATTCATGTCATCATTATCAACTAAAACTGTATAAAGCCCTGTAATGCTGCCTTTATGTGTGGACCCGGCCCGTTCAAGCAGTTGGGGCAGAAGTGCAAAAACACTGGGAGTATATCCTTTTGTAGTTGGGGGCTCACCCGATGCCAGTCCGATTTCGCGCTGTGCCATGGCCACCCTGGTTACCGAATCCATCATCAGCAATACATTCTTTCCCTGGTCGCGAAAGTATTCCGCGACCGCGGAAGCTGTATAAGCCGCTTTTACACGTCCCATTGCTGCTTTATCTGATGTTGTTGCAATCACTACTGACCGTTTCAGTCCTTCTTCGCCTAATATATCATCTATAAATTCTTTGACTTCCCGCCCCCGCTCACCAATTAATGCAATAACATTTACATCTGCTTCAGAGCCTTTTGCAATAGTGCCCATCAATGTACTTTTACCCACACCCGATCCGGCAAAAATTCCCATCCGCTGCCCCCGCCCGATGGTTAGAAATGCATCTATAGCCCGTATACCTGTTTTTAAAACTGTATCTATATTTTTACGCTCCATCGGGCCGGGCGGGTCATTATGCACCGGGTAGTCCGTACATTTTTCAAGCGGACCAAGATTATCAATAGGTACACCATTCGCATCAATCACTCTCCCCAGAAGCGATAGTGATGCTTTGATGGTCATAGACCTGGGTGTTAATTCAACCAGGCATCCTCCTTTAATGCCTTCTACCCTGTCCAGAGGCATCAGCAGGGTGCGATTATCCTTAATACCTATTACCTCCGCACGAATTTTACCTCCATGAGAAGTATGAATTATATGCAGTTCACCCACAGAAGCCTGCAAACCTGTAGCCTCAATCACTGTACCGATAACTGATGAAACCTTCCCAAACCTCTTGGGTTCAGAATTCAGCTCATTCAGCCGGCCGGATATTTCATGTATATAGGTTAGCAGCATTATATATTTTTATGATTCATTGTTATCCATAAGTGAAAAAGAGCCTCTGAAATCAGCCAGGTTTTTCCTGAACTGTTTTACAATCTGTTCTTTATTGGTATCCATCCTGAATTCACCCGGTTTTAAATCGTCAGAATGCTGAAGGGTGATTGTCCGGGCATTGTCAGACTGTTCTATCAGATCTTTAACAACATCATAATCAGCAGATGATATTTCGATTTTAACCTGGACATTGGCATCAATCACGTTCAGCAGACCATTTATCTGCTCTTTTACCTTATTCTGAATAGCTTCATTTTCGAAGGGTATTTCCAGTACCTTTTCAACCACATCAAACACAAGGGATGCCACATGAGGTTTTACATCTTCGAGAATACCATGAATAACCGATTCTGTTCTTTCGATAGCCTCGTTAACCGAATGTGTAATGCGGATTAACTTTTTTTCGGTTTGGTTTCGCCCCGCTTTTTCTCCGTCTTCATACGCCTGCTTCTTAGCAAGATGTAACTCTGCCTGATGAGTTTTTTTCAGCTCTTCTAATTTCGATGTCAGAATATCCTGGACCTGACCGCTTGTGTAAACTTCGTGCAAATCTGCAACCGAAGGTGTGTTTTCATCATTCATGCCGTGCCCGCTGAACAAATCTTCATAATTAATTTTTATACCGTTTGGTTTATTACTCACAGCTATATGGGTTTATCTATTCTATGAACATTTCTTTGTCTCGCGACCGGATTGAAATCTTTCCATCACGATCCATTTCTTTGATGGTCTGTAAAATATTTTGTCGTGCTTCTTCTACCTGTTTAACATGTACAGGCCCGGAGGCTTCCAGGTCTTCCTGTAAAATTTCTTTGGCCCGGGATGACATATTGTTGAAAAACTTCTCTTTCATTTCGCCATCTATTCCCTTCAGCCCTGTCACCATATCCTGTTTGTTCAGTTTTGTAATGATAGACTGCATTGTTCTGTCTTCCAGCTCAAGAATGTCTTCAAACAGGAACATCTGGTCTTTAATTTCCTGTGCCAATTCGGGATCCACAGCGTCAATTCCTTCAAGTACATCCCTTTCGGTAGACATATCGGTTTCATTTAGAATACCTGCAACAGCAGCTGCACCTTTTTGAATATTTTTCAGTTCCGTATGATGGCTTAACTGGTCTTTCAGCACTGTTGATAATTCCTCAACCACGTCACTCGAAATCTTTCCAAGCCGAGCCATTCTGAGTGCTACCTTCGATCTGAATTCACTGGGTAATTTGGCAAGAATTTCCGCCGATTTATTAGGTTTCAGGTGTGCTAAAATTACGGCTGCAATTTGAGGATGTTCATCCCTGAGGAAACGGACTGTATTTTCTATTTCTGTATTTTGGACAATGCTGAAGCCATCCCGGCCATTTTCAGCCTCTATTTTTCTCAGCATTTCATCCGCCCTGTGCCGTCCTTTCGCCTGTACAAGAAGTTCTTTTGCAATATCCTGGCCGCCATCCAGCAGGAAATCATTATCCTCCACCAAAGTGTAATATTCATCAACAATAGTGTTCACTACATCAGAGCTTACATTTTTCATTGTTGATATCGCCTTTGTAATCTTTTCTACTTCGCTGTCTTTAAGTTCTTTCAATACTTTTGAAGCTTTTTCAACTCCAAAGGAAATCAGCAAAACCGCAGCCTTTTCTATGCCTGACAGATCTGATGCCTTTATAATCTGGCTGTCCTGATCATCCTGCTCCAGCATCATTTCTTCCATTTCTTTATTCATAACCATCCGCCCTTAATAGCTTTTCTGGGTCATTAATGTTCTTAATAAACCGGCAGCTTCTGCAGGTTTTTCATCAATAAAATTGCCGAGCTCTTCCGTTTTACTTTGTATCAGCTTCAGTTTTTTTCTTGCATCACTGCTGAGTTTTTTCTCATAGAAGTCTTCCTCATTATCGGATTGCCCTTCTATAAACTTCTCCTCAGATCCTGCACCGAGATGATTTTTACCATTGGTGGAATTCTCAAGAAAAGCCCCGTATTCCACACCCATACTTTTCGACATTCTGAAAACCATTACTGAAATGGCAACAAGCACAATCAGCAGAAACACATATTTAATGATGTCTGAATAAGGTATTGGCTGTATCCATCCGCCACCGGCCGGATCATTTTCAAATGGATCCTGGAACCGGATCTGTGTCACTGTAATTTCATCTCCTCTGTTGCCTGATATACCCAGTGCGGTGCTCATGATGGTTCTGATTTCCTCAAGCTCCTGCTGATTATAGGGGGTATAGGTTACGTCTCCTTCACCTTCTACAGGTGATTCCTTTTTTAAATTTAACAGAAGGGAAGCGCTTATACGGGTTATCTCACCCAACCCATTTTCTCTCTGTTCACGGGTTTTACTTACTTCGTAGTTTCTTACCTGTGAAACAGACTCGTCTTCACTGTTATTTGATATAAAAGGTTCAATTTCTTCGGCACCCTGAACAGGCTCCTGTGTCTGGCCTGCATTCCGGGTGGTTCTGCGTTCTTCAGAAATAATAATCCTGCTTTCAGGGTCTATGATGTCCGATTCCTGCACAATTTTATCAAAGTTGTGCTCTGTCGATACTCTTAATATGCTGTTGCCGGGTCCCACCACCCTGTCTAACATAGTCTGACCTTTCTGCGCCAGATACGATTCCATATTCTGGCGCACTTTTATCTGGGCTGAACTGGCCGCAACATCCTGGTCTTCCCTTGCGTTATCCGAAACCTGATTTCCATTTTGGTCCAGAATTACCACTTTCTCCAAAACCAACCCTTCAACACTTCCCGAAACAAGGGCACCGATTCCCTCTATCTGTGATTTTTCAAGAGTCTGCCCTCTTTTCATATTTAAGGTTACAGAAGCGGAAGGCGCAATCGTGGTTTCCTGGAAAGGCGACCGTTCGGGAATTACAATATGAATACGCGCCCCTTCTACCTGTTCAAGGTTACTTATGGTTCTTGATAATTCGCCTTCCAGGGCTCTTCGCTGGTTTAGGCGCTGCATAAAATCTGTCATTCCCAACGCATTCTGATCAAACAACTCATATCCTTTATAATCATTTCCCGAAACCCCTGTTGAAGCAAATTTCAGGCGCAGATCATATACTTTATCTCTGGGCACAGCAACTGTTTTGCCATTGTCCCTTAATTCATACTTCACACCCATAGATCTCAGCTCTTCCACAATTTCATTAGCTGATTCAGGTGCAAGAGAACCAAACAACATGGCATAGCTCGGAGTTAATGCCCAGTAAAAAATAAATCCGATAAAAGAGATAAGTCCGGCTGCAAAAAGCACGAAAAGAGCCCTTTGAGCGCCATTCAGCGGACTGAAAAAGTTTTTAAAGTTTATAAAAAATTGTTTCATTCATTCCTCGTCAGTTCTTAAATCTGCATTCTGCTGAGTTCCTGGTAAGTATCCATTACCTTGTTTCTGATCTCAACCATTAGCTGGAAACTAAGCTGAGCTTTTTCCATTGCTATCATTACTTCATGAATATTTTCGGCTTTCCCCGCAAGGATATCTTCAACCCCTTTATCTGTAACTTTCTGCATCTCATCAACAGAATTAATGGCGTCTTTCACCATATCAGCAAAAGAGGAGTCGCCAATCCCGTCAATATTAATCCGCTGGAACTCCTGCCGGCCCTCGTTAAAGGGGTTTTGCTGCAGGGCCTGTATTGTAATTGGATCGATTGGCATATTTTCTAAATTTTTTGATCAAAATTGGAGCCCGTTGACCCGGGCTGAACATTTAAAACACCGCCGCTTCTGCCATAAAACTGGAGTTCAGCAGATTGCTGAAGATCTGCAGACTTATTATTCACTGGTAATTTTTTAGCCTTTTTTACAGAAGAAACCGGGTCATTAAATACTCTTTCGAAAGTATTCAGAAGAGAACCACCGGACTGAATAGCTGACATATTTTTATCCATCAGATTTCAAACGATCTTTTTATAATTTCTTTTTCAGCTTCTATTACACTTAAATTTGCCTCGTACAAGCGGTTTGCACTTACCAGCCGTGTCATTTCCTCAACCATATCAACATCCGGATACTGAACCATTCCATTTTCATCTGCATCGGGATGTCCCGGATCGTACTCGTACCGGTACCGGTTTTCTTCTACTACAGAAGCCTGTGGCCCAAGGTTTAATGTTCCGGCATCATTCTGTAACAAATCTGATCCCTGCAAATGATTATTATTGCTGTTCCTCATTTTCAGAACAGTATTCAAAAAAGTAGCTTTAAACTGTTCTTCACCTCTTTGAATAAGCTGAAGGTTTTTGGGTTTATAAGGCCCGCCTGATGCCGTGCGAGTGGTTTGGGCATTCGCCATATTTTCGGAAGCAAGCTGTACCTGCTTTCTTTGATTAGCCAGCCCCTGGCCTGCTGTTTTGAATGTTGTAAAGAATCGGTCCATATTTATCCTTTATCCCGTTCTTCCTATTATTCCCATTTTTAACTGCTCGTAATTGTGTCTCAACGCCCGTGTGGTAAGCTGTACACGCATCTGAGTATCCGCCATCTCCAGCAACTCATCTTCTATTACAGGTTTTTCGCCTGTAGACTTAATCGTTGGCTGCAATCTGCGGATGGAATCTTTGCTTTGATTTCCTGACTCCAGTTCCTGTGCCAGCATTCCCTCGAAGTCAACTTCTTTCCTTTGGTAACCCGGGGTATCGATATTTGCTACATTTGCTGCCGTCATCTTATTTCTGAGGGCATAAACATCCATCATTTTGACCAGCAGCGTAGTCTGTATATTGTCTATCAATTTCATAAACAGAAATTTGTTTTATTTCTGTTGTCTATGGCAAGGGGCGTGCCAATTACTGCAAATAATGTTTAAACCAGTTTAGAGAGAGTGTGAGTTACTATCAAACAGGCAATTTTTTCCGCCAACAGGAAAACATATCTTATGATAATGCTGATTCAACTGTGGAAATTAACCTGAGCAAAAATTTTTTTTAACCCATATTACCTTTGAGAGCAGAAAAAACCCTCAGAAAAATCTTATTTGTTCAATTTTTCAATAACAAATAATCGATTTATAAAGTATCTTCTGATTTCAATTATCCGATAAATACTTTTAAAGATTAATTTAAGTTTTACTTAGTTTGGCGCGATAATAAAGGAATACATTTTGTGATAAATAACCTTATAATTGCCATCCCTAACTTCAGATTACTTAAATGAGGGATCATCTAAAATCTATTATTGATCATATTGATCAACCTGTATTGGTAGAAAATCCGGTGAACGGGGAAATCTGCTTAAATAAGGCTGCAATTGAAGAATTTGAACTTTCTGAAGAGTTTGACAGTTCTGAGTTTCAGAAATATTTTTCGTTTCATATCAAAGGGAGTACATCAAAATACTGTTACTATGCTGAAACTATATATTACATAAGTATAGAAACATTTTCTGATGAGAATGGTACGTATCGGAAATATAGTTTATCTAAAGTAAACCCGATGCTGAATCCTCATCTTCTTGAACATTATAAAACAATCTCGGAAAAGTTCGTCCACCAGTTCCGGTCGCCGCTTACCGGAGCGAAAGGTTTTATAGAAATGCTGAAAGAAGATGAAACAAATGAAAAAAAAGCTACCTATCTCAATAAAATTGAGAAAGCACTGGATGAATCTTTTGAAATGTTGCAGAGAGCAACTTCTTTTGCGCAATCTGTAACGGCCGAAGTTTCAACTTTTCCATTAGACTTTTTCGTACAATCCACCCTTAATCTTTTTGCCCCTGAAGACCGGGACAGAATTTTAATGACTATACCGGAAACAGATAAAAATATAATTTCCGATTTTTCACTACTTCAGAAAACGGTTTCCGAGCTTTTGAAGAATGCTCTTGAAGCGACACCACAAAAAGAACCGGTTTTCTGGAAAATATCTGAACATGGTATATTTGAAGTAGAAAATAAAGTATCTGATCTTTCAGAAAAAGATATTGAAGATCTCAGCCTCCCCTACAACTCCAGTAAAGCACTGCATATGGGGTTGGGGCTTCCCACCTGTCAGTATTATTGCCACATTATGGGGCTAAATCTGTACATGCATTTTAATCCCGATAAAACTCATATTATTTTCACTATCCAGAATATCAGGATTGCGGATCCCGGATAACCTTTCGGGACTTCTCTTTATAGTTTTACTCTTCTGTTTCAAATCCGCTTTCATTCCATTCTCTCCAGCCTCCGGCAAGAGATTTTATATTCTTGTATCCCATCTTCTGCAAATTATCTGCAGCCAGTGCGGAGCGATACCCCCCGCCGCAATAAAGCACCATCTCTTTAGCACGGTCCGGAACGTTTTCCTCAATATCCCGCTCGATTACCCCCTTGCTCAGATGTTTGGCGCCCGGAAGACGGCCGGCTTCAAATTCATGAGCTTCTCTTGTATCGATTAAAACAAAATCATCACCTGACTTTAATTTTTTCATTACTTCTTCGGCTGATATTTCCGGAATTCTGGTTAAAGCGTCATTTACAAGGGAAACAAATGCTTCTGAATGTTTTTTAGCCATTTTCTGATGATTAAGTGTTCATTCGATTTCCGGACAAAATGAAAAGGGATCCCGGATCAGGCCCGGAATGGCAATAATTCTCCTTTTGATAAAAGAGATTTTTCACTTCTCTCTTTTACCTTTTCACTTTTATAAATCAATTTAACATTCCGCCGCGTTCAATCAGTTCTTTTGCACTGTTCAGTGCCGAATCGGTAATTTCTTCACCGCTCATCAGGCTGGCTACCTCACGGATATGCTGCTGATCCGATAAAGGCAGTATTCGGGTGATAGTACGGTCTCCTTCCTCCATTTTTTCCACACGATAATGTTTATGGGCCTGGCTGGCAATCTGCGGCTGATGCGTTATCGCTACAATCTGGCAGTGGGTTGAAAGTTTCCGCATTTCGCGGCCTACTTTTTCGGAAATATGCCCGCTGATACCGGTATCGATTTCATCAAAAATCATAACCGGCAGGTGATGTTCCCTGGCAAGAATGGATTTCAGGGAAAGCATTACGCGGCTTATTTCTCCTCCGGAAGCAATTTTTGCCAGCGGTTTTGGATCTTCACCTTTATTCGTCGAGATATAAAATCTAACATCATCACATCCATGTTCAAAACACTCAACCTGGTATCCATCTATTTCAATCCACCCTTTCTCCCCCTGTACCCATTGTACATCCACTTCAAAACTGCCGTTGAGGATCCCAAGATTTTTTAGTGAATCAACAATCTCAGCAGACAGCTGCCGGCCAACAGATGTTCGTTTTTCATGAAGGGCTCTGGCTTTTTCTTTCAGAACCTTTGATTGTTCATCAACCTGCTTTTCAATCCGTTGAATTTCCAGGTCAAAATTCTCAGCTATATTCAACTCCGCTTTAATTTCATTATAGTAGCTGATGAGTCCCGGTACAGATCGCTGGTATTTCTTCTGAAGCCGGTTCAGTTCTGCCTGGCGCTGACGCAGTTTTTCAAGACGCTGCGGGTTAAATTCAATCTTGTCGCGGTACCGTTCTGCAAACTGCACAGCCTCCTGTATGCTGATCCGGGCCGTAGTTACCTCATCCAAATAGTTCTGAAAATCAGGTTCAATTCGCGACATATCTTCCAGGTGCAGTTTTATAGTATTCAGCATCTCCATCAGACTGATCTCGCCATTACCGATCTCTGCTATAGCCGCTGCTTTTTGATCCAGGTCTTCCGCATTATCCAGCAGATTCATTTCGGCTTTTAACTCATCTTCTTCATCCCCATTCAATTCCGCAGCTTCAAGCTCTTTTACCTGGAACTGATATAACTCTGTTTTCTCCTTCAGTTCACGCTCTCGTTTCATCAAATCCCGCAGTTCCTTTTGAAGTGAAGACATCTTACGGTATTCCTCCTGGTAATCTTTCAGTACGGGCTGAACGGAATCAAACCTGTCAATAATCCCCAGGTGATTTTCGTCCTTTAGTAGCATCTGGTGATCGTGCTGGCCGTGCAGGTCCACAAGCTGGTCTCCCACAGCTTTTAAAACTGAAATATTAACGGGTGTATCATTTATAAATGCACGGCTGCCGGCCTGGCGGATTTCCCGCCGGAGAATCAGTTCGTTTGAAAACTCCACGGCGTTCTCTTCCAGCATCTCTTTAATAAATTCCTCACCTCTGATCGCAATCGTTGCCTCTGCGATGGCTTTATCGGCTCCCTGGCGAATCACTTCTGTATCGGCACGTTCACCCAGAATCATATTCAGAGCTCCGATGATGATAGATTTTCCCGCACCGGTCTGGCCGGTCAGTACATTCAGGCCCTCTTCAAACAGAACATCCAGTTCGTCAATCAAGGCAAAATCTTTAATGTAGAGAGATTTGATCATATTTTGTTCTGTTGATTCTGATTGAAATGTTCTCGCCGAATATCCGAATCGAAAATACATATTACGCTGGTAACATGCATCGGGGCTGCCCGTGAAGCCCGAGCACTCATGAGAACCGGCCAGCTTTTTTTAAAATAATGTTCCTGTTTTGGTTTGATTATATAGTTAACCAATAGAGAACACGATGTTTGTAGTTCATCAGACTTCTCCTGTACCTCACAGCAAATACGAATTGTATGTGTAACCGGGTGTAAGTATTTGGCATTTGTATAATTATTGTAGTGGATTTTCTTGTTCTATCTGTATGAACCAGGGATTTACGATTCCTTACACATTTTTTTAGCCTGACACCATGACGAAACGTTCCTATGGAACGAATGAGGGGTGGATATCCACGTCTTTGTTACCCACGAAATGTTCCTGACGGAACACGTGGCTTACCAGAAGAAACTTGTTCCTGAGAATGTTTATTAATAACCCAATCCTAACTTGGCTTCACGCCATATGGCACAACTAAAGGGACGGTTTTTCGTGGGTAACTCTTTAGCCTGACATCTTTTACGAAACGTTCCTAACGGAACGTATATAGATGGAGTCGATCATCACCGTTACCCACGAAGTGTTCCTGACGGGAACACGTGGCTTACCAGAA
>JBBEBD010000053.1:0-15530 GCA_040882525.1 Balneolaceae bacterium | reverse complement strand
TACTCTCCCGTTATTCATTATCTCGAACGTATGGTTGAACAGCAGGCGGAACTTCGTGGTAGTTAGTTGATTATTGATTACTACCTGAGTTCGATTATTAATTGTAATTAAAAATTATGCAAAAGTCTCCCCTATCAAGGGGTTCCTCTTTTATCCCGCGCAAGCGAGATACAGAGGGGTGTTCATCGGATTTTTCCACGTTCTGATAAACATCCCCCTTTTGCCCAAGGCATCCCTTTGGGGGATAAGGGGGGACTTTTAGGTTCAATGCTTATAAATCGAACTCAGGTTACTGGTAAGAGGAAGAAAAAAACCACTTAAAGTTACAACAGGTCCTTTCTTCTATCAAATTTATATGCTCTCCTTAATATCCCGGAAGAAGAACGGAAGATGACCGGAAGACATGGCGGTTACATTCAGGTAAGATCATTTATAAACCTGAACACAAATCCCGAAAATCATGTCTGTTACAACAGCTAAATTCGATAAATCTTTAGTATTTAATGCCGTACAGGAAATGTACGAAGATGTTGCAGTCTGCCCAACGAAAGAGTTTCACTTTCCTACCGGCCGGAGCTCCTGCCTGCACCTCGGATACCCGGAAAAGGAACTGGATGCCATTCCGTCCACAGCCGTAGAATCGTTTGCCGGTGTGGGATATCCCTTTCTCGCAAATGGTATCAAACAGGGAGATACCGTTGTTGATATCGGCTCCGGTTCCGGTGCTGATGTTCTGATCGCTGCACTTAAAACAGGCCCGGAAGGGGAAGTTTATGGTATTGACATGACTCCTGCCATGATTGCCAAAGCCGAGGAAAATATTAAGAAAACCGGCTTCAGCAATGTCCGCATTATCAACGGCAAAGCTGATGATATACCCCTGGAAGATGCCTCAGCCGATGTGGTAACCAGTAATGGAGTCTTCAACCTGGTTCCCGATAAAGAGAAAGCCTTTCGTGAGGTGCATCGAATTCTCAGGCCGGGCGGACGTATTCAGATTTCTGATATCGTGTTGTCGAAGGCCGTTTCCGACAAATCAAAATCCAACCCCCAGCTTTGGGCGGAATGTATTGTAGGTGCTGAACCGGTTGAAGTGTACCTGGATCTCATCCGCAAAGCCGGATTCAAAAATGTAACCGTGATTGACCGGCTGGACTATTTTGCCCGGAGCTCAAACGAAAGCACGAAAAAAGCAGCCAAGGGACTGGGTGCCCATACTATCGTCCTCACAGGGCATAAGGAATAATCCTTTAACCAAAACAAAAATCGCAACAATAAAACAGGTACTATTATGAACCCTGCATTAAAAGCCTCATTTCTGATAACTGTAATGATGTCCGTGATCTCATTTGGATCAGGGAACGATCATGAAACCGTAACCGGGCAGCTGTCCGGGTTTGACTGCGCCGTAGTCGGTGAACTATGCCCCACCACCCATCGCGGCGCAGACTATACAACTGGCGTATATACCGAAGATGAGGAATTTTTCTTCATCGTAAACATTCCCCAGAGTTTTCTCCAGCAGTATTTTCGGGAGACCATCGAAGTTGAGGGTACTGTATATAATCCTTACAACCAGGCCATTGAACCCGAAACCATTCACCTGGTTGATGGAAGTGAGAAAACCCTGGTATATGACAGCGGTTATTTTATTGACGAAAACAACGGCCGGGCTA
This sequence comes from Balneolaceae bacterium, assembly GCA_040882525.1. Lineage (GTDB taxonomy): Bacteria > Bacteroidota > Rhodothermia > Balneolales > Balneolaceae > Rhodohalobacter. The sequence continues at coordinate 13,854 of JBBEBD010000053.1, read as the reverse complement.
CATTCCAGAATGGAGAATTCCTGAATGGAAAATGGGTCGCACAGTAGCAATCAAATGCCGCATTTCTCATGACCCGAAATCCGGGTGTGAGAAATGCGGAATACCTGAGCTTCATTTATAAATCAATATACTAACCAACACTAAAATCATGAAAAAGATCATAGCTTTTATTTACGGTGTCATTGCTTATCTCGTTTTTTTGGGAGCCTTTCTCTATGCAATCGCTTTTACGGGAGATTTTGCCGTTGCCAAAACCATTAATACAGGGTTGGAAACACCCTTTACACAAGCTTTGCTGATTAATGTAGTATTGCTTTCCATCTTCGCCCTGCAGCACAGCATCATGGCGCGGCCGGGTTTTAAAGAGTGGTGGACCAAATTTATCCCGCAATCAATCGAACGAAGTACGTATGTACTTTTGTCGAGCCTCGCACTGATTTTGATTTACTGGCAATGGCGACCCATGCCCGATATCGTCTGGCAGGTTCAGAACGAAGCCGGTGAAATTCTGCTGTATGGCCTTTTCGCAGCAGGTTGGATCATCGTCCTTCTGTCCACTTTTATGATTAACCATTTTGACCTGTTCGGACTGAAACAGGTTTATGAAAACCTGAAAAAGACAGAACCCCAGCCGATTCCTTTTAAAATGAGCTTTCTGTATGGAGTTGTACGCCATCCTATTATGCTGGGCTTTGTCATTGCGTTTTGGGCAACTCCTGTCATGACGGTGGGACATTTAATCTTCGCTGTCACTACCACTCTTTACATCCTGATTGCCATTAAATTCCTGGAGGAGAGAGATCTTAAAAACGTTCACGGGGATCGATATACCGACTACCAGGAAAAAGTACCCATGCTGATTCCATTTACAAAAAGACAGAAGTAGAGTTTAGTAAGTGTCCCTCTTTGAAGGAGAAAAGCGAACGGAGTGAGCAGGAGGATGTACTCAGCACATAAAAAGCTGCAGGTTCAAATTCATTGGACACCCCTCCCCCGACAGAAATGAACTGTCGGGTACTCCCCTCAAGGGGAGAGTTTCCATTGCCCTCCGTCAGCTGACGGAGGGAAACTTTTTAACTAATTCTTTTCCCGAACCATTTAAATCAATAAACAAAACCAAAAACTGATACACCGGAATCTGCCATCCATTAACCCGGCTGGTTCCGGATTCAGATAAATCACTAACAGGAGAAAACATTATGAAACATTCAATTATAAAAGGAACCCTATGCTCGCTTCTTTTTGCCTTTGGCATTTCAGAAGCGAACGCACAGCCTGAATCAAACCTGCAGGATGAAGGGCCGGAACACCACCTGCTTTTCACTACCGGATCCATTGACTGGCAGGATGCCCCGCCTTCGCTTGAAGAGGGAGGAGAAATAGCCGTACTGGAAGGTAATCCAGGTGAAGCGGGTGTATTCACACTGCGCATCAAGATGCCCGACGGTTACTATATCTCACCGCATTCTCACCCGAATGTAGAACGTGTAACGGTTGTTTCCGGAAACTTCCTGCTGGGGTCCGGCGGGGAATTAGACGAAGATGCCACGGAAAAACTTGAACCCGGAAGCTACACATCCATGCCTCCCGGGATGGTACATTATGCAATTGCCGATGGCGAAACCGTCATCCAGCTGACTTCCGTTGGGCCCTGGGTCATCAATTACGTTCATGAAGAAGATGATCCCCGTTTGCGTGAATGAGGAGGGAAGGCTTCAGTCGTCAGCTTTCAGACTTCAGACTTCAGCTACGTGGGACAGGGTTCCCTGCTGATGGCTGAAGTCTGATTTATATTTCATTCTGCGGCGTAAACCGAAGTACTGATAATGATACGGAGCTTGATACGCCGCCTCATCACCCCCGCCTGCTCTGTCATCTCGAGCAACTAATTTTGTCCAAAAGCGGGGCAATACTATTTAAAAGGTGACAGTTCAAAAGTCCCCTCTCGAGAGGGGATTTAGGTGTGTGTCCTTTGAGCAAAAATTGCAGGTTAAGCCAAAAAACACGCTTTTTTACAAATCTGTCACTGGTAGCGAAATGAAGTCGAACGAATGTGAGATGCAATGCAGTCGAGCTCATCTTTTGTACACGAAGTGAAATCTCCTGATATCGAGCGAATCGTGAGTCAGCCACATTCAGCCCAAGACCTTGCATGGAGATATCGCTAACGCGGGGAAAAGATGAGTTCGACTCCCGCCCGCCATTGGCTGAAGACTGAAAGCTGATAGCTGAAGTCTGACAGCTGACATCTTCCTAAAGCTCCTTAAACTGTACCTGCCGGTTATCCGTATCAAACAGTGCCACAAGAGCATCGCCGTCAAAACCATTTACACTTCCCGGATTGATGGAGATGGTGTCCCCAATGGTGTCCAGCCTGGCTTCGTGTGTATGACCGGAAATCACCACATCATACTGAGCGCTTTTTTCCAGGCTTTGAGTAATTTCAGCATACGTTCCGTGGTAAACAGCTATTTTTAATCCTCCTTCAGAAAAGCTGAAAAAATCCCCGTGAAGCACGGCACCGATTTCATCAAACTTTTTCATCAGCATATACTTGTCCCCGTCATTATTGCCAAAAACACCGTGCAAGGGCAGCCCTTCAAAAAGAGGAATGGTAAACGGACTGCAGTAATCCCCGGCGTGAATTACCTTTTCAACTTTGTTCTCTTTAAACAGAGCCACTGCTTTTTTGATGTGTTCTACATGATCGTGCGAGTCGGAACAGATACCTATCAGCATGATGTTGGATTATTCTTAAAAGAAGATTTTAAAGTTACTGTTGTAAATGGTAACAGAATAAAACTCACAAAAATTTATCCGCCAGGCGACGGTTGAATATCGAACAAGGAAAGTTGAAGTAATGAAATAACTTCAACTTTCGTAATTCCGTGTTCTTTATTCAATATTCCTCTTCCTTTACTCTTTCAAACTTCTGAGATACTCAATGCTTGCCGGAATCTGTTCCATCACACGGCTGCTTTCATCTTCAATAAAATAGTGTTTAACTCCCGCCGCTTTTGCCGCCTTCATGATTGCAGGCATATCAAGCTGGCCGGTTCCCAGGACCACATCGTATTCGGGATCAGTAAGCCCGGTCAGGTCTTTTTCAATTCCCTTCTGCATATCCTTTACGTGAAGAGATACAAAACGGTCTCCGTAGGTTTCCAGAAGCTCCGCGGGATCAGCCCCGCCAAAATGAGCCCAGAAAATATCCAATTGGAAAGAAACATGTTCGGGATGAGTATTTTGAATAATGTAATCCAGTAGGGTGCCGTCCTCGTGCGGCTGCATTTCGTAACCGTGCAGGTGGTATTTTAATGTCAGGCCATGCTCACTCAGTATTTGTCCCGCATGATTAAAAACCTCAACGGCGCGGCGGGCGTTTTCATAATTAAAATTGCCCACTTCATGTGAAATCCAGGAGTTCATCACATAATTCGATCCAAGTGCCTTTGCCCGTTCCGCAACCCCTTCGGGATCATCCGCCAGCTGCTCAAAACCGGCACCGGTGGATGGAATGCCAAGCCCCCGCTCTTCAACCAGCCGGCGGTACTCTTCGGGACTCATATCTTCCCCGGGACCGCCTTCAATTTCGGTGATTCCCATATCCCGGATGGCATCCAGTGTTGCCTCCAGACCGATTTCAGGAATTATATTCCGGAATGAATACATCTGCACCCCGATATCTTCCGTGAACAACGGCTCACCCGGTTCCTGGGCTGAAAGGGTAACAGGTAGTAGTAATATGGAGAGGGTGAATAGCGAAAAGGTTACAAATAAATTTTTCATGATCATCAGATTTTAGTTTTTAATGCAGAGGGCAAAGGGCATAGGGTTTTTCACTAAACCCTATGCCCTTTGCCCTGTGCGCAATTACCAATTCATCCACGGCATTTCATAGAATGGTTTTAATGGTTTAACCAACAACTTCGTCTGATCGAATCTACAATAAGGAATGTATAGTTCCAATTTTGGTGATTTCCAGACATTCGGTGAAGGCCGGATTAACTCTCCCCTTGAGGGGAGTCCCACGCTTCTTTTGGCGTGGGGAGGGGTGTACATGGACTCCCGTGCGGAGCGAACATCCCTTTTCAATTGCTCAAATGTACAACAGTGAATCTAATGGGTATATTTTTATGTTCATGTGTATATACCTATAGTTGTCTCACAAAAACCTCTGTTTTTTTGCGTGAGAGAGGTTCTCCTCTTTTCTGACTACGAAGGGGGCGACCAATACTGATTGGTGATCTCAAAATCAATAATGGGAATGATATGAAGAAGTTTTTTCAATATTCCATGTTCCTGCTGGTTTTCCCAGCTTCCGTTTACCTGGTTTCATGTGATCTGATCCAGAGTTCAAGTACAGACACAGCCACCGATTCATTCATCACATTTACGATGCATCCCAAGCATCTCGAGTGGAAAGATGAAGTGACCGTACATCACACAGGCAGGATTGACTTCCGGCGGCTGGAAGGTGAGGAATTGCCGCCGGCGACAAGGACGTTGGATGACAACGAGTTTCAACATTTGGTTACAGTTTTTGAGAATTTTCACGTCTTCAATAATGAATGTTACCAGTTTGATGAGAACAGCGTGACATTGTATTCCATTACCTGGCACGGCGATGAGGGGGAAAAAAATGTTGTGTGTGACAGTTCTGCACTTGCCCGAATAGATGAAAATAAAGAATTGAGACCGCTCGTCTTTTTATTGAGAGACTTCAGGCAGTCCCTCGTCGGAGAAGTACGGTTTGAAGATAAACTGAGCTTTACATTACAACCTGACAAGACAACCTATAATCTGGATGAGCCCGTTATACTGCAGTACAGGGTTACAAATATAACGGGTGATCCAGTCGCTATTGAATTTTCATCCGGCTGCCAATCCGGATTTAAAATATATCATCGGGATGGCGAGATCGTTTTCTCATCAAATGCTTTCGGGTGTACGGGTACGCTTACCAGTTGGGAAATACCGCCGTTTTCAACCGAAATCAGAGAATTCGAATGGGACCACGGGGCTTATGACGGGTCGATCTATCAAGACAGAAAGGTTAAGAGCGGGACGTATACGATCGTTCAATTTTTGAGGGATGGTAATTCACCATACCGTTCAACCGAGGTAACTATTACCGAACAGGGCGAGGGGGCTTTACAACCCCGTGTCGTATATAACCGTTTTGAAGATCCCTCAAATTTCATCTATGAGCTGAATAACCGTATTTCAGAGTCCTTTTCTTTTGATTTTTCAACCGACAGGAAAGTCGGCTTTCAAATCAGTGAATATGACAGGGACTCACAAACAGCGGGAGAAGTTGTATATACTGATACATCGGGCAGCCCGGCAAATAGTCAGATAAATATCGAACCGTTTGAGGAATATGCCTGGAATGAGACATGGGACCGCAGGGACGATGCCGGTAATCCGGTGGAAAGCGGATTCTACTGGGCGGAGATGTGGCTGCTCGGCCAGGAGCCTGAGCTGCGCACCGGCCGGCGGGTGTTTATTGAGAATTGAGCGAAAGTTTCATTCAGTAAATACAATACATTTTTTACCAGGAAAACTCAGTACCCGATACTCAATACTCACTACCAGCCTGTGCCGCCAACCACCCCGTCGTCCAGCTGGCCTGGAAGTTGAAACCTCCGGTAACACCATCGATATCGAGGACTTCGCCGGCGAAATAAAGTCCCAGCTGCTTTTTGCTCTCCATCGTGTTCGGGTTGATCTCCTTCAGCGGGATGCCGCCGCAGGTGACGAATTCCTCTTTGTAAGTGGTTTTTCCCTGGATGTTGTACGTGCCGCGGACTAGCTGAAGTGTAAGATCATGAAGCTCCTTGTTGGAGAGATCCGCCCACCGCTTTTCCGGATTGATGGAAGCCAGTTCAACAAATTTCTCCCAGAGCCTCGCCGGAAACGGGAACGTCTCCTGGTTGGTGATCTTCTTTTTGGGCTGATGGTCCCGGAGCTTTACTAACTCGTTTCTCACCTCTTCCTGGTTCATCGGGTGCAGCCAGTTCACTTCCACATCGTACCGGTATTCTTTTTGATGGAGTTCACGGGCCGCCCAGGCGGAGAGTTTCAGAACGGCCGGACCGCTGAGTCCCCAGTGGGTAAACAGCACCGGCCCCACTTCTTCGTACCGGGTGCCTTTGATATGAACATGCGCCTGTTCAACCGAAATTCCTGCCAGCTCGCTGAAGATTTTTTCCCGGAAGTTAAAGGTAAAGAGCGATGGAACGGGCGGGTTGACCGAATGACCCAGCTCTTTCAGCCACTGGTACGCTTTTTCACGGTTGAAGCCTCCGGTGGTCACCACCACAGCATCGCAGGTGATCGCTTTCTGTTTGTGAAGGTGAAGTGTAAACCCGGAGCCGGACGGTTCAATTTTATCCACCCGGGTTTGGGTGCGGATGGTGACGTTGTGCTTTTTGGCTTCGGCCATCAGGCAGTCGATGATGGTGGCGGAATCGTCGGTGACGGGGAACATGCGTCCGTCGGCTTCGGCTTTCAGCTTTACGCCGCGCTCTTCAAACCACTCCATCGTATCGCGGGCCTGGAACTCCTCAAACGCCCAGCGCAGCATTTTCCCGCCGCGGGGATAGTGCCCGGCAAAAATTTCGGGTTCAAAACAATGATGGGTAACATTGCATCGCCCGCCCCCGGAAACCCGCACTTTCGACAGCACCTCCCGGCTTTTTTCAAGAATGGTAACGCTGACAGATGGATTAAGCCGCGCCAGGTTCACAGCCGCAAAATATCCTGCGGCTCCGCCTCCGATGACTACTATATTCATATAAATGATGTTATAATTTTTTGCTGATATTCCCAGGGCGATTATAATGATGATTTAAACGAATGACATAAAAATAATTGTTGAATACTTTGTCAGGTGTAAAAGTTAAACAGAATTGAAAGGCAGATTATGAACTTCAAAACTGAAACATATTCTTTTGAGGATGATGGCCGGATTCCAAAATATCCCCTGGTAGCATATTTAAATGCTTTTGAGGAACGGGGGAGTGAAGGAGCCGGCTGGCTCGAAGATACCTTCACCTCCAACAACTGGACAAATACCTGGCGCTGGGGAGTATATTCGTTTCATCATTACCACAGTAATACCCACGAAGTTCTGGGTGTTTTTAATGGAGAAGCCCTGCTGCACATGGGCGGCGAAAGCGGGGAGAAAGTAAAGGTACATGCAGGAGATATTTTGATAATACCGGCTGGAGTAGGCCATAAGTGCATCAATGCCGATTCTGACTTTACCGTGGTTGGAGCATACCCTGACGGACGCAGCCCGGACCTGAATAAAGGCGAAAAAGGCGAACGCCCCGGAACCGATGAAAACATCTCTGCGGTACCTTTCCCTCCGACTGACCCATTATTAGGCAAGGATGGCGGATTGCTGGATATTTGGGGGACTGTTGAGAAGGTTTAGACTCATTGATATTGTTTATGCCTTGTTGTTATTCCATCGAAATAATCTGCGGTTCATCCCGCATTTGATGTACCTGCTTCATGTCGCAACATATCATTTAAGTCAGAGACCAGTAACGGACTGGAACTTGTGCGGCGCGCAAAACGCGTGTTATTTGAAGACTGTTAAATAAGTTGAATATTATCATTTTAAGTTTCTACAATACTTCGCAAATACTCACTGAGTCCATGTTTGCTGACTTCCAATTTATCGGGCTCGGAAACTCGAGATAAATATGCGAGCTTCATCAAATTAGTTTCTGGAGAATTTTTATTTAATTTGTCAATAATTTGAATATTGGCGTTGGACCGAGTCAGTGCTGTTTGCAAAAGCGTAAACATATGGTGATCAGCATTAGGCAAACTGTAACCCCAGAATAAAATAAGATCTGCATCAATTAAAGCTTTAAATGCTTGATGCCAAAGTTCGTCAAATCGTTTACCCCACCATCTCTGATTTATTTTACTCCAAAGCTGTTTTTGATAAAAAAATGGAACCAAAACTGGCGCATACTTTGTCCCGTCTTTTTGAAGAGTAAACTCATGAAATGTCAAATCATCTAAAATATCAGTGATTATCTCTTTACGTGTATTATTCGCGAACCCAATTCTGCTTAGAGTCCCTCGAGCCTCTATCCAGTTTATTGATCCATGCAATTTCATTATGGGGACTTTATCACGAGTATCCACTACCTTTTGAAACCCAGGGTAAAAGTATGAACCCATACCCTTTATAGTTTCTACAGCTCGTTCTGCTCCTAAATCATAATTGGTTGTTATAACTGACAAATCATCAGGCACAACTCCATATCCATGAAAATAATCGTGGATCAGGTACTCCGACTCACTTTCATAATAATCGTACCCAACATTTTTGAACTTCTCTCTAAAGTAGATGGCTAAAGCCATTCTTAAAAACACTATGAATCTTTTGTTGTACAGAGTTTCATCACCTTCAATGTAAGGTTCTGGGTAACCAAGATTTAAATAGTGTGACATTATCAGCTCAATGTCATTAAATGTACTTGTGAGTTCGACAAACTCCTTTGGAAATTTTTTTACAAAATCTTCACTTTCTGGAGCTGTTAAAAAGTCATCTATTAACTCACTTTGAATCTTCTGATTGAAGATTGCTTTACTGAACCCTGCTCCAAGAAAAAGTACAACTTTCATAGTACAACGGTGTAATGAAAAAAGAGTTAACGGTCTGGTGTTTCTGCTGCGGACTGATCAATCTTGATTTGTTAATATTGAACCTACAATTTTGTATAACGAACCTGTGCATAACAGGCGCGGGGTTATGAGTTAATTAACGGCTAAAAATTTTAAACAAGCAACTCCCGAAACCAACGGCACTTCCGCTTCCCCTGTTGATGCGCTATGTTAGGTATTTGGTTTCTCTTTTCTACCAAGTGTAACAGATTCTTGTCGAAAAATTTGTATATCATCTCTCAATTCTTTGAAAAATAATTTACTTTTTTCTCCTGTAAACATTAGTGGATTATGATTGTAGGCCACTTTATGATTTTTTTCAGGATACTTCAGTGAAAGGTAAAATTCGTCCATCGTAGTTGATGACTTATTACAGAAGTCAGCCAAAGTGGAAGGTAATTTTTCTGAATGGATATATTTTTCAAATAAGCGAATTAATTTACTATTTGGGTAATATTTATTAAAAATAGCCAGTAATTCACAAAGTCTATGGGTTTTTGCTATTGAATTTTCCTGAAGACATATAAAACCTTTAAGTAGCACTTCCAATCCATGGTAAAAATTAAAAAGTAGAGGAAGAACTAAATTGAAATCGGACCAATTTGTTTCTTCTTCTAGTTTTTCGGCACTAATTGGTTCGTTTGATATATAGTAGTTTGTATTTCCTTGTTGGTAGGTTTTATTTGATGATAATTCGACGATATGGAGATATTGAATACCAACTTTTAAAAAGTCGATAGCACGATTGTACTTTTTCTTCATGATTTGAATTCCAAATGCCTTAGATGTATTTATACTCTTTAATTCGCGAGATAATATCCTGTCCATAATAGCAAAGCCAATCGATAAGGCAAAGAGAAGCAATTATAGGTATATCTCACGTTAAATTATTGAATAAACACTTCGGATAAATTATTAATCTGATGAAGAATGAGCTGTGACTCTGCTCCCTCAGAAATTCTCGCAGATTTTGGGGAGCTGGTTTGTAACTCGATTCGCTGTTCGAAGCAGTGGCGCCACGACTCTGCCAGGATCCCGCAAAAGAATGGGAACTCTGGCAGGCCGCTGTTTTCAACCAAGCCGGCGTGGGTTCCTATTTCGATTTTGAATTGGGAAAGTGGTGATCTCCAGGTTTTTTAGTTTAACTCACTCTTAAAACTGTTATCCGGTTGGCAAATTGCCATCTCTCCCATGCTTCAAAAAGGCTCTTTTAAAAAATGTCCACTGCAGCTTCTAAAAGCCGGTATTAGCGGCTCTCAAAATCATGCTTATGTCTTGTCGAAAACATGCGGATGTTTTGATCAACGGATGCTTATGTTTTCCGGAAACATAAGCATGTTTTCTTTGGCTCTTCCGCATGGGTTGAAAGAGGAGTGGTTATGGTAAAAAAGTTTGCAGAATGCAAAGTCAATTTTTGACTGATAGATTTTGAGCCGTTTGCAACTGCTAAACTTTGTGTTCTTAGTGTCCTTTGTGGTTAACACACTAATCCGCGACTCAGCCAGTATCCCGCAAAAGCACGGGAACTCTGGCAGGTCGCTTATTTATCAGAACCTTCGGCGTTTCCCACTGGCAGGTCGCTTTGATCACATCCCCTGATATTTTTCGGCTAAATGATTCCGCATCTCTGCCAGTTGCTCAATAGGAAACCATCGTCCCCCTTTCATGACACCCCGGATGTTTGAAGCATTGTAGATGTTTTCTAATGGATTTCCCTCTGCCAGAATCAGATCGGCTTGCTGCCCGGCTTCAATAACACCGAAAGGCTCACTTGCAGAAACATGACTGTTAATGAATTTCCCGGCGTTACGGGTGCCGGCAGCCAGAGCCTCGTATGGAGTGAGACCCGCTTCAACCAATTCACACAGCTCAACATGAGCGGATTGGCCGGGAAAAAGGCCGGGAGCGGATGCATCCGTTCCAAGCAGGAGTGGAACCCCGGCATCATTCAGTGCCTTCATGAGCTTCTTCAGGAATACGTATTTTGCTTTCTCTCTTTTATCGAACCGCTCCAGGTCAGGACGTTGGGTTGAATTTTGTTCTTTCCACATCTCCAGCACTTCCGGATGCAGATATCTTGTTTCGAAATCGGAGAATATAGTGTCTAAACTATCAAGCTGCTTTCGTGTCATAGCTGCAAATGAGAGATTGGGCGTTACGGCTGTTCCCGCTTCCCTGGTTATTTGTACGGCCACAGGTATTTCATTTTCATCGGGATTTGGTATTTGTCCACGGTCCAGCAGGCTATCCACGCTGCTGTAGAAATAGGTGAAAAAATATTCTTCTCCGTGTGCGATCATCGCCATTCCTGCATCCAGGGCTTGTTGCAAGGCTTGTTCACGCCCGCTCATGCGGGGAATATGCCCGATTACCGACATGCCCTGCACTTCTGCTTCCCCGGTAATGGCATTTAACAGGTCTGGGCTAAGGTTGTTATAAACCTTAATAAAATCGTATCCCTGTTTTTTCTGTTCGGCTACAACACGCCTCGCTTCTTCAGGGGCAGAAACTGAAGTACTTACTCCTGCAAAAATGGGAGGATTGCCATCCAGAATAGGACCCGTCGTAAGGAGTCGCGGTCCAATCATCTCATGGTTGTTAAGCTGCTTTTTATAATATAGCAGCTCTGGCGCACCATTCATGGCCCCGCTCATATGCACCACAGTAGTCACTCCATATGCCAGGTAGGAAACCAACTCATCAGTTGACCGTAAATGAATGTGAAAATCGGTAAGTCCCGGAAGGAGATAATTCCCCTGGCCATTGATGATTTTTGCCTCTTCCGGAACATGAACTGTTTCCGATGATCCAATTTCAAAAATAACTCCATCTTTAATGATGACTGTTTGTTCTTCTAAGACACGCGGAGAATCCATGGGAACCACATTCACATTTGTAAATGCGGTTACACCCTGTACTTCAGCCATCTGCCCGGAACACCCGGCGGGGAGAAAAAGAAAGGATAAGAGCTTAAGCAGGAAAATTCGGGGGTATGCCATCAGGATAACTCACTCTGTCTTCATTGATGTTTAACTGAATACATATTTCAACGCATACGCTTACAGTTCGGACAGGGTTTCAGACCAGGAAATTGCAACGCTCTTGCCGGGTTTGAAGCAATGGTTCGCAACCCTGGCGAGATTCAGGGAGCTTTTCCTTTACAGTACAGAGGTATTTTAAAATTGCTTTTAGAGGTTCATATATATGATGGCGGCAAACAATTTTATTTTTGCCACAGAAGCACTGAAAACACAGAATGGTTTTCTCTGTGAAAATCTGTGCCTCAGTGGCAATTAATTTCTCTTAAAGCCAGGATTCAGGGCTGACACGAAAGTACACAAGTAGGTATTTCGTGGTTTCGGGCCATTTAAAACTACTTTAAATAAAACTTTGTGTACTTAGTGCACTTTGTGGTTAACACCAAGTAACCAATTCTCTCTGACCCTAAGCGTAAACTCGTCCATTTGAGCCTTTTAGGTATCTCCACAATCTTAAGTTCTGGATTTCCAGTACCCCGGCTTTCGTCTTAAATTCATCATAGCAAAAATTACTATTTGATCTGCTTCAACAGAATATATTACCCCGTAAGGAAAGCGAGAAAGTAAAAATCTTCGTTCGGTATCCGTGATTTTAGTTCCGGCAGAAGGTTGCTGTTCAATGACATCCAATACTTTTTCTACTTCATCAATAAAATCATCACCTAAACCAACCACTTGTTCTTCATAATATTCCGCGTTTTCAAAAAATTCTTTTCTGGCTTCCGAATGAAATTTTATGGTCACTTTTGAATACGTTTTCTTGCTTCATTCAATACATCGGACGATGAATGCAGTGAAGCTTCTCCTGATTTAAGAGCTTCTTTTCGTTTTTGAACTTCATCAATCCATGCCTGTTCGATTTCGGGATCAATTTTGCCATGAATACTCTGCAACAATTTATCAGCCAGACGTGCTTTATCCCTTTTGTTTAGTTTCAGGGCCGAATTTTCAATCTCTTTTAAATCAGTAATCATAAGAAAAGTGTTTAGGTTTAACTGAATGTAATTATTAACGAGGAAAACCGGAAGAAATTCGATTTAAGAACAGTGGGTATAAGTGAATTATATATAAAATTCTGGTTTTTGGTAGTTAATTCTTCAGCTCACAAACCTAAACAAGGGCCAGTGAATCATCGCCGGGAGGTTGTCCAAAAAGGGTGTCATTCTGAACTCTGCCAAAGGCATACCTTGGGGGATTCAGAATCTCCTAACGTTGATAAGGTCAGGAGATGCCGGATCGGGGTCCGGCATGACGTAATAATTAGAATCTATTTTTTAAATACCCTTTTGGACAGCCTCAGACATATTTGTATTCACTCATGTTAAATAGGAATTTTACGTCTATTTGCCGTTGTAAAACACGTTCCATTTGTGGCCGTCAGGGTCGGCAAACCCGCATCCGTACCAGCCCTTCTGAAATATTTTCTGTGGTTTACTGAAAATTGACCCCCCGGCTTTTTTGACTGCTTTCGCCCATTCATCAACTTCTTCCTGACTGTCAGCCGAAAGGGTGAACATCACTTCATTTCCCTGGCTCAAATCGGCTATTTCACCTCCGATTGATTTCTTAAACTGATCACTATCCCTAGAAAAGAAATGAACCACAAAATCGTCCTCACCGACCAAAAAGCTGGCCAGTTCATAATCATTAGGAAACTCTCCATTTTGCCTGAACCCTAATTCCTTGTAGAACCGGTGGGTTTTTTCCACATCTTTTACCGACAGGTTTGCCCAAATTTTTTTTGTTTTCATAAATGATTAATGACTCTTTATTAAATGTTACCTGCCATCATGGTATTGATTTGACAGCTCTTTTGAAAAGTGAAAATATGACTTTCTCACGGGGTAATTGCGACAATGAATGATCCACGGCAGGCCCCTCACCGCGGAGTCACGGGGACGCTGAGGGTTTTTGTATTCGTGTGAACGGTTTGGGCTATGGAGTTTACACCCCCTCCGCTTCTTTGCGCCACTGCGGTAAAACCTTGCTTAAAAAAGAACCTTTGTAAACTTGGTGTTCTTTGTGGTTAACACAGTCCGCGACTTTGCCAGGATCCCGCAAAAGCATGGGAACTCTCATATGTTAAATATATGCTATGTTTAGCAGTTCAAATAGTTATCCA
>JBBEBD010000052.1:0-2505 GCA_040882525.1 Balneolaceae bacterium | reverse complement strand
TCAGGAGTCAGGAGTCAGGAGTCAGGAGTCAGGAGTCAGGAGTCAGGAGTCAGGAGTCAGAAGGTGTTTTTTTTCTCATTTATAACCCAAACAAGAACGCTTGTAATCACGAAGTAACACAGTGAAACTTCACAAGAATATTCTGGCTCCTGAATTCTGACTCCTGAATTCCAGTAAACTCAATGCTGAACCCTTTCCTCTAGATCTTCAAAAAATCTCATGATTCGTTTTGCATTCACACCCACATCACCCCGCCCAATTCGTGATTTGGATCGCATATCCACCCTGGTTCCGTCGTCATCAGTCCCGATTCTGAGTACCACATCATCTTTAAAGCCAAACCATGCCAGCTTTTCAGTAGCTTCTATGATGCCCTCCTCAGCATCTGAATTTACCAGTTCCCACCCCCTTTCTTCAACAACTGCAACCGCCGCGTTAAAAACCTCTTCATTCGGGGCACTGAACCATACTGTAGCAATATCGGGATAATTTTCTCTCTGAATTTCAGCCGTTTCTTCACCGGCATATTCAGGCGGATTCGGAGCATCCGCACGCAGCGGTATCATCTCAATAAATTCCGGAGGATTTTCAAGATCTGTTGAAATATCATGAATTGGCGGGGCTTTTCGCGCTTCATTCTGCCAGTAAAAGGCCACCCCGGCAACAGTCGCAGTACAAACCACCCCGATAAGAACCAGAGTAACTGGTTTCATATCTGCATTTTTAAGAAAAAAAAGCATTATGGTATTTGCCAGTAACAAACCGATGGCTGCATATGCACTATTGGTAAGTAATGTAAAGCCGGTTCCAAGCGACCAGATTCCCCACTGGTATCCATAACCGGACAGAATAAAAACCAGCGTTGCAACAACTGACAGAAAAAATAGAACAGAAGCTATATTAGTTTTCATAATCTTATATGACTAAATGAAAGGATAATATATAGTACAATATTGAATCCATTTTCAAAAAAACAGTAAATGGCATTAACACACAGACCCTGTACAACCTGTTTTTACTTTTTTTCTAAAACAAATCAATTAGCCTTCGTGATCATTTCCCCTTATTTTCATGGTATCCGGTAATTTAAAAATCAGATCAGGAAATTTTCATGGAAAGCAGCACCGTTCGCGTACGATTTGCACCCTCACCAACAGGATTTCTTCACATAGGAGGGCTGAGGACCGCTCTCTATAACTACCTTTTTGCCAGACATCATGGAGGGACTTTTGTATTACGGATAGAAGACACCGACCAGAAGCGGTATGTGAAAGAGGCAGAAGATGATATTACCCGCTCGCTTGAATGGAGCGGTATTGAAATTGACGAAGGCCCGGGAAAACCCGGAGATTATAGCCCCTACCGGCAGAGCGAACGTAAAGAAATATATCATAAATACGCTGACCAGCTCATTGAAAGCGGACATGCCTATTATGCTTTCGATACCACAGAAGAACTGGATCAAATGCGGGAGCGGCTGCAAAACTCCGGGAATCCATCGCCCAAATATGATGCGGTGACCCGGCAATCCATGAAAAACAGCCTTACCCTCTCCGGTGATGAAGTGCAGAAAAAACTGGATGCGGGTGAAGAATATGTAGTACGGCTGAAGGTGCCCCGGAGAGAAACGATCCGGTTTGAAGATAAAATCCGCGGACATGTATCTTTTGAATCAAAAGGGCTTGACGACCAGGTTCTGCTGAAATCCGACGGAATGCCGACTTATCACCTGGCTAATGTGGTAGATGATCATGAAATGGAAATCACGCATGTCATTCGCGGTGAAGAGTGGCTCAGCAGTACACCCAAACATATTCTGCTCTATCAGTACTTTAGCTGGGAACCTCCTGTAATGGCACATCTCCCTCTGATTATGTCGCCCAGCGGCGGAAAACTTTCCAAAAGAAAAGCAGAGTCGGAAGGAATTCCGGTCAATACCAGGGATTACATCGAGCAGCACTATGAGCCCGAAGCGCTGATCAATTTCCTGGCATACCTCGGCTGGAGTCCCGGTGATGACAGTGAAATCCACTCTCTTGAAGAACTCTGCAGGCTCTTTACACTCGACCGCGTGAGCAAAGGCGGGGCTGTTTTTAATCATAAAAAACTCCTTTGGTATAATGAACATTACCTGCGTGAACAGTCTGATAAAGAACTGGCATCGCGGGTGAAAGCTATCTCCGGGAACGGGCTTTCTTTACCTGATGAAGATCTGGAAACGGCTGTATCACTTCTGAAAGAGAGAGTGAGTAAAGTGGATGAACTGATTACCATGAGCAGCTTCTTTTTTGAAGATCCCAAAGAATATGACGAAAAAGCTCTAAAAAAATGGAAAGCGGACAGCCCCGGGCTGGTGGCTGAATATCGCGGAAGGCTCGAAAATATTTCTGAAGAAAAATTCAAAGCCGGTGAATTAAAATCTGCCCTTGAAATGGTTATTAATAGTAATGATGTGGGATTTGGCAAACTGATGATGCCGATGAGAATCGCAGTTACCGGGCAGGG
>JBBEBD010000051.1:3021-79667 GCA_040882525.1 Balneolaceae bacterium | reverse complement strand
ACCCTACACTTGAAGAAAAACAAAAACTTTTTCAGAAAGAAAAGCAGCGAATCGGGGAAAAAGCAATAGAAATGATTAACAGTGGCGATTCAATATTACTGGATTCCGGAACTACTGCAATGGAGATTGCCCACCGGTTAACTGGTAAGAAAAATTTAACTGTTATGACAAATGCTATTAATATTGCTCTGAAACTCGGCAGTTTCGACAATCTTAATGTTATGTTAACGGGTGGTGTGCTTAGAAAAGAATCGTTTTCTCTTGTTGGCCCGGAAGCAGAGGCTACTATCAGTAATTATTATTTCGATAAGCTATTTCTGGGAGTTGACGGGCTTGATATTAAATTTGGATTAACAACTCCAAATCCCATGGAAGCGCAACTGAACAGAACAATGGTAGACAGGGCACAACAGGTTATCGCAATTGCGGATTCAAGTAAATTCGGTAAACATAGTTTCTCATATATATGTGATGTAGATGTAATCAGTACCATTATTACAGATGTAAATATTTCGTCGCAATATGAAGTTGAACTTCTGAGAAGAAATATTAATGTAATTAAAGTGTAAAGATTCTCTTTATCAGATTTCAAATGTGTGAAATTTCACATCTCCTGATAAGCTTATATTTTTATGCTATGATCTTTCTAATCTTCAATTTCAGGGGATATCGCCAATAGTTTTTTCCACGCTTTTATAAGAGCCCACCCTGCTATAACAGAAGTAACAGTTAGTAAGACTGCGGGAGCAAAATTGCCATAGATCCAGTAGCCGGTTGCCAGTAAGATGCCATAGATTACAATACAGCCAAGTATCATACAGTAAATGCCCTGTGGTACTCTCCAGGCTTCATCTTCAATTTCATTCATAGAAATTCCTTTATCTTTTGCAAGACCTTTCATTCTGTCCCAGCCGGGTCCGCCGGGGCGTATCAATTTGCAGAAATTAATAAGAGTTTCGTTATCAGTAGGTCTTGTAAGATATGTCACCAAAAGCCAGCCAATTGTTGTAATTGTAACTCCTGCCAGCAATTCCTGCCAGCCGGTAAAAATTGGCAATCCTGTTGATGCATGAAGAAAACGAAAATAGAGAGCAACCAGAAATGAAATAACCATAGCTGCAATCTCACTCCAGGCATTAACCCGCCACCAAAACCATCTGAGAATAAAAATGAGTCCGGTACCGGCACCTATCTGAAGTATAATTTGAAAATTATCAAGGGCAGACTGCATAATTAATGCGAGCCCGGTGGCAAATATCATTAAAATAACTGTAGTAATTTTTCCAACATTAACCAGTTCTTTTTCAGAGCTTTCCGGTTTTAAAAATCGTTTATAGACATCATTAACCAGATATGAAGACCCCCAGTTTAAATGAGTTGATATCGTTGACATGTAAGCTGCGATTAATGCCGCGATAACAAGACCCATCCACCCAACAGGTAAAAATGTTAACATTGCAGGATAGCCCATATCATGATCTACTATATCAGCAGCCTGTGGAAATGCCTGCCTGATAGAATCAAGGTCCGGGAAAACAATAAGAGAACATAAACCAACAATTATCCATGGCCATGGCCTTAAAGCATAATGAAGTGCATTAAAAAGAAATACGGCGCCTATGGAATTATTTTCATCTTTTGCTGAAAACATTCTCTGTGCCACATAACCACCACCTCCGGGTTCTGCTCCAGGGTAATAAACGCTCCACCACTGAACAGCCAGGGGAATAATCAGGATGGCAATTACCTGGGAAGGATCGGAAAAATCAGGCAGCATATTCAGTTTGGGAATAACATCTGCATGAGATAATAATCCGGATAAGCCACCTACATCCGGATGTGTTAAGGCAATATAGGCGGCAACAAGTCCGCCCAGAATGGAAAGAAAAAACTGGAAAAAATCGGTAATAAGCACACCCCTAAGACCGCCAAGAGCACTGTAAATGACCGTCACAGTACCCGCAATCAGCATCGTTTGTAAAGGAGTTATCCCCATTAAAACGGTTCCGATTTTAATGGCTGCCAGTGAGACACTGGCCATAATAATTACATTAAAAATTAAACCAAGATAAACGGCCCGAAATCCTCTTAGAAATGCTGCAGATTTACCGCTGTACCGCAATTCATAGAATTCAACATCGGTAAGTATACCGGAACGCCTCCAAAGATTTGCATACACAAATACTGTTAACATACCTGTAAGAAGAAACGCCCACCAGGTCCAGTTGCCTGCAACTCCATTCTGGCGAACAATATCAGTTACCAGGTTAGGGGTATCTGTTGAGAAAGTAGTGGCCACCATTGAGATGCCTAATAACCACCAGGGCATGTTTTTCCCGGCTGCAAAAAATTCTGTTGAATCTTTACCTGCTCTTTTCATGACCCACAGGCCAACGATCAAAGAAAAAAGCATGTATGCGGCAACTATTGTCCAGTCAATAGCAGATAGTAACATAAATAGAAGTATTCTGTTGTAGTTTTAAGAAATCAGCAGGTAATGAAAAATTTTTTTTTGTTCAGGTAGTGATGCCACATCAAAACTTACTATAAATAAATAATATTAAATAGAGACCTCTACATAATATAAACAGGAGGTTAATCTGTTTTCTTTAACCTGTAGTAATATTTTAAAGCGTTATCATGAAATATTTTCTTTAGAATTTTTTTGTCGAGGCCCATGCCTTTGAAAGGCTTTTCTACATTCCAGGCTTTTTGAATACTGTCATCAGCAAAAAATTGAAATTCATTATGCCATCTGGTACGTATTGAGTCCTGAATTTCATCAGTATCTGCCGAACCGTCATCAATCTGATCAGACCCATAAATGATCCGGTCCTGGTAACGCTCCAGGAATTCTTTTACTTTTTTATGATTATCAATGCTTTGGAATTGCAGGTGGCAAACCCGCTCTGCAAGATCAACTCCTGCATTGGGGTAGTTATCCAGCCAGTTTGCCAATTTTTCTATGCTCCATTCCAGGCTTGCAAGGTGAAGGCCTATAAAGCGCAGGTCAGGATGATTATTCAGAACCCGATCTCTTGCCTGAAGCTGTTCTTCATAAGGGGGAAAATCTTTCTGAAGGTACATGTGATATCTTGGATTTTTGGAAAAATAGTCTTTATCACTGGATACGGTCATTTTATCGATCGGGAGCCAGCAATTTTTAGGTTCTCCAAGATGTGCAGCAAGTGGAATATTATGTTTTTCCAGATAGTCGTAAATAGGTTCTAAAGAAGGATCATCAGCCATTATATGATTTCCATTCTGGTCCTTTAGTTCCAGGCCAAAATTCTTCCATATTTTTACAGCTACAGCACCTTTCTCCCAGCCAGTCTTAATTTGTTCCAGTGCATTTTCCTGCCATTCGGGTTTTCCCCAGCCTTTGGAACTGAAGGTAGCTATGAAATTTAACATTCCCGGCGAATATTCACCACTTTCGAGAGCGACCAACCTCTGCTTCTCTGTGCTGTCAAATTCCGGAATATCAGTATTAATTGTAACCAATTGAAACCCGTTGCTGACGGCTTCATCAAGAATAGCCGTGCGGTTCACATTATGATGAATATGGGCATCAATTTTATCAATTTCCTGATAGAGAATCTCAGAATCAGACATACAGAACTATTTTAGTTAGTTAGAAACTACTTCATCAATTTTATCTTCTATTTCCTCTGCTTTTTCATTGCTTTCTTCAACAACTGCAAGCAGGAAGGTTGCAATAATTGCAATAATCATCCCAATCAAAGTTACAGTGTGAGGAAATACGGCATAAAGTGTTAGTGAGATAATAATTGTAATTACAGGAGCAACAGCATTTGTTAAAGGGGAAACCACTATCGCTTTTCCGAAGCGATAAGCATAAACAAGACACAAGGCACCAACTGAATTAAGAATCTGAATTAAAGCAGCAAGATAGGGTCCCTTAAACCCCCAGTTGATGTCCTGTGAAAAATCAGTCATCATGATAGCAACAGGGGAGAGAAGTATACCTGT
The DNA here is from genome assembly GCA_040882525.1 of Balneolaceae bacterium. Lineage (GTDB taxonomy): Bacteria > Bacteroidota > Rhodothermia > Balneolales > Balneolaceae > Rhodohalobacter. Next base: position 75,674 of record JBBEBD010000051.1, on the reverse strand, counting down.
CAGAGCCATATAGAAGAAGATGCTTTCTGCACTCATTGTTTCGTTGGCAAACTTCATAAAAAAGCCCTGAATACCCCAGGCAAAAAAGACACCAAGTGCAAGTATAAGCCATAAGTAACCATCAACCATAGTATTGTCTGGTGGCTGGTAAGAAAGAAGAGGTATTGCTATTAAAGCGAGTAAGATCCCCATCCAGCCTTTTAATTGAGTGCGTTCTTTTAATATGAAAATTGAAAGGGAAACGGTAACTACAGGTGATAATGCAATGATTGGAAAAATAATATAAGCCGGACCAATACCCAATCCATGAAAGAGTATGAGCTGACCACCTGCTCCTAAAAAGCCAATTGTTGAACCTAAAAGAATCGATTTTTTATCAAATTCAATTTTCCAGTTTACAAGTTTTAAGGCTATCAGCGCGGGAGGTATCATGGTGAAAGCCCAAACAACGTATCCCAGTGTGGCCGGAAAACCGGCTTGCTCTGTAATTTCAATGAAAGCGCCCCACACACCCCAAAAGAGCGTAGTGATAAGTGCAAATACCAGCCAGATTTTTGATTTCATAAAAAAGGTTATTTAAGAGTTCAGATAAAGAAGTTCAGGAGTAGTTAGATATACTGCTTTTGTTTTCTACATTTTTGATGATGGCAAATTTAGACTGTATCAGAAGATTTACTTTATTTGTAGCCGGAGGAAAAACTTTACGCAGGTCGATCTCTTCATTGTCTTTCAGTTGATTCTGCAGAGTTTTCATAAAAATATTTTTAATCTCTGTAGCAACATTAATTTTTCGAATACCCCGGCGAATACCATCCTGAATCTGCTCACCAGGAATTCCGGATCCGCCATGAAGAACCAGGGCGCAATCTGTAGCTTTATGAATTTGTTCAAGGCGTTCCAGGTCAAGCTTAGGTTCTTTTTTATAAAAACCATGAGCAGAACCGATAGCTACTGCAAGTGCGTCAACACCTGTTTGATCCACGAATTTTTTTGCTTCTTCAGGGTTTGTAAATCCCGCATTTTCCTGAGATTGTCCAAGTTTGGCCACATAACCTAATTCTGCTTCCACATTCGCTCCGTAATTTTTTGCGAGCTCGGTTATTTTTGATGTAACATCAACATTTTCTGAAAAGGACTTTTCACTTGCATCAATCATAACAGAATCATATCCCGCATCCAGGCACTGTTTAATCATATCATACGACTCAGCATGATCAAGATGCAGCCATCCTTCCACACCATATTTTTTCAGGCCTGCACGCGCCATGGCAGCAGCCATATCAACTCCCAGATAATCGACTGAACTCGGGCTGGTTTGAAGAATAAGCGGACTTTTGGTGGCAACAGCGGCCTGAAGGACACCCGAGAGAGTTTCATAATTATAAAAATTTGTTGCAAGTAAGGCAGATCCCTGTTTATGGAGGTCCTTAAATTTTTCCTGTAATGTCATAATGTGAAATTTTTTTCAGTGTTCATTTTAAGTGTCAGTCAGTTCTTTTGACTTTTCCAATACCTGCTGATAGCTGATAATCGCATCAACTCCCCCTGCTGCTGTAGTGGAAACTGCCGCCGTTCTGGTTCCTTCTTCAAGACAGGTACTCAGGTCATTTCCATTCAGATAAGCATGAATAAAACCGGCATTAAAACTGTCTCCCGCACCGATCGTGTCCACGATATTTGAAACTTTCAAAGAAGGTATTGATGTTTTCTTTTTATGATGAAACATCAGAGCACCTTTGGTGCCTCTTTTTATTACAAAACAGGTATTGTAATGTGCCAGGGAATCAAGTGCTTTTTCCAGATCAGGTTGATCAGTCAACCTGATAAATTCATCTTCATTAGGCAGGAAAAAGTCAAGATTTGGAAGGATCTTTTCCAGATCAAGGTCCCATTTTTCTTCAGGATCCCATTGGGTATCCATAGATGTGGTTAAACCTAAATTCTTAGCCCTTTTAAATAACTCTGCCAGTTTCTGCTTTAACAGAGGCTGAAAAAAGATGGCTGATGTATGGATGTGACGAGCGGAGCCCAGAATTTCATCCGTAATTTCATCAACAGAAAGGTATTCCATAGCACCAGGATAAGTAACCATTAACCTGTCATTTTGAATATTTAAAATAATTGTAGCCCCGGTGCGATAGGCGGAATCTGAAATTATGGAACCAACCCCAACATTGTATGACTTCATTTCTTCAAGCAAAAAGCGTCCAAAGGAATCTTCACCTATTTTGGACATATATTCCACTCTTGAGTCGAGTTTTGCAATATTGCAGGCAAAAATGGCTGTAGATCCACCCATGGTCAGATCCATTTCATCAGCCCTCTGTTCTTCACCGAGCTGGGGCATTTTATTAATTTTATTAAAAATCAGATCCACATTCAGATCGCCTACTACCAATATGTCACATTCTTTTTTGTTCATTATCCTTCATATAATTTTAGCTGAACAATTTCTTTTAACTGCTCTACATCCTTTTTATAAAGCATACCTAATTCGGGACGAACACAATTAGCTGCTCCACAGGCAGTTGCAGTTTTGCAGACATTCTCAAAAGATTCCTTTTGATACCAGGCATGTATTAACCCGGCAGTTAAACAATCTCCGGCACCCACTGTACTTACAACATTCCTGACTGAACATTTACCATGTGCTATTCGACCTTTGTAGCCCAAAAACAGGCCATTAGCACCATCAGTAATTGCCGCCACCTCACAGTTATCAAGTAACTTTTGAGTGTATTCAACAGGAGTGAAACCATTCCCGTAAAAACCGGCTGCTTCTTTTTTATTAATATGAATTCCAAAAGGTTTCACTTGTAATGCCTGTTCTAATCTCTTTCCGCTCGCATCAACCCAAAGTTCTTTATTATAAGTGTCGCATAGAGATTTAAGGGTTCCGTACACAGTTTCCGGTACATTTACAGGCCATGAGCCGCTTACACATATTGCTTTTGCTTCGGTAATTTCAGATTTCGTAGTTTCAAAAAATTCATTTAACGCATCAGGGCCTATTTCGGGTCCTTTTTCAAGAATTTCTGTATTATTTGCTTCAGAGTTTGCAAGCACTGTAATACAGGTTCGGTTCCATTGAAGAAGAACCGGTCCCAGGCTCGAAATACCCAGTATGTCACATTCTTTTTTTATCCATTCACCGGTGGGTCCTCCCCAAAAACCAATGATTTTTGATTCGTTACCCAGCTCTTTTAATGCCATTGCAACATGAACTCCTTTACCACCGGGAAAAGACTGTTCCTTAACACACCTGTTAACCTGCCCCGGATGGAACTGATTCAGGTGGAGAATTTTGTCTACAGATGGATTTGGACATAAGGTAATTAGCATTTACAAAAGTGGGTCTTCATTATTAAGAGGGTAAATAGTAACACCTTTAACAACCCTTGATATTGCGTTGTTTTGAGATGGTGAGTCGGGGTTTAATCCTAAATCTAAAGATTTATAATAACCAATGATTTGTGCAGGTAAAACATCCAGCAACAAATGGTAAGCAGACTTTTTTTGCTCTTCACCCAGTTCAAAAACTATTTTTTGATCCAGATTCAGATATTCAGCTTGTTCTTTATCGCAAAAAACTCCAACGCAGTATTTCGCAATTCCATCCTTAATGATCTGTTCAACGAGATCTTTTTCATATCTGAATACGTTTTGATCCGTTGAGAAAAGAAAAACCAACACGGTATTGTTATTTACTACTGCTTTTGGACCGTGCCTGAATCCCAGAAAAGAATCAAATTTTCCAACAACATAGCCATCTGTTAATTCCTGCACTTTCAGATGTGATTCTTTTGAAATAGCAAGCAGGGGGCCAGACCCTAAAAATACAATTCTATCGAAATCGTCATACGATAATTCTTTCAAGCCAGGGCTGCATTCTTCAATAATTTTTTCAGCTGAAGATGCCATATGTTCAATTAATGAACTTTGTTCACTAAAATTCTTATAGTTTGCAACATAAATTGCTGCGAGTATCATAGATGTAAAACTACCTGTCATTGCTAAACCCTGATCTTCTGACTCAGGTGGCAGAATAATGGCAAGCCCATTTGGCATTTCATTAACTTTTTTAGCCAGCTTCCCATTTTCATTACATGTAATCGCGATATGATGCACTTCACTGCAAAAATTTTCTGTTATATCTACAACCGCATTGCTTTCGGGGCTGTTTCCAGATCGTGCAAATGAAATAAGTAAAAGAGGCGTTTCAGGATCAATATGGTTTTTAAAATGGGTAACCAGTGTAGTTGTAGATACTGCTCTTGCATGGATGCCTTTTTTGAAGCGAAACAAATGCTGAACGCTCTCTCCAATATATGAAGAGCTGCCTGCTCCGGTAAGAATAATATTAAGTTCTTTTTTTTCAACTAAGGGAGATAAAAATTTCTGAATGTTTTTATTCTTTTTCAAAGAATTGATTGTGCTAATCCATAGAGCTGGCTGTCCTTCAATTTCTTTTTTTGTATGAATAGTATTAGCAACTTTTTCTAAATCCATGATAATAATTAATAAGAATTTAATAGAAAAGGCATAATAATTACGTAAGTAGAATTACTAAGCCCGCTTATTGTTAGTTAGTAATTTTTAAATCCTGTTTTAATTTAAAAAAAAACGAAATGAAATTGAAACACAATAAAACATAAGAATAAAAAATAAAAACTTTTCTTTATTAAAAATTAAAACTTCGAACCTTTTTGTTTTTGCCCCAGGTTTTAGCTGGAAAAGATCTTTTTCACTCCGGGATGGCAGGGAACATAGCCCAAGCCGCTTCACAAATTGAAATAATAAAAATAAGCTGGATACAGCTATGGATAGCAATAAAATTATATTTACCCGATGTTATTTCTGTTTAAACCGAACATTTTATCCCCGCTCTTTCCTTCTAAATACCTATTAACCCCTTTTAAGCCTTTTTACATGTGTTAGTGCCCAGGTGACAACCATAATTTACTTTATTAATGGCTGTAATTATTCTTTACAGTCTGGAAAATGATTTTCACCCGAATAGATATCCAACTGTTTTAGATACCTGAATTTTTTTACTCTGTTTACCGGGTGTGACAGCAGTAATATATAGAAGTAGTTATGATCATCTTTAATTGCACTAAACCTGGATTTTCTTTTATAAAAAATAGTCTCTCTACCCCAAAAAGTAATTTTTAAGTTTCATTTTATTTCTTTTTTTGCTAAGGTTGGTTTCGATTTACTTACTTTCTCCTAAAATATCTATTACGAAGCATAAATTTATTTTTTATTTAAACTAAAATTAATTAAATCAGATACAAATCATGGATAGAAGAAAATTTATTAAAACCAGTTCTGCTGCTGGCGTAGGTTTGTCAATGATGCCCTTCAGCATATTAAAGGGCAACGACGACCGGAAAGTCAGATTAGGATTTATTGGCACAGGATCCAGGGGTTCCGGCCATTTAAGGGGGTTGGTAAATCGTACGGATGTTGAAGTCCCTGCTATATGTGATATTGATGTTGAAAATGCGACAAGGGCTCAAAAAAGGGTTCAGGATGCCGGAAAAGGAACTCCGGATCTATATACAGATGGGCCAAAAGATTATCTGAATATGATAGAGCGTGATGATCTTGACGGAATTGTTATTAGTACGCCGTGGGAATACCACGTGGAGCAAAGTATAGCGGCTATGAAAGCCGGGAAATATACAGCGGTAGAAATTCCTGCTGCAATATCCATCCAGGGGTGTTGGGATTTGGTTAATACATATGAAGAAACAGGCGTACCTCTGATGCCACTGCACAATACATGCTATCAAAGAGATGTAATGGCAGTATTAAATATGGTTCGCCAGGGATTATTCGGGGAACTGGTTCACTGCCAGGGAGGATATCAGCATAATTTATATGGAGTTCTTTTTCGCGAAAATGCAAGGTTTGGACCCGGGCCGGAAAGAAATGATACTTCCGACTGGAGAACTCTTCACAACATGAATAAAAACGCTCTTCTGTATCCCGATCACGGAACCGGTGCAATCGGGCACTGGCTGGATATTTATCGCGGGAATCGATATTTGACTCTCTCCGCGTTTGCCAGTAAATCAGTTGGACTCGAAAAATATATCGACAAACATGGAGATGAAGATCATCCACATAAAGATGCCGATTTTAAAAAAGGAGATATTGTTACAGCAACCATTACAACTTCTAATGGAGAAACCGTTCATGTAATTAATGATACTACGTTGCCCCGGGGGGATAACAATAAAGCATTCAGGGTTCAGGGTTCCAATGGTTTGTGGCAGGTTGAGGCAGACCGGATTTATATTGAAGGCCGAAGCCCTGGTCATTCCTGGGAAGATTTTGAGCCTTACCAGGATGAATTTGATTCTTCTATATGGAAAAGGCATGAAGCAGAAGCTGAAGGGGCCGGACACGGCGGTAAAGATTGGTTTGTGAGAAATGCGTTTGTACAATCTATTAAACGTAAAGTAAATCCCCCTATTGATGTTTATTCTGCAGTGGCGAGTGCAGCCATTGTTGCACTTTCTGAAGAATCTATTTCAAAAGGTGGCGAACCGGTAGATTTTCCTGATTTTACCCGCGGTAAATGGATAACAAATAAACCTATTTTCTTACCCGAAGAATTAGGGTACTGATAAACCTGGCTTGGCCTGAGCTACTAACCAATCCAAATAACACATTTAAACATTCAAACTATAAAATCGAAAAATTATGAGCTTTAATCGCAGAGACTTTCTTAAAAAAAGCGGTCTGGCAACACTCGGACTGGCAGGTTTGGGATCATCAGGCAACGGCAAGGATAAAGGGCCGTATCAATTTACAAAAGACCAGAAGCAGGTTTTTAATATGCATAACTATGCTGCGCCTGCTATTGATTTGGTACGGATTGGTTTTATAGGAGTCGGAAGCAGGGGAAGTGGTCATGTGAGAAGGCTCAGAGCTATTGAAGGTACTGAAATCAGGGCAATTTGTGATGTTGATGAAGGCGCTTTGAATGAAGTGCTCGAAGATTTCGATCACCCCGTTGATACATATACAGGTAGTGAAGATGCATGGAAAGAGTTGTGTGAAAGAGACGATCTGGATTTGATTATTAATGCTGCTCCGTGGCATTTACACACTCCGATATGTCTATATGCAATGGAAAATGGCAAGCACACAGCCACAGAGATACCTGCAGCCCAAAGTATGGAAGAGTGCTGGGCATTGGTGGAGACCTCTGAACGAACCAAAAAACATTGTTATATCATGGAAAATGTTTGCTATGGCGAGTTTGAAATGGTAACCCTGAACATGGCCAGGGAGGGATATTTTGGAGAGCTGGTTCATGGAGAAGGCGCCTACATTCACCAGTTAATGCGGCATAATTTTACGAGAAACGGGTATCACAACATGTGGCGCTTTCGGGAAAATGCTACCCGGAATGGTAATCTTTATCCTATGCACGGGTTAGGAAGTATAGCACAGAGTATGGGAATTAACTATGGCGATCAGATGAAATATATGGTCTCCGTTTCCAGTGCCGATTTTATGATGCAAAAAAGAACAAGGGAACTTGCTGAATCAGATTCATTTTTTGAAGAATTTGTTGATAACAAGTTCCGGGGAAATATGAATACCAGCATTATCAAAACCTTTAAAGGGCGAACGATAATGCTTCAGCACGATGTAACCTCAACAAGGCCTTACTCCCGAATTCATCTGTTAAGCGGAACTGATGCTATCGCACGGGAATATCCCGAGCCCCGGATTGCAAACAGTCATAACGGATGGCTTGAACAAGAGGAATTTGATGCGGTTATAGAAAAGTATAAACCTGAAATCATAAAAAGAGTCGGCGAAATGGCACGCAGAATGGGCGGGCATGGAGGAATGGATACAATCATGACATGGCGGCTGATCGACTGCCTTCGAAATGGAATTCCGCTGGATATGGATGTGTATGACGCGGCCTCCTGGAGTTCTGTAGTCATGCTGAGCGAATGGTCCGTGGCCAACGAAGCGACTCCCATCCATTTTCCGGATTTTACTTCCGGAGCCTGGAAAACCAATAAACCAAACATGGATATTGAGCTGGAAAAAGGCGGGACAACACAATTTGTATAGGGTGACTTGTATGACTTGTATGTGCTGAGAACATATATAAATCCCAAAAGTGGGGCTGTAGGAAAAATGCGGCCTCACTTTTTTTTGCTGTAGAATCATCAACGTAATACCAATCTATGAAAGAAATTTTCGAAAAAGGCTCATGGTTGGTTGAGTATGAACTAAATGACGGTGCCAGGCTAAGCAGATTATGTTACCAAAATATTGATCTGCTGACGACGGCACCGAATCATTTTAAACCGCCTTCAACGGATTATGGGAAGTACGAAAACCGACCTGTCTACGGATATGATGATTGTTTCCCTTCAGTTGAGGTAAGCACCTATCCGGGAAAGATGTGGAAAGTACCTGATCACGGAGAACTATGCTGGCTGCAATGGGATGTTGAAGTTCAATCAGACCGCTTGATTTTTTCTGTTGAAAGCAGAGCTCTGCCGTTCATTTTTAAGCGTACATTGCACTTTTGTGAATCGGATTTGAAATGGACTTTTGAGGTGAAAAACAGAGGGGAGGTTGTTCTTCCATTTCAGCATGTCATTCACCCGTTGATTAAACTGGATGATATCACAGATATTCAACTGCCTTCTTTCGAATCAGTGAATAATGAATCAGGCCTGAAGCTTAATTTAAACAGTCCCGGCGCGGTAAGAAATTATCTGCTTTCCACAATTACCGGAAAAACTCACATGCTCTTTATACAAAAAGCTGAAGAAGGAACAATAAGCTGGACGTAGAATAAAAAGTTGCAGCTTAAGATGAGTTATCCGCTGAATCTTTTTCAGGCCATTGGTATATGGTGGAATAACTCCGGTTACCCTGATGAAGATGGCTGCAGAAGAAATGAGTGCGCTTTCGAACCCATTCCCGGTACTTCCAGTACGTTATCGGAAGCCTGTGATGAAGGATTTGCACTTCTCGCAAAACCAGGTGAAACTTTTTTATGGGAAATTAACTGGAATGTGGGACTCATTTAACTCAGCCAGAGTAACGAGAGGTCAGGCCGGCAAGAAGTGCCTGATTTATACTTCTGTAACTGAAAAATAGTGGATTGCAGCTGTTTCTCAAAGACCTTGAGGTAATTACACCTCAATAGTTGCCATTTTTCCACCAAACCGGGAGTATTATGGTCTGAGTAAAAATATCTGATCTGCTTGTATCTATACCACTTATCCGAAATCATCATTGCTATAATATCAGCTAATCTATTCACCAGCAATACATGGTCGTACTTAATGCAGTTGAAAAATTTTTCCCGGGGAAACTTTTTATCAATGTATCGGTTGTAGCTGTACCTGAAGCTAAAAATCAGGTACAGGCTTATCAATCCTTGTTTTATTTGCACATAAATCCTTAGTTCATAATTAACACAGGTTGAAAAACCGTGAATGTTAAACTATTCGGGATGGGTTAAAGATTCTACGAGTGAAAACTCCAAGGTTTTATAACGTTTATACATGTAAAACGAAACAAAAAAAAATAAAATTTTGCATTTATCATTTTTTGTTGCTTTTTTTTAAGCGAGTCGAAAGGAAATAAATTTTCTTTTGCTTTAACTTATTCTGGAAAACTTTAAAAAGGTGGGATCTATGAGGAAAAAAATACGTGCTCTGCTTTTCAAATCGGGATTTAGTGTATTGATTGCATTATTTGCCGTTACGACGATTAACGCTCAGCAAATAACTGTGTCTGGTACTGTAACTTCTGCAGTAACAGGTGAAACCTTACCGGGGGTGAATATCGCGATTGTAGGAGAATCCGGGGGGTCAGTTTCTAATTTAAATGGTAATTATGAAATCAGTGTTGCGGCTGATGCAACTCTAAGATTTACTTTCATAGGATTCGAGCCACAATTGGTTCCTGTGGAAGGAAGAACTTCAATAGATGTAGAACTATCTGAAAGTACATCTGTTCTGGATGAAGTGTTAGTGGTTGGATATGGCACAATTTCAAAAAGGCAGATAACAAGTTCTGTAGCCCAGGTTAGCGGCCAGGACCTTCAGACAGTTGAAAGCCATGACCCAATTGATATGCTTCAGGGGCAAATGGCCGGGGTAGTAATTGAGCGAACATCCGGTCAGCCGGGTTCAAATGCTTCCATTACAATACGCGGGCAGGGGTCAATTTCGGCTTCTTCAAATCCTCTCTATGTTGTTGATGGCGTTATTGCAGGAACCGGATCCCGGGATGCCGTGAGTCCATCTGACATTGCGTCAATAACTGTTCTTAAAGATGCAGCAGCAACAGCTCTTTATGGGTCACGTGCCTCGAATGGTGTGGTGGTAATCACAACGAAAAGAGGATCTTCGGGATCAACCCAAATTGATGTACGGTCTTCTGCAGGTTTTAGTAAAACACTCCTGGGAAATGAAGAATGGATGAATAGCCAGGAGTTGTATGACTGGCATCAGCAGTTGGTTAATGCATCAGCGGGTCCATTTTATCAAAGAAGCGAACTTCTTAATACGGATGTTAACTGGTGGGACGTAGGTTTTGATGGGGGTGCTACCCAAAATTACGAAGCTTCAGTTTCAGGCGGGAATGATCAAACAACTTTCTATCTCTCCGGCGGGTATTTTAATGAAACGGGAACAGGGGTTGGAACAAATTACGACAGGGTTTCAGGTCGTGTGAATGTCCAGCATACATTTAATGACAAGCTGAATGTTTCCTCACAGGTGGCAGGTAACTACTCTGTACAGAATAATGTAGTTGCAGGAGCACCATATGATATGCTGACTTTCGCGGCACGGAACCTCCCCTGGGACTCTCCTTATAATGAGGACGGTACTGTCAGGACAGGAACTGAGCCAGACTGGTATTCAAGAGACTCAGAAAACCCGTTGTACGGTATGCAGTGGAATTCTGAAGAGGATAAGACCACATATTTTTCTGGTGACTTAAACCTGCGTTATAATCTAACTGACTGGGCATACTTCAGAACAAATAACAGGTTTTCCCTCAGAGAGGGCCGTGACGTTGAATTCAGAGATCCCCGCTCACAAGCAGGGGGAAGCCGTAATGGTGAAATCGCACATGATATAGATCGTTCTTCATCTGTTATTACGTCGAACCTGCTTAACCTGAACAAAGGGTGGGCCAGACAATCATTGAGTGGTTTAATTGGTTTTGAATTCCAGGAAAATAAAAGTGAAGATACCTATGTACTCGGAACAGGACTTGCCCCCGGAATGAAAATTCTTGACGCGGCAGCCACTGCGTTCGATACAGATGGAAATATTTTTGAAAGCGCATTTGCTTCTATGTTTGCACAAGCTGAATATGAGTGGGACGAAACTTATATAGCCACAGTTTCTTTCAGACGGGATGGTTCTTCCCGGTTCGGCGCAAACAATCGATGGGGGAATTTCTGGTCGGCTTCCGGTTCCTGGATTCTCAGTAAGGAAGCTTTTCTTTCTGATGTCGAATTTCTTGACCAGTTAGCACTTCGTGCCAGCTATGGTACAACTGGTAATGCAGAAATCAGTAACTATGGAGCCTTTGGCCTCTATGAGTTTACAAGAGCCTATTATGGAATTCCTGCCAGCTGGCCGTCACGTACGCCAAATCCCGATTTAACGTGGGAAGTTGCAAAAACATATAACATTGGCCTTGATTTCGATTTCCTTAATCGCTTCAGCTTTTCCGTGGATGTTTACCAGCGGGATAACGAAGATCTGCTTCAAAATGTAACGCTTCCCGGTACCAGCGGTATCAGTTCGCAGCTGCAGAATGTTGGAAGTGTGCGAAATAAAGGGATTGAATTCCAGATTTCATCACGAAATATAGAAACCGCACAATTTTCATGGACCACCGACTTAACCCTTAGCAGTAATAGTAATACTGTAACCGGCCTCAATGATGGCGAAGCTATAAATTATGGTGGTATCTATAGAATTGAGGAAGGCCATGATATCAACACCATTTATATGCGCAAATGGCACGGAGTGAATCCGGATACGGGCGCTCCTCAGTGGGAGGTCGTTACCCGAAATGATGCCGGCGAGATAACTAATGTAGATATTACAGAGGATTATGGTACTGCCAATCCACAAATTGTGGGTGCAACAACCCCGGATTTTCAGGGTGGTTTAAGAAATGTATTTCAGTACCGGAATTTTACTCTGAATGCGTTCTTCACATTTCAATCGGGAAGCCAGCGATATCTCGGAGGTGGCGGACTTGACCATGGTGCGTATATGACCACGAACAAGAAGCATCTGCAGCCAGGTGAGAGCTATTGGAGACAACCGGGTGACAATGCTACCCATCCAGCACAAATTGTAAATGGAAACAACAGTGCCCAGCTGGAATCAACTCTGTTCTTGTATGACAACTCATACCTTCGCTTGCGAAATTTGAGACTTACATACAGCCTGCCGCCTGATAACAGCCTGATGCAGAGTGTTGGTTTGAGAAATGCACTTCTTTATGCAAGTGGAGATAACCTGGTAACATTTACAGACTATCCAGGTAAAGATCCTGTTTCAGGATCATACCCGATCGCAAGGGTAATTCTCTTCGGAATTGAAGTGGGCTTTTAAACTTAATTATTGAAAGATTAAATCGAATTTATTATGAAGAAAATAACAAAAAAGAATATCGGATTTGTCTTCCTGTTTACGCTGCTTTTTGCAGGCTGCGACTTAACAAGGGCTCCATATGACGGGGTTCCACCTGAAGAAGCGTTAAAGGATGCTGAAGGAGTGGAGAATGTAACCCGTGGAAACTATGCTTTCCTGGTTGACATGACGGCCAATACAAACAACCTGGTTATGATGATGTATCAATCCGGGGATTACAGAAGTGATGATTTGATGATCAGTGGTACAACTTCAAACCGGATGATGCTTACGTACAATTATTTGCATAATCCGGATATGCCGAATACCCTGAATCTCTGGAGACAGGGCTACCAGCTAATCTATAATGCAAATACAGTAATTGATGCGGTTGCACCCGGGCAATCACCGGAGTTAGATCAGTTAATTGGGGAGAATAAATTTCTTCGCTCCATGATGCATCTGTATATCGCCGTTGGTTTTGCCCGCCCATATCCGCATGGACGGGACAATCTTGGAATTCCACTTATGCGTGAGGCAGATGTAAATGCCGAGCCGGTACGTGCAACGGTAGGTGAAACCTATGATTTCATCGCACAGGACCTGGTTGAAGCAGCTGAGCTTATGACTGAATCCAAAACGAGCTCATATGCATCCAGGGAAGCAGCATGGGCGCTCCTCTCCCGGGTTTATCTCTATATGGAAGAGAATGATCTGGCGATTGAATATGCCGACAGAGTAATTGATTCCGGCAGATTTGACCTGGTAAGTACTGAAGACTATCCTACATACTTCCAGCAGAACAATGAATCCCGCCCTGAGTCTATTTTTGCCATCCATCACACCGCAAGTGATGACCATGGCAGGAGTATGGGAGTTGGTTCCATGATTTATCAGTCTCCGACCGGTGCAGGCTGGGGTGAAAACTACGCTTCAAAGTCTCTTCGTGATCTTCTTGACCAATGGCCTGAAGATGTACGGAGGGATTTTATTGAGCCCCAGTACATTCTGGATGATGATGGAAATATTCAATATGATGATGAAACCGGTGAACCATTATTACGAGACAGAAACGGGTTCCCGCGTTATTATGTATTGAAATTTGTAGGCCCTCCGGGAAATGAAACCCTCTCACATCCTGAATTTCTTCGTTACTCTGAGGTATATCTGAATAAAGCAGAGGCACTGGCGAAAACAACCGGCGGAGAGCTGGAAGCCCTGAATATAGTAAATATGTTCAGAGAACGAGCCGGCTTACCACCTGAAGCCATGTATACACTGGTTGATCTGGGAGAACATGAAACTGTTCTGGATGTAGTTCTTGAAGAAAGAAGACTGGAGTTATTCTTTGAAGGCCACAGAGCTCATGATTTGTTCAGAAACAATAAAACAATGTTCAGAGATTATCCCGGAACTCATTTAGCTCCCGGTAATCCAGGTGTGGTTATTGATCCGGATCATCCTGCAGGTGGTACTCAGACCATTGAACCGGATAATGCAAGAATCATTTTCTTCATACCTGAAAGTGAAATTGATATCAATCCCAATTTACAGCAGAATCCCGGTGTTTAATTAATAATCTGCTTAAAAGGGCACTTTAAAAAAGTGCCCTTTTTATTAACTAAAATAGATTTTGAGTGTAACAATTATCTATCTGAACATAAACGAAAATGAAATATGAGTAGTAATCGCAGAGATTTTCTAAAAAAAAGTGGCCTTGCAGGGCTCGGGTTATTTGGGGCTGCCGGCGTTATTGGGGCAAAAAAAGAAGAAGATCCTTTTATTGATAATAAAAAAAATGATAGAAACAGTTTTAATATGCATGGTTTTGCTGCACCCGCAATAGACACTGTAGGTGTAGCTATTATTGGTTTAGGAAATCGTGGAACCGGTACCACAAGAAGGCTTGCCAGTATTGAAGGTGTTGAAATCAAAGCACTGTGTGATTTGGAACCAGACAGAGTAACACGGGCAAAAGAAGCTATTCAGCATACCAGCCATAACCCTGATGGATATTCCGGGGGTGAGAATGAATGGAAAAAGGTATGTGAAAGAGACGATATTGATCTTGTTGCCATTGTAACACCCTGGCATTTGCATACACCTATGTGTGTTTATGCTATGGAAAATGATAAGCATGCCTACACCGAACTTGTTGCAGCTCAAACTATTGACGAATGCTGGCAACTGGTTGAAACCTCGGAACGAACCCGTAAGCATTGTGTTCAGATGTCAAGTTCATGCCACAGCGGAAGACAGGCATATCTCCTGAACATGGTGAGAAATGGCGTTTTCGGCGAATTGATACATGCAGAAGGAGCCTATATTCATGATTTGTTAAGAAACTACAATTTTACAAAAGATATGTATCATAACATGTGGCGCCTTAAAGAAAATACAGGCAGGCATGGAAGTCTTTATCCACAGCATGGATTTGTTCCTATAGCTCAAATGATGGATTTAAATTATGGTGATACTGTAGAATCGCTCGTTTCTGTGTCCAGTAAAGATTTTATGATGGGTAAAACTGCAAAAGAGCTGGCTGCCGAGGATGATTTCTGGAAACCTTATGTTGGCAAGGATTATCGGGGAAATATGAATATAACAACCATGCGCACCTATAAAGGCAGCACAATTGTTATACAACACGATGTAAGTTCGCCCCGGCCAAGGCCCCACCTGCCTCTTATAAGTGGAACGGAAGGCTTCTATTCAGATGGCAGATTTGCTACAGACCATCGCGGTTATAAATCGGAGGAAGAATTCCAGGAGATGGTGGAAACATATACACCTGAAATCACAAAAAAATTTGCTGAAGCTTTGAGTAAGGCTCAAAACACGGAACGTGCCGGGCATTCTTATTATAACGTAACGGAAACAGATTGGCGGCTTATTGATTGCCTTCGAAATGGACTGCCTGTAGAAATGGATGTATATGATGCAGCACTCTCCAGCGCGATTATTCCCCTCAGCGAATGGTCGGTAGCCAATCGGTTTAACTCGGTTCGCATGCCGGATTTCACCTCCGGTGCCTGGAAAAACAATAAGCGGGGTATGAATGTAAACCTTGAAAATGGCGGTGGTAACACAGCGATTATTTAATCAGGCTACTCTGTACACATACACGTCATCCGGGGTTTTTCGTAATTCCGGATGGCTATTTTGAAAGAATATCTATCTATTAAATGAAATGAACAGCAATCGAAGAAATTTTTTAAAAAAAGCTGGTTTGGCAGGGTTAAGTCTTACCGGGTTGGGTTTTATGGGGGCAAAACCTGCAGGTAACCATGAATATAATTTAAATGAACAAATTGTAAATGGAGATTTAAGATTATTAGACTGGGAGCCTGTCCCTCAGTTGGTTGTAAAAGAAACGGATGTGCTAAAACCAAAATATCCGGCTATTGACATCCACAATCATTTGAGAGACCTGGACAGCCTTCAGGAGTACCTGAAAACGATGGATGAAGCAGGAGTATGGAAAGTCATTAGCCTCGATGGCCGGTCTGCTGACAACTTTTATATTGAACACATTAGAGCTTGTCAACAGGTAAGTAAAAACAGATTTGTAGTATTCTTTACACCCGACTTCAGTAACATTGATGATCCGAACTTTGGGCAAAGAGAGGCTGAAAAATTAGAGCATGCTGTTGAGCTGGGGGCAAGAGGAATGAAAATATTTAAATCACTTGGTTTAAATATCAAAGACAGCTCAGGACAACTAATTCCTGTTGATGATCCAAGAATTGATCCGATCTGGGCTAAATGTGGTGAACTGGGTGTTCCGGTATTGATGCATATTTCAGATCCCAAAGCTTTTTTCACACCTATTGACAGGAATAATGAACGCTATGATGAATTGGGCGAACGGCCTCAATGGGGTTTTTCGGGAGATGAATTTCCGGAAAAAGAAGAGCTTTTGATTCAAAGAAATCGTGTGATAGAGCGCCATCCTGATACGACTTTTATTGCTACTCATATGGCTAACCTGCCTGAAGAACTTGGCAGGGTATCTATGTGGCTGGAGAAATATCCAAATATGTATGTGGATATCAATGCCCGAATCAGTGAACTGGGCAGACAACCTTACACTGCAAGAAAATTCATGATCAAATACCAGGACAGAATACTTTTTGGAACGGATACCCGACCAAACCTTGAAGCATTCAGAGTCTATTTTCGATTCCTTGAAACAGATGACGAATATATTAATGCCGACCCGAGCCACCACAGACAAGGAAGATGGAGAATCTACGGAGTATATCTTCCGGATGAAGTTTTAGAAAAAATTTACAACAAAAACGCTTTGAAGATTTTTGCACAACTTAAAGGGTAACTTAATTTTCATTTAATTTTAACAGGACAAACGATATGGGTAACCAATACGATCGTAAAGATTTTCTAAAACTCTCATCAGCAGCAATGGGTGGTGCAGTTTTAACATCAATGGGTTTATCGAAACTTTCATTCGCCCAGAAATCTGACCAGGATAAACCCATTCGACTTGGATTTATTGGAATAGGAGGAAGAGGACAGTGGCACCTTAGTTCAGCCCTGGGAATACCGGGGGTAGAAGTTCCAGCCATTTGTGAAATTAAACCTGAGCGACTTTACACGGCAAAAAGGTGGGTTGAAGAGGCGGGTCAGCCAACACCACGTTTATATGGAGAAGGCCCTGATGGAGAAACAGACTTCAGGAGGTTGTGTGAGGAAGAGGACCTGGATGCTATTATCTGTTCAACATCCTGGAAATGGCATACACCGATCTGTCTTTCTGCTATGACTAACGACAAACATGCTGCCTGTGAAGTTCCTCTTGTACTTACTCTTGATGAGGCCTGGGAATTGGTGGAAACCTTTGAAAGCACCGGTAAATGGGCGAGCACGGTTTTAGGTGGGTTTCCTGATGTAACCCTGTTAAATATGATCCGGAAAGGGTTACTGGGTGATATGATCCATGCCGAAGGAGGATATATACACGATTTAAGATTGGTTAAAAATGATCCGGAACGTGAACCCTGGAGATTGCAGCACTCTATCGACAGAAATGGTAATCTCTATCCCGATCATCCCATGAGAACGATCATGCCGGCACTCGATATCAACCACGGAGATCGCATTGACTTCTTGGTTTCTATGAGCTCAAAAGCCGTGATGCTGAATGAATATGCTGCTGATCAGTATGGCAAAGATCATCCGTATGCGAAAACGGAGATGAAACAAGGTGACTATAATGCATCCCTGATTCGAACTGTGGATGGTAAGATGATCACCCTGAATTTTGATACAAATACTCCGCATCCTAGAGGTAATTATCGTTATCAGGGCACCAAAGGTGTCTATCTGAGAGACAGAGGAGCCAATCGTATTTATGTTGAAGGCCGCAGCCCTGAATCGCACCAGTGGGAACCTGCCGATAAATACAGGGAAGAGTTTGAGTCTCCGATATTAAAAAATTACAATCCGCCGGATCGTGTAGTGAATATTCGCGGCCACGGAGGTTCAGGTTCCCAAACTTCTATCAACTGGACAAATCTGATTGAAGCTCTTAGGAATAATACTCAGCCGTTTATCGATACCTACGATTCGGTAACAAGCAGTGTGGTTTCGGCAGTCACGGAGGCTTCCATCGCAGAGGGTTGCAGGCCTGTTGATTTCCCAGACTTTACAAAAGGTAAATGGGAATCCAGAGTGCCAATTTTAGCATAGGTCCGGTAAATATTTACCAGTGATGATGAAGTGCAATTTAATGAGTCTGGATAACGGAAAATATCTCTGAGCTGAAGGAGTTGAGATCTTGCCCTGTACCGGCTCTGAACAATTCCAAACTTATTTGCAGTCTATGAAAAACAATCGCAGGGAATTTTTGAAGAAAGCGGGTCTTACAGGACTTGGTTTTGGCAGTGCCGGCTTCTTCGGTTTTGGAAACAGGAATAACGGGAAATCTGAAAATTTGATTGCTGATAATCAGACCGGTGATCTTAAACTGCTTGAGTGGGAACCTGTCAGCCAGATGGTTGTAAAGGAGACATTGATAACAAAACCTAAATTCCCGGTTATTGATATTCATAACCACTTACGGGATCTCGACAGTACAGAAGAGTATCTAAAGGTAATGGACGAGGCCGGTGTGTGGAAAGTGGTGAGCCTGGACGGGCTTTCTGAAGGGGATTTTTTCAGGGAGCACCTGAATATTTCCCAGGGTGTTTCCAAAGAAAGATTTATCGTTTTTTTCAGGCCTGATTTTAGCAGAATTGATGAGCCGGATTTTGGACAAAATGAGGCCGACAGGCTTGAAGAAGCTGTTAAAATGGGAGTCAGGGGAATAAAAATATCCAAGTCGCTCGGCTTAAATGATAAAGATAAAAATGGTGAGCTGATCCCTGTAGATGACCCTCGTATTGATCCGATCTGGGCTAAATGTGGGGAACTCGGTATTCCGGTACTAATGCATATTTCAGATCCCAAAGCTTTTTTCACGCCCATTGACAGGTATAATGAACGCTATGATGAACTGGGCGCGCATCCGAACTGGGGTTTTTCAGGTGATGAATTCCCTGAAAAAGAAGAGCTTTTAAATCAAAGAAACCGTGTGATTGAGCGTCATCCTGGAACAACTTTTATTGCTACTCATATGGCAAACCTTCCCGAAGAACTGGGCCGGGTATCCATGTGGCTTGAACAATATCCAAATATGTATGTGGATATTGATGCCAGGATCAGTGAATTGGGCCGTCAGCCGTATACAGCCAGAAAATTTATGATCAGACACCAGGACAGAGTTCTTTTTGGTACGGATACGAGGCCAAACCTTGAATCGTATCAGGTTTACTACCGGTTTCTGGAAACGGATGATGAATATATAAATGCGGATCCGAGCCACCACAGGCAGGGAAGGTGGAGAATCTACGGATTATATTTGCCGGATGACGTACTTGAAAAAATTTACAATAAAAATGCTTTGAAAATTTTTGCGCAGTTCAAAGGGTGAAGTGAGAAAAAAATTACGTCAAAAAAAAACGATACTGATATGAGTCATAAATTTGATCGAAAGGAATTTTTAAAATTATCAACGGGTGGTTTAAGTACTTCTGTCTTAGCAGGTTTAAGTTTATCGAAACCCGTTGTTGCAAAGCAACGAACTTTGCAAAACCCTATACGTCTTGGTTTTGTTGGGATTGGTGGCCGCGGATCATGGCACTTGAGTGCAGCTCTGGGTATAGAAGGAGTTGAAGTTCCGGCGATTTGTGAAATCAGAGCAGATCGCCTTGAAAATGCAAAAAGAATGGTTGAAGAGTCAGGCAGACCCACTCCAAATTTGTATGGTGAAGGGCCGCAAGGTGAAACAGACTTTCAACGATTATGTGAGGAAGAAGAACTGGATGCGGTTATCTGTTCAACATCCTGGAATTGGCATGTGCCGGTATGTCTTGCTGCCATGAATAATGATAAGCACGTCGCCTGTGAGGTTCCTCTTGTACTCACGCTTGATGAGGCCTGGGATGTGGTGGAAACTTTTGAAAGAACAGGTAAATGGGCGAGCACCGTTTTAGGTGGTTTTCCGGATGTAACTTTGCTGAATATGATTCGGAAAGGGTTATTGGGTGACATACTGCATGTTGAAGACGGCTATGTACACGATTTAAGGCTGGTTAAAAATGATCCGGAACGTGAGCCCTGGAGATTGCAGCATTCAATTGACCGGAACGGTAATCTATACCCGGACCATCCCATGAGAACCATTATGCCGGCTATGGATATAAACCACGGTGACCGGATTGATTTCCTTGTATCCATGAGTTCGAAAGCCGTGATGCTGAACAGGTATGCTGCTGAACAGTTTGGTGAAGATCATCCTGACGCCACGAGAAAAATGAATCAGGGAGATTATAATGCTTCACTGATTCGAACAGTGAACGGAAAAATGATAACACTTAACTTTGACACGAATACTCCTCACCCGAGGGAAAGTTTTCGCATTCAGGGTACAAAAGGCGTTTATGAAGATGGGGCAGGGATAGAAACCATCTATTTAGAAGGGCCAAGCCCGGAATCACACCGGTGGGAGTCAGCAGAGAAGTACCTGGAAGAATTCGAACATCCGATGCTTAAGAATTACAATCCACCGCCAAGAATAGGCGGAGCCATAGAGGGACACGGAAGAAGAATGAATCAGACACCTATTAACTGGCATAATTTGATAATGGCAATCAATGATGATATCCAGCCTTACATAGATACATATGATTCAGTAACCAGTAGTGCTGTGTCTGCTGTTACAGAAGCCTCAGTGGCAAATAATGGGAGCCCCGTGGATTTCCCGGATTTTACAAAAGGAAAGTGGAAAGAAAGAACTCCGATATTTATGGATGTCTGAGTGACTTCGGTATAAATCTTAAAAAAAATTCTCTCTCTGAGTCCTTATCAATAAGAATGCAGAAAGATCTATCCGGCAGTAATTTGAAAGAATATTAATAACAACTCAAATAAAAGTCACAATTATGGAAAGTAACAGAAGAGATTTTCTGAAAATTACAGGATTAGGATCTTTAGGCCTGCTTGGCAGTGGAATATTGGCGGGCTGCACCACTGATGAAGAAGTAAGATCAAAGCTCAATCAAATAAAAGAGCAGGCCGGAAGGCAATACACCCAGCAGTTTAATATGCATGGTTATGCGGCACCAGCTTTGGATGTTGTAAGAGTAGGAATGACCGGAGTTGGAAACAGGGGATCGGGTTCTGTAAGACGATTGGCAAGCATAGAGGGGGTTGAAGTTGTTGCCATTAATGATCTGGAAGAAGACAGGGTTAATTCGGCGATTGAATCCATTTCAGAGACACACAATCCCGAAGGATACTCGAATGGTGAAGAGGACTGGAAAAGAATGTGTGAACGTGATGATATAGACCTGATTGCTATTGCCACTCCCTGGCATTTACATACCGATCAGGCCGTATACGCTATGGAAAATGGAAAGCATGTATATACGGAACTCCCTGCAGCACAAACTATTGAAGATTGCTGGCGGCTCGTAGAAACATCAGAACGTACAAAACGGCATTGTGTGCAGATGTCTGGTTCCTGCCACTCCGGTGATGCTGCCCACGTGTTAAATATGGTGAGAAACGGAGTGCTGGGCGAGGTTATTCACGGAGAAGGCGGGTACATCCATGATTTGATGAACCGGTACAATTTCTCTAAAACAATGTACCATAACTTGTGGCGGCTGAATGAAAATATTGATCGGCACGGAAACCTGTACCCTCAGCATGCTCTTACTCCTATGGCTCAAATGATGGACCTGAATTACGGCGATCAGATGAGCTACCTGGTGTCAATGCAGTCGAATGATTTTAACATGGCTGATCGGGCAAGAGAACTCGCTGAAGAGGATGAATTTTGGGAGCCATATGCAGGGCGGAATTATCGTGGTAATATGAATTCAACCATTATACGCACTCACAAAGGCCGAACCATTCTGATTCAACATGATGTCACCACACCCCGCCCCGGAATCCGGTTTGATTTAATTGTTGGGTCTGTTGGTACATATCAGGCAAGACCGGGAAGACTTGGGTTTAGTTACAATGACGGCTGGATTTCTGAGGAAGCATATGAAGCACTGATGGAGGAATACACACCTGAAATCGTTAAAAGATTTAATGAGCTTCGGGAACAAGCTGTTGAAACCGGCAGGGCCGAACGATCCTATGCAAGAGTAAATGCAACAGACTGGCGTTTGATCGATTGTCTTAGAAATGGGCTGCCTGTAGAAATGGATGTATATGATGCTGCATTGACCAGCTCGGTTATTCCGTTGAGTGAGTGGTCTGTAGCAAATAAATCCGGGTCAATTGATGTACCGGATTTTACCGCGGGCGCATGGGAAACAAATGATCGCGGCATGCATGTGAATCTTGAAACCGGAGGGGGGAATACCCGGATCAGGTAGCAAGGGTAACCTTTGGTTTTAAAGTTTTTTAGTTCTTTGAATATCTCATGCCATTGAAGTTTATGCATGAGATATTTTGATTTTATTCTGCTGATTAAGCATGTACTGATCAGGCAAAATTTAAATAGTGAGTTAAAAAACTTTTAGCCAACTAACATTTGAATTTAAACTTAATTGGAATAAAAGTATGAGTGGCAGTAGAAGAGATTTTTTAAAGAAAGCGGGTTTAGGTTCAGCAGGATTGGTTGGTTATGGATTGTTCTCGGGCTGTACTACCGATAAAGAAGCAGAAAGTGTTTTTAACCAAATTCAGGAACAGGCGAACAGGGAATATACCCAGCAATTTAATATGCATGGTTATGCTGCCCCCGCATTGGATGTTATACGTGTTGGAGCCATCGGCCTGGGGAGTCGCGGCTCAGGAAATATGCGCCGTTTTGCTCAAATGGAAGGTGTTGAAATTCGTGCATTGTGCGATTTGGAGCCGGACAGAACAAAAGAAGCAGCTGAATCTATTAGCGTTTATCCATATACACCCGAACAGTACTCCGGTAGTGAAGATTCGTGGAAAGAGCTTTGTGAAAGAGATGATATTGATCTTGTAATTATTGGAACACCATGGCATTTGCATACACCCATTTCAATTTATGCAATGGAAAATGATATCCATGCCGCTTCTGAGGTCCCGATATCAGTAACACTCGAAGAGAGCTGGAAATTAATTGAAACATCGGAACGGACGCGTAAGCACTGTATGATGCTGTCAAATCCTAATTATGGTGATTTCCAGATGATGACATTAGCAATGGCAAGAGAGGGCTTCCTCGGAGAAATCATTCATGGAGAAGGAGCTTATATTCATGATTTGATGAGATCCCACTTATTTACAACTCATGCATATCACAATTTGTGGCGCTTAAAAGAAAATGCAACGAGAAATGGGAATCTATACCCAACCCACGGACTGGGGACTATATGCCAGGTAATGGATATTAATCATGGCGACAAGATGGATTTTATCGTTTCCGTTTCAACCAATGATTTTATGATGAGTGAAACAGCCGAAGAGTTGGCAGCCGAAAATCCTGTTTTTGAGTCCTATGTTGGGAGTGATTTCCGTGGCAATATGAATACCAGCATAATAAGGACTCAAAAAGGGAGAACTATTCTACTACAACATGATGTAACTTCTCCGCGGCCGGGAGTTCGATACGATCTTATCAGCGGTACAAAGGGTATTGCCCAGGCACGGCCGCCCCGGTTTGCATATAATCATGATGGCTGGGTATCTGATGAAGAGTTTGCTTCCCTTCAGGATCGTTTCAGGCCGGAAATCAGTAAGCGTGTAGGAGAAATCGCCAGAAGAATAGGGGGGCATGGTGGTATCGATACATTAATGACATGGCGGCTGGTTGATTGTCTGAGAAATGGAATACCATTGGATATGTCAGTATATGATGGTGTTCTCTGGAGCGCAATTGCACCCTTAAGTGAATGGTCAGTGGCAAATGGCGGAATGCCGATTAAAGTACCAGATTTTACAGCAGGATCATGGAAAACAAATGACCGATTAATGGATATTGAACTTGAACGCGGTGGAAACACCAGCATAATGTAGTTCACTTTTTGTCTTTCAATTTAAAAAACACAAAATGTTAAAGAAGAAACAATTTCGATCAGCAGGTTGCATATTACATGTTTTGTGTTTAAGCATGATATTATTGCTAAATCAAAGCTGTACAAAAACAGAAGATTCAACATCTGAGTATTATAATCAGGATGATTATTCCAAAGTATCAAAATTTAATTCTCATGTTCATATCAGAGGTTATAATACTACCTATATTGATCAGGCAGTGAAGGATAATTTTCAGCTCCTGTCGTTTATTTCTTCCGCTCCGGCAAGTACCAGCAGGCTTTCTGTGGAAGAACAGGAGGGAAATACACTAAACCTGATCCAGGACTATCCCAACCACCTGTTTTACACGACTACAATTTTAGATCCATACGGTTTCAATGAACCCGATTGGGTAGAAAAGACCATTTCACATCTGGAAGAGTCGTTTAGAAAAGGGGCCATAGCAGTAAAAATCCGGAAAAGTATAGGTATGGAAGTGAGGAAGCCGGATGGCGAATTTGTAACAATCGATGATCCCAAGTTCGATCCGGTCATAGATTTTATTGCCGAAAATAACATTACCCTTATTGGCCATATCGGGGAACCTAAAAATTGCTGGTTACCTCTTGAAGAGATGACCGTAGGTGGCGACAGGCAGTATTACAGCGAAAACCCTCAATACCATATGTATCTCCACCCTGAATACCTGTCTCATGAAGATCATATCAGGGCAGTTGAGAATATGCTGAAAAAGCATCCCGATGTTAGATATGTTGGTGCCCATTTAGCCAGCCTTGAATATGATGTAGATGAGCTTGCCAAACGCCTGGATGAATTCCCGAATATGGCTGTGGATATGGCAGAACGAATATCTCATTTTCAATATCAGGCTGTTACTGACTGGCAAAAAGTTCGGGATTTTTTTATTAAGTACCAGGATCGTTTAATTTATGCGACAGATGATTCTAACTTTGGACCAAAACCACATTTTGGTGCAGAAATCACAGATTATACAATAAGAACAGATCAACAGATTGAAGATGCCACTACTGAAAATTATCAACGGCATTGGAAATTTTTTACTTATGAAGGGGAAATGACAGCTCCAAAACTTCCGGATATGAAGTTTAAAGCTTTACATCTGCCAAAAGAAGTTGTTGATAAAATTTACTTAAAGAATGCAGAAAAATGGTTTCCTCATATTATTTAATTCGGTAAAATTTACTGTTAAAATCTCTTTCGAACATCAAAGTGGTATAAGCGGTTATAGGGTAGTTTCAAGCTATGCTTTCTCTTTAATGCTCATTCACTAGGCTAAGTTGTAAAAATTACTATTTTAAAAGGTGCCAACTTCCATTACATAATTTTTAACTCCTGAGTAGTATATCTCTCTTGCTTAAAATAGACTCCCATGAATTTTATTGGAAAAACCGAAGAAGAAAGAACATTCGATGCTATTGTAATTGGTTCCGGAATGAGTGGCGGTTATGCTGCAAAAGAACTTTGTGATAATGGTGTAAAAACATTAGTACTGGAAAGAGGCCGCCCGGTTGCTCATGGCGAATACCCCACAGCACATCTGGATCCATGGGAGGTAGAGAATGCCGGTAGATTATCACGGGAAATGCTTGCGAAAAATCCTGTTATTGCAAAATGTTATGCATTTAATAAAACCACGGAACATTTTTTTGTTAAAGATGAAGAACAGCCTTACATCCAGGAAAAACCTTTTGACTGGATTCGCAGTTATCAGGAAGGGGGTAAATCACTGGTATGGGCACGTGGATGTCAGCGGTGGAGTAAGTATGATTTTGAAGCTCCCGGTAGAGACGGTTACGGTATAGAATGGCCAATCACTTACGATGATCTGGCACCCTGGTATTCTAAAGTTGAACTGTTTGCAGGCTGGAGTGGTAATAAAGACGGCCTTGAGCATTTCCCCGATGGCGAGTTTTTGCCGCCCTTCGATTTTAATTGTGTTGAAGAACACATGAAGCAGAAAATAGAGTCTTCTTTTAAAGATAAGTTTTTTATTCAGGGACGATGTGCACATTTGACTGAGGTAAAAGATGTTCATCGCCAGCAAGGGCGGGGGCAATGCATGTCCCGTACCCGGTGCGAGCGCGGGTGTCCTTTAGGAGGATACTTCAGCTCAAATTCTTCTACACTGCCCTGGGCTCAGAGAACCGGAAACCTGACAGTCCGTACCCATTCTGTGGTCCATTCAATTATTTATGATGAGGATAAAGGAAAGGCTACTGGCGTCCGGGTGGTTGATGCCAATACCAAAGAAATGACAGAGTTTTATGCCAGAATAATTTTTGTAAATGCCGCTTGTATTAATTCGAATATGCTCCTCTTAAATAGTACGTCCGACAGGTTCCCGAATGGTTTGGGGAATGACAGTGGTGTTTTGGGACATTACATCGGTTTTCATAACTATCGGGGGCGAATGAGTGCAACTATTGATGGATTTGACGATAAGTATTTCTATGGACGAAGGCCCACAGGACCCCTGATTCCTCCATTCAGAAATGTATTCAGGCAGGAAAGTGATGCTGACTTTCAGGGAAGGTACCACATCTCTATCAATGCAAGCCGTCCGGGCTGGAACAGGGGGGTACGGTCTTTAAAAATCGGCAGTGATCTGAAAAAAGAAATGCAAACTCCCGGAGGATGGAGAATCGGTGCACGTATGTCCGGCGAAGTGATTCCAAAATATGAAAATCATGTACGATTAAGTGAGACTGAAACAGATAAATGGGGCTTCCCCCAACTTGTGATATCCATTGATTATTCTGAAAATGATGTGAATATGATGGAAGACTTTTTGGAAAAAGGAGTAGAAATTCTTGAGGCTGTGGGTGCAAAAAATATCAGAACAAATGATAATAACCAGGCACCGGGACTTGATATACACGAAATGGGTGGTGTTCGAATGGGAAAAGACCCCAAAACATCGATTTTAAATAAATGGAATCAGGTTCATACCTGTAAAAATGTGTTTGTAACGGATGGCTCTTGTATGACAACAGTTTCAACTCAAAATCCTTCATTAACCTTTATGGCTATTACAGCCCGGGCGTCCAATTTTGCGGTTGATGAGATGACAAAAGGTAATTTATAGTAATTGCGGTGATTGAAATATCTTGATCAATTCATCAGCTGTTACCGAGATGTCGCTTTTTTTGCAGTTGATTTTTCCCGGATGTTCAGGAACTTTAACGCCTGCAAGACAGAAGATCTTCAAATTCACTAAAAACCAACTACAACAGTATGGATAGAAAACAATTTTTGAAGAACACTTCATTAGCAGGCCTGGGTATTTCAATGTTGCCGTACAATGTGGTTCGTCGGGATATTAAACAAGCTGCAAACCCGCGTATAAAAAAGAAAGTCATAGTAGCCGGTGCTGGCATTGCGGGATTATGTTGTGCTTATGAACTTATGAAGCTGGGACATGAAGTTGTTGTACTGGAAGCTTCGGGGCGCTATGGAGGAACCGTTCTGTCAGTACATGATGGTTTATCAGACGGGTTATATGCTGATTTTGGAGCTGAAAATTTTACAAAACCCGGTTATGAAAACTACTGGAAATACATTGATGAATTTAACCTTCCGGTTATTCCGTATCTGCATCGGGAAAACAGGTTAACAAGAAGAAATGAAGAATGGTTAACCAGAGAAGAGATATTAAATAACAGAAATGAAGAAATAAAAAATTCAGGAGGATTTAACGAACGAGAATTGCGTTTTCTTTCTGATAATCCTTCTTCAAACCTTGAACAGCTTTATTTAGATCCATATTTAGAAAACTTTACTGATGAGTACCAGCCATTTGGTGCAGGTTATGATCATCTGGATGATGTACCAATTTCTCAGATCTATGAAAAAGAAGGAGCATCAACAGCAGCGCTTGAAATGCTGGGGGGTAGAAACACGTCATCACTTTATAAGCTATGGCAAACGTATATAATGAAAAAAAGGGGATACTGGGGTGATTTTGATCTGTATCGTCTAAAGGGTGGAAATGAAGTACTGCCAAAAGTATTTGCCAAACATTTAGGAACACGGATCAGATTGGATTGTCAAATTCTTTCTATAGATCATGGTGAAGAGGGAGTTACAATCACATACAGAGAATTTGGTGAAGAAAAAAAAATGTCTGCGGATTTTCTTGCCAATTGTCTTCCCATACCCGCATTGAAGAGTCTCATTATAACTCCGGATTTACCCTCTGAAAAAAAGTACATTTTTAATGAGATTACATACGCTCAAACTACAAGAGTTATTTATCAGGCCCGGTCAGAATTCTGGAAAGAAGATGGATTAAGTATTAACCTGACTTTTAACCACCCTGCTTTAAGAACCATCTGGCAGGTAGCGGATGAAGTTGATACAGAAAGAGTGGCACTTATGGCTAAAGCACCTGGCGGGACGAATCCGTTACGGACACTTGAAGCCTTTAAAGAATATTATCCCGGTCAAAAATCAAATATCAATATTGAACAAACTTTGGTTAAAGATTGGTCAGCAGACAGGTTTGCACCTGGCTGTGAAAGAAGTGGTTTTACGAGGGGGAATTTATCTAAATTCTGGCCTCATTTAATATTACCATTCGGCAGAATTCATTTTGCCGGCGGGTATGCTGATAACAGGAGTTGGGGAATGGAGGCAGCTACAAATTCGGCAAATCGTGTAGCCAAAGAGATAGATCAGGCATAATCTGTTTCTTCCGGCTATCAGAGATTCTCAGTAGAAAAATTATGAAAAACCGGTTTCCCTTTATTACGTCTGCTTTCATAGGCATAACTATGTTTCTTCAAATTTATCCCACTGAAGAAGCTACCGTTATAAATACATACAATGAATATGAAATGAGTGAATCAAGCCCCATTGTAAATTTAGAGATACGGCAAGAAAGTGATTTTTTTGATTGGGGATCGCAGGTCCGTTACTCAATAAATGTCAATGATGAAACAGATGGAGATTCAAGATACAATGAGATTAATTCTAATGAGGTTTTTTTAGAGATTGATTTTGTTCCGGAACCTGTAAACTCTCATGATATACAGAGTGTATATGAAAGAATAAACGGAGATAAAAATTTGAAGGGATTAACCTTGTTGGGGAGGTCTTCCTGCTTTGGGTGTCATGCTGATAAATCAAATATGATTGGACCTTCATTTTCGGAAGTTGCAGGTTCATATACGAATAATACAGCTAATATAAATAAACTTGTAAACAGCATTCAGCATGGATCTGCTGGAGTATGGGGACAAGCTGAAATGCCGGCTAATCCGGATATTTCAGAAGAAGAAGCTTCAGATATCGCCGGATATATTCTTAAACAGGGAGCACAAGAATATAGCAGGATTTCTCCCGGTCTTGAAGGGGTGATTCGAATTATGGATAAACCACCTGATATCGATGAAGGCACTTATATTTTAACTGCAAGTTACACCTCATCTGCACAAAAACGAGGAGAAGATACAGTAGTATTGAAGATTAAATAAAGTGATCAGGTTCATCATTGGCTTAATAATGGGACGAAAACAGATAATTGTAAAATTATTATAATTCAACGTTTATCTGTGTAAAATGGAATAAGAATAGAACTTAATTTCATATTATGATAAAGGATTATCTTTAAAAAGCTTTCAAAATGAAGCCAAATAAAAAATATTTATACCCAATCGGACTCTTTCTGATCATGTTTGTCATGTGGCTGGCGATAGGAGCTGAATCGTCCAAAGAGAATGTTATTTATACTAAGCCTGCTGCAGGATATTTTGAAGTAACAATTACATCAAGCGGAGAACTACAGGCCCAAAATTCAACAAGCATCACCGCCCCGGAAAATATGCGGCAGTTTCGCATCAATAATGTTCCGATCCTGAATTTGGTACCGGAAGGTACGGTTGTGGAAAAAGGGGAATTTGTAGCGGAGCTCGATCGATCCAGTCTGTCCAACACGCTGCAGGATGCCCAGCTGAGTTTAGAAGAGGAAGAGACACAACTCGAGCAAGCCAGGCTTGATTCAACCCTTACACTTTCCGAAGCACGAAATAACATTGTTGACTTGCAGTATGTGGCAGAACAGGCTCAACTGGTTGTGGAACAGTCTCAATACGAATCTCCGGCAGTACAACGGCAGGCTCAGATAGAGAACGAGAAAGCTAAGCTTCGGTTGAAACAGGCACGTGAAAATTATCAGACACATGTAAAACAGGCCGAAGCAAATGTAAGAAGACGGCAAACCGAAGTGCAGGAGGAGCGAAATGATGTGCAGCGTATCCGGGAAATTTTAAATCAATTTACGATCTATGCACCCGAAAACGGTATGGTTATTTATAAGCGTAACAGGGATGGCTCAAAAGTTAAAGAGGGGAGTTCAATTAGTGCCTGGGATCCTACAGTAGCAGAACTGCCGGATTTTAGTGTGATGGAATCCATCACGTATATCAATGAGGTAGACATACAGAAAGTGAGGGTGGGTCAGCGTGCAAATATCGGGCTCGACGCAATGCCGGAAAAACAGCTGACAGGACTGGTGACGAGTGTTGCGAATATCGGGGAACAACGGCCGAATTCAAATTCAAAAGTGTTCCAGGTAACCATCCGTTTGAACGAGGCCGACAGTTCACTTCGCCCAGCTATGACCACAAGCAACACGATTCATGTAAATTCAGTTGAAGACGCTTATTACATTCCTCTTGAAACGATTCATACATATAATGATGTGGATGTTATTTACAAGAGAGAAGGCCAAAGAACAGTAATGCAACAAATTGTAATGGGATTAATGAATGAAAATGATGTTGTCATTCATGAGGGAGTTGACATATCTGATCAACTATACCTTTCATTTCCGGTTGACACCTCGGGAATTGAACGCAGATATCTGCCTTCGGAGATTTTGTTAGAGCATGAGGATCCTGAAGAGATTGCTCAGCAAGAATAAACCTGGTATCACCTTGGGCACATTTTAATTCCAAATTACAAATTAAAGTCATTTGCTTAAAAAGTTAATCTATAATCTTGATATTGCCCTGGATGCCATCAGGCAGAATGCCATGAGATCTTTCCTGACTTCTCTTGGTATTATTTTTGGTGTGGCTTCTGTGATTGCCATGTTGGCTATTGGGCAGGGGGCTCAGCAGGAAGTACTGCAACAGATGCAGTTACTGGGCACAAACAATGTGATTATTGAACCGATAGTGCGGCAGGTTGAAGGCGATGTTCAGGAAACCAATGGTCCGGTTCAAAGGGAGAACAGGTACTCACCCGGCCTTACGCTCAAAGATATGCAAAGTATTATAACGAATATTGCAAACATAGAGTCGGTTAGCCCGGAAATTGTATTTGATACTGAATTTATTCGAAACGGACGACTCCGGTCCGGTAAACTGATTGGTGTTAGTCAGGAGTATTTCGACATCAACAGTTTTACATTTGCAGCAGGAGGTACATTTTCTGACCTCCAGGTGAAAGATGCAGATCCGGTCTGCATTATTGGATCTGATATTGAGAACCGGTTTTTTGCCGGTGAAACTGCATTAGGAAAAAAAATTAAAGCCGGGGATATTTGGTTTACTGTTGTTGGCGTGCTGGAAAAAAGGGATATCAGTACGGAAAATATCGAGAATCTCGGTATTCGAAACTACAATTTAGATATCTATACACCGGCTACAACCGTTCTGCTCAGATATAAAAACAGGGGTATGTTAACCGGTCAGGATATTCAATCCGCAGCGGCGAATAACGGTACAGAGAGTACAGCGAACACATCGGCCCAGAATTATCACCAGTTGGATAAATTGATTGTTCGGGTTAGTGATAACAGCTTCAGTGTACCAATATCAGATATCATGCGCCGAATGCTTACTCGCAGACATAACGGGGTGATTGATTTTGAAGTGATTGTTCCTGAGTTATTACTCCAGCAGGAACGGCGTACACAGAGTATTTTTAATATTGTCTTGTCTTCCATTGCATCCATCTCTCTGGTTGTCGGTGGAATTGGAATCATGAATATCATGCTGGCCTCGGTGGTTGAACGGATCAGAGAGATTGGTGTACGAAGGGCGGTCGGAGCTCTCAAACAGGATATCAAATTTCAATTTTTAACCGAAGCCCTGGCAATTTCCATAGTGGGTGGTATTATTGGTATCATATTGGGGATCGCTTTTAGCTATATCATCGAAATAACGGCGGGTATTCAGACCATTGTTACCCTTTTTTCTATTGTCATTTCGTTTGGAGTTGCTATGAGTATTGGTGTTATATTCGGTTATTTCCCTGCGAAACGGGCTGCGGAGCAAGATCCGGTTAAATCTCTTCATCATGAATGACTGTTTTCGAACCTTTCTGATATTTCTGTTTCTGTACATTTTCTTACCGGCAGGATTGGCAGCGCAGGAGCTTAATCTTGGAACTCTGACTCTTCAGGAGTCTATCGAAATTGCCCAGGAGAACAGCCCTGTGGCCAGGGCAAACAGGTACTCACTCATTTCCAGCCGGTGGGCTCATGAGTCTTTCAAAGCAGATCTGTATCCCAGTCTTTCGCTGAGCGGCGATGCACCGAATTTTAACAAAAGTATTTTTACGAATCGGCTGGATGACGGAACATTGACCTTTGTCTCTCAGCGTCAATCAGATGCATCAACAACAATCAGCATAGATCAGAATATCTTACCTACCGGCGGCCGGTTGTCACTTTCTTCAGGTATAACACGGCTTGGAATCTTTGCAGGCGAAAACACCTACCGATGGCAGAGTACACCCTTAGTCGTTGGAGTACAGCAGCCTATTTTTCAATTTAATAATTTAAAATGGAGAAACCGTCTCGAGCCGCTTCGGTACGAGATTGCTCAGAAGGAGTTTGTCGAGGAGATGGAAGCCCTTGGTGTTCAGGTAACAGCAGGTTTTTTTGATATATATCTGGCAAGGATAAATGTTGAAAATGCTGAGTTCAATGTGGCCAGAAACGATTCTATTTACACCATTTCGCAGGGAAGGTACCAGGTTGGAAATATTGCTGAAAACGATCTGCTTCAAACCGAATTGGCATTACGTAACGCGGAATCTTCACTGACGAGATCAAGGATTGAATACCAGCGTGCTCTCAATAATTTTAAGATTTTACTCGGTTATACAACCGACGTAACCCTGAACTTAGAAGCGCCAAACGATCTGCCGGATATTCAAGTAGATGTTGAACTGGCAAAACAGTTGGCATATGAAAACAACAGTGAAGCCCTTTCTTATCGTTTTAATGAAATTCTCGCGGATCGGGATTTCGCTGAAGCAAAGAATGAAGCCGGTTTCTCTGCAACTCTTCAGGCCAATTATGGATTGAACCAAACCTCCGTTGATTTCAAAGATCTGTACAGCAATCCCGAGAACAGGCAGTTTTTTACAATTGGTTTTAACATCCCGATTTTTAACTGGGGAAAAGCGCGGGCCGAGGTAAACGCTGCCCGAAATCAACAACGGCAGGTGGCAAACAGTATTGAGTATCAACGAAACCAGTTTTTGCAGGAAGTGGAATACCAGGTGAGCCAATTTCTTCAGCTAAAAGACCAGGTTTTGCTGGCCGCCCAATCGGATACCATTGCCCAGCGCCGTTATGATGTTGCACAAAACCGGTACCTGATTGGCAAAATTGATATCACAAATCTTTTTATCGCTCAAAACGAAAAAGATGAAGCCCGCCAAGCCTACATTCAAACACTTGGCGATTATTGGATGGGCTGGTATTCACTGCGTCAGCTTACCTTGTACAACTTCCGGGAAGGTGAGATGATCACGTATGAGTAGTGACTCAGTCGGTTATTTTTCTCCTGTTTCCCGCAGGTACTCAAGATGTATTTGAATTTCAATTCATTCCTGTCTTCATCCAGCCAAACAGGACCGCTTGCTTCAATTGGCTGATATGGACGATCTGCCCATAAGGTTTTACGATCCCGAGACTCTGAAATCATTGTTCATAGTAGTGAGTTCGATTATTAAATCTGTGATTTTCGTCATACTGAGCACAATTACGGCAGTGTTTTTTCCCGAAGGGATGCCTTTGGCGCTGTCGTAATGAAGTCGAAGTATTCATAGCGAAGTAACCCTTCGACTTCATTCCACCAAAAGCAGTGGAATTGCCCCAACGGGATCCCTTCGGGGCGCTCAGGGTGACGGTTCTTAATCCATTATAGATCGAACTCAGGTTAGAGTAAAGAATACTAAATTGTTATAAATATTTTCCGCTTATATAAGAAGTAGGTGATGTACCACATCAAACCAAGAACAATGGATGCTGTTACAACATTAATCCATGCATCCGGCATACTGATAATCCCCAATATATCGGTCGTGAAGATTCCTATGATATCACGCAGCCAGTCGACTGCACCAAATTCACTGAACAGATAGATAAAGAGAGGGTTCATCCCGACAATAGCAAAAAAGCGGCCTGTGCTGATATACAATTTTTTTACATCAAAAACATAGAATGATGCAGCCAGAACCAAAAGACACCAGCCGCCGCTCACAATCGTAAAGGAAGATGTGGCAATGCGCTTGATGATTGGTGTGACAAAAGGATCCATCAAATAGCCAACCAATACCAAAGTGGTACCAAAAATGAGGAGTTTCCTTAATTTATCCGCGGTTTCCCTGTTGCTTATCAAAAGCTGCCCCGCTATAACACCCCAAATGGTATGTGCAGCTGTGGGGAGAGCATTAATTGCTACCCAATGGCCGCCGCTGGTTTTACCCATTAAAACCAGGTCCATCCAGGTGCCGAAATTTTCACCCGGGGCAAAGGGATCGCTCGAATATAACCTGTACAATAACTCTGTTAACAGCAAGAGCCCCACTGAAAAACTGATTTGAAATTTCCAGCTTTTACGCATGATGAGAAATGCCACCAGGTAGGTAAAAGAGAGCTGGGAGAGCACATTCCAAAGTTCAAAAACAATTTCGCCTGAATAAATACAATGAATTGTCAACCCGAGCAGAAGCAGTATAAACGAACGGGAAAGTGCATGCTTGAACGTTTTTTGCCACGAGTCACCCCGTGCCCACCGTTTCGTGAAAGAAATGGGCATGGCCACACCAACGATAAACATGAAGAAAGGCTGAACAAGATCCCAGAATCGTAAACCGTTCCAGGGATGATGGCGGAACTGATCACCGATTGAACTGAGTATACTTCCTTCAAAATAGGGAGCATTAATGGCATACCAGAGTGCCGCTCCCTCTGCGATCAACAAAAACATTGTCAGCCCCCTGTAGAAGTCAAGCGACAGCAAACGGCCATACTTATCCAGCAGTGATTTATCAAGATCAGCCATACTTTATTCTATTGTTTAATTTTACCCATAAGGGATCAGGATAGACTACAGTCCTAAACCTGGTATCCAGGTGCGGGCATTATCGTGATATATTTTATCCACTACTTCTTTCGGTAATTTTAACCCCTGAAAACTACCTTCCACCTGCCAGACTTCAAGAGTATTGTCAGTTACAAAAAATTCCCAATCCTCTCTCCAGGTATCTTCAGCCAACTGGCGTATTTCCTCCGGATCGGAGTTATTATGAAGTTGAAGATCAGTGGAATAGAGAAAACGATCCTGGTATTTTATGAAAAAATCGCGAAGCTTTTCCCGGTCCTGTTGCGCAAGATGTTGCAGGTGTGGTATCCGGTGAGCCATGCCCAAAATCATATTTGGATATTTGTCGAGATGCTCGCTCATCATATCTATGCTCCATTCCATGCTGCCAAGATGTGCGCCAAAAAAGGTCAGGTTAGGATTTTTGTCTAACATGTTATCCCTTGCTTCTATAATCTGCTCATATGAGGGATATTCCGGGTGGAGGTACATGTGATACTGGGAATTATTTTCAAAATAATCCCGGTCGTTGGCAACGGTCATCTCTTCCAAAGGCAGCCAGCAGTTTCTGGGTTCACCAATGTGGCCAAATAGTGGAATGTTTTGATCTGACAGGTATTCAAAAACAGGATCGAATTGAGGGTCGTCGATCATAACAAAGTCCCCGTTCTCATCTTTCAGTTCCATTCCGATATTTTTCCAGACTTTTACCCCGATAGCACCATTCCCGAAAGATTCTTTTAAATAATCCAGAGTATTATTTTGCCATGTTTCTGCATTATCCCATCCTTCCAGTGAAAATGCTGAAGTGTAGGCCAACCTGTCTGAGTGATCTTCTTTTAAATCAAGAGCTACATTTTGTTGTTCTGAAACCGGTACTCTTCCTGACGCTACATTCAGTGTTATCAGCTTCATGTTATCCTCAATACCCTGCTCGATTACAACCGGGTTAACTACGTTGAGGTGTACGTGGGCATCAATTTTTTCAACAGAACTAAAATCATTTACATTGTAGTATTGCTCACCAGTACAGCTAACCAGTAAAGAAAGAGCAATAACTCCACAGAAAAAAGAAGTCGATGTATTCATTAAAAAATCAATTTGGATTATTTTAATGAGAGTTTAAAGTATTTATAAGACAAATGAAAGATTTTCATCTTTCATTTATTTTCGATAAAAAGAAAATTATTTTGATTTACTTATGAAAACTAATCTTTTAGCTCCTTTTATTGACTTTTTATCTTTGTCAAAAATAATTCCGTCTACATAGAATCAGGTATCACCCGTAGCAAAAAAAAGAAATAAATCTTTCTTTACACATTATTTGAATAAATTTCAGGTGGCAGGTTAATATTTGAAAATTAATTTCAGGTTTTGAATATTCCCAAAAACGAATACGGTGAATTTTATTCCGGTTACATTGAACTAAGCAATGGTTTACCTCTGAATGAACAGCTCATTGCTCAAAAAAATGAAGTGGTAATACTAATCGAGACCCTTTCAGACGAAGATGCCTTGTATCGATATGATGAAGGGAAGTGGACCATCAAGGAAATATTCGGTCATTTATTGGATACCGAACGTATTTTTTGTTACAGGGCACTTGCCATTGCAAGGGGCGAGGAAAAGAGTCTGCCGGGTTACGACCAGGATATTTATGTAAAAAATGCCAAATTTAATGATTTCGGATTACATGAGATTAAGGATCAGTATCTGATCGCAAGAAAAACCACACTACAGATTTTTTCAGGTTTTGATGATGAGGTAATGATGAAAAAAGGAATAGTTAACGGAATGAATTTTACCGTTCGGGCACTGGGTTATGTAATAGCAGGGCACGAACATCATCACCTGAATATTTTAGCAGAGCGATATTT
The DNA here is from genome assembly GCA_040882525.1 of Balneolaceae bacterium. Taxonomy (GTDB): domain Bacteria; phylum Bacteroidota; class Rhodothermia; order Balneolales; family Balneolaceae; genus Rhodohalobacter. Next base: position 38,171 of record JBBEBD010000051.1, on the reverse strand, counting down.
ACCCGGCCTGACCTGACAGAAGTTTTTTACCGCCATAATCGGTCGGCGAAATCCATATACCGGCTCCAGTCGCCGGGGGTAAGGTTATGTTCGCCTGAGCGAATATGATAGCCCCTGGTGCCGGCGATAAGCTGCTGGCCGGGCGAAGGCATTTCAAGTGCATTGATCGGAGGCTGGTTCCAGAGAGCAAAGACCGGATTGGCAAACGCCAGAGAAAGAAATTCACCGCGGGGATCTGCCCACAGGTCTCTGTCGGCACTGGCTACATACACCGCACGGGGAGCAATTAAGGAGATAAGCATATGCTGATCAATAGGCAGCTCTTCCTCACGGTCGTTAAAATCTTCAAAATTAGAAGCAAACCAGTGACCAAAACGATTCACATCCCTGACGGTCTCTCCAAATTTACGCCTGCTTAATGCTGCCCCTCCGCTGCCTGAATTGTTTGAGATAACCAGTGCGAATCTTTCGTCTTCGGCTCCCGCCCATAACGAGGCTTTGCCACCGCGTGAATGGCCAATCACAGCTACTTTAGAGTTATCTACCCCTGGATTGGTTTCAAAATAATCCATGACACGGCTGGCTCCCCACCCCCATGCTGCCAGTGCCATCCAGTCATCTCTGTTGCGATCTTCTGCGGCCGCTTCACCTTCAAAAAGGCGGATGATACTTTTATAATATTGATCTTCATCATCGGGAGCCAGATCACCATTTTGAATAGCAGCTAAACCATATCCTCGTTCTATAACCTCTTCGGCTGGCCAAAATCCGGACTTGTTCTGCCTTGTGGGGTCTGTATTCTCCGCATCACGGTTATTTATAAGCAGGAATACAGGAACCGGTTTCTGCCGTTTGTTTGGCAGAAAAAGAATTACCTCAAATTGATGGGAACGATCCTCATGATTGCTTTGGATCGTAATCCGATAGAGTGTTGCGTTTCCGCCCATTGCTTCAGGATCTTCTTCAGTCACTTCAAAAGTTAACTGTTCAGGGGGTCCTGGCCGGTGGCCATACATATATGTTCGGAACTGGTTAAGAATCTCGCTGCGTCTGTGTTTCCATTCTTCCGGATTATTTATACCATCTGTTAAAATACGGGGCAGCTGGAAACTCCTCACTTCTGACTCCCGCCACAGATTAGCCGGGCGATCTTTCTCGAGCTGTTCAACAAGTTCGGGATTGGCCTGCCAGCCATGTTCCTGGGCAGAAAGATTTTGGACGTTGAAAAATATCATAATAAATAAAAGAGTACGCATAAGGATTATTTTGTCTAAGAAAATATACAGCAGAAATTACGCAACAGATAATAATTAATATTATTCTTTAACAGGGCTTTTATTAATTCCCGAATGATTCATGAGAAAATGCACCAGATAGCCCAAAGTTCTAAATATAGATACATCAAATGACTTCAGAAAAAAAGAAAATTATACATATCCACCACGGAAAAGAGAATCATAAAACAATAATGACTGCCGGCAGTCATGAATTAACTGCAGATGAACCGGTACCTGCCGGCGGTACTAACAAGGGTCCGGATCCCTATGATTACCTTCTGATGTCGCTTGGCTCCTGTAGTGCCATAACCATAAAAATGTATGCCGACCGGAAGAATTGGCCTGTGGAGGATATTTATATTGAACTTCGGCATCACAAATCACACGCTGAAGATTGCGCAGAATGTGAAAAACCGAATGCCAGAATTGATCATATAGAAAAAGAGATTATCCTTGTGGGAGACTTATCGGCCGAACAGGTTCAGAAACTTCTGGATATTTCCGCAAAATGTCCGGTTCATAAAACTCTGTCTCAAAAACTGGAAATTACTTCCCTGGTGGAGAAAAGAGGATAATTCATACTCTAAGCCCAACAACCGCCTGTACATATTTCCTGGTTTTAGCAGGTAATAAAGTTGGATTAGGTTTATTCCGTGTGCAAAAATCTGTTTTAATTACCAGATCCTGATTGTCGGCAACTAATGACCGGTAAATCATTTCATTCCAGTAACCGATTTTCAGCCACGTGAAAGGATTGTCAACTCCGGATGATAGAACAAACCATTTTCGGGTACCATTGTCCTGATCGATTTCATAATCCGAAAATTTAGCTTCAGTAATTTCCTCCAGGGCAAGCTGATTGTCTGAAGCATGAGACATTAATACCTGGAACCATCCATTCTGTGCAGAAATCTCTTCCGTTGATTTATGGCTGGATATATTCTCCGGACTTTTTTTATTGTTGACCCTGATGGACGCGACAAGTGCGGAATTTTCAAGACTTGGAAAACTTTGAATATGACAGTTAATCTTATTCTCATCAATCCCCAGAGACAGGGCCTGCATGACTTGTCCTATTTTAATTACACTGCACCTGTATTTTTCTCTGTCTTTTTCATAAGAGGGAACAGCAAAAAGCTCCATTACATTACCGGATATAGTAAACTTCCAAAGATCACTCCCGTAGTGCTTCTTCTTCTGTTTTATCAATTCAATTAAGTGTCTTAACATGATATTTCACCGGGTATCTAGTTGTTGACTACTAATCAGGTTGAAATGGACAGTGAGATTATCATCTGCTTTCACAAGCCCTAAAAGCCCCGTAGGTGGCTCTACATTAAAATCAGTCATTTTAATTTCTTTATAACCTGCGGCATGCATTCGCCCGTCACTCATAAAATTGCCGTCGGCATGGAATTCTATTTCACGGGTAACACCGGCTACGGTCAAATCACCGTTTACCAGAAATGAATAGGTATTGCTTTCTTCATCGGGTACAGATAATGTTTCTGTATAATTAAGTTCAAATATGATTTTTGAAAACTGGTCGGTTTTTAAAGCATTTTTAAGATCACGGTTCATTCTCTTTTTACCGCAGTCAAACCCCTCTGTTAATATTTCGACACGGAGGTTAAGATTATTGATAAAGCGCTCTGTTCCGTTTACAATTTCCGAAGAGTTTGTAACTTCTGCTTTACCGTTATACTCATTCGCCTGGCATTCAAACCGGTTGACATTAGAACGTCCTTCTAACCACAATCGGCTATCCTGGCTGGCAGTGAAAGTATCCTGAGCAAAGAGAACTCCTCCATCCAAATGGATCATAACTGTAAGAAACAAAACTGTTATTATTGGCTGAAGGAGTTTCATCTTTGGCTGAGATTAGTTGTTAAAGAGAATATTAAAGTTAACACTGAACTCATCATCTGCTCTGATTGTGCCAAGCATGGCTCTTGGAGGATCAATATCGAAGCTGGTCATCAGCAGGTTTTGAGTTCCGCTGATGCGTAATCCATCTCCTTCCTGTTCGGCGCGAACAGTCATGGTAATGTCATTATCTTTTCCTGCTGCATTAACAGTTCCACGTGCTGTAATTTCAGCGTATCCGTTTTTTTGGTCTATGCTTGTAACATCAGACAAGCGGAAAGTAATATTCGGATGATCCTTTTCTTTGAGGTACTTGTGAATGTTACCTGAAAGGCCTCTGGTTCCGGATTCCAGGCTTTTCACCGGCACAGTGATGGTCAGGTCTCCAAACATTTCCGGGGTAAGATTCGACAGTTCAAGAGTACCTGAACTCAACGTCAGATTACCGGTTATTGATTCTGCTTCAGCTCCCCAGCTGCGTACGTTAGAGGAACCTTCGATAGCCATCTCAGAATTCTGATGGAGTGCTAAAGTCACCTCCTGTGCAAACGCAGAACCTGCTAATAGTACAAGAGTAACAATTTGAAGAAATAAAATTCGTAAATACATAATGCTATCCTTTTATAGTGGCAGGACCTTTACAGATCCTGCCTTGAATTGTGGTTGGTTAAAAACTGATGACGGCTTCGAGCATGAATCCATTAAATTCTCCATTCTCACGCAGGTCACCTGCGGGATATCCGTCATAGGTTTGGTTTACATACTCAAGTTTGGCAAGTACATTATTGGTCAGAAACCATCCGCCGCCAATATTGAATCGGTCAACTTCAATATCTTCACCTGTTGACAACTCGCCGGTAACTAAATTGTAACGTCCGCCCAGGTAGAGGTTTTCTTCACTGCCGAACCGGTAGAGAAGCTCTGCGCCATACTGATTGTAGGTTCTGTTATCCTGCTCATTAAGAGCTTTCCCTCTTGCATTTTCGAAAACACCGAAGAATTCAAGTCCCTGGAGTTTGATGAAAGGGTTGATCATAAAGGCTGTCATTTCACCGCCAATACCCCGTGGGCTGAAGTCTGGGCCTACGCGTCCACTCATTCTGTTATCTTCAAAAACGTCATAATACCGTGCTCCGGCACGATCGCCTGTATGCAGGTATATGCTGGCGGCCTGATTAGTGGTATAAGCAGAGCCTGTTAATCGCACGCGAAGATCCGGGTTGATTTGCTGGTCAAATCCAAGCTTACCGTATAGGGCAACTTTAGTCATAGGATCTGTATCGACGGTACTTTGGTTCAATTTTCCATTGGTAAGTCCGATCATGGCAAGCAGACCGTTATTTTGTACATAGACCTCGCTGGCAACCTGGGTGGTGAATGAGTCCATAATGTAATTTCCTACAAATGGATTGTGAATTGCCTGTCCGTTATCAGACCGCCGGAAATGTGCATCGCCATAGTTGATCTGCATGTGGCCAACTTTAATAGTGACCATATCCATTAATCCTGCCATAAAATCCTCTTCAATAAAGTCGAGTTTATCTACCTGCATATAGCCGCCTTTTACATATGCTTCATTGTGATGGCGTGATGAGAGGTAGGTTCGAAGATGCATTCGAAGCCCGTCGTACAACTGCACATCAATATCCAGATTAGATGTTGCAAGATTGAAGTTTGGAGAGAGTTCATTTAACTCAGCAAAATTTCCGCTTTGAGAAAGCCCCTGGAACTGAAGAGTATTTGCCCCCCCAATCCGGACTTTTAATCCGTCAAATTCCACTGTGTTATCCTTAGGAGTTTCGAACACGTTCAGCCCTGTTTTATCTGGTGAACGGTAGAATTGCATGTCGCGTGATTGCTGAGCAAAAAGATTGCCCTCAGCAAACAGGAGTGAAACCAGCAGAATAGTTAGAGTAGTGATTGTTGTTTTCATAGTATCTGGTATTGAGTTGATGTGTTATTTATCAAAATTCTTTGTTAATAGGTTGCTGCCTTATGTTTATAAGACAATAGAAATATCAACAGAATACAGCCGGCACGTTAGCGGTGGATAACTGATTTGATGCATAAGATTTAACCTGATGGGAGTAGGGGATTCCCCTACTGCGTTAAATGTCCCTTGAATTTGTTAGTCCTTGAATAGTGCGACTGTGGGAAGAAGTGACGAAGAGTTGAGAAGTGAAGTGACTGAAAGACTGAGGGAAGACGGTTTATAATTTTTCACAGATCAATTGAGGAGACCTTTTTCTGCCGTCGTTGATTTTTTATCCTAAACTTACCTGGAGTGTTCTTCTACGAATTTTACAGCGTGTCTCATCAGCTCATTTCCGGAGCTGATATTTAGTTTTTCCTTAATATTTGCCCGGTGTGATTCTACAGTTTTGACTGAAATATGAAGATTCTTGCCGATTTCTTTGGTGGAGAGTCCCTTGCCCGTAAGCTCAAACACTTCAAGTTCCCGGTCGCTGAGCTGAGTTAAAGGGTCATCATCTTTGCCGGAATTTCCGGATGTTAGTTTCATAATCATTTTGGTGCCGATTTTTTCACTCAGGTAGATGCCCCCTTGCAGTACCTGCCTGAGTGCTGATACCAGAACCTCAACCGCTTCCAGTTTCATCAGGTAACCTTTGGCACCGGCCCGCAATGCGCGTTCGGCATACAGTTCTTCATCATGCCGCGATACTACCAGTATTTTCAGGCCGGGCATTTGATGCAGTACATTTTTAACCAGTTCAATTCCGTTCATCCCCGGTAGAGAAATGTCGACAACTGCGGCATCGGGCTTTAAATCCAGGATCTCAGAAAGTGCTTCTTCTGCTGATTCTGCCTGTCCGCAAACTTCAAAACCGATTTCTTTTTCAAGGATCATGGCCATGCCTTTCCGCATAATGGGATGGTCATCAACTATAAATATTCTTTTATTTACAGACATTTTATCATTCATTCTTTAATTAGTGTGTACGCAGAACTAACGGAAAAAAGAGTACAGGTTACAGAAGCACCCCCCATTTCACTATCACCTATTTCAAGATTTGCCCCGATTAGCCTTGCCCGGAACTGCATGATACGAACCCCGAGACCTTTATGCTGATCCCAGTCTTTGGCAAATCCTGTACCGTTATCATCAATTTTTAAAACAATCCGCTGTGAATCGGCGTCTAAATTAATAAAAACTTTCGATGCGTCTCCGTGTTTCACGGCATTACTTGTAGCTTCCTGAACAATTCTGTAGAGATGGACGAGACTGGTTGATTCTTCAAACTGAATGTTATTGCTTGTCGTCAGCTGGCATTCGATTCCAAACAGCCGTTCTGCGTTGGCAGTCATACGTTCCAGTGCGGCCGTCAGGCCTCTCCTGTCAAATTCTACCGGTATTAGCCCGCGTGACAGGTTCCGGGCATATTCATCTGCTTCTTTAACCAGGGTTGTTATTTCATCCACCTCTTTTGCCAGTTCATGGCCTTCATCCTTCAGTGAAGACGCAATACTTTTGGTAATCAGAGTAATCCCGGTAAGCATCTGACCGAGCCCGTCATGTAAATCCTGGCCTATCCTGTGCCGCTCGTGTTCGCTGATCCGCAATACCTCCTGTTCCAGGCGCCGCTGTTCTGTTATATCCCGGATAATTCCGGTGTATATTCGCTGGTTATTTACATTCACTTCACTTACTGCCAGGTACATAGGAAAAGTCGTACCGTCTTTTCTTTTGCCGGTTACTTCCCTGCCAATCCCAATAATTTGTCGTTCACCTGTCTTTTGATAATTTTCAAGGTAGCCATCATGTTCTCTGCGGTAGGGCTGAGGCATCAGGATTTTTACATTCCTGCCAATAACTTCTGATGCTTTTAGTTGAAAAAGATCTTCAGCAGCTTTATTAAACGTGCGGATTAAGCCGCGATCATCAATTGTTATAATAGCATCTACTGTAGTCCGTAAAATACTTCTTGCACGTGCTTCACTCTCCCGTAATTTTTTTTCTATTACAAATTGTTCTTCTTTGTTACGGGCCAGTTTTTCTGCAAATCCCAGCCGGACATCAAGCCGTTGCTCATCAAAAAGAGATTCCACGATGCATTGATCTACATCGGCATTCAGCAGCCGGTGCAGATCATCCACATGCTCTTTTCCAACTACCGCAACAATAGTATAATGCTGCCCCTGCTCTTTAGCACGAACATTCCGGCAAAATTGAAGTCCTTCTTCGGAAAAATCGCTGAGAAGAATGAGGGAAATAGAATCTGCCTCAAGCTTTTTCAACAAATCTTCACCCGGCTCAGCGCATTCTATTTGATGATTTCTTCGCTGAAGAGCATCAGCGAGTATAGCCTTTGCTTTTTTGTTATAACCTGCTACCAGTGTATGCATCAAGTATTTTAATTAATCTACAAGATGTCACAATCTACTAAAAGTTGAGTTGATTAACAGCGCCAAAGATTGGTTTTATCGGATAGATCAGGAGTAGGTATTGGCTTCTTCTGTTACCGGATGTTTTACAGGCAGGGTGAAAAAAATGGTGGTTCCTTTTCCGGGTTCACTTTTTGCCCTGATATTTCCATTGTTTTTTTGTATAAATTCAACACAGAGGGGAAGGCCAAGTCCTGAACCTTTTTCTTCCGAAGTACCCTGTTTGGTAACATGTTGACCTTCTGAGAAAATTTTCTTTTGAGTTTCTTCATCCATACCGGTGCCATTATCTTCAACAGATATTTCCACAAAATTTTCATGTTCGGATGCCTCTACAACTACTCTTCCATTTTTCTCAGTGAATTTCAGGGCATTTTGTACCAGGTTTCTCAGAACTACAGTAATCATATCTTTATCGGCAAAAACCTCCAGTTCCGGGTCAATCATGTGATGCAGGTTTATTTTTTTATTAAAAGCTCTTGATTCTTCCTGATCAATAACAATCTCTGTTATTTTGGCAATACTGAAGTTATTTGGGTTATACTGTATATGTCCGGCCTGGCTGCGGGCCCATGTAAGAAGATTTTTCAATAGTGATGCAAACCGCCCGGACGATTGATATAGCAGCTCTATATAATTTCTGACTTCATCCATTCTTTCATTGTCAATACTGTCTTTCAATATTTCAGCCAATCCTATCATTCCGGCGGCACTGTTATTCAGATCATGAGCAATAACGGATAAAAGTTTTTCTTTTGTGGCATTTGCTGTTTTCAATTCAGAAGTTCTGTCTGAAATTAATCCAGCCAGGTGCCTGTTCTGACGCTTGATTGCTTTAATCCTTAGCCGATAGGCCAGAAATACGAAACCGCCAAGTGCCAGAACCATTATACTGATGAACCATCCGGTTTTCCAAAAAGGGGGAGTTATTACCAGAGTTAGTGCTGCTCCGTCTTCGTTCCATAAATCATCCCTGTTGGAGGCTATGACCCGGAACTTATACTCTCCGGGATTAAGATTTGTATATGTTGCCTGGCGTTGTTCTCCAACATAATTCCAGTTTTCTTCAAAACCTTCCAGTTTATATGCAAAACGATTTCCTTTTATTGAACTGAAGTTCAGAGCAGAAAAGCCAAAGGAAATTACAGAAGCTGTATGGGGAAGAACCAGCACTTCTGTCTGGCTGATATGTTCTTCGAGGGGAGAATCACCGCCGATAGGTACTCCTCTGTTAAAAATCAGGAAGTCTGTCAATACTACAGGTGAATTTAATGTATCAATTTTTATACTGTCTGGATGGAAAGTGTTAAAGCCATTTACACCGCCAAAATAGATAAAGCCTTCATCGTCCCTGTATGCCGCACGGGGATTAAATTCCCGCCCCTGTATTCCGTGATCAGTATTATAGTTAATGAAAATTTCTGATCCGGGATCAAACCGGGAAATACCGTTATTGGTACTTAACCATAGTGTTCCGTGCTCATCCTCAATAATTGCATGAACAATATTACTTGATAACCCATCTTCAGTGGTATATGAAGTTATTTCATTTGTATCCCGATCGAACAGCTTTAATCCCCCGCCCCTTGTTCCAAGCCACAGCCTGTTTTGTTGATCTTCGATAATATTCTGAACTACATTGCTGTAAAAATCCTGGCCGGTATTCACACTATATGTGTTAAAAAGACTGTTTTCGTGAGTATACCGGGTTAGGTAACCTCCATATGAACCGATCCATACATCCCCGTACTGGTCTTCAAATATTTCTCTTATATCGTTATTGTTAATAGTCTTATTGTTATCCGGATCATCAGGATCAGCCATAAAATGTTTGAAGCCATCCTCCGGATTATTCATAATATTTACCCCGCCCCAGTTTGTACCAAACCACAGTTCGCCATTGCTGTTTTCACGAATTACAAAAACATAATCACTGGTGAGGCTTTGTGAGTCTTCAGATTGCAGGCGGAAATTTTGGAAGGTATGGGTTTGAGGATTAAAAAGGTCGATGCCACCTCCGTAGGTTCCGAGCCAGATACCATCATCTGTTTCATGCATATCCAGAATTACATCACTTGAAGGGCTTTGGCCTGCATGTTCAGGATCATTTATGAAGTGCTGAAATGTTCCGTTTTCAGGATTAAAAAGATTCAGTCCTCCTCCATCGGTTCCAATCCAGACCTGTCCGTTTTGATCTTTTGTAAAACTAAGAACTGAATTGTTACTCAGGCTCTCTCTGTTCATTGGGTTATGCTGATAGTGCAGGAACCTGTTACCGGCCGGATCAATAAAATTTACCCCGCCGGCAAAGGTACCCGCCCATAAAACTCCGTCACTGCTTTCATACAAGCTGTTGACCCCGTTATTATTGAGACTGTAGGGAATTTCAGGTCTTGAGTGATACCTGTAGAAAACTTCCTGCTGCTGGTCAAAAATATTTAAACCCGAATTTCCTGTTCCGATCCACAGGTTGCCCCGGCTGTCTTCAAGAATAGCATAAACGGCGTCATCACTGATGCTTTGAACATCATTGGGGTTATGTTCAAATTGATGAAATTCATCTGAACTTCTGTTTAAATAGAACAATCCATCTTCTTCTGTTCCAATCCAAAGTGTTCCCCGCCGATCCTCATAGATGGTGCGTACATAGATGGCTCCATGTTGACTGTCATTATGAAGATAGCGGGTGAAGGATTGATCTTCCCGGTTTAATTTATTCAGGCCGTTTGAAGTTCCAACCCATACGGTTCCATCTTCAGTCTCATATAAAGAATTAATCTGGTTATGTGTTAACGTGCCCGGATCATCCGGCTCAGAAAAAATTCGAGCGAATTTTTGGGTCTCCCTGTCCATGATATTCAGTCCATAGGCTGTGCCGATCCATAGTGTTTCATGACTGTCTTCAAGAATTGCCCAGACGGTATTGTCACTCAGGGTCTCCCACTCTTCATTTACACCAATAAAACGAACGAAATGATTCTTCTCCCTGTCATAGAGATTAAGGCCGCGCGATTGTGTTCCAATCCATAAGTTTTCTCTCCTGTCTTCATAAACAACCCGCACATCATCATTACTTAAGCTATTAGGATCGTTTGATTCACTTTTAAAAACGGTGATATTATATCCATCATACTTGTTCAGGCCGTCCTGAGTACCAAACCACATATAGCCTTCAGAATCCTGATGAATGGTCTGAACTGTAGATTGCGACAACCCATCTTCAAGGGATATATAGTTGAACCTGAAATCAGTCCCCTGGGCATTCAGATGCCGGGGAACTAAAAACATAGCTATCCCTAAAAAAATTATTTTTTTCATTTAACACTCCACCTAAGCCAATCAGAGAAAGTATTAAAATAAATTAATTATTGCTAAAAATTGTATAAGCGGCTGATATTATTAGTCTCTCAATAATTCCTGTTTAAGGAAAGTTCATTTTTCCATCTCTCCATTCTATCTCTGCAGGGATATCCGGTTCAAAACCTTTTCTCTCTCTGATCCATTTTCCCTTCTGTATAATTCTTGAAAATCCGCGCTCAAGGGGGGCTTTGGGATTTACATTTTCAAGTGCAGCATGAAGCTGCTGAATACAAGCCTGTTTTTCAAGAACCATTCTCTGAAACCTTCCCGACATCCGTTCCTGAAGGCTTACTATAGTATTTTTCTGATGTTTAAGCCGCTCCTGAACAACCAGAAGAGCATGGGAATGAGCCAGGCGATGTACATATTCCTTGTAACGCTCAATTTTCTGTTGCAAAACACTTAGCAGAGAATTTGTATAATCTTCAATCTGGTAACGCAATTCATTTATATTCGGAACAGCAATAATTACCGCCTGTGTAGGAGTTGCCGCCCGTGCATCAGCAACGAAATCTGAAATACTGAAATCCACTTCATGGCCTACTGCACTGATAACGGGAACAGGACAATTAAAAATTGCACGTGCTACAACTTCTTCATTAAAGGGCCATAGATCTTCAAGTGAACCACCGCCACGCCCGATGATTAATAATTCCACTGAATTTTCCTGTGAAGAAAAATAACTGATTGCATTTTCCAGCTCTCCAGCCGCATTTATACCCTGTACACTTGCATGATGAAGATAAAGCTCTGCAACAGGCCACCGCTGTTCAAATGTGGAGCGGATATCCTGGAAAGCTGCACCGGTGGAAGATGTAATCACTCCAATCCGCATGGGAAATGGGGGGATCGGTTTTTTATATGCATCATCAAACAGCCCTTCGTTTTGCAGTTTCTTCTTCAGTTCTTCAAATTTTTGCTGAAGTTTACCCACACCAGCCTGCTGTACAAGAGTTACAATCATCTGGTAACGGCCATGGGGGGCATATACCTGGATATCACCGCCAAGAACAACCTGCTGGCCTTCCCGTATATTCACTCCCAGCCGCTGTGCGGTGCTTCGCCAAATCACGCAAGGCAGCTGTGCGCCGTCATCTTTTACAGTGAAATAAATATGGCCGTTCCGGCTTTCATTTACATTGCTCAATTCACCCTCAACAAGAATATCCCTGAAATTCGATTCAAGAACATTTTTAATTTTATGGGTAAGTTCAGCTACCGAGGGTACATCAAAAGAAAATGGAATTTGATTTGTCATGCATTGAAAATCTCTTTTTCAGGAATGAAATTCCAGCCTGATTAATGATGAAAAGCTGATCAACCACAGCTTTTTGCGGAGAATCGTAATTAACCTGAAATCAACCTATATTTCGAAGCAAAAATTACAGATCAATTTTATGATGAGTTTGACACCTAATCTTTTGCTTCAAAATGTAATCCCTGCCGGTGATGGATTTGACGGGAAAAAGAAGGTAAGCATTCGTATTAAGGACGGTATCATTTCTGAAATTTCGGCAAAACTGAAACCGGCTGAGGGAGAAGAAGTTTTCGATGCCGAGGGTGCTTTTGTCAGCGGCGGGTGGATGGATATGCATGTGCATTTTCGTGAACCCGGTTTTGAGCATAAGGAAACGATTGAGACCGGCTGCCGGTCGGCTGCCTTTGGCGGATTTACGGAGGTGGCATGTATGCCGAATACTAAACCGGCTATACATACCCGCGATGTGGTAGAATTTATCCGCAAAAAAGCAGAAAGTGAAGCAGTGGGTGTTCACCCGATTGGTTGTGTAACCAAAGAACGTGCCGGGAAATCAATTGCGGAAATGGCAGATATGAAAAATGGAGGTGCCATAGCTTTCAGTGATGACGGTGACCCGGTTTACAGCTCTCAGGTAATGCGGGTGGCCCTGGAATATTCTTCAATGCTGGAAGTTCCGATTATCAACCATGAGGAAGATCTTGAGTTATCACGGCCGGGCCACATGAATGAAGGCGTTGTTTCAACCCGGCTCGGTTTGGACGGCACCCCCGGAATTGCAGAAGAAACAATGATTGCGAGAGATATTCTGCTCGCAGGTTTTACCGGGGGGCATATTCATGTAGCTCATATCAGTACTCGTAAAGGAGTTGACCTGGTCCGTAAAGCCAAACAGGAGGGAGTGAAAGTAACCACTGAAGTTTGCACGCATCATTTTGACCTGAACGATGAAGAAGTTGAAAAAAGGCAGTTTGATACCAATGTGAAAATGCACCCGCCTCTCCGTACCCGGGATGATGTGGATGCCATGATTGAAGGCCTTTCCGACGGAACCATTGATGTAATATGTACGGATCATGCGCCGCATTCTGTGGATGAAAAAGAGGTGGAATTTATATATGCACCGAATGGCATTATTGGCCTGGATACAGCCTGGAGCATTTCTGTAAAACGGCTTCTGAAAACCGGCAAACTCTCACTTGAGCAGCTCCTGGAGAAGCTGGTTATCAACCCGCGGAAAATTCTGAATCTCCATGTGCCTGTATTAAAAGAAGGAAGCCCGGCTAATTTAACGGTTTTTAATACAGATGAAGAGTGGGTGTACGGAGCCGGTGAAGTACGGTCAAAATCTAAAAATTCTCCATATATCGGGGAAAAAATGACCGGACGGGCTGTTGCCATATATAATAAAAACCGGTTTGTGGAAAATAAGCTGAAGGGAAGAGGCTGACTTAGCTAATATAAAATGTACTATTTTAGACAGGTTTTCAGATTTCCCTGAATAAAGTATTCCTAAAGAATATATTTACTTTAACATTTGCGAGTCGGTGACCCACTCGTTTTCCAGGTTTATAGTTGTACAATGTCCCATTTCAGAAAAATTCATCTTTTATGGCTGTGTTGCCTCCTCTTTACGGCAGCAGGAAATGCACAGAACAGTGCGGGTGGTATACTTGATGAGGCCAGGATCCTGGAGAAATTCGGGCGGGTCAGCGGTGAAATTCTGAACCAGCCAGCCAGTCACTCCTATCCTTACGAATACCTGCTGAATGAAGCCTCAGTCCGTTTTGAAGAACGGGGAAGAGGTATTGTAGCTGTGATAGATCATATCATCAGGATAAAAATATATACTGATGATCCGCTGGAAAAAGCAGAGGCAGCCCGGGTTGGAATTCCTTACTATTTCGCGGATAATATTGAAAATGTCATTAATCTTGAAGGGATAACACATGCACCGGATGGTTCGCAAACGGCTCTTGATGCTGAAGAAGTCCGGACCATGGATTTGAACTCCCGCTATAAAATTCTGGAATTTGATATGCCTGAAACAGAAGCGGGAGCAGTTCTTGAATACAAATATACACTTGAGCGAAGGTATATAGAAGAGCTGCCGGATTTCTACTTTGCACACCAGGTTCCTACAAAAGAAGCCCGGTTTTACCTGAACAATGAAATTTTCCTGCGGTATGACATAATTACTCAAAATGTAGATTTTGAAATTAGTTATAACGAAGAAAGAGTTGATACAAGTAATGTCCCTCTGGTATTTACCTATCAGAGGCCGGAACCTGTGTATGTTCAGAAATGGAGCGCTGCAGATGTACCTGCTGTTGAGGCATCTACCTATATCTCATCAATAGATGACATAAGGGGTAAATTAAAATTCCAGGTAAGTGAATTCGGCCTGCCACGCCAGCCGCTGGAAAACAGCTGGGATTATGTAGCTGCACAAATCCTTCGAACTGCCAATCCATACCAGGTACTGCAGGAGTTGACAGGTTTAAAACAAACAGGCAGAAATATCGCGCAGCAGAAAACAAATCTTACTGCTGCCCAGGATTCAATTTTCAGGTTTGTAAATGCGAATATGCAGTTTAACGAGGCAAGTGCGGTTTTTGCCGAAGACGGTTTTGAGCATGTACTGGAAGGAGAACCGGCAAACCAGGCTGAAATTAATATGGTGCTTCTGGCCCTTCTGCGCGGAGCGGGGATTGATGCAAAACCACTGTATATATCCGGGAGGGATTATGGCAGCATTAACAGGTCTTTTCCGTCACTTTACCAGTTCAACAAAATGCTGGTGTATAGTGAAATCGGGGAAAGGGAATATTTTATGGATGCGTCATTTGCTCACAGCCTGCCTGGCTTAATTCCGGTTGAATCATACAATCAACAGGGTATGATTCTTTCTGAAGAAGATTATTCCTGGATGGAAATTACACCCGACAGAAGCGTATTTCACCTGGATATTGTACTTCAGGCAAATCTGACAGAGGCAGGCAATTTAACCGGAAAAATTGAAGCCGAAACAAAAGGGTATCCGTCTCAGCAGGTCCGGGGAAATCTTTTTCATGGAGATTCAGCAAATGAAATTGTTAAAAAAACATTTTTTGAAGTTTATCCTGATGCTGAAATCAATACCGGTTCAGTTGAAATCGAAGAGAACGGTGACGGAATCAAGATAAGTGCGCAATTTAACATCCCTGAATATGCCGTTACCTTTACGGAGGGGATGGAGTTCAGGCCGATGGTAGTTGGATATCTTTTCAGCAACCCGTTTGAATCAACCCAGCGAAGAGTACCAATAACCCTGGATGCACCTGAAATGTTAACCATCCAATATATTATTGAACTTCCGGATGGATTTTTAATTGAGGAAGCCGGTGAGAGCAGGTCAACCCGCCTTCCCGGCGCGGAACTGACCGAGACGTATTCTGCCGGACAAAATAAAATGAATTATTCCTTCGATATCCGGATCAGCCGGAAAGAGTTCCCGGCAAGCGTCTATTCCGATCTGAGACGTATTTATGAACGATGGGTATCTCTGAGCAATGACAGCTGGTATATCAGAAATAGTAAATAACAGATTTTTAAGGAGTTTACTAACGAAACAAAACTGCTAAAATAAATTCCACGAAGGATCGCCAGCTGGCGGAAGGGGCATTTACCTGGTTTTCTTAATACCAGATTACCGGAACCCATCCTCTGTCTCCTTCCCTATTCCGCAAAAGAACGGAACAAGGAAGGAGGACTCTTTATTTATATTTTAATATTTAAAAAAGCCCCTCCTTGTTTCGCCGGTTTTGGCGAAATAGGGATGGGTTGGGGTGGGTCCAAACTGAACTGAACCCTTCAAACATGTAAACCTGTCTCAAACAGTCGCTTCAACAACTGAATC
This sequence comes from Balneolaceae bacterium, assembly GCA_040882525.1. Lineage (GTDB taxonomy): Bacteria > Bacteroidota > Rhodothermia > Balneolales > Balneolaceae > Rhodohalobacter. Next base: position 22,108 of record JBBEBD010000051.1, on the reverse strand, counting down.
TGCCCGATATGATATGTATCATGAGCTGCAATTCCGGTGATCAATTGCGCAAATGTCCACTCTTTCTTTGTGGGGACGATTTCATCCAGTTTTTCAGGCGGAAAAAGTTTGATCTCCTTTACCAGGGTAATGTGAGTCTCTTTCAGAAGGCTTTTATCTGTTTTCCATTCATTTTCTAAACGGGTTGGCGGAACCTGTGGAAAGTTAACCGGGCTGTGCTCAAATCCTTTGGGGTGATCAGGATTCAGGTGCCGGGTGATATTGTATTTCCAGTAAGCCATATGCAAAACCAGGTTCCAGATGGAGTTTCGGTCCGGTGAAGGTTTCCAGGCTGCCTGCCCGGCACTGACTCCTCTCAGGCATCCCATGAGGGATGGCCCGCCGTGCCAGGGTTGAAATCCCCCAGGCGGATCAAGCAGGTCCAGCGTATCTTTAATTCGGGGATTAATCGCCATAACTTTTTATGTGGTTTATCGGATATCGCCTGTTGCTCCGGCAATGGTTATAAATTTAAGAAAGATGGTTATCTTTATGTAACGAGAATCTATAGTTCAATACACAATCTATGATACTGGCTGTTGAAACTGCCACTCCGGTCTGTTCTGTTGCCATCGAAACAGGCGCCCGGCGGATTTTTGAGAAACGCATTGAGGGAAAGGGGGTACACTCTGAATATACATTCACATATATAAGTGAGTTGCTGGAGCGTGCAAATATTGATGTTGCAGAACTGGAAGCTGTTCTCTTCAGTAAAGGCCCCGGTTCATACACCGGGCTTCGCATCGGGGCTGCTGCCATTCAGGGTTTACTTTTTAAACGGGATGTTCCGTTTTATTCATTTCCAACATTACTCTCTTTTGCAGCCGGTATCCTCAGAAATCAAAAGAAGGGAACCATTCATGCAGTGATAGATGCCCGGCGCGAACATCTCTACAGACAGAAAATTGAGATAGAATCATCCGGTAAATTTTCAACAACTATGGCTGAAATAGAAGAAATTTCAGCTATTGTAAAAGATATCCGGCCGGGTGACCACCTGGTTGGTACGGGATGGGAACGGCTGAATATTAACGATCCGGGAAAACTCTCTTTTTCAGGATCAGAGGCAATTTCAGCAAAAAACCTGATCGAAGCCTGGCGGCACGAATTCATGAAAAACTATTTTAAAAAGGAAAAAATTGAGCAATTTGAACCTGATTATCTTACAATGGCTCAAGTAAATAATTCACCAATTAGCGGATAAAGATTTTTGCTCTCGGTGAGAATCCTTATTTTTCATCGCATAAAAATGAACGTATCTGAATTTTGAATAGGCTGGGTTTGCGTTTTTGACAGTCATTTCGGCCTCAGAACCGGAGTAACCAAATTGTCCGGTTTATATGTCAGCTTCAGATTAAATAAAATTATATGTCCTGGTTTAAAAGAAAAGATTCCAATATTCAAACCAATAAAAAGAAGGATATGCCGGAAGGTGTGTGGGTAAAAGTTCCTGAAACAGGAGACACCATTCACCGGCGGGAACTGGAAGAAAATGTATGGGTGGATCCGCTGAGCGGCTATCATTTCAGAATCGGGAGTAAAGAGTATTTCTCTTTTTTATTTGATAATGGAAAGTTTAAAGAGATTGGTGATGAAATTCTGCCGGCCGACCCCCTGAATTTTACCGACCGGAAAAAGTACAGCGAACGGCTGAAAGAGACGCAAAAAAAATCAGGCCTTTCGGATGCCTGCAGGGTGGGTGTGGGTAAGATGGAAAAGAGAAATATTGTGATTGCCTGTATGGATTTTTCTTTTATTGGCGGAAGTATGGGTTCTGTTGTGGGAGAACGTCTCGGTATCGCTATTGATCATGCCCGGACGAAAAAGTATCCGCTTATTATTATTTCTCAGTCCGGCGGGGCACGTATGATGGAAAGTGTGCTCAGCCTGATGCAGATGGCCAAAACTTCCGCAAAGCTGGCCCAGCTTGAGAAAGAAAAAGTGCCATATATCTCGCTGATGACAAATCCGACAACCGGTGGTGTGACAGCCAGTTATGCAATGCTTGGAGATTTTAATATTGCCGAACCGGGAGCATTAATAGGCTTTGCAGGCCCAAGGGTTATCCGTCAGACTATCGGCAGAGATCTGCCCGAAGGATTCCAGACAGCTGAATACCTGGTAGAGCAGGGTTTTCTTGATTTTATTGTACCCAGACCGGAGATAAAGAAAAAGCTGTCCGTTTTACTACAAATTTTAGACAATAAAAGCTGATCCGGTTGATATAAGAGACGCTTCAGAGAGATTAGCTTTGAAAAAGTTGTGATAACATCCCGGTACATGTTCGGGGACATTTTAAAAAACAAAACTACCCCATGAGATTCGCTGATTATGCAAAAATATATGTAACTGCCGGAGACGGCGGCAGCGGAATGTCTCATTTCCGAAGAGAAAAGTACGTACCCCGCGGCGGGCCGGATGGCGGAGACGGCGGAAAAGGAGGAGATGTGGTTCTGGTTGGGAATAAACAGTTGAACACACTGCTGGACCTTCGTTACCGGAAATTTATAAAGGCAAAACCGGGTCAAAATGGAATGAGTTCAAAAAAAACCGGTAAAGACGGCAAGCCGGAATTACTGGAAGTTCCTCTTGGTACAGTAGTTTTTGATGCAGATACCAAAGAAAGACTTGGTGAGATTACAGAAGATGAGCAGCATCTTGTAATAGCAGAAGGAGGCCGGGGAGGGCTTGGTAACTGGCATTTCAGAAGTGCTACAAACCAAACACCCCAGCATTCTCAGGAGGGTGAAGAAGGGGAAGAAAGAGTTGTGGAACTGGAATTAAAACTGATTGCCGATGTGGGACTGGTGGGGTTTCCGAATGCGGGGAAAAGCACTCTTTTATCAGCGCTCTCCGAGGCAAAACCGAAAATTGCCGATTATCCTTTTACCACCCTTGAACCGAACCTGGGAGTGGTTACTTTTTCAGATTACCGCAGTTTTGTAATGGCAGATATTCCCGGAATTATTGAAGATGCGCACGAAGGGAAAGGCCTGGGAATTCAGTTTCTCCGCCATATTGAACGAAATAATCTTCTGTTGTTTATGGTGGGATGTGATACAGATATTAAAACAGAGTATAAAGCTCTTTTACATGAATTAGAGGAATACCGGCCGGATCTGCTGGATAAACCCCGGATTCTTGCCATCACAAAGATGGACCTGAAGGAAGGTTTTGAACTGGAAGAACCTGTGGATACGGGCGATGATATTGAAGTTATTGAAATATCATCAGCCACAGGTCATAACGTGGATGTTTTAAAGGAGAAAATTTGGGAGAAACTGCAGAATATTGAAGATAACGAATCATCATAGAGCCCTTATCGGTTTGCTGCAGGTGCCTGATTTTGGCCCGCGAAGAGTGAAAGCCATTATGCAGGCCACACAGGTAAAAGATGCCAGTGAAGTATTTAATATGAAACTGCCTGACCTTCTCCGGGTTGATAGATTTGGTGAGCATATCGCTAAAAACCTGGTACAGTTTGATGGCTGGAAGACGGTGGACAAAATTCTTGAAAACACAGAAAAAACCGGTGCAAAACTACTGGCGTACGATGATGAAAATTATCCCGGTATGCTGCGTCATATTTACGATCCGCCGCCGGTTCTATGGCTGAAAGGAGACGAACAGGTATTAAATAATCCGGGTATTGCGGTAATTGGTACACGCCAGCCCGGAAAATATGGCCTGGATCAAACGGCTTACTGGACAAAACTGTTGGTACAGAAGAATATCTGTATTAACAGCGGGCTTGCGTACGGAGTAGATGCAAAAGCTCACCAGACAGCTGTTGATTCAAATGGTAAAACCATCGCTGTTATGGGTTCCGGGATTGATAACATCTATCCCGCGAAAAACAGAAAACTTGCGGAACGGATTATTGATAAAGGGGGAGCTGTCCTATCGGAATTTCCACCTGGAACCGCCCCTGATGCAATAAATTTTCCGGCACGCAACAGAATTGTAAGTGGAATGAGCCACGGAGTACTTGTAGTGGAAAGCGGTATAAAAGGAGGGAGTATGATTACAGCACGTTCAGCCCTGGATCAAAATCGTGAAGTTTTTGTAATACCTCATCCGCTTGGTTATGGAAAGGGCGAGGGATGCAATTACCTGATACGCTCGGGGCAGGGCAAGTTAGTACAGTCTCTTTCAGATATTCTGGATGAAATTTCTATTCAAACCGAACCGGTATCAGGAAAACCTGATATCCGGCCAGACTGGAAAAACATGGATCTCAGTGAAGAAGGCATTGAAATTTGTACCTTACTGGAAGAAAAAGAACTTCATATAGATCAGCTTAGCGAACTGGCAGGAAAACCTGTATTCAAGCTTCTTCCGGTGTTGCTGGAGCTTGAAATGAATGATATTGTAAAGCAAAAAGCCGGTAAATACTTTGAACTTTGTTAACCTTTATGTTAAAAGCCGTTGGCATAGTTTCTGTTTCACCTTTTTTTTATTTAGTTGAATTATGATACGAGTTCAGGACGTTATTCTCTCAGAAGAAATTGCCACAGCAAAATTCTCCTGCAACATCAGCCGTTGCAAAGGAGCCTGCTGTGTAATCGGGGATGCCGGAGCGCCGGTAGATAAAAATGAAATACCTGTATTGAAAAAAGCATTCAAAAAGTTAAAACATGAACTGGATCCAAAAGCTGTGGAAACTGCCGAAAGAGAGGGGGTGGTTTTAGGGAATTCTAAAGATGGATATGAAATTAATTGTAAAGATACCGGAGAATGTATTTTTGTAAAAAAAGGTGAGAACGGAGCTGCAATCTGTGCAATTCAGAACGCTTACTATTCAGGAGAATTTAACTGGGAAAAGCCGATCAGTTGTCATCTTTATCCCGTCAGGCTGAAAAATATTGCAGGTATGGATTATGCAAATTTTGAATATATACCTGAACTTTGTGCCGCCGGCTGCAGAAAAGGAGAAGATGAGGGAATTTATTTATCTGATTTTCTTGAGAAAGCACTGGTTCGCCGGTATGGGCAGCTATGGTACGATGAATTTTCAGAAGCCTGCACTTCATTAAGAGAGAGTTACTAATATGCTCAGAACAGGTCAGAATTTATCTCAGAAACAAAGCCTGAGCCAGAAACTGTCTCCGCAGCAGATTCAGTTTGTGAAGCTGTTACAGCTGCCCACGATAGGTATGGAACAACGGGTGAAGGAGGAGATAGAAATGAATCCGGTTTTAGAAGAAGCCGATCCGGCAAACCTGGAAGAAAGCATTTCTGAAAATGAATGGGAGCAGGAAGATGGAACTGAAGATAGTTCTGAACCCGACCCGGTAGATCAGAATGAAGATATTGACTGGGACTCGTTTCTTCATAACACGGAATATGACAGCGGTGGCGGAGGATACTCAGGGGGCAGTGCAAATGAAGAGTGGAGAGACCTCCCAAACCCTTACCACGAATCTCTGCTGGAGGACCTCGAACACCAGGTGGCCCTGCTTGATCTTGATGAGGAGGAAATATTGATTGCCGATCAAATATTGGGTTCCCTGGATGAGGATGGATATTTCCGGCGCGAAACAGAGGCGGTAATTGATAATATTGCTTTTAACCACGGTAAACTTGTGGGAGAAAGCCAGGTTGAAAAAGTTCGCCGGCAGATTCAAAACCTTGAACCTATTGGAATTGCTTCTAAAGACTTACGGGATTGTCTGTTGTGCCAGTTAAAAAATTCAGATGCACCGGAGGACTTAAGAAATCTGACAGTAAAAATACTTGCTGATGAATGGGATGCCTTTGAAAAGAAACATTTCAATAAGCTGAAATCGCGCCTTCAAATTGATGACGAAGCTCTGAAGGATGCTTTTGAACTGATTAAATCATTGAACCCTAAACCCGGGAGAGTTGCGAATCCGGATGAAGATAACCGCCAGTTTATTGAACCGGACTTCGAAGTGTTTTATGAACCCTCTGATGAGGAGGACGGTGATGGGGAATTCATTATTCGGCTGAATCAAAGAAATATTCCACCTTTGAGAATTTCGCCGGAGTATAAGATGATGTGGGACGAGCTGAAAAATAAAAAAGGGAAAGATAACTCGGATAAAAAAGCACGCGGTTTTATAAAAGATAAAATTGAATCCGCGCAGTGGTTTATTGATTCCATTCAACAGCGCCAGAATACACTGATGAAAACCATGAAGACAATTGTGGCGCTCCAGGAAGATTTTTTTAAGCATGGTGATGGTTTAAAGCCAATGATTCTTAAAGATATTGCTGAAAGAATAGAAATGGATATTTCAACGGTATCGCGGGTAGTGAATGGGAAATATGTTCAAACCAATTTTGGTGTTTATGAACTTAAGTATTTTTTCAGTGAAGGTCTTGAAACCGAAAGTGGTGAGGACATATCAAGCAGAGAAGTTAAAAATATTCTACAGGATGTAATTGACCAGGAAAATAAAAGTAAGCCGCTAAGTGATCAGGCACTGACAAAAATTTTACAGGAAAAAGGATTTAAAGTAGCCCGCAGAACCGTTAGTAAGTACAGAGAGAAATTAAATATACCTGTTGCCCGTCTCCGGAAACAAATTGTTTAGCCTGTCAATTGTGTGGGTGCATGGAATCCACGGATGCCTCAGGCAATGACTAGTAACCTGAGTTCGATTAATAATGTGCCTTTGAAGGCATTAGAAAGTCCCCCTTCGAAGGGGGAAAGCGAACGCAGTGAGCAGGGGGATGTACACCCCACCCGGCTAAAGCCGTACTCCCCTCAAGGGGAGAGTAGTGCCATCCGTTGGGCACGCTTCTACACAATAGGAGAATTTATTCTACCGCATTTTAATCGAACTCAGGTTAGTACGTTATTAATTTATCCAAAGGTGTAATTTTACCGGCCATCCGGTCATACACAAAACCATACCTTTTCTGATCCATTCCCCGCACGGCCAGGCTGACCGTGGTACTTTCACATTAAGGCAGGGAAATTGCAAGCTGTAAGGGTTCAATGATATCGGGCGAATTCAGAAAGAGCCAGATAAAAAAGGAAACAAGAAGAATGTGAAAACCTACAGTTACCAGGATATTTGTCACTTTAAATTTATCGAGAAAACGGGCACTATCAATTGCTGCAATATTAAAACTCAGAAACCAGATGATTCCAAAAACCAGGCTCACGCTCAGAACCCAGACATCGGCCGACCCCTGCAGATTAAATACTACAAGAAATGTTACCACAACCAGATTCAGGTGGAAGGGCCAGCAGTACAGGTTTAAGACCTGGCTGAAAAACCTGAGTTTCTTGTTAAAAGCATAAATCCACAAAATAGATACTGTCTGTAAGACCAGTGCTGTAAATACACCCAGGAAAAAAAGAGAAATTAATTCATGCCCTTCAATTAAAAAGTTGGAAAAATGGTGCGATAGTGCCGCCAGGCCAATATTACTGACAAGAACTTCTGAACTGACATATAAAAACAAACCGGTTAAAAGAGCATGTTGTGCATAAAGAATAAGGCCCGGGGTTGCATTCCGTATCCGGTGCTCCATTACGTCTTTTACGAAAAATGTATGATTCAGAAAATACCTGGATAATGAGTGTGTATAAACGGGCTGATATCGGAAATGGATCACAAAGCTTGCCCATATAAAAAACAGCAGAACAACGCTCCAGTTGGTTATGGGCCTGGGGGGTGTTTCAGCCGGTAAGGGAAAAGGAATAGGATTGCCGGCAATATAGGAAGAAAAAACATATTCAAGTTCCGGCTGCTGTTCGATACGGTTAAAAAGCCACTCTGCAGGAATAATGATGATGCTTTCAGAAAATGATTCTGTTTGTGAGAAAAGTTCCTCGAGTGCCTCAAGAGATTGCCTGGAATTTTCAGACGGTAAAAAATGCACAACCGGTGTTGATATTCCTGCATCAATGGTTGCGGGTGTTATATAGCCGGAAGTAAAACTGAAACCTGCGGGCAGAACCGGTGGCTGGTTATAAGCAGACCGAAAATAAAGCGGGGTATTTATAACAGAAAAAAGTGAATCGGCTATATCTGCAGAGAGTTGCGAAAAATCCGGTTTGGTTTCAGCAGGAAAATTAAATGTGTTTACAGCTATAATCCGGTCCGGAAACAGTTCCTGTGCTTCCCGGTAATGCCGGTGAATAGTTGAAACGATTTCCGTTTTAGTTGCAGCCAGTTCGAACGAAGTGGGAAAATGAATTGGAGTATTTAACAGTATGGAAAACGAATCGGCCTGAACGTTTTCAAACAGAGTTACCTCCGAAATTTCGAGCAGGTCAATACCTGTGGAATGTGCCAGGTTAAGCTGACTTTCTTCAGGAATAAAACTATCAGAACCGGAAAAACTCAAAGCTATCCGTTTTTCCGCAAAAACAGCCGTAGTGTCGGCAGGCAGATTCTCCTGAGAGGGGAAAACGAGCCAGGGTAACAGGATTAAAATCAATGGCAGCAAATTGCAGCTGTTATTTTTTGGTTTTGACGGTACGTTCTATAGGAAGTTCACGTGTTTCTTTAAAACTGGAAAGTACAATATTTGATCGGGTTCTGGTAACTCCGTCCCAGGACTGTATCAATGAAAGGAGTTTTTCGAAGGAATCTGTGTTTTGGGTTCGAACTTTAAGTATATGAGATCCGTCACCGGTGATTGAATGGCATTCTAATACTTCAGGGTGCTGTATAACGCGATCTACAAATCCCAAATATTTCTCCGAACCATCTACTTCGACAAAGATAAAGGCTGTAATATCAAAATTAAACTTCTTCGCATCCAATATTGCATTATAATCTGAAATTAAACCTTTTTCTTCAAGCTTTCGCATCCTTTCGGATACGGACGGAACTGAAAGGTGTACAATTTCTGCAATTCTGTTTCTCTGAGCCCTTCCGTTTTGCTGAAGATGGTTCAGTATTTTAATATCCGTTTCATCAAGTTGATAACTCATAAAGAACCTTTAATTTAACCTAAAATTTCTAATCTGGGTTGAAAATATCCTTAATAAATTAGGATAGCAATGGGTATTTATACGAGCTTCGTAAAAACTTTTTAATAAATAACGTGAGTTCGACATAAGAACCTATTATGGAGTGTCCCCCCTTTTCCCCAAAGGGATGCCCTGGGCAGAAGGGGGCAATGGGGGATGAAAAGTAGCAGATTTGAAACAAAAATTTCAAATTTGAGCCGAACTCGCACTCATCAGGTCCCTTCCTGTATCGGAATGTCGCAAATGCCGCCACCTGCTCACTTCGTTCAGAAGGGGCTCATCTTTTGACTCACATTAAATCAATACGTCTGAATAGAAAATAAAAATTTCAATCGCTTTCCTGTGACTTGTATCTTTCATTCTCTTTCAAATCATAAATTTAAGTTACACCATGCTGGACATACATTTTATCCGGGAAAACCAGGATCTTGTTAAACAGGGAATGCTCAACAAGGGGGAAAAAGAGACATCCGTTGTTGATGACGTGCTCGAAAAAGATGAGCAATGGCGGGCGCTGGTTACGGAGCTCGATCAGTTCCGGGCCGACAGCAATGCCAAAGCCAAAGAAATAGGAGTTTTAATGGGGCAGGGGAAAAAGGAAGAAGCCCAAAAACTGATTAAAGAGACCGGTGACAGCAAGCAAAAAATTAAAGAGATAGAAGAAGAAATTAATGTGGTAACAGCCGAACGCGACGAGCTTTTGTATAAAATTCCGAATGTTCCGGACAACTCGGTTCCGGTGGGGAAAACAGAAGATGATAACGAAGTGTTTGCAACCTGGGGAACGCCGGGCAAAGAAGAGTGGAAGCTTCCACACTGGGAAATCGCCTCAGAAAAAAAATGGCTGGATTTTGAAAGAGGCTCGAAAGTAACCGGCGCGGGTTTTCCTTTTTACATTGGCGATATGGCTCGTTTGCAGAGAGCACTGATTAACTTTTTTTTGAATGAAGCCACACAGAACGGCTATACTGAACTACAGGCTCCTTATTTTGTGAATGAAGATTCTGCTCGCGGAACCGGTCAGATTCCCGACAAAGAGGATATGATGTACACCATACCCCGGGATGAGTTTTTTGCCATTCCCACCGCCGAAGTTCCGGTTACAAACTTTCATCGTGACGAAATTTTAAAGGCAAACCAGCTCCCGGTTTTTTATGCGGCTTATACTCCCTGCTGGAGGCGCGAAGCGGGAAGTTACGGGAAAGACGTACGAGGCCTTAACCGCCTGCATCAGTTCGATAAAGTAGAACTGGTGAAAATTGTGCATCCTGACAACTCTGAGAATGAACTGGAATCACTCCGTGAATATGCCGAATCCCTTTTGCAGAAATTGGAACTTCCATACCGGACTCTCCTGATGTGTACCGGTGATATGGGGTTTACCCAAACCAAAAAATACGACCTGGAAGTTTGGAGCCCCGGCCAGCAGCGATGGCTGGAAGTCAGTTCGTGTTCAAATTTCGGATCCTTTCAGGCAAGAAGAATGCAGCTTCGGTACAAAAATGAAAAAGGGAAAACGGAAATGCTTCATACACTCAACGGTTCCGGCCTGGCGCTTCCGCGAATTGTTGCCGCGATCCTTGAAACCTACCAGGTTGAAAACGGGGATGTGAAAGTTCCTGAGGTTCTGCAGCCGTTTATGGGGAGTGAAGTGATTTAAAAGTTTTCCCAAAAAATTCGAAACCTTTATTGAATTTTTGGGGCCTAACCTGTTCAAATTTTTGTTTCAATAAGCAATTCTGAAAAACATTTTTTACCGGCAGGCTCTTAAGCCTGGAATATACTTACCTTTTGTCCGATGCTTCACAAGTTCAAAAAAATGAAAAGTTTTGTAACATTTGCCCCTCGATACGATCTTGTTAATGTTATGTTTGTAACAGGAAATCTAAATATTAACATCATATTTTTACAAATAAATAACGGTTGCTATCAAGAATAGCTGAAAAATACCTGCAGAATTTTAGGCATAAAGGTAGTGCAGCAGTTCGGCACTGCTTCATGAAAATGCATTAGTTATGACGGAATTAAATCAATTCAAATGGGATAGAATTGGGAAAACGGCAACGGTTTTTTTACTGTGGTTGTGTCTGTCGCCGTTAGTAAATGCTCAAATTATGCAGCAGGAGCGCGAAGCCCTGATTGCTCTTTACGAAGCTACTGATGGAGATAACTGGAGCAACAACGACAACTGGAATGTAGATGGGGAATTCAATGATTCCGGCACAGAGGATACATGGCATGGTGTAACTGTTGAAAACAATGTAGTCACAGAACTCACTCTACCCGGCAATAATCTCACAGGTGAAATTCCACCTGAGCTTGGAGATTTGACAAGCCTGACTGAATTAACGCTGACTTCAAATAACCTTAACGGCTCTATACCTTCGGAATTAGAAAATCTGGCTGATTTGGAACAGCTGAATCTGGCCGATAATAATCTTTCTGATGCAATTCCGCCAGAACTTGGGAATTTGTCTAATCTGCTGCAATTAGTACTCAGTAAAAATAATTTATCAGGCGATATTCCCGCTGAACTTGGTAATCTTACAGAGTTGACTCACCTGCGGCTTACCTCCAATGCTTTTACAGGTGAAATTCCTCCTGAGCTTGGAAACCTGTCCAATTTAGTGTGGTTACGAATCACCTCTGAAGATCTTTCGGGCGAAATCCCCTCTGAACTTGGAGATCTTGGCAGTCTGGAGATTCTATGGATTGGAGCTGGCGATGATGTGACCGGAGAAATTCCTCCCGAGCTCGGGAACCTGACTAATTTAACGGAACTACAAATTTATGGTGAAGGTTTTGAGGGAGAAATTCCCCCTGAACTTGGAAACCTGTCCAATCTGAGCTACCTGCGCCTGAGCCAGGCTAACCTTGCCGGCACAATTCCACCGGAGCTGGGAAATTTAATGAATCTAAATAGTTTATATCTTTATGCAAACGAGCTGACTGGCGAAATTCCCGATGAACTTTACAACCTGCCGGATCTGAGAACTTTAGACCTAAGCAACAACAATTTTTCCGGAGCAATACCTCCGGAACTCGAAAAACTACCTCTGTTGAGTTTACGTCTGAGTGAGAATAATTTCACCGGTGAAATTCCATTCGAGCTTTTTAGCATATCTGATCTGAATTCTCTAAGTCTCAATAAAAATAATTTAACGGGAGAAATCCCTCCGGAAATTGAAAATCTTTCGAATCTGGGAATATTGGATCTTGGCTACAATAATTTCAGCGGTGAGATTCCTCTAGAACTGGGAAACCTAAATGACGTATGGGTTTTATCTCTCGAGTCCAATAGTTTTACCGGACAGATTCCATCTGAACTGGGAAACCTGTCTAATTTAATAGTATTAAAGCTCCACGCTAACGAGTTTTTTGGGGAAATTCCTTCTTCAATTGTAAATCTGGAAAATCTCTCTATTTGGAGCACGGACTTTAATTACAACATGCTTTCGGCCACAGATCCAAACGTACAGGATTTTTTGAATCTGAAAACTCCCGAATGGGATCAGACGCAAACAGTACCTCCACAGGATGTTGCTGCCACAACCGTATCCGAGAATTCGATCAATGTGAGCTGGATCCCTATTCCATATACAGAAGACGAAGGGAAATATATCATTCATTACGGCACTTCACCGGGAATATACACCGACAGCCTGATGACAGAAGACAAAACGACTTCTGAAATCACCCTGAACGATCTGCATCCGGATTCATCCTATTATATTGCTGTTCAAACTAACACGCCTTCACACGAAAATAATCCTAACGATCTTATCAGCCCGTTTAGCAGCGAAACAGATATACAGGCTGAATCGGTTACTTTACAACTTTGGGAAGGCTGGAACCTGATTGGTACTCCTTTTGAACTTCCAGGAGAGTCCCACGTTGATCTGTTTGAAACTATTGTAGGAAGTATTTTTAATTATGAGTCCGGTTATAATGAACAGGAACTTCTGAAATTTGGAACCGGCTATTGGCTTCGTTCAGACAAGGAGGTGGAGGTTGAACTTACAGGGTGGTCACCTGGGGAACGAACGATTTCTCTGAAAGAAGGATGGAATATGATATCGGGAAGTGCTGGTAGTTTGGATATTTCCGCGATCTCAGATCCTGACGAAATCCTGCTGCAGGGCACACTTTATGGATATACAGCCGATTATGTTCAGAGTGATACCCTGGAACCGGGCCGGGGCTATTGGGTTCGCGCGTCAGCCGACGGGGAAATCATTTTACCGGGAGAGTCATCCCAGAAAAAACCGGCAAAAGGAGCAACAACATTATCGTGGAAAAATGGATTTTTGGAAGAGTTTGATAAGCTGATTTTCTACACGAACGGCGAAGATACATGGATCAGCCAGCCAATCTATTTCGGAGGAGAACTGCCGAATGAGATTCACCCGCTCAGCCTGAGTCTGCCGCCGACGGCACCGGATATGGTTATGGATGCAAGAATAGAAAATGATCTTTATGCATCTACTGCAGATACGGTCCGAATCCGGGTGAAATCTGCCGGCCTGCCCATTTATGCAGTTTTACAGCCATCAGAACAGCTTTTATCGGGGAAGTATGTAATGGCGGAATATGCCGGGAAAAACCTGATCCGTACGAGTGAACTTCAGGAGCAGAGAGAGTTTAGGCTTGCTGATAACTCTGTAGACAGCATTGAGCTATACAGACGGGAGGAAAATATTACAACAGGGATACCGGATGAATTTGGCATGTCTCAAAACTATCCGAACCCCTTTAACCCGGCTACTGTAATCAGTTACCAGTTACCCGATGCAGCCCATGTAAGGCTGGAGGTATTTAATATAACAGGCCGCAGGATAGCAGTACTGGTGGACAGGGAACAGCAGTCAGGCTTATACCAGGTTGTTTTTGAAGGATCCAGACTGGCTAGTGGTACTTATCTGTACAGGATTCGAGCAGGAGGTTTCGAGCAAACCCGAAAATTTACACTGATCAAATAACCTGATGATGAAATCAAAGATACTCCTGATACTTCCGGTATTAATAATTATTTCATGTGAGGGGTCGACTTCTCCCGAACCTGAACAGGTGGAGCTTACCACGTCGGTGGATCCTGATGGAAGTGGCAGTGTGAGTCCGGAAGGAGGTACCTATGAGGCAGGAACCGAAGTAGAGCTTTTGGCTGCACCGGCAGAGGATTGGGAATTTGTTAACTGGAAAGGGGATATTTCCTCAGAAGAGAACCCGGTAACAATTACGTTGAATCAATCCATGCAGCTTACAGCCAGTTTTAAGATGCAGTCTGAAGAGTTCAGCAACACGATTACGGCTAAGGACGGGCAAAATACAGAAGAACTGATTTTTGGTATGGATCCAAATGCTACGGATGATTATGACGAGGGGATAGATCGTTTTGCGCCACCAACGCCCCCGGAGGGTGCTTTTTTTGCTCATTTCTATAAAGAAGGAGAGAATTTATTGAATGATTTCCGCTCCGTGAGCTCGGAAACCACCATATGGCATCTTGCACTAGCCCTGGAAGAAGGAGGTAGTATCACCCTGGAGTGGGATGAAGTCTCCTCTCACATCGGTACGTTAATTCTTACGGATGATTCTGAAGATCCATCCTTCGAAATAGATATGAAAACCGAAAGTACCTATGAGATATCTGATGATTATCCGGATAGCGTGTTTATTATTAGTAACTGATTGCTTCAACAGATACAGCCGTTTATGGAACGACGTAAATGACTGTACTGTACGTTGCTGTGCTCCCTGATGAAATCAATTTACAGGTTTGTTCTTAAATCAGCAGCCGGAACAAAATGGTGTAAGTTGGATTTGAAGGAAGGAAACGAATAAAAGCAATAAGCAAATGCGTGCAAGGGGATTAATAGGAAATGTATTTTTTCTGCTGATGTGTGGGTTCCTTTCCGGCTGCATCACAAAAGAAGATATCGACAACTTCGTGGAGGAAAGGTTTGCCGAAAACGAAGAATCCAGCACGGTAGAACGCGATTTTGAAGAGATCAAAGAGAGCGGGGTGCTGCGTATGATCACCAGTTACTCGCCTGAAAGCTATCTTCTGCACCGCGGTTACGAAGCAGGTTTTGAGTATGAATTACTGAATGCTTTTGCCCGGGAGCATGACCTGGTTCTGGAGATTGTCTTCAGGGAGGCGAATGAAAATCCTCACGACCTGCTGAACAACGGAAGCGGAGATGTCATTGCCGACCACTATACCATCACCCCGCAGCGAAAGAAATTTGTTCAGTTTACCCATCCCTATAGTATTGCTGATAAAGTACTGGTGTATTCCGACAGCCTTAACCTTCAGCCGGAAACCATCGCAGAACTTACCGAATCGGGCCAGCCGGTTACGGTCCGCCGCAACAGTTCCGCTTTTTTTCACATCGATGCTTTCCGGCAACAGGGTATGGAACTGGATATCCGGATGATGCCGGATGACCCGGGCCTTCAATCTCTGTTAACCCAGGTTGCAAATGATACGACCAAAGTCACTGTTCTGGATGAACCGATTGCAAATGCCGCCGTGAAGTATATTCCGGGTTTGGAAAAAGGGCTGGTTATTGCTCCGAAAGATACGGTTGCATGGGCGGTCCGGAAAAATTCACCCGGACTGGAAAGCGAAATGAGCCGGTTTCTGCAGCAGCATTTTCGTCTGGCAGCAGACCGTGAAGAGCCCCGCAGATCTGCATTTCTCAATCTGCTGCGTCAGAGATACTATGCTGAAAGTCCGCAAATTGCGGAATACTACAATCCTGAGGAGGTGACTTCGGGTTTTGGTTATGTATCGGCTTATGACGGGCTCATCAAATCCGTAGCAGACTCGATGGAACTGGACTGGCTCATGCTGACCGCAATGATTGTGCAGGAGTCCGGATTTAATCCCGGTGCCAAAAGTATGGCCGGCGCGGTGGGGCTGATGCAGGTGTTGCCACGTTTCTCCGTTACGGAATACCAAAACCTGTATGAACCTGAAGTTAATATCCGGGAAGGGGCACAAATCATCAGGGAACACCTGGATCACTACGCCTATCTGGACAGCCTGAACCAGTGGTCATTTGCCCTTGCTACCTATAATGTGGGGATCGGCCACATGGTGGATGCCCGCCGCCTGGTGATGGACCAAAATAAAAATCCCAATGAATGGGAAAATATAGAAGATGCCCTCCTCAAACTGATGCAGCGCCGCTACTACGAAAATGCACGGTATGGATACTGTCGCGGGATTGAAACTGTGCAGTATGTAAAGCAAATCCTGAACCGGTACCGGATGTACACACAGGTCGCTTCAATCAGGGGAGAGGAAATTACGGGAAATCTTCCGGATGAAGGGTTCCGGTAACGTCCGTGCCTGACGGCACTTTTTCGTCCCGGTAATATGAGACTCTTCTCCTTACGCTGTTCAGTTTCAGGGCGGGAGGGGACTCACATTCTTTTACAACCCGGCAATTACTTTTCTTCCCGCAGATGTTATATTGAAGCCTTCAAAAAAGGCTAACAGATCAACATTTACGACTATGAAAAAAACGGTTCTCTTCCTGCTCTTTGGATTTCTATGTGTTTCGGCTTTTGCTCAAAAACGCGCTATGACCACGGATGATATCATCAACATGACACAGCTCGGTTCAGCTATGATCTCTCCGGATGGAGAGTTTGTTATTTATGGCAAACAGGAACTGAACTGGGATGAAAACAAACGCGACACCAAATATTATCACATCCCGGCAGACAGCGGCGATGCTTATCAATATATCGGGGAGGATGGAGCGAGTGACCTGAAGTTCTCTCCGGATGGAAAATATATCTCCCTGAAACGAAAAGCAGAAGATGAAACACAACTTTTTCTTTTGCCGACAACCGGAGGGGAGGCCGTTCAGCTGACCGAACATAAAAGCAGCATAGGCAGCTATGAATGGTCTGATGACAGCAAAAGTATTTACTTTGTTGCCAATGTGCCTAAAACCAGCGAAGAAAAAAAAGAATATGAAGCCGGGTACGATCATCTGACAGTGGATGAAGCTCCGCACGGACAAACCGAGGGGCAATGGAGCCATATCTGGAAATTTGATATTGAAAAAAAGGAAGAGAAACGCCTGACCAGCGGTGATGTGAGAATCGGCGGCTTTGCCGTTTCACCGGATCAAAGTAAAATTGTCTATACCGCCCGGTTTGAAAACAGGAGAAACCAGCAGTATAAGTCAGAAATTTACCTTCTTGAAAATGGCGATTCCACAGGTGTACAGCTTACACAAAATGAAGTTCCTGAAGGAAGCCTGAGCTGGCTGCCCGATAATGAGCACATTCTGTATACCGCAGCTGATGATTCACTTTGGGAACTGAGGCAGGGTGAGTTGTGGAAAATGAATGTGGGGAATAAATCCACTCACACAATATCAGGCAGCTTTGGAGGTAACATGGGTTCTTATGATATCAGCCCGGATGGCGAAACCGTCTATTTCACGGGAACCGATAAAACCAATACCAACCTTTATTCTGTAAATACCGGGAGCGGTACCGTAAAAAAACTTACCAATCAAACCGGATCAATAAGAGTTCTGGATTTTGATAAAAACAGGGAACGCGTTTTATACACGATTGAAGATGTGGTAACACCCCCGGATTTATTTGTATCAGACCTTTCTGATTTTCAGGATTCCGCCCGGCTTACCGATCTCAACCCGGCGATCCGTGACAGCCTGATCCTGGCTGAGTATGACATTGTGCAATGGGAAAGTAACGACGGACTGGAAGTAGAAGGGCTGATGTACTATCCGGAAGAGGTTTCAAAGAATGGTTCATCTCCCTTTTTACTTCACATTCATGGCGGTCCTGCCGGGGTATTCAGAAATGCGTTTAGTCCCCAGTATCATGTATGGGCCGGCCTTGGTTATGTGCAGCTTGCCCCGAACGTGCGGGGAAGTACGGCATACGGGGATGATTTCCTCCGCGGAAATATGAATGATATCGGGGACGGCGACTATGAAGACCTGATGAGCGGTGTGGATATGCTAATTGAACAGGATTGGATTGATCCGGAAAAGATGGCTGTTCGCGGATGGAGCTACGGAGGAATACTTGGAGGAACTACGATTACAAAAACCGACAGGTTCAAGGCGGCATCATTGGGGGCAATGGTTTCTGACTGGACGTCGGAATATGCACTCGGTTTTAACCATGACGTACGGCTCTGGTATATCGGCGATGAACCCTGGACCAATCCCGAAGGGTACCGGGAACGATCAGCTGCCATGCACGCCGATAAAGTAACCACGCCCACACTGTTTCTGCACGGTGCAAACGACCGGGTGGACACTCCGGCACAAAGCATGATCTTTTTCACCTACCTGAAAGACATCGGAAAAGTGGATACCCGCTATATCAACTTCAAACGCGAGGGACACGGAATCCGCGAGCCCCGCAACGCCCGGACCCGCGATATCGAAGAGATCAAATGGATACAAAAATACACCCTCGGCGAGGAATGGGAACCCTGGGAACGCCCGGAACAAAAGAAAGAAGAAAAGCCCCCCGAATCCGAGGAGTAATAAATAATCTGCTGAGGAATGACTTAAAAAGTTCCCCTCCGGGGAGGGGACAGGCCCGCCTTCCGAAGCTTTAGCGCAGGAAGGGGTGGGTTTCTTCGATTTATGATTTCAGATATACGACTTCAGATTTCAGAAGGGAGGCAGATCGAAAATCATAAATCATCTTCTGAGGAATGACCTAAAAAGTTCCCCTCCGGGGAGGGGACAGGCCTGCCTTCCGAAGCTTTAGCGCAGGAAGGGGTGGGTTTCTTCGATTTATATTTTCTGATTGCGTGGTTTACTCATCATTAAAAGTATTGTGTAAACCTATTCCAAGACGGGTCCGACAGATCGCATATCTGCAATCTGAAAATCAAATGTGGAGATTTGTTGCTAAATGTAGTGTTATACTCCGGGAAAAATTCAGCCGTTTTTACAAGTGACAGAGATTAACTACATTAGATATGTCTGAAAAGGAACTCATAAAACGAATCAGGAAGCTTTCATCAGAAGCGCAGCAAGAAGCGGCAGATTTTGTTGAATTTCTCACCCAAAAGTA
>JBBEBD010000051.1:0-2921 GCA_040882525.1 Balneolaceae bacterium | reverse complement strand
CATCAGAAGCGCAGCAAGAAGCGGCAGATTTTGTTGAATTTCTCACCCAAAAGTATATCCAACAGCCAGTTGATTCCAGCTCATCTAAAAAGAAATCAATTCTTGAAAGTTCGTTCAGGGGGATATTGAAAGACCGGGAAGACATGCAAGACAGCACAAAATGGGTTCGGGAGCTTCGGAAAAGTCGTTGGGCTAAATAACAGCAATTATGGCTCAACTTGTAATTGTTGACACAGATCGATTGAAGATTTAAGAAGTGAAGACAGATCGCATAACTGAAATCTTATAGCAGCAATCGGTTTGATTTCAGATCTCAGATATACGATTGCAGATTTAAGAAGGAAGGTTGGTACACAATTATTGCCAGCATAGTATCATTACAGTATATTGCATTCATGAAAACCATTTATGTTGATACTTCCGTTTTTGGTGGTAAGTTTGATGAAGAGTTCGGCTACTGGACTCAAAAATTTTTTGATCAGGTAATTACAGACAATATAAAACTTCTGAAATCTGATGTTGTAGATGATGAATTAACAGGATCTCCTGAATTTGTTCAGGAATTTGTCGTTTCACTTCCGGATAGAATTATTCAACATATTGAATTATCTGAAGAGGCTATCTGGTTAGGTGAACAGTACATCAAAGAAGAAGTGGTTGGGAAAGCCAGCAGAGCTGATTGTTTTCATATTGCGATTGCAACACTACAAAAAGCAGATTTGCTTGTAAGCTGGAATTTCAAACACATTGTTAATATCGAACGTATTCATGGTTATAATGCAGTGAATCTTAAAAACGGATATCAACCGTTAGAAATAAGGAACCCAAGAGAAGCTTTTGATTATGAAGACAACAACTAAAAAGTTTGACTGTGTAAAGTCAGTCCGTAAAGAACGAGACAGAATAGCATCTGATACAGAAGGTATGTCTGCAAATGAGGTATTGGAATATTTTCGAAACCGCAGAAAAAAGGCAAAATCTTCAAAGAATAACTCGTAGAATCACCTCTTATATTAGTTTCAGACGCCCTATAATAAGCAATTCGAGCGTTTTATGATTTCAGATATCCGATTTCATAATCCAGGACTGGTCCGGTCGAGCAGATCGCATATCAAAAACCGTATATCTGCAATCTGAAATCAGCTCTCCCCGGCCTGCGTGTCCTGAATTCGACCTCCATTCTTAAATTTATCCGGACATGCCTGCCATCGATTAAATTTATTCGGACAAAATATTGTGTCTATTTGATTTGATGGTTCGAAACGATTATTATCGAACATTCATAGCGGCACTAAATGCATGTTAGGCATAAAAAGCTAAACCATGAGTACCGAATTATTAGTAGCTTTTTTGAGTGTAAGCATCGGTTGGATCTTAGGTCAATTAGGTAACTTTTTAAGCCAAAGAAGTGAGAATAAAAAGACCTATGGAAAAACAATATTTAGATTGCTAAGAATTTGGTCATTATCTAAATCTTATGACCACTTAATTGAAAGGTATAAAAACATAGCTGAGGATTTAGGTCCGGAAGACAGTGAATATATAAGGCAATATTTTTTGAAGTCTCAGCGAGAAAATAATTTTGTAGATGAAGATTCTATTAATGAACTAATAAATGATATATCAGAATTTGACCCAATATTAGGTTACAAAATAAAAGGGCAACTATATTCCTTTGTAGCTATTTATACAAAAGAGTTCGAAAATTATAATGATAATCCTGCTCTATATAATTCTTTGGTAACATTAGTGCGGGAAATAAATAAAGCTGGCATACCTATTCTCGAGAAGGTAATCAAAAGAATTGCACTCAGAATGAATCTGTGGCAATGGGTAAAGGTAAAATATTACCTCAAAAATGAATCTGAAAGGGTAGCTTCTATTAAAAGAAGCTTTAAAGAATTTGAAAAAGATTTTGCTTAAAGCATCTGGGCATAACCCGCGTATTAACTCGGACAGGCCACACCATCTCTTTGCCTCCCTTTCATTTATTAGTTAATCTATCGTTTTAAATTAGTTCACCAATTTTGCGTCTGCCGGTTATGCCAATGTTGGTTAGGTCGCTAAATATTTCATTCTCTTTCAATCATGGACAAAGTTCAACTTTCAAAAAAATTAGATGAAACAACTTATCGAATTAGAGCTTTTGAAAATGAAGAGCTATTTAGTGAAGGTTCAGCTTTTTGCTTCAGTCACCGTGGGCTACTAATTACTGCGGCACATGTTATTGATGGAGGAAAACCTTTTGATGTTAGCAGATTTGATGAACTCAATATTACAATTGAAGCCAATACAAAAAAAGGACCCATACAACTATACAGACCTAACATTTGTGGAATCAATGTAGATTGGCCTACTGGTCCCTTAAAAGACAACATCTTGATTGACTTGGCAGTACTTAATCCAGTCGAACCAGTTAAGAATATTCCATTCCTGGAAATTGAGGACGTTCTTCAACCAGTTGGAACTGATATTTTAATGGCTGGATTCCCTGATGAACTAGAATTTCCATTAAAACTAGATGAGAAGGCAGACATTAAACATCTGAAAAAAGTTCAATCAGTAAAGGATACCAATTCAAACTTGAGTCGATTAAAAGGAATGTTGATTATGAAAAAATCCGGAATGATTGGATTCTCGGATCATTTAATCATTGATCCAAATCTTGGAGATGGTTTTAAGTTAAAGATTGGTGTTTTCTACATTGATAACGGAATGCACAGCGGAGCTAGTGGCGGGCCTGTAATTAATTCAAAAGGTAAAGTGTTAGGAGTCATAACTAAAAGGGCAGTAACCAGGGTATCATATCCAGATTTGGAAAATCCCAACAAGGATGTACCATCAGGCTCAACGCTAGCAATAACATCGAAGACAATAATCGACTTTTCAAGATACATGATTTCAAAAAATGAATTTCAACT
>JBBEBD010000050.1:0-16795 GCA_040882525.1 Balneolaceae bacterium | reverse complement strand
GCTTGAGGGGCGTGTGACCTAACGGTCGTGATGGTTCGACTCCATTCCAGGGCACAATAAAAAGCTCATAAATGAAAATTTATGAGCTTTTTTTATTTTGAGGTATGATTTACGTATATGCCATAAAAAGTCTCAAACGGAATTATATATATGTTGGAATGACCGATGATATTGAGCGAAGGTTTACTCAGCATCAAAAAGGCTATGAAAAAACCACCAACCCTTACCGGCCATTTAAGCTGGTTTATTATGAGAGTTTCCCGGATCGAAAAACAGCCCGTCAGAAAGAAAAATATTTAAAAACAGCTGCTGGAAAAAGATTCTTGAAATCTGTTGAAAATAAAAAATTTTAGGTTTTGGTGTGCTGGTTCGACCAATGATTAATCATCCGGAGAGATGATTAATCAACATTCAGAAGGATTATTGTGATATGCCATGCTCATCGCTGATTTATCAATCCTTCCAGTATTTCAAAATCCAGTTCTGTAAAATCATCCACCACCTTATCACAGTTCTCCATTTCTTCGGCCGTATGGGTTGACGTGATGCCGATCACTTTTGCTCCCGCCCGGATCCCTGCTTCTACTCCAGACAGGGAATCTTCAAAGACAATGCACTTTTCCGGAGGATACCCGATAGCATCTGCTGCTTTCAGGTATACCTGGGGATCGGGCTTCCCTTTGTCAACATGTGAGGAGTCAAGAACAGTATCGAAGTAATTCTCAATCGAGAGTGCTGAAAGAATGAAGTCAGCATTTTCTCTAGGCGCCGATGTTGCTACAACGGATTTGATATTATGTTTATCTAACTGATCAAGAAAATCAAACAATCCGGGAATAACTGAGGGCAGCGGATCAAATATATCCCGGAACATCGCCTCTTTCTCATCGGCAAGCCGGCTGACTTCCTCGCCTGACAGATTTCCGAATAGATCAGGAATCCATTCCTGATTGGTTCTCCCAAAGACATGTTTCAGGAGAAAATCTTCCGAAACCTCCTTGTTATATTTTTTGCAAAATCGTTCGATAGTTTCCTTATGCACGGGATTGCTGTCGGTCAGCACACCGTCCATATCAAAAATAACTCCAAAATCTGTATTCATTTTTTAAACAAAATTATCTTTCCACTCATTAGCTCCGATTGAAACTGTTTCAATGCTGTTTAAGTTCAGAAAATTTTCAAGCGGATTTCCTGCAATTTAGTGTTTCTTTAATATTCTTTCATTGATTCAGGAAGCTTTTCAGTTTCCTTTATCACTTGTATCACTTGCAGTTGGCTTCAGCCAAACTGATATGATGGCTTTATAATAAAATGGGCTTTAGCCCAAACAGGCTTTATTCAGGCTTGCTTATAGAATTCCGGGTGTGACCGAAATTCTGTGAGAACCTCCAAACTCTCGGCTCGTATGGGTGGGTTGCTGAAGATGTAAATTTATACTCCTGCAATAAAAGAAAATCACTCATCAGCTGTTACTTCTGTATACCTCGTTGGTTTTAGATTGGTAATTAAAAATTCACTGCAAAGGAAAGAGAAAATATGGAACAGGATATGGAAATCGTTATCCAGCTTTTTGCGGCGCTTGCAATTGGTTTGCTGGTGGGCATTGAACGCGGCTGGAGCGGACATCAGGAGGAAGAAAATGATCGTATTGCGGGTATTCGTACTTTCAGCATCGTGGGCCTTTTGGGAGGCGTCTGGGCTCAGCTCTCTTCCATTCTTGCGGAGTGGATGATTGCGACTGCTTTTTTTTCCGTTACTGCACTCATTATTGTTGCACATGCCATCAGCGTGCAGCGAAGTGAAGATACAGGGACTACAACTGTTTTTGCGATGCTGCTGACATTTTCCCTGGCAGCCTGGGCAGCTTTCGGATATTATATTCTTGCACTAGGCACTGCGGTGGTTGCTGTAGCCCTTCTGGGGATGAAACCCGCTCTTCATAAATGGCTCAGAGGTATCGAAACCGAAGAGATTTATGCAGGAATTAAGCTTCTGATTATTTCTGTGATTCTGCTCCCGCTCCTGCCCGATCAGGGTTATGGTCCCTGGGAGGCCCTGAACCCATACTGGATCTGGTGGATGGTGGTGCTGATATGTGGTATATCTTTCCTGGGTTATTTCGCCATTAAATATGCGGGAAACCGGCTGGGTACGTTGCTCACTTCTGTAACAGGCGGTATGGCATCCTCTACGGCGGTGACTCTGAGTCTTGCTCAATTTGCCCGGAACAGTATAATAAAAAACCTTTTTATGGCAGGTGTAATGTTTGCCACAGCTATTATGGTTATCCGGGTTCTTATCGTAGTGGCAGTGATTAACCCGGCTATTCTTCATCCGCTGTGGATTCCGCTGCTGGTCATTTCTTTAAGCCTGCTGGCGGGCGGAACCTGGATCTGGCGGAGCAAAAGAAATCAGGAGGAACCTGAACCTGAAATTAATATCGATAACCCGTTTAAGCTGGGCACGGCTTTGAAATTCGGCCTTCTGCTGGCAGTCATTTTATTTCTGTCAGAAGGGATGAAGGAATGGTTTGGCAACCAGGGGATCTATATACTGTCGCTTCTTTCCGGGCTGGTGAATATGGATGCCATCACTCTTTCACTTGCCAGGCTTGCACGGTACGATCTTGATGCAGAAGTTGCAACAATGGGTATTGTACTGGCGGCCGTCACGAACACCCTTGTAAAAGGGTTTATCTTTGGTTTCTTCGTGGGCATGAAACAGAGCCTGAGATTCATAGGCATATTGTTTTTAACAGCCATCCCGGGGCTGATCGTTGCTTTATCCCTGATGATGTTTCCATAACAGCCTGTCTCCGATTCGCTTCCGGGAAAGACCGGAGCGGCTCTTATTCAGAAAGTGGTATAATTCGAACTCATGTCTTTTAATGGAAGATAAAGGGATTTATCATACCTACACTTTTTTAAACATCACGATGGCATTATGTCCGCCAAAGCCGAAGTTATTGCTCATGGATACGGAAATATCTGCCTGCCGGGCTTCTCCTGTTACAATATCGAGTTCCTGGGGAATTTCAGGGTCAATATTTTCTGTATTGATGGTTGGCGGAATCACACCGTTTTTAACAGCCAGTATAGACAAAATGGCTTCCGCGGCGCCGGCGGCTCCAAGCAGGTGGCCGGTCATAGATTTGGTGGCACTTATTGCCGGCTTTTGATCAGAATCTTTATACAAAGCGGAAACAGCTTTCATTTCACTGATGTCTCCCACAGGAGTGGATGTAGAGTGAGTGTTGATATATCCGACATCTTCGGGATTTAACTTTGCTTCCTGGAGCGCCAGTTTCATGGCCCGGAGGGCCCCGATTCCTTCAGGATGAGTAGCCGTGAGGTGATAAGCGTCTGCCGTCATGGATGCTCCCACCACTTCGCCGTAAATTTTTGCTCCCCTGGCTTTGGCATGTTCATAATCTTCAAGAATTAACGCGCAGGCGCCTTCACCCATCACAAACCCATCCCGGTCGGTGTCGAATGGCCGTGAAGCTGTGGCGGGGTCATCATTCCGGTTCGACATCGCCTTCATAGCGGTAAAACCACCAATTGTGGCTTCGGTGATGGGTGCTTCCGATCCACCCGCTACAAACGCTTTTGCTTTGCCCATTTTGATATAATTAAAAGCGTTCATTATGGCCGTATTGGAACTCGCACAAGCCGAAATGGTTGTATAGTTAATTCCCATCAGGCCAAATTTCATGGAAATCATACCGGAAGCCATGTTTGGAATCAGCCGCGGGACAAAAAACGGATTAAAACGTGGATTATAGTCATTCAGGGTATATTCTTTTACCTCTTCTTCAAAGGTTTTCATCCCTCCCTGACCGGTTCCCCATATTACGCCAATATCAAAAGGATCTTCTTTTTCAATATCAAGGCCGGAATCTTCCATTGCTTCCGTAGCCGCGTAAAGTCCGTATTGGGTAAACAGGTCCGACCGTTTGATCTCGTTGCGATCAAGATGCTTTTTAGGATCAAAATCCCCGATTTCACAGGCGAACTGTGTTTTAAATTTTTCAGGATTGAACTTGGTGATAGTGGCAGCACCGCTTTTACCTGCAACAGCATTTTTCCAGTAGGTTTCAGTTGTATTCCCAAGTGGGGTTAATGCTCCCAGGCCTGTAATGACGACTCTTGTCTGATTCATTAAATTGATTTCTTAAAAGTTGAAAATCTTTTCTAAAAGAGTTTTGATCAACTCTTTCTTAAGCTTTTTAAAATATGAGATTTATCAGGAATAACTCAATTTTTGTTTCGGGTTTTGTACGCAGTTTTAACACTGAATGATTCAAATTAAAAAAGGGAGACGATGAGAAATCGAATAAAGATCCGAAACAAAGGGGAATATGATTCCTGTCCGTTGTTTTACGCTCAAAATCTTGTTTGATAATTAAAAATATTGCTCTTCAGCGGTACAATTTAACTCCATTCCTCTGATTTTCCTCAATAATAAAAGCGCTTTTTTGAACTATATAAATAAATTTAGGCTAATAACGATTTTTAATTAAAAAAATATTGACAAAATGGAATAGTGCATAGAAATTGTAGGGAGAAAACATTAACCCAAAATTTCACTTTATGAACAGGTTTTTTAAATCTTCCATTCTTTTTCTGAGCTTTGCTCTTTTTGCAGGCTATGTTGCCATCGACGCACATTCGGAATCCCAGGCAGAACCGGCTGAGACGACGGTGGCAGCGGAAACAGAGTACGTGGTACAGGATGAAGGGTATGCCACACTTGAAGAGTTCCAGGCTTCGCCACTCTACCCAAAATTTATAATTGACAATCTCTGGATTCTGATTGCCGCCGGAATGGTGTTTATTATGCACCTGGGTTTCGCGTCAGTAGAGAGCGGTCTTACCCAGTCTAAAAATTCTGTCAACGTAATCTATAAAAATGTATTTATTCTCTGTACAGGGATTCTTACCTATGCATTTATGGGTTTCCAGATAATGTATCCCGGTGAATTCAATGGAATTCTTGGTTTTGGGGGATTTGGAATCGGGATGGATCCGTCTGATCCGGTTGGTATGTTTACTTCTGCCTATGGGGAGGAAATGACGATCTGGAGTGACTTTATCTTTCAGGGCATGTTTGCAGCAACAGCAGCCACCATCGTTTCGGGATGTGTTACAGGCCGGATAAAACTTACTTCTTTTATGCTGTTTGGAGCTATTTTGGTTGGGTTTCTTTACCCGGTAACCGGAAGCTGGCTTTGGGGCGGCGGCTGGCTTGCAGATCTTGGTTTTTATGATTTTGCAGGATCAACCCTTGTACATGCCGTTGGTGGATTTGCGGGGCTGGCCTGTGTGATGATTCTTGGTGCACGAAAAGGGAAGTTTATAGCCGGTAAAGTAAATATTATTCCCGGGCACAGCATACCTTTGGCCACAGTAGGCGTATTTTTGCTCTGGTTCGGCTGGTTTGGTTTTAACGGAGGCTCCGTATTGAGTGCCGACCCGGTTGCTGTATCCTTTGTATTTGTAACCACTGCACTGGCTGCTTCGGCCGGCGCGCTGGCTTCCATGCTCACCACACAGTTTGTATTCAAAAGCCTCGATGCTCCCATGGCACTTAATGGTATTCTTGCCGGGCTTGTTGCAATAACCGCCGGGGCTGATGTGATTTCTCCCCTTGCAGCCGTATTGGTTGGAGCCATTGGCGGAATTCTTGTTGTAATGGCCATTACTTTCTTCGACCGTATAAAAATTGATGATCCGGTCGGGGCAATTTCCGTTCACGGTGTTTGCGGGATATGGGGCACACTTGCAGTTGGAATTTTCGTACCCGAGGTAAGCTTCTGGACACAGCTGCTGGGCACAACAGCCGTAGTCGCATTCACTTTTGCAGCATCTTATGGAGTTTTCAGTGCCATTAAAGCAGTATTTGGTGTGCGGGTAACTGATGAGGTGGAAGGCGCGGGACTCGATCTCTCTGAACACGGAAATGTAGCCTATCCAGATTTCGCAGGGATTGATACTGGCCTGATTGCTGCAGAAAAATAACCTGTATAATCAGCCTGTGAGGATTGATTGGAAGTAAAAAATCCCCCTTTCCCCAAAGGGTTGCCTTTGGCAGAAGGGGGATCACCTCGTGAGCATTAATTTGAGCTGGAAATTATATTCAGGATCAAAGTCCTCACCAGTCATCCCCTATTGCCCTCCGTCGGCTGACGGAGGGACACTCATTAACGATTTCTTATATCGAATTCACATAATAAAAAAAGAGCACCCAGAACTCGACATCCGGTGCTCTTTTAGTTCCTTCATGATCTTTCACAAATCAACAGAAACCAAATAAATGTAGCTTAATGAAAACAAAACTAAAAACAATTCTTCTTTTAACGGCAGGTTCATTGTTTCTTGCAACAGATGCCTGGTCGCAGGTAGGCCTCAGCGCAGAAGTCATGAGCCGGTATGTGTGGAGGGGAGCCGATTTTGGCAACTCACCAAGTATTCAGCCTGATATAAATTACACCTCGGGCAATTTCGAAATCGGAACCTGGGCAGCATTTGCAACCAATGGAAACCCAGCAGGAACGGAAGTAGATTTTTATACTTCTTATACGTTTGTAACAGAGGGGGGAGACTTTCAGATATCTCTTACGGATTATACCTTTCCCCAGGCCCCCTCAGGCAATTACTTTCAGAGTTCTTCTCATTTTCTGGAAGCCGGGGCCGGGTATTCCGGAACAGAAATCTTCCCTGTTAATATCTTTACTGGGGTGTTTCTTACCAATGATGATGACTACTCCGTTTACACCCAAATCGGGTACGAGGTGAATGATGTAGAGTTATTTCTTGGATTCACTCCCGCTGAGTCGGCTCTTTATGGAACCACCTCTGCAGGCGTCATCAACACCGGGATCGCGGTTGGAAAAGACCTGCCGGTTACAGATTTGTTTTCACTGAACCTGAGTGGTGCGGTGATAGCCAATCCTTATTCTGACGACCTTTACTTTTTATTCGGAATAGGGTTCTGATCTCCCTTTACACCTGTCACCTATCATCAGTCACCTGTGGGATCATCCCTATTTCACTCATCCGGTTACCGTTTAGCCGGATGAGTTTTTTATATCTGATTAAATTTAACTGCCATTTATCATCTCATCGAGCTCCTCAAGCAGTTCACCGTAACGTACCCAGTTACCCTCTTCCAATGCAGTGCGAAGATCCTGCCAGACCGAACGCAATTCATCAAACTGTTGGGAAGAAACTGTTTCCCCGGCGACAAGTTCTCCTGTTGGAATCACAGGGTCTGCAACCAGTGGCTGCGATCCGGGAAGAATAAAGCCGGCTTCATCTCCAAATAATTCAAACATAGCCTGTTCCATTGTGGGCTGCATGGCAATATTATCACCAATAGCCACTATAACCCGCTGCAGCTGGGGGATATCAACCCCTTCAGCCAGCAGAAAAACCGGCTCTACGTAAAGGAAGGAATTCTCAATGGGTATGATCATCAGGTTTCCGCGGATTACACTTGAACCACGTTGATCCCAGAGAGCAATCTGGCGTGATATTTCCGGATCCTGGTCAATTCGGGCTTCAATCTGTGCGGGGCCATAAATCAACCGTTCTTTAGGTAATTTATATACAATAAGATCACCATAGCTCCCCGGATCTGATTTGGCTGTCATCCATGAAATCATATTATCACGGTTTTCCGGGGTGAGGGGGCTGATCAGCATAAATTCAAGCTGATCCTGGTCGGGCAGTCTTGCCAGGATATAATAGGGTTCCATGAGCAGCTGCTGTCCCCCGTATTTCTCATTGGGCCGTGTCCAGAGGTCCTCCTGGTTATAGAAAACCTGCGGGCGTGTCATATGATAGCGGCTGTAGGTTTCTATCTGAATCTCAAAAAGATCCTGAGGATAGCGGAAATGGCTGTCGAGTCCCGCCGGCAGCTGATCAAGAGGTTTAAAAAGATCAGGAAATATCCTGTTATATACCTGGAGCACCGGGTCTTCGGGGTCAACAATGAAATAATCAACTGTGCCTTCATATGCATCAATCACAACTTTTACGGAATTCCGGATATAGTTGAACCGGTTCTGGTATCTCTGCGAGTAAGGAAAATGAGAAGAGGTTGTGTAGGCATCCTGTATCCATAACAGGCGGCCGTTATTCATCACAAGATAGGGGTCGCTATCGAGTTGCAGGAAGGGAGTAATTTTCTGAATTCTTTCCTGAACACTGCGCCATACCTGGAGACGGCTTTCTTCATGTATATAATCAGAAAGAAGGATATTGATATCGGCCAATTCCCATGCAAAGAGAAGTTTCCTGAATAAATTGCTGATTTCTATTCCACCCTCTCCGCTGTAATTCGTGTAAACATTCGCGTCACCCTCAGGGTAATGGAGTTCCTGGACACCGCTGTTCACAATATAATACCCCTGGCTGTTTTCGCCGTAGTAGATGGCCGGGTTTTCAAGAGCAAGATCAGGGCTGGAAGATACCGGTGGCAGGTTCCGGACAAGAAGTATCGGTTCGCCCTGACTGTTTGTTTCGGTAACAGGGCTCATCACCATTCCATAGCCATGCGTGTACTGCAGGTGGCGGTTTACCCAGGTATCAGACTGGCTGGGCAGCTGCCGTGCAATTTCCCGTGCTGAAAGCATCATCTGTGTGACATTACCATCTACCGTGTAGCGATCATTATCAACAGAATAAAATTCATAGTAGGAACGGATTTCCTGAAGCTGTTTATAGGTACCGATCAGAAGGCGGGGATCCCAGAGCCGGATGTTATCAATAGCATCCTGGTTGTTCCGGATATCAGCAATCCCCAGTGTATCATCGGCTTCATATTCTATTTCCTCAACATTGTGCAGATTATATGCAAGCCGTGTCATTTCAATATTGTTTTCCAGGTAAGGCCTTTCAAGCTCAAGTTCGTTTGGCTCAACGCTGAACTGCTGGGTAATACCCGGGATGAGAGCCCGGCCCAGAACCAGAACAACTACCGTCAGTATGGCTGTTACCTGAAGAGCTTTACCGGTTTTTAACCAGCGGCTGGCCATGATCATTAAAGCAAGTGCCATTGATAGAATGCATAATATCCAGATGGCCGGAAGCTGAATAATGATATCCGTATATCCTGCTCCGAAAACAATGCCATCGGCTTTGAAGAGTAACTGGTACCGGTCAAGATAAAATCCCCATGCAAGCAGCACGAGCCAGAAGGAAATATTATACTTCAGGTGATTTAAAACCGTGGCGCGCGCATTAATGGAAGTAAAAGACCGAATGGAGAACATCCCGGAAAACAGGTAAATGGCTATCAGGATCCCTGTGGTTAAAAAGGCCAGGGAAACAAGTGTGGATTGTATAAGATCCCAGAATGGAAATTGAAACAGGTAATAACCGATATCATTTCCGTAAAGTGGGTCGGTTTCACCAAAGGAAATATTCCAGAAGAAACGAAGAGATTCATCCCACCGGATAAAAAAACTGAGAGCGAAAATTAAAGCCATTCCAAGACCCACCAGGGTAAAAATCTGTCTCAGACGCTTTTGCTGAAATTCGCTGGATAAATTGATATTCAGATTCTGGAACTGCAAACCCCCCAGGCTTGCAAAACGTAATTGTTTGGCAAGATGCCGGAAATTAAAAACGAGATAGAGTCCCGAGACAATAAATGCAGCCACGCTTAACAAAATCTGGGTACTGCGCAGTGTCCAGAAAACACTGGCGTAACCCAGCTCTTTCATCCACATCCACTCAAAAATCCATGATGAGAAGATTGACAAAATGATGAGGGGAACTGCGATAAAGAGAAAAATTCGTATCGGCCGTGAATACATATGCTGAGTTGGGTTCAGGTTTTGATGGCAAAACCGGGTATTTAACTAAACAACCGTGATTCTGTTTTCCCGGCTAATTTAAAATAAGGATTCGCCGCATTAAGCTCGACATAAATCAACCGATCGAATTTTTTATTCGAGACTGTTCAGAAAAGTGTGTCATTAACTCCAAATTATCCTGAAA
Source organism: Balneolaceae bacterium (assembly GCA_040882525.1). Classification (GTDB taxonomy): domain Bacteria; phylum Bacteroidota; class Rhodothermia; order Balneolales; family Balneolaceae; genus Rhodohalobacter. Next base: position 6,788 of record JBBEBD010000050.1, on the reverse strand, counting down.
CAAGGTCAGGATAACTGTTGCCCCTGTATTTTGACACATTTTTCTGAACAGTCCTAATCATTCTTTCTTCACGCTTTGAATTTAGCAGCGTCAAGTATCGACCAAAGATGGATAATCCAACCCAAAAGAATAATCCACAGAACGGCTGCCATTATGAACATAAATAGTGCCATTAATAATCTTCCCTGCAGAAGCTGCCCCAGCCCTGGTATAAAAAAGCTGCATAATGCAGCAATAACATTTCCGCCTGATCCTTGTCCAGCCATAATATCTCCGGTTTTGTTTAGAATTTTCTTTTCCTACGAAGAACATATTATTTTGTTGGTAACATTTTAACAGCGTCTGTCTCATGAAGAAAAAAGAGTGTCCATCCTGTGCGATGGAGGTAAATTCCGATCTCGATATCTGCCCGGTTTGCGGGTATGAATTCCCAAAGCAAAGCCTGGCTTTTAAGGTTGCTGCATGGATTATGATCCTGCTGGTGCTGGCATGGATTGTGCTCTGAAAGGTGCCGGAATTTCCCCGGACTTTATAAATATTCGCAGGCTCGCACAGATGTTCTCAAAACACCCGGTATTTTTTTCTCCTGAACCTGATTTCCGCCTCCATTTTCGCCCCGGATTTTCACTGCTGACCATGATAGCGCTTCGCAAAAAAAATGAAACAAAAACATTCTTTGAAGCTTATAAAAGCCATATTTTAGTAATTCATTTTTATAATCTCTCTCAATAAAAATTCTCTCTCTTACATGACCTATTTGGCATTCGTTCGCCAGGAAAAAAAGCTGTTATCTTTCGCAGTTTCTTTCACATTTTTTTCCAGTTTCGGCCAAACTTTTTTGCTCTCTCTTTTCGTGCCCTATTTTTTAGTTGCATTCGATCTGAGTAACGCCTCATTTGGCACGCTTTATTCAGCAGCCACTCTTACTGGAGGTTTTATTCTGCCGTGGCTTGGCCACTGGATAGATAAAATTCCATTACGGAAATACAGCATGTATGTGGCCTTTACTCTTTGTACGGCAAGTTTATTGATGGCTTTTTCATGGCATATTGCCACCCTTTTTGCCAGCCTGCTTTTGCTGCGATTGTCTGGACAGGGGTTAAGCGGCCATACCGCACAAACTACCATGGCACGTTATTATAATAGTGAAAGAGGAAAAGCTCTCAGCATTTCCAGCCTTGGTTACCCATTAGGAGAAGCCCTGCTGCCGGCACTTATTGCGGGTTTACTGATGGTGTTTCACTGGAGAACCACATGGGCGCTGATAGCGGGTATCATTGCATTTATTTTTATTCCGGCACTTTGGTATTTAATCCGCAGTGAGAGAACGATAGAACAGCCTGAACATAAAGATAAGGCAAAATCAGGTGAATCGAATTTCCGGTCCATTTTGTACGATCGCAGATTTTTATTTGTAACTCCTGCTGTACTTATGCCTCCATTCTGGGCAACCGGGCTTTTTCTTTATCAGATTTCCGTAGGGGCCGAACTGGGGTGGTCTGCGGGACTCATCGCATCGGCTTTTATTGCTTTTGCCGGGGCAAGAATTATTGTGGGCCTTTTTTCCGGCCCGCTGATTGACCGTTTTTCAGCACGAACCCTGTTTCCTTTTCTGCTGGTGCCAATGACCCTCGGGCTTTTAATGGGTGTAATTTTTCACGGAGGCTGGGTAGCCTTTGTATATATGAGCCTGTTGGGTGCAACCATGGGATTGAGCGGAACGGTAAAAACAGCACTCTGGGCAGAACTCTTCGGCCAGGAGAAAATTGGTTCTGTTCAGAGCCTGTACTCATCGATCATGGTTTTCAGTACAGCTGTAAGCCCGCTCCTCGTAGGCTGGTTGCTCGATATAAATGTTTCAATCAGCCTGATTTTATGGGGTGCAGTTGGTTCATGCATACTTGCCGGATTGCTCTCATTACGTGTACTGCCGGTTTTTAAAAAGAAATAACAATCGAATGGGGTCATCCGTCTGATGAACCCGGCTTGTGAACAGTGTACATCAGACGGAGTTTTATATGCCGGTATAAATCCGCAATGTCTATGTCTGGCATTGCGGATTTTTTTTATAACTGAGTTCGAACAGAATTTAGGGGAATGTTTTTCTCATAGCCTCTCAAGGGGAGACTACCTGATTTATGCTTGCGGCACGTTCTTTTAATGAGTAATGTTTGTGTATCACTAAATTATCCTTCACAGTTATGAACATTATTTTATTTCTGACCCTTATCACTATGGTTATGTCTGAACATTCTGAAGCTCAAAATCTTCAAACCGAAACCGCTACTTTCGGAGCCGGTTGTTTTTGGTGTGTGGAAGCTATCTATCAGCGAACCACCGGAGTTGTGGCTGTTGAATCGGGTTATGCCGGCGGCCATGTGGAAAATCCAACCTACCAGCAGGTAACCACCGGAACCACCGGCCACGCGGAAGTAGCCAGGGTTACATTCAACCCCGAACAAATTTCATTCGAAGAACTGCTTGAGGTTTTCTGGCATACTCATGATCCAACCACGTTAAACCGCCAGGGAGCGGATGTGGGGCCTCAATACAGGTCAGCTATTTTTTATCATAATGAAGAACAGAAAAAAATAGCTGAGGAATCTCTGAAGAAAACCAATGAATCGGACCTGTGGGATGATCCCATTGTTACGGAGATCACTTCGCTCTCAAATTACAGTACAGCGGAAGACTATCACCAGAACTACTTCAATAACAATTCGAACGCGGGTTATTGTTCAGTTGTAATTGCCCCAAAGATTGCTAAATTCAGGAAAGACTTTCCGCATTTAGTGCAAGAATCTTTATAAACAACAATCTAAAAAAATGATAAGGAGGTAGTATGAAGTCAATTGGAATGATCGCAGTTTTGGTATCATCAGTTTTTCTATTAGCAGGTAATGCAACAGCCCAGGAACGGGCGAATGACGAGCCACGGGTAAGCCCCAATGCCGAAGTAAGCCAGACGATCGGCACAACTGAAGTTTATGTTACATATGGACGTCCGTCTGTTAATGAACGGGAGATTTTCGGCGGACTGGAACCATTTGATGTAGTTTGGCGAACAGGTGCCAACGAGGCAACAACTATTTCTTTTTCTGATGATGTTGTGATTGAAGGTGAAACTCTTGAAGAAGGGATTTATGGATTATTTACGATTCCGGGTGAAGACGGGCAATGGACTATTATCTTTAATAATGTGTCGGAACAATGGGGTGCCTTTAATTATGAGGATTCAGAAGATGTGCTGAGGGTAGAAGTAAATGCAGAAGATTCCCACTTTTTAGAACAGATGATGATCTATTTTGAAGATGTTACCGAATCGAGTGCTAATCTTGTGATTCACTGGGATGAAACAAAAGTGCCGGTACAGATTGAAACGAACTAAGAGAATGTCTGATATTCTGCGGCTCAGAGGCTTTAAGTAGTTCATCCAGGTGGTAACCGCGAAGTGCTGTTTAATACATTTACACTTTGCGTTCCTTAGCGTCCTTGGCGGTTTAATCACCGGGATTTTCCTTCAACCGAAGGTTTTGAGGTTGGTTTGGTAGTTTGAATTCCCCTGTCTGGAGTCGTTCAGGGCTCAGATTGAATTAACTGCAAAGGGTGCGAAGAACCGCGAAGGGGTATGTGGCCAGGAGAAAAAAAACGATAGACGGAGAAGCGGTGGAGATTCCGATCTGCATCGGAATGACAGTAGAGAAAAACTTTGCGTTCCTTAGCGGCCTTGGCGGTTTAATCACCGGGGTTTCCTTCAACCGAAGATTTTAGGTTGGTTTGATAGTTTGAGTTCCCCGATCCGGAGTCGTTTAAGGCTCAGATTGAATTAACCGCAAAGGACACATCTGCGTGCAAAAGAGCACTTCGGAGTGCAGGCGCGAAGAGCGCGGTGAGGCACTGAGGATTTACATCAAAAATTAAATACAAAATCTACATAAGGCACTCCAAATCCTATATCTTCAGCCAGGCCCGGCCGGAAAAAGGCCAGGTCAAAACTCATTCTTTCTCCCATGAACCGAAGGCCATAAGATAAAATGGTGGTTTTATCTTCCGGGAGAATATAATTCTCCGTTACCAGTGCAATTCTTTCCGACACCCGGTAATCGCCTCCTAAAAGGAGTGAATATTTACCTACATCTTCCATAATGGAAAATCCGTGAAGTCCGGCTGTAAGATTTCCCCTGGGCATTTCATATGTATAGTTTCCGTAGCCCGTAAAAAGGGTTTCTCCTGAACCGGGTATGGCAGCAATACCTATTCCTGCACCTATATATTTATTATGCGAAATTGCGGCCCCGGTTTTGCCAGATATGAAATACAACTGGTTTTGTAAGGCAAGCCCCGGAAGCATACTGAAGCCGGCTGAGAAGGAAACATGATCGGAAACGGCATAAGCAGCATTGGAAAAGAAAACATAAATATTCTGATAATAGCCGGTTCCCTTTTGCATGGGTTTGGCATTAGGAGAAAAGAAAAGCCGGCTCTGGTTTGGATTGGGAAACCATCCATAGGCGGGGTCATCCGGATCTGCTACCCGGATGGTCCGGATCTGGTCCAGGCTGATAAAGGTTTTCCCGGACGAAGTTAGAAGTTCAATTTCCCGGTCCTGAACAGAAAGAATCGCCCCATAATATTTGGCATTATTCAAAAGGGTAACCTCAACTGTACGGGATGAATCGGGTTTTGCTTCATCTATTGTAACCTGTGCCTGAAGATGTACAGGCAAAAGCCAGGCACCCAGAGAGCAAATAAGTAACCACTTTTTTTTCATTGACTAAACCAGATTATTAATTCCCAAACAAAGTATAGCCGGAGGTAAATAGCTCCGGTTGTATTGTTGCCAAAAAAATTTTGAAACAGATTGTTAGCATTTGTTTTAAAGACGATGCTGCAAAAGGTTTATTACATTTTTACAGCTGCAAGGTTATGTTGTTTCTATAAAAAAACCCCGGAGCTTACAGAAACCCCGGGGTTAAATCACAAAAAGTAAAGTTCCTAAAACCTGACTTTCAAATTCATTAAAACATTTCTCTCCGCCTGGGGATAATAATAGTTGAAATGTTGTTCACCTCCCGAAATGAATCCAAAAGTATAACCATTGGACACATATTTTTCGTTCAATAAATTGTTAACCTGTAATGAAGCAGTAACAGCATTGACAAAAGGCGGGTTGGGGATATCATAAGTAAACCGCAGATCATTTACCCAGTAAGGATTTATGGAGCGGCTTTCCGTCTGTGTGTTATCTAAATACTGGCGGGATACGTACGAGGAAATTAATTCAGAAGTAAGGCCGCCGAACCGGTATGTGAAAACCGAACTTGCAGTCAGGTTTGGTGAAAAAGCAATATCCACATCTTCAAACTGCCTCTCAGCCTGTCCGCCTTCATCATAATCATCAATAAACTGTGAATAATTATCGATCTTGTTCCGGCTGAATGTGGCATTTCCGGACCACTGAAAATCAGGGGTGAAATAGACAGAAGACTGCAATTCTACACCGGCCCGGTAGCTGTCGGGTACATTTTCACGGATATAAGCACCCACATCATTTACGGCTCCTGTCAGAATCAGCTGATCTTTATACTGCATATAGTATAAATTTATCCCCGCTTCAAACAGGTCAAACTGTCCGCTATAACCCACTTCGTAATCATACAGCCGTTCAGCATCCGGCCTGCTTTCCGGTGAAGAATCTACATAGTCACTCCGTGTAGGTTCTTTGCCCCCGGTGCTGAACGATGCAAAAACGCGCTGATCATCCGCAAAACGATATACCAGCCCTGCCTTTGGATTCAAAAATCTGATCTGGTCGTTTTGGGTTACGTCAAAAATTTCCTGTGTCTGCTGGTCAACCCGCTTACCCAGGAACCGGTATCCTACATTCCGGTATTGAAGATCGGCATAAGCATTTAATTGAGTGTTCAGGTAATAGTTCAATTTACCATAGATATTAAAATCTTTTTTAAAGCCGGTATTATCATAGTAGTGGTCACCGAGATCACTGTCTCCTGCAAAACGTGCCCAGATGACTTCCCCAAAGTGATCCCCGTCGTACTCATTATATCCGCCTCCAAACGTAATATACCAGCGGTTTTCAGATTCAATCTGCGTGGAAAAAACCCCTCCATAGAAATGATTATCAAGCCACCGGCGCCGCACAAGGTCGCTGCTGGTAATTGTTTCATCACCCACTTCCACCGGGTCAATGCTATAGGTGCTCAATGCATCATCTGTACGGAACTGCTCGAAATAACCGCGGCCATAGGTGTAGTGCAGGGAAGCATTAGCGGTCCAGTTGTCCTGAAGGTGATGTGAATAATGTATCTGGTAATGATCCTGCTGGTAATTATCCACCTGGTTATCGTACGAAAACTCATTAAACTGGCGGTTTCCCAGGTTCGACCGCAGATATTCTGCATCATCATCACCCATGAAAAGTACATTTATATATCGCTCAAGTTCATCTGCATCATCATTCAGAATGGGTTCAGGTACGCCATTCCAGGCCTGGTAGGTTACTTCCTGTCCGGAAAATACATCCGCTTTTAAAAGACTGTTCTCCCCGTGGTGTGATGCAGACAGGTAGAATGACTTCAGGTCGGATGAAGCCCTGTCAATATATCCGTCGGATTCTATTTTCGACAGTCTTCCTTCAAATTGCCAGCCACTGTCCAGGATTCCTGAGCCCAGCTGAACATTATACTTCCGGGTACCATAAGATCCCATTCCTGTATTAATTTCGCCATATGCATCGGGATTCATGATAGCCGTTTGCAGGTTCATGG
>JBBEBD010000049.1:0-82698 GCA_040882525.1 Balneolaceae bacterium | reverse complement strand
GATGGATAACTATTTGAACTGCTAAACATAGCATATATTTAACATATGAGAGTTCGGTTTACTACCGTTAAACCCGCCATAGAAAAAATTCTTGCCTTAAATCCACAGCTCTGGAAGGAATCCGGAAAAAAAACCGGATGCTCTGCCAGGTTGTTTCAATCAGTGACCTGCCCGATGTTCAGCGACAGTTTCTGACCCCCAGCCTCTTGACTATCTGATGATTCATTCTTACTTACCGGGAACCAATAACTTAACTCAATTTTATGAGTGAACTACTTGCTTCTCTAAACTGGCTTTCTGTGATTACAGCCACTGTGATTTATTTTGCGTTAGGGGCTTTATGGTACAGCCTGATTTTTGCAAAAACCTGGATGAAACTCCGGGGAATAACAGAAAAAGATGTGAATGAACCCAACCCGGTGATCTTTTTTTATTCGTTTATCTTACAGCTGATTGCCGTTATATCCCTTGCGCTTTTCCTTTCAGCTATGGGAGTTCAATCTGCTCTGAACGGCGCTTTTGTGGGTTTTGGTGCCGGGGCAGGGTTTGTTTTCACGCTGGCAGGAAGTACCGGAATCTTTTCAGACGTAAAGCTGAAACTTCACTTTATCGATCATGGGTATCATGTGGTGGGTTTAACATTAGCCGGATTAATCCTGGGATGGTGGTAAACCATCCCGGTTCTTTGGCATGCAATGTTATCCAGTAACATTTTATTATCCAATTCAATACTCACAACTGTGGGGGTCATCTTTTACAAAATAGCTTTTGTAATTCGTGGCGCTGTCATCCATACAACCTTCGAGATTTAATATCCGTACCGAACGAATATCCGCAGGATGACTTTCTGCCTGAAGTGAAATATACCCGCTGCTGATCTGCTGTCCCTGGTCCAGCTGCGGCTTTGTATATTCCATAACCACTTCACCATTGATAAGGTGCCGGATTTCATCACTCCCAAGTGCAACAAGTTCCGCAGTTACCCATTCATCACCATGATTTGTGGAGCTGCTTGAGCTGATACAGTGATCTGTGATAAGATCTCCGTCAATAACAACATGAGTTCCGGGCGTACAGATGTTGCCGTTGGATCTCTCATTTTCCCCATCACCCCCGAGCAACTGATATTCAATTGACGCGGGAAAATCCTGATCGAGTTCCATACTTGCAGCAGACTGGCCATGAAACATAATTCCGTTGTTTCTGAACGCCCAAGCGGGACCATTGGTAACCTGCTCTCCTATAAACCTGTATTCGACCTGCAGGCGGTAGTATGAAAAAGGCTCTTCATAAAAAATGTGCCCGAACTGTTCTTCAAACTGATCATATTCATCATACCGGACTTTCATCAGGCCATCTTCTACCCTGAACGTATTATTGAAATTATCATTTAGCTCATACCCTCTGATTTTCAGGTCCCAGCCATCCAGATTTTCCCCGTTGAACAGTTCAACCCACTCTTCCGGGCCGGCATTTTCAGCTTCTGTAGATGCACAGGATATTAAAGTTGTCAGTAAAAAGCCGGCCAGCATTGAGAGCCGCAAAATTGGTTTAAAAGAGTTTATGAACATGATTGAACCCATTTTTGATTAATCGTTTACATAGTGAGTATAAGATTTATCTAAAAGAAGTTTACCGAAAACTTTGCGGTGCCATATTCCAGTTCACGAGTGTCCAAAACATTCATAAAAAACAGCCAATGTGAAGCCCGATAAAATTAAACACCCGACAGGGTTGAATATGAATAACCCCGGATGTAATCCCGGGTATGAAAGCCTCCACAACCCCTCAACCCCGGGTGGGGTTGACTAAACTAATTTATTTAAAGGCAGCATATCCTTTTCAGGGTTCTGCACCCATATTGACTGCTGATTCAACCCATTTCGGGTTTGCCTGTGTTTATAGAAAAAAGCGAAACGCCAAAATTCCTCCGGCTCGGTTTTTTGGAGAATGAGGGAGTTCAATCCGGGGGTTGTGCATCATATTCTGCACTGAAGGTGGGTCCCCTCGATTTATTCAAAGCTCTTCCAAAATTTCACGCCTCGGGGCGGCTTCTAACGCAATTCTATTTCTATAAACAGGCCACTCCTCCGGAGTGGATCGGAGTTGAAACAACGCCATGAGATAGATCTGCAGGTTCACAACAGCTCTTTTGACCACTCCAAAAAATGGAAAAGGCACAGATTGCGGGGAATCACAGAAATTTCTCCTGTATGTATTCCTACGCTGACGAGAAATCAGCCATGAAACCGGCTCCGGATGGAGCCTCCTGTTTATAGAAAAAAGCGAAACGCCAAAAGTCCCCCGGCCCGGTTTGTTGGAGAATGAGCGAGTTCAATCCGGGGGTTGTGCATCATATTCTGCAAAAAACCGGAATCCCCCCTCGATATATTTCTGACCTTTCCAAAAATTCAAACAGGCTACTACGAAACAGACCCTTTGACTAAAGCCAACGGCATATGAAAACGCAAAGGTTCCCTTTTGCGTTTTCACTTTTCCCTTTTTTCCTAGTCCGCCCAGGCTTCCGCATCACTGTACACTTCAGCGAATTCCAGGCGATTTCCGTCTTTGCTTATTGTTGCCTCAAACTCTATATAGTGTTCGGCATCTTCTCTCTGTATCAGCTGTTTGGCCAGCTGATTGACAATTTGGGTTTGAATCACCCGTTTCAGCGGCCGTGCGCCATATACCGGATCATACCCGCGGCTGGCAAGCCAGTCTTTTACATTGTCAGAAAGTGAAAGCCTCACATGATTTTTTTCCAGAAGCTTGTTCACGCGTTTCAGCTGAACGTCCACAATTCTTCGGATATGCTGTTCATCCAGCGGATGAAACACCACGATATCATCAATCCGGTTCAGGAACTCAGGACGTATGGTCTTTCTCAGCTGTTCAAGCAGGGTATTCTGAAGTTTCAGGTAACTCCCATCATCCAGTGAACCGCCGCTTTTTTCAATTTCTTCCGATATCAGGTGCGAACCGATATTGCTCGTCATGATGACAATCGAGTTGGTAAAATCAACCGTTACACCCTTGTTGTCGGTTAAGCGTCCATCATCCAAAACCTGAAGCAGAATATTAAATACATCCGGATGTGCTTTTTCTATCTCATCAAGAAGCACTACCGAATAGGGTTTGCGGCGAACAGCTTCCGTCAGTTGTCCGCCCTCGTCGTATCCCACATAACCGGGAGGCGCGCCAACCAGGCGGCTCACACTATGTTTTTCCATATACTCACTCATGTCGATGCGGATCATGGCATCTTCATCATTAAAAAGGAAATCAGCGAGTGAACGGGCCAGCTCGGTTTTACCCACTCCGGTGGATCCAAGAAACATAAATGAACCAATCGGCCGGTTTTCATCCTGCAAACCTGCCCGTGACCGACGCACTGCATCAGATACAGCTTCGATAGCCTGATCCTGGCCAATCACCCGCTTATGCAGTTCTTCTTCCAGCAACAACAGCTTACGGCGTTCGCTGGTCAGCATTTTCTTAACGGGTATGCCGGTCCACCTGGCAACAATATCCGCGATTTCTTCTGCTTCAACCTGTTCCTTCAGCAAAGATTTGCCCTGCTGAACCTCATCTAATTTGGTTTTTGTACTTTCAAGATCTTTTTCAAGCTGGGCAATAGTGCCATACCTAAGTTCGGCAACTTTTTCGTACTCTCCGTTTCGTTCAGCCTTATCAGCTTCCAGTCTTGCAGTTTCAACGGCCTGTTTCAATTCACGGGTTTTCTGGATCAGTCCTTTCTCAAGGTCCCACTGTGCACGCATCGATTTTCTTTTCTCTTCGAGGTCGGCCAGTTCTTTTTCATTGCTCTTCAGTTTTGCATCATCTTTTTCTCTTTTCAGAGCTTCACGTTCAATTTCGAGCTGCCGGATCTGCCGTTCTATGCTGTCGAGTTCTTCAGGCATCGAATCAATCTGAAGGCGCAGCCTTGAAGCGGCTTCATCAATCAGATCGATCGCTTTATCAGGCAGAAAACGATCGGAAATATACCGGTGAGACAACTCGGCTGCGGCAACAATGGCCGCGTCGGTAATTCTCACTCCATGATGCACCTCGTAACGTTCCTGCAGACCGCGAAGAATAGAAACCGTGTCTTCAATTCCCGGTTCACCCACATAAACAGTCTGAAGCCGGCGTTCCAGTGCTTTATCTTTTTCAATATATTTTCTGTATTCGGTGAGAGTGGTTGCCCCGATAGCGTGTAACTCCCCTCTTGCAAGTGAGGGTTTTAGAATATTTGCGGCATCCATGGATCCTTCTGTGGCCCCGGCACCCACCAGCGTGTGGATTTCATCAATAAAGAGTATGAGCTCGCCGTCCGAGTCTATAACTTCCTTTACAACAGCTTTTAATCTCTCCTCAAACTCCCCGCGGAATTTTGTACCGGCTACAAGGGCTCCCATATCCAGTGCTACAACTTGTTTCGTTTTCAAGCCTTCAGGTACATCTCCCCGTACTATCCGCAGGGCCAAACCTTCGGCAATAGCGGTTTTACCCACACCGGGTTCCCCGATCAGTACCGGGTTGTTTTTTGTTCGCCTTGAAAGAATCTGCATTACCCTGCGGATTTCCTGATCGCGTCCAATCACCGGATCCAGTTTATTTTTCTCCGCAAGCTCATTCAGGTTTCTTGCGTATTTTTTCAGCGCCTGGTAACGGCTTTCCGCATTGGGATCGTCCACTGTCTGGCTGCCTCTTACTTCTTTGAGCACCTTCATGATAAGATCCTTTTTCACCCCTGCTTCTTTCAGTAATCCCGCTGTTTCTGATTTGCCCGTCAAAAGGCCTAACAGAATATGTTCAGAACTGATGTATTCATCACCCAGCTCGGAAGCCTGTTTTTGAGCAATATCAAAAACCGCTTTGGTGTCATTTGATAAGTACTGGCCGGAGACAGAAGCTCCCTTCACTATAGGAAAGGATTTGATAATACTCTTTAACTTATCATCCAGATCAGGAATAGAAACCCCGATTTTCTTCAGGATGTTAACCGTAACATTTTCAGAGTCATTTAGCAAAGACCGCAAAACATGAGCCGGTTCCACAGCCTGATGATTTTCATTCTGCGCCAGTTCCAACGCTCTCTGTACAGCTTCCTGTGCTTTTATAGTAAATTTATTGAAATTCATTTTCGTCAGATTTATATGCTTTTATACAATCTTTCTGCGAAAAGCATACCGCTTTAACATATCTGACGGAATTGCAGTTTATAAGCTTCAGTGACAGTGTACATGACCGAATGACAAGGCAGGGGGAAGATATTTCACAAATAAAAAAAGAAAGTGGCAGGAGAAGGAAATAAAAAACGGCTGATTCTGATTAAGAACCAGCCGTTTAATTTTAAATACTGTAATTAAAACTCAGTTTCCGTGAATCAGTTAAATGTAAGCTGACCTGACTGAACTTCATTCTGGAGATAGAAGAAGATTTTGTCATGATCTTTTACATCCATTATTTCCGCCAGATCTTCCGGAGAAGAAAACTGATCCTGGTTTGTATAGTATGCGAGTGTAAGATATGCTTTATATCTTAATTGATGGCTATCCCCTTCCAATGCAACTTTTCTGATTTTATCCAGAACTTTATTTGAAGAAAATTCAGGATAGATAATTTTAAAAGAAACGGCATTATAAAAAGTGGATTCCAAAACTCCATTCACATCTGAAGACAGTCCGAAAAGAAGGCTTTTTTCAAATTGTTTGAAAAGTTTATCGTTGCTTTCTTTTTGAGTCGCTGTACTGTCATTCTCAACAGGATTTATTGCTGATACTGAATTTGTTGCTGCAAAACTAAATACAGACAACGTTAAAATTGTTAATCCGATTTTTAGTGATTTCATGGCTTAATATTTTGATTGAATAATTAGAAGCCGATTTGTTTAACCGACACTGGTTAAATATATCACTCTTATAGAGTATATGCAGTTATCAAATCATGAATAAATACATAAATAAATAGTTAATACGTCATTTTTACATAACATTTTTTTGAAAGCCCTTCCCATTTTTTGTTCTTAACATTAAGTTAACACAACCAGAATTATTCATTTTAAAAAAGTTCATCATTTATATAAAAAAGCCCTTACAAAATTTATTTTTTTGAAAAGCGCTTACATTATTATTATTTCATGATCTGACAAATAAACATATATATATTTTAAAATTTCTTTTAAAAAGCGCTTCTAAAATCTCTTTAAAACACCTTATGACAAGATTGTTATTGAATTTTCTATTTATTTGAGAGTGAAATATTCTCTCTTATATTTTTTACGAATCCTTTTTTTACCGTTTGGATTCAATCTCTCTTTTTTTAATTTATCAGAAATATGAGCAGAAAAGTAATCAATAAAATTATCATAGAGCTTGAGGTCGGGGATATAATAGATCAGCCGGGTATAGACGCGATTGTGAATGCGGCCAATGCCAGGCTCAGAATCGGAGGCGGGGTAGCCGGAGCCATTCACAGTGCGGGTGATCCTGAACTTGAGCGTGAAACACAACCGCTTGCTCCCATATCACCGGGGGAGGCAGTCATCACTTCCGCGCCGAATCTTCCGAATAAACATATCATCCACTGCCTGGGGCCGGTTTATGGAAGGGATAAACCGGAAGATAAAATTCTTGAAAACTGCTATAAGAATGCGCTTGCTTTAGCTGAAGAGTATCAGCTTAAATCCATTGCCTTCCCCGCTATATCAACCGGTGCTTTCGGTTATCCCATGAAGAAGGCTGCAACCGTTGCTTTCAATGCGATAAAAGAGGCAACGGCAGAACTCAGACATCTGAACCTGGTTCGTTTTGTTCTTTGGAATGAATCCGATTATAACATTCATCGGGATGTACTGAAAGAGATATAGATTTTTTCTTCAGACCTGAGAAGGAGGGGACTTTTATTCCACCAAATGGCACATTATTAATCGAATTCAGGTTTCAGGGTTTATTTCATTCTCCATAGATGTCGTTCAGTACACCTGCCATACGGATACCTGCCATGAGCAGACGCTCATAAACAATATCTTTATTGAAGTACCGGTATTCATACCCGATTCTCATATTGTCGGACAAATCGTACATTCTGTCTCTGTAGGCCATCGATTCGTAGGCCCAGTCTCTGACAGAAGCCTGCTGCCACACTTCAATTTCCTGAGGTGTGGCAACATCCAGTTCATTTGTCAGTTCAGTATAGCTGAACTCCAGGGAGTTGATGATGTCACTGTCCCAAACCCGGTGGAGATTTGAATTTTCACCCATCCACTGAAGGCGTACTTCATTTCCGCCGCTGTCAGAGCCATCCCCTACGTGCATCGGCTGATGAATATCGCCAATCATATGGATTACCATTTTCAGTTTTTCACTTTCTTCTTCCCTGCTTAATCCGCCTTCTTTTAACTCAGCGATCAGAGTTTCAAGGGCATCAATAACATCCCCATCCGGATTTTTCTCCGTTTCATCATAAGTCATGCCATCGGGTATGGTAACCCAGTGCCAGGTGCTTGTATAATCGTAATGAGAATCTGAGCGGATATCATCCATCCAGACGGTTGCGTATGCAATGGATCGATCTTCAAGGAGCTCATTCACACGTTTCCATGCCTGATCCGTTAAGTGGTTTTCAGCAATTTGCCCGGTTACATAATGACCAATTTGCCCCCATTTTTGTTCATGATTATTTTCAGTTGATGCAGAAACGAAAAAGAGACCTGATAAAAGAAATAGAATTTTCATTTAGTAATTATCTGGTGTTTTTTTTGATGAGATAAATATTCGAATATTCCATGTTAATCACCAATCTACCCGTGTAAATTAATCATCTGTTTACGTGGTTTTATCTTATCACATGAAAATGCGATATTTGTGCAGTTTATTCCATTTTATTATTGATACTGTCACTGTAACTTATTGGCATTCAAAGAAGAGATTAACCTAAATCCGCGTTATGAAAAAAACGATACTGATTTTTACTATCCTTTTCACCATCTCCGTTCCTGCCTTCAGCCAAACAACGGTCGGGTTTTCCGATCCTGATAACATACAGCCATTACTGGACTACCGTCTGCCCGAATGGGGTTATGAGAATTTATTTCTTGATTTTTCATTGAACGGCCTTCAAACAACCAGCTATCAGGATGAGGATAATATATCAGACAGTAATTTTTCAATGCAGTTTTCGCCTGATTATTCCCGTTTTCGGGAATCTGAAACAAGACAGTCCTCTCTTCGTGCATTTTCGAATTTTGACTACTCAGGAGAAAGCGGTGAAGATGAGAAAAGCCGGGAATTTCAAACCCGGATAAATCTGGGAGCTACGGAACGCTTTTATCAGGAAAATTCAGATCTGTTTTTCAGCGGTACTTTTTCAGGCATTTTTTTTCAAAACAGATTTCGTGATGAAGAAACATTGCAGGGTACAGTTATAATTGATGAAAGCCTGTTGAACAGAAGCTTTTCCACCACGTTCTCTATTGGTGTGGGATATGGCAGAGTTCGGAATGTGAACCCCATGATACGGGCCCTCCGGCTGAATGAACGATTTGAAGCTCTGAACACTGATCAATCTTTAAGTGTTGCAGATGTTTTAACAGCATCTGAACAGTTCACCCGTCAGGAAGGATACCAGCGTTCGTACGACCGGCCTCTGAAAAGTTTTTGGCAGGATATGGACCAGCTTTTATCGCCCGACTTATCTGCTCTTGATCCGTTTGATCTTCTTTACCTGACAGATACTTCAGTCGAGACAATAGGCCAGCGGCAGGAAGGATGGGAAATCACCGGAACAGCGGGGATAGGATATTCTGCCAATTATATCCGTGAAGAAGATGATATATCAGGTACAACCAGCAGCAACCTTTCCCAATTTACAAATTTCATTCCCCGGATTTACGGTGCCTGGTATAAAAATCTTTCCCTGGAACATCAGATCAGCATCCGTTCGGAATTACGATATCAGATTCCGCTGAACCGCTCTATGGATTTCAGAACCCATAGCTTTATAATTGGAACTTCCTGGCTGTATAATATCACTGACCGTCTTTTTACAAATACATCTATTAGTTTGATTAGTATTGGACAAAATTCAGACCTTCCTTCCAATACAAATATTTTTGCGCAGTCTGATATCAGCTATTTTATTGAAAACAGTCTATCCTTATTCTCTTCAGTGAGATTCAATTACAGAACCAACAGCTCTGTTACCATTTCAAATGGAAACATTATCTCATCCACAGACAGCAGTCAGCTGCAGTTCAATGCCGGTATTCGTTATTATTTACTGCGGGGAATTTTTTAAACTGACTGTTCCTGGGTTTCTCTCAGCTCAGCAAGTTTTTTAAACAGCTTTTTCTCTTCTTTAGAAAGGTTTTCAGGCAGCTGAAGTTCTGTCTTTATGAAGTAATCTCCTTTCAGAGCGGGATTTTTAAAATCAGGGATTCCTCTGCCGCCAAGGCGGAATACTTTGCCATTAGGAGTACCTTCAGGCAGGTTCAGTTTCACTTTTCCCTTCAGGGTCTGAACGGTGAGATCTCCTCCCAGGGCAGCTTTATAAATATCCACAGGAACTTTTTGATAAATATCGTTTCCCCTTCGCTCAAAACCTTCGGGAATATCGATTTTAATCTTCAGATAAAGATCTCCTGTCTGTCCGCCTGAGCGAGCAGGATGGGCTTTCCCTTTTAGCTTCAGACGTTTTCCTTCTTCAATTCCGGCAGGTATTTTTATCTTCACCTTTTCACCGTTGATCCGCAGGTGTTTTTCGGTATCTTCCATGATATCCGCAAGAGACACAACAACTGTTGCTTCGCTGTCGTGAGACTGAGCTGCCCGTGTTCGCTGTCCGCCCTGGCGTCTCTGGGCCGAAAAAGGATCAGCACCGCCGAAGATCGTTTCAAAAAAACTGGAGAACGGACTTCCGCTTTCTCCGGTGCTCCCTCCCCCTCCGAAGAGATCATCCATATTCACATTTACACGCTGGCCCCGGCCTCTCTGCCCGGCATACTGCGACCAGTTAAAATCATCGGGCTGACCACCGTTTTGCTGGTAGTGTTTCCAGTCTGACCCCACACGGTCATACAACTTCCGTTTTTTCGGGTCTTTCAGCACTTCATAGGCCTCTCCGATCTCTTTGAACCTGGCTTCAGCCCGCTTATTTCCGGGATTTTTATCGGGATGAAATTTCGAAACCAGCTTCCGGTATTTTTTCTTTATTTCAGCCTGGGTTGCATCCCGGCCGACTCCTAAAATTTCATAGTAATCTTTGTAATCCATTTTTTTTTCACCTCGCCATTATAGAAGCAAAAGTAATGCCATTCATCCTGTTATTGCGATTTTGACATTAATAGCATCCATATTGTCAAAAAAAAGCCCCTGACGAAACGTTCCGCCAGAGGCTGTATTTAACCAAAGAACAGGTAAACTGCTACAGTTTAAAGTTCAAATGCTACAAATATACTTCGGCCCTGTCTGTTCACTCTCATCAGGACAACATCGTTTTCTTCTCCAATGACTGTTCGCATAGCTGCATAGAACTCAGCGGGTTGTGTAACCGGCATTTCAGCAACCTGGGTAATTACATCACCCTGTCTCAGCCCCTGCCGGAAGGCACTGCTTCCCTGGCTGATATTGCTTACCACTACTCCCTCTACAGAATTGTGAAGATTAAGCTGTTGCCGAATGCCATCTGTGAGCTCATCAACAGAGAATCCCAGTGATTCTTCAACTTCCTGCCGGTCTTCCGGAGTAACCGATGATGCAAACTCTTCCATATCACGTTCACCGAGTTCAACCTCCAATGTTTGAGTGGAGCCATCCCTGAATATTTCAAGTTCAACCACATCACCCGGTTTACGGCTCGCTATATCTACGCGAAAATCAGTCGGATTTCTCACTTCATTTCCATTCAGTCGGAGAATTACATCTCCTTCCTGTAAGCCTGCTGATTCCGCAGGGCTATCTGGTGTTACTTCACTAACCACAATGCCCTGAGCGCGGTCCATCCCCAGAGCCCTGGCCATTGTACGATCCACATTTCCAGGTAAAATGCCAATAAATCCGCGGGACACATAACCGTCATTTATCAATGATTCCATCACATCACGTGCCATATTCACAGGAATAGCAAAACCGATTCCCTGGTTCCCGCCGGTACGGCTGGCAATGGCAGTATTAATACCCACCAGCTGACCATCCACATTAATTAATGCCCCGCCGGAATTACCCGGGTTAATAGCGGCATCCGTCTGTATGTAATTTTCAAACGGGCTCAATCCAAGTGAAGAACGTCCTGTCGCACTCACAATACCCATGGATACGGAGTGAGCAAACTCCTGATTAAGCGGACTGCCGATGGCCAGTACCATTTCGCCAACCCGCATTTCATCACTGTTTCCCATGGGTATGGCAGGCAGATCAGTGACATCCACTTTCAACACGGCAATATCACTGCCGGGATCGGCCCCCACAATTTCGGCGTCCAGCTCATCCCCGTCAAACAGCATAATTTTAATATCATCTGCATTATCAATAACATGATTATTGGTAAGTATGTAGCCATCTTCTGATACAATAACTCCCGACCCTAATCCTTCCCTCTGAAACTCTCTTTCCTGGTTAAATCGGGGATCATTAAAAAAGAAAGAGAGTGGCGACTGCTGCCGCTGCCGCACAGTCTGAGTAGTAACAATCGTAACCACGGTGGGATTTGTCTGCTCGGCAATGTTAACAATGGCATTATTAAAATCGCGGAGAGAATTCATCGGCTGGTTTTCAGCCGGAGATTTGGTTTGTGTTTCTGATACTGTAAAATTTACTTCAGAGCCATCAGCCGGATCAGTATCATATGAATAATGCATCCCAATCATTACAAATACGATACTTAGAACTGCAGCCACACTTCTTGTCATGTTATCCATAGAATTACAATGAATTTTAAAGTTTTCTGTTAGAGCAAAAACTATTTGAGAGAGAGATTTATTGTATTCTAAAATAATGCCGGAGGCGCAATTCACTGCATCTCCGGCGCTAACTAACCTGCTCTCTTTAGGGGACTAAGTAGAACAGCTCTTACTTAATTTCTATCTGTTTTTTCAGCTTCTCTTCACTTTTATCGATAGATATATTCAGTATCCCATCTTTATAAGAAGCTTTAACACTGTCCGGGTTTACACTTTCAGGTAATTGAAGAGTACGGCTGAACGAGCCATAGTGACTTTCGACCCGGTGATACTGTTTGTTATTTTCTTCTTTTTCAAATTTACGTTCTCCGCTGATTGTGAGACGGTTGTTTTCGATATTGAGATCAATATCTTTTTTTTCCATACCGGGTAACTCTACATCAACTATAAACTGCTTTTCGGTTTCAGAAACGTCTATTCCGGGCGTAAAAGTACTTCTTCTGTTTGCCACGGCATCGTTAAAAAATTCGTCCATAATATCAGAGAATCTTTTTCCGAACAGATCGGTTTCTGGTTGTGCATATTTCATGATTGTCATTATAAGCCTCCATTAAGTTTTATTTTGTAATCATTTTACTAACATACCTGCAATTGAAATGCCAACCGGCTTTAATGGCGGAAGCATGACATTTATGGGAGTTTCTTATGAATCTTTTTCACTCTCTATAACGCAGACCGCCCCTCTGACATTATTCAAAAGTCAGAGTGTCTTACAATTCTGTAAAAGTGTCTGACAATAATACAGATGTACTTTAGATTGGGTTAACAGTGCGGATATGACTTTTTAAATTCAGTCATTTTTCCAAAAAAAAAGCCTCTGTTAACATAACAGAGGCTTTAAAAATAATTTATTTATTTAGTCACACTATAACAGAGAGTGGCAGCATTTACCTGTAGCTCTTATTCCATTCTTTTGCTACAAGAAATGCCATCTCCAGGCTTTGTTCGTAGTTCAGGCGGGGATCACAATATGTTTCGTAGTTGGTATGAAGGCCGTCTTCATTCAAACCATTGGCCCCACCAACACATTCGGTCACATTGTCACCTGTTAATTCCAGGTGTACACCACCCAGATAGCTTCCTTCTGCCCTGTGAACATCAAAAGTAGATCGTATCTCCTGGAGGATATCATCAAAGCTTCGGGTTTTCACTTTATTTTCAGTGGCAAAGGTATTCCCGTGCATCGGATCACAGCTCCAGACAACCGGATGGCCGTGATGTTTTACAGCCCGAATATAAGTAGGCAAATGCTTTTTCACCTCTTTCACACCCATCCGGGTTATTAATACAATTTTTCCAGCCTCATGATTAGGATTCAGCTCTTCAATAATTTTTAACAACTCATCCAGATCGAAAGGGGGCCCTACTTTTATGCCGATCGGATTTCGTATTCCTTTCAGGTATTCGATATGAGCACCATCCAGCTGCTGTGTCCGGTTCCCCAGCCACACCATGTGGCCACTCAAATTGAAATATCCCGGTTTTCGGGGCACACGGCGTGTCTGAGCAGACTCATAATAAAGATTCAGGGCCTCGTGGGATGTATAAAGATCAACTTTATGAAGTGTATTGAAGGTATTCGGAGTAACTGTTTCCATAAAGTTTATGGCTTTATGGATGGAGTTTACCATCGCTTCATAGTCTTTGTAATATTCATTGTTCTGCATAAAATCCAGCTCCCACTGTTCGGGGTGCTGCAGATCGGCAAAACCCTCATCAGAAAGCGCACGCAAAAAATTAAGGGATAACGCCGCTTTTTCATACGCTTTTACCAGTCGTTCCGGGTCCGGCTGACGTGCTTCAGCGTTTGGTTCATAGCTGTTAATCAGGTCGCCCCGGTAGTTCAGCATCTTCACACCATCGATTTCTTCATAATCTTTCGACCGTGGTTTTGCATACTGGCCTGCAATTCTGCCAACCCGTACAATAGGTGTGCCCATCTCATGAACCAGGATAAAACTCATCTGGAGCATTACCTTCAGCATATTTACAATTTTGGGAGCTTTACATGCGTCAAATGTTTCAGCACAGTCTCCGCCTTGCAGCAGAAAACCTTTCCCTTCAGAGACCTGGGCCAGTTTTTCCTTCAGGGCTTCAACCTCCCATGAAGTGATCAGAGGCGGCAGCGCACGAAGCTCTTCAAAGCTTTTCTGTAGTTTTTCCGTATCAGGATAAGCAGGTAACTGTTCAATGGCTTTACTATTCCAGGAAAGTGGATGCCATCCATCGCCTTCTAAAATTTGGTTTATATCTAACGGGTTTGCAGTATTTACCTTATGATTCATAAAAATATAGTGAGTTCAAGAGAGAGATCGTGTAAAAGATAAGAATCATTTTATCAATACACATGTTTTGAACTAAAATCGGCTTTTTTGTTCCGTTATGAAATAAATTTTCTAAAAAACAGCTCCTGAAAGTCATTTTTTCTTATTTTGCTCCAATCCAATAGATTATGGCAGGTATATTCTTTAACCGACTCCGGGATTCATTTTATTTTCAGCTATCCACCCTTCAGGAAAGCGGAATTATTCTTATCTTATTTGGTTTAGAAGAACCCAAAATTTCTATCTTTTGCAGAACCACATCATCATCCGCGGCGCCCGCGAACATAACCTGAAAAACATTGATATCGACATCCCCCGTGAGAAGCTTGTGGTTTTTACAGGCCTTTCGGGCTCCGGTAAATCCTCCCTCGCTTTTGATACTATTTATGCAGAAGGCCAGCGGCGGTTCATGGAATCTCTTTCAGCTTATGCACGGCAGTTTCTTGATATGATGGAACGGCCGGAAGTAGATTTTATCGACGGACTTTCCCCTGTTATCTCCATCGACCAGAAAACAACCAACCGGAATCCACGCTCTACAGTAGGTACTGTTACCGAAATTTATGATTTTCTGCGACTTCTTTACGCCCGCGTCGGTGTACCCCATTCCTACATATCGGGAAATAAAATGGAGAAGCAAACTTCCGATCAGATTGTTTCAGCCATTATGAACCTGGAAAAAGGAACGAAAGCCTATTGTATGGCGCCGGTCGTTCGGGGGAGAAAAGGCCATTACAGGGAACTGTTCGAACAGATGCAGAAACAGGGTTATGTACGTGCACGTGTGGATGGTGAAATGGTTGACCTGGACGGAGAGATAAAACTGGATCGCTATAAAACACATAATATCGAAGTGGTGGTAGACCGCTTTGTGATTTCTCCCAACAGCGAAAAACGAATTTCAGAAAGTGTTCACATCGCACTGGAACTGGCAGATGGCAACCTGATTCTGGGTATCCAGGAAAATGGTATAATCCGCGACCAGGTTTTTTCTAAAAACCTGTATGATCCTGAAAGCGGCCTCTCGTACGAAGATTCCGCTCCAAACCTTTTCTCTTTCAATTCACCGTATGGCGCCTGCAAAACCTGTAACGGCCTGGGGTACCGGTACGACATCAGCCGGGAACTGGTCATTTTAAACCCGGAAAAATCCATTAATGAAGGAGCACTCCGGTTTTTAGGCCAGCCGCGGGATATATTCATCTTTAAACAACTGAAGGCCGTCCTGGATTCTGTTGATCATGACTTTGATACTCCGATGGAGAACTTTTCTGAGGAAGCCATGGATCTTATTTTTGAAGGCGGCGGGGATAAAAAATTTAATGTCAGCTACGATTTTAAAAATAATAATGTAACCTATAAACATGCCTTTTCGGGACTGCGAACGATTATTCGCGAGCAGTATGAAGAGAGCAAATCGGGCAAACAGCGTGATAAAGCCAAATCATTTTTGTCAAAAGTTACCTGCCCTGTCTGCAATGGCGGCCGGTTAAACAAAGAAGCTCTCTCCTATAAAATTGATGGTTATTCCATACAGGACCTGGTTGAGCAGGATATCCGGAGCCTCCGGCTGACTGTAGGCAACCTGAAACTCACAGACCGCCAGCGAAAAATCGGGCAGCAGGTATTGAAAGAAGTGATTGACCGGATCGATTTTCTGCTGAATGTGGGGCTTAATTATCTTTCACTGAACCGTGAAGCCCAGACGCTGAGCGGTGGGGAAGCACAGCGCATTCGGCTGGCAACACAGATTGGAACGCAGCTTGTGGGTGTACTATATGTTCTGGATGAACCGAGCATCGGGCTTCATCAGCGGGATAATATCAAACTGATCCACTCGCTCGAAACCCTTCGCGATCTTGGAAACACCGTAATTGTTGTAGAGCACGACCGGGAAACCATCGAACGGGCCGATTACGTGGTGGATCTTGGCCCCGGAGCCGGGACGGAAGGAGGGTATATTGTAACACAGGGCAAGCCGGAAGAGCTTGATGAGAATGCACTCACCACAAAATTCATGAAAGATGAAGTGGTGATTCCATACCCTGAAAAAAGAAGGAAAGGTTCCGGAAAATATCTGAAAATAAAAGAGGCCAGGGGCCACAATCTGAAAAATACAGATCTCAACATTCCGCTCGGAAAATTCATCTGTGTTACCGGGGTTAGCGGCAGCGGCAAAAGCACGCTGATTAACCAGACCCTTGTACCGATCCTTTCCAGTGAATTTTATAATTCCAAATCCGTACCTCTTCCATATAAATCCGTTGAAGGCCTGAATAACGTGGATAAAGTAATATCGATCGACCAGAGCCCGATCGGGCGTACTCCGCGCTCCAACCCCGGCACCTATACCAAAGTCTTTGATCATATCCGCTCACTTTTTGCGGAATTGCCGGAATCAAAAATAAGAGGATACGGCCAGGGCAGGTTTTCATTTAATGTGAAAGGAGGACGGTGTGAAACCTGCCAGGGAGACGGAGTCAGAAAAATAGAGATGAATTTCCTGCCGGATGTATATGTAAACTGCGAAACCTGCAATGGAAAGCGCTACAACAGGGAAACTCTTGAAATACACTACAAAGGGAAAAATATTTCGGATGTGCTGCAAATGCCTGTCAGTGAAGCCGTGGAATTTTTTGACTCGGTTCCGTCCATCAAACGTAAGTTGAAAACCCTGAATTCTGTGGGCCTGGGGTACCTTACAATGGGTCAATCCAGCACCACGCTCAGCGGCGGTGAGGCTCAGCGGATTAAACTTTCCCGCGAGTTATCAAAAATCGGTACCGGTGATACCATCTATATTATGGATGAGCCAACTACAGGCCTGCATTTCCAGGATGTAAAAATGCTGGTGGATGTGATCCAGAAACTGGTAAATAAAGGCAACACTGTCATCGTTATTGAACATAACCTGGATCTTATTAAAGCGGCCGACTGGGTTATCGATATCGGACCCGAAGGCGGTGAAGCGGGCGGCGAAATTATTGCTGAAGGAACTCCCGAAGATCTCACAAAAGTACCCGGCAGCTACACAGGTAAATATTTAAAACAGGAGTTTGAAAGGGAAGGGAAAACGTTTTTGCAACCGGAATAAAAAAGTATACAGAAGCCAGAATTCAGGAGTCAGAATAAAAATCCATTGTCTTCTGACTACTGAATTCTGGCTTCTGATTTTGACTGATTTTTAAATTAGGCTTGTCAACTGCTTGGTTTCTCCCTATTTTAATTTTTCAATGAAAAAAGGCGTATCACATATCTTTCAAAAAACCATAGTAACGGTGCTTCTCGCGGGTTTTATCGCCCACCTGGCATTACCGTTTTCAAGCAAAGCACAGAAAACAGCTTTTACACAATGGCTGGATCATAATGTTGTATCTACAGGTGATGATAATGAAATCCGGCTGAGAAATTCTATACGGCAATTGCCTGAACAAACCTCAGATTTTTCTGTTTTACTTGAGAAAGCGTCTGAACTGATTGCCAACAATAAAGATGAATTCAGAATTCAACCTTTTGCTCCTGCCGGCGATCAAAACGAAGTAACTTCCTGGCTTGTAGGGCAGTGGAATGTTTTTCAGCATCAAAAAGCTGAAAACAATGCTGTTTTTCAAGATCGTTTAAAAAATCTTCCTGACTGGACTTTTTCAAATACTGCGGCGGGATATCTTTCCTGGACGTCTTTACCTGAATTTCCTTTCCTGAAGGAAATTGCAGCTCTTACACTGGAAAATCCGGTAAGAAATTTCCCTCCTCTTGTCAGCGGCATCAGTATTAATGCTCCGTAACTTAATTTCAAAACGAACAATAGAAAAATAAAAATAAAGTATTCAACCCGTTTGAATAACTTTTGCCTTTTCACTTTTTCGTTTTCACTCCTCTTATACTTTTCCGGATGTAATTCAATACGTCTGAACTTTCTTAAAATTAAAAATTTAGTTACCTGTAGTTATGAAAAAACAAAATAATGGTTTTAAAATCGGGATGATTGTCCTGTTTCTGGGCATGACGATCTGGTACCTGTTCCCGACGATACAGTGGAACCTGGAACAACGGCATATGGAAAATATGGCCGAAACCGATCGTATTCAGTATCAAAGTGAGAATCTTGAAAAACTACAAAGTCTTCAGGAGCGTACACTATCCCTGGGCCTTGATCTTCAGGGCGGGATGTATGTAACTCTTGAAGTGGGAACTCCACAGCTGGTATTAGAACTTGCCGGTGATTTTGCAGATGATAATCTTGAAGAGATCATCAATACTGCCCGCGATCGTGCGTTCGAACAAAATTCAGATTTTGTTGATGAATTTATTGCCGAATTCGAGAGCAGGGATTCAGAAGCCATGCTGAGCAGGTATTACCGCTCTGATGCTGAAAACATCACCCGGCTTTCAACGAACAGTGAGATAGCCGACTACCTGCGAAATCAGCGCAACGAAGCTGTTACCAGGGCGATGGAAATTATCCGGTCGCGGGTGGATCGTTTCGGTGTGTCTGAACCGTCTATTCTACAGCAGGGAGACAGCAGAATTATTGTTGAGCTGCCTGGTGTGGATGACGAAGAAAGGGTTCGGAATCTTTTGCGTGGTACTGCCCGGCTGGAATTCAGAATGGCCGCTGAAACAGATGAGCTGAATAACGCAAGGCAGCAGATCATCAATTATTTTGAGGAGAATGATGAAGGGGAGACGAATGAGTTACTCGAAGTGTTGAACCCGCAGGGTCAGTATACGTTTGGATATGCCGCAGGAACGGACACAGCCCGGGTAAACAGGTTATTGGAACTGGAAGATGTTCAGAGCCTTCTGCCAAGAAATACAACCCTGATGTGGGGATCAAAACCCATTGGCCAGGATAACGGACGGGACGTTTTTGAACTTGTTGGCGTTCGAAGCCAGATTGAAATGACCGGTGATGTAATTTCAGAAGCACGGGTGGCTTTCGATCCCACCACAAATGCGGCCGAAGTTTCCATGACTATGGATTCGGAAGGCTCCCGCCGGTGGGCGCGAATCACCGGGGCAAATATTGGCCGTCCGGTAGCAATTGTTTTGGATGGCTATGTTTATTCCTACCCTGTCGTTCAGAATAAAATTAACAATGGCCGTTCATCCATTACAGGACTCGGCGGTGTTAACGAAGCGGAGGATCTTGTAAATATCCTGCTCTCCGGTGCATTACCCGCACCTCTCGATATTATTGAAGAACGTACGGTTGGCGCCACATTAGGAGAAGCTTCCATTCAGGCCGGCCTGTATTCCACCATCTTCGGCCTTATAATTGTTGCTCTATTTATGATTGCCTATTACCACACAGGGGGAGGAATCGCGGATATTGCCTTAATTCTCAATATCATTTTTATTCTCGGAATCCTGGCCGCGTTCCAGGCTGTACTGACCCTTCCGGGGATTGCCGGAATTGTATTAACCATTGGTATGGCGGTAGATGCCAATGTGCTGATTTTCGACAGAATACGTGAAGAAATGAGAGGCGGAAAAACGCTTCGTGCCGCAATTGATAACGGGTACGCCAATGCTATGAGCGCTATTGTGGATGCCAACGTAACCACATTCTTTGTGGCTATCATTCTTTACAGTTTCGGTGTGGGCCCAATTAAGGGTTTTGCCATTACGTTAATGGCCGGTATTGCAGCATCCCTCTTCAGCGCAATTGTGATTACCCGGGTTATTATAGATTACCTCACAAGAGAAAAAGCCAGCTCTGTAAGTTTTGGTTAATCTTATTCAACAAAAAACAGTTTAAACTAAGGTATATATTATGAGATGGTTTGAGACACCAACATTCGATTTTATCAGAGGCCAGAAGATTGCCTATTTCTTTTCAGGTACTCTCCTCCTGGCATCTGTTGTAGCCATACTTACCATGGGACTTAATTACGGAATTGACTTCCGGGGCGGAAAAGAATTTGTTTTCAACTTCGACAATCCTGTTAACGTGGTTGAAATCCGCTCAGAGCTAACAGGTCCCCTGGAAGCAGCACCCGAAATTAAATTATTCGGGTCCGACAGCGAAATTCTTCTGCGTACAGATGCTGAAGGAGATGTTACAGAAGTCAGGGATATTATTATGAGTACATTCAGTACGCTCTATCCCGACAATAATGTAACGGTTGAAAAAACCGATGTGGTGGGTCCGAGGTTTGCAGAAGACCTGAAACAGGGAGCCATCTATTCTATTCTTTTCGCGCTCGCTGTGGTTTTTATTTATATTCTGATTCGGTTTAAAGGCTGGTACTTTTCAGCCGGAGCTATTGCGGCACTCGCACATGATGTTATTATTGTATTAGGTATTTTTACAATTTTAGCTGAAATTGTGCCCTTTAATGTAAGTATTGATCAGGCACTGATTGCCGCTTTCTTAACGATTGTAGGGTATTCATTGAATGATACAGTTGTGGTATTTGATCGTATCCGGGAAAATTCTATTATATATAAAACAATGGCTTTCAGAGATATGATCAACAAAAGCCTGAATGACACACTAAGCCGTACAGTCATCACATCAGTAACTACCTTGTTTGTGGTAACGGTGCTATTTATCTTTGGCGGAGAAGTGTTGAAAGGTTTCGCATTTGCACTTGTGTTAGGAGTAATATTCGGTACTTACAGCTCCTTATTTGTTGCAAGTGCGCTCGTTGTTGAGCTTCAGAAACGGGCAATGAAAGCAAAATCTTAATTCAAAACATCAAAAATAAACGGTAATTGATATGAGCTTTAATGTTTCTGAACGCTACAATTGTGTAGTCATTGAGTTAAAAGGTAATGTAATGGGCGGCCCGGATGCTGTAAGCCTGAACGAACAGCTTCATGAACTGATAGAAAAAGGGAAAACCAATGTTGTGGTTAACCTGAGTAAAGTTAAGTTTATGAATTCCTCCGGGTTAGGTATGCTTATCGGCGCATTAACAACTATGCGAAAAGCAGGCGGTGATCTTCGGATTGCAAATGCAACCGATAAAATTGAAAGCCTGCTCATCATTACAAAACTCATTACCGTTTTTAAACATTACAAAACTCTGGATGAGGCCGTTGCCTCTTTTGAAGAGAAAAAATAATTAATCAATTCAGAGGCTGAATCCGTCAGACGGCTTTTATTATGGCTAACGGTGTTTTAAATAGTTGAGCCGTCAGACGGATCTTTAACAAAGCCTCACAACCGGTATCGGAGGTGTTTTGCACCTCCTTTTTTTTGCAATCCTGTTTTTACATTATGGCTGTACGAATTATTATTGGCGCCCAGTGGGGCGATGAAGGAAAGGGAAAAATTGTGGACCTGCTGAGCGCAGATACTAACTACGTAGTCCGCTACCAGGGTGGGGCTAATGCAGGCCATACTCTTAAATTTGATGACACGACCATTGTTTTGCACCTGATTCCTTCAGGGATGTTTAACGGGAACTCCAAATGTGTAATCGGTAACGGAGTTGTTGTTGATCCCATAGCTCTGGTGGATGAAATCTCAGAGGTAATGAAACTGGATGTGAATCTTGATGGGCGTTTCTTCATCAGCAGTTCAGCGCATGTAATCCTCCCCTATCACAAAATTCTGGATTCTGTAAAAGAGAAAAACCGTGGGGATGATCCCATTGGCACCACCGGCCGCGGTATAGGCCCGGCATATGTAAGTAAAGTATCCAGGGTTGGAATAAGGGTTTCGGATCTTCTGGATGAACCGCTACTGAAGAAGAAGATTGAAAAAAACCTGGTTGATATAAATCACGCCCTGGAAAATGTGTACGGAGAAAAACCTCTGGATGCCGGTAAAATAATGAAAGATCTGAAACCGGCCATCGACACCATAAAACCTTTTATCTGCAATACCACCAGTATTCTTCATAATGCGCTTGTAAAGAAAGAATCTGTTCTTCTGGAAGGGGCACAGGGAAGCCTTCTGGATGTGGACCACGGAACCTATCCATATGTAACTTCTTCATCACCCACTGCCGGTGGTGCTTGTACGGGCAGCGGAATCCCCCCGCTGGCGGTCACCCACGCGCTTGGTATCACGAAAGCCTATTGCACACGAGTTGGCAACGGGCCGTTTCCTACCGAACTTCATGATGAAGATGGAGAGAAACTTGGGAAAAACGGTCAGGAATTTGGTGCCACGACAGGGCGGCCCCGCAGGTGCGGCTGGCTTGATCTGGTTGCATTGAAATATGCCGTTCATCTGAATGGAATGAACGAACTGGCACTCACCAAACTGGATGTACTGGATGATTTCGAAACTATTAAAGTTTGCACTCACTATGAACTGAATGGTGAAAAAACAGAGATCTTTCCTCTTAATGCGGATCAGGTTGACGAACTGAAACCGGTTTACAAATCTTTTCCGGGATGGAATTCATCCACACGTAATATTGAGAAATTTGAAGACCTTCCGAATAAAGCTCAGCAATACATTCATTATATCGAAGAATTTGTCGGGGTAAAATTTAATATCATCTCTACCGGGCCGAAGCGTTCGGAAACGATTGTGAGGTAAATATTACGTCATCGGATGAGTATCCAGGTAAAAGTTGTGATTTGTTCAATTCTCACAATTTCTGCAGAACTCATCCGATGAGTGATCTTTTGCCCAGATTCGTAAACAACCCATCGTCCAAAGCAAGAGATCCTTCGCAGATTATAGCCTCGGGTTGTTAGGTTATACTCGCCCCTAAATCTATAAACAGGCCACTCCTCCGGAGTGGGTGAATCGCAAAAAAACCGGAGTCATTTACTAACGGTATCTCCTGGTAAAATTGATTACAAGCAATGCCTGATCCTGGCATTGATGAAATATAAAACCCAATGGCCCTGCTCCTAACCGGCTCCGGCGGAGCCTCCTGTTTATAGAAAATGTGAATCCCTTCCATCCATCACCCCCGGCTCTGATCAGGATAAAACCCCGGAACTGATCGGGGTTGCCGTTCAGTGTTCTGCATATGATTGAGTGAACAACCACTCGATTAAAGCAAGAAACCTTTCGCAGATATAGTCTCGGGTTGTTTGGATTATAGCTCGCGTAAATTCTATAAACAGGGCACTCCTCCGGAGTGGGAGAATTGTCTCAATCCGGTTTATTCATTACCCGGATCCCTGGTAAATTTTTTACAAGGTTGGGTTTATAAAATTTTTGAACCCCATTGGGCTTGTTCCAAAACCGGCTCCGGCGGAGCCTCCTGTTTATAGAAAATGTGTACCATTCAATCCACAACCCCCGGCTATAGGTTTGATAAAACTTCAGAAAAAGATCGGGGGTTGATGTACGGTGTTCAGCACTGGGCAAATCCCGGAGTAGAGAATCTTCCGGGTATTTGAAATTCAGGCGTTGATCAATTGTCATCCAGAACTGAATCATTACTTTTTAAAAAAAATTAAATTAGCAGGAACGTTTTATATTTTAAGGGAGTTAACAACACTGAATAACAGAAAAGGCTATTTTTACAGTTATATTGAAAACTAAACACCTGTCTCATAAATCAGGGGAAAAAGAAAAATTAGTGTTGAAAAGAAGTAGCTAAAGGCTGTATATTTGCTATTCTGTTTAGCGGGAATAGCTCAGTGGTAGAGCATCCCGAGACTTCGGGACCAAGGTTGGGGTCGCAAGTTTTTTGTTTATTTATTTTACTGTTTATTTATATGCGGGAATAGCTCAGTGGTAGAGCACAACCTTGCCAAGGTTGGGGTCGCCGGTTCAAATCCGGTTTCCCGCTCAACAAAAAAGCCCTTTACAAAATGTGAAGGGCTTTTTTTATGGAATTTTTTTTTAAACCACCCTCTCGCTGCCTGGCAGAAAAAGAGGGGACTTTTTCCGGCCATATTTTGTTTGTTTGTGTGTTCCAATAAAGATAAAGTTTGTAACCTGGAAATGAATCATTTAAACAACAAAGGTATCCACCACATCTCCATCATCTCCGGAGACGCTCAGCGAAACGCGGATTTTTATGTTAAATCTCTTGGACTTCGTATGGTGCTAAAAACCGTGAACCAGGATGATCCGGGAAGTTATCACCTGTTTTATGCTAACGGTAGCGGCCAGCCGGGTTCAAGTATCACTTTTTTTCCCTGGCCGATGGCTGTAGCAGCCAAAACAGGCACGGGAGAAGTATCCGCAATTTCGTTTTCTGTTCCTGAAGATTCCTTTGGCTACTGGGCTGAGCGATTTGGCAGCCTCGATATCGATTTTGACGGGCCTTCTGAACGATTTGGCAAACCAGTACTGCGATTCAAAGATCCTGACGGCCTTCAGCTTGAGCTTGTGGAAGATTCCCGGTCAGATGAACTGCCGGCCTGGGAAAAAAGTCCTGTTCCAGAGGAGCATGCTATCCGGGGGTTCTGGGGATCCAGCCTGAACCTCACAGAAACAGAAAGTACCGCCCGTATTTTGCAGGAGTTGCTGGGCTTTGAACAGTCATCTGTTCATGAGAATATGATACTGTTTGAAACTCAAAGTCCCCTGGGGCACTCCATCATCCTTGGAAAATCGGATCAGAAAAAGCAGGGGAAAACAGGCCGGGGAACCGTTCACCATATTGCCTTCCGGACGAAAGATGAACAGGAATTGGCTTTTAAAAGAGAGCAGGTTTTGAATATGGGCCTTAACCCAACTGAAATTATAGACCGGCATGTTTTCAAATCGGTTTATTTCCATACACCGGGCGGGGTTCTCTTTGAACTGGCAACAGACGGCCCCGGTTATAAATCGGTAGTTGAAGATGAATCGGAAATGGGACAAAATCTTTTTCTTCCCTCCTGGCTGGAGCCGAAACGTGAATTTATTGAGAAGCGTTTGCCGCCGGTTTCCGTTTAGTAAACTTGTTCAATAGACCTGGTTAACCCCAGCGGTCACAGCGGCTTTTCACGGCGGGCACAGCGGTTGCGGACGTCCCCCCGCGGGACTGGTTGGGATTAAACTGGCAGGTTTCCAGATATTGAGTCCGGAAGATGTTTCGAATTCTCCAATTCAATTCGACAATCAACTCCAATTCCTGTGTGACTGGGAAAAAGTCCCGGCAGGGACGGCCGGATGTAGCCCCACAATTCATTGTGGGGTACAGGGTTCGACTCCCGGAAAAAGTGCCATAGGCACGAACCGACGATTTCATTATCAACAGGACCTGTGGTTCGCCCCTGACGGGGCTTTTCCAAACCTTAACCCATGTCCAAATCCCCGGTATAAATACCGGGGCTACTTTATGCCGTCCCTCACGGGACTATTAAACTTTTGTCCATTTTACTTTCACAGCGGTTGCGGCGCGGGACCGGTTGGGTCTAAACTGACAGGTTTCCAGATATTGAGCCCGGAATAATGGTTCGAACCCCTCCATTTTGGTTTCCTTAATTCAACCGGCAATCAACTCCAATTCCTGTGTAACCAGGAATACATCCCGGCAGGGACAGCCGGATGTAGCCCCACAATTCATTGTTGGGTGGAGAGTTCGGCACTCGTAAAAAGTGCCATAGGCACGAACCAACGATTTCATTATTACCAGGACCTGTGGTTCGCCCCTGACGGGGCTTTTCCAAACTACAACCCATGTCCAAAACTGGTTAACCACAGCGATCACAGCTGCTTTTCACAGCGGGTACAGCAAATGATTAAGTACTTAAGTTGTTTGTGAGAGAGTTAATTAATCTATATTTAAAGAATATTTATGTATTTCATACGCAGCTGTTTGATCGTATTCCTGGAAAACTAATTCATATAATTCATTATTGAATATTTCATACTCAGTATGAAAATTAAAATTTCGTTTAAAATAACCAACTACGTCAAACTGGTTATTTAACAGATAGAACAAATAATACCTGTTATCATGACTGAAATTGCCCTGGCTTGATGTTATGCTTCCTGCCTTCCCATTTATGGTTTTAATAATCAGAAAATCCTGATATCGGTAGATTCCCATGGTTGAACTATTATTTAATAAATATTCCTCTAATCCATTTCGGTTCGTGTTTACAAATTGATTGACATCGTCATCAAATTCATCAACCTGAAAATTCGGACTCACAATCTCTATGACCTTTTCCTCATTTGTTATCATGTTATATACATGAATATTTAGAGAGCCCGGCAGAACGTAAAAGATATACGGATATTCGGATAAGATACCACCAGACCCCCGGAGTATTGTTAATAATCGGTCGCTTTTTGTCTGTTCGCCTGTCAGATTTTCTTCAAAAACAGTCTCTTCTGAAAAACTGTAAATACCAACAGAAGGACCTTCAAATCCACCTGACATGTATAAGGCAAGACTGTCTTCATTGATTACATCAAATTTTATTAGAGCTCTCGTCAAAGTTTTGCTTTCACGGATTTCATTTCCCTTTTCATCAAAAACAATAAATTTCAATTGCATAGCATCCCATACGTAGATCTCTGAATGTTTAGTCCTTACATATGAAGGATTAACATATTCAAAAGGTCCCCTGCCTCCTTTACCTATTGAAATGATATCACCGCTATCGATGTCCAGTTTGTTTATCGTAGCCTGTTGTTCATCCAAAAACACAAGAGATCTTTTTTCCTCCTCATGAAAAATAGCAAATAAACTAACATGGTAGATATTATCATTTAATGGTAATGTCTCAATCTTTTCAAGACGAACCCGTTCTATCTTTTTTTTTGACAGATCGATAATTAAAGAATCTGACGAAGATTTTGAGCTTTGTCCCTGACTTTTCGAACAACAAATCATGAATATTATCAAAGACAATATTAATGTTTTAAAAATCTGTTTTATAATTAAAAAAATCATTTTACTATTATTATAATATATATAGATATATTCTGAATTTTTCTTCCGCTTCTTTGCTAATGGATCATGTAAGGTAGAAAATACGTTTTCTTTATATTTCTGTTGATATCTGCCCCCCATTTTTCTCCCAAATCCCCATCAGCAGAAGAATCAGCACAAGGCTTGTTCCCAGCCCCCATAGAACCACAGTTGCCAGGTCATTCCAGAACTCATTCGATCCGATAAAAATCATTGGCAGCAATCCGCCCATGGTGGTTAATGACGTAATCATAACAGCCCGCATCTTGTTCCTGTACACTTTTACCCAGCTCCTGAGGCCGTGAATGCCGAGGGAACGGCACCGCTGTTTTTCGTGAATGAGAAGAATGGAATTATTTACCACAACACCTACGGCCAGCAATGTACCGGCAATGGCTCCTTGGTCGAAATTGATATCATGGTAAAGAGCCCCCATCATCACACCCAGCAGGCTAAGCGGAATGGCCAGAATTACCACAAGCGGATCTTTCCAGCTTTCCAGAAGCGCGGAGACAATCATCCAGACACTCAGAATGGTTAAGAAAAGAAGCAGCAGGTAGTTCTCAAGCTGATCATCCTGCCCCCAGGAAAAGAATCCACTGCCGAACTGAATAGATGCTCCAACCGGAACCGGCACTTCATCCAGAACGGATTCTATATAGTTCGTTGCCAGCCGGGATGGCCCTAAAAAATCCACAGTCAGAGTTCGCTGGTAAGACTGGTCTTCCCGGATAATCTGCGGGAGCGTTTGCTCGCGGGTCAGGTTGGCGATATCGGCTACGGTGAACAGTGTGCCTTCATAATTCCGGGCCCGCTGTAGAAAATCAGCCTCGTAGTGCGTCTGAGCCTGGTTCTGCCCGATCAGGTACATCTGGTTTCCATCCAGTTCAACAAGGCCCCGGATGTTTGTGGGATTGATATCCAGCTGAACCGCATCCAGCACCGCCCGCCGGTCCAGATTTTTTAATGACAATCGCTCTTCATCTAAATTCAACACATATTGAAACATATCATCACTTCTCCATCCCACCGAATGGATATCCACATCTCTCACCCGCTGGTTTCGTTTGAGCCTGGCGGCAATATCTTCAGCCAGAAGAAGAAGTTCATCATATGAAAATCCATACAGCTGAATTCGCTGCCCGGATGAGTAAGAGCTATAACCGGTACTGAATGAATCACCCAGACCACTCACTGAAATTCCGGAATTACCCGTCCCTGCTGCAAGGTACATCGCTTCCGCGTAAAACCGGTAGGGCTCGGGCTTGTAGAGATATTCATCTTTGATAAAAAACTGCATCTGCGCCCCTGAATATTCAGAAATATCCGCCTCGAAATAGTCGAATGCCTCCGCGTAGGGTAAAGCAATGGTTTCAAAATTCCGGGCCATTTTATCTATTTCTTCCATGGGAGTACCCTGCGGAGTACGAATATTGATGTATATACGCTCCTGATCCCTTCTTCCCCAGGGAGTACCGAAGTAGGTTTCATTAAAAAATTTATGGGTTAGCCCGCCAATCCACGGATCTATATCACTCCGGTTATCAAAATAAACCCTGGTAAATTCCGGCCAGCTGGTTTCTTCCCATTCCGGCTCTTCAATGGCGAACAGGGGAATTCCAAACGAGGCGATCAGCGCGATATAAAAAATCCACCGCAGCCTGTGCCTCCAGTAAAAGACGCGATGAAGGGCATTGTCAATCCACCGGCTTATCTTTTTCTTAAGTGATTTTACCTTTTTTTCGCCTGATGAGGGAACCAGCCAGATCAGCGAATAGGGAATCCAGCTAAGCGCGATCAGCACCGATGAAGCCAGGGTTAAGGTAAGAGCCACAGCCAGCGGAACCAGGAAGAGCTGGAGTTCTTCCATTGCGAAAAAGAGCGGTATAAAAATCCCCACCGTAGTAAGTGTACTGCCCAAAACCGGCACCAGAGTGTAGGGAAGTTCTTTTTTTATGTGAGCCAGCCTCTGATCAAGTGATTTTGGCAAGCCGGGATTCAGCTGCTCAAATACCACTACCGCGTTATCGATAATCATACCGAGAGCTACTGTCAGCCCCGCCAGGGTTAGTACATTCAGCGTGTAATTCATGAAAAACAGGGTCGACAGACTCATGAGCAGGGAGAAAAGAATACTTCCCAGGATAACAAAAGGAGCCCGAAAACGCCGGATAAAGAGCAACAGAATGATAAATACGGTAAGCAAGCTGAAAACAGACTGATACTGAAGATCATCAAACTGGGCCCGAAGCTCTTCTGTTGAATCGCGTTCGAGCTGGAGGGTGATGTCCGCGGGCATTACAGATTGGATCTGCTCCATTTCCGTGCGGAGCTGTTCAGCCAGACCCATAGCATCCGATCCACTTTCCCGGATAAAAATAAGCGACAGTGCAGGGTTGCCATTCAGCCGCTTCAGGCTTTTAACAGGATAATCTTCAATATTTACCAGGGCAAGTTCTCTCAGTTCCACCCTGCGGTTGCTGTTGGGAATGGAAATCATCATTCCCCCGATATCCTCAACAGAAGCAAACTGGGGAGGAATTAAAAGGCTCAGCCGGTTTCCTTTCTCTTCCACAAAACCGCTGGATCTCCAGTTAAGCCGCTCGGTGATCTGCTGAAGTACCGGAGAGGATTCTATACCATATCTTTCCAAAGCGGTTGTGTTAAACCGGACCGTCAGCGCCGGGTCTTCCGCTCCCTGGATATCAATTTCGGCAAGGCCCTCATACCCAAGCAGCCTGAGCCGGATCTGTTCCCTGGCCAGCTGGTAGAGATCCCGTTTAGGCCGTTCCCCGCTGATGGAATAGGCCATAAATGTTTCCTGTTCCTGCAGCTCCTGTGGAATTGAACGGCTGATCGACGGACGCAGATTCGGAGGGAGTTCGTCCCTCAGTCCGTACAGGTATTCCTGCAGTTCCAGGATTCGGTATTCTACCGGTGTTTCCTTTTCAAAAGTAATCGTCACACTCGCTCTTCCCTCCTGCGAAACGGAGCGTACGGTTTCAATATTACGCAGCCGTGTGGCTGCCTGCTCCACCCTGCGTGTTATTTCCTGCTCCATCACTTCGGGGGATGTACTGCCCCAGCTATAACTCACTGTAACAGAAGGCAGCCGCAAATCCGGAGCCATTTCCAGCGGGATATTCATCCACGCAATGATCCCCATCACCACAATCAGCATGTAGCTCAGAGAGATAAAATATTTTCGCCGGAAGATTTCGGTCATTTGTTTAGTAGTGAGTATTACTCCCCCTTAAAAAAGGGGGACACAGGGGGATGTTTATCGGCAACCTTGATTAAACCCAAAATCATAATCAAGCTACCCGGCTTCACATAAACACCCCTCTGTATCTCCCCTTGATAGGGGAGAGTTTTCTTTTTCGAACTAATAAACCTTCACATCATTCCTCCACCTCCTCCCTTACAATCTGCCCGGCCATTCTGGGGCGGACCTGCTGAAGGTGGCTGAGTGCAAAATGCCGTTCAACGGCCAGGGTGTCGCCGGGGCTGATATCTTCATGGTTTACGATCGCCCATTCGGATGTTGCATATTCAGGTTCCACATACACCCACTCTACAGTTTCGCCATTCAGTTTGAACACCAGTGTTCTCCCCCCGTCTCTGTCCAGAATTGCCGAGCGCGGTACCCGTGCAACTCCGCTGTGAGTTTCCACTTCAATACTACCCTCTACGGTCATTCCGGGTTTGAGGTGCCGGTCTGCATTATCCACTTCTACAAGCACCTGGCCGGTTTTACTTTCTGAATTCACGAGTGGTGAAATGGCTTTTACAAAACCTTCTTTCTTCATTCCGGAAGGTGAAGTCAAATCCACTGCCATCCCGGCTTCTAAAATATTAATTTCCGATTCAAGCACATCCAGCCGCACAAGTACCGTCCGGTCATCTACCAGTTTAGCGAGTTCTGTTCCTGAAGAAATATAGGTCCCGATACTGATCCGTTCAGGCACAGAAAGCTGTCCCGAAACAGGCGCGGTAATTTGGGTATAAGACATATCAAGCTTTGCCCGTTCCAGTGCCAGTTCAGCCTCTGCCAGTCCGGTGCTGATCCGCACCATACGGTCATCGTTTTCCCCGCCATTGTTGCCGTCCCGGCTCTGCCGCTGCCGGCTTTCAATATTGAAGGCTGCCTGCGCGGATTCAAAATCATTTTCCGCCTGCTGCAGCTGAAATCTCCATTCACTGTCATCGAACGCAAGGATAGTTTCACCCTCCGAAATCCTGTTGCCATCCTCTAACCTGGATTCCTTAATAAAACCGCTGATCCGCGGCCGGATGGTAACTTCCCGGCTGGCTTCCACCACACCCTGGCTTTCAATAAAAATCCGGAGCGGGAGATCATCCGCCAGTGCAAAAACCACCTCCGGACGGATATCCACATCATCCGGTGTTTCCGGGCGGTCTTCTTCCGGATCGCCGGAGCAGGCGGTGAGGGTAAGCAGGGTAATGATGAAGATGTATGTAATTTGTTTTTTCATAATTGAATAAGCATGTAAATGTTCAAAAACTGATTAATGCCCCGAACTACTCCCCCTTATCAAAGGGGGACACAGGGGGATGTTCAGCAGAGAATTGATTAAACCCATAATCACAATCAAGCTACCCCGCTTCACTTTAACACCCCTCTGTGTCTCCCCTTAATAGGGGAGAGTTTTTTTAAGTATTATCATCTCTAAAAACCCCTCGAGATTCTTCATAATTTCTTATCCACCCTTCAATTGCCATGAGTACATTATCCATATCTTTTTTTACTTCTAAATCATCAAATCTTAAAACAGCTAAACCTATCGACTCCAGCCATCCTTGTCGTTCCATGTCATATTCATAATTTTCTTCCCGGTGTGAATCTCCATCTATCTCCAATACCAATTTTAATTTGTGACAGAAAAAATCCACTATATAATTTCCAACGGGTTTTTGCCTGAGGAATTGATATCCCAGCATCTTCTTCTGTTTTAGTTCTTCCCATAATAAAATTTCAGAAAGTGTGGAGTTTTTTCGCAGTTTCCTTGCTAAAGGAATCAGTTTTGGATTGTAGTAGATTTTCATGATTACATGATTTTATTGACCTAATATTTTTAAAGCCTCCATACTCCCCCTTATCAAAGGGGGACACAGGGGGATGTTTATTGGTAACCTTGATTAAATCCATAATCAAAAATCAAGCTACCCGGCTTCACTTTAACACCCCTCTATATCTCCCCTTGATAGGGGAGACTTTTTTATCAAATTCATTATTTCAAATTCAAAATAAAATCAAATCCCTCTTATCAAAGGGGGACACAGGAGGATGTTTATTGGTAACCTTGATTAAACCCAAATTAAAATCAAGCTACCCGGCCTTACATAAACACCCCTCTGTTTCTCCCCTTGATAGGGGAGAGTTTGGCTCGCCAGTCAAAATGGGGGTACGGGAACTCATTGCATCATTCTTTTTTAGTTATTTCAAACTTATGATTTCGCTCCACCCACCCAAAAATTACCGGGATGAGGTAGAGGGTTAGAAACGTACTGGTGATCATCCCGCCCATCAAAGCCAGGGCCAGTGATTGCCGGAAGGCATATCCTTCCCCAAAAGGGATTAACATCGGAACAAGCCCTAAAATCGTGGTGATACTGGTCATGACTACCGGGCGGAACCGGTGCTTTCCGGCCAGCTCAATGGCTTTCTGTAAATTTCCGGTATCCATCAGGTATCGGCGCATGAAATCTACCTTCAGGATGGAGTCGTTTACCGCAATTCCGGTTAAAATCAGTACCCCCATAAAAGACATGGCATTGAGGCCGGTTCCGGAAATGTACATCACTAGCAGTGATCCAATCCACGCAAAGGGCACCGCAAGTATAATGATCAGCGGGTATTTCAGGTTCTCAAACTGGATCGCGAGGATGATATAGATCACCAGGATACTGAAAAGCAGCAGTAATCCCATGTCTGTCATCAGGCTCTGAACCATCAGAGCGTTGCCCGCTACCTGGACCTCGGTTCCGGTTTCACGCATAAACCGGTTCACCGTTTCCATGGTTTTACCACTATTCCACCACCAGTCGGCCAAAGTCCAGTCGGCCACAAAACTGAGTACCGGGGTTTGATTCACCCGCTCCAGCTGCTCCGGTTCTACCGCACGTTCTGTAACGGCAAGGTATCGCAGCGGCACTTCGCGGTTACTGATTCTCAGGGAGATATCTTCAGGATTATAAATTTGCGATTGTTCACCCAGCAGCCGGATTCCAATCCGTTCATCCTGCCGGTTCCAATCCGTCACAAAGCTTCCGCGGGTGGTGGCTTCAAGGTAACGGATCACTTCCTGTTCGCTCACACCGAGCTGCAGCAGCCTGTCTGACCGGAACGCCAGGTTCCAGGTATCCACCTGCTGTTCATACTGTTTTCGAAATGAAACGGGCAGCCCAGCTTCCACCAGTGATTTCTCCAGTTCGGCCGACATCCGTTCACTTTCTCCCCGGTTCATGCCCACCATCCGGAAAAGCACCGGCGGCTGATCCGCCCCGATCAGCGAACTCCAGCTTTGGGTGTCGCTTACCGGGTCCATACTCCATCCCGAAAAATCAGAATTAAACTGCTGCATCACTGCCTCAACACGGCTTGCATCCTCATAGCCATTTACCGGAACGGAGATCTTAAATTTATTCAGCCCTTCACGGGAGAGATTGGCAAGATTGGTTTGATCCGTGTACCCTCCTTCCATCTGAATTTTTCCATTCCCCAGGCGCTCGCTCTGCAAACGAATTTTTATCGCTTCCGCTGCCTGAATCGTGGATTGCAGTGAGGTATTTCCGGGAAGCTGAATTCTGTAGGTTACAAGCGACGGTTCATCTTCAGGCAGCATGGTTTTCGGGACCATCATAAACGCATACCCGGCGAAGGCGATCAATACCAGGGCCAGGATAAACATACGGGCAGGACGTTTTAATACCTTTTGAAGGCTGACTTCATACCTGTCGAGCAGGTTGTCGAAAAAACGGCGGGTATTCAGTTGTCCGCTTTCTTCATCAGTACTGATTTTATTTTTACGCCGTTCAAGGATCTGAACCACCAGTACCGGTAAAATTACCAGGGCTACAAGCAGTGAAGCCAGCAGGCTGATTGATAATGTGTACGCCTGATCCTGGAAGAAGGCCCCTTCAAATCCACCTAAAAAGATCAGCGGTAGGAATACGGAAATGGTGGTAAATGTAGAAGCTGTAACCGCCAGGGCGATCTCTTTAGTCCCCAAAGCCGCGGCACGTTTTACAGATGGCGCCAGCGGTATGTGCCGGTTGATATTTTCGAGCACCACAATGGCATTATCGAGCAGCAGGCCGATCCCCAGGGTGAGCCCGCTGAGGGATACGATGTTGAGCTGAATGCCCGAACCGTACATCACAAAAAAGGTGAGAAAAATGGAAACCGGAATCGCAATCCCGATGGTAAACGGGGTGCGAATATCATTTAAAAAGAGAAAAAGCACAAAAAACGCGAGCACACCGCCAATCAGAAGAGTCTGCAGAAGGTTCTGAATGGCTTTCCGGATAAAGGTAGCATCTTCCCGCAGTATCTCGATACTGATATTCGGGTACTGCTCTCTCATCTGTTCGAGAAGCGGCATCAGGGTATCGAACACCTCTACCGTATTGCTGCCAAACTCTTTCTTCACCAGCAGGTTCAGCACCTGCTCTCCTTCAAGGAGTGCAAAAGAAGTCGGGTCGGTTTCGGCAAGTTCTATCTCGGCCACCTCACCCAGCAGCAGAATTTTTCCCTGTCCCAGCCGGGCCAGCGGCATGGTTTTCAGGTCATCAAGACTTTGGATTCTGCTTTGAATTTTCATCGAGTAGCGGTACCAGCCGTCACGGATTTCCCCGCTGGGAGCGAAAAAATTAGCTTCCTGCACCATCGACTGCACCTCGCCAAGCGACAATCCAAAACGGTCGAGCTGCCGCGGACGGTAGCGGATCTGCACTTCCGGCTCCACAGCACCCACGGAAACCACCT
Source organism: Balneolaceae bacterium (assembly GCA_040882525.1). GTDB lineage: Bacteria > Bacteroidota > Rhodothermia > Balneolales > Balneolaceae > Rhodohalobacter. The sequence continues at coordinate 47,625 of JBBEBD010000049.1, read as the reverse complement.
GGGCGATGCCATCGGCCTGTTCCAGCCTGCGGGAAAGTACCTGTTCCGCCCAGCGTTTCAGGGAAAGGCGGGTATCGAACTGGCTGTTGGGACGGTCTTTGGAGGTAACAGCCAGAACGGCAATCGGTTCATCGGCTGTGGTGTTAAAAATAAGCTGCGGACGCGAAGCCTGGTCGGGTATAGAATACTGTGCCTGGTCCAGCTTCTCGCGTACATTCAGAAAAGCCAGGTCCATGTTGTGGCCCCACCGGAATGTGAGGTAGATCACACTCTGCCCCTGCCGGGCAAATCCCTGTACGCGGTCCACACCCGGAATGGTGCTCAGCACCGCTTCCAGGCGTTCATTAATGCGGTTTTCAATTTCCCGCGGAGCAGCCCCCTGCCAGTCGGTCCGGACCACCAGGTTGGGTGAATCCACCTCCGGCAGCAGGTCGACCGAAAGTTCACTCAATGCCAGCCCGCCAAAAATAAACGCGGCGAGGATCAGGATAATTGCGGTTATGGGACGGTTAAGAAGCAAATAGTCTTTGTTTGTTTATATCTACGAATAGTATAGTTATTGAATTTTATATTTTCAATAAAATAATAGGGATATATATTTTTCTTTCTTGAATTGATGATTACCTCTCGCGTTAGTTGCAAATTGCTGGTTATCCAATTGGTAGCTTACTAACTTCAATTAAATTTTCAGTATTTAAACCAGTACTTTTTTAATCAAAATCATTATTAATGTTTTTCTCAGATCTTTAAATAACCAGAAAAAACGTTTTCTGTAGAAGACAGTATAGGAATAGGCTAAAACGAATAAAACCGGATCTCCGCTTTTTTCCGTTACCATAAACATACTTCTCATGACACTTGATATAGCAGATAGATATGAAAAAATTAGATGAATAAATCACATTTTAAAAGTGATGTAATAGTTCGCGAAAAATTCCACAGGACCGTTGCTCCAATGGTAAAAACCTTGGCTGGGTAAATTTTCTTTTATACTTATTTATTCTATTTTATGTTTTTTTTTTAATTTCTCAAATATTGAAAATTTACTGAATTTTTTATTTTTACTAATATCATTTCTTCGCCACATCTCATTCCAAAAATGGAAAGCATAAGGATTATGAATGTAATATTTAAATTTATTAATTAATTGAGATTTTATTTCTCCATTATAAAATGGATATTTAAATTTATTAGAAGGTATAAGCTTATTAATTAATTGTATTGTAAAGGACCATGGATAAAATGAGCCCAATCCCACCAATTTACTGGGCAAAATGTGTAAGGATTAGCTATATAGCTAGTCATTTTATATTTGAGAAAAACATGATTTACCAAAACTGGCCCAGTTTCTCCCCACCTTAACTCATAAGGATTTTTTTTGATAGCAATTTGAAAACAATAATTCATAATCTCTGAGCCCAGAGGGGCTTTCATAACACAATTTGTTATTTTTACATAATTTTTAACAGACTTTTTTTTTATATTAATATTTTCAGAAGCTATAAGATAATCTGATTTAAAATTAAACGGCCTTAGGCAAATGATATCAGTATCAACCCAAAATCCTCCATGTTCTAATAGAAGTTTATATCTAAATAAGTTTGCAAATCCAGCATAGCTATTGTAATCTTTATACTTAAAAATTTTATTTGCTGGTATAACTTTATTCGCATCCTTAACAACAGTACCACGAGGAACATTTTTTACTTCATCATATGTATATAAAATATACTCATGGTCATGATCTAGAAATGATTGAATTGATAACTTCTATAAGTTTGAAAGTTTTTTACCAATCCACAAACTTTGAATTTTTCCATTCATAAGTTAATTACATTATTAAAAATAAATATTGATGCACTTTTCCCTAGATTTTAAAAAAAACATTAGTAATTGTATTATTAAACTTCAAACTTTTTCGCAAGATTATACCTGTCATATAAATTATTTAGTCTTATCCTTTTCCAATATAGGTTATATATTGTAAGATTTCACCTCTTTTAAACTTATCAATAGTCTGATAAATGTTCGGCCAATGTATTAGCAACCTCCCAAATAAAGACACAATTTCTTGAAAGTCCTGCCGATCACCGGAGGAAGGATTATCTATATCATTCGGTACTAGAAAGTCACTGTTTAAAAGTGAGTCTATTAATACATCTTTATATCTCTGTAGGTGATTAAGACAATATTCAGGTTTATTCTTTTTTTGCGATAGGTGTTGTTCCACCATTTGAATTCTCATGCTGATGCTGGAAGAATATATCTTGCGTATCTTTTTCTCAAAATCCTTCTGTGGATAGTTTCCCAAATTCCTCAAAAACTGTCCCAGGGTTTCCATATTTTCTTCTGAATTATTCGAATACAATAAGTTCTTGGAAAAATAAATCAGTTCTGCAATGATATCGTTTACCCTAATGAGCTCCAACAATGAAAATATATTTCCAACGGTACGAGACCTCTTTTTTGGCGGATTATGAGCCAGAACATTAGGCAGATTTCCGGCAAAAGCGCCGGGGCAACACACAGCCAACAAATCGCCGAATATCCCGTCGCACCGGGCCTGCACTGGCATAAACGGTGGCAACAGTGACCGATTGTCAATGGTGAAATTCATTCCGATACAGCGGGGAAAATCGGTGATGGTCGGTTGAGTAGCGCTCCGTATTACCTGCCGTGTGCTAAGATGCCAGGGGTAATCTTCGGGAGGATAGAGCAACCGTTGAAGAGAATCATCTTCCAGAAACAACCGGTACAAATCGGTAAACAGACATGTATCACCGGCCGGCCCCACCAAAGACATTCGTATACCTGCATTATCCTGCTTCATATTTTGGAGAAATCCCGGTTGCAGCTTTTCAAGTGCTAGTCTATACCCATTTTCCAGTAAAGGTGTTATTACATCTCCCAGATGTTTTCCGATCATTTGTTCATGAAGTCCCAGAAAATCCGTATCGATAATATCAACGGCCTCTATTGCTTCATTATATGATTTGAAAAACCAGTAACTATCGGAAGTGCGTTGAGACGTAAGAGTGAGATTACCACTTGTTTCTGGGGGATGTGCTATCTTGCAGATAGTGTCGTCATCGGTCTGAAGTGCAAGCCTACCCCGACTCAACAACAGGAATGCATTCCGACAACCTCCTTCGGATCGGTTACAGCTTGCATGCCCCATAAAAGCAAATTCCATCACTTCCGGCTCTACCCCGACCCGGCATGCTATCTCTCTGCCTAGTGCTTCTCGCTGGGACTGGTCCATGTAAAATAATTTTCCATGATACCGATCGCTTAGCTCCCGTAGTACAGTCTGATTCTTTTCTCGATCCGCTTCATCCCGGGAATCATCGAGAATGAGAATATCCGGGGTGCGTCCATGGCGGTTGAAGTTATTGATGAAACTATCCAGACACCGCCGGAGGGTTTCCGGACGCCCGCAGGTGGGAATGCCCATCATGGTGATTTCTTTTGCTTCAGGCTCTCCCATTCCATTTCTCTGTTGCGACAAGGTCTTGATTTCTTCCAGTAGCTCCGACTCCGAAACTAACAGTCCCTCTTCTGCCCATTCTTGGAGTTGCTCTCGGAATGGCTTTATTTCTTTTTCTCGCACGGGCAATGTCATTCCTTCCTGGGAGGCATAGCGAAAAAGTAACCTGAACAAACTGCCCATCAGTCCTTTTCGGTTGGTCAGCCGCTTCCGTTTTTGCTCACGACAGTAACGTTCCGCATGCACTTTAATGGGTTTAAACGTCCGGCAGGATTGTAATAACTCTAATTCCACAAGGGTGAGCAATTTAGACTTTCCAGATTGACGAAAAGGTATCAATATTTTGTCCTGTCCCATTGGGACAGCTGTAATATCGAATACACGAAAGTGAGTTTTAGAATAAGTTTTAACTTTCATTAATGATGAATAATAATTATAAGTATTTTTAATGAAATCATTAAAAAATATAAATAAGATACATCATTAATGAAATTTATACGGACTTAATGAGTAGCTTTTTTTTTTAAAAATGCTTTCTCTTATAGTTGATAGTGAATAGTGAATAAGTTCATTAACGTTCATACCATTTCACTACGACTAGATGTTAGAGTTATTTAAATTGGGTGAATTGAATAAAGATTGCATTCGTTGAAAAAATTGCTTGCTTTTTTTTGGGTTTCCACTTTCAGATAGATATATGTCTTGAATCATTCCATTTCCATCAATTAATAGAGCTATAACTGTGCTAAAAAAATCAAAATCTATATCAAGAATTGATTGATCAGCTTTAATATATTTTGTTGGAAATTTTGCATCATAAAGAATAAGATTTCCTTTAAGAGATGCTTCATCATTTCCTATTAAATACACACTTAAGCTTTCCGAATAATTTTTATATAATTCATTTAAATTTGAAGTTTCAAAACTTAGACAGCTCGTACACCCTCTGTCAGTTATAAAAACGACTAAAGAAATACCGGAATTAGCCGGTAAATTTATATCATTATGGATTACACTGGCATTTCCGATAATATCATCAACCTTATTATTCCAGTATCTATCTTCTTCAAGCAAAAGAACTTGGGAACTTAAGGAGTCTATCTTATTTTGGCGAATGTGATTAGTATATAGAAGTAACAGATTGAAAAGCATTAAAGCACCAATTAGTATAGTAGAATTCTTCATAATGTTATTGATTTCAATCAATCTCGCTAAGTTTAGATTTTTCAGGGACATTTAAATTGGTAAAATCAAACAAAAATTACATTCAATGAATTGCTTGCTTTTTTCTTTGGTTTTCATTTTCTAAAGATAAACACAGGAGATTACCATTTCTGATAATCTCCGGTGCAGTATTTAGTGAGGAAATTAGGAGTCGCAAGAGCCCTCTTCTTTCTTATAATAATTAGGTACAGCATTGTCTTCGTCAACAACACATATACTACCAAACTCTACACAACATGTTACAGTGTCAGCTCGTACATCATTAATTTGAACTTTCAGCATAGGAGCATTTTTGATGGTAGTGATGTTAAACATCATTAATAAACCAAATGAAAATAATGAAACTATTTTTATAATTATCTTTTTCATAGGAACTCCTTTTGATTTTTAAAAAATTAAAAAAGAGAAATTTTATCTTTAGTATTATTACACATATAATGTGTAATTCCTTTGCACAAAAGATAAACACAGGAGACTACCATTTCTGATAATCTCCGGTGCAGTATTTAGTAAGGAAATTAAGAGTCGCAAGAGCCCTCTTTCTTATAATAGGCACCATGTTCAACATAGTCTCCAATAACACATGTACTACCGATCTCTGAACAACATGTTCCAGTGTCAGCTCGTACATCATTAATTTGAACTTTCAGCATGGGAGCATTTTTGATGGTAGTGATGTTAAACATCATTAATAAACCAAATGAAAATAATGAAACTATTTTTATAATTATCTTTTTCATAGGAACTCCTTTTTGATTTTTAAATTTAATAAGAGAAATTTTCTCTTAATAGTATTACACGTACCGTGTAATTCCTTGGGTAAAAAATGTTAGTTTAAAAATCTTTGTATTCTGTTATATCATAGGTGTTGAACGAAAGATTTGGATAATGTTCAAGGCCATAGATCACTCCTTCAACTTCATTAATTTCTATAGAGAATAGATATTCATCCATGGTAAATATCTTTTTTAAATTGCCTAACCAATCGTAGCAAAGTATATAATTACCAAAATTAGCATTGCCATCTTCTCTTAATCGCCCAGAATAAAGAGCAAATATCATTTCATTTGTTACTGCTATATCTATATATCCAAACCGAAGATCACCACCTGATACCATCACAGGTGTATCATTTACCCATTCAACTTCAAATTTTGGTGAAAACCATTTTTCGCCAATTATCTTTTTATACAATTCTCCATTTCCCCTAAATATTTCTAGTTGATCGGCGTGTCGTGTAGCAAGCACATATGCAGACTGATCCGGTTTAACACTTATATGGCTTTGATAAGCGTGCTGTAAAGCTGATATGGGAATCTGAGATTTTAATGGGAGTTCACCCGCTATCTCTTCGGATAAACCCGAATCCAAATTATGATATACGATTCTTTTATTAGAAGTGAATACTCCAGTACTTATCAATAAAGAATCGTTTAACAAAGAGAGATGTAAGGGAATACCAAATTTTGAATTAATTGAATGTATCTGCTCAGGTTTGCTTAAATCATTATTTAGCAGTTGACTTTCGGAAAAGCAAGTAAACCGAAGTAATGAACCATCATAAATACAAAGTTCATTATTTCCTCTGGTGTCATTAGGGGATTTATGTAAAGAAGTTGGTGTTAAAAATTCCCCTGGGCCTCTGCCCATTGTTCCTACCCCTTTTATATACTGCATATTACTGTTAATTATATGTAGGGGTGGCTGCGACGATTTATCTAAAAGGAATATATATGAACCTATTTTTTTTATATCCCCTAAAAGGTTGAACGATTCACTTGAAATACTTTCTTTTGCTGATATATGTTGAATGTCATATGAGCTATAAGAATCAATTTTTTTAACAAGCTCACTATCTATATTAAAACTATCCCTGTTGTTGGAATCTTTGCCACAAGACAAAAAGATTGTTACAAAGAAAAAAATATAAATGCCGGTACATATCAATTTTTTATGCTGATATAACATAATACCAAAATTTTAATGTGTTAAATTATCTTATACTACCAAATTTACGTTTAACAACTTCATATCTAATATGCTATCTCTCTGCATTCAAAGAATAAATGAACACACATTTACAAGTCAACTATCGAAATTACCCGGTTAGTAGGTATTTTTGCTATAACTGATATTGTCGGATTATACTTCCGCCATCCATCATCCATAGCAGATCGCTCAATACAGGCCAGGAAATAGTGCGAGCCCACTGGTAATTTCCGTTTACATCAAAAACTTTGATTAAAAAATTTTCCGGATCTCCTAAAAGACACTGTTTACCATCAGAAGCCAAACTAATCCGGCCTAAAAAAGATATGTAAAACCAACCATTATGCCCCCATTCAAATATAAAACGTCTGATATCTCCTTTTTTCAAAGAAGACCGACCTAATATTTACATCCCAATCAATTTGATAGAAAAGCTGGGACTCCTGGAGTGCACGAGTCTGTTCATCTGTTTATTCAAAACTTATAGAAATAATCTACCACTATTAACTGCAATCCTGATAACATTCCATATTGCTTGATACACATTTTTTAAACACCCAGCTTCCATTTTCACAACAGCAACAAGCAAGTTTATCTCTGCTACAAGAGGAGGTGTCACACTCTTCATAAGGATCACATTCCCCACTCCCAGCCATAATTTTTTTCATTTCCGAACGGCCTAATATTTGGCCACTCTTAAATAACTCTTCCATATAACTCACCTTTGATTTGTGTATTAAAGTTATTATTTCGAACCATGATTCAGTCATCGTCTGAATAACTTCCAGCACGCTTGCCCAAACCATTTCCTGAAAATCATTAATTTCTAAATACAACTTTATTTCCTTACACGCCTGAATTTTGTCCTGAATTTACTCCTGAATTTTGATCTTGTATTCTTTTGAATATTTTTAATGATGTAGATCAAGTAATTTTTTCATTTCCAATCTTTGGCTTACTTTTTATTTCAACTGAAACCATTCGTAACGTTTTTCTCAGATCCTTAAACAACCAGAAAAACGTTTTCTATAGATCCCCAATCGCTAGAGCAACCAACTACTTGCTGAGAACCACTTGCTCTTTTTAAGATAGTACATAAATCTCCCATTGAAGTATGTATGCGATTATAATTCCATGGCTTGCTTTTTGACACATAGTGGATGACGAGCGGATAATGCACCAAATCATAATACATATCCCGAATTTTATATTAAAAATCAGTTTCAGGTAATATTGATACCAAGTAAACAACTCCCTGTTGGTCCCACCGGGGTCTTTCCATTTATCAATTAAAAGCCGCCTTTAACACTTCCTGACGATTACTAAACCTCTACGTCTATAATAACTATAATAATAAGTCTTTAAGCAGCGGCAATGGAAAGTTGTCGGATCGATACCATACCACAGGACCTTCCTACCATTGAACTTCCAGATGCGTAGGGGCCTCAAGAACGGTTGCCAGATCATCCAGACCAGCTTCCTTCAGCGATTGTCGGGTAACTGCTGCAAATTCTTCTCATGCTCCAGTGATATGAGCCTTCCGCTGCCCAACTGTTTCAGGCATTGGGCTATTACTACGGTTGAAGTACCGGATCCACACTCTGCAATCAGTCCTGAGGAATCAGGATGTCTGCGTATTTCCTTAATCTTCAGTACAAATTGCTAAGCCGATCCTCCCACAAGGTTATCTTTCGACAGTGATCGCACATTGATCATTAACGCAGATCCTGTCTACCTCATAAGATGACCTATCAGGTGGTTCATCTGTTGATTTGTAGATGTAGCCAAAGATTTAAAAAATGGCGCCAATAATTCAATAAAACAGATAAATAAATGCAAATCCCAACCAACAAGCCGAAACCCATGGATATCATTCGCCACTCCGGTGCCATCAACCATCCCAAAACGGCTCCACCACCGGCCATCATCGCCAGGCTGCATAGAAGTTGGATTCCATTAATTTTAATTGAAGGCTGTTTTTCAATGTTATACTTTTATTTCTTAAAATAGAATAAGCTATTTCAGCTGGGAGTCGGGACACCTCTTGCTTTTTTACCTGGTTTTTTAAAGTTAATCTGATTTAATACAGTTCTTAGATCTGAAAACAACCACAGAAACCGTCTCAAATAAAACCTGCACCACCAAATTTTCCATCCAGCTTTTGAAAACCAATGACTCTCTTTTAGGTAAAAAAGAAATTTACGAGCTTCAGGATGCATACACCTGTAACTCCAGGGTTTACTTGGAGAAAGGTAGTGAATGATAAATGGCTCCTTTAGCAGTTGATCATAGTCTTTCAAAATATCTTTTGTAAACTCTGTTTCCGGTAAAACCTCAGGCCAGTAAATACATCCCTGCTGATTCCATCTTGGGTTCAATTCCTGCCATTTATTTATCAATATGGCATTTAACGCTTCCTGATCGCAATGATACATAGTATCGCCGGTATCCTCGATATAACGGATGGCTTGTTCAGTGACATTTTCCTCTCTCCATAATTCCAGGTCAATAAGCATGACCCCGGAGTTAAAATAGGGTGAATCGGCATTGCCTCCATAGTTCTTATAATTGGATACTCCTTTCGGATCCGAAAGCGTTTGAATTAAAACATCTCTTATAGCCCACAAAATGGCCTGCTCTTTAGCCTCATGTTCCATTTTTGTTATATCTGTCTCAAGAATCAGATCACAATCAAGAAATATTGCTCGTTTGCAGTGCTCAGGTAATAATTCAGGGATTAAAAGTGGAAGATAAACTGAAGGCGGCTTTCCATTGGAAGGCAGATCGCGAATCGGACTCAAATCGGGTTGTATAAATGTTAGCAAATGTTTTTCCCCATTTTTTTCAAATACCCTCTGTAATCTTCTTTTATTCTTTTCTGTAATGCCTCCATCTAATATAAATAAATGAAGAACAGCCTGGGGTGGTACATTCTTTAATATAGAACATACTGTAACGGCAAGTGGCAGTGCATAGGCATCGTCGGCCCCTAAAACTATATTCGTCTGATTCGTTTTTTCCATGGCGGGATATTTTAGTTCACAAATTATTTTTCACAATGAAATTTTAATTAAGAGATCTCATCTCAACTCTTTTGTCATATTATTATAAACCCTTTCCAGCAGCCTCATGTCCTTAGTAATAATCTCTGCCTGGCCTGTCATCCCATTTCTTGGTGTTAATCTCTGCCCATAATTTGTTGTTAAGCCTTCGGGAAAATTCACCCTGGCAAAGAACAGACTATCCCGGACAGGAAAATCCGACAGGTATTCAATCTCACCATAAACCGTTCCAAACTCATGATAGGGATAGCTGTTAAAGCGAATCATAACGCTTTGTCCTTCTTCAACTTTTCCAAATGATCCCTGAGATATACTCATTTCCCCAAAAAATTCCGTGTTCTCGGGTTGGATGTAGAATATTTCCTGCCCAGGAGATACCGACTGATTCTCCTGCAGGATTCCGGCATAAACTACTTTTCCATCATAAGGAGCTGTGATAAGAGACGTTCGTTTCCATTCCTCAATTGCACTTTTCATCCCATTCAGGGCCTGCAGAAAAACCGATTCCTGCTCGGCCATCTGTTTTTCCAGTTCCATCATTTCTTTTTGCTTGGCTGCCTGTGAAACCTGGTTGTTAATCAGTGAGGATTCGGTTTGCTGCAACGGCAGCCGGCGGGATGATAATTCACTTTCCGCCCTGGCAAGTTCAATAGGAGCTATATAATCATTTTCAGCAAGTTGTTTTTGCATCTCATACTCCTGCAGGGCGAGATCCAGATCGGCTTCCTGAATTTCTTTTTGCTCCACCAGTTTCTCGTATAAAAGCTTGTTGAATTGTATTTCCTGTTCCAGGAATTTCTTCTGTTCCGTATAAAAACCGCCGGGAAGAAAGGATAAAAATTCACGGAACGACTGTTCAAAAGATTGAAAAGCAGTTTGCAGCTCACCCAGGTCGTTATAACCTGACAGTGAAACGTTATTTAGATTTCCAGGTTCTCCACGCGCCAGCCAGAAACGCATGCTGTCTGTTTCTGCGGTTAACCGGAGTACCTCTTCATGGTCAGCAATACTTTCCATCCAGGCCAGAACATCTCCCTGATGTACAAAAACATTATTTTCATGTGAAATCTTCACCAGCTTTCCATCTATCCGGCTTTGCAGTACTCTGGGGGCTTCAATGGCAGCAAGCTTTATCGGCGCCTGAATTCCTTCCGGGTATTTAATTATGGAAGCGGACAATAAAACCAGCAGCAACACGCCAAAAAACGCCAATACTCCCCAGCGTATCAGCCAGTGCGGAGGCCGGCCTATGATCTCCTGAACCTCTTCACTGCGAACATCCAGTTCGGCCCAATTGGTGGCGGGTTCGGGTTTTGATGGTATGTTGTTGGTTAATTCTTCCGGCATTGGTTTTTATTTGAGTAAAAGACATTTGGCTATCAGCTGTCAGCAGTCAGCTATCAGCAAATGGAGGAATAATCAGAACCCTTCCAGTTGAGGTGGAACCCAAATCCGGAAGTTTAACCTAACAGAAACAGCTGAAGGCCGATGGCTGACAGCTTCTTTTGCCTTTCATTCATCTTACGCTCCCAGCTCCAGCTGATTTTTCACCAAATCAAAATAAGCCCCATTCATTTGAGCCAGCTCTGCATGAGAGCCCTGTTCTATAATTTTCCCTTTATCCAGAACCACAATATTATCCGCGTTTTTAACGGTACTTAGCCGGTGTGCTACAACAATCACCGTACGATTTTGGAAGAATTCCTGCATGTTATCCATGATTGATCGTTCATTATTTGCATCCAGTGCGTTGGTAGCTTCATCAAAAAAAATGAATGAGGGGTCTTTATAAACAGCCCTTGCAATCAGAATCCGTTGTTTTTGGCCCTGGCTGATCCCATTTCCCTCTGCACCAATTTTTGTATTAAACCCTAGCGGCAGCGATTCTATAAACTCCCGGATGTTTGCTACATTCACCGCGTGTTCCAGTTTCTCTATATCGGGCACGTCATCACTGACGGCGATATTTCGGGCTATGTTATCCGAAAAAATAAACCCTTCCTGCATGACCACTCCGCACCGGCTTCTCCAGGCACGCGGGCTGATCATCTTAAAATTTCGTTCTCCCAGACGAATTTCACCCTGATCCGGGGCATAAAATTTCAAAAGCAGTTTCAGCAGCGTTGTTTTTCCGCTTCCGCTCATTCCCACAATGGCTGTAACTTTTCCTTCGGGAATATGCAGATCGATATCTTTTAACACCGGTTCATTGCCGGCGCCCGGATAAGAAAAAGTGAGATTTCTTAGTGTAATATTCTTTTTTTCGGGAAGCTGGGTGGTAAGCATCCAGCCGGCTGGCTCTTCATCTTCTTTTGCATGAACTTCATTCAGCCGCTCCATACTGATCATGGCATCCTGTGTAGACTGTACAAATCCGATGAGCTGTTCTACAGGGCCATTCAGCTGCCCGATGATGTATTGGATCGCCAGCATAGCGCCCAAAGTAAGCTGGCCGTTTACCACGGCCACGGCCGCGATAAATGTAATCCCTATGTTTTTCCCTTCATTGATAAAAAACGCCCCGCCCTGCTGGTACTGTTCCAGGGCCAGGTTTTTTACCTGGTAGCGAAACAGCCGGGCCTGCAAGTGTTCCCACTCCCATCGCTTTTTTCGTTCGCAGTTATTCAGTTTGATCTCCTGCATCCCCTGGATAAGCTGGATGACCACACTCTGGTTTCCTGAGGAGATGCCAAACCGGCGATGATCCAGTTCTCTTCGCTTTTTCAAAAACAGGATGATCCAGATCACATACACCACACTGCTGACCAGGAATACCGTAAAGATCAGCATATTGTAATACGCCAATACCAGGGAAAACACCAACAGGCTTACAAAAGAAAACAGGGTGCTCAGGGTTTGGCTGGTTAAAAAATTTTGTATCCGGGAATGATCCCCCATACGTTGCATAATATCCCCAACCATCTTTGTGTCGAAAAATGGCATGGGAAGTTTCATCAGTTTGATGAGGAAATCCGACAGGATGGAAATATTGATTCGAGTACTCATATGCAGCAAAATCCAGGAACGGATAAATTCCACACCGGTGCGGCCAACAAAAAGCATCACCTGGGCCAGCAGAATGATGTAGATAAAATTTAGGTCCCGGTTCTGAATACCGATATCAACTACGGCCTGGGTTAAAAATGGAACGATAAGCTGCAGAATACTCCCCGCAAGCAGGCCCAGGCTAAGCTGGAACAGCAGGGTTTTATAGGGAATAATGTACTGAAACAGGATACCGAAGCTGAGGCGATTTCCTCCCTCACCATCCAAATCATAAAATTTTGGAGATGTATAAAACAGCAAAGCGATACCTATGCGGTGCCCGTTGGAAGGGGCATTCAGCCACCCCTGCAAAAACTCCTCTTTGGTATACCGGATCTTCCCTTTGGCCGGATCGGCCACATATACCTTATTCTTTTTTATCTTGTACACCACCACAAAATGCACTTGGTTCCACCACACCACACACGGTAATGGCGCTTGCTCTTCCAATTGTTCCCAGGTCAGTTTCGCCCCAATGGTCCGAAACCCAATCTCTTCGGCCGCCTCGCTGATACCCAGCAATGACACCCCCTCCCGATTGATGCCGCTTTTTTGGCGCAGAGTATCCATGGTATAGGGGCGGCCGTAATGCTTGGACACCATCCGCAGGCAGGACGGACCGCAGTCCATAGCATCATATTGGCGGTAGAGGGGGAAAGTTTTCATGAATTGAAATTTGTGTTACCACCCATCTTTACTCCATTCAATCCGGTACTTTACAACCTTTTGAAGATCGGTCTCCAGGTCTGTTTCACGTGTGTAAACATATCCGCCTTTCACTACTACGATGAGCTTGTCAACTGGCCAGTGAAACCGGGCCAAAAGACTCCCGTCCTCATCAAGTACCCACCATTTGTATTCATCCTCGTTGTCGATAATAGTGGAAACCCAGATGCGGTCTTCATCATCCACTACAAGATCATTCAATACAGGCCAGCTTTCGGGCAATTGAATGTTGCGGGCTACATTCTGCAACACTTCATCTTGTGAATACCGGATGGCCTCTTCCCGGGTCAGTTCTTTTTTTTTGAACGGATAATAAAATGCACGCAAATAGTTTCCCTCAACATCATATACTTTTACCAAAAAATCTTTCGGGTCAGCCAACAACAGATGGTGACCGGTCAATCCTGTTAAAGCATGTCCAAAAAACGGATAGCTGAATGAAACGGACCAGCCGGGCATTTGAAAAGAGAAATTCCTGGAATCTTCCACCTCAAAAAGTTTATCGGATATGATTTTTCCCTGATCATCCAGGAGATAGTAGAGTCTGTCTCGATCAAACATGCTAACTTGTTCATTTATTTGATTCGCCTGCCTGCTCCTGATAAAACTCAATACGAGACTATTGTCCTCTTTGGGAAAAAATTCTACGGGCGCAGCTCCCTTCAGTTCCTCAAAGGCGCTCCACTCCTCCCAGCTCAAGTTTATCGTATGAAAAGGAGTAAGCTCCTCTAATGAAAAAACATTAATTCTTCGCCGGGCGGGATCATATACAAAGAGATATTCTGAATTTACTTTCAAATTGGAATCCATGCTGCGAAATTCGCCTGGTCCTTCGCCCGGTCTGCCGAGATTCGTCAAATAACTTCCATCAGGATTAAAAATATAGACAGTACGTTGCCCGCCGTCGCCAAGAAAGACCCTTCCGGCCTGGTCGACAGCAATTCCTGATATGCTTCCGATGAAAGCTTCTGTTGAACCGCCGAATATCACTTCCGCTTCGAGATGCATATCAAGTGGAGCAGTATCTTTTATATCATAAACCGTCAGGTTCTCTAATTGAGCAATATGTTCCGGAATTTCAATTTCATTTGCGGGCAAACAACCAGAAAATGAGATTGAAAGGAAGATCAGGATTTTTATGTGATCCATAAGAAGAGATAAAGGAGTTCCTCTCCTCGGTAAGGAGAGGACTCTTTCCTTCGTCACCTGAAGATTAATCATAACAAACATTATAATTACAAGCTGAAAGACAATAAATCAACATGTGATGCCGCATTCTTTACAGCATGCGCTAACACTGCTTACACATTTCTTAAATTCGCCATCACAGCAACAAGGAAAGCCACTAGAGCAATCTCCACTACAATCTCCCGAGCCGGCCATAATCTTCTTCATTTCCGAACGGCCTAATACCTGGCCTGCTTTAAATAATTCACTCATTGTTTTCACCTTCTGGTTTTGTTATAGATTTTAACCTGTTTTGGCCGATTTAAAGCAACCAGGGTCAGGTTTTTCAGCCCTTTTTTTGTCTATTCAAACACGAACCAGACAAATCCTTCAATAGTTTTGCTCAATTTTTGCTTCCTTCATGTATTCAGGATTCTGATTACTGAACCCTATAATCAAATACCTTAAGTCCTCTACCCTGTACTGCCCGGGAAGTTTAAAACTGTTCACAAAAAATGTTGGGGTACCTTTGACATTCGTTTTCTCGAACCAGGCGGTGTGCTGGGCGGCAAGTGTTTCAAGCTCCGAGTCCTGTCCGTTTGCCTGCAAAGAATACTGCTCCCGAAATTGATTCCAGTCTGCCAGTTCAAACCAGTCCTGAAGTAGGTTCTCTGTATTCTCTGATGGATGTTTTGTGGCATATATCTTGCGAAGCCAATAACCCAGAATGTACCTACCCGGATCGGTTTGGATTCCATTTTTATGTTGAGGTAATGAGAACCGGACTGAAAAATTCACTTTATCCGGATACCTCCTGACCAACTGTTTTGCTTTTTCAAATCCATCCTTACATGGCCCACACCCCAAACTGGCCGCCATAGTAATTTGTACAGGTGTATCGGGCTTTCCAATAAGCAGTTCCTGCTCAAACGGAGTACAGTCAACCTGGGGTTGTTGTAACAACAAATGGGCAAAAACCGAGGGGCTGTATTTAACCCTGTTGGCTGCTGTCTCCGACTGTTCGGCTTCGTTGCCCTCCTTCAGTTGGGTTTTAATAAGAAACACAAAAGAACCGGCGGAAAGAAACAGGCCCGCTACCAGTCCGGCGCCCCATGGACTTCCATCAGCCAGACCGAACCCACCTGCGGCAGCCATCCACCCAAAGAGACCCGCCTGCACAACAAGCACCACAGCAACCAGCAGGCAGAGCCTGCACCATGTTTTAAACTTCACGCCCTGTAACCAGAGAGAATATATCACTACCGGCAGGGTCAGAACCCCGGCCGCCGCCAACGCCCACCACAGTGAAGCAGTACTCTCAGCCAGCGGAACCAACAAACCCGCTACGGTCAGCTGAGCGGCAAAATAGCTCAATACGGCATCAGAGAATGAAAACTGTCCGATAAGCGCAGCTTCATCTGATTGAAGTACACGATCGCAGCTGGATTTTTTTCCCGCATTGCAAAACGATTCTACAGTATCATACTTCACTCCAAAATCTTTGGCAGCGAGTAGATATCCCGACACGGCACCTACAATAGTTGTGACCATCAGAAGGGCATTTATTAAACTAAAATTTTGAAACCCTAAACCGGCAACCATTACCATAACCGAGAATAAAAACAGACCCGCCGCCCGGCGTGTGGTTTTCTCTTTTGCAAGATACTCCCGGTTTTCCTCATCCTCCATCTCCTCCGGAGTTTCGGCTTTCAGCACAACTCCGTTCCAGTCGTTCTGAAGATCCGGTTGTTTGTTCAGGTCCCGTTCTTCCTTTATGATGATAAACTCACCACCATTTTTTTCAAGATGCAGAATATAGGGAAAGGTAAGTTCCTTCAGATTTTCCCTGTCCACCCTCGCCACCCCGTGCGGAATGTCCAGTTGCTTCAATATATCGGATATACTTAACAGCGACGGATAATCCGGGTGGGATGCAATCTGCTTCGCCAGGTACTTTTTTGAAACCGGCACATTCAGCTTTCTCAGGTATTG
This sequence comes from Balneolaceae bacterium, assembly GCA_040882525.1. Taxonomy (GTDB): domain Bacteria; phylum Bacteroidota; class Rhodothermia; order Balneolales; family Balneolaceae; genus Rhodohalobacter. The sequence continues at coordinate 30,933 of JBBEBD010000049.1, read as the reverse complement.
ATAAACGGTATCTTCCATTAACAAAAGTTTTTTATAAGACTCTTTCCGTTTATTTAATCATTTTTTTCTTTACCCGCGTGAGTTTCGTCCTGAATTTACTCCTGAAATTTGTCCTGAATTTTATGACCTGCTCCGGGAAGACCGCCAAACAGAGGGAGAAACTCCTTCACGGTTTAAAAATGTTTTAGCAAATGAGGAGAGAGACCTGAAACCTGTTTCCATTGCTATATCCGTTACCGCGAGGTCTGTTTCTCTTAACATAATCTTACTCATTTCCAATACGATGGTAAACGATATAATCTCGCGGATGCCTCCCTATATGCTTTTTGAACCTTGCAGAAAAACTTTTCCCATTGAGTCCACACTCTTCTCTCAAATATTGTATCGTAAGTACACTCTTAAAGAGTTAGTCATGAATACAGGAAATCATATTCACAATATCTTGTTCTCTCAAAAAATCTGGTTCCTGGAGATTTTGTTTAATTTTGATAATTCAAGTGATTCTGTCGAATAGAGATGTAAACCGGCTTGGTTGAGTTCGTTCCATAACGCAGCTTTTTTGGATGAATAATTATGTAAAAGAGTTGTCCGGCATCTGAATGTTACACTAAGTCTTTAGATATTAGATAGTTCTAATAAGTTTATTATCCTGTTAATAAGATGTGACAGGGTATGTCAACATGAAATATCTGGGATAATGAAAAACTGGGAAAGGAATGGCACCGGCTGGAGCCTCCTGTTTACAGAACTACCAAATCCAGGCACCGTGGAACTCCGAAGGAACCGCCGGATGGCCGTGAATTAAAGAAAAGACAAGAGTACCATTCCTTAGGCGACTCCTCCGGAGTCTAAAATTCATCTCATAACGCATTCTATAAACAGGCAGCTTCTATGAAGCTATACCTTCTGAATATCTAAGCAAAACCGAATTTGAAAAATGAGACCAGGTATTTTTTTTGAACCCACTCCATCACGGAAGCCACCTTGCCACCAGGGAGAAAACAGTACTGAAAACTTCTATCGTAAATCATAAATGCCTGTTATGTTGATATTACCAGTCATCCGTCAATCCCCGAATCTTACCCCCTCTCAGAACAGAACTTCGCCGCTGCGATCGATTAAATAGAACCAGTCATTCCGGCCTTTCCAGAAGGGCCGATCAGTGAGCTTTTTTTCCCGGTGGACCGCAACCGTCCGCAAGATAATCTCTTACACCGCCTCGCTAATACCCAGAAGTGAAATGCCCTCCCGGTTGATGCCGCTTTTTGACACAGCGTAAATAGTCCCGCTCGTAATGCTGTGATACCATCCGCTGACAGGTCGGGCCACAGTTCATTTGGTCGTATTGACTGTAGGTTTTGAAGGTATCCATAAAAGACGTATGAGCTATACTTTACTTCATCCTAATCTTGAACCAAACCACCTAATTTGTACGGGTCTTTTTGTCTGTCTCTATGGTACAGACGTATCGGTTTTTGATGACTTTTTGTTAATACCATTTAACAGATCTTTATATTCCTTCCACATGATAGCGCACAATTCGTGGATACTCTCCTTCTTTACTCCAAATACCGTAGATTTTATAATTTCGGACGACATATACCTGAATATGTCTCGAAAGTTGAAATTGCCATTTCGGTTTGCCATCTTTACCGAATACCCACCATGTATGTTTCTTTTCCCCGGGATTTATCAGTTCCACCCAAATGCGGTCTCTATCGTCTATCAACAGGGTTTGCATGGCCATCCAGTGACCGGGCACTTGCACGTTATTCTGTTCTATAGCATCGTAAAAGAACTGTTTCGCATGAGGTGCTGAAAATATACTTGCAATGCTATCCACATCGCCTTGTGTTAATGGCGGCGGAATATAATCGTATGATATCTCCCGGATTTTGCTTCCGGCCGGATCAAATACCCGGATATGCATGCTGTCTGACTGAGCTACATAAAGATTCCCCTGAGAATCGAAATCAACCAATGTCTCGGGTACCAGCCCTTCACCAAAATTACCAAAAATAGCTTCACCACCGGTTTGAGGGTCCGTATAAACGAAATATTGAGTCGGCGGAAATGTACGGACGACCTTATCTACCGGTTCCAGGTCATAATCAAAAATCGAAAACGTGACGTGATCATAAGTAATGCCATAGCGGGCCATGCGATAATTGGGAAAAACCATTTGATACGCTCCGTTCGCCATGGGATAAAGTAGTTCGGGAGCCCCGATCCTGTCTTCGTCGATGGTGACATCGGGGAAATATTGCATGCGTATCAGTTGCCGGTTATCCAGGCGAAATACAGAAAAGCGAGACGGGTCGTTTTCCACGACATACAATGTGTCATTATAAATAGAAACACTTTTAAAATTGCGCTCAAATTCCCCGGGTCCCCGACCTTGTTTCCCGATGGAATCGAGATACCGGCCCTCCGGGCTTATGACATGAATTTTATGCTGGCTTCGATCCGCCAGATAGATATGGTCATTCCGGTCAACCACCAGGTGCGTAATCTGCTGCCCGACCAACCCGCTAAGGGTATCGACAGAAACAGAAAGATCATTTCGCATTTCAAGACTGGATATCTCGGTTGATGTGTCACGCTTATTTTCTTCCAAATTGCAGGCGGAAAGCAAAAGTAACAATACCGAAAGATAAACGAAACTGGTTTTCATCATCATCTTTTATATGAAACTTTCTCAGAAATAGGTTGGGTATGATCCACATAAATTATTGAATATACCTATTCTTAAAAAAAGGAAACAGAACCATACATGGTTCTGTTACATGAATTTTATATTAGTTTACTTTGTTCAAGTACATGAACCATCGTCAACACATTTACCAGAACCCGAAGAAGATATCTGACAAGTACAACAGAGCCCGCAATCAGCGGAGGTAGTGCATTTCTGTCCACAATCATCTCCAGAGCCCGCCATAATCTTCTTCATTTCTGAACGGCCTAATACCTGTCCTGTTTTAAATATTTCACTCATTGTTTTCACCTTTTTGTTTGTTATGTTTTCAACCTGCTTCAGCCAGTTTACGTCAGCCAGGGACAGGTTCTTCAACCCTTTTTTATCTGTTCAAACATATTTATTTAACAACATTTTTCGACACATGCCTGAGTTCTGTCCTGAATTTACTCCTGAAATTCGTCCTGAATTTATGACCTGCTCCGGGAAGAACGCCAAACAGAGGGGGATACTCCTTCGCGGTTTAAAAATGTCTTAGCAAATGAAGAAAGAGACCTGAATCCTGTTTCCATTGCTATATCCGTAACTGTGAGGTCTGTTTCTCTTAACAAAATCTTACCCATTTCAATACGATGGTAAACGATATAATCTCGCGGATGCCTTCCAATATTCTTTTTGAACCTTGCAGAAAAACTTTTCCCATTGAGTCCACACTCTTCTCTTAAATGTTGTACCGTAAGTACAACTTCAAAGAGTTGGTTATGAATACAGGAGATCATATTCATAATATCTTGTTCTTTAACAAAATCAGGGCTTGAAGATTTTGTTTATATTTTTCAATGAATAGTTTGAACCTTTCTCTATTCGTCATATCTAAGAATTTATTTTTCCTAATGATAATTTATGAAAAAAGTCTTCCCATCTATTCCAGGATCTAGAATCCTCACGCCCAGAAATTCAAATAATTCTGTGAATAGGGGTAAAACCGCTCCATAACGCAGGAGGAATAATTTTTATAAAAAGAGAAATTCAGCTCCCAAATGTTACAATAAACCCTTAAATATTAGATATTTCTAATGATTTACTATCTTAATAATACGGGCAGATCGCCCCACCTCATTTAAACCCTCAGAAGGAGTTTCGGGTGGGGGCCAGTCCTTGTTACCTGTACCCTTTATAATGGATAATTACTTCAAAAAGTAACTCAAACGGGCCAGTCTGCTTCATAAATAAGGCCCTGCCGGATATTTAAAAAATAGATTTTTGAATCGGAAGGCGACACACTGAATGAACCCAGAAAACCGATTTCCTCCTGGTCCAGCCCTTCAATCGTTACCACGTCCATACGATCTCCTTCTTTGGGTACCCAGGCTACCGTAACCGGGTACTCTTCAGGCATATTGAGCATCACCGCAACCCCCTCTTCACTCGCATCGATTGCTTTGGCATAATTAAAAAGATGATGTGATTCAGTATTTCGGTCCAGGCTGCGGTTTCTCCGGGCAACCCGGTCGAACAGATCATGCTGTTCAGGAATAACCAGGTTTTTTTCCCATCCCGGATCTCCCGAGCGGGAATATTTTTCAAGTATTCCGGTAGTTTGCTGAAAAGAATAGATTCCCGAAGAACTGCCGGCCAGTGCCACCATATTTATAAAAATGGCAGGGATTTCTCCTTTTGAAAACGCCTGGTCAACTTCTTCAGAGTCAAAAGATTCTACATGTTCACCGATGGCGTTGCCTGCGTATTTCAGGTCTCCTGTTTTAATATCTGCTATTGCAAACAGAGACCCGTCTCTGCCGCGCGATGGGATGAGCAGTTCATCCGGAGAGATTGCAGCCACGGTAATCGGAATATTCGGAGGGAATCCATCGGGATTAATTGGATTGTTGCTCACCACTTTTTCTTCAACCAGTTCTCCCTGGTGGTCATAAGTAATAAACTTGAACCCGTTATAGTCATATACCAGGTAGTTATCATCGAAAACCCAAAAAACTGTTGGCGACTCAAATTCGCCCGGTCCCCGGCCCTGGCTGCCAAACGAGAGCAGCTTATCTCCCCCGCTGTCTGTTTTAAAGATCCGCCGGAATCCGACGTCGCTAAAATAGAGTCCCCCGCCGGCTGCTTTTATACGGACCGGCGTTCCAACAAAACCGGAAGTTTCAGTACTTAAAAAGACGGAATACTCTTTTACCGTGTGTGTATCAAAAGCGGCCGTGCCCTCTCCGCCCTGTGCTGAACAGGATAAAATCAGGAATACAAGAGGAAGATATATTTTCAGGTGTCGCATAGTAAATGGATCTTATTACAGTTTCATTTCCTGGATTTATTCAATTCTCTCCTATCTCTATCAGATATCTCACAACCTGCTGCAAACCTTCTTCATTTTCTTCCCATGTATAGAAATATCCGTCCCGGATGATTTTATGTGTACTTACACTCCTCATTGGCCAGGCCTGGCGGTCACCGGGCCAGGTAAACCTGGCGATTAACTCTCCGTTTGGCTCAAGTACCCACCACTTCATTTCATCTTCTGCCTCTGTGAAAGCAGAGATCCAAAGCCGTTCCTCATCATCGGTCCACATCTCCTGCAGGGCCGGCCAGCTGTCCGGCAGCTCAAGCCGGTCGACCATATTTTTGTTCATGTCATTTGTAGAAGCCAAAGCGTCTTCTCTTGTTACTTTCGCCTTCTCAACCGAATAATAGAATCTTCCTACTTCCTCTCCGTGAGGAGTCAGTTCACGGATCAAAAAATCTTCCGACTGTGCTGCAAAAATTCTGCCGGATTCGGTAACTGCAATTAAGGGTTTACTGAAAAAAGGAAACATGTGCATGATCCTCATTCCCTGAAAATCTGCCCAAATCTCCAGAAGCCGCTCTTGTTCTAAAACCTTCTCCTTTAAATTTGTCAGATCTGCATCTGCCCTGAAGTAGTGGTCACTTCCCGGCTCTTCTTCCTCATAATGCTGACCTTTCATAAAATTAAGCAGCAGATTTCCTTCATCTAAGAAATGATAATCAAGAAATCTTAAATCCTTTACCCTGCCGGAAGCATCCAGTCGTTCCGGGTCTACAGAAACCACATTTAAAAATTCCAGACTTTCTGTTGAATAAGAGGATAAACGGTTTAATCCATAATCATATATAAATAACCGTTCATCCTGAAATTTTAAGCGGCCGGGATTTATATACTCTCCGGGACCTTCTCCTCTGCTTCCCAGATGTGACAGATAGCTGCCATCCGGTTCAAAAACGTGTATCATTCTGGAATCGAAACTTCCATCCACAATATATACCTTTCCGGCAGCGTCCACATTAAATTCGTAAATATTCTCTACAAAGTATTCATCGATATCTCCAAAGGACTGATCCCATACCAGCCGGATGGTATCGGGTTCTGAATACTGGTCAGGTGTAAAGATAGTCACACCTTCCATTTCGCGGATATGTTCAGGAATATCCGCGTAACGGTCTCCGCTCCTGCATCCGGAAAAGAGACAGATCCCAATGATAAGTATTGTTTGGAACAGAATAGCAGGTATGATTGATTTCATAGTTCAAGTGGTTTTTGATTACTGTTTCGCATGGCTGAATAAGGTGATGCTGGATCGGAGTCCGGCATGCATTTAGCGATTTTACCTCAGTGGCACGGATATACATTCACCTGGCACACCGGGAACACACCTCTGTTTTCTCCGCTGAACGCTTCGAAACCTGTCTCCTCTCAAGAGGAGAGATGAATAATGCAAGTACCAGCGAGCCTGTAATTTGGTGCTTGTGGTTTTGGAATTTGTCACAGCCGGGGCTTCGACTTCATCCGATGAAAAATACATCGGATTGACACAGCCTGACGGCACACATCCTCACGTCTAAATGTTTGTTTCAAAAAGTATACGCTCTCACCTCTGCTTCTTCGGTCACCACAAATACCCGGCGGCCGGAGAAATCGATATCAAAAATGGGTTTCAGTTTCACATCTTCGTCTGAGATCAGTTTGTACCTTCGAATCAGATCACCGGCGGGATTAAACTGATGGATCCATAAATCCTGAAACTCCGAAATCAAAAACAGGTCTCCCTCTGCACTGCTGATGCCCGCTTTGTAGTGCTGAAGGGGAATCCTGTTGCGGATATCATTCTGCTGTAAACGTTCCATTTGCTCAAAAAAAGCAGCTTTATATTCATCTGTTTCCGCTACAACTCTCACCTCCTTCTCCCATAATTTCTGTCCCGAGCTATTGTATTTTGCAATGCGTGGAAAGGCGCTGTAAACCAGGAAATATTCTTCCGGATTGGCAGGGTCGTTCACCGGAAATGCTTTTGGCCTGTACAGTGATGGAATCACCCGGTCGGTAACATCCGATTTCATCTGTTCATTATCGATCAGAAATGAACTTCCTTCCGGCACCTCGCCGATTCCGGACCGTTTATCACCATTCCATGCCCGCAGTTCATAGATGGTTTCCACAGTATCTTCAAATTGTACGGCCGATAACATTACATCTCCACTAAGAGTCACAAACGGCTGATTGTCAAAATCAGAAGCCAAAATGGTTGTGGAAGAAATCGGTGCGGGCGGAGCATTGGGCTGACTCGTTCTGCTGACATAGTTCATAGATTCGATAAAATCCCTACCACGCTCGTATTTATGTATCATAAACTGCCAGGGATCCACGATATAAAGATGCTCAACAGTCAGATACAGATTATTCACTGTCAAAAGCTCTCCCGGGCCGCGACCCTGCCTGCCATATTCCTTTACGATCGCTCCATCATTATCCAGCTCCAGCACCATTCCCTGGGCGGCATCATATACAAAGAAAGAAGAATCCTCGTACCGGATGATATTGGGAGTGGATAAAACGCCATCATCTATTTGAATGATGGTTTCAAAATCATCCAATTCCACAACCTCCGCATCAGATCCGGACGGCGGCTCAGAAGTGCAGCCTGCAATGAAAAGGCATAGAAACGGCAGTAAAAAACTTTTGAAATTGTGCATGTATACCCCCTAATATTTCATATTTAACGGTTCTGATGTAGATTTTAAAACCCTGCAAACATCCCCCTTATACTTTACCCCTCTGAATTTTCACTTTTGCCTGCCTTTCACCTTAATTAAACTCAACCCGGTATTTCACAATCTCCCGCAGGCCCATTTCATCCTCCTCCTGTGTGTAAAGAAAACCATTTTTTACCTGCTGCACCGTCTTATCGCGCGACCAGGAAATCCTGCCAAGTAATTCTCCGGTTTCCTGCAGTACCACATACTCCGATTCCTCTGTATTTTCAGTTACCATTTCCACCCAAAACCGGTTCTCATCATCTACAAGAAAGGAGTAATAGACCGGCAAGGTCTCGGGCATATTATCATTCCGGACCATATCTCTCCATTGTCGATCGCTGTCTTTATATTGTTCCAGAATCTGATCGCGATCCAATGATATATTTTGGAAAGGGTAATAAATCGCCCGCTGGTAACTTCCATCGCCATCATATATTTTCAACAAGAAGTTCTCACTCCAGCCATGGTAAATTTTATCATTCCGGTAGGTAACATGTGAGCTCCGATTGTATGGAACACCCATTACCATAATACTGCCTCCGTCCCGTTGTACCAAGGCTTCAGAAGCAGGAAAAGAAAACAGGTTTCCCGGCTCGTAACTTTCGTCTTCCAATTTCAGAATTCTTCCCTCCACTACCCGCTCATCATCATCGGCATCACTATTTCCGGCATTAAAACCCATTCCAAAACGAATCAGATAGTGGTTGTCCGATACCAGGTAAAATGTGTTTGGATAGCGAAAGTGACCATCGTCTTCATCCTGGTTTACCGGAACGGAATAATCTGCCGTCACTTCGAAAGTGTCCAGATCGAATTTGGTTATCCGGTTCAGGTTTCTGTCCATCAGATAGAAAAAGTGGTCATCAGTTCGCATCTGGCCGATGCTTCTGTATTCACCGGGTCCTTCACCCTCCCGGCCAACTTGCCGGTTATATGTTCCGTTGGGGTTGTAAAGATGAATGACTGTCTCCTGCTGATCCGCTATAAAAACACGTCCATAATGATCCACTTCGGCTGAGATCCACTCTCCCAGGAATATCTCATCAGTATCCCCATAGGATGCTTCTTTTGTCAGGGTAATCTCAAATTCGGGCTCCGAATCCGCCGGAAAAACAGTAAGGTTTTCAAGGGCGGCGATCTCTTCGGGAATTTCAACTTCCGGAGGTGATGAGCAGGCTATAAATAATATAGTGATGATACCTGCGGCTTTTAATCGGTTCATAATCTCTGACTTTCGTTTTTGTTTTTGCAGGACATGCAGCTTTCCCGGCAACGTACATTTAAAACACTAATAATGTAGTAGAACAAGTCAGAAAATCAAAATCCGGAGAAATAATCTCATATAAAAAATCAGATGTTTTGCGGCTTTTCGTACTCCTAACGCTTTTAATCGTAACGCTAAGCGCGAGGAACGCGGAAATAAGACGGGCATCGGCAGATCTGCGAGCCGCCTCTGACATAGAAGCTTGCCGGGCTTGCCAAAGGAAACCAGAGAATTCAAAAAATTTTTCCGGATTCTTCATCCCTTTCCCTGTTTAAGAATAAAGAAACTGTTCCCTCACCTTATACTTTCTGCTCCGGAATACGTTATAAGCACAGCAGAATGATCAAGATTAAAGTTTATACATGAAGAGATATCAAAAAGTACTTCTTTGGGGGGCTGCGGCTGTTGTAATCGCGGTAATTGCCATACAAATTTACATTTCATTTTTTCTTGAAGATCAGCTGAGAAACCGGATTACAGACCGGGTACATCAGTCATCAGACGGGGAATACAGGCTTGAACTGGAAGATCTGGACATCGGCCTGTTAAGCCGGAGTGTAACTCTGACCGGAATTTCCGTTCAGTCGGAAAGTGAAAGGATTCATGGAAAGACCGGGAAACTGAGTCTATCGGGCATCAGCCTGCTCAGGTTCTGGAGGCAAAACGAACTTTCAATTCAGGAGATTGATGTACAAAATCCTTCCGTAACGCTGATATCGGAACGGACCAGCGGCTCATCCGGAAGAAACCCCGGTGATTTGTCCGGCCGGCTGGCTTCGGGCATACTGCAGGAACTGAATGAACTCCGTATCGGGAAAATTTCACTTTCCGGCATTTCGATAAAGATAGCAGAAGCCCCGGATGCCGGCCCTTATTTTTCCTTCAACGAAACCAACCTGATACTGTACGATTTTGAAGTGGATTCTTTGGCACAGGACAGCAAACGGATACTACCCGTAAATAATATTGAAACCACCCTCCGGAACATGCAATATCATACTGCGGACGGTCTTTATACTCTGAAATCTCACCATTTTGAATTTTCGGGACACACCGGGAGTGCAAACATAACCGGGGCTGAAATGCAGCCCCGGCTGGAGAGAGATGCCTTTTTCAATGAAGTGGGTTATTCAACCGACCGTATAGAACTTGAAATACCTTCCATACGTTTAAGAGGAATGGATTTTGATTCTATGAACAGCCGGGAAGGATATAAAGTAGAGTCGGTTCAGGTTAGCCGGGCGGATATCCGGGTCTTTCATGATAAAAGATATCCCGAGCGGGAGGATAAAGAGGCTCAGCCTGTGCCGCAGGAATTGTTGCTGAACCTGAACTTTCCCTTAATCATCGACAGCCTTAGGATAGAGAACAGTTTTATACGCTATGCGGAATATGAAGAGGGCGCGAATCAACCCGGGGAGGTTGATTTCAGTAACCTGAATGCAACGTTCGCCAATATAACCAATATGGAAGAACAGATTGCGCTAAATAACGAGATGATTTTAGAAGCGGAAGCAAATGTAATGAACCAGGCCAGGCTTAATACCCGGTTTGTATTTCCTCTGATGGAGCATCGGCACTTTATCGAGGGAACAGTGGGTTCTATGGATGCCACACATTTCAACCGGGCACTGGAACCTCTTGCTTTTCGGCGGATAGACAGTGGCAGAGTTTTAAGCATTCGGTTTTCAATGGAATTAGGGGAAGAGGAAGCCACCGGAGATGTAGAGTTTTTATATGAAGACTTAGATATAACCCTGTTAAGCAAAGGCCGGAATAATGAAAACCTGATAACAAGAGTCGGTACCTTCCTTGCCAATACATTTGCCATAGAAAGCAACAATAATGATCCGGAAGATCCCCGTATCGGTGAGGTATCGTTTGAGCGAAACAAGGAAAAGTTTGTGTTCAATTACTGGTGGAAATCCCTGCAAAGCGGGCTTGAGTCGAGTATTGGGCTTTAGGTTTTTGTACTCAGCTTTTGATCTGTCTCGGATCAAAATAAATTGGCTTTATGTTGACCTGTGAAGATATCACCTTACAAAGGGTAAGAACCACAACGTACACGGCGAAGGCACAACGAACACAACGTTGTGCCTTCGCCGTGGTTTGATATCCTTATCATAAGCAAGATGATGATCTGCTTACCCGGCTTAGGGATTTACAAAAGAAAAACCTTCAATTTAAGAGAGATTCATGACATCATTTAAAAACTACCCCCTTACGGTGCGGGTGCTGGTAAGCCTCCTTCTGGGTATCAGTGTTATTTTTGTATTGATCATGACAAAACAGCTCCTGGTTCCGCTGTTTTTTGCGGTACTGTTGTCGTACGCTTTGCTTCCGGCTGCCAATAAACTTGAGCAGCTCGGCATGCCGCGAATTCCCGTTAACTTCATTCTGATTGTGGCAACCATTGCTGTGATTGCAGGCAGCTTTCTCGGGTTCGGTACATTAGTCGGTTCTTTTTCTGAAGACCTGCCGGATATCAGAAGCCAGGCAGAAGAAAACCTGACGGGAATTCAGAATACATTAATCAATAGCATCGGAATTTCTGAGAGCCGGATAGAATCTGTATTTGAAAACTGGCAGGAATCCGGCGAATATGTCAGTGAGTTTTTTACCGCTACGGCTAATACCATCTTAGCCATCGCACTGATTCCCGTTTATACATTTCTGCTGCTGCTATACAGGAATAAGTTTAAAGAATTCATTTTCAGACTTCTTCCTTCAGGAAAAAAAGAGCGTATCCAGGATATCATCACGCAAACCACCCGCGTAGTCCCAAAGTATATGAAAGGCCTTGTTACGGTTTGTTTAATTCTTATTATTCTGAATTCAGCCGGTTTTTTTATTATCGGTATTGAGTATGCACTTTTCCTGGGTGTAATAGCCGCTTTTTTCAATTTAATCCCCTACCTGGGAACCGTCATTGGCTACGGCCTGGTCTTCTTGTTTGTACTGGCCACACAGTCCGTGCCACTCGCGCTGGGTGTGGTGGTCCAGTTCATCATTATCCAGTTTATCGAAAACAATATTCTCACACCGAACATTACCGGGTCTTATGTACAGATTAATCCGCTGGTCACCATTTTTTCTTTGATAGCGGGAGGTACAATATGGGGCCTTCCCGGAATGTTTATGGTGATTCCCTACCTGGCTATCCTAAAAATATTTTGTGAAAATATTCCTGATCTGAAACCCGTGGCATTTCTGCTTGGTACCCGGGGTACGGAAAAGTATTCAATCTCTTTCAAAACTCTCAGAAAAAAAATAGGGTGGAATGCAGAAAAAGAAGGTTCTTCCTCAATCTGAGAACGAGACAACTATCCAAGCTAAATAAACGAATGTCCCGATCCTGTTTCAGGTGTATTTTTCAGAAAAAATGATCCCTTAAAACTGTCTGGATTTGTAAAGCAACTCCGTCAACACCCCGCCGCTAAAGCGGCACCCCCCTCAATGGGGGAGTATCTCTCGGTTCGCAGTATTTTCTATAATATTTGTTATTTCAGAATCAGGTAAATAAAACCTACCTGAAGATTCGCTTTAGCTTCAGTTTTTTAGACCTCCAGGAAAGATTCTTCAACTCTTTTTCTGAAAGCGAAAATTCCGACAAATCCAGGTTAAGTTCCCTGGCATTTTCCCTGAATTTTTCAACTTTCATATGCTTTAAAAAAAGCTTCAGCTGAGAACGTACGTAATGAGTGTAGTCTTTTTCCAGGGCCTGGATAATCTCCGGCCATTTTTCCATCCGGGCAGACTGTTCTATTCCCGCTCCAATCGCGTTTTCAGGAACATCTTCTTTCAGACACACCATCAGGTATTCTCTCAGGTCATCCTGCAGAGGTTCGTGCCGCAGTAATTTTGGCCCTCTGTCTTTCCCGGTTGCTTTCGGGAAAAAACTTTTCCACATCTGATTTGTATAGGGATGGTGATAATAAACCATCCAGTTTTCCATATCCTTCCGGATCTGAGTCATTTCTCGAATCAGCTCAATTTGCTGAGAGGGGTCAACAATATACATGTACTAATAAAAGATTAATGAATGAACATGAACAGACTGGAAATCAACGCTGAACTGTGTTAAGAAGATAAACTTCCATTTGTATGATGAATCTGTCTGTAAGTCTGAAAGACGATAAATCAGGTATAAAGTTCCGGCTTAATATTTTTAAAAGCCAACCAAAATTAAATAGTTTTTTAAATGTTCTTTCATTCCCTCTTTTTTAAGCTATACCGATGCTCTGCGGCCGAAAATTAATGACAGGACAAACAAAACAAGAAAAACATAGAATAGAATTTCAGCAATACCGGCTGCGGTTCCCGCAACACCGCCAAATCCTAAAAAAGCTGCAATAATTGCAATTACCAAAAATGTTATACTCCATCGTAACATAACTCCCTCCTTTTATTAATTTATGATATATATGATTACAAATGATTTCAAAATTATAATGTTCCCTGAACAGGATTATTTTTAAAATTTTTTGAAAAAAATTTATATAAGTAATAAACCTGATCTCAATGAGAAGTAAAAAAAAGGCAGGTTTTTAACCTGCCTTTTTTCTGAATGTATTATAAAACTTCTGAAATCCGATCAGTTCATATCTCTTTCATTTCCCAACTGCTCGAATCTTGATCTGGCAGCATCATAGGTATTTTGGGATTCAGAACGTACGCGTTCCCAGGTTTCTTCCGATGAATTTTCCAGGTTTTCAATCGCACGATCCAACTCATCCCTGTCCTGGGTAAGTTCTTCATAACGCTGCTGAGTAGTTTGATCCACATCACCTGCAGCACTTTCCATTTCAGAATCGAGTTCGTTTATTCTGTCGTCAATATCATCACGGAGTTCTCTCATGTCACTAGCCAGTTCATCTCTTTCCTGCTGAAAATTATCTGCCTGGTCAGTCTGGCCTTCTCTGAGGTTGTCAGTTTCCGTCACCGGATCCGATCCTTCATTCATTTGTCTTGTACCATCATCGCCGCACTGCACAAGAAAAACCGTACCGGCCAGTATGAAAATTCCTACCATTAACTTATTCATTTGTGATTTCAGCATAGTGTGTTCTCTTTTGTTGTGAATGTTTAATTCAAATGTTTATGAAGTTTATCGAAAATGCGTATGATGCTTTGTACATGATTCTTGACACATACCGTCATCCTTTCCCGAAGCACTTAGCCCTAACTCCTTTTTTGTACATTTACAAACGAATTGCTGTTACAATAACTGCTTCTCTATCGGGTACGGATTACCGCCTGAATTTAGCCGCCGGAGAATATGATTCCGAAAAAACAGTAAAACTACGTTGTAGAAGTAATCCGTTATCCCTTATATTTAACGCTCTGTGATGTGGGGTATATTATCTTGCATCAGAGAAGTGCCGCAGTGGCGGAATTGGTAGACGCGTTGGACTTAAAATCCAATTCGGAGTTAACCCCGAGTGCCGGTTCGAGTCCGGCCTGCGGTACAAAAGCCTCTTCATAACCGGAGAGGCTTTTTTTGTATGAAGACTGGTTTCTTTTAAATATTCCATCAGTTAAACCGTAACATGAGTGATGTCTCTCTGGCCCCGCCGGCAATGCCGGTTTTTAATTATAATCATGAAAAGGGTAAAAACATTTTTCTGATTCACGAGAAACAGATCATACCATAGGTGCTGTTACAACTGTTAATCATAAATTATTGAAGTTCAGCCATTTACAGATTTCATTCACACAAAAAATCCACTTCATAATTATCTGAAAAAATTATATTCTCTTTTCGGGATATTCCCGAATTATATTAGTTTAAACGGGTCACCACTTATTGATTAAATATTACCAAGAATGTCCAAACGAAAAAAAGTACTCATTGTAGAAGATGATCTTATCCTGAACCTTCTGTATGAAAATTATATGGAAAAACTGGGATTTGACACAGAAGGCGAGCTTGTTTACGGGAAAACAGCTGTGGATGTGGCAAAAAAAGTAAACCCCGACCTCATTCTGATGGATATTGCTCTTGAAGGAGAAATGGATGGTATTGAAGCCATGACAGAAATACGAAAATTTTCAGATGTTCCGGTTATATATATTACCGGAAATTCGGACCCTTCTCATAAAAAGCGTGCCGAAACTACAAAATTCACAGATTATCTAACCAAGCCTGTGGAATTTAATGAGCTAAAAGAGTGCCTGATCCGGGTAAATATTATTTCAAAAGAATAAAGAGTGGATATGCCCATACAGGAGGCAACATTTATTCGTTGTACGCGTGGAGATTAAACATTCCAATAAATTATATACTATGAAATCATCAATTACCTACTATTTCTGCCTTGCTGTACTTTTACCGTTTGCGGCTTGTACGGCCACCGAACAGGTACAAACTCAGCCTGAAACAACGGAACCTCTCCCTCAGACGCTTGAACGCCCTATACCTTATCCCCTGGATATTCCGGCTGCATATCTGCAGGCACTGGAAAATAATACACGAGCTGAAGATGGAAGTCCCGGTGAAAATTACTGGCAGAATGAATCCAGTTATATTTTAAGCGCTGCTCTTGACCCGGAAAATCATATGCTGCACGGGGAAGCCCATATTACTTACATAAATAACTCTCCCGATGATTTAAATGTAATCGTTGTGGAACTGGCACAAAACCTGCATAAAGAAGGCACACCCAAAAAAGAAACTACCGAAATTACCGGCGGGAAGGATCTGACCAGAATTTCAGTGGACGGCCTGCCGATGGATGAAACCAATATGTATGCAAGGTGGACCCAAAACAGTTCCGGGTATATTATTGACGGAACCCGGCTGTATCTGTTTCCTGATGAAGTACTTACATCCGGTTCTTCCGTTGACCTGGAATTTGAATGGTCTTTCGAAGTGCCGCAGCAAGGAGCGTCAGGCCGGATGGGCCGGAGCCGCGATAACCTCTATTTTATCGCCTACTGGTATCCGAAAGTAGCTGTTTATGATGATGTGTATGGCTGGATGGATGATCCGTTTGTTGGAAATGCTGAATTCTATCATGGTTTTGCTGATTACGATGTTACCATCACAGCTCCCCGGGAGTGGTTGGTCATGGGAACCGGTGAATTTCTTAACCCTGAAGAAACTCTGTCAGAACGCACACTTGAACGATATAATCAGGCAGCTGAAAGTGATGAAATTATAACGGTTGCCGGTTTTGATGAACTGCAGGACGCAACATTATCTGCAGGAGAGGAGAATCTTACCTGGAAATTTACCGCTGAAAATGTTCGTGATGTTGCCTTCAGTGCAACTCTCGAATCACAATGGGATGCAGCAAGAACACCGGTGGGCGATCTTGATGGTGACGGTGAAACAGATTATGCCCGTATCCATACATTTTATCGCAGTACCGCCCCGCTTTGGTCAGACCAGGCCGAATATGCTCAGCACTCCATTTCCTTTCTGTCTGATTACACACAGCTGGCTTATCCCTGGCCTCATATGACATCCGTTGAAGGAGCCGATATCATCGGAGGCGGAATGGAATTTCCCATGATGACAATCATTGGAGATTACAACAATGCCGGAGCTGTGGGACTGTACGGTGTTACGGCACACGAACTGGCTCATATGTGGTTCCCCATGATACTCAGCACCAATGAAAGGCGATATACCTGGATTGATGAAGGTTATACTACCTTTCATACCAATGAAGCAAATATAGACTATTTTGGAAGCGACCGTTTTGATCATGATGATGTATTTGGGCAATACCTGCAGATTGCGGGCACCGATCTTGAGGGAGAAATGATGCGATGGTCTGATTTTCATTATCCGGGGCCTGCTTACGGAATTGCCTCTTATCCAAAGCCCGGATCAGTATTAATTGCACTCCGGGGACTTCTGGGTGAAGACCTGTTTCTGGAAGCCCATCACGAACTGATTGAACGCTGGCAATATAAACACCCTTACCCATGGGATATTTTTAACACAATTGAAGATGTTTCGGGTGAGGATCTTTCCTGGTTCTGGAGATCCTGGTATTATGAAACCTGGGTGCTCGATCAGAGCGTAGCGGGTGTCTCGTCCGGTGGAAATGGAACCACTATTACAATTGAAGATATCGGAAATGTTCCCATGCCGGTTTACCTGGAAATCACTTATGAGGACGGTTCCACCACAGAAGAAATTGCAGGTGTAGAGCACTGGCTGAACGGTCACAGAAGCATGGAAGTTACTGTCTCCTCAGAGTCGCCTGTGATCCGGGTGGAAATTGACGCAGATAATTTATTCCCGGATGCCGACCGCAGCAATAATGTTTGGGAAGAATAGGCGTTAAGTACCTGCACAGGCTTCACAATCACCATGGCAATTAGCTCTGAATCCTGAACTGCATCAATCTTCCGGTTGATTTTTAGTATCCCGGTTCCGGTTATTATAGAATTCAGTTTTCTTTTATTTGTAAAATTCTATAATAATCAGGGCCAGACTTTGTTGTGATCTGTATTTTTTCGATCATAATAAAAGAAACTCATAAATAATGTCATTATTTAAGAACATAAAACAGAGTAATCCGGTACGTTGGTTTTTCTTTGGCGTGGCTTTTATAGCAGTTGTAGCCCTCACCGGGCTGAATATATATTCACTGTATGCGCTCAGAGAAACAACGATCGAATCAGCTAAAGAGAATAAAAAGTCTCAACTGGAGGAGTTCAGCCACCAGGTCCGGCAGCGTTTTTACCGGCCATTCTGGGATATCGCAAAGCTCGATATGGAGCTTGTTGAAAATACATGGCAATCCAGTGGTAATTTTCCCAATTCATTTAAAAAGGTTCTGACTGACGCTTTAGATGATTCCCTGTTTAGTGAAATCTATTTCATTCCGCAAGAAATGGATGGATGTCAGAACCCGGATAAGCCCATCTACAAGTACGATAAGCCAGTAGAGTTTTTCACTATTTCACAGGAAACCCCCGATATTGTTTGTGATGGATTTGGTATATCAAAATCCACAATAAAAGTGATTTTGAATGATATCCGCTGGAACAACGGTGTTAGTTTTGATGCTCACCGGAGTATGACGCTTTCCCTGGTTAACCTGAATGACAGAAGTGTGGTTGGCTATCTTAATTTCACAATTAACCGGGATTATCTTGTGAATGGTTTTTTGAAACCTGAAATAGAAGCGCAATTTGGCCCAACCAGCGAATCGGGTTTGGTTGTATGGGTGAGAGACTGGATGCAGAACAGCGTTATAGTAAGTAATGATGATAGTTTTCCTTTCAGCCGTGATGCCGTGGATATCCGGCAGCGGTTTACAGACCTGCTGGATAACTGGGTTTTGCAAGCCGCATTCATTGAATCGCCTACTGTTGCCGCTACCAATGCCTCCTTTACCAGGAATCTTGTTATTCTCATCATCGCCGTAATTGTGCTTTCCGGGGCTTTATTGTTCATTATAATTAATGCCCAGCGCGAAAGGGAACTTGCCCAGAGACAGGCAGGCTTTTTAGCAAATATTACCCACGAATTAAAAACCCCTCTTGCAGTCATGCAGGCTGCGGGCGAAAATATAGCCGACGGACGGGTCACGGATGGCAACCGGCTGAAAAATTATGGAGATCATATTTATAATGAAGCGGTCCGGCTGAAAAAAATGATAGAGAAATTGCTGGATGTGGCAAAAATTGATTCTGAAAGTACCCTTGTAAAAGCTGCCCCTCACCAGGTGGAACACCTGGTTGAAGAGTTCTATAACACGAACAGGGATTTTATTGAAAGCAAAGGCTTTGAATTTACTTTTTCAGCAGAAAAAGCTCTTCCGGTTGTGATGATTGACCGCGATCATATGGATACCATTCTAAATAATCTTGTTGAAAATGCCGTTAAATACAGTTCTGAAACAAAAAAAATTGATCTTAGGGTAGAACAACAGGGTCAAT
Source organism: Balneolaceae bacterium (assembly GCA_040882525.1). Taxonomy (GTDB): domain Bacteria; phylum Bacteroidota; class Rhodothermia; order Balneolales; family Balneolaceae; genus Rhodohalobacter. Next base: position 12,007 of record JBBEBD010000049.1, on the reverse strand, counting down.
CGGTAGCTGTTTCGGTAATCGATCAGGGAGATGGAATCAATAAAAAATCCCAAAAACATATTTTTGATAAATTCTACCGGGTTGAAAATGCCCTCACCGCAAAAACCAAAGGTCACGGTTTAGGATTATCCATTGTAAAAACGATGGTAGAAATTAACGGGGGTAAAGTATATGTTCAGAGTCAGCCGGGTAAAGGTTCTGTTTTTACAGTTGTTTTGCCTGCCTTTATTACGGATCCCGTCAAAGAGGATGATCATTATGCTGAAATGCCAAAAACAAAACAAACTCCGGTCCATATAGAATAAAATGTCTGATAAATCCAGGAAAATTATCGTTGTTGAAGATGAACCCAGTCTTGTTTTTACTCTTCAGGATACGCTCGAAAGTGAAGGATATGATGTAACAGTTGTTACGGATGGGTCCAAAGCGATTGAAAAAGTAAAAGAAATTAACCCCGATTTAATGCTGCTCGACCTGATGCTGCCGGGAGTGAGCGGGTATGATATCTGTAAAAAAATACGTGAACTAAAATACGCATTTCCCATCATTATGCTTACCGCCCGCGACCAGGAGATTGATAAAGTGGCGGGATTGAATATTGGCGCGGATGATTATATGACCAAACCATTTGGTGTGAAAGAGCTCCTGGCACGAATCCAGGCAAGACTCCGCAGGGCCAACGCTTACTCTAAATCAGGACCTGTGGAAGTGCTCAAACTGGGTGAGGTAAAGATAGATCTGAAAGAGTCGCATGTGTATAAACCTGATGGAACCGAACACGAACTTTCTACAAGGGAAGTTGAACTTGTTCATTACCTGGTTTCAAGGGCAAATCAACCCATTTCACGGGATGAACTGCTTGAGCAGGTTTGGAGATATGAATACAGTACCAATACACGAACGGTTGACGTTCATGTATCCAAACTCAGGGCAAAAATTGAAATGCACCCCGATGATCCGCGCTACCTTGTTACCCTGCATGGTGTGGGTTATATGCTACGCCTTAATTGATTTATTTGGTTCTTACTGATCATAAAAATGAAAATTGCAGGGCTCTTTAGAGCCGGTAATGAATCCTATTTCATACCGGAGATTTCCTTCTGATTATTAATCATAGTCTACTATTTGCCTTCAAGCTTTGGGGCTGGCTTGATTTTGCTCAATCTTATCTAAAATCTCTGTACTTCTCAGATTCAGATAATCATAAACAAGCTCAGAAGTTAAATATCACTTGCCGATCATGAAGTAATCTGATACAAGTGGCTTCAGCCACACATCAAAACTCAGGAGAAGCAAAAAAATCTGTTTGTGGGGCTGAAGCCCCTTGCAGGAGTTAGAGCTTCTTATCAGTTGACTAAAGTCAACTGCAAGTGATAGTATGGGGCCTGAGCCAGATCCAATCACATTATGCTGAAATCTTCAAAGCTCATACTCCTTCGAAATTCTACAAAATTTAGATGACAAAGCTTATACATCTGAATCATCAGATTTCAGGTAACCATAAACAAGCTCCGGAGTCAACCTGTCACTTGCCGAGCAGAAAGTTGTCTTTCCTTAGTAGCTTTCTCAAAAGGGATACCTTCGTCAAGCCACACACCTGAACTCAGAAAAAGCAAAAAATCCTGTTGTGGGGCTAAAGCCCCTGATGGAGTCAGAGCCTTCATGCCAGTTGGCTAAAGCCAACTGCAAGTGATAGTAAGGGGAGATATTTAAATCCGAATTAATTTGTTATTTAAAGTCTTCCACAATTTAGATGGCAGTCTGAATTTTGTACAGGAAAATCTATGAATTCATCAGATTTTGGATAATCATAAAAAGACCCGGAACTAACCTATCACTTGCCGGAGCAGGAATTTATTTTTATAAGTGGCTTCAGCCACACATTAGAACTCAGAAGAAGAAAATATTCCGGTTGCGGGGCTTGCCAAAGGCATCCCTTTGGGGAAAGCCCCTGCAAGAGTTAGAGCTTCTTATCAGGCTGAAGCTCACATTAATAAATAAATAAAACAAGATCTTACTCCTTTATTATTTCCTTCATCAATAATCAATCCTCAATACAGCGAAGGGGCAATCCCGACCACATCAGCATAGGGGAATTGATATTCACCAAAAAACCTGATTCAGAAGAAAATTCTGCCAATATGGCTCTGTTTGCACCAATATGCCGTGTACTGCTCCAGTAAAATCCCTGAGTTCCACGTTCCGTTAAGAATGATAAATTTCCGAGTATATACCCGCCATAATGAAGGTTCAGTTGTGATGCCGCACCGGCATCGGCAGCCGCCTGCCACTCTTCTGCAGCAGGCACCCTCCACGGATCATCCAGTAATAGTGTACAGGGGTCTTTCTCAATCCAGTCTGAATCCAAATCCGGATTCTGGGGACCCGATACAGGCCCCGGAATATGATCCGGCACCTTTTGATTATTCCCCGCTTCGGGAAAAAAGCCGTTCATAAAATTGAATGAGAAGTACCAGCCTGCGCTTTCAGGACTATCGTCATCTACAGATGCCGGTGCACGAACAGCCCCAAGATTCCATCCCAGCCAGCGTTTATCTCCTCCCGGGCCTTCCCATCCGGCCTGTAATACCGGGTAGGTTCTCTCAGCCATTTCCGGATCAATATTAGCCGGCGTTACACCTTCAACAAAACCATGTGAAACAGTATCAGCCGGCGGAGTAACCGGAACCACCACATCCTGTTTGTCGCTTCCCGTATCCATCAACACGGCAAATGTTTTGCCAGAACTATAAATAAATGAAGAAGCCTCAGATTTTACTTTCGCCGCAATATTTTTTGCTTTTTCAGCATCAAAAATCGGTTCTCCGTTATCTCTTAACCGGGCGGGTAACTGGTTCGTTGATAGCTTATTTAAGTCAAAATCAGGGCCATGAACTACCAGCCATATCACAACCTGAAACTCCCGGAAGGTGAGGTCCGGGTCCTGCAAAAGCAAATCATCTTTGATGTTCAGAAAATAGTTGAGCGGTTTCCAGCGGTCTTTGCCATAGGTAGAAAACATCCTGACATTTTCATGTATATCACCCTGCTGTGCAATCTGTTTTGTCCATTCTATGCACCAGCCTTCATGCACACCGGGAGTAATGATTTTATTTTCCTGAAAATTTGAAATCTCAAATTCAAACCATGAATTTCTCCCAACAGTCACCCCCTGGTTAATGGAAAGTATTGTACCGGCTGAACCTTCAAGCTCTTTCAATTCATAGAAAAGATCATAATTATCGTTTTCATCATTTTCGCCTTCATCCCCTGCAGGCGGAGTGCACGATGCCACATGCAAAAACAGTGATAAAATACTTATCCACATTACCGGATTTACCGTTCCTCTCCTTTTATTTGGATTCATCGATGGTTCTCTCCTGATTTTGTTTAATTCTTGCTTTGGTTACTAAAATATATTCCGGGATTCAGACCTGATATGTCCAAAAAAAACCAGAACCACTACTGACTTTTCATACCTTTTTATTTCCCGGTTCAGTTGTATAAACAATAAACGTGCCGCAGACTTTACTGAAATTTCGACCCTATTATGAAGCCGGAAAAGCTCACAAACAAGCCTTTCGGCAAGCCGGATGAGACGCTGTAAATATTTTATACAGGGCTCTGTGTGTAAATATTGCCCCTTTTTTCTACTGAAACCGCATTAATTTTTTTAAATAAAAGCGCTTTTCTGAACAATAAACTTAATTTCTAAATGATTAAAAAGATTTATCTTAAATTAATTTGACTAATAAGGTGTTGCATTCTATTTTTGTGAAGAGTAACATCTAACCGGGGAACGTGACGAAAGAAAATGCACACCAAATCCGGGTTAAAAATTTCTTTTTTATTGGGCAAGCAAATCACTCATGTTATGGTAGACATAGAGCAATAGCTCCAATACTTAGCTTGTCCGGAATGGATAATTCCGGACAAGTATTTTTTCTCTTTACTATCAGGTCCTTTTATATTTCTATCGCCTTTCTTTTTTCTATAAGTTGAACAATTCCAGGCTTCGCTTACAATGACTGGTAATGGGTGTTACTTTGTCTTGACACAAAGTAACCAAAGGTCAAGGCTGTGGAGAGGTTTACGGCGTTCACGGCGGCTCCGCTGAAAGCCGGCAATGGTCCACCAATTTTTGTGACTGTAATTTTGATTACTGGCCGGTATGCCGCCTTTCTCCCGCGGATCAGCCTGTTCACTTTCCCCGTAAAATCTCCAAGGCCGGGATTTCCCTGAAAACACATGAAACATTCTTCTGACACCAGGTTTTCTATTATGGTTTCTAAGTCCTTACCCAAATCAAAACTAAACATTACGGTAGTAAGATAACCTTTACTGTACCTTTCTTTTACCTGTTCTTTTTGATGATCTGCCGGAGCCTTTCCCAGAGTTTTGGCTCCCGCCCTTCTCCACCGGGTTCAAACCATGAACTTTCTTTCAGTTTTTCAGGCAGGTAATCCTGGTCCACCCAGTGCCCCGCGTAGTCGTGGGGATATCTATAATCATCGGACGCATTTTTTACATCCAGGTAAGCTGAGGCCAGTTTGTTAGCGGTTTTATCTCTCAGGTGTGATGGCACCTCACCGGTCCCCTCTTTTTTGATCCGGCTGTTTACTTCAAAGATGGCTTTTGTACTGTTACTCTTTGGAGACAGCGCCATAAAAATACAGGCGTGTGCCAGAAAATAGAGTCCTTCAGGCATACCCGTTTTGGTAAAGGCTTCATGAGAAGCATTGACAACCGTTAAAGCATAGGGATCGGCCATACCCACATCTTCAGATGCAAAAATCAGTAAGCGGCGGAATATAAAATTCGGATCCTCCCCGCCTTCAAGCATCGCATTCATCCAGTAGAGAGCCGCATCCACATCAGAACCACGCATGGATTTAATAAAAGCAGATGCATAATGGTAATGCTCGTCTCCGCTCCTGTCGTACCGCACGCTTCGTTTTTGAATAGATTCCCTGGCAATATCAATGTTGATATGAACCGCACCGTCTTCACCCTTTGGGGTCGATAATGCTGCCACTTCAAGTGCATTCATTGCATTACGGATGTCGCCGCCCGCGTAATCAGCCAGATGATGCCTCGCCTCAGCAGTAAGTTTCACATCGATAAAGCCCAGTCCCCTTTCTTTATCTGACAAAGCTCTGTCGAGCATATCCAGCACATTTTCTGTGGTAAGTGGGTACAGTTCAAAAAGCTGACACCGGGACAAGAGCGGACTAACCAGTGAATAAAATGGATTTTCGGTTGTGGCTCCCACCAGGGTAATAATTCCCGATTCAAGGTGCGGTAGCAGCGCATCCTGCTGTGCCTTATTCCACCGGTGAATCTCATCCACGAAAAGAATGGTTTTTCGTCCATTCGCTTTTTTCTGATGTTCCGCTTTTGCCACAACATTCCGCAACTCTTTGATGCCATCCAGCACCGCGTTAATCACTTCAAAGCGTGCATCAATTTCCCTGGAAATAACATGAGCGAGTGTGGTTTTGCCGGAACTTGGCGGGCCATAAAAAATCAATGATCCCATCACACCGCTTTCTATCATGCGCCGGAGCATTTTCCCTTCTCCCACAAGATGCTCCTGCCCTGCAAACTCTTCAAGAGATTGAGGCCGCATCCGTGTAGCCAGGGGCTGGCTGGACTGATCCGGCAGGGACTGTTTTTTATCGGGTCTGTCTTCATTGAATAAATCCATAGTATAAATGTACTGTTTCTGACATTTAATTGAATCTGAAAATAATTAGGAACCTAATCCCGACCGTAGCGGAGGGATCTCACGGTTATCAGGAGGGTATTGTTAAAACATCCTGGTTGTACTATTGGCTGGTTCCTTCCCGTAACAGGGAGACTCTTCGACTGCGTCCCGATGAAAAGCAATCGGGACTTTGCTCAGAGTGACAGGGCCGTGTCTGTACATCCGCGGCGTATCAGTCTCAGCGTCATAACCCTGTGCCTTGTAACGCCGCAAAAGTGTTTCTGAGCAGGGAAATCGGTCGAATCTCCGTAAGGGCAAAACTGAGCCAAACACGCGGCGTGACACGGACAGTGTTCAATTTCTTTATTTTAAACGCCGCGCCTTCTGTCCAATGCCCCTGACATCTCCACTCTATCGGGAGGAGCTTGTTATAGGCCACAGAACAACCCAAGGATAATTGATAAACGGGCAGGCCACGGGAAAGGAGATCCCTCCATTTCACCTCACATCCGTTCGGTTCCATTCCGGTCGGGATGACTACTTTGTTCACAGATGCGGCGTGTTGAACTCCGTACATAACTACGCCCCCTGTAACGCCGCAGGAGTGCTTCCGGCGGGTAAATGGGAGTACCGTTACGGGGAATGATTCAATACCCGCTCCTCTTTCAACGGCACATTTGTCATCCCGACCGTAGCGGAGGGATCTCACGGTTATCGGGAGGAGATTGCTACAGGCCACGGGAAAACCTTTGGCAATTGATAGTGGACCTTACGCGATTCGATAGTGGTACAAAACTCCATCAACACCCCCCGCCGCTAAAGCGGCACCCTCCTTGCCGAAGGCATCCCTTTGGGGCAATGGGGGAGTTCAGAAATTTAATCAATAAACCGGCCCGATGATCATCCGCGGATCAGGATATATTTTCAGGGCTTCCTCCAGTTCATCTTCTGAAACAACTCCCGGCATATCGGCTTCCCCGGGGTCAACACGGCTGATCTGGTAATGCAGGTGCGGCGGCCAGTTTCCATTTTCGGTTTCGTCTCCCAGAACCGCTGCCTGCTCGCCGGCCCGGATCTCATCCCCGGTATTCAGCTTCTCCAGAGAAGAGGTGGATAAGTGGCCATAAAGTGCAAACAACGCCTTATTTTTCCATTGATGCTTCAGTACGATCGCTGCACCATAGTTTCCTTCCTGTGGATGATTACCCGTATATACCACCTCTCCGTCGAGTACGGCATATACAGGTTCTCCGGCAGGAGCCCAGATATCAATTCCCATATGGATATACCTGCGGTTTTGATACTGCGGTGCAACATACATCCCCCTTCGCTTCTCATTGTAACGCCCGATACCCCATCCTCCGCGTTTGATGAGCCGGTTTATGGCCCCGGGATCATATTCTTTGGTAAAATCAAAAATCTCCGGGGACTCCGGTATATTCATCACCGGGCGGACTGCTGTTTTCTCAGGTTTCATTGAAGTTTGAATTCAGGAAGGTTTTATTCTGAATCGCACGAAGGAGTCAGCGATAAATTGTAAATCGTTAGCTTTTTGATCACGATATTATAGAATGAAGCCTACAATTTTTAATATTTCTTTACACCCCTCCCACCGTCAGCTGACGGAGTACACCCCTCGAAGGGGAGATTTTTTTCCCTTTGCCACTCCCACTTTAACCTATTCAGCCACTTTTTTCTCTATATAATCTGAACTCATTAAACCAAGAGCCCCCATATATTTTAATTTGAAGCGAATTACATCTCCCACTTCATAACCTTCGGGGTTGCTTCCCACATCAAGAATCAGCATATCAGAACTTGCATCCGTTATAGTGATATTCTTATTTACCGGAATCAGGTAATCGGGCTGAATATCCAACACACCGATATCCACAATTGCCCGATAGGCTGTTTTACCATAATCTTCTTCGGCAACTTCCAGTGTCTTTCCCTGTGGGTTTACTCCAAGATCTCCTGAAGGTACAAGAGGTTTTTCTGAAATTTCTATAATTTGAGTATAAAGCTCCAGGACCTGATCGCTCATTCCCTCAATCACACCGTCGGTGAAAAGATCTTTTCCGAAGAACAGTGCTTCGCCTACACGAAAATGGCTCACACCGCTTGGAAGCTGGTTCCTCAGCAAAAGAGGTATGGTAACTGTGGTTCCGCCGGATACCAGGGGAATGCTTTTTTTAAATCTCAGTTCAATGATCTGTTTATAGAGTGCAAGCTGTATCAGTTTGTCGCCATCCGGCATTACGCCATGAAGACAGTTCAGGTTTGTACCCAGCCCCACAACTTCAATTCCGGGAAGCTGAAACACTTTTTCGTAGAAATTTATTAAATCATCACGCATCACCCCTTCGCGCAAATCACCCATTTCAATCATAATAATCACTTTATGAATAGTGTTTTGCTTTTGAGCTTCATCAGACAGCTCATGCATAGTAGAAAGTTCGGTATTCAGGCTGATGTCAGCATATTTCACAACATCGGGAATAGCGTCTTTCGGGGGCGGTTTGATATAGATGGTAATGGTTTCCGGGTCGATCTCTTTAATCACCTTGAGATTACTGATCCGGGAGTCGTGCACCTCACCGATTCCAAGATTTATGACCTCTTCTAAAAAGCCCCGGCTGCCGCATAATAACTTGGTGGTAATTCCCCACTTGATGTTATGCTTTTTGAAAAGTTCATCAAGAAATTCATAATTATGACGTAATTCGCTTTTATATAGCTTTACGTAGGCCATTTCAGGAGATTGATTTTAAAAATACAAAGTTCATGGCGCGGTAGTTTCATTATCCGGTGATACCTCTGCCAGATAACTTTACAGAATTCAGCGATAAAGAATTGTACTGTTTTCTGAAAAACTTTAAAATCATTCAAAAAAAATCCGGAGCTTGTTGTCAGCTTCATTTTTCAAGTCTCATTTCGAGATATTTATTAGTAAAACCAAATTTTTCGTATAAAAATTTAGCGGGATTATCAGGTTCCACATGCAGGGCGATATTCCCTTCAGTAGCGTTTATTACTTTTTCCATTAATTGTTTCCCAACACCCTGTCCGCGCGTTTTTTGATGTACGGCTATATATACCAGGATATTCTCAGGGATAAATTCTTCCATATTGGTTTTATTGATAATCACCACACCCAGTATTTCATCTCCTTCGTGCGCAATCTGAATAAAACCGTCCTGGCCCGGCTTGTCGCCATAAGCATAGGCTATACATTTCAGAATCGCTGATTTTTTGTCGCCGTACTGATCAAGGTGGTTATATAGAAAATCCGCGATCTGCTCTCTTGTAAAAGCAGGTTCATTTTCATCATTGCGGATTAAAGTATAAGATATATTCATAATCTTGCCTGAATTACTTATTTATCCTGTTTGGCGGTTTACCTGCGTTACATCATCCGGTTTCCGGTTTTGTTCTGACGGCTTATTGCCTGCAATTAAACTCACTATAATAAAGGAAATTGCAGATACCGAGATCCCAAATACATTCGGATCAAGGTTGTAAGGTAACTCAATTCCGAGATATCGTAAAGAAACCGTTGTAAATCCGCCCAGAATCATAGCGGCCATGGCTCCTGCGGGCGTACTTTTTTTCCAGTATAACGCCCCGACCACCGGCACAAAAAGGCCTGATACCATAAAAGCGTACGAATCGAGCATCAGGTCCAGAACGTTTGTCATCACACCGGCAAGCAGCAGGGCCAGTACCCCGATAATAAGAGTAGCAACCTGTGAAGTCCGCACAAACCCGGGGCTATCGGGGTTGAACTTCCTGAAACGCCCGATGATATCGGTAACCACGTTTCCGGAAGAAGCCATCAGACAGCTGTCTGCTGTAGATAAAATCGCTGAAAAATAAGCGGCCATCATCACTCCCAGGAACCCGGTCGGCAGCACAGTCCGCAGCAGCATGGGCAGCCCGGTTTCCGGATCGGTCGCTGAAAGATCTGCAGCACCAAGGTATTCGAACATCCCCTGGTCGGCAGCAACCCTTGCAAACAATCCCAGGAGAACTCCCAGAAATGCCATCACCGGCCATTCAAAAAATCCCGCAAGGTACCACGCTTTTTTAGCGGTTTTTTCATCCCGGCTGGCGTATATACGCTGATATAGAGTCATCCCCACAAACCAGATCGGGATAATGGTGACCGACCAGTAGACCACATCCTGCCATGCCAGGTTTGTTAAGGTGAGCATTTCGGGTTCAACAGTAGCCCGGATAGCCTCTATCCCGCCTATTGCCGAATAGGCAAACGGAACCCCGACAAGAAGCAGTCCGGTCATCAGGATGGTCCACTGAATGGTGTCTGTATAGATTACCGCTTTCAGCCCGCCCAGTACGGTATATAAAACCGCTACGGTTCCCATCAGGTAGAGAGCGGTGCTGAGATCAAGATCAGCAAAGGTACCGCTGGCCAGTTTTGCCCCAGCCAGCATTTGTGAACTGGTAAAACCGGCATAACCCACAGCGGATATAACAGCCGCCACAAGAGCCACATTCGGGTTATAGTAGTGTGCAAAAACCTGGGGAAAGGTGTAGGCTTTGTCGAACGCGGGGTTTCTCTTCACTTTCGGAATGAGAAATACAGCAGCCAGCCAGGCGCCGATCAGGCCTGTAAAAAGCATCCATGAGCCGGATAAGCCCATCACAAAACCGAGCCCGCCAAGGCCGATGGAGAATCCTCCTCCTACATCCGTAGCCACAACGGATAAACCAATATGCAGGCTGTTCATTTTGCGCCCGCCAACATAATAATCATCACCGCTTTTATTTCTCTGGAAGAAAAAATATCCAAAGCCGAGAAGCCCGACGACATACAGAACAAAAATGGATAGGTCAACCGGATGCATAGCTTACCTCCCGATTGGAAAAGTTATGATGAATACGCGAAAAACCGATGGTATATTTTTATAACAGATAGTATAGGTGTCGGTTTAAAAATTTATAGAAGGTACAATGTTCAGAAGCCAGCTTCAAATTGGATTCTTGCTCGCTTCGCTCGCGTGTGACCGTTGAATTGTGCCAAAAGTATCCTGTTTAGGTTGAGTGCGCTGACGCGCGTGGAACTGTTGATGGTCATTTTTTTAACTCTGCCATGCAATTACACGACTGCCTGCGGACAGCCGTTTCTGTTAATACCTGTTCAGCACAGCATTTATCAGGAGACCCTGTTAATCTTACATTACCATGATTTTATCGTTTTTGCTTGTTGTATTCATTTCATGTGTCCACATTTTTGCCAATAAAATTTCATTTCTGAGGACACTCCCCAGAAACAAATGGCTTTCATTAGCCGGAGGGATATCTGTGGCATTTGTATTCCTTCACATACTGCCGGAGCTTCATCACTTTCAGGACTCGATAGATGATACAGCGCTGTTACCGGTGTCATTTGAAAATGATTTATACCTGATGGCCATGGCTGGTATTCTCCTCTTTTATGGTATTGAGAGGGGCATTATCCGGTTCCGGAGTCAGGGCACAACCCAGAGAGATCAGGCTATAGATACGATCATTTACAGGAGCCACATAGCGGTCTTTGCACTATTCAATTTAATTATAGGTTATTACCTGCACCATGAAATGAAAGTGGATGGGCTCAGTTCACTTCTGACGTTTATGGCACTGGGATTCCATTTTTTGATTAACGACTATTCCCTGCTGCGTCATCACAAAAAGTTATATCACCGCACCGGGCGCTGGATTATGACAGCGGCCGTCATTACCGGCTGGGGTATCGGGGCCACATATATCATACCTGAGACCATCTCCTCTTTACTGTTTGCCCTGGTTGCAGGGGCTATTATTTTAAATTCATTTAAAGAAGAGCTGCCGGAAGAGAAAGAAAGTAATTTTGGATTTTTTCTGATCGGCGCAACTCTTTATTCGGTGTTATGGATTGTTTAATGGAGGTGGAGTGCAGTATAAGAATTTAGTATTGACTACTGTAGCGGATCAAGAAAATAATAGCACCCTGTAATTTTAAGTTAAAACACAGATTTTTTAAAGGGCAACCGGAAAAAATATAGCGGGTAAGACAGAACCGGTTCAGAATAAAAACCTGATACCCGCCCTTCTCAAACCAGGCCCAATGTCATTCTGAGGGAGCGGATGCGAGCGAAGAATCTCCGGGTTATGGGATCCCTTTTCTTAAAGAGCAAGCACCGGCTCGTGCTTTAAAAAACTTCTTGAATTACCCTTTGAATTGATCCATCAACTCCAAACCATTCATCGTCTTGGGTTGGAAATAAATGCTCATTGTAACCCCCGGTTTTGCACTGC
>JBBEBD010000048.1:0-83160 GCA_040882525.1 Balneolaceae bacterium | reverse complement strand
CATGTTCTTTGAATAGAAAACTACAAAGAAAACTTGAATTTTAACACAGTACCTGGCAGGACGCTAAATCAGAACCTGCAAGAGTCCGCCAGGTCCTTGCAGAGTTCGGGGCAAGTTTCGCGACGCTTCAAGGATCCGTCTGCCGCCGGAACGCTTTAAGGTCGCTGATTTTTTTATACAAACGTCTCCGGCTCGTCCAGATCCCGGAATTGCAGGGCGTAGAGGTGGCTGTAGAGTCCGCCGTTTTCAATGAGGTTGGCGTGGGTTCCGGTTTCGATGATTTTGCCGTTTTCCAGCACCAGGATGCGGTCGGCGTGCTGTACGGTGGAGAGGCGGTGGGCAATGACAAAGGTGGTGCGGTTTTGCATCAGGCGGTAGAGGGCTTCCTGAACCTGCGCTTCAGATTCGGAGTCGAGCGATGAGGTAGCCTCATCCAGCAGCAGGATAGCCGGGTTTTTTAAAAGAGCACGGGCAATGGCCAGCCGCTGCCGCTGTCCGCCGCTCAGTTTTACGCCTTTTTCGCCGATCAGGGAGTTGTACCCCTCCGGCATATCGGTGATGAAATCGTGCGCGTTGGCAGCTTTTGCGGCTTCCATCACCTCCTCATCCGAAGCGTTCAGATTCCCATACCGGATGTTCTCTTTCACGGAAGTTCCAAACAAATGCACTTCCTGTGGTACCACGGAAATCTGCTCCCGCAGCGATTTAATACGAAACTCCCGGATGTCGATATCATCCACAAAAATGGTTCCTTCCTGCGGGTCGTAGAATCTCGGTACCAGGTTCAGAAGCGTGGTTTTTCCGGCTCCGCTCGGGCCTACCAGTGCAATCGTCTCCCCGGCGGCCGCTTCAAATGAAATCTCTTTCAGCACGGGACGGCCTTCATCATAACTGAACCCGACATTCTCCGCCCGTATGATGCCATCCACATGCTGAACGGGTCTTGCCCCCGGCGAATCGGAGATCTCGGGGACCTCGTCCAGCAGTTCAAAGATACGCTCCGAAGCCCCGGCAGCCGTATTGACAGCAGCATATAACCTTGATGTCTGGGTGACAGACCGCGAAATATTCAGTGCGTAGATGATAAACGCTACCAGGTCCCCTGCCGTCAGCCGTCCGGCAAGCACTTCCAGCCCGCCGTACCAGAAGATGATCACCAGCGTGCTCATAAACAGGATACCAACGCCTGCCCAGAACAGCTGGGTGAGCACTACTTTTCTTCGTGCCGTTCCGAAAAGCTTCTCCACGGCTTTTTGGTATCGCTCCACTTCATACTCTTCACGTACAAATGCTTTCACCAGCCGGACCGCCCCCAGGGCATCCTCGGCAACAGCGGTCGATTCCGCCAGGTCGTCCTGGATACTTCTCGAGAGGCTCCTGATTTTCTGGCCGAAATAGCGGGTGGCAATCGTGATCAGCGGAACCGTGAGGAAGATGACAAGGCTCAGCCGCCAGTTCAGGATCACCATCAGCGTAACGGAACCGACCAGGGAAAAAGTAATGGTGAAGAGCTGAGGGAGCGAATCGGTCAGTGCTGTGCGGATAGAGCCTACATCATTGGTCAGCCGTGAGGTAATTTCGCCCAGCCGCCGTTCTTCATAAAACCGGAACCCCAGCCGGTGAAGGTGTTCATACACCGTCTTTCTCAGATCGGTAATCACCCGTTCTCCCACCCACTCCAGGTGGTAGTTTCCCAGGAAAGAGAAAAGCGCCTGCAGTACAAAAAGAACAAGCAGCCCGGCGGCAAGCAGGTTCAGCAGTTCCCGGTTGCCCGCTTCAAAAACGGCATCCAGCAGTTCCCGGAGCCCAAGCGGAACCGTCAGCCAGATGGCCGATGCAATCAGCACCCCAACGGTTGCCAGGTAAAAGCGAAGCCGGTACGGCTTGCTGAGGGCAAAAATATCTGTCAGTGTTTTCCGGAGAGTTTTGACACTCCGCTGTTCTTTCTTTTTCTGATCCATACTCTAAAATAGGTTATGAATTCAGAACAATTACAAAAATAGTACCGTTTTGTGAAGGGTGGGGTAAATTGGCAGGTGTGAAGCACTGGCGCAACGCTTCAAGGAGCCGAAAAGCACGGCACTCTTGAAGGTTGCTGATCAGAGAACCTGCCCCAACGGGATCCCGAGAGTCCGGCAGGTCCTCGCAGAGTTCGGTGGTATGGTCCTGGAGCCCTGTCAATCCTGGAAAAACCATCGCGGAGTTCGGTTAACTGCTTTTTCTGTTGATTTCTAGTTGTACAATTGTTACACTAACTAATGCTTATTACTATTGATACATCAGCATTATTGGCCGTACTCGTAAATGAGGAGCATAAAAAACAGATTATAGAAATGACACAAGGCTGTGATCTGCAGGCTCCGGCAAGTCTGGATGCAGAAATTGGTAATGCATTGTCCGCGATGATGAAACGCAACCGGATTTCAGTCAAACAGGCAAGTGATGTAATTCGGCAATTCAGTCGCATTCCAATTCGAAGAACAACAATCAGGCTTTCTGAAGCCGTTGAACTGGCAAATGCATTTGATCTCTATGCTTATGACGCTTATGTGTTGGATAGCGCAAGGCAATATCAAACACCCATAATTAGTTTAGATAAAAAGATGGTTGATGTAGCTAAACAGCTACAAATCCCTGTTATGGAGGCCACATTATGAAAGTGTATACATATTCGCAGGCACGGCAAAAACTCGCGAAATTATTAGAAGAAGCCCGTACTGAAGGTGAAGTGGGTATTAAAAGGCGGGATGGCCAAACGTTTGTTTTAAAATCAATTAAAGAGCAGGGATCTCCATTGGATGTTGAGGGTGTAGATACAGACTTTGACCTGGATACTCTAAACAGTGTTGTTCGGGAAAGCAGAGAGCGGGGGTAGTGATGATTCATCAGAACCTTCGAGCGTCCGAAGGTCCTCGAAGCGTTCGGTTGATGGTTTGGAATTTGGCCAGGATTCCGGAAAGCCTTCACAGTGGTTGAAGCAATTCCGCGACTCTGCCAGGATTCGAAAAGCACGGGAACTCTGGAAGGTCGTTAAACCAGAACCTGCGACTTAAAGTCCCGGCAGGGACGACAGAAAGTTCGGAGTCGTGTGCATAAGTCAGTGCCGTCAGGCACGGCCCGCAGTAGTAAGAGAGATTCCGATGGTTTTCCAGAGTTCGGAGCCAAATGTCATTTACATTAAATAAACTTTATGAACTTCATGTTCTTTTGTGGTTAACCCTCTAACCCGCGACTCTGCCAGGATCCCGCAAAAGCGCGGGAACTCTGGCAGGTCGCTGGTTACATCCCCGTCAGCACAATTTTGCCGGCGTTTTGGTTGGTTTTCATTCGCTCATGGGCTTTTTCTACATCCTGCCAGTCATAAACGGAATCAATAACCGGGACGATTTTTCCGGATTCGATCAGCTCGTATGCGGCATCGGAGAACTCTTCAGTGAGTTCTGTTTTATAGTCATCACTACGGTTCCGCAGGGTGGAGCCGCGGAAGGTAAGGCGTTTCCGCAGAACCGGCACCAGGCTCATTTTTTCCACCGAAGCCCCGCCAAGCATCGAGAGGTAAACGACCCGTCCATCCATCGCCAGTATGCGTATATTATCTTCCCAATACGGCGCCCCGATAAAATCTATAACCAGGTTCACCGCATTTTTGCCGGTTTCAGTTTCGATTACGTCCGCGAAATTCCGGTTTTTATAATCAATCGCTACATCCGCACCCAGTTCCCGGCACAGTTCCGTTTTCTTTTTGCTGGAAGTAGTGATAACCCGGGCGCCAAACTCTTTTGCCAGTTGAATGGCTGCTGTACCCACTCCGCTGGCTCCGGCATGAATAAGGACCGTTTCCCCCTCAAAAATCTCACCTTCCCACAGCAGCGCCTGCCATGCGGTTAAAAATACTTCGGGTATGGCTGCGGCTTCTTCAAATGAAAGCGATTCCGGGACAGGCATTGCCATCTGTTCATGTATGGTGCAATATTCGGCATACCCGCCTCCGGAAAGCAGTCCGAATACAGCATCTCCCGGCTCATATCTCTCCACTCCTTCCCCGGCTGCTTCAACAATACCTGCCATTTCGAGTCCCAGGATAGGCGAAGCGCCTTCCGGTACGGGATATTTTCCCGCTTTTTGCAGCAGGTCGGCCCGGTTCAGGGCAGTGGCTTCGATTTTCACCAGCAGCTCATGCGGGGCGGGTTCCGGTTTGGGGTGTTCGCCGGGAATCATTTTTGGTGTTTTTGAGGATGAATCGATGAGGAGGGCTTTCATAGTTTAAACTGAATCATGTTAAAATATTTATATCATTATACCCGATTATACTTGCAGTTGACTTCAGTCAACTGCTAAAGAAAAAGCTAAAAACAAGGGGCTTTAGCCCAACCGGTGTTATTTACTTCACCGAATTCGTGGTGTGGCTAAAGCCACTCTGGAATATCAAGTTCAATCTGTCAGTCAGCTAAAGCTGACTGCAAGTGATATTGGCTGCAAATAATATTTCCAAACCTCGAAACAAAAAGTAATATATATTAATCCCATAAGGTTTGCACTCTTCTCAGCGTCTCCGTCACCAGATTTTTAACATCATCTGATAACCCAAAGGCCAGGACAGCCCCAAGAAAAACAGCAGCAATCATCAGCGACCGGACCATCAAATCCACGAAAAAATTCATCATGTATGGAACCAGGAATGAAAGGCCCAGGCATACTGCTGAAATCATTACAACACCCAGAGCATTCCATTGGAATGGCTGCATCTTAAACGTTATCCATACAAACAGAAACTTGATGAAGTTGTAAACAAATATGGAGACAGCCGTGGCAATTGCCGCGCCTGTAATTCCATAAGGCGGAATCAGCAGCAGGTTGGTTGTAATGGTAAGAATCACCAGCAGGATATTGGTGTACAGATCGAACCGGTAATGTTTCGAATTAATGATAATCATACCGTTTACACCGGTTGCCATATTGAACAGTTTGGCCAGGCCAACGATAATTACAACCCAATAAATACCGTCATATGTATCCGGCAGCAGGTCAAGCAGATTATGCATATTGGCCCAGATACCTGCATAAAAGAGAACCCCGAAAATTAACTGGTTATAAGCTGTTCTCTTATACAGTTGATCAATCTCATTGTATTTTCGGTTTTTTAACAAACCAGCTAAAATGGGCGAGGCAATTTTACCAATGGATCGTTGTGGTACGGTAATGACCGACCCGATATAAAAGGCAATAGCATAGACGGCCGTGCTCTTTAAATCCATTAACATTCCAATCATGATAATATCAATATTACCAATCAGAAGGGTAGCCAGGCCACCCAGCAAAGAATAGGCACCATATACACTCATATCTCTGAATAACCGCTTTGTCTCTTTTTGAAATGGAAATGAGAATGAGAGCTGATTGTTTATGAACAGGTATGTAAGCATATAAACCGGCTGAATAAGGTAGATGCTAACAAATCCGATCATGAAATAACGAAAGGTTAACCATTCAAAGTAATGTACAATTAACAGAATGATGATGAGTATTCGTATCAGTACTTCATTGACAAAAGATCCTGTCACGGAATCCTGTAAGGAGCGCACATAACTGTTCAGGATTTCAAAGAAAAGAATGGCGAAAACAAGCGGAATCAGGTAAGTGTTATAAACCACTATCAATTCCGACTGATCAATATAATAGCTGATCAGTACATCCTGAAAAAGAATAAACAGTATCATAAACAGGAAAAAACCTGCAAGTGGTATTCCCAGAGAGAGTGTTAGTAACCTGTAGCGTGAATCCCCCGAGGTATTGTAATAGGGGAAATACCGTATCACAATATTAGTCATTCCCAGGTGTGAAAATTGTGCACAGATAATAGCGATAGAGAGCAGAACGCGGGTTAAACCGTACTGATCAGGCGTTAAAATGTTAGGAAAAAGGATTATAGTAGACAGAATACCCAGTAAAATCCCGATATATGAGATGAAACTGTTTTGGATACTTTGTCGGATGATTACGCCCAAAGAATTACTTTTTTTTGTTTAATTTTCTTCTCTTCGAAAATAGAAAATTTAAAGATCTTTTAATTTTATGAATATATTTGTTCTAAGCACCGGAAGATGCGGGTCCAAAACCTTTTGTCAGGCATGTACTCATATGACTAATTACACTTCTGGTCATGAAATAAATAACGGCTTGATTGGAAATGAACGACTTAAATATTCTGAGAATCATATTGAGAGTGATAACAGGCTTTCCTGGATGCTTGGCAGGTTAGATAAAGTATATGGTAATGATGCATTTTATGTTCACCTGATACGAGAGAAAAAAGCCACAGCAGAAAGTTTCAATCAGAGATGGATGGGAAACTTTTTAATCATTAAGTCCTACTCCGAAGGTATTTTAAACCGGAAAACTCAGTCAATAAAGGAATGTTTGGATTACTACGATACAGTTAATTCAAATATTTCTCTTTTTTTAAAAGATAAAGAAAACAAAATGACTATCCGGTTGGAGGAGATAGAGGAAAAATTTCCTGAGTTTTGGAATAAGATTAATGCCAGGGGAGATTTGGAATCAGCTTTAGAAGAGTTGAAGATTAAACATAATAAGACCAAATCATCAATCAACTCTTATATTGAATATTATTTATGGAGGCTCAAAGAGCAGTTAGCAAATATAAAATCTCATTTTGTTGATCGTTCTGAAAAATAACCCCTCCAGATCCACCAGCGAAACCGAAAAAGCATTTTTGTTTTAGAGAACTGTAAACCAAGCAGATAGAACAGGCCAATGGGAACCGATCCTGATACTTTTGCCACTTCTGAAAACAGGGTTGAGAAACTTTTCGGGATAGATGCCTGCTTTAACTGTAATCTCATGCTTTGACCCAACCCTGAAGCCTGTCTCCGGATGTATTCCTCTGTTAACCTCGATTTGTTTACACGATGAAAAAGCTTCGCTTCAGGCAGATAATAAATATCTATGAATTGTTGCTTCAGACGCTGGAAAAATTCCTTCTCCTCACTGGCTTTTAATTTGGTTCCAATACGTCCTAACTCTGTATTAAACAGGCCAAATGTTTCGAATAAATTTTTTCGGAATCCCATATTCCCGCCAAAGGGATAATCTCTTTTATTATAAATTTTGACCTGTTTTCCATGATCATGGTGGCCAAGCAGTGGCAGTAAGAAATGAGACATCCAATCGGGGCGCGGGTCATCAAACTGTACATGAATCTTTCCGCCGGCTGCTTTTGCCTCCGGATAATCTCTGAAAAAAGAAAACCAGGCAGAAATATAGTCCCGGGTAACCCAAACATCATCATCCACAAAAACAATATTGGGTGCATCAGATTCCTTAATCCCACGATTGCGGGCATAAGAAAGCCCCTGATTGGGTTCCTTTACATACCTCAGGCGATTCCCCTGTAATAATTTCCGATTCTGCCCGACAACCTCCCGGGTATTATCAGAAGAATTGTTATCTATAACCAGGATTTCAAAATTCGCGTCCTCTTTTTGATGAGACAGAAGAGATTTCAGGGTGTCATCAAGATATCCGGCGCGGTTATAGGTGCAGATGATGAAGGTGATTTCCGGCTGGTGTAACATATCAAATATTGTGAGCTATTGAGCCGTGAAGATACATTTTTTATTTAGAATTATCCGAATAATACGGATCTGACTATTCCGGTTCTGTACAAAATTATAAGTCAGGTTTATTTCAGGCATCTTATGATTATCTTGTGACCTTAATAAAAAAATCTTCAGCAATGGCCGATCAGCAGTTGGTAAGTGTAATCATCCCTACAAAAAACCGGCGGGACCTTCTGGAAAGGGCACTGAGATCTGTGTTGCAACAGACCTGGAAAAATCTTGAGATTGTTGTGGTTGATGATGCATCGAATGATAGTACCGGGGAGTATCTTCATTCATTATCTCAAAACTCTTTATTGCAAATTATACGTAACCGGAATTCAAAGGGGGCATCTACAAGCCGTAATATTGCCCTGAAACATGCAAAAGGAGAGTTTATAGCCAACATTGATGACGATGATTTTTGGCAGCCAAAACGTATAGAAATGCTAATGAAAACGTTTGAGGGTGGATTCTCAGCTGTTTGTTCGTACGACAAAATGATTATGAACAACAAAAAGGTTGTATGGAAAAAACCGGATATCATTACATTGAATGATCTTTTGTTTTATAACCGGATTGGTAACCAGGTTCTCACAAAGAAGAAATACCTCGAGGAAATCGGCGGATATGATGAGATGTTACCCTCGGCACAGGATTACGATCTCTGGATACGTCTGGTTCAAAAATTTGGTCCGGTTAAAACGGTACCCCAGGTACTGCAGGTGGTGAATATGACAGATGACCGTGATCGGATTACCAATTCAGATTTACAACTGGAAGGTTATCACCGTTGTTTTGAGAAACATCAACATCTGATGAATCCATCGCATACGTCATACCAAAAATACAGGCTTAAAATGGCAGGCGGAGAAAAAGTCTCGTTGCTGGACCTTTATCGCTCCGTGCCCTCAGAACTGTACATAAAAGAAATTATCAGAAAGCTATTTTTATGAGCAATCGATTTACATCCTCTTTATTCTTTCAGGAAAAAATCCATCCGGTTCTTGCCAGGTTACCTCTTTACGATTACTGGCTGCTTCGGCGGAAAAGTTATCTCAGGGATGTTGGATGGTTCAAAAGTTTCCGTACTGGGAAAAATGTTGACGCACAGTTAAATCCAATACCCTGGTTTACGTATTCAGCTATTCATCTTATCAATGATCGGCTCCCGGAAGATGCAACTGTATTTGAATTTGGGTCGGGTTTAGGTACAGGATGGTGGGCTGATAAAGCCCGGAAAGTAGATTCTGTTGAACATAATTCGGAGTGGGTAAAAAAAATTAAACCCCTCTTGCCGGATCATGTTGAGATTCTTTTTCGGGAGCTGGACAACGGCTATGAAACAGCGGCAGGTGAAAAAGGAACCTTGTATGATGTAATCATTATAGATGGCCGTAACCGTGTGCAGTGTTGTTATAATTCCATCCGGTCATTGTCTGATCGGGGGATCGTTATTTTTGATGATTCTAACCGGGGAAAATACCAGGCAGCTATTCAGATGTTAAAGAAAGGTGGTTTTAAGCAGCTGCCTCTCCGGGGGTTTAGCCCTATTGATTTTTTAGGGTGTGAAACCTCAATATTTTACAGAGAGGGAAATCTTCTGAACCTGTAATCATATTTTCCTGAATTTCACTGACAACCACCCGGGAATATCAGCTTCAAGTGGATTCTCAAGCTTTTTCTGGGCTTTCACAGATTCATAAAGCCCGCTTTCTACCGGCAGATAAAAATCAACCATCAAGCATTCAAATTCCGGCTCAAACTGTTTTATTATTTCCGGTTTGATCTCATGTGGCTCACAGTTGGTTGGTTTATGATTTGCCTCAACCATGAGCAGAAAAAGTCCATTGGGTGCTGTCACCCTCTTGATTTCTGCAATGGATTCTTCCACATTTTTTACGTGATCAAGAGAATTAAATGAACAGACAATATCAAAATATGAATCCCGAAAAGGTATTTGTTCTGAACCGCTGGTAACATATTTCATTTTATGCTGATCAGCTCCGAGCTTTAAGTATTTATCTGCTAAAGGGTCTAATCCTATTCGTTCATTAGCCATCGTTGCCCATTCGAGACTTCCCCTCGGCCCGCAGCCGATATCTAAAACTCGTTTATCTGTATACTCATCGTGGTTTATTTGAAAATGTTCCGTGTAAAAATAGTCGTAATGATCATTGGAAAGATCTCCCTCCTTATTTTTTCTTCGCTTCCAGTAAACCAGTTCGGAATATGACTTCCAGAATTCAGGCATTACGGCGGATAATATATTTCCGCCAAATTCTTTTATTTTTTTCATCTGTTATTTTGTTTTTGTCGCTGATAAAAAACAAGACCTGCAATTCCTGATCCAAACAGAATCAGTGTTCCCAGTCGTGACAGCCAGTTGCCGGCAGCATACCAGGCGGGTTCCAGGGTCATGACCAGCTGGTGGTCTCCGGCAGGAATTTCAAACCCCCGTAATACATAATTGGTTCGGATGATGTCAATCTCTTCACCATTTAGTGTGGCCGTCCAGCCCGGTGGATACCAGATTTCACCCAGCACCAGGAAACCAGGTTCAGACCGGGAAATATCGAGGGCGATATGGTTGGCGTTATAACCGGTAACCTCAACGGATGCACTGGTATCGGGCTGAATGGGTTCAGACAGTTCCTGTGCAATATAAGCAATATTCGCAGCGTCAAAATCCTGTGCAATTTCAGTCAAAACAGTTGTCTGATCATTCAACACCTCAACAGAATCCACAAACCAGGCCTTCGGCAGCACATTTTGGTTTTCAAGCACTACACCAGTCTGGCCGCGGTCTGCAGTTTCGAAGCCGGGGATGTTTACTTCTCCCTGTGCAGTGATATATTTTATGTTCAGCATATTCAGTACTCCGGTATTGATACCGTTTGGGCCTGAGAAAAATGCCTCATCAATCAGGTCCTGGTAATACCCCAGTTTGGCCCCGGAATAACCGCCCGCTGATGGATAGAAATATGCGGGTTTAGCGTCCTGAAACGGGCTCGTGAGCAGCGGAAGCGCACGGTAATCCCATCCTTCCTCGTGTGTAACATGATCACGGACATACCGGTCTTGATCGCTTGCCTGGCGTTCGATAACTTCGGCACGTGTGAGGCTGCCGTCTACCAGTGAATTTTCACTGTGATAGCGCTGGTCTACCTGGATCATATCAAACGCAATAAGTAAGCATATAACAGCCAGTCCTGTGGAGAGGGGCAGCTTATTATTCCCCGCGAACCATATCAGTCCCAGCCCGATCGAAAATATCAGTGCAAAACGAAGTGTATCGGCACGGGCTATTTTTTCGCGATCCGGAACCAGTTCATCATTGATATACCTGTTTACGGTTTGGGCAACACGCGGATCATCGGGTGCCACATTATTCTGCTGGGCAATTTGCTGAGCAATCTGTTCCCGTTCACCCGGTTTATCAAACGAAAGTCCCTGGAATCCAATCAGTATAAAAATCAAACCAACCCCTGCAGCTATGTAGAGCGGTTTTTTCCATTGAAACGAATTTACATTGTTTTTTACCTGGTCACCAATCCATTCAAGTCCCATGACAGCCACCACCCCAAAACAAAAAACGGTAACCATCAGCCACATCTCGGGTGCACGGAATTTATCAAACAGCGGGAAATAACTGAACATGGCACCGTTCAGAAGAGAAAAGTTTTCTCCAAGCGAAAAAAACAGGGCCGCCAGCCCCGGCCCAAAAAACACCCATTTCAGATGATGGCGGGATTTTATCAGCCCGATGATAAAAAAGAGCAGCGTTAAGGCTCCCATATAATGCGGTCCGCTGGTAAATGATTTGGGCCCCCAATACGCATCTCCCGAGGCACCGCCGTATGAACCGGGTATCACAAGAGTAAGAAGTTCACCCACTCCCTGCGACCAGGCAAAAGCATAATCCTGAGATAAACCAGCCGTTTCTGCAACTTCAGAGCCCCCGCGCATACTATAGGGGGAATATTCCACGGTACTCCAGTAAAGCTGAACTGTGATAAGCAGAGCCACAGCCGCCGCCGCGACCAGCCAGCCGGTATGATGTAAAAAAGGTTTGGATAGATTGCTTTTAAAGGCCCCGACCAGGTCAACAATAAACAGGGTGCCCAATGGAAAAAGGAAGAAGTAGGTCACCTGCGGGTGGTATGCACGGAGATGAAGGGTCAGTGCCAGGGCAAAAATAAAAAACGCCAGCCACCGGTTCATTTTTGATCGGGTAATTAAAAAATATCCCACATAAAGCCACGGAATATAAATGTAAGCAATAAATTTAGCATTATGTCCCGCCCCGATGACAATAGGAATGTATGTGGAAAAACCGATTACTATTGAGCCAAACACTGCTGCCAGTGGGCGAAAGCCCATGAACAGAAACATGATATAGGCGCCTGTAAACAGAACCCAGAATTCGAGTGCGGGAAAAATAAACTGAAATTCCTTCAGTAAGGTATCAAAATTCCAAATCTGTGGTGTATGGGAAATGGTTACGGCCGGCATGCCCGAAAACATATTCGTTGCCCAGTGTGCCGGCTCGTTATATATTTCCCTGTGCTCAATCAGAGATTCAGCTCCGGCCCGCCACTGAATCTTATCATTCCCCATATACTGCTGCCCGCCGAGAGTGGACGCGTAAAAAAGAATAAAAGGAAGGATGAACAAAAAACCGAGACAGATGATGTGCTGCTTTTTCCGGGAAAACTGCTGAAACCAATCAGAAGCAGGTTTGGCAGGTGAGTTTTGATTACTTCTCTTCTTCTTTTTTTTTGACATTCGCAGAATGTGGAGTTAAAAAAATAAGCCGTACTTCGAAATTTATTATTCCTTGTTCACTATTCGCTATTCCTTTACTCAATCACCCGCGGCACACGGAAGTAATCGGAATCGGCATCGGGCGCATTTTTCAGGGCATCTTCATGTTTTAAAGGTTCCTTTGCTTCATCTTTGCGAAAACCGGTTACCATCACTTCCGTAACATGCTGAAGCGGCTCTACATCTGTGGTGTCGAGCTCGTTCAGGGTTTCCATATAATCCAGGATTTTATTCATATCCTCTTTCAATCCTTCAGCTTCTTTATCTTCCAACTGAAGCCGGGCAAGGTTTGCTACATAATAGACATCTTCTTTTGATACAGACATTTTTCAGATATTAAATTAAAAATCCCCACCCATGTTTGGCTGGGGAAATATTACATGATATGGAACCAGGTTGATTGAAAATAATAAACATTTGGCAAAAGGATAAGCTGATATGAGTAAATTTGATTTTAAGAATATAATGGTGATGGGAGCCGGTGGAGTTGGCGGTTATTTTGGTTCTAAGCTGGCAAAAGGGTTAGATGCAGAAATTTCATGGGTGGCCCGGGGTGAACATCTCAGAAAAATCCGGGAAGCCGGTTTAATCGTTCAGAGTATCCACGGAGATTTTATTTCAAAAGGTCCTGCTTCGGATAATCCGGAAGATCTTCCTGAACCGGATATAATCCTGTTTGCTGTAAAATCATATGATACTTCACAGGCAATCCGGCTGATTGAGCCGGTAATGAGTGAGAGACCCCAGGTATTAACCCTTCAGAACGGTATCGAAAATATTCCCAAACTTACAGAAGCCTTTGGGGATGAACGTGTGATACCCGGCCTGTGCCGGATCGGGATACGAATTTCGAAACCGGGTGTATTATCTCATACAATCCTGGGAAATGTTATTTTGGGTGAGAAAGACGGAAAGCCTTCAGAACGTACATCTGTCATTCACAATGCTTTTTTGAACGCGGAGGTGGATTGTTTCATCAGTGAAAACATTCAAAGAGAAATCTGGAAAAAGTTTTCATGGAATGCCATTTTTAACATGCTTTCGGCTGCTGAAAATAAAAAAACCGATCAGTTATACGATGGGGGCAAGCTGCAGGAACAGCTAAGAATACTGGCGGATGAAATTTCACGTGTGGCAACAGCAGAAATAATTAATTTGAAAGCCGGAGATTTGGAAAAAATTATCGCGAAACCCCAGGGTACCGGAGTATTGGTCCCATCTACACTGCACGACCGCCGGTGTGGGAAAAAACTTGAATATGATGCTTTTACCGGGGCGCTTCTGCGGCTAGGCCGGAAACACGGGATTGAGTTGCCGGAATACGAGAAGTTACACCATGCGCTGAAAGAAGCCGATCAGATGGTTATATGATGTGAAATTTGAGATAATCAGGTGAGGAGCTGTCAGCTTTCAGCAGTCAGACAGCTGATAGCTGATAGTAACCTCTACCCAGGTACTAACAAACCCTGTCTCCAGAACTATCACATAGATTCTGAAATCAATTCTCCCCTTTCATATTCTTTTTCAGAAACTACATTTCCCTCTTCATTCCATTCAACATAAGCGCCATGCATTACACCATCTGCATAGAAAACCTCGCCGGCCAGCTGACCGTTTTCATGCCACATGGCTGATCTTCCGTGTAGCTCCTCATCCTTATAATGAACTTCCGATTCCAGTTGTCCGCCCGGATACCAGTTTCGAATCACCTCAGGCGTGAATTCTGATTCAGGATTTCCGTCTTCATACCAGGACATAAGATTACCGATTCCCAAAACTCCATCCCTGAAAGTAACTTTTTGCGCCCTGTTGCCATTTGAATGGTACCTTGTTTGGGTATATTGACCGCCCTCTTTTGCAAATGTGAGCTTTATATCTCCGTTTTCACTCCAGATGCTGCCATCCACCGCATAACCGTTTTCAAATGTTACTTCGGCTCTTTGTGAACCATCTCCGTAGCTGGATTGATAGGTTCCGTTAGCAGGTTTTTGGGTTAAGAAGTCGGTGTAAACCCGTGAATCTTCTGGGATATAAATCTGAGAAAAAGCAACCGTTATCTCATTTTCAGTGAACCCTTCAGGCTGAAAACTGCAGGCTGTTACAATTGCAAGCAAAAGTACTGCAAGTATTGATCTCATAATTACAGGATTAATTACGAATTACCTGAAGCTATCAGATCAGAATGAAAAAGACAAACGGGGAGTAGTCAGTAGTCAGTTACCCACCCCTCGTTTGTCCGGACGGCTACGCTGCCGGACTGCACTTTCCCCTCCCGGAGGGGAGGTTCTTGCTGCTCAACCTATAGAAATTTGCTTGCCAGGTTAGCCAGTGTGGATCGTTCGCCCTTTTCCAGGTTGATGTGGGCGTAAATTTCGTTGTTGTTCAGGCGGTCCACCAGGTAGGAAAGGCCATTGCTCTGGGCATCCAGGTAGGGTGTGTCGATCTGGAAGATATCACCCGTAAAAATAATTTTGGTGTTTTCCCCAGCCCGGGTAATAATGGTTTTAATTTCATGAGGAGTAAGGTTTTGAGCCTCATCAATAATAAAAATGACATTATTCAGACTGCGTCCCCTGATATAAGCCAGGGGAACAATGGAAAGCTTATCGCTTTCAATAAGTTCATCAATTTTTTGGTACTGCTTACTGTTTTCCTTGTACTGATTTTTGATGATACTCAGGTTATCCCACAGGGGCTGCATATAGGGATCAATTTTTGATTTCACATCACCGGGCAGGTAACCCAGATCGCGGTTACTGAGCGGCACGATAGGCCTTGCAAGATAAATCTGCCGGTAGAAACTTCGCTGCTCCAGTGCACATGCCAGTGCAAGCAGGGTTTTACCGGTACCGGCGGCTCCTGTAATGCTGGCCAGCAAAATTTCCGGATCCATCAGCGCGTGCATGGCGAACGTCTGCTCTGCATTCCTGGGAGAAATACCGTACGCATTCAGCGGCTGAACCAGCTCCACATTTTTACTTCTCGGGTTGTAATGTCCCAGGGCTGAACTGGAATGATTTTTAAGAATATAATAGTGGTTGCTCACCGGATCGGTATGTTCAAGATCTGCCGGATCCAGTTTCCCGTCTTTATACAATTTATTGATCAGCGTATTCTCATTGAAAGAAAGATCCGTCTTGCCGCGGTAGAGATGGTCAATATCTTTGATTTGGATCGTCTCATAATCTTCCGCATCCAGCCGCAGGGCACGGGCTTTCAGGCGCAGATTGATATCTTTCGACACCAGGACCACTTTTTTATCTGTTTCTTTCTCCCGGAGTTTCAGTGCCGAATTCAGGATCCGGTGATCATTTTTTACAGACCCGAAGACTTTATTGGCATCTTCTGTGGAAGCTTCATCACTCACCACCCTGATTTTGCCATGCGTTTTCCCATTCAGGGGAATCCACTTTTCAATCATCCCCGCATCTGAAATACGATCCAGGTAGCGGATAAACTCCCGGGCATGCAGGTTGGTAACGGAATTTCCTTTTTTGAATGAATCGAGCTCTTCGAGAACCGTTATGGGAATGGCAACATCATGTTTCTCAAAGTTTTTTACAGCATCAGAATCATATAAAAGAACAGAGGTATCCAGAACAAAAATCTTCTTCGCTTTTTTCTGTCGGGGCATGGGCCTTTCATTTTGGTTGCTATGAGAGGTGTCTGTAACGATGCGTTAATTAACTATAGGTAAACAGCAAGTGAGAGTCAATTGCAGGTGAAAAGATATTATCTCTTTTACGTGAGTTCGAGATAATAACTAGTTAAGAAGTGTCCCCCTTTGAAGAGGCTGTGAGGAAATTTAACTTCCAAAATAATGGCTTAAATAATTTAAGTGTTACGATAAACTGAACTTCCGGGTTTTCTGACCCACCCCCGTCCCCTCCCTATGGCGCAAAAGAACGCCACAAGGAGGGGCTCTTTAAAAAAACTGTTTTCAGTCATTCGTAAAATGATACAGTCCAATGCTCAGTGCAACGGCGGCATTCAGGCTTTCCACGTGGCGGGAATTTCCCGGAATACGAAGTGCTGTCCGCTCCGGTGTAAATAGTTCACGGCTGATTCCGCTCCCTTCATTTCCTATTACCAGCACGGTTTTTTCTCCTGGCCTGTAGCTTTGAATATTCTCCGATGTTTCGGAACCATCCAGCAGGCATACCTTCCATCCCTGTTTTTCGAACCGGTTTAACACCGGCCCGTGATCTCCTTTCATAAATGGAATAGCTCCTGTCGCCCCTGCCGTGCTTCGTACCACTTTGGGGTGAAACGGCTGCACGGTTCCGGCTCCGTATATCAACCCGGCTGCGCCAAACCATGCGGCGGTGCGGATCATCGTACCCAAATTCCCGGGGTCCTGGATGGCATCGAATGCCACAATCAAACCACTCTTATTCGCCATTACGTTCGGATCTGCTTCCTCCGGTTCGCGGCAAACAGCCAAAATTCCCTGCGGTGAGTCTGTATCCGCCAGTTCAGAGAATTCATTCTTTGGAACAGAATAGACAGGTACTGAAATTCGTTTCAAAATATCATCCCTGAATCCTTCTTCTATAACCAGTTCATCAACAGAAACAATGCCATTTTCTATAATTTGCTCCACACACCGGAGCCCCTCGGCAAAAAACAGTTTCTCTTTTTTCCGGTATTTACTCATCCGGAGTTTTTTCCAGTTTTTTATCTGATTATTTGACGCGGATTTTATCTTCATAAAATTGGTTTAAAACCGTGCGGAAGATTGGGTTTCAGTTTTACAGCTTCTATATTCCAAGAAAACAAATTTAACGCAATTGAAAGTATGAAAGATTTTTTGAGCTCGCTCGGTATTGAAAAGAATAATTCAGGAACATCAACAGGACAAAACTTTCTTCAGGATAAATCAGCCAAAACAATTACCAGCCATACACCGGCTGACGGTTCAGAAATAGCAAGCGTTTCATTCACCACTGAAAAAGAGTACGAACAGGTCATTAAAAAAGCTCAGGAAGCTTTTGAGACCTGGCGTGATATGCCCGCCCCGAAACGCGGTGAAATTGTACGGCAGATCGGACTTGAGCTTCGGAAATACAAAGAACCTCTTGGCAAACTGGTTTCTTATGAAATGGGAAAAATTTACCAGGAAGGGCTGGGGGAAGTCCAGGAGATGATTGACATCTGTGATTTTGCCGTTGGCCTCTCGCGCCAGCTCTACGGGCTTACCATGCATTCCGAACGCCCTCAGCACAGAATGTACGAACAGTGGCATCCGCTCGGAATTGTGGGGGTGATTTCGGCTTTTAATTTCCCCGTTGCCGTCTATAGCTGGAACGCTATGGTTGCCGCTGTGTGCGGAAATGTAACCATCTGGAAAGGATCTGAAAAAACACCTTTGTGCGGTGTGGCCGTTCAGAAAATTGTAGCCAATGTTTTAAAGCGAAATGATCTGCCTGAGGGAATTTTTAACCTCATAACAGGCGATCGGGAAATCGGCGAGCGAATGACGGCAGATGAGCGCGTTCCACTGATTTCTGCCACGGGCTCAATAGGAATGGGTAAAGAAGTGGCTAAAACCGTAGGTGCACGGCTCGGCAAAACCATTCTTGAACTGGGCGGCAATAACGCCATTATCATCAGTGAGAATGCAGATCTTGAAATGGCAATTCGCGCTGTGGTATTTGGTGCTGTGGGAACGGCCGGACAACGATGCACAAGTACCCGCCGGCTGATCATCCACGAATCGGTTTTTGATAAAATAAAAGACCGGCTGATCTCTATTTATGATAATGTGACCATTGGTGATCCGCTGGATGAAAAGACACTGGTTGGCCCGCTGATTGACAAAGAGGCTGTCAAAGCAATGCAGGATGCGCTCAAACAGGTTGAAAAAGAAGGCGGTAAAGTTCTGTTTGGAGGCGATGTTCTTGAAAATATGGAAGGGCATTATGTACAGCCGGCTGTTTGCGAAGTGGAAAACCATTACAATATTGTTCAGGAAGAGACCTTTGCACCTATTTTATACCTGATGAAATACAAAGATCTGGATGAAGCGATTGCAAAGCATAATGGTGTGAAACAGGGTTTAAGTTCTGCCATGTTTACACTGAATATGCGTGAAGCGGAAACCTTTCTGAGCCACCGGGGATCTGACTGCGGGATTGCCAACATCAACATCGGAACCAGCGGTGCGGAAATCGGCGGCGCGTTCGGCGGCGAAAAAGAGACCGGCGGCGGCCGCGAATCCGGCTCCGACGCCTGGAAAGCCTATATGCGCCGGCAGACTAATACCATCAATTGGGGAGATGAACTGCCGTTGGCGCAGGGTATTGAGTTTGATGTGTGACAACCTTTCCCATAGGGATCTCTTTGAGGCAAGCGTGCTCGCCACCTTGTATAACAACCTTCAAGCGTACTTGTACCTTGAAGCGTTGTGATTACATGCCTGGAATGTTTCCACTCACAACTACGCTTTTCAAAGTACTCAGACCCCCCACGATTTTCAGCGTTAAATAAAAACTCCACGTTCTTATCCGTTGATCAAACCCGCCACGCTTCAAGGTCCTCCGGACGCTTGAAGGTGGCTTTTACTTGTTTACTCCAATCTATAATCATTCCCTAAAAGATCTTTAAATTCAGCATGTGCACAGATATAGTTATTTCTGTCGCCGAAAACCTCCATTACTTTTCTTCTCTCCAGCAATGTCGGGATATCATCTAATAAAATGTTGTATGAAGAGTAGGTATAATCTGAATATTCCCGGGTAATTCCATGATGAACAGGATTGCGATGTATATAACAGATCAGTTGAGAAAGATATAAATTAGTGGTTATCCGTTTTCTCCTGAATTTTCCTTCAAAAAGAGCTCCGGTCCTGTCGTTCTTTTTGTTGATATATTTCGTATGGCTGTTGAGCAAGTGTCCCCATTGCCAGGATGTCCGGTAAAATTTAAATGCGGCATATTCTAATCCATGAAAATCATCATTTGAATAGGTTGATTTCAGGAACCTGAAAATTTGTTCTTGCTCCACTTTAGTTCTCACCCGTATCAAACAATGAAAGTGATTATTCAGGAGACAGAAGGCATAAGTTTCTACACACGGATATAAGTAAAAAAAGCAGCGACTGATAAAACGCTCGTAATCCTGTTCTTCAAAAAAAGATTTTACATCCATTAATTCCCCGGTGGTGAATATGGTAAAAAGAAGATTGTTCTAAGTTCTCCATGATCATTAATTATCAGGAATGTTTTCTCAAAAGTAAAAAAAGCCGGGAATTAAACAACCTTCAAGCGTGCTCGCACCTTGAAGCGTTGGGATTATCTGCCTGGTATGTTTTCATAGCTGTTTATAGCATTAATCTAACCCGCTACGTTTAAGCGTTGATCAAACCGCCATTGCGTTGATCAAACCCGCCACGCTTCAAGATTCTCCGGACGCTTGAAGGAGGCTGATGATTTTAAAACTCTCCGGCCCGTACTGGAACAATAAATCCAGCAGGCAGCAATCCGGTTCAAATCCTTCAAAATGCTGCCGGTATACCGGGTGGCTGAATGGGAGTTCAACTCTGTTCCGTCCCTGCCGCTGGTAGTGCTTCGCACCCGGTTCCTGGTAATAATTTTCATAACCCAGATTTTTTGCCAGCTGATCGGGATCGGGATCGGAATCGTACTCTTTCATGCGGCTTGAAAAAAGTACCTCAGCCTGAATTTCTATTTCAAGGAAGCGAAACATCCGGTTACGGATGTACATCACAAACGGCTGCAAATATTCATAATCCACTGCGGATTGAAAGTCAGCCCGGATTTCCGGTTCATAAAAATCGTAATACACA
The DNA here is from genome assembly GCA_040882525.1 of Balneolaceae bacterium. Lineage (GTDB taxonomy): Bacteria > Bacteroidota > Rhodothermia > Balneolales > Balneolaceae > Rhodohalobacter. The sequence goes on along the minus strand of JBBEBD010000048.1, from coordinate 62,906 downwards.
CTGTTACGGTAGTTAAACTCAAGTGTCCGCAGAAGAGGCTCTATCCACTTTTCAGAATGATCTATCCTGATATCTTTGATTGGCTTCTTCCGGTCAGCCGTGCGGATGGGAATATTGATATGCTGTGTACCTTCCGGAGTTCTGATTTTAGCACGATGAATCCGGCCTTTTCTGGACCACTGCTCATTATCCTGCAAAATGATCTTATTCGCTGCCAGCATGATGGCCAAATCGTGCAGGTCAGGGATCAGAACAGGCTGCAGGATGGCCAGACGGGGCCTGAAAGACATATTACTTCCGCTTTAAAATTCCACTCTTTTTAAAAGAAGAGGTTATTTTTGCAAATCTTAATGATAATAATCAGAGAGTTTTATAATTCCATCCATTCTTATTCAGTGCCCGGAGATTCTGAAACAAGTTCAGAATGACGGCTTTTCTCAACGGGTTTCGTTTCGGGATCTTCTCCGTAAAATTTCAAAATAAAATAGAGAATTACCAGCCCGGCCAGAAGCCCCCATACGGGATGCAGCCAGTCTAACGCGGCCGGAAGTTCTCCTACAACAAGCGCGACAACTGCCACAATCAAAGCATACGGAAGCTGTGTGCGAACATGGTCAATCAGGTCACAGGCAGAGGACATCGAACTGAGTACTGTGGTGTCTGAAATGGGTGAACAGTGATCGCCAAAAACCGCACCTGCCATTACCGAACTGATAGAGCCTAGCAGAATTCCATAGTGCTCTCCCCCGGCAAAACCGATTCCAGCTCCCATTGCAACGGCAAGCGGCACAACCACCGGGAATAAAATCGCCATGGTTCCCCAAGAGGTTCCGGTTGAAAATGCGGTAACGGCCGCTATGAAAAACACAAGCCCCGGCAGCAGCGCCAGTGGCAGGGTATCTTCGAGCATGGAGGCCAGGTATGTACCGGTTCCTATTTCCTGTGTTACCCCTCCCAGGCCCCAGGCCAGAACAAGAATAACAATGGCCATCAGCATCGATTGCATTCCGCCCAGCCACGACTCAAGTGCCTGGTTCAGCGAAAGTATTTTTTGAATAATAACCAGCCCGATTGCTACGGCACAGCCGGTAAATGATGCCCACAAAAGGGCGGCAAAGGGATCGGCACCACCAATAATGGCCGTAAGCCCGCTCTGACCCGGTTCCAGTGCGGCACTTCCCGTTCTATACAACCCGATTAAAGCCACAACAATTACCGAAAGCACCGGCAATCCGGCATTATACCATCGTTTGGGTTTCCCCTCCAGGGGCTGAAGAGCTTCCAAATTGGTATCGGCGGCGGGCATGGAGCCTTCCCTGATGACCCCGTTTCCGGACGCAGCGCGCCGTTCGGCAACAAGCATGGGCCCGAACTCTCTTCTCATGAGAATGGTCATCAGCACAAATGCCAGTGCAAGAATCGGATAAAAAAGATAGGGCACGGAATGCAGAAAAATGGTAAACGCATTATCCGCTCCCGCCTGCAGCTGGGTGGCTACCGCCGCGTCTGCTGTTTGCCCCGCGAGCCCTGAAAGCGAATTCTGAATCTGGGTAATTTCAAAGCCGATCCAGGTGGTAATAATAGCACTGACTGCAAGCGGAGCCGCTGTAGAATCGACAATATAAGCCAGTTTTTCGCGTGAGATTTTCAGGCGGTCCGTCATTGGCCGGAGAGCATTTCCCCGGATCAGTGTGTTCGCATAATCATCAAAAAATATAAAAAGTGCAGAAGCCCAGGAAAAAAGCTGACCCTGTTTCCGGTTTTTGGCAAATTTCCCCATGATATCCACAACTCCCTGTGTACCGCCACCACGCGACATCACACCCACCATTCCGCCAAGAAGAAGACTGAAAACAATAATGGCAATATGGTCGGCATCCACAAGTGCGGCAATCAGTAACTCCAGTGACTGAGCCGTACCTGTAAAAGGATTAAAACTCACCAGAAAGAGCGCTCCGATCCAGATTCCCGCAAAGAGTGAAAGAACCACTTCACGGGTTATCAGGGCCAGCCCGATGGCAACAAGAGGCGGCAGCAGGCTTACCCATGTCCCATACATTCCCGCATCTTCATTTTGAACATCTACCCAGGCGTGCAGGTCAATCCAGCCTGCCATTAAAATTGAGAGGGCAGCAACACCGGAAACAACAAATATTTTTTTGAGATTCATTCGATACGTGCTTTTTTAATTCAATGGATTGAAAATACAAGCATTGTTATTAAATACAATTCATAATTTTACTGAGCCCTTAATCGATTTATTGAATTTGATGTGCTTGCATCCGTTGAATGTTTTATTTTTACTTGTGGTACTAAAGTTAATATAACGGAGCCGTCTTTTGACAGTTGATCGCAGAGCAAACCGGAAGCATTCGAACCGAAGAAACCAGCTTGTAAAAAAATTGCAGGAGAAGGGAATTACGAACCGGGATGTTTTGCAGGCAGTAGGTGCTGTACCCCGGCACCTTTTCGTGGATACAGCTCTTGAGAATCGTGCGTATGAAGATACCGCACTTCCCATCGGAAACGGTCAGACCATTTCTCAGCCTTATACCGTAGCCATTCAAACGGAATTGCTTGATGTTAAAAAGGGAGAAAAAATCCTTGAGATCGGTACAGGCTCGGGCTACCAGGCTGCCATTTTGTGCCAGATAGGTGCTGATCTTTATAGTGTGGAACGGCATGAAAAACTCTACCTGAATGCTAAAACGATTCTTCAAAAGCTTGATTACCGGCCGCATCTGAAATGCGGCGACGGAACCCTGGGATGGAGTGCTTATGCACCTTATGACGGCATTGTGGTTACCGCGGGCGCGCCGGTGGTGCCGGATGAACTTATGCAGCAATTGGCTGTCGGGGGCAGGCTGGTGGTGCCGGTTGGTGATCAGACCAGCCAGACAATGGTTAAAATCACAAGAGTTTCTGAAGATGATTTTAAGGAAGAACACCTGAATAACTTTAAATTTGTTCCCCTGATTGGCAAAAAAGGCTGGAGTTAAACTTTTTAGAAATTTACCTGAACCCGGACCCATGGCACAGCCTGTGCCGCCTGCATATATCCGGACTCAACAGTACTTAATTTGATTTGTTTTGAGGCCTGTTTTACTTCTCTTTTGAAAACGAGATGGTAACCTGATCGCAGAATACTAATTAACCCCACTCCCACATTGGCAACAGATAAAGCAGTCCGGGCACGATTGGTTTCCGTTACTTCCTGGTAAACACAATTTCCTGCACAATTGGGTGTGTCCGGATAAAATGGATTATCGAAATAGGTACTGCTGTTATCCAGGTTTAATAACCCCAGTAAAACTGAACTTGTTCCCGCTGCCAGACCAAACCAGTGATTGGTATCCGGCGAGGTAAATATCTTCGGGTCATCGGATTTATTCACCATATACAAGGTATTTGTGGCCATCAGAAAAGCAGATCCAATACCGTACGACAGATCAATTTCATTCCGGTTCACTTTTTGATCCGGTTCCGGCTCATAAGCAGGCTGTATCATTGCAAGTTCATCAATCGTAAATCCTGATTTTTGCATCCATTCATCAAAAACCGGGCTTTCTATTTCATAGATAAAAGCATGTTTGTATTTTGCATTGATGGCTTCAGCCGTATTTCTCCCTTCCGTTTGTTCAAGTAAATAGCCAACTGCACAGATATTTCCGTTACCATCGATGAAAGTGGGCCGCCGCGGATCAGAGTGGCCGTCATTAACAGGAAACTCACCCTTCAGATAGTAATCCCGAAGCAGGTCCATGTAAACAGTCCTGTTTTCTTTTTGCTCTTCTGAAAGATGATCCGTCGAACGTTTTCTTAATACTTCCTCTACATACATCAGGTGGGTTTGAATCCGAATTTTATCAGGCACATTCTCCCCCGGTTTTTCCCCGTAATAGTGAATATAGCTTCTATCACCGATTACAGCATTCACAGCATAATCATCATCGCCTGTTATTTCCTTTTTTGATTCCATCAAATACAAAACAGAAAGGGCAAACAAAATTGGGAAGACAAGCAGAAAGGAGTGTTGATTCATTGTTTTTCTCCGGGTTTTAATTCCTGATTCACTACAGTTCCTACTGAGTTATGAAAGTATCATTCAAACATTACAAACAAGTTTACCTGAGTTCGATTAATAATGATTAAAAATCGTCACCCTGAGCGCCCCGAAGGGATCCCGTTGGGGCAATTCCACTGCTTTTGTGGAATGAAGTCGAAGGGTTACTTCGCTATGGATACTTCGTCTTCATTACGACAGGAAAACACTGTCGTAATTGCGCTCAGTATGACGGAAACCGAAGATTCTATAATCGAACTCAGGTTAATTCATAACTCACTACAGTTCCTACACCTCAGAAACGGAATATACCTACCTGCTTTTAAACTAAAATTTAACCTGGAGGCTGGCTGAAGGGAAAAAGCCGGGCAGGTTTCGCTTTCTGATTTCAAAGGGTTCAGCCGGATTCCCTGTGGGGAGAAGTGTCTGATCGATCGTATTCACTCTGTTCAGCAGGTTGATCAGTTCAAGCCGTATTTCAAAATCAGCAGCGTCTGTCGACGGCTGGTAAATGAACGAAAGGTCCAGCTGATGAAATGGATTAAGCTTGTCATCTTCAGGGGTATTTAAAAAATAACCGGCTGTCTGGCCATAATTCTGATACCTGAGAAAGTTATAATAAGACTGCCGGAAACCCCATGATCTGCCCCAGATTCCCTGCCATTTGGCTGCGATAGTCAGGTCTGGAAACAAATGCCATAATGTGCGGAACTGTGCCCTGTGCGGCTCGTTCCAGGGTGCCGGCATTTCCCGTCCGTATTGTGTCGCTAAATCAATCCGTGAAGAATTGTAATCATATCCCGCCACAAGTTTCAGTTTTGATTGTGCCAAAGACTGATTGATCCGTATTCCCGCGCCAAAGGATGTCATTTCCGTAGTTTCAACAAAAGCACTTACCCCTTTTTGTCTGAATTCGCTTTCGGTTAAAATAGGTAAGTAAGATGTTACGTAGGTATCCGGCTGATGTTTATAAAAACCCTCCAGCTTTACGGAAGTATATTCTGCGGGCTGCACCAAAAACGAACCACTCAGATGCCGGGCTTTAGGAATTTCTGAATTTATGCCATGCGACCAGACGGTAAAACCGGGCACCAGAGAGGCCGCTCCCGTATTCGTGATGTTATACTCATGTATGAACTGCCTGTAAATACCACCTGCTAACCGGGCAGACCAATACCCGGTTCCGGACCCTCGGTGATCGTATTGAACCGACAGCCTGGGCTCGGCATATACTGCCTCATTAAAATTAACAGCGGTAAACCGGCTTCCTCCCTCAATATTCCAGTATGAACCGACCGTATATTTTCCATTCAAAAACGTGCTGAAAAATGCTGATGACTGCCCTGCCAGTGCCGGCTGGTCCATCAGGTCGCGGATTCCAACCTCAGAAGATACGAGGTCCATCTGAATACCGCCTTCCATTTTAAACCTCCGGTTAAAGCTGTACGATCCGTCAGAACGAAGAATAAAATGCTGAATTTTGTTGCCATCGATTTCAGTAGGAAGCCAGCGGCCGGACCTGTTGTAGGCATCCAGTACGGCTCCGGCACTTTGATTAAAAGCACCTTCTGAAAGAAGTGGTGTCACATTGTGGCCTGTCGTATTCTGGTGACGGAACCGGTTGGCACTGAAGCTGGCCTGGGTGGTAAAGTCAAAACGGGGAGATGCCATGGAATTCCATGTAACCTGGCCCATAAAATTTTGCCAGGCATGTTCATCACGCGTAAAGAGGTAGGGGGGTACTCCTTCGGCGGGTGGAGCCTGGCTTAACAACTCTGTTGCTATAGAATTTTCTGCGGTATAGAAAGAAACGGAAAGAGAGTTGTATTCATCCGGTTCATATCCTGCTGCAAAATGATAGTCGAAAAATTTAACGTCCGATTCATGTTTAGCCGGTGAGTATACAGAAGCATCATTTTCAAAATTTGTGAGTGAACTGGTTATCAGCGGGTCTACAAAATGCCAGTCTTCAAGGGTTCGCGCCAGCGCAGGATCTTTATAAATATTCCAGAAATTTGTACGAAGGGCTGTCATAACTTTGAAGGGAGATTCGCCGCCGGCAGGAAAATTCAGATCAGCTCTCAGGTTCAGGCTCAGGGGGTCTCCCTGGATAACCGCACTGTTTTTATCTGAAACCGGCACATCATGAGACAGGTTAATCAATCCGGCTATCTGGCTCCCCTGCTGCACACCATAACCCGCTTTATGCAGGTTTACCTTCCCGATGGCAAACGGACTAAATGAACTGAACATCTGCCCGAAACTGTACGGATTATAAACCGGAACACCATCCAGTAAAATCCGGTGTTCACTTCGCTGCCCTCCCTGCAGGTGCAGATCATTCATTGGCAGGCCGTATTGCACCCCCGGAATCAGGCTCAGGTTTCGGATGGCATCCTTCATAGCTCCAGCCGGTTCCCAGTTCCGGTCTGTATCCACAGAAGAGCCGTTGCGCTGATTTGGCATTACAGGATGATGCGATTCCACAACCACCGGAAGTACATCAACGGGTTTGCGCTCAAGAGAAATTTGTTCCCTTACCTGCCGGTCGGGAATAATTTCTATGGTTTTATAGACAGGTTCGTAACCAATATAACTGAAGGTAATGTGATAGGACCCGCTGAGCAGCCGGTTCATTGAAAAATTACCGGAACGGCCTGTGCTGGTTCCGCCCGATGCATCTGCCAGCATAACTGTGGCCCCGGGTAATGGTTCCCCCGTTGCCCTGTCCACAATTCTGCCGGATAATGTACCATAAGCAGGATCCCCCTCCACCGTCCTGACAATCACCAGGGTTCCGGAAGAAAGGGTAATAAAATCGAGCTTTTTATTCTGAAGGAGTGATTGAAGAAGAGTTTCGATCGTTTCATTTCTGAACCGCTGATACACCTGAATTCCATGTACAAGCTTCGGATCATAAACCAAATCAATATCCGCAGTCTGGGCTATGCGGTCCAGAACATCCACAAGCATTTCTCCCCTGAATTCAAAAGAATAGGTTTCGGGGCCTTGCTGCTGCGCAGTGGCTGTACCTTGCAGCAGGAAAAGCAGCGGAAAAATCAGATAAAAAAACCTGGTGTTCATTTTCTAACATTTATTTAACGTGAATTTCTCAACGGGATCCCTTCGGGGCGATATTTATATCGTAAAAAACGTCAGTTTGAGCGCAGTTCCGACCGCTTTTGGTCGGGACGCAGTCGAAAACTCATATTTCGACTTCATTTCAAGGAAAAACACTTGAAATTGCCCCGCAAGGGATCCCTTTGGGGCGCTCAATATGACGATATTCAACTTGTAACCATCCTTCTTCCGAATTCATCATTTAAAAATCCTGTAGCCATTTGCTGTTTCAGCATACCTAAGACCTTTCACCATGCAGATATCTTCAAGGATTCTTTCCAGGTTTTGGGGCTGATTATAATAGGCTGTTAACGTTTCGAAACTGAAGCCGGGAGCCTCCAGGTAAATTTGCACATCATATCGCCGCTCCAGTTCATTAAAAATCGACAGGAGTGGTTTATCCTGAAAAACAAACCGTTGATCGCGCCATACGGCAACATCACCGGCAGAGACCGGCTCAGGCAAGGAAGGTCCAGCCAGACTGGTATGCCAGGTACTGATTTCACCCGGCCGGAGAACTACTTTGTTTTCTGCTTCATCAAGCCTGTAAAACTGAACTTCTCCTTCTGTAACCGCCACACTGGTTTCACTTCCGGGATCATCACTCCAGGAACGCACATTAAAGCGGGTTCCTGTCACCTCAACAACTGTACCGCCCGCTTCCACACGAAAAGGGTGATTACCTGTTTTTACATCAAAAAAAGCTTCTCCCTGCAGCTTTAACGAGCGTCCGGTATAGGAGAAGAGCCGGCTGTACCAAATGGTAGTACCGCTGTTCATTTCAACCGAAGAGCCATCCGGCAACTCCAGCATGGCGATTTCCCCCCTGGGCACGGTGACAGTTTTAGGAAGAAGGAGCCATCCTGCGGCAAGAATAATCATTACCACCGCGGCTGCCATCCACACCCGAAAATAGCCGGAGGTTTTATTTGCTGCAGATGCAGAATATGTTTCCAAATCTATCCGCTCATGGACTCCTGCTAAAGCCTGTTCTGTTTCTTTTTTGGAAGTTTTCACAGCGGGACCAGCTTTTCCGCTTTCTTTCCAGACCTCTGCAACCCCGTCTCTTTCCTCAGCAGGAAACTGCTTTAAAACTTCATCCAGTCCGGATTTTTTATTTTCAATGTTTTTTTCAGTCATTATTCTTCTCTGTTAACTTCACTTTGATACGTGTTGTAGCAGCTTCTCAAATACCCGAGTGCAGCTACAATATGATTATTTACAGTTTTTTCTGAAATGCCCATCACACCGGCAATTTCTTCGTGATCCAGTCCATCAAACCTGCTCAGTTTAAAGGTTTCCCGCTGCCGGCCGGGCAGCTCTTCTATCCATTTTTCAAATTTTTTTGCAACCTGTGGATAAGAATCCTCCAGGTGCTGCTTTTGATACTCTGTTCCGGGTAATTCCTCTTCTTCCATATCCAGCAATACCATTCCCGACCGGTTCCGGATATGATTCAGGGCCCGGTTGCGAACCGCGGTATAAAGATATCCTTTTAAAGAACTGGCAGGATCAATCTCAAACCGTTTTTTCCACAAAGCCACAAATGCATCCTGTACAACATCACAGGCTGCAGCCTTGTCACGGGTATATCCTGTCGCAAAATATACCAACCGGGGGTAAAGCTTTCTGAACAGCTCATCGAAAGCTTTTCGGTCTGAATGCTTTATCTGCTCAGCCCATTGTTGTATTTGTTCGTTTAAAGAATTCTCCATCGAGCTTGCTCTATACCTGTTACACTTGAAGGTGTGCTTATACCTATCCTGACAGTTTTCTTCTTGGTGAATTTGAATTTAACCATCATGGCAGTTCCCTTGCGGATGCGAGAGGTGTTCCGGAGTCTCAGTACCCGCCCCGAACACCCCTCAGATCAGCCCAGGAACAATTGGGCTGATCATCTCCCCTCAAGGGGCTGTGAGAAAACTATCTCCCAAAAAATAATGGCTTAAATAATTTAAGTTTTTTCAATAACTGGACTTCCGGGTTTTCTGACCCACCCCTGCCTGCGCTGAAGCTTCGGAAGGCAGGCCCGTCCCCTCCCTGTCACACCAGAAAGCGGTGTGACAAGGAGGGGAGCTTTTTAAAAAGCCAATTAACGTAAATAATTTAGTTTTACAATATTTGATTACGGTTTTCTCACAGCCTCTCAAGGGAAGACGTTTTAGTGTATTTTTATTCGTACTTCGGGCATCCCATTGAGAACTCACGTTAAATTAAAATAAAAAACCCGGCTCAACTTAATGGGCCGGGTTCTGTTTATTTGAAGTTTTTCCTAGCTGGGATTCAGAATTTTATCAATTCGGCGTTCCGCATCGGCAAGGTGAACGCGTGTAGCCCGGTCGTTTATACTGTTTCTTGTCTGACTGATGTCTCTCAGCAGAATTTCCAGCTGGTCACGCACAATCGGGCGGATATCCGACTGGCTTACATCTACTGACGTCCAACCAAGGAACTGGCGGAACTGTGCAGACACGGATGGCAGTTCTTCTGTCATCAGGTACTCCATGCGTTCAATATAAGCCCGCTGCAGGTTTCGCCGATACACATTAATGGTGTTATTTCCGGCTAATTCCGTCCAGACAGCTCCTCTCACATCATCCATAAATTCAAACGGAGAGTACGCATTGCTGCTTCTGTTTTCGTACTCAATGAGGCGTGCAATCCGCTGCGGATCTACAAGATTATTCAGCACCGATGCCTGCCTGCCGCGGATACCATCCACAAAATCAGCCTGATTTACACGATCCAAAATCTCAGAATTTACAATCCACGTAGGTGCGGTAAAGGCATGATTTTGCAAGAATTGCATAGCTTCCTTTTGAGTTTCAACAGAAACCGGTTCATAAACGGCACCTTCCTGATCGAATGTTTTATAATTCTCATAAACTCCACCGATATTTTGAGATACATGCCCCATATACCGGCTCCACTGGCCAAGTATCTGGCCGTAAAGCTCGTTCAGATGACTGAAATCTTCACCATCTTCTTCAATCCAGTCACTCAGGTTATCGGTAATTACCTGGAGGTTTGCCAGTCCGTATTCAGAAGCTTTCACAGCATCATCACCCAGGTCTTCATTTTGAGATCTCGGATCAATTTTACTTCCGGTCTGGCGTCCGTAAAAATAGACAGGGTCAGAGGCACGCTCTACAGTCCATTCATGGAGAGTTTTTTCCTGTTCTTCAACCGTTGTATCTCCAAACCAGGTATAACCCCATTTTACGGCCCATTTGTCGTACTCACCCACGCGTGGAAAAAAGTTTGTGACACCATCATCGGGCTGAGCGATATAATTGAATCGGGCGTAATCCATAATGGAAGGTGCTGTTCCGTGATTGCTCGTATATTCAGGAGAACGAAGTGATTCAACAGGAACCGCAAAGCTTGAGCCCCAGTTATGAGGCAGGCCAAGTGTGTGGCCAACTTCGTGGGCCGAAACAAAACGAATCAGCTCGCCCATCACTTCATCTTCAAATTCAACTCCGCGTGCATCCGGATTGGCCGCTGCGGTCTGTACGAAATACCAGTTCCGGAGCAGATTCATTACGTTATGGTACCACCCGATAGCAGATGTAATAATCTGGCCGGAACGCGGATCATGAACATGCGGGCCAAACGCATTCTGGATATCAGACGCAAAATAGCGGATGGAAGGGTAACGCACATCTTCCAGGCTGAATTCAGGGTCTTCTTCAGGGGTCGGAGCCATTTTACCATAAATAGCATTTTTAAAACCGGCTTCCTCAAAAGCAACCTGCCAGTCATCCACACCCTGTATTAAATAATCTCTCCACTTTTTCGGAGTAGCCGGATCAATATAAAAGATAATCGGTTCTTCCGGTTCTACCAGTTCACCACGCAGGTACGCTTCTTTATCTTTGGGAACCAGCTTCCAGCGGGTAATATGGCTTTCCTCTTCCGCACGCTGAGTATCCAGTCCATAATTGGTTTTATTAACGGAAAAATATCCTACCCTGTCATCCGGTGTCCGTGCCTGCATGGGTTCTTCAGGCATCAGCACCATGCTGTGATTAATTTCCAGGGAAATGGTATTGGCATCGGAATTCGAGGGAGCGCTGGCTGCTTCATAAGTTAATAGATGGCGCGATTCAATATTCTCCGGGTAACTGTTGATATGCTCAATAAATGTGCGGTCACTATCTACACGCCGGACCTGGTACTGCCGCCGAAGGCTCGATTGAAGGCCCAGGGCGGGAACATCTGTCGTGAAAAGTGACGTTACGTCAATTACAGACCCGGTGGAATCTTCATTCAGCGCTTCAATATTAAACGACGCTAAAATTGGTTCAAAGTTTGAGTTGCGGACAGCTTCGTAAATCGGAAGGGTATCGCTTGCTGTATTTTCAAAAGAGACACGGCGGAGTAAAACCTTTTTATCACGCTTTTCCCAGCGCAGTACCTGTGTGTTATTCTTCATGCCACCATAGCTGATGCCACTTGGTGTTCGTGCAATTCGGGAAACCATCAGCAGTTCACGCCCTAACAGGGAATCAGGTATTTCCCAGTAGTACTTGTCATCATCATGATAAACGTTGAAAAGACCTTCGTCTTTTTCTGCACTGCTTTTAATTACTTCAGAAAACGGTTTGATGTCGCCGTTTTGTGAAGTTCTTGACGAGCGGTCCGTGGAAGAACCGTTTGAGACGGACCGTGAAGAACCGCAGCCATATATTAAGAAAGCAGTGAGAACCAGTAGTGAGAGATGCTTCATAAAAAATGAATGTTGAATATTTAACTTGGGAGAAAGAGCCTTTAACATAACAATACTTCAAGTAAAAAGGGAAATTGAGCTGTAAAAAATTGATATGGAGATCATGTTGGACATCAGTAATTCAAATAGCAGAATCAGGAAAATTCAGTATTACTTTTTATACATCCGGCAAAAATTTAAGTTAATTCAATGAATGGCAAATTGTTATACTTTGTTAATCCATTAATCTAAAAAACAAAACATATCTAACCATGAAAATTTTATCCATATTACTGCCTGCAATTTTATTATTAGGAGCATGTGAGCAGCAGGAAGTTACTGAAATTGTGCAGGACGAACCCGAATTTGATCAGGCCATTGCCGTAATTCATCCAACCGAGGGAAATGATGTATCAGGTGTGGTTACCTTTACACGAACCAATGAAGGAATTCTCGTGGATGCCACTATCAGCGGGCTTGAAGCCGACGCCCGGCACGGATTCCATGTACATGAATACGGCGATTGCAGTGCGGATGACGGCACCTCCGCCGGCGGTCATTTTAACCCGGAAGATAATCCTCACGCAGGCCCCGAAGCTGATGAGCGCCATGTTGGAGATCTTGGAAACCTGGATTCGGACGGAGACGGGGAGGCAACCACCAATTTTACAGACAATCATATTGCATTCAGTGGCGGAAGTAATATCCTGGGACGCGCAGTTGTAGTTCATGCCGGTGAAGATGACCTGCAGTCTCAACCCACCGGTGATGCCGGTGCACGGCTCGGATGCGGCGTGATTGGCGTGGCAAATCCGGGTGAATAAACCTCACCGATCTTATTTACAGCTTACTCAGAAAGCCTGCTATTTTTTATAGCGGGCTTTCTTATTTTAAAGAAGTAGCTTCTTTATCATCTATTCTTTCTGCTATGATGTATTTCTTTTTTCTCTTCCTTTTTCCTGTGAATATTCAGGCCCAGAATATCCCGGAAGTCCAGGGAGACTGGCATGGCACCATTCAAATATCAGGGCAAAGCCTGCCTATAGAAACCACCTTCAGTTATGATGACGGAGAACTCGATGGAACCATTGACATCCCGATGCAGCAAGCTTTTGATTTGCCTGTAGAAGTACTAAAAACCACCGCAGACTCACTCATATTTCAGTTCCAGACCGGAACCGGACCCGCTGTTTTTTACGGGAAAAGAATTTCCGGAGAAGAATCCATTGAAGGAAATTTTCAGCAGTCAGGTATGACATTTTCTTTTTCACTGAACAGGCAAAAACATAATAATCATACTGCCTCCAACGGTGAGGAAGTGATTATTGAAACCCGGAGCGGACAAACAGCCGGCAATTTACTTCTTACGGAATCTCCTTCACCGCTGGTAATTTTGCTGAATGGGTCAGGTTCGCAGGACAGGGATGAAACGGTAGCCGGGTTTAAAATTTTTGGTCAACTGGCTTCTTTACTATTTGAAGAAGGATATTCCAGCTTCCGGTTTGATGACCGCGGTATCGGGAAATCAACCGGAGCAGCAGATGCTACTCTTGAAGAACTGGCTGAAGACCTGGCAGATATTACAACAAGCCTGGAAAAAAACTACGGCGACCGGTTCTCTGATATTATTCTTCTTGGCCACAGCCAGGGAGGACTGGTAGCCCTTCTGGCGGCCGGGACTGTAAATCCGGAGGGGATTATTTTTATGGGCTCTCCACTAATATCGGGTGATCAGGTGGTAAATCAGCAGATTAAAAAAATCTCCGAACTTCAGGGGATTTCACAGGCTGTTACTGACCAGAACCTGGTTTTCCAGAATGAAATATATGAAGTCATCAGATCCGGCTCAGGCTGGGAATCTGTCGAAAAAAACCTGGCCGGCCGGCTGCGGGAACAGATTAATCAGCTTCCGGAACAGAAGCGGGAAGCATTGAGAACTATGGACTCTTTTATACAAGGCCAGATTAATCGTCAGCTTTCCTCTGCCAAAAGCCGGTGGTTCAAATCGTTTATTGAATTTGACCCGGCCGAAAAAGTAAAGGATCTTGAAATTCCTCTTCTGGCTGTTTTTGGTGAAAAAGATGTTCAGGTACTGGCAGAAACCAATACTGCAACAGCGGAAAAAATAAAGTCTGAAAACAGCAGCCTTCTGCTGGAAACCGTAACCATTCGGGAAGCCAACCATCTTTTTCAAAAAGCAGATTCAGGTATGCCGGGAGAATATGGCATGCTGGAGAAAGAGTTTGCTGATGGTTTCCAGGAAGAGATTCTTTTTTTCCTGAAACGGTTTGGAAGAGATTAGATTAAATCTTGCCAGGATGCCGTTAGGAGAGAGTTCGCGCGGAAACGGGTTGGTGTATTCCATGAAATCTCTTTTCCGGGTATTTAAAAAATTCTATGTCCCTGGGTGATATGGCGGAAACCCCTCGACTACTATTAAATTTTTTAAAATGATCCGGGCTCGGGGAATTTATTCGCTTCCATTTAACCCCCGGTTGAAACCGGGGGCTATTCATGTACCATCCCTCCGGGATGAATGGACAAAATCTGTACATCAATACAGACAAGAACACACCTCAGAGAGGTGTTCTGTTTATAGAAAATGTGACCGGCCCAAAGCAGAAAACCTCCGCCCGTATATCCAGAAAACATCTGAATTTATCGGAGGTTGATTTCATAAATGTTTTAATGAGCCTTCAGGAATAATCCCCGTACCACCGCACCTCACGAAATTCATTTTGATTCTAAATGGATCGGGCCCGGATTTTGGGCTTTCCATTTTCAACGGCCCCGACTCTGGCCCTAAAAGGAATGCTTCAGCAAAGGATTCCGAAAATACAGAGACTCTTCCGATTCTATACTTTCCAGGATTTCATCCCGCTCCGAACCATTTCCGCTACTTGATCCACAGAAATCCGTTCCTGTTTCATATCATCTCTGTAGCGGATGGTCACGGTGTTATCTTCAAGGCCTTCAAAATCAACGGTAATACAAAAAGGTGTTCCCGCTTCATCCTGCCGGCGGTATCTTTTCCCGATAGATCCGGATTCATCATACAACACGGTATAATCCTCCCTCAGGTCTGCTTCAATTTTCCGGGCCAGTTCCTGCAGTTCCGGTTTTTTCACCAAAGGGAAAATACCGGCTTTTGTCGGGGCCAGTTTTGGATGAAGTTTTAAAACCGTACGGGTATCTCCTTCCACTTCTTCTTCACGGTAGGCATCACAAAGAACCATCAGTGTGCAGCGATCCAGTCCGATTGATGTTTCGATGACATAAGGCACATAACGTTTCTGGTTTTTTTGATCGTAATATTCCAGCTTTCTACCTGAATATTCCTGGTGGCGCGACAGGTCAAAATCGGTCCGGTTATGAATACCCTCCACTTCCTGCCAGCCGATTGGGAATTTATACTGAATATCAGCCGCGGCACGGGCATAATGCGCCAGTTTATCTTCAGGATGGGGTTCGGCGCGGAGGTTTTCTTCACGAATTCCCAGGCTTTTGTGCCATTCCATACGCGTTTTGAGCCATGAATCGTAATTCTCACTATCTGTACCCGGCTCTACAAAATATTGCATCTCCATCTGTTCGAACTCCCTCATTCGAAAAACAAACTGTCTCGCCACAACCTCGTTGCGGAATGCTTTCCCGACCTGTGCAATTCCAAATGGCACCTGTACACGGGCGGTGTCCATCACATTTTTAAAATTCACAAAAATACCCTGGGCGGTTTCCGGGCGCAGATAAATGGCATCATCATCGCCGGATGAAGTGGCACCGTAGTGGGTTTTAAACATCAGGTTAAACTGGCGTACATCGGTCCAGTCGAACGCACCGGATTCAGGGGCACGGATTTCTTCATTCATAATAATTTCATGAAGATCTTCACACAGGCCATTCCGGGTTCCTGTGGTATCCAGCTGTTCCTGGAGCTCATCAGCTTTATCATCTTTGCCTTTTTCCCGAAGCTTAAAGATATGCTGTTCAATCAGCATATCGGCCCGGTACCTTTTTTTTGACTGCTTATCATCAATCATCGGGTCGTTAAAACCTTCCACATGGCCGCTGGCTTCCCAAACTTTCGGATGCATAAAAATGGCCGCGTCCACTCCTACGATGTTATCATTGGCCTGGGTCATGGCTTTCCACCAGGTATCGCGAATATTTTTTTTGAGTTCGGTGCCCAGCGGGCCGTAGTCATAAACGGCAGCCAGACCACCGTAAATTTCTGATGATTGAAATATAAACCCTCTTGATTTAGAGAGAGACACAATTTTTTCCAAACTATCCAGATTTGTAACAGGCATTAATTTTACTTTTTTGTTAGTTAACTGTTTTTGTACGTATTCTCTTTGATGTGGTCAAAGATAAGAATTTTATATTCTTTGGAGAATCTATTGTCCAAATGATTTCCTATTTTTGAGTTTCACTGCCCCCGGGCAGATTTTATTTATAGCATTGGAACATAAACAAGTTTATAACCCGACTTGATCTGGTATCTCCCTCTCCTGTTCGGAACACGGAGATTCCGATCTTCATCGGAATGACATTCAAAAAAATTAATACTTTTAAATTTCATGCCGAATTATAAAGCAGGTATTCTTGGCGCAACCGGAGCCGTTGGCCAGAAATTTATCCGACTATTGCAGCATCACCCCTGGTTTACTATTGAAGCTCTCGGAGCGTCTGAACGTTCCGAAGGTAAAAATTATAAAGAAGCCGCCAATTGGGTTGAAAACTCCCCAATGCCGGAATCTGTCTCGATTCAAATTGTGAGAAGCTGCAAACCGGAACAGTTTAAAGATGTAGATTTTGTTTTCTCAGGGCTCGATTCGTCCGTAGCCACCGAAATTGAAGGAAGTTTTGCCAAAGCAGGTATTCCCGTCATCAGTAATGCGAAGAATTACCGGACCGATCCAACCGTGCCGCTCCTCATTCCGGAAGTAAACCCGGAACATATCTCCCTGATTGATCAACAAACATTTTCAAAAAACGGTTCAGGATGGATTGTAACCAATCCCAACTGTGTAGCCGTTCCGCTGGCCGCTTCCCTGAAACCATTGCACGACCGTTTCGGTGTCAGTGCTGTAATTGTAACATCCATGCAGGCCATTTCCGGTGCGGGCTATCCCGGTGTTGCCAGCCTGGATATACTGGGAAATGTCATTCCTTTTATCGGGGGGGAAGAATCAAAAATTCATGCCGAACCTTTAAAACTTTTAGGCACGCTTGAAAACGGAAACATAAAACACGCGGATTTCCCGATACAGGCAACGGCGACAAGAGTTCCTGTTGTGAATGGTCATATGTTGTCTGTCACAATTCAGCTGCAAAAGAAACCCTCTGATCTTAATGAAGTGAAAGCCGCATTTAAGAAATGGAAAAGCCCTGTTGCGGATTTAGATCTTCCATCTGCACCGGAATTCCCGTTGTATCTGCATACGGATGATCACTATCCGCAGCCCCGGCTTCATGCCGAGAGCGAAAATGGAATGCAGACGGCCATCGGGCGCGTACGGAAATCCAATGTGCTCGATATCAGTTATGTTGCAATGGCGCATAATACGGTACGTGGGGCTGCCGGCGGGGCTATTTTAAATGCAGAGCTTTTGGTAAAGAAAGGGTATATCAGGTAGAAAGACCTTGAACCGTCCGCAGGACTTTTGCCCAAGGCAGCCCTTGCGGGGCAAGCATTCAGTTTGTTCTTGGGCAATTTCACCTGGGAAAAAACTCGTGCTTTTCGAATCCTTAAAGAGCTTAGAACTTATAAACCGTGACTCTGGAAGGACTTCCGCTGCGCTTCAGACTCTTCCAGGTCACTTACATCACCATCCTATTCTTCCATTTCCCGAAGTTTAAACTCTGAAAGAGCTACCCTGATACTGCTCACCACCCGTTCGGCTTCATCACGGTTTTTTCTTTTAATTTTCAGTTTACAGCTCCCCTGCTGAGAGCCGGGTATATCCTGAAGAGATTTCATCGACCTGCCGGAAATTTCCACCACATTGCTGAAAAACTTTTTTTTGAAGCTGATGGATTCAAGCTCGCTAAATGGAATACTTCTCTCTTTAAGACTTGATTTTATGATCCCAACTATGGCATCACGCTCGTCAAATTCCAGAACCAGCTCTTCTTTTTTGAAATGAAGCAGCCCTTTCACCTCCACCAGGCCGTGGTTAACATTGGGTATTTCGAACGGGATTGTGCGATTTGTCATCAAATTATAATAGCATGAAAATTGAAGGAATAAAAAATCTGAATTTTTTTAAAAAAAAACTGTAAGGAATTACGAATTCCCGGTTCATACAACTGAGAACACGATACACAAAAGAGTAAATTGAGAAGTGAATGAGCACGCTTCTCAATGTCCTTCAGGGAGTTATGGCGGATAGCTGTAACTCCCGCTTTTTTTGAGAGGTCTTACATTAATTCGCAAAAACGGATGAATTTAAGATTACATTTCATATCCGTCCCCATTTTAAAGCAGGCATCTGCGAGTTTTCGGTTTATCCTGATCCATTGCATAAACCGCCTTCACCCTGCCTTGTACATCTTTGGTTTTTTTCTCGTTCAGGCTTCGATGGCATATAGCCAGCAGTTAATTATTGATGAAGATTTTGAGGATCAGGATCTAACAGAAAACCCGGAATGGACGGGAGATCAGGGGCATTTTACCTTTTTCGATAATGCCGGGAATACTCAGTTACAGCTGAATGTCCCGGGTGCCGGAACGACTCAGATCCAGACACTTTCCAATGCGGCATACGGAAGCTGGGAATTTTTTATAGACCAGGATTTCCCGCCATCTGATGGTAACCGCGCGTTCATCTTTTTGATTTCCGACCGGGAAGATTTGTCGGGAGACGTAAATGGTTATGCGATTCAAACCGGAGAAAATGGCTCAGATGACATTTTCAGGTTATTCCGCTTTGAGGAAGGTTCCGCCACAGAAGAGGTTCTTACCGGCACACTGGATATTTCTACAGGCGGACCTTTCCGGATCCGTATAATCCGGGATGAAGACGGAACCTGGCAGTACTATGAATCTGCCGGGTATAGTTCAGAACCTGTCCTGGCGGGCAGTGCCCTGGATAACACCTTCACCTTATCCGGCTACTTCGGAATGCTTCTGCAGTACACTTCAACACGTTCAGAAAATTTTTTCTTTGATGATATCAGATTTGGATCATTTTCAGCAATTAAGACAGAATTGTTTAGTCCATCTGTTTTAGATATTCACTTTAATTATCCTGTTGATGAAAACTCTCTTTCTCCGGCTGATTTTTTTATCAACGGCGGGATAGGAATTCCCCAGAGTGCAGATCTTCTTTCAGATTTTACCGTACGCCTCACTTATGCGCAACCGTTTCCGGACGGAGAACATACTGTAACCATTAATGATGTTGAACACATTTTCGGCGGTGAGATAGAGGCCCATTCTCAGCTGAATTTTTCAGTAGAAAATCCTTTTGAAATTAATGAAGTACGATCAGTTTCAAATAACAAGATTGAGATTCAGTTTACAGAAGAAGTGGATGAAATTTTCGCACTTTCTGAAAAGTTTATTCTTTCAGAAATCGGTTTTCCTGACGAAGTTAGTCAACCCCAGCCGGGGAGTATCGAGCTTACATTCAATGCACCCATCCCGGCGGGTGATTATGAGCTTTCCATTTCAGAAATTCAAAGCATAAACGGATGGCCCCTGGCGGGGAATGATCAGTTCAGCCTCTTTATTTATGATGATTATCAGGATGGGGATCTTCTGATCAGTGAGTTTTTCTACCGCACACCAGTTGAATGGCGAACTGATGAGTTTGACCGGCCTCGTTATATTGAAATTTACAATACCTCCGGCCGAATTCTGAACCTGCGCAACTGGACACTGAACGATGAAAATCTCAGCCCCGGAGCAGATATATCCATTTTCCCGGACGAATATCTTGTTATGGCTAATGGCGAGTCGATTTTCAGGAATAAATTCGGGAACCGCAATTTTGCTGAAGCTGAAAATTTCCCCCCGTTCAGCCTCACAACAGATAACAAAATTGTACTGAAAAATAATCTTGGTGCCATTGCCGACTCCCTGCATTATGATGCAGGTTTATGGGGAGGAAATGGTGTTGCTCTTGAACGTTACTCCACCGATATACCCGCTGCTTTGCCGGATAACTGGGCTGAATCCGAAGACGCCCTGCTGGGTTCCCCCGGTTTATCAAATACCCTGCAAAAACCTTCGGAAGCCCCGGTTGCCGAACACATTGAAGTTCTTGTACCGGGTAAAATCCGGGTCACATTTTCGGCTGCGATCTCAGATGCTTCGCTTGACGATCTTTCAAACTTCAGAATGAACCGGGAGGTGAAGTTAACAAATGCTGAATTCTTTCCGGACGAACGGGTCCTGGAACTGGAGACACCGGAAAAACTGGCGGACGGCCAAACCTACACATTCACCTACAGGAATGTGGAAGATATTTTTGGCAACGGATTCAGCGGAGACCGGGAATTTGAATTCCGGTTTGTGAATCCGTTTTCAATACTCTCAGCAGAAGCAGAGAATGGGAATCACCTTGTTGTCCGGTTCACACAGCCGCTTAACATACCTACAATTTCGCCCACCGATTTTTATCTGCCGGTTGATACAGCTCCCTTAAACCTGGTTATTTTAAATTCTGAGGAAGTAAGACTGGAGTTTCCTGATCCTTTTACTCCGGGGAAGCACTCTCTCCTGGTGAAGAATGTTGACAGTATGTCTGGCTGGACTATTGAAGAGAATTCTCCCTTTGAGTTTTATCTTTTTGAAAAAGCAGAGCCGGGGGATATCCTCATCAATGAATTCATGTATAATCCACCGGATGTTTATGCTGAATACGTAGAATTGGTTAACCATTCCGATAAGCTTTTAAACCTGAAGAACTGGGAGCTGAGGCGGCAGGATGGCGGTTCGCCCAACGGAGGTGTTTTCAGTGAAACAAATCTTCCGTTAGAAGCGGGGGAATTCCTTGTGATAACGCCAGATTCAATACCTCTTCACAACACCTTCGGTGTACGCCCCTGGGTTCAAATGAGCAGTTTTCCCGCGTTCACGGTCCAGAGTGAAGGAGCCATTCGCCTGATTAACGATTCAGGAACTGTCATAGATTCTCTTCAGTATAATCCTTCCGAATGGGGTGGGAATGAAATAGCACTTGAGCGAAAATCTGCGAATGTTTCGTCTGTATATGTGGAAAACTGGGGAGAATCTCCCAATGAGCTTTTGGGAACACCCGGCCTGGAGAATAATATTTTGGCGGACACAGATCCGCCTGAGTTAATTGATTTTTTCATCACCCAAAACCAGTCGTTCATTCTTACATTTAATGAGCGGCTTAATATGGATAGTGCAGCAGATTCGGAAAATTATACCATAAAACCCTCTATCCCGGTCTCGCTGGTTATGGCAGAAAATAACCGGGTAACGCTTCTACACAGTGAAGAACTTGCTGATGATCAAACGTATGTAATTACAGTGGATGAAGTGGAAGACTTGTTTGGGAATGTAGCTGAAAGTGAGTCCGCTAATTTCCATTTCCTGAAATTCCGGGAAGCCGAACCACAGCAGCTGGTGATCAACGAAATTTTATACCGTCGCCTGGAAGCGGGCAGCCCCGAGTTTGTTGAAATTTATAATCATTCCGAGGAAAATATCAGCCTGGCGGGATGGACATTGTGGGATGAAAGCGGCAGCACAGAAATCCCTGAAAATATTATAATACGGCCGGGAGAGTACCTGGTTTTTACCGATACCGGATCATTCGCATCTGAAAACGAACAGGTTGTTCATCTTCAGGCATTTCCATCACTGAATAATAACGGAGATGCTGTTGTTCTGAAAAACAGTAATGAAACTGTGATTGACAGTGTTTTTTACCGGCCTGAGTGGGGAGATCATGTTCCGGGAATTTCGCTTGAGCGAAAAGATCCGTCCGCCCTTTCGGCAGACCCTGCCAACTGGGCTGCTGCAACTGCTGAAGATGGCTCTACACCGGCCGCTGAAAACAGCCGGTTTGAACCGGATGCAATCCCTCCTGAAATTCTATTTGCAAACCTGTTCCATCCTGATTCTCTTGAAGTTGTTTTCAGCGAGTTTATCAGCCTGGATTCGGGGGCTTCCAGCCAGGAGGCGAATCAACAGAAACAGTCTGGTCAGCGGGAAATGCTGCAAAAAACCGGTGAATCTCTGCATCAAAACACAACCACCCAAAATAACCCACAGTTTCTTCTGAACGGAACGGCAGCAGAGGTGCTCGTTTATGATCCGCTTGCCGGTAACCGAGTGGTTATTGATGCCAGCGCTTCAGAACCAGGCACAGAAATTACCCTGAGAGTTGAAAGTATGTGGGATTTTCAGGGTAACATCAACTTAAATCAAAATCTGCCGGTGGCACAACCTTTAGCTGAGGGTGATGTTGTTATAAATGAGATTATGTACCAGCCTCTGGCTGATAACCACGATAACCTGCCTGACCAGTCCGATTATATTGAACTTTACAACCGGCAGACTTATGCTCTCTCCCTTGAAGGTATTTTCCTGCATGATGAACCGGATGAAAACAACCTGGTGAGTCGTATGGAGCCGGTTTCCACTGCCTCAAAATGGATTCCCGCAAACGGATATGTATTGCTTTACCCGGAAACGCATGCTTCAGCTCTGGAAGAAACCGAACTGGCTGAATTCTTTGGCCTGGAAGCTGAACATAGCCCTTTTTCGATCCGTTTTGACCGCTCTTCCCTCAGCCTTCCGCAGGCCGGACGTGGAATCTATCTTGCCGACAGTACAGGATCTATACTTGATATGGCTGATTATCGTCCGGAATGGCATAATCCGAATATAAATGATACCCGCGGAATTTCACTGGAACGGATTCACCCGGAAATGGAAACAAATGATGCTTCCAACTGGGGATCAAGCACAGCTGCTGCTGGCGGAACCCCGGGCGTTGTAAATTCCCTGTATCAGAACATGGGACAACCCCCCGGGGGGACAGGCATTTCCTTCGAACCGAACCCATTTTCTCCGGATGATGACGGATACGACGATAACCTGTTTATACACTACTCGCTCAATGAACCCGATTACCTGATACGAATTCGAATTTTCGACAGGTACGGCCGCCTGGTCCGAAAACTCACCGAAGGCACACCCGCCGGTTTTCAGGGCTCTGTAATTTGGGATGGCCGCACCGACAACGGCGGGAGAAACCGGATCGGGATTTATATTATTTATGCGGAAGCCTATAACAGCGCGGCCGGGAAAAATCTTTCTTTTAAGGAAACCGTGGTATTGGCGAGACAATTTTAGAAATTTGTGAAAAGTGAAAAGGCAAAAGTGAAAATCAGCCTCCTTCAAAGCGTCCGGAGGACCTTGTAGCGTGGCGGAATGGTAAAGTTTTTTCGCAAAAGTATTTGAATCCACAACGCTTCAAGGAGCTGGCGCACGCTTGCCTCAAAGAGATCCCTATGGGAAAGGTTGTTTTCTCATTTTTGCGTTTTCACTTTTCACCTTTCACTTTTGCCTTTTTTTCCAGTCTCCGAACCAGCTCTTCCACAAAACCTTCATGCTCTTCTTTCATTAAAACACTTCTTAAAATAACAGCATAATCTGTATCCCGTTCGAATTCAGGAAATTTCCTGCAGAATTCCTCCGCGGGTATTTTGAACAGACTCACATGAAATCCCTCTTTTTTATCTGAAACACCTTTTCTGAACAGCTCTTCACTCAGATGATTTATTTCAGATATTTTTTCCTGTTTGGGAATCTTAAAATATCCGGCAATATCAAGATCCGGCTCATTGTAGAGCCGGTAAACACTGCTTTCTTCAATTAAATGGGCAAATTTTACAGCCGCGGAACGTGCTTTTTTCAAAATTCCGCCGAGGCCGTTTTCATCCAGCGGCAGGATTTCCAGGGTGGCCCATAAAGCCGCAGCAGCGGCGCCGGCACGGGAACATTCCAGGCTGATTTCCCCGAGATGTAAATCATCTGAAGTAAAATAGGTGTAGGGTGAGTCGTGTTTAAAAAATTTTCCAACAGCTGCGTCTTTATACAACACGCTTCCGCATCCGTAAGGCTGCAAACCATGCTTATGGGGATCAATTACGATACTATCTGCCCGGCCCATTTCATCCCATTCTCTCTGATGGGGAAGATCACTTGAAATCAGCTTAAAAAAGCCGCCGTAAGCTGCATCCACATGAACACGAACGGAGTTTTCTTCAGCCAGCTGCAGTATCTGTGAAAGCGGCTCCACATAACCGAGCCCCGTGGTTCCCATCGTTACCACGATTGTGCCAATTTCCATTATATTTTTTTTTATGAAATTAAAATCCGGTCTGCCTCTCTCATCCACCGGTATTTCCAGGAAAGAAGTGTTGAGAACTTTGCTCATTCTTCGATGCGTATAATGAGCATTTGAAGTAGCCGCGATCGCTTTGCCAGGATGAACTTCACGTGCTACAAAAAGAGCTTCCAGATTGGCGATGGTTCCCGCTGACGTCAGGTGCCCCAGGTAGCCGGAATTATAGCCGGCCATTGCAGCCAGTTTACCAATCACCTCTTTTTCCATGGCTGAAGTCGGCGGGCCTCCGTCGAGAGCATGATTATTCGGGTTGATGGTCATCGTCAGAGCATAGGCAAGCCATGCTGCCGGGTGGGGTGGTTTCAGCATTTGCCCTGCATACGATGGATGATGAAACGGGTAATTTCCTTCCAGTTTTTTCCCGAGCTCCAGGAGAACATTCGCTAAATCCTCCTCCGGCGGGCCCTGAAAACCCGGGACATCACCAAAGGAAGAACGCCATGCATCAAGACTTTGCAATGCCTTTTCTAAAAGGGGTACGTAGGGTTTAAACCGGTTCAATTGAACATCTTTTAAAGCAAAATAAATGATATACCAAGAGAGAGTATCTGGGCTACCTGAATTTCGCTGGAAAAATCATCATCATAGGCCAGGTCAAACCTCAGCGAAGCACTCATCAGTCTGTTAATTCGGCCGGTCAGTTCATTTGCAAAATAGAAATCGGTTCTGCTAACCGGCCGGTTCAGGTTTGTAAAGGTTTCTACACCAGAACTTAATTTCAGATTTTCGGCTACTCTTTGTTCATAAATCGCGGCAAACGTAAAACCGGCTTCATTTCTGAATGTATCTCCGGGATCAAGCCCATAGGTTTCGGAAAGGCTTTCATCTCTTACAATGGTTTGCTGCATTCCCAAGCCTGCTTCAAACGAAAAAAAATCAGAAGGTATATAAGCCAGGCCTGCATTTTCACTTATATAACCCGGTGCCATAAATCTGGAAATCAGGATATCTTCGCCATCAGGGCCTGCGTTATAATCAAACCCTTCATCAAACTGGGTTCTCAGGTTAATATTCCCGAAAAGTTTAAAATCCCCGTTGTCATCAGAAAGATCATACAATAACCGGTTTCGTATGGAAAGACGGTCTGCTGTTTTACGAACGCCTTCATCCTGAACTTTGGACTTTCCATACCGTGAGTTAAAAGTGAAAGCGTATGAGTATCGTCCCTGCTGGTAAAGGGCTGTAAAATTTGAATTACCTGTTGCGGCAATATTATTAACCCCGCCCTGTGCCCAGTTAGAATAGGAAGCCTGTGACCCGTTCAGTTCTGCCTCCCAGATGACTCCCCAGCCACTAAGTGTGTCCGGGATAACGGGAGTATCCTGAGCCTGTGTATTCAGGGTTGCTGCAAAAAAAAGTGCGGAGAGAAAAAGTAATTTATTCATAGCTAAGGCAGACGTAGTTCTTTTTATTTTTGAATGAGTATAACTTCTTTCGGGGAGTTGTTATGCAATTTAAGTTCAACTTCTTCATTCAGCTTTGTGGGAACGTGAAGCCCGACAATTCCTGCATGGAGTGGATATTTTCTGTGCCCCCTGTCTACAAGTACAGCTATATAAATTTTTTCGAACCGGGAAAGTTCCTTTATCTTATTCAGTGCCGTATGCATGGTACTGCCGCTGAAAATAACATCATCCACAACCACCAAAATCTGGTTACTGCTTATAGGTTCCGGAAATGAAAATTCAGAGTCATCATTTGTATCCAGTTTTAAAAGTGGGATTTTTTCTGAGGCTGCATTTTCTATAATAGGTTTCATTTGTCCGGCCAGAGAATATCCTCTTTCATTGAGACCCACCAGGCAAATATCCATCTCCCTTGCTTCTTCAACAATCTGGTATGACATTCTTTGCAGGGTCCGGCTGATACGCTTGTCATCTAAAAGGATCATAAAGAAATGATTAAAAATGAAATTGGGCTTGGCAAATTTGGCATAAATTATTCATTTTATATTGTATCTGAAACAGATAATCAAGAATAATCATTAATCAGGAGGAACAATGAAATTAAATTTAAAACAGACACTCATTGCCGGAAGCAGTTTTGCGGGAGGCATACTTGCTGGCTTTTTATTAAACACCAGAACAGATCAGCTTCAGTCGGTTAAAGAAAAAATTGATTCAACCCGGAACTGGCTCGATACTCAGGGAATACTTGCCATCGGTAAAAGTGAAAAGAGTCTGCAAAAACTATCAGAAAGAATAGAGAGAATAAAGAATAGCCTGGGCAGCCCGCTACCCGACCTTTACTCAGCGACGGAGTCTTTCTGCCTGGATGAAGAAGATTTGATGGATGCCTGAGAACATCAAAACATACCGGGAGTCGCTATTTCAATGGATTTGGGAACAATTTGAATTTACTTGCCGGGGGCTGAAAACAACCTGTGGGAAAAGCATTGAAATTATTGATCCGGGGGTACAAAATCATGGAGCAGGGCCCGATTTTCTTCAGGCACATCTTGTGATAGACGGGCTGACCTGGCATGGAAGCGTGGAAATACATAAAACAACATCCGGCTGGAATGCACATCATCATGAAGAAGACCGGAATTTTAATAACGTAATTCTGCATGCGGTTTATGAAGATAACAGCCGGAAGGCTGTTCTGAGAAAAGATGGTACTGCACCTTTTACACTTTGCCTTCAGCCATATATACGCAAGGATTTACACCAGCTTTTATCGGTGCGTAACAAAAGTATCCTGCCCTGCGGAAAGCAGGTTCCATTTATCAATCAGAAGGCCTTTGAAAAACAGGTTGATATTGCTCATAAAGAATACTTTAACTTTAAAGTAAATGAATTGCTTAATGAGTATAATTCTCATGCTCCTCCATCAGAAGCCTGGAGACAGGTACTGACGGTATCCCTGTATGATGCTTTGGGTATACCTGTAAACCGAAACCAAATGAAAGAACTTGCCCGACGGATCATTGCAACTCCTGTAAAATTTTCAGATTTCGATGATTTTCTTTCCGGCGTAAAAAGAGAGGCGTTTTCTGCCCCGGGAACATCTATACAATGGGTAGAGAATGGGATGCGGCCGGCAAGCATGCCGGTAACGCGTATTCCGCAGGCGGCAGCGTTTCATCATGCCATACTTCATCAGCCCTTCCGGAGTTTTTTACATAGCGGAACAGGCACCTGGAATGATATCCTATCCCGGATACCGCAATCGCTGGTTCCCGGCTCTACCCGTTTAAGTATTCTGCGGAATACGGTTTTCTTACCGGCCATCTATCTGTTAGGAGATCTTTTTCAGTCGAAAAAGCTTATGCAGGATGCTTATTCAACCTGGCAAAAACCGCCGCAACAGGTGCCTGCAGAGGTGCAGGCTCCTTTTCAAAAAGCAGGTTTTTCTATCAAATCATCTGCCAGAAAGCTTGGGCTGGCTCACCAGTATAAACGTTATTGCCTGACCTATCAATGCCAGAGATGTGAGGTATTTAAAAGTGCAATTCGTTCTTGATTGATTTGATCTGACTCTCTATCTTTGGTGTCTGTCAATTCGATGAATTGCCCGGTCGTCTAATGGCAGGACACCTGGTTTTGGTCCAGGCAGTGGGGGTTCGAATCCTCCCCGGGCAACTCAACTAAAAAAGGATGCCAGAGTGGTACTCCTTTTTCTTTTATAAAACCCTTGACTTTAGTTCATTGGATACGCCTTTAGCCATATTTGCAGGGAGAAGCAACTTAGCACTTTCCCGTGCTATTGCCGAAAATTATGGCACTCAACTCGGAGAAGTTACGATTAAGTCATTTTCCGACGGAGAACTTTATGCAAAATATGAGCAAAGCATCCGGGGTGAAGATATTTTTGTTATACAATCCACACCGCCACCGGGAGATAACATAATTGAAATGTTACTTCTTCTGGATGCGGCAAAACGGGCTTCGGTTAAACGTGTGACTGCGGTAATTCCTTACTTCGGGTACGCCAGGCAAGACCGGAAAGACCAGCCGCGGGTTTCTATAGCATCAAAATTGATGGCAAACATTCTGGTTAAAGCCGGTGCAGACAGGATATTAACAATGGATCTTCATGCATCGCAAATCCAGGGATTTTTTGATATCCCGCTGGATCATCTTTATGCAAGCAGAATATTTATTGAACATTTTACCAAAAATCCGATCGACAACATGGTGGTTGTAGCCCCGGATGTGGGAAGTCTGAAAATGGCGCGTTCTTACTCCAAAAAATTAGGAGCGAGCCTTGCATTTATTGACAAGCGGCGCCCGAAGCAGAATGTTGCCGAGGTGATGAATATTATCGGTGAAGTTGAAAATAAAAATATACTGATTGTAGATGACCTGATAGATACCGCCGGTACCATTACCAATGCGGCTGTAGCTTTAAAAGAACGTGGTGCTTTAAACATTATCACCACATGCACACATCCTATTTTATCGGGACCTGCATATCAGCGTATTGAAGACTCACCCATTGACGAATTGTTAGTAACAGATACGGTTCCCCTGCGGAAACCGTCTCATAAAATTAAAGTTTTGAGTGTGGCTGGTATTTTTGCCGAAGCCATACAACGTATTCATACAAATGATACGATTAGCGCACTTTTTGATGATTAATCAACAATAATAAAAACAATGACACAACCAGAACTATATAAACTGGAAGGTGAAAAAAGGGAATTAGGCAGAAAATCATCTGATGCTCTGCGTGATGAACTACGTATCCCCTCTGTTCTTTACGGACCCAAAGTAAAAGACAATATCCATTTCTCAATTAGTGAAACGGATCTTGAAAAAATTCTATCCATCAGCCAGACCAAACTGCAGGAATTAACTATAGACGGAGAAACCTATAAAACTCTCCTGAAAAATGTTGAATTCGATCCCGTAACTGACCGGGCTCTTCATGCAGATTTTTATGTTCTGGATGAAAAAACACCCGTCACCCTCAAGATTCCGATTCGCGTTACCGGTACCGCAAAAGGAGTCAGAGACGGCGGCGGCCGGGTATTTCAGCCTCTTCGGATTGTGCGGATAAAAGTAATGCCCGAGCGCATTCCGGCTGTTTTCGAGATTGATGTCACAGACCTTGATATTGGCGACTCACTTCATGTAAGTGAACTCGATATGGAAGGAATTGATCCGCTCGATGATCCGAAAAGAACCATCGTAACCGTTGCTCCACCGAAATCTGAAGCTCTCTTTACAACTGAAATTGAACCTGAAGAAGAGGTACTTGAAGTAGAGGGTGAAGAAGGCGAAGCTGTAGAAGGTGAAGAACCAGAAGGTGGCGAAGAAACTTCTGAGGATACAGAAGAAAGCAAAGAGTAAATCATTTTCTGAGTTATGGCATTAATCGTGGGTTTAGGGAATCCCGGAGTTGAATACAAAGGGACCCGCCATAACATCGGGTTTGAGCTGATAGACAGGCTTGCAGGTTTACTTTCAATTTCCATGGAGCCTGGAAACGGGCTTTATCAAATCGGAGCAGGTAGTTTTAAAGGGCAAAAAGTGACCCTGATTAAACCAACCACCTTTATGAACAGGAGCGGCAAAGCCATTACCAAGGCTCTTGCAGAAACCGGAGAACCCATCGATAATTGTCTGGTCTGCTATGATGACATCAATCTTGATGTTGGAAAAATAAGACTTCGCCCATCAGGAAGTGCCGGGGGACATAACGGCATCGCTGATATTATTGAAAAACTTAACACCGATCAGTTTCCAAGACTTCGAATTGGGGTTGGAAACGATTTTAAAAAAGGAAGACAGGCAGATTATGTGCTTTCTCCCTTTACACAGGAACAGCGTGAAGAAATTAAGCATGTACTTGAAACTGCTTCGGATGCCATTGTAACATTTCTTCGGGGTGGCATAAACCTGGCTATGAACGAATTTAATTAACTGGTAACTATTGCTAACCAATAAACCAAAACAAAATCATGGTTAATACTATACTCTACCTAATACCGGTAGCGGGCCTTGTGGCTCTTCTGTTTACCTACCTGAGAACTCAGTGGGTAACTAAGCAAGATGCCGGAACTGAAAAAATGGTTCGCATCAGTGAAAATATTTCGCGTGGTGCAATGGCTTTTCTTAAAGCTGAATACCGGGTTCTGAGCATTTTTGTTGTTATTGTTGCTGTTCTTCTCGGCATCCAGGGCAGCTTAAATCCTGAACAATCCTCTCCCCTGGTGGCACTTTCTTTTATTGTTGGTGCTCTCTGCTCGGGACTGGCCGGATATATAGGAATGAAAGTTGCTACAAAAGCAAACGTGCGAACTACACATGCGGCAAGAACCAGTCTCGCTCAGGGATTGAAAGTTGCCTTTACCGGCGGTTCCGTAATGGGGCTTGGTGTTGTAGGACTCGGTGTACTGGGCCTTGGCCTTCTTTTTATTCTCTACTACAATCAGTTTGATAACATTGCACAGGTATTAACGGTCATTACCAGTTTCTCTTTCGGAGCTTCATCCATTGCACTGTTTGCGCGTGTGGGTGGTGGAATTTATACAAAAGCAGCTGATGTCGGCGCCGATCTTGTTGGAAAAGTAGAAGCAGGAATTCCTGAAGATCACCCCCTTAATCCTGCCACCATTGCAGATAATGTAGGAGACAATGTAGGGGATGTTGCAGGTATGGGAGCCGATCTTTTTGAATCATATGTGGGTTCTATTATAGGTACAATGGTTCTGGGTGCCGCTTTTATGGGGTTGAACGGATTTGGCACAGAAAATGAGTTTGGCGGGTTAAATGCAGTACTTTTACCGCTGGTACTTGCCGCAGTAGGTATTTTAACATCCATCACCGGTACCTTTTTTGTAAATGTGAAAGAGGGCGGAAGTCCGCAAAAAGCACTGAATCTCGGCGAATTCGGTTCCGCTGTGATTATGCTTATTGCCTCTTACCTGATTATTAACTGGATGCTTCCTGCCGAATGGACCTACAATGAAACTACATTCACTGCCATGGGTGTTTTCTGGGCAACGATTTTCGGATTGGCTGCAGGACTTCTCATTGGTCTGATTACAGAATACTATACCGGAACAGGCACAAAACCTGTATGGTCTATCGTAAAACAATCTGTTACAGGATCGGCAACCAATATTATTGCAGGAGTGGGTGTAGGCATGATCTCCACAGCGATTCCTATTATTATCATAGCCGTGGCTATTATGGGTGCATATCATTTTGCGGGCCTTTACGGAATTGCAATCGCTGCTGTGGGTATGCTGTCTAATACCGGTATTCAACTGGCTGTTGATGCGTACGGCCCTATATCTGATAACGCCGGCGGTATTGCAGAAATGTCTGAACTGCCCCCGGAAGTACGGGAACGAACCGACAAGCTGGATGCTGTAGGAAATACCACAGCTGCTATCGGAAAAGGGTTTGCCATTGGTTCTGCCGCGTTAACGGCACTGGCTCTTTTTGCCGCCTTCATTACGGCATACAATGCAGCAAATCCCGAGAGTATCATTACAGCCATTGATGTAACCGCACCAAGCGTTATGGCTTCTCTCTTTATAGGGGCAATGCTTCCCTACCTGTTTTCAGCACTCTCCATGCAGGCTGTTGGCCGTGCGGCAATGAGTATGATTGAAGAGGTTCGCCGCCAGTTCCGCGAAATACCGGAGCTTACAAAAGCTCTGGATGCCATGCGCCGCAATGAAGGCAAAAAACTGGAATCATGGAATGACGCAGACCGGGCACTTTTTGATGCAGCCGACGGAAAAGCCGAATTTGAGAAATGCGTTGCTATTTCAACTGAAGCATCTATACGTGAAATGGTCGCACCCGGCCTTCTGGCTGTGATTGTTCCCGTACTGTTTGGCTTCCTTGGCGGCCCCCTTATGCTGGGCGGACTGCTGGCCGGGGTAACTGCCTCAGGCGTGCTGCTGGCACTCTTTCAATCTAATTCAGGCGGAGCATGGGATAATGCCAAGAAAATGATTGAAGAAGGAGTGGAGATTGACGGAGTAGAATATGGCAAAGGTTCTGAACCACACAAGGCCGCTGTTGTAGGTGATACTGTGGGAGATCCATTTAAAGATACCTCCGGTCCTTCACTGAATATTCTCATTAAGCTGATGTCTGTGGTTGCTTTGGTGATTGCAACAATGATCTGATCAATATTTATTTGTAATTTTAAAGCCCCGGTGAGTGATTACCGGGGCTTTTTTGTTGATATAACGGCTTCTTCCATTCATCATGACCATGTTGAAGCTTTAGGAAAAAAATTCTTTACAATTGAACCGAACGCTTCAAGGATCCCCAGACGGGAACGCCTTGGCCAAAGTTTCTCAATACTCACTACCCGATACTCAATACTCCTCAATCAATGGATATTTTTAAACTAATATTTGAACACGACCTTCGGCTTGACCAGCTCCGGGAACGTCAAACAGATCGTTCAATACAGGAAACCAATCAAAGCCTGGAAGCTTTTTTAAAACCCGATCCAACTTATTCAAAATTCTACTTCACAGGCACCCGTCTGCCGGAGCCTTCATTTGGTTTGAATCAGCTTCAATCTTTTCCTTCTGTGATGAAGGCGCTGAATGATTCCCTGAACGGCTATCACATTATTTCAGAGAATGGTATTATTTCATTTAAAGAGGCTCTGAATAATGCAAAAATCGGAGAGGCTTTAATTTTGTCAGTGAATGAGAATGTATCCTGGGATTTTAACCGGCTTAGAATAACTTCAGACAGCAACGCGGGTCATAAAAAAGAATACCTGGCCGAAATTCTTCAAACGGATGATCTGGTATTATATAAAGAAAATGCTCACCACGGTTACGATCTTCACCTGTTTTCAAGAAAGAATATCTATCCCCGGTTGTTTAACACTTTCCGGAACCTGGTATCAGACAGCTTCAGGTATTTCAGTATAAACGGGAAAAGAATACGTTCGGAGCAAAAATTCTATTTCGAAACCTGGACCCTCGACAGGCCGCCTCATGGGGCAGAAGAAGTATTTAAGGAAACTGTTCTCTAAACCTGTTTTTCAGCGATTAGCAACAACCGGCGACTGGTTTTCTCATCGAATTTGCTGCCGGTATAATCCCCGTAGCATTTTTTGATATTAAATCCTCTTTGAGTTAATTCCTGTTCGAACCATTTGTAATTGTAGAGCTTCACTCTTTCTTCGTACTGAACACTCCCCTTTAACTCATCACCATTAAAGGTAATCTGTTTGAATATCATCCCGTTTTTGATTTTTCTGCGGATATGGTAATGTAATTTCTCATAGTCTCCTGCTTCTTCAGGAACCAGTTCCTTCCGGGCTACCTGATCATTCAGGTAGTCAATCACAAATATACCGCCACCCGGCAGCATGGAAGCCACTCCGGTTAACACTCTGCGGTTCTCTTCATCCTCAAGGAAATAGCCGAATGTGGTAAACAAATTAACTACGGCGTCAAACTTCCGGGGCAGCGGGTTTCGCATATCCCTGACCCTGAAGTCGATCTCCGGGAAACCTCTTTCCACTGCATTTTTTCTGGCTGTCCGGATTGCTTCTTCGGAGAGATCTATACCCGTTACTTTATAACCTTTCTCGGCAAGAGAAATGGAATGACGGCCGCGGCCGCAGCCAAGGTCCAGAATATCCTGATAGGTTAACTTAGGAATTTCTGTTTCAATAAGATTCACAAGTAATTCAGCTTCATCTATATTTCTGCTTGCGTATAATTTTTCATACAACGGACTGCTGAACCACTCTTTAAACCAGCTCATACTGCTTATTTAATCGTGAAAAATTCCGGGAAATCGTGTCCTTATTTTAGCCTTTTAATTTTTATCTTACAACGCATTACAATAAAAATTCCTTATGGATTTCACTCAAAAACTGCGGCAGGCTGTTTCCTCTGCGAACTCTGTACTTTGTGTTGGCCTCGACCCGGACCCTGAACGGATACCCCGTCCCTTACGGGAAAAATTTCCCGATGAACCGGAAATGATTTATGAATTCTGTAAAAAAATCATCGAAACAACCGGTTCTGAAGTTTGTGCTTTTAAACCTAACATGGCTTTTTTCGAGGCTCTGGGCCATGAAGGCTGGAGAGTATTCGAAGAGATCACAAAACTTATTCCTTCAGAGAAGATTGTTATAGCCGATGCCAAACGCGGTGATATCGGGAACACTGCCAGGAAATACAGAGAAGCTTTTTTCGAACGCCTGCAGATCGACGCAATCACCCTGAACCCGCTTATGGGTATGGATACTTTAGAGCCCTTCGTTCATGATGATGAAAAAGCACTTTTTGTTCTGACAATGACCTCAAACGGGGGAGCCGCAGATTTTCTTCAGCGAAGATTCCAGGGTCGGATGTCACTAGGTGAATATATTGCTGAAGAACTTTCTAAAAAACAGGAATTGGTTAACACTCATCTTGGCATGGTGGTTGGGGCAACACAAACCGAGAGCATCCAACCGGTGCTGAATGCCCACCCTGCTTCCCATTTACTGATTCCGGGCATCGGCGCACAGGGAGGTTCACCATCCATGCTTAAAGAAGCACTGAAACATCATGAAGGTATTCCGGTGATCAATTCCTCCCGGGCGGTTATTTACGCGGGAGATCATGAAGAAAACTGGATTGAAAAAGTTCATGCCAAAGCCGCCGAAATGAAAGAATCGCTAAAATTAATTACCAGGAGATATGCCTGAAAAACTACCTGAAGTTAAACTTTACACGGATGGGGCCTGCAGCGGCAACCCGGGGCCCGGTGGTTGGGGGGCACTGCTCATCTGGAATGGAAAAGAAAAGGAAATAAGCGGCGGTGAGCCTCACACCACGAACAACCGGATGGAAATGAAGGCCGTGATTGAAGGGTTACGTTCACTGAATAAACCCTGTCGTGTAAAAATTCACAGCGACAGCGCTCTGATAATTAACGCATTTACAAAAGGGTGGATTCGTAACTGGCAGCATAAAAACTGGCGAAAAGCCGATAAGAAACCTGTGGAAAATAAAGAGCTTTGGGAAGAGATCGTTCAAGAAATGGCAAGGCACCGTGTGGAATGGATCAAGGTAAAAGGCCATTCCAATAACAGGCTCAACAATCGTGTGGATGAACTGGCTGTCCGGGAATCCAAAAAGTTCAGGTAAAACCTCATCGGATGAGTTTTCCGAAGCACCTCTCCACTTTTCGAATTCCACTGAGTTTCGCAGAACTCATCCGATGAATTCGCGGTTTTATTTCAGGCTTTACTTCATCGGATGAGTTTTCCGAAGCACCTCTCCACTTTTCAAATTCCACTGAGTTTCACAGAACTCATCCGATGAGACTTCTCAATCCATCCTGGCAAATGGTTTTAATCCCAAATCATCAAATCTTCCGGATTCAGCTTTCAAAGCTCCTGTTATGGCTATCATTGCGGCATTGTCCGTGCAATATTGCGTAGAAGGTATCATCAGGTTATAGGATTGGGCGGCTGCAAGGTTATTCATTTTCAAACGAAGCATTGAATTTGCAGATACCCCGCCGGCTATCAACACATTCCGGGCCCGTTTTTGTTTGGCAGCCCGTTTAACTTTTGCAATAAGTACATCTGTTATAGCTGCTGATACGCTTGCACAAATATCACTCAGATTCTCCCGGATATACTCTTCTCCTTTTTCACGGATATAGTAGAGAACACTGGTTTTTAATCCTGAAAAACTAAAATCAAGACCTTTATTTATCATAGATCTTGGAAACTGGTAAAAATCCGGATCACCTTTTTGGGATAGTTTATCAAGCACAGGCCCGGCCGGATAGGGCAGGTTCAGCAGTTTTCCGATTTTATCAAATGCTTCACCCGCCGCATCATCTCTGGTTTGCCCTAAAACCTCATGCCGAAACCGTTCCTGTACATAAACCAGGCGTGTGTGGCCACCCGAAACAATCAATGCCAGGAACGGATATATTTCTGAATGTTCAATAAAATTGGCATACATGTGGGCATCAATATGATTAACACCAACCAGAGGTTTTTGATACGATACAGACAGCCCCTTTGCAAAACTCAATCCTACCAGTAGCGATCCCATCAAACCGGGCCCGTTTGCAACAGCAACAGCATCTATCTGCTCCATTCCTGCAGATGCTTCTTCTAGTGCCTGCTCTACGGTTTTCCAGATGGTTTTATGATGAGCCCGTGAAGCAAGTTCCGGCACTACGCCCCCGAATTGTTCATGAATAGCCTGAGCGGCAATAACATTTGATAATATTTTTCCATCCCAATAAACAGCCGCTGCCGTTTCGTCACATGAAGATTCAATTCCTAAGATTTTCATAACGGAAAGATAAAAACCACGGGCTTTAAAAGCATATTGTGCAGCTTCGGAATTTCAATCATATAAATGCATGAGTAACTCTTTTTCAAGATCCTCAAATGAAATTGGTTTTATAACCAGGGAAGAGTTTGGAATTGATTTAATACGTTTATAAACAGCTTTATTCGACTGACCTGTAATAAATACAACAGGGACAGAAGACTTTTTCCGAACTTTTTCTATCACATCTATTCCGTTCATACCACCTGTTAAAAGGATATCCATTAAAATAATATCCGGTTTTCCGGATATTATGTCCTCTAATGCTTCTTCACCAGACCTGGAAACAGATGTCACCTTAAAATTCATTTTCTGCGCCATTTTTTCAAAAACCAGTGCCAAAACGTAATTATCTTCCGCTATTAAAATTTTCTTTTCCATGTGCCAGTCTCTTTTTTCATGATAGGGTTTTTCTCCCCCAACCCGGGGAGATTTAAGACAACTGTGTAAATGAATTCACTGTACCCGTTTAAGTTCATAACCCGTACCTTTATTTTTTGGTTATGCAGGATATACTGAGGCAAAATTATCCGTCAACTAAATATGATGTACCAGAAAATCTATAATTGAGTCAGGTTCAATTTTTTTTTGATAACCCGAGAATGATTTTTCTAAAGTGCTTTAGTTTTGAAGGAGTAAGCCGTAACAATTGCTGATTTACAGCTTGTTCCGAGATATCTTCATGCTCTGCAATTTCCACCTGGGTAACCCGGTGTTCATGCATCAGGTCGCGAAGATACTTTTCCTGGTCTGTCATGAACCTTTTTTCCCTCATTTTACCAGCTATACTTAAAACTCTTTATTTTTTTATGTATAGTTTTAATTGAAGTCTCAATTGAATTTATATATAAAATGTCAATATGACAACAAATAATAGTCAATTTGCAAATTTTATTTTGGATCGCTTAAAAGAAGCATATAGCATGAAATATGATGCTGAATTAGCCAAATTTCTGGGTAAAGATCCATCTACAATATCCACCTGGAGAAGAAGGAACACGATTGACTATAATCTTATATTTACAAAATGCCATGATCTGAATGCAAATTTTATCATACATGGTGATTTGCCAATAAAAAGAGATGCTGTAGAAAAGAACCCCGATCACATTAGTGAGCAGAAAATAGAGTATCAGACTCAGAATATTATTTATAAAATAGACAACCTTACGTTAGCTCCTGATGAAAAGATAGCTTTGCTAAAAATGTATCTTAACCTGCTTGAGGAAAAAGAGAGCAGCAAGAAGAGTTAAAACCCGATAAAAAATAACAGAAAAAACCGGTGCTGACCTGCCAGACAACTATTCAGAAAAGAGCATTCTTAATTTGTAATTGCCAATTTGGTTGTCCCGGTGTCAAAGTCAGGAATTAGGTCTCAGCGCACATTCATAACCACAGCGATCACAGCGTTTTTTCACGGCGTTCACAGTGCATTGTATATCGAATTGCAGATTCTGAACCCGTTCCGGCTCAGGAGACACTCAACATTCGTTCAATCGGAATAATTGCTTTTTGTGACAGGGTTTCTGGTACTTTTACTTCGAACTGTTCGTACTTCAGGGCATCTCTTAAATTATCAAGAGTAATCATCTTCATATAATCACAGACCGATTCTTCATTTGCAGCATAGAATTTTTTTCCCGGATTTTCTTTTTCCATTCGGTGTAAAATTCCTGTTTCGGTAGCCACCACAAATTCCTCTGAATCCGACTCTTTTGCCCTTTTCAGCATTCCGTCTGTTGAATAAAGGCGGCCATCTTTACAATCGAAATAAAAGGCTGATTTCGTCATGCAGGATGTTGAACAGCCGCATTCCGGATGAATTAACATTTCAGCGCCAGGGTACTCTTTCTGTTTTTCGGAAAGATTCACTTCACCGATTTTTTCGTGAACATGGCAGGCGCCGTCCCAGATATTCAGATCACGTCCGGTTATCATTTCGACGTATGATCCCAAAAATTTATCGGGCAGGAATAGAATTTCCTTGTCTTCGGGAATAGACTCTACAATACCAACAGCATTTGAAGAAGTACAGCAGTAATCACTTTCGGCTTTTACTTCGGCCGTGGTATTTACATAAGAAACCACAACCGCCCCGGGGTGTTCAGTTTTCCATTTTCTGAGTTGATCAGCGGTTATACTGTCTGCCAGAGAACAGCCGGCATCTGTATCCGGTATTAATACTTTTTTATCAGGCGAAATAATAGACGCTGTTTCCGCCATAAAATGAACCCCGCAAAATACAATAATGCCGGCATCTGCTTTTGCCGCCTGGTGAGACAGTCCGAGAGAATCTCCCACATAATCCGCCAGGTCCTGAATTTCAGGAATCTGGTAATTGTGAGCTAATATTACGGCATCTTTTTCTTTTCGAAGCTTGTTTATTTCTTCAATTAAGGCTGAATTTTTCATACTTATTGGTTTGTAACAGTTTAAAAAATGTCTTCAATTTGCTGACTGATGTCAAATGCTTCAACGGAATGAGTTAATGCTCCCACTGATATAAAATCCACACCGGTTTCAGCTGCTTTCCGGATATTGTTAATAGTAATATTTCCGGAGGCTTCCGTTCCGGCCCGGCCACCGATACGCTGAACCGCCTGTTTCATCAAAGTTATGCTCATATTATCCAGCATAATAATATCCGCGCCGGCCTGAAGAGCTTCATCAATCTGCTGCATGCTGGTCGTTTCCACTTCAATTTTCACATCAGGATTCAAGTCCTTTACCCGTTCAACTGCTTTGGAAATACTTCCGGCAGCAACAATGTGATTATCTTTGATCATAGCCAGATCATAGAGCCCCATCCGGTGATTTATTCCACCACCCGAAGCTACGGCATATTTATCCAGCATCCGGAGTCCGGGAGCCGTCTTACGAGTGTCCAGAATTTGCGTTGAGAAACCTTCCAGTTCCTTCACCATCTTACGGGTCTGTGTTGCTATTCCCGCCATTCTCTGGGCAAAATTCAAAGCTACCCGCTCTGCCGTAAGCACCGCACGGCAGAGCCCTTCAAAATTAACCAGGACATCTCCTTTATCAACAGCATCCCCGTCTTTAAATGCAGGGATCCACTGTATGTTCCGGTCTAACCGCCGGAATACCTTTTCGGCAACCGTCAGCCCGGAAATCACTCCTTTCTGCTTCGAAACCCATACTGCTTTGGTTTTTGCATGATTATCAATCACCGCATTGGTCGTGATATCTCCGGTTCCGGTGTCTTCATTTAATGCACAGTTTATAATTCCTGTTATCTGTTCACTATCAAGATTAAAGTTCTTACCCGTCACTTGCTCACCCTGCGTTTTTCTTTACATTTCCTGAAGGATGTTGTGCAAAACGGAAAGGTTTACTCTTATCTTTATCCGGTTGGGGAAAATCAATGCGGGAATGTACACCCCGGCTTTCCTGCCGTTTTAAAGCCGATAATATAATATGTTCTGCTATTTTCAGCATTCCATTCATGCGAATTGTATAATATTCATTCTCCCCAGGCTTTTTCACAGATTTTTTTAAACCGTTGATCTGTCTGC
Organism: Balneolaceae bacterium; assembly: GCA_040882525.1. Taxonomy (GTDB): domain Bacteria; phylum Bacteroidota; class Rhodothermia; order Balneolales; family Balneolaceae; genus Rhodohalobacter. Next base: position 22,789 of record JBBEBD010000048.1, on the reverse strand, counting down.
GGGCTTTTTTCAATCCGGAAGCTTCCCGTTCGATTCCTGCAAAAGTATTCAGTATGTCAGCTGTTTTGCTCTTTAGCTGTTCAAACAGTAACTGATTCTTTTTCTCAACCTTTAGGTGTTTGGACGGAATACGGCTATGTTGGCCGGCGCTCTTCCGGCCGGCGTGTTCCACAGCTTTATAGCTGAATACGAGACATTCCAGCAAAGAATTACTGGCCAGCCGATTCGCTCCGTGAACGCCGACAGCAGCCACTTCTCCACAGGCGTACAGCCCATGAACAGCTGTCTGGCCATTCAAGTTCGTTTCAAGTCCGCCAATGCAGTAATGGGCGGCAGGGGCTACAGGTATTCCATCTTTTTCAATATCTAAGCCGCAGTCTTCAATTTCTGCGATCAGAGCTGGATATTTTTGCCTGAGAAATGACACATTCAGATGCCGCACATCCAGGTAAACATAATTTAGTTTTGAGTTCTGTATTTGCCTGAAAATTTCTTTCGCCACCACATCACGCGGAGCGAGTTCTTTTTGTGGGTAAGCCAGCATAAATCGTTCGCCCCGTGAATTATATAATCTTGCACCTTCACCGCGTAAAGCTTCACTGATCAAAAATGCACTCCCTGTTTCTGAAAAAAGTGCAGTGGGATGAAACTGTATGAATTCCAGGTCTTTCAGAATGGCTCCTTGTTGATAGGCAAGCCACAACCCGTCTCCGGTAGAAGTATGAGGATTGGTAGTCCGGCTATACAGACCCGAATATCCGCCTGTAGCCAATATTGTGGTATTACTTTCAATTTTTATACGGTTGTTTTCCCGGTAAAGAAAGACATCAGCTCCCTGGCATATATTTGCACTTTCATCCACCGCAAGATTATATAAAAAAGCATGCTCGATAACTTTTATTGCTGGATTTTCCCGTATCAGGCCGTTTAAAAAACTTACCAGGGCTTTGCCTGTTTCTGCTCCGTTCGCGTGAAGTATTCTTCTTTTCGAATGTCCGCCTTCCAGCCCAAGCTCAAATTTGCTGTCGGTTTTATCGAAATCCATCCCCAGGTCAATCAGGTTTTGCACCTGACGGGCACCTTCTTTAACCAGCAAATCAACGGCTTCAGGATTGCAATAGTTGCGCCCGGCCTCGAGAGTATCATGTATATGATTGCGAAAGGAATCGGGAGCTTTCAGAACGGCAGCTACCCCGCCCTGTGCCTGGTAACTGCTGCTGGTTTCAAGAGTTTCCTTGGTAATCAGCACAACGGAGCCAAACCTGCTTGCGTGATATGCCGCATTCAGCCCGGCAATACCACTGCCGGCTATTAAAAAATCTGTTTTGATAGTTTCGATGCTCACAATAAGCCGTTCTGTTATTCAGGCACAATATAAGGATAATATGCCTGCATCATTGCCAAAAAAAAAGCTCTTTATCCTGACGATAAAGAGCTTTTTAACATTTTATTTTACTTTTTTAAAAGATGCATTATTTCTTCTCATCGTCATCGTCATCAACAACTTCAAAATCAGCATCTACAGCGTCGTCGCTTTCAGAGGAACTTTCTTCGGCACCATTCCCTGTTGCACCGGCACCTTCAGCTCCTGCCTGTTGTTCCGCTTCAGCTGCCTGATAGATTTCCTGAGAAGCTGCTGCCCAAACCTGGTTCAGCTCATCAATAGCTGCTTCGATTTCATCCACTTTTTCTTCTTTATGGAGTTCTTCGAGCTTCTTCAGTGCTTCTTCAATTTTAGTACGGTTGCCTTCGGAAATTTTCTCTTTATGTTCATCGAGTTGTTTCCGTGTAGAAAAGATCAATGAATCGGCTTTATTGAGCGTTTCAATCTGCTCACGTATTTTCTTGTCTTCGTCAGCATGCTCTTTAGCGGAATTTTTCATTTTGTTGATTTCCTCTTCGGAAAGACCGGAAGAAGATTCAATGCGAATGCTCTGCTCTTTTCCGGTGCCTTTATCTTTGGCACTTACACTGAGCACACCATTGGCATCAATGTCGAATTTAACTTCAACCTGAGGGACACCACGCGGTGCCGGCGGTATTCCATCAAGGTGGAAACGGCCGAGAGTCCGGTTATCCTGTGCTTTGGCCCGTTCACCCTGCAGAATATGAATTTCAACACTGCTCTGGTTATCGGCAGCAGTGGAGAATGTTTCAACTTTCTGGGTAGGGATGGTTGTATTTGCTTCTATCAGTTTTGTCATTACACCACCGAGGGTTTCAATGCCCAGCGTAAGCGGGGTAACGTCCAGCAGTACCACATCGTCCACATCACCTGTCATTACACCACCCTGTATAGCGGCGCCAACTGCAACCACTTCATCCGGATTCACACCCTTGCTTGGATCTTTTCCAAAGAATTCCTTAACCACTTCCTGAATTTTCGGAATTCGTGTTGAACCACCAACCAAAATCACCTGATCAATTTCAGATTTGGAAATACCGGCATCTTTCAGGGCTTTTTCACAGGGTGTGATAGTTCTTTTAACAAGATCATCCACAAGCTGTTCAAATTTGGCACGGGTGATATCGATATTCAAGTGCTTTGGTCCGGAATCAGTTGCTGTAATGAACGGCAGGTTCACATTTGTTTTTTGTGAACTGGAAAGTTCAATTTTAGCTTTTTCTGCCGCATCTTTCAGCCTCTGCATGGCCATCGGGTCTTCTTTGAGGTCAATACCCTGATCTTTTTTAAACTCCTCGGCGAGGAAGTTAATCAGGCGCTGATCAAAATCATCACCACCCAGGTGAGTATCACCGCTTGTTGATTTTACTTCAAATACACCGTCGCCAAGATCCAGAACAGAAACATCAAATGTACCACCACCAAGATCGTACACAATGATAGTTTGTTCCTTTTCTTTTTTATCTAATCCATAGGCCAGAGATGCGGCTGTAGGTTCATTAATAATTCGTTTTACATCCAGCCCGGCAATTTTTCCGGCTTCCTGGGTCGCTTTCCGCTGAGCATCGTTAAAATAGGCAGGGACAGTAATTACAGCTTCTGTTACTTTCTCACCCAAATATTCTTCAGCGGTCTGCTTCATTTTTTGCAGAACCATTGCAGAAATTTCCTGGGGAGCATACATTCTGTCTTCAATTTTTACTCTTGCCGTTCCATCATCATCAGATTCTACAACTTGATATGAGACCTGGCTTATCTCTTCTTTCACCTCTTTAAACATCCGTCCCATAAATCGTTTGATAGAGGAAACGGTTTTGTCAGGATTAGTGATAGCCTGTCTCTTTGCAGGTGCACCCACCAGGCGCTCTCCGTCTTTTGTGAAAGCAACCACCGATGGGGTGGTTCGTCCGCCTTCAGAATTTTGTATAACAACGGGCTCACTCCCTTCCATTACAGAAACGCATGAGTTCGTTGTTCCTAAATCTATACCTATGATCTTACCCATAATATTTATGTTTTTTTACTTATTTCTTGCTATTAAACTGTTTATTGAATCGGAATGTCCTGGGAATCATCATCCTGGTCCCGCCCCGATTTTGAAAGTTCTATATGAAGCACTCCATTCCTGAATTTTGCTGATATTGATGTTGTATCAACCTGTTCAGGCAACGCAAAAGAACGAACAAAAGAACCTTGTTTTCTCTCACTTCTTTTCAACACTTCACCTTCCTCAAGGAGAAGCTCTCTGTCTCCACTTACCGTCAATACATGGTTTTTCAGAGAAATTTTAACCTGGCTTTTATCTAATCCCGGCAGGTCGACAATAATTTTGTACTGGGCCGGATTTTCAATAATATCGCATTCAGGCTGAAAGTCTCCTCCCTCAGATGGAAATGGCGTAACCCTTCCAACTAACTGCTGGATATCTTTCCCCAGCTTGGAAAGTTGTTTTTCTATATCAAGATTGAAGTTGCTCATATTTTTTTCCTGTTTCCCTTAAAGAAAGCAACCTCAATGCCAATATTTATTTGCAGACACCTTCACTGACGTATTGACATAGATCAACTCAGAATTGCACACCGTTGCCAGATTGACTTATCTTCGCCTGACTGCCTGTATGGTCAGTGCATAACCACTCAGGTTTTACTGCTTACCTGTTCAAGGTGAGTCCAGAATTCCGGGTAAGATATAGCCGTGCATTCCGCATCAGTAACTTCACACACACCTGAGCTCCGGGTAGAAAGTACAGCCGCGGCCATTGCCATCCGGTGATCATGGCAGGATTTATAACGTGCGGGTTTTGGTATAAAGTCTTTTCTCCCGTGAATAATGATACCGTCTTCTTTTATTTTTATCTCTGCACCGGCAGTGTTCAGCATATCTTCCATTGCCGCAAGCCGGTCTGTTTCTTTATGTCTCAGTTCACCGGCACCGCTGATCTCTGATGTTCCATCCGCGAAACACATTGCTACCATTAAAATGGGAAGCTCGTCAATACAGTTAGGAATCAGCGAGGGGTCAGGGTTTACAGGTTTCAGGTCAGCAGGCGTTATAACAAGATCTGCTACAGGTTCTTTACCCTCCATTTTTTCATTCTTCCGGGTTATATCCGCTCCCATTTGATTTAGTATTTCTAAAGCGGCGATCCGGCTGGGGTTCATTCCTGTCCGCGGAAGTTCCAGGCGGGCTTCGGGCTGGATGGAACCTGCAACCAGCCAGAAAGCTGCAGCCGAAAAGTCTCCGGGAATCCTGTAGTTTTGAGGAGGAATCACATCATTCCGGCTGCTCCGGATTATTTTTCCCGCTCCGTTTACTTCTGTTTTTAAATCCAGTAACCTCTCCGTATGATCCCGGCTTGGTACAAGTTCAACTACTTCAGTGGGGTTTTCCCCAAAAAGCCCCGCCAGCAATACCGCAGATTTTAGCTGCGCACTGGCTATTGGCAGCGGGTAATGAAGTCCCTTTACACCATTATGTGGTGAAATTTTCAGAGGAGCAAATTCCCCGTCCTTCCCCTGAATGGCACATCCCATTTTGTTCAGCGGGGTGATAATTCGTTTCATGGTTCTTGCCGAAAGAGAATGATCTCCTGTAAGTTCGCATGGAATTCCGGCACCTGCAACTATTCCCCCCAAAAGTCTCATAGTTGTACCTGAATTACCGCAATCAAGGGGTGAAGAGGGAACGGTAAAACCATCCCGGCCTACTCCTTCAATTTCGATCCGGCTTCCCTGCTTTATCACCGGAACCCCCAGTTGTTTTAAACAGCTTAATGTGCTTTGAGGATCAGCGGCATCAGAGTAATTTTCAACGATGCTTTTCTCTGAAGAAATAGCTGAAAACAAGGCGGAACGATGAGAAATGGATTTGTCGGGAGGAGTTATGAGAGTACCCGTTAATGAATTTACGGGATATATTTTCTGAATCATTATTGATTTCTTTGTAGTAAGCTTTCTGCTTTTTCCGCACCGGATGTTCCGGGATATGTTTCTATAATCGAATTTAGAAGTGAAACAGCATCGCCTCGTTGTCCGTCCCGGATATAAATCTCCGCGGTTTTATATTGTGCTTCTGCAACCCAGGTATCATATGCTTCAAACAATACCCGAACACGTGAAAATGCGTCCCTTGCGGATTCATTATTTCCATCCTGTAAATATGATTCCCCTATCAGGTATTGTGCTTCAGCCCCGGTTTCAGTCGTGCTGTTTTGTACAGCAAGGTTAAAAAATCTTCTGGCTTCTTCCGGTCGTCTGTCATTTAAAAGTACTTTTCCGAGACCTGTTCTGGCAGAATTATTATCCGAATTTACGGATAAAACCTCTTCAAAATTCTGGCGGGCTTCATTTGTATTTCCAAGGGCTAAATTCGCATTCCCAATTCCCAATAGTGATTCTTCCAGATATCTTGAATCTTTCTCCCCCAGTTCCTGAAATCGTCTTTTTGACTCCTCATAACGGCCCTGTTCAAACCGGATTCTTCCCAGCTCAGCAAGTGAGGCTGCAGCCCTTTCAGAATCCGGATATTCGTTAACAATAGTTTCGTAAGCCTCTGCGGCACCTTCATTATTTTCTGTTTGCTGGTAAGCATCGGCCATATTGTAATAGGCATCGGGAACTAGGTTCTGATTATTTGTGATTCTCAGGTACTGCCTGAATTCGGCTACAGCTCCATCATAATCCCCTGACTGAAGAAGATTTTCTGCCTGCCTGAAACGAAGCCTGTCTGCTGTGGCAGATGTTGGATTTTCCCCGAGGAATTCTTCCAGTACATCCGTGCTGGTATCTTCACCACCGGCAGAAAGCTGTGCAAACTGTATCCCGTTGATAGCCTCTATAATATACTCACTTCGCGGATAGTCATTCAATACCTGGCGATAAGCTGCAATCGCATCATCATATTCTCCGGCATTATAATAAGCATCTCCAATATTATACTGTGCCCTTGCTGCCCATTCTGTTCCCGGGAAGCGATCAATTACCGTTAAGAATTCATCCACAGCCTGATCATAGTTCCCTGTATTAAGATAAATATATGCCACATTATACTGAGCCTGTTCCCGCAACGAACTATATGGATAAATCCGCAGTAATCGCCGGAACTGGGTTACCGCTTCAAAATTATTGTTTTGCCTGTAATGGCTGTTCGCCACCTGGAACATAGCATAATCCCCGCCGGGTTCTGCACCTATGGCCTGGCTGTAGTATTCCAGGGCATCCCTGTATTCTCCCTGCGCATAAAAAGCATCCGCTATCCGCAGCCGCGTGTCTGTATCGTATGGGTAGAGAGCAATGGACGGCGGATCATAATTTTCCATGAAATCAATCAGTGGAGAAGTGGCGTTTTCAAAATCTCCCATCATAAAGTAAGACCAGCCAAGGCCGTATTTAGCGGCTCCGGTCAGTTCATGGTCAGGATTTTCCCGGATGAAGCGATCGTATTGCGATGAAGCAGGTCCATAGTTCCTGACCTGGTAATGGGCATCAGCGCTCCAGAAAAGAGCTTCCCTTCCCAGTTCCGATTGGGGAGCATTTTGATAAACCTGTTCAAATTCGTGCTGAGCCGAACCATAAGCCTGATTACTGTATTGGACCCAGGCTTTCTGAAACCGGGCCTGACGTTTCAGCTCAGGGTCCAGATCCGTCATTTCTTCGGCTATTTCAAAAGCTTCCAGTGCCCGGGTAAACTCTTCATTGGCAAAATAAAGCTCCCCTAAAAAAGTTAAGACTTCACCGGGATTTTGCAGTTCCTCAACGCGGCGGGCAAGTGGTAAAAGCGCGTCAATGGCTTCTCCATAGTTACCTATTTCAAAAGCAGCCACAGCCCATTCAAAATAGGCCTGCTCTAAAAATGCACCGTCACTAAAACGATCTCCAAACTCTCGGAAGGAGCGGATAGCCTGATCGTACCGGCTTGCGAGTTTTTCATTTACCGCTTTATAGTATAGTGCTTTTCGCGCCAGTTCATCATCTCCTGAAGCCGCTTCACCAAAAGAGCGGGCAGCCCAGTGATAAATTTCCTGTTTATGGTAAACCCATCCTAAGCCATAATGGGCAATGCGTGCTTCATGGCTATCTTCAGCCCTGTTAATAAACTGCCGGTAAAACCGTGTGGCGTCTTCATACTGGTTCAGGGCATTATAACTCTCAGCAATCAGGTAAACGGCTTTCGACCTGTTCTCTCCATCCAGATATGGCAGGGCATCGTTAAATGCCCGGATGGCTTCATTAAACTTTCTCTGCTGATAATAGGATTCTCCAAGAGCTGTACCTACCCGCCGTGTAACCTCATGAAGCGGGTGACGTTCACGCAGCAGTTCAAAGGCTTCGGCAGACTCAGTATACTTTTCTTCCTCCAGGTACAACCTTCCTCTTGCATACAGGGCTTTTGGAGACCACTCACTTCGACGATAATTATCAGATAATTCTAAAAAATAAGTTCGTGCCAGTTCATAGTCATTATTCTGAACTGATACTTCTCCGAGTGTATAATAGACTTCAGCTTTCCTGCGGTCGGGCTGAGGATAGTTGAGGGAACGATCCAGAATAGAAATGGCCTCTGAAAATTCTTCCCGGTCGATATGCTGGTGAGCGGCTTCATTTAACAGTACAGCAGACCTGTTGCTGTTTGGATAAGCCTGTACAAAGCGGTTTGTGTACTGATGCGTTCCGGAAGAATCAATTCGTGTTAAAGCCCTGGCCCAAAAAAAATCAGCTGTTTCCAGTGTACGGGAATCCCCGGCCTGTTCTTTTGCCTGTTCAAAATATTCAACAGCTTCAGGGTAAAGGCCTTTTTCAAATAATTCAAGCCCCTGCTGGAAATTTTCCTGGTAAGACTCCTGGTTTTGCTGGGCGGCAGCAATACCGGGTAAAAGAAAAAGTAGTAATGCTGAAAAAATTACGCATCTGTTCATGTAAAACGCGGGATGTAAGAAGTTGAAGTGTCGCAGTAAAATATACCAACTCAATAGATATTGTTCCCGGCCAGAGTGTAAGAAGTTGAAAAGATTTTATACATCAAGATATCTCATTAACTCATCTGCCCTGGAGGAGATATCCATCTGGAATAGATCCTGTTTGTTCTCTGTGGTTGTGGTATATCCGTGCCGGCGCAGTGAAGATGTTACAGCCGATGCATCCTGCTGATTCAGTTTCAAAGAAATCTGGATCATAGATTTTTCATTTTTTGCAACATGCTCAACTGTTAAACCAAGTATTTTTACGCCCTCCACTTCTACCAGATGTACCAGTTCAGCCAGAGTAAAATCAGATTCAGACATTTCAATGGTAATTACAGAGCCTTCATTGGCAATGTTGAGCATTTTAGAGAGAGCTTCCAGAACTTTCTTTTTTTCAATAATCCCAAGGTATGTTTCTGAATTATCCACGACAGATAAAAGCCTCACTTCGTGTTGAAGCATCAGACGGGCAACTTCAAAAATATGCTGGTTTTCGAATGTATAAACAGGTTTTCTCAGCTCTACTTCGGAGACAGGAGTAGCTTCATCTGTTACTTCAGCAATATCCTCAAATAAAATGTGGCCGGCATTTTTCCGGGTGGCCGGTTCCACAACAGGTATTGAGGAAGACTGCCACGCGTCCATTTTTGCCAGGGCGGCCGAAACGGGGCTTGAAGGGCTTAAAGGTGTAAAATCGATATTTAAAAGCTCTTTTGCTAACACGATAACTCCTATTCATTCACAGTTTCAAGTTCAGACAGCATCGCTTCAAACCGTTTTTGATCTGATTTTGATATACTGCCTTCTATTGTTACTTCATCTCCTTCATATTGTTCTGTATTAATTATAGCAACTTCATGCAAAAATGCTACCGCTTTATATTGTGACATAGGTACATTGTAAGAAAAACTTTCATAATCTTCTTCAATCAGATTTTTTAACCTTTCTTTTAATTTTCCCAGGCCTATTCCGCGAAAAGCAGACACAAACAATGCGCCGGGATGTTCTTTTTTCAGGTTAATAAGCTTCATTGGTTCCAGCCTGTCTATCTTGTTAAACACAAGAATATGCTTTTTGTTCTCAATGCCCAGCTCTTCTAATGTTTTTTTAACAACATCAATATAATCGTCCACCAGGTTGCTGGATGAATCTACAACATGAAGTAATATATCGGCTTCACGCACCTCATCAAGCGTTGATTTAAAGCTTTCAATCAGGTTATGCGGAAGCTTTCGAATAAAACCTACGGTATCCGATAACAGTACTTCATGATTTTCAAGAGTTAATCGCCTCACTGTAGAATCTAATGTGGCAAACAGCCTGTCTTCCGCAAGTACATTTGTTTCCGTAAGGGTGTTCATCAGGGTAGATTTTCCTGCATTAGTATATCCTACAAGTGCTACCCGTGTAGTATCTTCGCGTCCCTTTCGCTGAGTTGTACGCTGACGATCCAGTTTTTCAAGTTTTTCTTTTAATGTGGCAATGCGCCTGCCAATTAGTCTGCGGTCTGTTTCAATCTGGGTTTCACCGGGACCTTTTGTGCCTATACCCCCTTTCTGGCGCGACAAGTGTGTCCAAAACCGGGTTAAACGCGGCAACAGATACTGAAGCTGAGCCAGTTCAACCTGGGTTTTAGCCGCAGAAGTTTTGGCCCGGGATGCAAAAATATCAAGTATTAATCCACTTCGGTCTAATACTTTAACGCTTGTTGTTTTTTCTATGTTCCGCATTTGTGTTGCGGAAAGATCATCATCAAAAATCAGCAGGTCAGCTGATTTATCGCCAATAATCTGTTTTAATTGATTGAGTTTTCCTTTTCCTATATAAGTAGTGGGGTCCGGGTGCGGCCGGTTTTGCAAAACCCGTTCCACACTTTTTCCTCCGGCAGTATCCGTAAGAAGCTGCAATTCATCCAAATATTCTTTGGCGAGCCACCGGGGAGTTTCCGGCCCGTATATTCCAACCAAAACCGCCTTTTCTTTTTCAAGAGAAGGTTTGTGTATATCTTCTATCAAATTAAATCGAGTCTGTATGAGTAAAAATTATTCGAAAGCCTTTATATCAAATGAAGTATCGGCAACCGGTGCCATTGTTTTACCGATTTTCAATGTAATAATTTTATCCAGTTTTAAGACTTTCCTATCGGGCACAAAGAGTTCTAACCGTATCAGCTTTCCGGGCTCGAGGGTTTCTCTTGCGAAATCACGATATAAAAAAATGTATTCTGAACCTTTTTCAGTAGGTTTTTCAACGTAATCTACAATCTGGTGCCAGGCTACAGTTTGAGACGGGTCATTAATATTTTTTACAATCCCATGATCGGTTATATAAGATTTAGACGAATAAAAACTTGCTAAAAACCAACTGATTCCCATCCAGGTATAACATCCTAAAATGTTATAATACTGGCCAATCTGGTAGTAAAAGACAATGCCTGTTATTAGAATTGATGTTCCTAAAAACAGAGTGGAGAACAACGGATAACCTTTCAGTTTACCTGCCTTCCAGCTGATCCTGACATTTCTCAGACGAATGGCATTTGCAATCGAATATGCTGCCAAAAAAGTAGAACCAAGCGTAAAAAGCGCTAATAGCAATACAAAAAAACTGTAAATGTCAGTGGAAATATTCATGTTATTGTTTCTGCTTTGTAAAAACGGGAGATTAATGACTCTGATAATAACAAAATGATAGCCAGAATGATAAACCAATACCAAACTTCGCTGCCAAAGGCAGCCATTTCCAGTTGAGCCATCATTTCAATCTGATCATTATTACCTACCCTGAAGTATCCTACATTACTAAAAAAATTATTTAATAGCTCTATAGTATTCTCCTGATCTAACGACTTTAACCGCGATTCCATTGTATTAAGGTTCACGGAATATAGTATGGATTGCTCGCCGGCATTGAGCATCAGCCATCCCGGTGTCCATTCTTCACCAGGGTAAAACACCTCCATGCCCTGAAATGTCTGCCTGCTTTTAGGTATAATTAATTCACCGTTTTTGTTAATCTCCACAGATTCTGAACTTCGTTCAACCGTTGTTTCGAAAGGTTCGCCAAGCAGGTGAATATTCAGGGAAGCACCCCGCCCGCCCGCAAGATAATCCGCGGTTCTGAAAAAGAAAGGAGCAAAAAATGGTTTCACAGGGAAGTTGGACCACCCGGGATCACTTCCAATCGCCGAATACATAATTCGGCCGCTTCCTGCCTGAACCTCACTTAGCAGTGGCCGGCCGGTTCCGGTATTTAAAATATGAAGTCCCGACCTGTTTTCACCTGCCACAATTTCATAATAATAGAAGATTTCAGGTGAATTCAGGCGAATTTCCTCGTCGCCTGTTTTGTCAAAAATGGTATCCAGCACAGGATGCCCCTCAACAGGCGCAGCCATTCTTTCAATCGTTTCAAATGATCCATAATCACCATGTATGGATGCATACCTACCCGCTCCTCCTATATCAAGCAGCCTGTTATAGCTTACCAGGTTTCCATCAGCAGCAGGAAGCAATAACAGGCCTGCACCTGATTGTACGTGGTTTATTAATGCCTGTGAAAGATAATCCGGCACATTTCGTACCCCATCCAGGATAATGGCATCAAATTCTGATATCTGGTTGCTTTCAAAACCTTCTGCTTCTTCAAATACTATATTAAACCGGTCATTTTCCGAAGAAACAACCTGGAGAACAGGCTTCAGGTAAGAACGATATGTACTGTTTTCACGCAGCTCTTCCAATACCAGTATATTTCTGGTTTCCGGCAGTTGCACAGACAGGTAACTGCGGTTATCAAAAGCCAGTTCATCACCGTCTATTTGTAATTCCACAGGAATGAACCGATTTGTGATACCGGGCACGTTCAACTCAAAGTCACGTGTTTCACCTGCTTCCAGCTCAACAGGCTGCTGGGAAATAAGCTCATCTTCTACTACTACATTCAGAAATTGATTCTGTGCCGGCCGGTTTCCATAGTTTTCTAATGTTGCCCGAAGCCGGATACTTCCTTCATCTCCATCCGGCAGAAGATTAACTTCCTGAAAACCCGTGTTTGCAGACTCGGCCTCTCCGAGGTGCATCACCTGGAAATTAATATCAGAAATCTCATCCGGATCAACTCCCTGAAGAACATTCAGCTGTGTTTCCTGGCCATCTGTGATTAAATAAATAACCTTATTTGGTTCCCTGGCTTCCTCAAGCCGTTCACGCATATCAAATATTCGTTCAGAAAGATAATTTCCCCCCGGAATGATATCTATTTCTAACAGCCTGCCCTCTGCCTGCCATTGCTGTAAAAATGGTATATTTAAAGATTCTCCATTCGTCTGTTCTATTAAAATCCGGTCATCGCTGCCAGCCATATCAATTATATCTGCTGCAAGCTCTCGAGCCTGTTCCATATAAGGCCCGTTACGGTCAACACGGCTCATTGTTGGACTGTTATCAATTAAAATACCCATTACTTTTGGTTCGCTTTCACTTTCCCATGCCAGGCCTGGCGGAAGAAACGGCCGGGAAGCCGCTATTACAAGCATAATTATGGCAAGGCACCGGATAGCCAGAAGCAGCCATCGCTTAATACGAATACGTTTAAGAGCTGTTGATTTGAGAGATTCAAAAAAAGCAAGAGTCGAAAAGCGGACTTTTTTCGGTTTGCGCAGATTCAATAAGTATATTAACAGCGGAACAGCAACCGTTAACATCGCGAACAGAAATAACGGATTCAGAAAGCTCATTTAACGAAAAGTTTTTACCTTTAGACACTCAACCGGCTGGAACATTCTTCCGGAACCGATATTAAGCTATGGTTATAACCAATCCTTAACAAACATATTATTCAACATTGGCTGTTAGCAAACCTTTTTCCCTGAAAAAAATTTTTACAGGACTCTTTCTACTGATAATTACAATGGGGTGCAGCAAAGAAGCACCTTTACACTGGTCGGAATTTATTCCTGATAATATTCCCTATGTAATCATCCCGGAGCAGGGGGCTACTATTCATGATATGTTGAGTGAACCATATATTCCCCTGTTTGATGATATGTCTCCTTCAGCTATTCAGCTCATCAGCACTCTGGAGGAAAATTCTTCATCCATTGAAGTAGAAGCCATGCTTCTTTATGCAGATACAGCCAATGACTGGCAGCCGGTATGGATCACTAAATCGGTTTCAGGCCTTCAGAATGAACTTGCCGAAGCCTATCGAAAACCTTTTGAACAGAACAACTATCTTTTTAACGGCCGTAAAATAGATAAACTCTTTATTTCTGACCGGGTTTTTTTTGTTACAGAAATATCAGGGTGGATGATTTTTTCAGAATCCAGCCTGGGTGTGGAAAATTTATTGCGCTCATTTTATCAACAGGAAGAGGTTATGACGCTGGGCGATGATCAAATTCAGCCTGGCTCTGTAATTGTAAACAGTGGTGGACTGGATCAGTGGATTCACCAGATAATCCAGGTAACATACCGGCCGGAGTTAACTGGTACTTTTGAAGGAGCAGGGCCTGTTTCTTTCCGGATAAATGATCAGCCGGGTGAGAACCAGGCCTGGCAGATGCAGGGTGAGATGGAACTCACAGGAGATCCGTCACCATTTGTCAGAAGCATCAGTTCTGAACCGGCAGACTTTATACTCGACCGGTATATACCTGTAAATACGGCTGCCTTCAGTATCCAAAGATTAGAACCGCGGGCAGTTCCTCCCGATGATTTTGAACCCGAAAACGATACCGACAGCTATATAGATCAAAATCTTTCTGTCTGGCGAACCATCGCTTCCCATCTTGATGATGAATTTGCATTCGCCGCTTTTGCTGAATCGGGGGCCGCAAGCACCAGTGAATTTTTATTTCTGAGAAAACTTAGTAATTCATCAGAAATACGTTCCGCACTGAACGAGCTTGTAAATGAACAACTTGCTATACGGGATGGAAATACATATACCATCCAGAGTAACTGGCTTGGAAAGCTGTTTGGTTCTGAACTGAATCCTATGAATGATTTTTACCTGACCGTGTATAATGAAGTGGCAGCCCTGGCAAACAGAAAAGGTTTGGCAGAAAGTGTTGGCAGTGAAGCGAGCAGACGCAGAGTCATGTTTTATGATGATGATTATATGGATATAAGGGACGAACTGACCGGACCTTTAAGTTCCATTCTTTACCTGAACTCTGCACGTTTCGGGCAGTACATCCAGCCCTGGCTGAATCCTCAAAATTACTTTACTGAGCTGCTTTCGAATCTCAATCAATTTGTAATAACAACACAGGCACAATCCGGCGGTACTTCAATTCATGTAAATGTATCCTCCTTTCAGCTCGAAACCGAAGATCAGCCTTACCTGGAGCAGTGGGTTTTTCCATTAAATAACTCCGATATAACAGGCAAACCGATTCTTGTTGATATTGGAGGCAGCAGCCGGGATGAAATTGTCTTTTCAACAGAAAATGGTTCCGTTTACGCACTTGCCACTGACGGAACAGTGGTACTGCAAACATCCACAGAAAATGATATCCCGGTAGGACCACCTGTGATTTACGACTGGTATGGAAATAACCAAAATGTTGTGATGCAGGCCGCAGGTGATAAAATCTATGCCTGGGACGACAGCGGAAATCCTCTTCCCAATTTTCCGGTTCAGTTAGATGAAACCATTACCACCCCCCTGATTGTGATGGACATTACGCGTAATGGCGTATCTGAAATGATTGTGGCTACAGCAGATCGCAAAATGCATATTTTAAATGCCAGGGGACAGGCATTAAGCGGCTGGCCGCAAAATACAAATGCGAGTATCACTTCCAGGCCACTTATTACCCAACTGAACGGACAGGAATCTGTTTTTGCTTTTGCAGAAAATACCCTGCATGCATGGAATGTTAATGGCAGCAGAAGAAACGGTTTTCCTGTTTTTATGAATAGCCCCATGCATGGAACGCCCGCTAAATACAACAACCACCTTCTGGGGTCGGGCCTGGATGGAAACCTTTATGCAACAGGAACTGAAGGTTTTTTCGCAGACACTCTTTCTTCAGAACTATCTTCTGATTCATTACAGGTTTCTTCTCTTTCTGTTTCGAACAACGCCCTGAATTCCTCACCCTCTGTTCACGATCTGCTGATGCGGGATGATTCCGGCTTTTTCCGCGAAAATTTAATCCTGGTACAGTCTCGTGACGGCTCTCTTTTTTTATATAATGAAAATGGTGAATTGCGGTTTACCAGCTCTTTAGGACAGCCTTCGTCCAGTCGTTTTTTACCTGTTATTACAGATTTGGATAATAATGGCCGGCAGAATGTTGTTGCATTGGCCGATTTTGGAAGATTATATGCCTGGGATATTCTGAATCAGCAAAGGCTTTATGATTTACCAACCACAGGAATGAGCCATCTGGTAATTGGTGATTTACTGGGCAATGGAAGCAATGAGATCATAGCCCAGACCCGTGATGGTTTACGATGCTGGACGATTTTGCAGACCCGAACGGGTACAGAACAGTAAAAAAACAGAACCAGGTTATGAATACCTGTTGGGATCCGACTTTACATTATCAGGATCAAAATACACCCTGTTTCGAAAAAAGTTCTGAATCATGGAGGAAAATTTTTTCTTTTATAGAATATCCGCCAGGGCTTCACGCAGGTCATCGTATTCAAACTTAAATCCATTTTCCAGCAGTACGCGGGGCTGAACCTTTATACTGGTTAAGGCAGGCTGAGCAGCTTCCCCAAGAACCAATTTCAAAGCAAATTCGGGAACTCTGAAAATTGAAGGCCGGTTCATCACACTTCCCATCGCTTTGGCGAGTTTATCCATTCTTTCAGGATTTGGTGAAGTGGCATTATACACACCTTTTATTTTTTCGTTTTCAACCGGGTAAATGATCGTACGGATTAAATCTCTCATATGTATCCAGGATACATATTGCTTTCCGCTGCCAAGTGAACCGCCAACAAAAAAACTAAACGGCAGTTTCATCTGTTCAAGCATTCCTCCGTATTCTTCCAGGGCGATACCAAAACGCGGATTCACCACCCTCACATTGTAAGCGGATGCCTTTTGAGCTTCTTTTTCCCAGTCAATGCATACTTTAGCCAAAAAATCATCTCCCAGCGGGCTTGATTCATCCAGCTCATCCTCACCCGAATCGCCATAAATTCCAACCGCGGATGCTGAAACGAGAAGCCGGGGTTTTGATTCAGCCTGCTTTATTGCCTCCACAAGTTTCCGGGTAGAATTTATCCTGCTGTTGTAAATTTTCTCCTTAACAGAATCCGTCCACCGCTGGCCAAACAGGATTTCTCCGGCAAGATTCACAACCACATCCGTTTTTTCCATTTCCGGAACAAGATTGGCATCCCAACTTATGAACCTCTGATTTTTGGACTCTTCCTCTTTATACTTTTCAGGCGATCTTGTAATAACCGTAATAAAATGTCCCTGTTTCATCAGCTCGCTGCCAAGATTGCTGCCGATAAAACCGGTTCCTCCTGTTATTAAAAATTTTTTTATTTCCATAGTTAATAATATAACGGTTAAACAGCCTAAATCACTCCCAATCCTGATGATGGCTGATAAAACAGTAGTTTTTTAATTAATGGGAGTTCGATATTCGATATAAGGAATAATGCTCTGATAAATAGTCATTCCGGGCTTTGACCCGGAATCTCCCGACGTAGATTAAATTAGGAGATTCCGGCTCGGGGGCCGGAATAACAGTTCAAAAATTTTGAACTCAAGTTAAATTAAAATTATAGGCTGTGTGATAAATTTAAACCTGCAATTCAGGCATAAACTACATCAGAAAGTGGAAATAGAAAAAGACAAATGGAGAGGAGAGAATCAGGGCGTCAAAACGATCGAACAGACCTCCGTGGCCGGGTAACAGGCCAGAGGAATCTTTCACACCGGCAATCCGCTTCAGCCGGCTGGCCAGCAGATCTCCCGCCGGTCCCAATATACTTACCAGAAAAATTACAGGAAAAACCTTCACCAGCGGAATTGGAAATGATTCCGCTGAATACCATACAATAAACAGCCCGACAGCCGCTCCTAAAAATCCAAACCAGAACCCTTCCCATGTTTTCTTAGGGCTGATGGAAGGAGCTAACGGTTTTTTTCCAAAATTTTTCCCTCCAAAATAGGCAAACACATCATTCCCCCATATCATCAAAAGCAGGGCAACGGTTAGCAGGAAACCCTCTGTATTTTCACCCAGGTTACGGATATGAACCAGCATCAAAAAACCTACCGGGGCATAAATTCCACAAAACAGTGTACTGAGCCAGCGATCTGCGAGTTCTGTCTTCCGATCAAACACAGCCCACAGTATACTAATTAACAGCAGGATACTAAGTGGAATGAAGATCCAGGCGGGTATACCAGCGAGCAACCACAGGCCTGCGGCAATCAAAAGGCTGAGAAAAAAGTAATCGGGAGTCCCCGCATGATTCATAATCCTGTGTACCTCCCACAGGGTTATAACCGCCAGAATTCCCAGTAACAGCTTAAAAGGTAGTCCTCCCAGCCAGACCACAACCAGGAAAATAACTGCAGCAGGTATTGCAAAAAGAATTCTTTTTGTCAGTTCACTCAAAATTCAACCTTCTTCTTCACTGTTTTGCAGATCTGAAAGTGCTTTTCTTGCCTGTTTTTCAAATTCTTCAGGCACATAGAGATATACCATGGACATTTCCCCGATATTCAGGCTATACGCTGAATCTCTTTTCGAGAGTATATTAGACGGTATATTGAAGCTGGACAGATAACTTTTAGCTAATTCCACCTCATACTCTGTTCCCCGCTCTAGAACACAAACCCAATTCTCGATTTTGTTTGGTTCGGGACCTTTGAAAAAACTCATAATGTCTGATTAACAAATTTAGACTGTTTGATCATTGTATAAGAAATGAAACCAGTCAACACAATACTTACTATTAACATCCAAAGCGGTGGAAGTGTTTCGGGAGTCATATCTGCAAAAGCAAGATCGGGATAGAAGGTTGCCAGCACCACAGCCGACCCGTTATTTATAAAGTGGGCAGCTATTGCAGGCCAGAGACTGGCACTCAGCCAGGTAAATCCGGCAAAAAACATTCCCAGGGTGGCAAGGGGCAGTAAGTTTGTAAGCTGAATATGAAACAAGCCAAATACAATGCCCGAAATGACAATTGCAGTAATAATACCCCAGCTCTTTTCAAATGCCCGGAGTATATATCCCCTGAAAAGAATTTCTTCACAAAATGCGGGCACCAGGGCAATATGCAATAAACCAAACCACATCACTCCGTCCTGTTTTAAAAATTGCTCAAACATTTCGTATTGAGAAGCCTGCAAATCGGAGAAGGTTTCCGGAATGGGAAGTAAAGAATTCAGGTGCCCCAGGTAAAGAATAATCGGCTGTACCACAACGACAAGAAGGGCTGAAAGACCTGTAAAAAGAGCAGTATCCTCTTTCCAGCGGAATCTCAGAAAATTCTGCCTGCTTTCCCCTGCAACATTCAGCTTTACAATAAGAAAAGTAGCCAGGCCCAGAAAAAGGATTTGTCCGGAAGAATTACCGATGAACATCAAATCAAGCCTGTCCATCATGATGTCTGCAACATCAGCAGCAGAAGAGATTCCTCCTGATGCAAGTAATAGGCCAACAAAAACAAAACCGGCAACTACCTGAAAGAGAACAAACGCTACAACCAGCCAGATAAGGGCTACCGCCCAATGGGCAAATCCGTTTCTGTCGGCCCAGGATTGAATATAATCAGATGATGAAGAAAACTGCTCAGCCATTATTTATAGTGACTCCTCTTTTTTTTCAGCAAAAATTTTGACCCCGATCATGCCACTGATAAGATTCAGCAAACCGGTAATAGGAATTCCCCAGAATAACTGCTGTAAAACAGACTGCTGGCTTCTGACACTTTCAGCCATTGAATCAATCATATCTTCTTTTGTACTCGCAGGCATGTCCATCGCTTCTACATTGGCTATGGTTGCTTCTATGAGTTTCTCCGTATACCCGGGATCAAACAACATCCAGAGCTCATTTAGTATAATACTGAAGATTACGATGACGACTCCTGTAAGAAATCCTATCAGCGCGCCCTGCCCCAGGGTCAGGTATACAGTTACTTCTTTGGTATAGTGCCATACGGCTACTGCGCCGGCCACACAAGTTACAAGACAAATCACTACTCCGCTCAGCATCAATGGAGAAAATATAGCGCCTGATGGTTCTGAATTTATTTGCTGATAACCGAATAACAGGCTAAGTACAAAACTAATCAGGCTGAAAATTCCACCTGCAATTACGATTGATGGCCAGGATGTACTAAGCGGGTTTTTTTCGTTTTGATTTATTTCTTCCATATTCACAGATCTTTATTTTTAGTTGTGATTTGAAACAGCCCTGAAACAACAATTGAGGCCGAGAATCCGAGAATCCATCCCAAAAAAGCGCGGGATTGATTTGTGTTTTCCCACAGGTGAAACAAATTACCCGAATAATCGATGATTTGAAGCATCACTGCAACAAAAAAAATCCCAACTGTCCACCGTGTTCCAGCCGTCAGAGGTTTGACAGCAGGTATGAGAAGCCAGCCAATCAATAACCCCAGAAAAATGCCGAAACAACGGGAATTAACTGCCATGGGTACATCATTATATGTAAAGGTTCTTCCCGGCAGCTGATGGCAAACGCCGTAAAATAATTTTTCTGTCCAGTGAACAGCTTTTCCGTCACCGCCCCAGAATCCTTCACCAAGAGCAAACAGTACCAAAAAAGTAAGTGCTATAAAGACCCCTGCATACAGCCTTTTATATTGCATGCCAGCTAATTTATTCATTCCAGGATCTATACGGGAAATTGAATTATTTGGTTAAAACCTGTTACTTTTCATCCCCCACTGCCCCCTTCTGCCAAAGCCATCCCGTTGAGGAAAGGGAGACTTTTTAATTACATTTTTTTATCCAATCTGTGTTTTTTTGAAGTTTTCAACATTTCCCTGTCAGGTTTCTGTCGTCAATCCAATCAGGATTTACCCGCTGCTGTTTCCCATACTCCCATCGAGGAATACTTGTTTATTCTCTGCTCTACCAGTTTTTCCACATTTAATTTCTGAAGCCGCCTGACGCTTTCCATTATCTGTTTTTTCAAAGCTTCGGCAGATTTCTTATGATCGCGGTGTGCCCCTCCAAGTGGTTCGGAAATCACACCCTCAATGATTTTAAGCTCAAGAAGATCGTTAGCTGTAAGTTTTAACGCCGATGCAGCCTGTTCTTTATAATCCCAGGTTTTCCAAAGAATGGATGAGCAAGATTCGGGAGCAATCACCGAATACCACGTATTTTCCATCATATAAACTTCATTCCCCATACCAATACCAATGGCGCCGCCGCTGGCTCCTTCACCAATCACAATACTCACAATAGGCACTTCAAGCGTAGCCATCATTTTCAGGTTACGTGCAATGGCTTCGGCCTGTCCGCGTTCTTCTGCCTCTAAACCGGGGTAGGCGCCGGGTGTATCAAGAAGGGTAACTACCGGTATGCCGAATTTTTCGGCTAATTTCATCAATCTGTATGCTTTTCGGTAGCCTTCCGGGTTTGCCATTCCAAAATTTCTGTATTGGCGGTCTTTCGTATCACGGCCTTTTTGATGGCCAATCAGCATGATCGATTTCCCTGCAATGGCAGCAAACCCGCCTATGATGGCTTTATCATCCGCATGAAAACGATCCCCGTGCAGCTCAATGAATTCATCGGTAATCAGGTGAATATAATCGAGGGTGTATGGGCGTTCCGGGTGCCGGGCAAGCTGCACTTTCTGCCAGCGGGTGAGGTTTGAAAATATAGATTTTCTGAGCTGATCCGCTTTTTTACGCAAACGGTCAATTTCCGGCTTCAGAACATCGTCACCAACAGACAACTCATTCAGTTCGTCTATCTTTTTTTCTAAATCTGCAATGGGCTGTTCAAAATCAAGATATTGCATAGAGAAATTTTAGGTTACAAAAGTCAGGTAATATAAGGACTATTCTGCTTGAGATGGAAAAAGGCTTTAAGATTCAACAATCTCCATTTTTTCAGCAAAGTATTCACAAAAATCACGCATATCCCCACTGATTCTCGGGTCGTTAATAGCTCTTTCAAGAGTATCGGCCATGGTTACAAGTGTTTGATGAAAAAATATCTTCATTTCATCCACGGTCATTTCTTTTGTCCACAGGTCTAACCTGAGTGTGTCTTTCCGCGCGGGATCCCACAATGATAAAATCATAGCCCGGCAGGATGCTTCATCATATCCCTCAAGATCTGTTGCATTCCATTTTATATCTGTGGGAACATTTTTTTTATCGAGCTCTACATCAATGGTAATTTTTTTGCTGGTATCTGCCATAGGTTATTTTGTTTTACAATTATTTCTGAGTTTCTCTAAAACGAACTTAAAGTCGTGGGGAAGGCTGGAATCAAATTCAATAAACTTTTCGGTGGTCGGATGCACAAATCCTAATGTTTTGGCATGCAGTGCCTGCCGGTTCAAAGCTGTAAAGAGATTATTAAACATGGCTTTTCTTGAGCCGGTGTTAGGCCCATAGCGTACGCGATCTCCCCCATAGGTGGAATCTCCAAACACAAAATAACCTTTGTGCTGCATGTGAACCCTGATCTGGTGTGTTCTCCCGGTTTCGAGCTGAATTTCAAGAAGTGCCAGATGGTCGAAAGATTCCAGTTTTTTAAAATGAGTAACCGCTTTTTTTCCTTCATTTTCCGGCCGTACGGTCATAATTTTCCGGTTTCTCGGAGAACGTCCGATATTTCCTTCGATACTGCCTTCTTCAGGTAAATCGCCCCATGCAATAGCCCAATATGTACGCTCGGCGGCTTTTATTGCGAACTGCCGGGCCAGCTTACTGTGAGTTTCTTCATTTTTTGCTACAACCAGAAGCCCGCTTGTATCTTTATCCAGGCGGTGCACTATACCCGGACGCAGAGTTTCTTTATCAGCATTTGAAAGATTTTTACCGGTATGATATAAAAGCCCGTTAACAAGTGTTCCGGTCCAGTTTCCAAACGCCGGGTGGACCACCAGGCCCGGTGGTTTATTTACGATAAGCAGGTCTTCATCCTCAAAAATAATATCCAGGTCCATCTTTTCCGGTTTTGCTTTCTGAGGTGGAGGCTTGGGGAGAATAATTTCTATCTTATCACCCGATTGCATGATGTAAGATGGTTTCTCTTTCCTGCCATTCACCATCACCCGGCCATCTTTTATGGCTTTCTGGACCTTGTTCCGGGTAGCATTCTGCACAAAAGATGTGATATATTTGTCCAGCCGTATATCCGAATGCTGGCCATCCGGCACCTCGAGCAAATATTCTGTCCTGTTTGGATTTTCCTTTTCAACTAACATACCTGTAAAA
>JBBEBD010000047.1:42760-83259 GCA_040882525.1 Balneolaceae bacterium | reverse complement strand
CCATTGTCGAAGATACAATTACATTAGTTTAATAACTAATTAATTATTACACTAGATGAAAAAGCGAAAAGCCCTGCAGAAATGGAGCTATCATTTACGGCAGTTACTGGAAGAGGTAGAAACGAAAATCCATAGGATTACGTAACAAAAGGATTTCTACAGGTCAATCCTGGATATATCAATTTAGTTAAAGGTGTTTTCCAGAGGAACCTATAAGATTCGATTAATTTTCTACTTCTTTTTCAATTTTAATACAATTTGCTAAATGTATCCGAAATTTTGTTTTAATAGTCTTGGCCACATTTGTTTTTGTTGAATATTTACCATTCTTATATACTCTCACTTCAGAGTGAGCATAATTATCATCTAATGGAACATGTTCTGCTTTAAAGCAATAAGTGGTCTTCTTTTTTTTGTCGCCAGTCTTTTGAGGACCTGGCAGATCTTTAACTTTAAAACTTGCTACTCCAAGTTTTAAAAGATTAGGATAATCGTGAAGTAAAACATCAAGTGGCTCACTGAATTTTTCTCTATTTACAGAAAAATCCGGAAAACGTATTGAATTAGGGTATATAGCCCCCTTTAGGCTACTTAGCTTGCTAAATCTTTGAAAAAGCTTTTCTTTTGCATCAAACTTTTGATCTAGCTTTCTTCCATTCCTAAACATCCTGTCTGGAAGAGCAGAATCATCCGAAGAACTCACTTATCTTTTCTTTAGATTTTTGAATGTCTTTTTCATCATTAATTTCCCAAACATCTAAATTTGAGAGGCCAACAATTATATCACCATCATTATGCACTTCTATTGTAGCGTACTTGTCTTCACTTGTAAAAATAAAGGATATTCCACCTTCAACCGAAGGTAAAATATCTTCTGGAATAAGATTATAAGAAATTAATTTAGATAAGATAGTTTCTGATTTTCTCACCACCCCTTGCGAAGGGGGAGGTGCTCCATAACTATCCCAGTTTTTTTGTATTGAACTTAAAGATTGGATTTTATCAGATAATTTAATCTCTAAAAAATTCTCACTAGAATAACCTTTAAAATTAGCTGTAAATTTTTCTTCAGCTGCCGTAATTATTTCAGATGATGGATCTATAATCACTCTAATGTCATCAGAAAAGTCTGTAAGTACATACACCGTACCAAAGGTGTCACTTCCCACATCATCACTCATGGTTTCTGTTTCTCCAGATTTAGAGAAAAGAAATACTGACGTACTACTTTCTGATGATTGCATTCTATTATGATTCTTCATTTTTTATTTTTTTTTTTTCTTCTTTAAGAAAATCAATCTTTTCTTGCATCCAGCCAATAAGACTTTGCAATGTGGATGCATCTAAAATAACTGTAGTTTCAACAATCCTTATGATCGCGTCTCTTGATTGTCGTTTCTCTCTAATTTCCCCACCAATTCTGTTATTAACAACTTTATGCTCAGAGTGAGTAGGTATGGGATTCCGTTCATTATAAAAAGAAATTTGTACTTTACCTCTAGGCGTTACCCCTCCATGGACTCCATCAGCATAAATCTCTCTATGAAAATTACTTTTTATATAATCAAATCCTATTGTTTGTTCTTTTTTTGAGGTTGCCATTGTTTAGTTAAGATATTTTTTATTTACCTACTAAAATTACGTTGACCGTAATGATTTGTTGCGGTGCCTTAAAATAATAAACTTTTCGTAATTTGAAAGAAGATGCCTAACTATAGATTAAATAATAGAAAAGGGGGCTTTAGAGTTCATGGATTATCAAACACTACTCTATCAGTCGATTTATTCTTAAAATCGATGTAAACAAGGCCCTGGAACAGAACTGGACAGAGGTGGCAACCATCGCCTTCTGTAACGGGACAGGTTGAGCAGCCGCAGGAGTACGGGCCTATTATCAAAGACTAACAGATTGGCAGTGGGGTAACAAAAAACCTTTTGTCTATTTAAAGTAAGGTGGTATGTTCCCAGTTAAGTTAGACTGGTGAATCAATAGGGGGCAACTATGGTGAAAGAACTATTAAGTTCTATTAGGGGTAATTTTGTGAGAAGAACAACCAATCCTTTTTTGGGAACTCTTTTAATAGTGTGGATAATCCGAAACTGGGATTTTGTTTATTCTCTGTTTAATTTTGACTCATCTTTTAGTCTGAATGACAGATTAGATTTCTTCCAAGCCTATTTTAATTCATACACCATTTTAGAGGGGTTAATAACAGTAAGCGTTACCTTCGCAGCAATTATAATTACTTATCTGTTGCTCAACCTATCTCGTTTTATTGTGAACTTTAGTGACAAAGCAGTTACACCTAAAGTTCTTGAATGGTCAGATAAAGGGAGTGTTGTTGACAAGGAGGTTTTTTTAGCAAGAGAAAAAAGAATTCAAGAATTGGAGGTAAGAATAGACCGGGAAAGAGAGGAAAAGTTAAAAGCAAAAGCTGAAGTTGAACAGCTGGAGCAAAAATTAGTAGAAATGGAAAGTAATTCGAGTAGTAAGAAGTCTGTTAATCCTGAAATGGACAAAGAAACAATTACAGATCAAGAAGTTGAGAATATTTTAGAGTTACTGCACCAAAATGATCTGGACGAGCTTTTCAAAGAGGTGGCGTCATTTATTCTAAATGGTCAAATGATTGAATTAAGTACTGGTGGAGAGTTTGCAAAATTTGAGTTAATAAAATTGAATCACATTGAAGGTGGAAAGGCATCTTATGATTTAACCCCACTAGGTAGGCTCATTAATAGAAAGTTGTATTTAAATTAGGTAACACCGATTAGGCAGTAAACAAATTTTATTTTAGATACGGAATACAAAAAGGAAAAGCTGTAATAGTAATATCAGCGACAATTTACTGTATGTGTTAGGTGGTAGGAGTTTAACCGGCAATTGGAATTTATTTCAGGTTCAGTTCACTTTGAAAGACCCATGGATTATAACTTATCTGATGTTTGCAGTTTAGGTACAATTCAGCTGGGCCACAAGGAGGTTTTTATGTAAAAAAAACCGGATATCTTCTGATGGAGACATAAATGAGATTAGACATCCCGCCCGTCGTAGGTGTATTGAGGAAGCCTGGGTCGAGGTTAAGCCGGTAAAGCTCAGCTTATACAGCAAAATTACTGGGTCGGTAAAAAGCGGGCAGACATCCAGCCTGGAGGATCGGCTGACCCTAAAATGTAGCTATTGTTTCAATTCAGATATAAAACAGCTTTACGAACCAAATCAGCCGGTCCGGTACTGATCTGATCTGTCAGTTGTAAAGTGAGAACAAATTTAGCCATTCTTTTTCTATAGACTTTTGGGTTAGTAATCAGCAGATGTTGAAGACTGTTGAATATCATTTCCCTGATTTTTGAATCGGGTTTATTGTTTAATGGCTTATACATAATTTGCACAGGTTGAGTTAGAAATTTGAACTTTGCTGCAGATGTTAATTCTGCCTCAGCAGGTTAACTTTTATTTCAGGCAGGTGTGCCGGTCAAATCGCCGGAAAAAAAGTGGATCTAAACTATGGTTGAGAGAATCAGCAGGAATTTCCTGTAAAGAACCTACCATATAACTGTTTAACTTTCCATAATAAAATAAAGTGAAAGTTTTTCCCCACAGAATATTATTGTTTGCCTCTAAAGTCATGATCGGCAAAGTCCGTTGCAATTCAATAAAAGGAACCGCGAAATAAAACCTGCACAAAATCCGCGGAAGCTTTATACGTTAAGTTTTAAAAAGCGAGAGAATGAGTATGAAGGAAGAACCCAAAGTAAACGTGGTGGAGGTAAACGGAATCCGCCAGGAAAGTAAAATTACCTCAGATGCCATTCATAAATCATTATATGACATTGAAACAGATCGTGAAGTATTGAGAACAAAATCCCTGGAAAATGGTAGTTCAGAGCTCGAACTGGTGGATAAGGATTTCTGGAGTATAATCGTCAACGGTGAGAAGGCTGATGAAAAACAGCTTGAAACTATTGAAGGAGGGCCTTATAAAATACTGATCCTTCCTGAGGATAAAACTGTTGAAATCATCACCGGATAGGTCTGGTTTTCTTCGGGAACATTCTTATTATTCCTGTGAACATTTTGCATGGAAAGGTTCAGCAGGAGATATAAAACAGAATCTAAATGTTCTTTAGTATCTATACACTTTTTTAGATAAGAAACGTTTTAAATAAAAGAAAACTCAATACAAGAGAGGATATTATGAAAGTTATTTCTACCCGAACACATGGTATGCTGGATTACACCATGGGAATTATACTGATTATATCTCCATGGCTGTTTAATTTTGCAAGAGGAGGCGCTGAAATGTGGATTCCGATAATAATTGGTGCAGGCGTAATCTTATATAGTGTATTTACTGACTATGAAATGGGTGGCGTACGTGTGATTTCCATGCCAACTCATTTGTGGCTGGATGGCCTGGGTGGGTTATTCCTTGCAGCATCTCCATGGCTGTTTGGTTTTGCTGACTTTGTTTACCTGCCTCATTTAATTTTCGGACTGGCAGAAATCGGGGTTGCCCTGATGACGAATCCGGTGCCAAGAGTCTCACCAATGGATTCCACGACTATATAATTAAGTATTATATAATTAATAATTTACTCTCTATTTTTTCGTTTAATCCAGCTCCAGAAGAGTGACCCCAACCAGCCAGAAACAGATCCTGCAATCATGGCTATAACCAGGGAAAGCAGGAATTGGGGATGAATAATATTTGCCAGCAATACCCGGCCCACAAAATAAACAATAACTGCAAGTACATAACCAACTATAAAAGAGCTGATCATATCTTTTGTTTTTAAATTTATAAAAAAACGAACGAAAAGAGCTGAAATAAAACCCAGGACAAGCCAGCCCGCCAAAAAAGAAATTCCGGTAAAGTCAATCTGCCTGGATGTGCTTGTCCATAGCGGAAGACCTGCTGCCAGTGTAGCTGTTAAAATAGCAATAAGTTTATAATTCTGTCGGTTTGCTGCAGGCATATAATTATAAGTCAGAGATAGATGATGTCTAATTTTTTTACCGGTTAATAACCGTATTGAAAAAGTATAAGAAATTCTCAGGTTGTAAATGAATAAGATTATTAAAGAGTAGCTGTTGAAAATTAAAAATGTAATTCAGGAATGACCGAAAACCTATAAGTACTTAAAAATCATATGAATTGAAAAAAATGAGAATATAAATTACTGAAATACATTTACATAATTTCAGACGGATATCGTAAAATCATATAAAAATGATTTTTTTTAATTATATTCAAACTATATTTAAGTAATCAAAAATTATTTTAATTATCATGGATATCAAATTTGTAAAACGTTCTCAGATTAAATCAAGTAAAAGACGTTCATCAAAATTTAAACCTTTAATGGATGCTCTTGATAAGCTGGAACCCGGCGGACAGGCGGTAGAAGTCTCTTATTCAAATGAAAAAAGTGTAAATTCTATGCGTACGGCTGTATATCAATACAACCAGGAGAATAAAGTAAAAATTAAAAGCGGTAAGGATGCCAACAACAAGAAGATTTATTTTTATCGCGAAAAATAGTCGAAAAAGTTTTTAGAAAATAAATCAAGAATTTTTTAGATATAAAATTCCCTGTGATATTGCTAATCTGACGGAATGTTGTATACTTTTAGGTTTTATAGTAGGTGTTGCCAGTGCAATTTCCCAGTCATCTGAGATTTGTATGGGCAGCCCCAGTTCTGAAGGAATTACCTGACGGGGATTCCCTTCCATATTGGCTATATAAACAATTTCTTTTTTTCCTTCCGGTTCTCTCCGGTATCCATAATAAATAACTGTACCATCTACAGGTTTTCTGTAGGCGAGTATATCTTTGTGTGAAAATGAACCGGCAAGCCATGGGTTTTGAAGGCGGAACTTTCTGACTTTCAGATTAAACTCTGCTTTTTGCGGGTCTACATAATCAGCGTGCATATCGGTATTGCAGTAGTCATGCAGATCGTCCATCCATGCAACGGTAAACCTGGTCAGTTTATCTGAATCCCAGGTTATATTACCGGCAGCTGGTTCCACATTATTTAATAAGTTTGCTACAACTTCAGAATTGTAACCCGCGGCCTGAACAAAATGTTGTAAAAGGGATGAAAATCTCCTCAATTCTGTGAGTGATTGAAAACCAAAGTCTTTCAGCCGTTTAAAAAAACGGGAGCTTCTGTACTCCACTTCTGTTATTTGCCATTCTGTAAAATGAGCTTCCCCGGCCATAATTTTCAGGGCATATTCAGTATCTGTATTTCTTATAAAACTCCAGGGTGTGCTTCCCAGGGCATGGACAAAATCCATGGGAACTCCCGGCATAAACCCGTTCATCAAAAGAGTGGTCGCGGGATTATTGTACGCGTTTTCCATTATCATTTTCAGGGAGTTTCCAAGCATGGTATTTACATGAGTGGCTGCGGGGTCAGACTGTGTTGCTCTCCTGATGGTATCGTGGTTGGCATAACCGCTGATCCATTTGCCGCCTCTGCTTACCATCTCTGAAATTCTCCACCACCTGGATATCCAGTATGTAAAGGTATAAGGCGTGTTATACGCGAAAATCGTGGGCGCCCATTGAAATGAATGTTCCTGTTGAAGAGTAATGTCACGATACGTGGAGCTTAGCATCCAGTCTTCACGGGGCCATGGCCTTGCATCTTCAAAAATCATCCAGGGCTTGAACGTTAATCCCGCAACCTCCTGATTTATATTACTTATCTCGTTCAGAAATTCATTGTCGTGAAGTTTTTTACCGCTTGATTCATCATCATATTTAAAATCCTGGGCACCGTCAACCCGAATGCCGTCAAATCCCCAGTTCATTTTTCTTCGCAGCAGTTCAAGAATCATGGCCCGAACCAGCGGGTGCCTGTAATTTATACTCTGCCCATACATGCCAGGCCCTGAAAAGAAATCAGCTGGCAGAAGATTTTGTGCCTGGTTGTGTGCATGGCCAAATACCACATCCAGAACAACTTTAATAGGTTGTCCCGGAAAATTATGAAGTGTTTCAATAAGTTCCAGCAGTTCGTGGGGCCGGCCGGTAGTGAGGAGAGAAGGGTTAACAGCAGCAGCTCCGAATATCACACTATCATACCCCCAGTTGGTTACGTTTGGCTTTCGGAGATATATGGTTATTTCACTTCCGGTTTTGGGAGGTGTTTGTATGGGTTTCCAGAAATTATGATTCTCCGGATGCTGAATCACAGGATCTACCGGCATCAGTTCCACTGCATCAAAGCCAATAAGATTCTTTTCATCAGGCGATAAATCCATACCCCTGTTGATTGCCTTGTCAATTTGCTTGTATCTTTTTGTGAGAGATCGAAGGGTTCCCTCTTTTGTGGTGGTGCCGGTATGAATCTCAAGAAGGTTTACGGGCGCGGAAACCCGGTTATCATTCGTCTGAAGAAATTTTTCCCTAAGCTGGTGGTAATATCCTTTATCTGATCTGCTTTTAAGTACACTATTGATGTCATAAAGTTCTGCGGGAGCATAAATTCCATATGGCAGCGAGCTTGCCATCGGATCGCGAACCACCTTACGCTCGCCGGATTTATCAATTACAGCAAGCTGGTAGAATGCTCCGAATTGAGCCCGGTTACCTGAAGGGAGATGATTAACCACCGCACATGCAAATGCGCCTTCTGATTTTGCCTGAAATGTATAGCAGGTAAAATTTGTGTGTTGTTCGGGTTTATCAAAAATTAAATTAACAGGGGGGATGAAAAGTTCTAAAACAATTTGTTCTGCAGTTTCAATCACCGGGTGCCAGAACAGAAAACGGGTAAAATTATTATTTATATGTGCTCCCAGGTTTCGGGCCAGAAACTCTGCATTTGATGATTTTATACCATAGCGAAGTTTTTTTCTGAGGCGTTCAGAAAATGAATTCGTTTCCTGTTCATTAAAAACAATATTCATCATATAAGAGCCGGAGTTAATAAGATGATTTGTTTTGTTTCAGAGAGAAAGCCCGGAGTTTGTACTCCAGGTAAATATGAATTACCAAAAACCAGCTATCAATGCAAGAGGCAGTTCAAAATATCCTGCAATCTTAACCTGCACTCAAAATGCAGATAAAATACTAATCCCGTAAAAGATTTAATTAAAAAAACGATTTGCATTTCTGCTGGCTGAAATGCCTGCCCATCCCAGGTAGAGATCCCTTATCATTTTTATTTCCCGATCCAGGTTCTCAGCAGACCAGCCGGTAGTATTGACAGGCGGATGAATATGAGCAGTACAATTGCCGGATTTGGTGAGTAAAAAACCTCCCCGCGAAAGGTTACGATTTCCCTCAAAATAAATTGGAACTACAGGGTATCCGAGTTCTAAAGCCATACGAAAAGGCCCTTTTTTAAAAGGTCCGATGACACCGGGATGTTTTCGGGAACCTTCAGGGGCAAACATAACGGAAAGGTTTTCACGCTGAAGCCGACCTGCATTTTTCTTTAGTGTTTCAATCGCTTTTTCTGATTTTTCCCGGCGAATAAAAACCTGTCCTGTCAGACGGCCAAGCAGAAAGAAAAGAGGATTATACTGCAGCTGCCATTTGGCCACAAACCGAACTTTGGGCAGCCCGAGAGCTAAAATGGTAAGAATATCGAGCGTTGAACTGTGATTAATGATATACACAGCCGGAGAAGGGATTGGCTCAATGTGTTTTTTGATACTGAAACGAATTCCGGCAACCGGGAAAACAGGTTTTACAATGAGAGGGGCAATTTTTTCAACAACAAAGCTGCTTAATTTTCCAAATGAGATAATCAAAAGAAAAAGTATTACAGGCGTCATGATGGCCAGCATCGCAAAAAAAACAACAATGGATAATATACTCCTGAAATATTCTGCAGGAGTTAACCGGGAACTGCTTGAATTCATGGCAATGAACCTGTAGCTATCAGAAAGCGTCTTTAAAATGAGTGATTTCAGGAGCAGTTTTTCCTTTTTGCACAATGGATATCACATCGAACCGTACTACTGCGGTTTCCATTTTTCGTTCATAAATCCAGGCTTCGGCTGCTTTTTTAATATTTTCTTCTTTTTTAAGGGTGATATAATCTTCCGGCCGTCCAAAATAGATGTTCGAGCGGGATTTAACCTCCACAAAAATGATATAATTACGGTCGGTGGCTACAATATCCACTTCAGCTTTTTCAAAAAAATAGTTCCGGTCGAGAATCAGCCAGTCTTTAGATTCGAGATAGGCGGCAGCAATCTCCTCTCCTTCATTCCCGATATCCCGGGTTGTGCGGTCAGCCATTTTCATCCTCCGGAATTTCTATCGGTTTATTTCCTTTTAAGGATTGATGTGCTTCAGCAAGTTTTACAAGCTGCTTCAGAAATTTCAGGTTTTTTTTATTGATGTAAGGCAGCATTGCCTGTGTAAACCGGTCGAACATTTCAAGGAATTCAATAAAGTTTTCAATTCGCTCCTTAAACTCTGTTTCCCGTGGAGATTCACTGCTGTTTTCCTCAAACAATTCGAGGCAATCTGCCAGGTTTTGCCTGATGGGGGCAATCTCCCGCTGCTGGCGTTCCCGAACCAGTACGGCAACCATATTCCAGACATCTTTTTCTGCGGTATAATAATCCTTTCTCTGACCTTTAAAATGGACTTTATGCACAAGCTGCCACTGAAGCAGGTTGCGGAGGTTCATATTCGCGTTTCCCCGGCTTATTCGGAGTTGTTCCATAATAGCATCTGTATCCAGAGGATCACTTTCGGCATAGAGCAGAGCATGAATCTGGGCCATTGTTTTATTAATACCCCATGCAGAGGCCATTTCTCCCCAAAGCAGAACAAATTGTTCAATCGCTTTCTGATGTATGTCTGATTTGGAATTGGCCATTCATTCTCATTCTGAGGTTCCGGAGTCAGGTTTTTTGCTTTCCCCGGAATCCTTTTTGGCTGAACCGTTTGAATCTTTCCTGTCTTTATAATCGGTATTGTAAAAACCGGTACCTTTATAAACAATACCATTTCCGCCGGAGATGATTCTTTTAACGCTCTGTCCCGTGGTTGGGCAGGTCGTCAAAGGTTTATCACTCATGCCATGCATGATTTCAAAAATTGTTCCGTCTTCCCGTTTGTATTCGTATGTAGGCATATGATAAAATATGAATTATTTTTTGACTGTGATTACAGCAGAAAATGTGCCAAAAAATTCCTGTTAATCACCTTGTCAGGCTATGAAAGTGATGTCAGTCCGTTTTTTAACCTGATGAGAGCCTCCTTCAGGTCGGTCATGGAAGCCGCATAACTAATCCGGATTCCGGCCGGTTCACCAAATGCATCTCCGGGCACAGTAGCCACACCATGTTTTTCAAGCAGGTAGAGGCACAAATCTGTTGTGGTTGAAATTTGATCACCTTCGGGTGTTAATTTACCCAAAAAATGCTGTACGTCCGGAAAAACATAAAAAGCTCCGGATGGCGTAAAACATTTCACACCTTCAATCGACTTCAGTTCATTAACGATAAAATCCCGCCGGTCTTTAAATGCTAATCTCATTTCCTCAACCGGTTTCATGGAACCGGCGCAGGCTGCAAGACCGGCTTTTTGTGAAATAGATGAAGGGGCAGATGTTTCCTGGCTTTGAATTTTTGCCATTGCATCGACAACAGGTTTTGGACCGGCCATATAACCCAGGCGCCATCCCGTCATCGCAAAACCTTTGGAAAATCCATTAATAACCACTGTCCGGTCAATTAACCCGGGTGCCGCATTCAGGATGCTTACATGCGGCTGATCAAATACCATATACTCATAAATTTCATCGGAAATAATGAGGATATTCTCATGTTTTTCAAGCACATCGGCAAGTTCTTTTAACTCTTCTTTAGAGTAACAGGCACCCGTTGGATTTGACGGAGAGCATAAAATAATAGCCTTTGTTTTTTCGGTAATGGCATCTTCAACCTGCTTTGCCGTGAGTTTATAATTATTGGCAAATGTGGTACTGATCACGACCGGTTTTCCTTCAGCGAGCTTCACCATTTCGGGATAAGAGACCCAGTAGGGGGCCGGAATTAATACTTCGTCACCGGGATTAATGGTGGCAAGAAGTGTAAAACCGATAGACTGCTTGGCTCCGTTGGAGAGAACGATCTGATCCGGTGCAAAATCAATCCTGTTATCTCTTTTTAATTTTTCACTGATAGCTTCGCGCAGTTCAGGCATTCCTGTATTCATGGTATAGCCGTGAAAACCATCGGTGATGGCTTCAATTGCCGCATTGCAAATATGTGCCGGTGTTTTAAAATCCGGTTCACCGGCACTTAATGAAATTACCGAAGCGCCTTCCCGGGCAAGTTGTTTGGCCCGGGCACTGATTTTTAAGGTTTCTGAAGGAGATAAATCCTGGGCTCGTTTCGAGATCATTACAAATAAGTTTACTTTTTCTGTGATATTAAGTGAAGTTAGCAAAAAGGCAGGCAGATATCTATCTGAGATATAGCTCTTATTTAAGCTGAGTGAATTTCTTTTCAAGGGCACGGGCCACCTGGCCGGGCACAAAACTGCTTAAGTCTCCTCCCCAGGCTGCAATTTCTTTAACGATTGTAGCGGAAATAAAGGTAAGCTGCTCATCGGGCATCAGGAAAACCGTATCTACTTCCGGCGCCAGCCGCCGGTTTGTCAGAGCCATTCTGAATTCATATTCAAAGTCAGAGATTTGTCTTACTCCGCGAAGCAGTACTTTTACTTTTTTTTCTCGTGCAAAATCGATAAGCAGTCCCGTGAACTGTTCAATTTCAACTTTATCTGCCCAGCTGAATTCAGAAATGCATTCCTGTATTAACTGCACCCGTTCACTGCCGGTGAAAACAGCACTTTTTTTATTATTGACGGCAACCGTGACAATAACTTTGTCGAACATATGAGTGGCACGCTGCAGAATGTCCAGATGGCCATTTGTAAACGGGTCAAAAGAACCGG
Source organism: Balneolaceae bacterium (assembly GCA_040882525.1). Lineage (GTDB taxonomy): Bacteria > Bacteroidota > Rhodothermia > Balneolales > Balneolaceae > Rhodohalobacter. Next base: position 71,313 of record JBBEBD010000047.1, on the reverse strand, counting down.
GATATAATGCTGTTTGACTCATAATCTGGCAGAGTATTCAGGTTTAGAAATCTTCAGTGTACTGTTTGAAAATGCTGACAATGGTTCGCCCGTATGGCTTAGAGAATACGCAGTTTTGATGAGAAGAAAAATCGAACCGTTTATCATGCTCCAGGATAAACCATCCGTCGCTTTTTAACCAGTTATTTTGAAATACGGCTCCTATCATTTCTTCCATCAGGAAATAATCGTAGGGAGGGTCTGCAAAAATAAAATCGAAAGACAACGGGGTTTTCTTAAGGTACTCTTCAACGTCAGCCTGGACAGTTTGAACTTGTGCTTCAACCTGGAATTTTTTCGCCAGTTTTTCAATGTGCCGCAGATGATTTACTTCCCGGTCAACAAAAACACATTTTTCAGCTCCCCTTGAAATTGCTTCGAAGCCGAGATTTCCGCTGCCTGCAAAAAGGTCTAAAACACGGGTGTTATCGAGGTAAGTTCTGGCATCAATTACAGAAAAAAGACCTTCTTTAGTCCGGTCTGAAGTTGGCCGGAGCAGATCGGTTTTGGGAGCCGGAATATTCCTTCCTTTTAACTTACCCGTTATAATTCTCATGTGTTTCCTTTTTCTTCTCTTCTATGTTCAGGCTCAGCATTACTGCGGGAAACGCACTTTCCAGTTTAAATCCATACGTTTTCTCTTCTGCCTGAACCTGCATGGATTGCAACGAATTCTTAATCATAATCTCTCCGGAATCGTCCCAGTAGGGTGCAAGAGTTTCTACTATGAGATCTGCATAATGGCCGCATACATAGATTTTTTCGTGAATTCCCTGCATCCACGACAGCTTGCTCCCATATAAACTCCAGAGGTAGGGAAGGTCGCCGGAGTTATCAAAACGAATATAAGTACAACCTCTCAGTTTCCCCAGTATGAACGATGAAACCGAGATATAATTTTTCTGGCAGTGAACCACTAAATATGATCCCTTTTCATCCGAATGGTGCTGCCAGTCGGCGCCGATTTCAAATTCAGCCACATATTCGGAATTTGTAAATGCGCCTAAAAGATTTTTGAGACCCTGCATGGCGGCATTATTCCGGAGGAGTAATAAGCGGTAGTCCGCATTGCTTACAGAGTGCCATGTGGCTTCAATATCTTCGCGGACGATCCCCTGCATCAGGAGCTGAAGGTGAGCTTCCCGCTCGGATGAATCTTCATAAACCGATCGGGGAACAATTGTCCAGCACTCTTCAACCGCCGGAGACAGAATGCGCACCGAGGAGCATTGATATGTTTCTTTCAGGCCTTCGAGGGATGTTTTCAGTGCGGGAAAGCCATGTTCACTTCCCGTGACAATGGCGTTTTGAACACTAAAATTATAGTCGATGCTCCCGATATGGGTCAGATGACTCTTTTGTTCAGGGTTGTTAACCGAATAAAAAAGGTGGTTATCGGCATAACAAACCCCAAGACAAGAACCATCAGAAGCCATTTTAATTCCAGTTAGGAGCGTTTAAGAGTGTTGTGCGCTCCAGGTCACCAATTCGGTCATCCGAGCCCGGGTTTTCCAGCAAATACATCTGTGGGCGAATTGTATCATTTAAAGTGTACTCAAACCTGTTATGTGGCGGGCGCGGGGAATAGATCAGAGAATCCGGACTGTAGGTAGATGGAGGTAAGAAAGCAAAAAGAGATTCACCCTGGGCTACAGCGAGAGAGTCTGTCTGTAAAAATTGTACCAGGCTGTCAAGGCCTCCTTCAGTGGGAGGAAAACTGCCCCGGCGGGTTCGGTACTGAACAAGTACATCACGCACGAGTTCCATGCGGTGCCGCTCCCGCTCCACCATTTCATTTTCTTCAATTACTTCCTGATATGGATCTACGATAGACCGGTACAAATACCACCCGAGAAATAGAATGAGAATACCTAAAGCAATTGTTATAATATTATTCCGCGTTTGTAAATCCATGAGTTGATATATAATTAGTTTGCGATATCGTAGTTAAAATGCGAAAAGGAAAATAATTGCAGGCGATTTGATATGCAACTTCTAATACTCCCGGATAAGAATATTAACAAAAATGTATTTTCAGATACTTTTTTTTGGTTTCAGAAGGAGAAAACGTTCGGTTATGGTGCTTTTAAGCCCTCTTTTTACAAATTTTGGGAATTTTTTCGGATCTAATTTTTCAGTGCTTAACTCTTCAATAGCAAAAACATTCTTAAAATATTTTGAAATTTCTTTGTGGGATATACTAAAAGGAGGGCCATTCATCTCTTCCTGATTGTAGATGAAGTGATGAAGCAGGTATTGTGTATTGCTATTTGAAAGGTCACAAATCTTACCGGCATATCGCCTTCGCATAACGGGCGGCAGGGCCGTAAGTGCTGCTTTATCGTAAATAAGATCAAGGGAAGGTAACTGCCGGTGCCGAAGTGTCATGAAATCTCCGCACCAGATTTTAATGTTACCGGAATCATATATCGTAAACTTTCCTGAGGTTTGTTCCGTCCAGCTGCGCCCTTGTTCCTTCATAAACCCGGTTATGGCTTCTTCAGCTATTTCAACTCCGATTACAGAATCTGCATGCTGTGAAAGCCAGACCAGGTCAACCGATTTTCCACAAAGCGGCACCAGTACGCTGGTAATATTTTCCGGCTGCAGCCGGTGCCAATGGGCTTCAAGACCCGGATATCCTTCCGGCATATGAAATCCGGTTTTGTTCTTTCGCCACCGGCTTCTCCAGTAACTCAATTCCATTTTCTGTTTTATTCGTGATGATTAAACAATAGTTTTCAAACTCTCTGAAACAGGAATTATTTGTGTATCAGCGCGTTTGCTTTCGCAAAAAGATACACTCTCAAACAAACGGTCCAAATACCTTCATTGAATAAAAAGATACTAAATCTGGCTATTCCGAATATCATCAGCAACCTGTCTGTACCGCTTTTGGGTGTGGTGGATACAGCACTGGTCGGACACCTTGACCATGTATATTACCTGGGAGCACTCGCTGTGGGTGGTATGATCTTTAATTTTCTGTTCTGGGGGTTTGGCTTTCTGAGAATGGGCACAACGGGATTAACAGCCCAGGAATATGGCAAAAGAAACCGCACCGGCATGATTATGATTCTGGCAAGGGTGCAGCTTATAGCCCTTGGAATCGGGCTGCTTATTGTGTTGCTGCAGTCTCCCATCGCATGGCTGAGTTTTAAAATTATCGAAAGCAGCAGCGAGGTTGCGGAATTTACAAGAGTATATTACGATATCCGGATATATACGGCCCCGGCTGTCCTGGCTCTGTATGGGTTAAATGGCTGGTTCCTGGGTATGCAGAATGCGAAATATCCAATGATGGTAACCATTGTTTTAAATGTGCTGAATATCATTTTCAACGTGTTTTTTATTTACGGGCTGGGCATGCATGTGGACGGAGTGGCGTGGGGAACCCTTATCTCTACTTATATGGCCCTGCTCCTGGCTTTATTTCTGTTTGTGAAACGGTACCGGCGCTATATTATACATTACACAAAGGCGGGCCTGGTTCATATCGAAGAGCTGAAACTATATTTTTCTGTGAACCGTGATATTTTTATACGAACCCTCTGCCTGATCTTTACCTTTTCCTTTTTTACAGCTGTTTCAGCCCGGCAGGGCGATCTGGTTCTTGCAGCAAATACCATTTTGCTTCAGCTCTGGATGGTGGCTTCATACGGAATAGATGGCTTTGCGTATGCTGCAGAAAGCTTAATCGGTAAATATAAAGGAAGCAGTGATTCTCATCAGCTAAAAAAAGCGGTCTGGTACAATCTGGGATGGGGTTTAGCACTTGGTTTGCTGGGAACCACCGCGTATGGCCTTTTTGGGGATCAGATCCTTTTTATGTTTACCGATAAAACAGAGGTTATCAGCCTGGCACAATCTGTTCTTTTCTGGACGGTAATGGCTCCGCTGGTTTCAAGTTTCTGTTACATACTGGATGGCGTGTTTATCGGGGCAACCGAAACCGCCCCGATGAGAAATACAATGCTGGCGGCTACATTTCTGTTTTTTCTGCCTGCTTATTGGTTCGGGACAATGCTTTTCGGCATACACGGCCTTTGGCTGGCTATGATACTGTTTATGATGGTCAGGGGCACCGCACTTGGATTTTATCTACCCCGCAGTATATTCAATAAAGATTTACAGCCGACTCAGAATCTGTAGTAAAATTCTATTGCCTCCTGTTCTTTTTTAAAATTGAAGTAAAAAAAGTAAAATACCTAATCAGAAAATCAGCATAAACTGTATTTCAACCTTTATTTAATGAAACTCTTGCAGAAGTTTCTGAAACCTGCTTCTGATTTTGTTCAGATAATTTTTTGAAAATGATTTGATATGAAAAAAATCACAAAATTACTTTTACAGATTTTTCTGATGATCATTCTTTACGTATCAGCCGGATGCATTTCGCCGAACCAGGTGAATGCCCAGGTGCCGGATGCCGGTGAAGAATTCGACCGCGACTACACACTTGATGCCACTATCCTGGGCTATACTGGCATAGGGGGAGAGATTGATGGAATTCGAAATCCCATTCTGAAAGCCAATAAAGGAGACTCTGTGCGCATTACCATCATCAATGGTGAAATAATGCTGCATGATATTGCATTGGAAGAGATGGGGATAAAAAGCGGTGAAATTCTCCAGGAAGGAGATTCTACCAGCATTATATTTAGAGCCGAAGCCAGCGATACTTATTACTGTACCATTCCCGGACACCGGCAGGCGGGTATGGAGGGGCGGTTTGAAGTTGTAGAAGATGCCATAACCGAAGAGCGCCGGGATGAGGGGGGAGATGGAATTTTACCGGAAAAAGAGGGCCGGGCGCTTAATCTTGATTTTGAAACCGGCACTCTGCAGGATTGGTCATTACAGGGTGATATCCTGGACGAACATCCGGTAACCGGCAATCCTTCGCCGCTGCATGAGGAGGATATGACCATAGACCCGCAGGATGATTATTTTTTCAGCAGCGGCGGCACTCAGAACTATGAAGCTACCGGTACCCTTACCTCTGTTGCGTTTAATGTGACCCGGCCCTTTGCTTCATTCAGAGTTTCCGGGGGGGCTCTTAAGGACACCCGTGTAGAGCTGGTTGAAGCTGGTACTGACAGCGTGTTTTTTATGATAAGCGGAAATAACCATGCACGGCTTCGTCCTGTGGTGGTTAATCTGGAAGAATATTTGAACAGGGAAATCTATATACGCATTGTTGATAACGAAACCGGTATTTCCCCGATACCATATATTGGGGATGATGAATGGGCTCATATCAATTTTGATGAATTTCTTCTGTACCCGGAGCGCCCGGAGTTTTCAAACGAACTTGATCCGGAAGAGATTAAAATTTTACCGCCGAAGGATCCCTTTTTTAACGCCGGTCTTTCAGCGGAAGAGGCCGTTGAAGCAATGGAGGTACCTGAAGGATTTTCTGTTACACTGGCCGCATCTGAACCGGATATCGTACGGCCCATTGGTTTCGCTATGGACAGTCGTGGCAGGTTGTGGGTGGCCGAAGCGAATACATACCCGGAGAAGGCGCCTGAAGGGGAAGGGAAAGACAGAATTCTCATTTTTGAAGACACGAATGGTGACGGGAAACTGGACAGCCAAAAGGTTTTTACAGAGGGACTGAACCTGGTAAGCGGTATTGAAGTTGGCCATGGCGGTGTCTGGGTTGGAGCGGCTCCTGAACTGCTTTTTATCCCGATGGATGAGAATGGAGATAAACCGGCCGGACCGCCGGAGGTGCTGCTGGATGGCTGGGGACTGGAGGATACTCACGAAGTCCTCAACAGTTTTCGCTGGGGGCCCGATGGCTGGTTATATGGTGTACACGGAGTTTTCACCCATTCGAATGTGGGTAAGCCCGGAACGCCGGACGATCAGCGCCGGAAGCTGAATGCCGGGGTCTGGCGTTATCATCCGACAAAAGGAGAATTTGAAGTATTTGCAGAGGGAACCAGCAATCCCTGGGGCATCGATTTTAATGATTACGGGCATCCTTTTGTCACGGTTTGTGTTATTCCACATCTTCATCACGCCATCCAGGGCGGTCGTTTTCAGAGACAGGCGGGGGAGCATTTCAACCCCTACACCTATGATGATATCAAAGCGATTGGCGATCATGTGCACTGGGTGGGTGACAGCGGACCTCATGCCGGCAATTACCGCTCCGGTTCAAAGGGCGGGGGTCACGCTCATGCGGGGGCCATGTTCTACCTGGGGAACGAACACTGGAAGCAGGAACGGAATGCCATTTTTATGAATAATATCCATGGTTACCGTGTTAATGTAGATCACCTGGAGCGTAAAGGATCCGGTTATGTGGGAATTCATGGAGATGATTTTCTGCTGACCAACGATGCCTGGTCTCAATGGCTGAATTTCCGTTACGGACCGGATGGTTCGGTATTCGTAATTGACTGGTACGATAAGAACCAATGCCACAGTCCTAACCCGGATGTGCACGACAAAACGCTGGGGCGAATTTTTAAAATCAGCCATGAGCAGGATAAATGGGTGCAAGTGGATCTTTCAGAATACTCGAATGAGGAACTTGTGGAATTGCAGCTTCATGAGAACGACTGGTATGTACGCCAGGCGCGTCTTCTGTTACAGGAACGGGGCCCGGATGAGGATGTGCACAGAACATTGAAACAGATCCTGGCCGAACACCCGGAGGTGCCCCGAAAACTGCGGGCTCTGTGGGTACTTCATGTAACAGAAGGTCTCTCCGAAGAGGATCTGCTGGATTTACTGGAGCATGAAAGTGAATATATCCGGGGATGGGCTGTTCAGCTTTTGGCTGAAAACAAAGAGGTTTCCGGGACCGCCGCCCGACAGTTTTCACAGATGGCTCAGAATGATGAATCAGCACTGGTGCGGTTATATCTGGCTTCGGCGCTCCAGAGGATGGAACTTCCGCAGCGATGGGATATCGTGGAAGGTCTCTACAGCCGGTCTGAAGATGCGGAAGATGCTAACCTTCCACTAATGGTATGGTATGCCGCTGAACCACTGGTGGAAGAAGATATGGATCGCGCCATGGAGCTGGCCCTTGAAGCAGAGTTACCTGACGTTTTAATTTATACCATACAAAGGGTAGGAGCTATCGGTTCGGAAGAAGCAAAAGATCTGCTTGAAAAGGTGGATCAGCAGTTGAGAGAAATGGATGTCTCTCACCATTCCGGGGAGAAATAAAGTTAATTTTAATGACTGATAAACTTAGAAAACCAAAAATATAAAGGGTATGAAAAAAATATATGTAAGTGCCACCGGAGTCATTCTTATAACGATTCTGTTTTTTTTATACTCACGAAACAGTCAGGAGGACTATGTGATCCACTCCTTCGAAAAAATTCAGCTTTCATCGACGTTCTATGCGGAAGGTGCGGGAATCGGTGATCTTAACCAGGACGGCCACCCTGATGTTATCAGTGGTCCGTTCTGGTATGAAGGGCCGGATTTTAAAAACCGCAACACCTTTTATGAACCCCGGCAGTTTGATCCGCTGGATTATTCAGACAACTTCATTGTAGCTGTTGATGATGTAAATGAAGATGGGTGGAAGGATATTCTTATTGTAGGTTTTCCCGGCGAGGAAGCATGGTGGTTTGAAAATCCTCAGGGAGAGGAAGGACACTGGGAGCGGCATCTTATCTATCATGAAGTAGATAATGAATCTCCTCAGTTTGTTGATTTAAATGATGACGGAAAACCGGAGCTTGTATTTCACTCTGAGGGATATCTTGGCTATGCACTTCCCGATACCTCCGATCCCTCAAAACCATGGTCGTTTCATCATATTTCCGAAAAGAGAGATCTGCAAAGATTCTCCCACGGTTTCGGTATAGGGGATGTAAATGGAGATGGCCATAAAGATTTCCTGATGAAAGAAGGATGGTGGGAGAATCCGGGTGCGGGCGTGCAGGATTCTCTATGGACCCATCACCCGGCTGATTTTGGCCCCGGTGGTGCTCAAATGTATGCCTGGGATGTGGACGGAGACGGGTTGAATGACATAATTACAAGTCTGGAAGCTCATGGATGGGGACTGGCATGGTTTCGCCAGGTACACATGAACGGAGAGATTCACTTTGAGCAGGAGTTGATTATGGGCGAAAAGAAAGAAGATAATCCTTATGGGGTCAGTTTTTCCCAGCCCCATTCACTGGTTCTTGTTGATATGGACAATGATGGCATCAAAGATTTGGTAAGCGGCAAACGATATTGGGCCCATGGACCGGATGGAGACCCTGAACCCAATGCCCCGGCTGTTCTCTACTGGTTTAAACCGGACCGAAGCGGGGATGGCGATGTAAAATTCATTCCATACCAGGTTGATGATAACTCCGGCGCCGGTGTGGAAATTGCTACCGGTGATCTGACTGGAAATGGTTATGCCGATATTGTTACAAGCAACAAAAAAGGTACATTTATATTTCTGAACCAGCCGGATACAGTAAGCCGCGATGAATGGCATTCCCGGCAACCCAAACGCATAGAAGAAGTATATTAAAGGAGAGGGAATCATAAACCACCCGAAAAAATTCAGGAATATTCAAACTTTAACATAGCTACCAGAATCTGTTATGCCAGCTGTATCATCTAAAAAAATTCTTCTGATGCGCCATGCGAAATCAACGCAAAATTCTGGTCTTCGCGATTTCGACCGTCCGCTGAATAGCCGGGGTAAACAAGATGCGTCCCGTATGGGCAGGTATTTAAAAGAGCTTCAACTGATCCCGGACCAGATTTTCAGTTCCCCGGCTGTGCGGACAAAATCAACAAGCCAGATTGTAACCGTGGAACTTGAATTGAAAGCAGATATTATCCGCTGGGAAGAAGATTTTTACTTTGCGGACACTGCGGCATATCTTACTGCGATTCAGCATGCCGGCGGGCAAGCAGAAGTTGTAATGACAGTGGGGCATAATCCTATGACAGAACAAGCTGTCACCACACTCTCACATGCCCCTTTTCAAAAACATATGCCCACTGCCGCAGTTGTTTGTCTTGAAACGGAAGTTGATAGCTGGGCAGAAGTTACAGCAGGTTCATGCAAACTGCTCTGGATGATAACCCCGAAAGAATTGAATAGTGAATTTTAGGTCTGGGAGCGGCTGTCCAAAAAGGTGTCATTCTGAATTTATTTCAGAATCTCCTAACGTTGATTGGGTTAGGAGATGCCGGATCGGGGCCTGTCTTCCGGAGCTTCAGCGCAGGCAGGTCCGGCATGACGAAATATTTATAAATATTTTTTACACACACTTTTTTGGACAGCCGCACATATTCTAAAGTGTAAACTCGCCAAAAAAACTTTATATTTGAACAAATAAAAAAATATTAGCTGAACAGATGATTTATAAGCAAAAATTTTATTACCTCTGCAAAACACCATTAAGCGCTGAAGGACCACAGGATGTCGAAATTGTAAATCGTGCTGATGACAGCAATCAGTTCCCCGAACTTTTTAAGGAGTACGAGCAGCTGCGTTCTCACGCATTTAATGAAGACAACCTCTACAGCATTGTACGGGCCGATGATATTTATGACCTGGTAAGAACCGGTACAGTAGAGGAAGCGAAAGAATTGGCATTTGAACAGGCTGAACAGGAAATTATTACAAATTTGCAGCACAGGGTTATGCAGAAAAATGACAAAAACGCGAAAGCGATCCTGAAGGAAGTTCATCAGATTGAAGCATAATTTAAATTGTTTTAAAGCCCGTTGAAAAGCGGGCTTTTTTTGTGTAGTCGGATTAATTGCCTTAGCAAAATATTCCTGTACCTGTTATTCGGACTCTCATCTTTTTAGAAGACTGTTCAGAAAAGTTTGTCGTTCTGAACCTGCCTGCGCTGAAGCTTCGGAAGGCAGGTTCATTTCAGAATCCCTAGTCTTTCCACGAAGGGATGCCTTTGGCAGATGAGGACAGGAGATGCTGATCCGTCAGCTGACGGACTGCATGACGTTTAATCAAAAAAAAGGAATGATCCAGACACTCTTTTCTGAACAGTCCATTTTGAAGAGTTCTGAAACCTGAACAGGAATGATTTTGAGCCGGGATTTGTGATATCCTGTAGAGAAACATCAAAAAATTAATTTAATTACAGTTCAGATGAGAACACAAGCAATCGATGATAAAGAGCGGATGAAAGTTCATATAGGGATTTCTGAAGAGCACAGGGAAAAAATTGCTGATGGATTATCCCGGGTGCTGGCAGATACTTATATGGTGTACCTGAAGACCCATAATTATCACTGGAATGTAACCGGTAAACTTTTCCATTCATTGCATGAACAGTTTGAAGAGCAGTATACTGAACTCGCGGAAGCGATTGATGAAATTGCCGAGCGGATACGTGCTATTGGATTCCGGGCTCCGGGATCATTTCATGAGTTCAAAGAGCTGACTTCAATAGAAGAGGACACCGATCAACCCGATGCGCTTGAAATGGTACGGCGGCTGGCTGTAGATAATGAAACGATACTTAGAACGGCCAGGGAGATTTTGCCGATTTGCAATGAAGCCGGAGATGAAGCCACAACAGATATCATAACACAGCGGCTTCATCTTCATTCCAAGACGGCATGGATGCTTCGCAGCCATCTTGAATAAAATTTTTTTTATTATTAAATCAATGAGAGCCCGGATAAAACCGGGCTTTCTGTTTTTAAAGCATAAACAAAATGAAAATTTATGGAAGAACAATTAAGTGAATTGGGTGCTTATACTGAGTCTCTGCTGCCTCTTGCTGTGGAACATGGATTAAGCATAATCGGTGCTGTTTTAATACTTATCGCCGGATGGATCGTGGCAAACTGGGCGGCAAAAAAAGTGCAGTTAAAAACGGTCAAAGCAGAACGGATAGATGATACGTTTGTCCCTATTCTGGCCCAAACAACAAGGGCTTTTATCCTGATTGTTACCATACTGGCAGTATTGGGACAATTCGGTGTTGAAACCACAAGTATTATAGCTGTACTGGGCGCTGCGGGTCTTGCCATTGGCCTCGCACTGCAGGGAACACTCAGTAATGTAGCTGCAGGGGTTATGCTGTTGGTTCTCCGGCCTTTCAAAGTAGGGGATGCCGTTGATGTGGGCGGAACTCTTGGTGTTGTTGATTCAATTGGCCTGTTTGTTACGGAACTACATACGTTCGATAATATCGGGGTCTCTATGCCCAATTCTCGCGTATGGGGGAATGAAATAAAAAACCTCTCCCGGTTTAGTACCAGAAGAGTTGAAATGGAATTCGGAATAGGCTATGGCGATAATATGGATAAAGCAATGAAACTGATTAAAGAAATACTGGATGAAGATGAAAGGGTGTTGAAAGAACCAGAACCCCTGATTGTAATAAACCGGCTGGGAGATAGTTCAGTGGATATAAGAGTCTGGCCCTGGGCCCTGACAAAAGATGTTTGGCCGCTGAGATATGATATTACCAAAAAAGTGAAAGAACGGTTTGACGCAAACGGGATCAGTATTCCATTCCCTCAAAGAGATGTTCACCTTTTTAATGAAAATTAGAAAATTTATCAGCTAAGCCCGGGCCGCTGTGGAGATTTTTTGTTTTTAAATTGAAAATCCTTCATAAAGTTGCTTCGATAGCGAATGTTGATTAAACTTCAAAGCTAATAACTGAAGGCTAAGAGCCGTAATTTTGCAACCTATAGAATTTTTATTTTGACTGATTCTACAAAGAAAAAAACCGCCGATAACGCGTATCTGTTTGAAAATAATTTTGCGTATGTAACCTCAGAAGGCGAAGTCGTGTTGCGGGAAACCGATTATTTTAAAGAACGGCCCCTCACAACAGTGGATGCCGATACCGTAGAAGAACAGATACAAGCGTTTGAAAAAGCATTTGACCACCTCGCGAACATGGTGGATAACTTCTTTAATGAACTGCCGGAGAATGTAGAATCAGAAGCTGCCGGGGAGAATTTTAATAACCTTCTGGACGAAATCCGTAATGCTGATGCAATCGGCGATTTCAATTCGCTGATTGAAGATGCAAAAACCAGATTTGAAAAAGTGAAATCAGCCGCCGCCGAACCGGAATCAATACCCGAAGAAGAAACAGTGGAGGAAGATCCGGCACCGAAAGCAGAGGCGGCTGAAGATTCTGAACCTGAAGAAGTAAAAGAGCCGGTACCCGCTTCGGAGGCAGAAACAGAAACCGGGGATGAAAAACCGGATTCGCCTGAAGCAAAAGAGCAGACACAGGAAGATGAAGGTGAGGAAGAATCAACAGAAGATTATTATAAAAAATTGGCTGAAAAAGCCGGAGAACTGGGTGAACTGACTGATTGGGCATATGTAACTATGGAGTTCGAAAATATAGATCACCAGTGGGGAGAGGGACCCGATCCGGAAGGAGTAGATATAAAGCAGTATCGCAGTAAAATTGATTCACTGCGGGAACAGTTTGAAGAGAAGAAAAAAACTCACTACGAAGAACAAAAGCGAATTCGCCAGGAAAACCTGGAAAAGAAAAAAAATCTTCTGAAAAAACTTGAAGATATAATAGAGAATAAAAAATGGACTCATACAAAAGAGGTCGGCAGAATTAAAGGACAGTGGGATAATGTAAAACCAATACCCGCTGAAGAATCCGAAACTCTTGAAGCTTCTTTTGGGAAGCTGCTTACTACGTTTGACGAGCATAAAGTTGACAGGCTGGTAAAGAAAAAACAGCAGGAGGAAGATAACCTTACCGGGAAACTGGTAATCCTGGAAAAAATGGAAAAATTTGTCCAGGGTCTGGATGACTCCGCAAACTGGAAAGAACTGGAGAACAAATTTAACGACCTGACCCGCCAGTTCAGAAAAATCGGGCGGATTCCATCTGAAAAGAACCAGGAAATTTGGGACCGGTATCACAAAGCCCAGGATACATTCCATTCCATGCGATTTAAGCATGATAAAAAGTACCGGAAAGAGATTGAAAAATTTCTATCCAAGAAGAAAAAATTAATCGATGAAGCCGAGGCACTCATTGATTCCGATGACCTGGCCGATGCGGCCCGCCAGGTGAATAAACTGCACCGAAGGTGGAAAAAAGTAGGTAACCTGCCTCAGAAAGACGAAAATGAGATGTGGGATCGGTTTAAAGAAGCTACCGATGCCTTTAATGATAAAAAGGCAGATAACCTGGATCTGCTCCGAAAACAGGAAGATGAAAATTATGCCAAAAAACAGGAATTGATTGAGCAGGCCGCTGAACTGAAAGAATCTACAGATTGGGAACAGGCTCATAAAAAATTCCAGTCGCTGATGGACCAGTGGAAGGAGATAGGTCCGGTGCCCAAGCGAAAATCGGGGAAAATCTGGAAGAAGTTTAAAGGTACGATGGATTATTTTTACGACCGGCGCCGCGATCATTTTAAGGAAGTAAAAGACGAGAGAAAAGATAATCTGAAGGAAAAAGAAGAAGTATTAAGCAAGTTGAGAGAACTGAAAGATCACAAAGATCCTATCGAAGCAGTAGAGATCGCAAAACCACTGCAGGAAGAGTTCAAAAAAGCAGGCTATGTACCTATCAAGCATAAAAACAGAATGTGGAAGGAATACCGGGAAATTTGTGATGTAATTTATGAGCGTTTCCGGGCAGCAAAAGCCGCTGTTGATATTGTAGGGCGGGAAAACGTAGAAAATTTCTCTGTTGATGACATTGCGGATATCCGAAGCAAGCAAAATGAAGCGGGTAAACTGAGAAAGCAGATTTCAAAACTCAATGGCGAACTGATTCAGATGAAAGAATCTTTAAGCTATTTTAAACCTTCCGGAAGTGGCAGCAGTCTGCTTGATGATGTAAAGACAAAAATTGAAAAAGCAGAAACTGATATCATCAGTAAAGAAGATAAACTTGCTGATCTGGAAAAAGAAATTGATATGATCAAGAAAGAATCATAGATTTTCTACCGGAAATATTCACAGGAAGATTTATCTGAAATGCTTTATGGACTCACTTGTTTTGCTCTTTAGTGGAAATTAAATGATTTTTATTTGAAACAATACCACTCAAATAAAAATCATATACTGGCAGATCAAATCCGTTCCGAAGAAATTAACGGGTTACTTGAGCCCGTGACCGGAGCATTTACAGTTTCACATAACGTATCTGAGGCAGAATATTCTTTTTCGCGCCTTCATCCGGAATTAATTATCATCGACCGGGGATTTTTCCGCAGGTATTCCACAACTTTTGAAAAAATCAGTCATCTCTCCCCCTCTTTAAAATTTATTCCGGTTGTTTATCTCGGAAGTACTGAGGACCCTGATTATACAGATTTATCTTATTTTGGCCGTGTTATCTGCGCGGATATGGATAACATAACAGGGATCGTAAAAGACCTGCTTTCTCCCTCCGTAAAAATAAAATTCTGGGGTGTGCGGGGATCTACTCCCTGCCCCAATTACGAAAAAATTCATTACGGAGGAAACACCAGCTGTGTACAGATCGAAAAAACCGGCATGGAAAGCGTACTTATCCTGGACAGCGGTACGGGAATCAGAAACCTGGGGAATTACCTGTCACTGGAAAAGAGTAAAATTACCGGGCGTATTTTTATTACGCATCCCCACTGGGATCACATCCAGGGGTTTCCTTTTTTTAAACCTTTTTATTCAAAAAGAAACTCTTTCTCCATTCATTTACCCGGGCAGCTTAAAGGGGGGGCTCAGGATATTTTATCAGGGCATTTAACAAAAACATTTTTCCCAATCACACTCGATATGCTCGCCGCCGATCTGGTTTACCAAACCCAGGATGAGCAGCAGGTATATTTTGATGATTATTCAATTGAATACATGGTGGCAAATCATCCAACAAAAACGGCTGTATATAAAGTCAGGATTGGCGGATATACAATTATCTACTGCCCGGATAATGAGCTTCCTCTGAAGTCCACCCCACTTCGGTTTCTGGATAAATTCGAAGCGTTTATCCAGGGCTGTGATGTTTTAATTCATGATGCACAATACTCTTTAAGTCAATACGAAACCAAAACCGGGTGGGGACATTCTGCATGGGAACGGGTTGTTGAGATCGCAAAAAGAAGTGAGGTTAAAAAATTATTTTTAACTCACCATGATCCTGATTCCAATGACCATGACCTGGCAAAAATAGATGAACAGCTGAGCAGCTATATTCCCGGTTCTTTTGAAGAAGCAAGCCTTACCAAAGAAGGAATTGAAATAAGGCTTGCTCTTAAATGATTTTTCTGGCTCTATATGATTTGTGTGGATTTTTTCTTTTGTAGTCAGATCATCTTCCTGCTCATGGTATGATAACAAACCACGGCGAACACCGCGGGTTTTCACAGAAGTACAAAACGTTGTGATCGTTGTGCCTTTGCCGTGTACGCTGTGGTTCTTACCCTTTGTAAGATGAAGTTAACATGAAGCCATTGTTTTGGCTCCGGATTATAAAAATAAACGAATGCCCAGTCCGCCGCTTACATCGAAGTCGGTATCCGGAATCACATTCAGTGTGGGGGCAACTTCAAAGAAAAAGCTCAGCCTGTTATCAGGTATCAGGTACTGCAGGCCAACAGGGATACGGGCCCCGGCTTTGGAATTATCTGATAAAAGAGCGCGGGCACCTATTCCGTAATAGAGATTTAATCCGCCCGTTTCTGCTTCCAGCCAGTTATGCCATAAATAATCGGCGTGTATATGAACGGATTCATTTCCACTGAACGACCATGCAAAAGCGGCATCTATTGCAGTAGTATTCGACTGCCAGGCTTTTAAACTTATTCCGGTGGGCTCCCCTAAAATCACACCCAGTTCCGTATTACTGTACCTGTCCTGAGCGTTCACTTCCGTATAAATTCCAAGTGCCAGAGTTATGAACAGTAAGGTTAAAATAACTTTCAGAGATCTCATGAATATGCTTTTAATTAAAAATTAACGTAGATAACTATTTGTGGTGTACTTACCTTAATTCAGACATTAAAATATAGAAATTGTTTCTGATAACCTGTCATAGAAGCGATAAAATTATTTTGAGCTAACTGTGAAAAAAGAAAATGTCCTGATTATTTTTATAAAAAACCCGGAACCCGGTAAAGTAAAAACCAGGCTTGGAGCTTCAATAGGAGAAATAAAAGCATACAGGATATACAAGAAGCTGTTAGAACATACCAGAAACATATCATTAAGCACAGAACTTCACAGGCAGTTGTGGTATTCTTCATTCGTGGATCATACAGATGAGTGGAATCCCAAACAGTTTGAAAAACATCTGCAGAAAGGAAAAGACCTTGGTGAGCGGATGAAAAATGCTTTTGAACATGTATTTAATGAAGGTTATAAACATGTTGTAATTATCGGAAGCGACTGTCCGGAGTTAACCCCTGATATTTTAGAAGAAGCATTTGAAACTTTGAAAGTGTGTGATATTGTAATTGGCCCTTCTGAAGACGGGGGATATTACCTGCTCGGAATGAACCAATTTATTTCCGGTTTTTTTACGGATATTAACTGGAGCACGAACACGGTTTTCGACGAGACAATACAAACTGCCGCGGAGCTGGATCTGCATTACAGAACCCTGCCCGTGCTGAATGACATTGATAGTGCAGATGACTTAATCAAAAGTGACTTGAGTGATGAATAATCGTTCTGTAAGTATCATAATTCCCGCCTGGAATGAGGAGGAAAACCTGAAAAAACTTCTGCCTGTTATTACTAAACGCCAATCCGGAGCTATTCTGGAAATTATAGTTGCTGACGGAGGCAGTAAAGATGGTACAGTTCAAATTGCCGAAAAAGCCGGTGCGAAAGTAATTCACTGCCACAAAAAAAGGCGGGCTGTACAGATGAATGAAGGAGCCTCACACGCCAGGGGAGAGATTCTCTTTTTTCTGCATGCCGACACTCTGCCGCCACCTTCATTCGATTCAAAAATTATAAGCGAATCAGAGAAGGGAGCTGTTTCAGGTTGTTTTCAACTTCGGTTTGATGAAAACAGGCCGGCTCTGAAATTTTACAGCTGGTTTACACAATGGAAAACCACGTTTGTGCGGTTTGGAGACCAGGGACTGTTTGTAGAGAAAAAAGCATTTGATCAGTCTGGCGGTTTTGATGAATCTCTGACGGTAATGGAGGATCAGGAGATGGTAAGGGTTCTTAAAAGAAAAGGAAATTTTTCTTTGCTGGATTCAGCTGTTGTTACATCTGCACGGAAATACCGGAGATCAGGATACCTGCGCCTGCAGTTAGTTTTTACGTTGATTTTCATACTGTACTATACGGGCGCAAAACAGGAAACACTGGTTCATCTTTACAACTCATTTATTAAATCCTGAACAGGAGATTACAGGAGATTCACAGGCTGATTTAAATTTAGAATAGACATTCCGGGACAGAAAGAGTAGTGTTTTTCAGGGTTCAATTTTTAAAGCTTTTGCTTATTTTTTTAATCTCATGTTAACAACTGGTTCACATTAAAAATGTATTATACCAGTGTTAATCCAAATAATGCAAAACTAACACAAATTATAGTTTATGACACGATATATACTATTGGTTTCTTTGATTTTGTTGCCACTGACTGTTTTTGCACAGGGAACAACTTCAGGGTCTATTGAAGGGACAATTACAGATACGGCGGGCGATCCTTTACCGGGAGCCAATGTTGTTGCTGTACACGTGCCGACCGGTTCGGAATATGGAACATCCAGCCGGGCGGATGGACGCTACACAATTCGAAACGTACGGGCAGGCGGCCCCTATGAAGTGCGGGTCACTTTTTTAGGTTTTAATGCACAGATACAGGAAATCGAACGAATTGAACTTTCTGAGAGAGCTACTTTAAATTTTGAACTTGAAGAAGGGGCGCTTGAACTGGGCGAAATTTCTGTTACTGCTTCAGCAGACAGAGTATTTAATGCTGATCGTACCGGAGCCAGAACAAATATTTCGGCTGACGATATTGCCCGGACACCCAGTGTGTTCAGATCACTGGGAGATTTTACCCGGCTTACCCCGCAGGTAACCAGCGGTAACAGCTTTGGCGGTGCAAATGACAGATATAATAATATTTTGGTGGATGGAGCTACTCTGAATGATGTTTTCGGCTTAGGAGATGCCACACCCGGTTCTCAGGCAGGTGTGGGTTCACCCCTCAGTATTGATGCAATTGCTGAGTTTAACGTAGACATTGCTCCATTTGATATAACCAATAATGGATTTACCGGCGGCCAGATCAACGCGATCACAAAAAGCGGTACAAATGACTATACCGGTTCTGTTTACTTTCAGACACGGAATCAGAATCTGATTGGTAATTATGATATTGATGACGAGACTTCCAATGATTTTCCTGATTTCACAGAACGATATATTGGATTGAATATTGGCGGTCCTATCATCGAAGATAAGCTTTTCTTCTTTGTGAATGCCGAATTCAAACGGGAAACCAGCCCGATTACAGGTGGTATTTTGGGCAGTAGTGCAACCAACCAGATTGATTTTGAGCCTTCTACATTCGATGCGGTTTCAAATGTTTTGAACAACCAATATAATTACGATCCCGGATCCTATACATCTCCACTGGATACCGACACAAATAACGACAAAATCCTGGCTAAACTCGACTGGAATATTAATCAAAGCAATAAACTGAGTTTCCGCTATAATTATGTGGATGCTATTGCTAACCGTGGTATCAGCCGTGGAACCAGCTCTTTCACGTTCAGCAACCGCCAGTATGATTTTAACAGCCAGCAAAATTCTGCCGTGGCTGAGCTGACCAGTACATTCGGCAACAATGCCTATAATGAAGCACGTGTTGTTTACACCAGAATCCGCGATTCACGGGATGTGCCTTCACAGCGGTTTCCAAGTGTTACCGTAAGCTTGCCTTATGACACTGACCGAAGCGGTTTTGGTTCTATAGATGCCGGCGTGGAACGTTTTTCACAGGCCAATGCACTGGATCAGGATCTGATTGAGATTACGAACAACTTTACCTACATCTCAGGTGCGCATGAGTTTACACTGGGTACCAGTAATCAGATTTTCACCTTTGATAATCTGTTTGTACAGGATGCATTTGGTACCTACACTTTTTTTAGTATAGATGATTTAGAAGCAGGTGACCCTGTAGGCTATCAGTACAGCTATTTACTGGATGACGGGAGTCCAACTGCTAACTTTACAGGGATGCAATTCGGTTTCTATGCACAGGACAAATGGTCTGTTACAGATTTCTTAAAGCTGACGTATGGTTTACGAATAGATGTACCTGTATTGCCGGATACACCTACTTATAATTCTCTTGTACCGGATGCATTCCCCGGATATTCAACAGACCGGATAGAGAGTGGAAATATTCTCTGGGCCCCGAGAATTGGATTCAACTGGGATGCCAGCCGTGGAGAAAGAACTACACAGGTACGTGGTGGTATCGGAATCTTTTCCGGAAACCCGCCTTTCGTATGGATTTCCAATCAGTATAGCAATACTGGTGTAGATTACGGGCGGGTTGATGTATTCAATCCGGGTGGATTTGAAGACCTCTTCTCACCTGATCCGGATAATCAGCCAAGACCAGGAGATCATCCTGCACTGCAGCCTGAAGAGACTTCTGAAATCAACCTTCTTGCAGATGATTTTAAATATCCGCAGGCTCTGAAGGCAAATCTGGCCGTTGACCAGGAACTTCCATTTGGGTTCACCGGTACACTTGAAGGCGTTTTTTCAAAAGGGATTAATGATGTTACTTTTGAAAACATTAACCTGGTGCAGGAAGGTGAATCTGCTTATGGCAGGCCGATCTATGGAGATATATTCTTTAACGAACGTTTTGGGTCTGCTTCCGGGTCACCTTCCAGAATGGATCCTAACTTTACCAATGCGATAGTTCTGGGGAATACAAACGAAGGATACCAGTACAGCATTACAGGTGAACTCGAAAAACGTTTTGTTTCCGGTTTTTACACCAAGCTTGCTTATACCTATAACAGAGCAAAAAACGTGAATAACGGTACATCAAGCCGTGCGATTTCAAACTGGCAGTTCAATGAAAATGTAGATGTGAACAATGCAGGGATCGGAACCGCAGACTTTGAACGAAGGCACCGTATTCTGGCAATCATGTCGTACAGGGCAGCGTACGCAGAGCGTTTTGCTACTACTTTTTCAATTATCTATGACGGACGTTCCGGTACTCCTTACAGCTGGATCTATAATGGAGACGCCAACGGTGATGGCCGATTTGACAACGACCTGCTTTACGTACCTGAAAGTGAAGGTGAAGTTGTGTTAATGAGCAACAACTGGTCTGAATACGACAGCTGGATCTCAGGCGAGAGTTCTCTTAATGACTATCGCGGCGGACATGTAGAAAGAAATACAGCCCGTGAACCCTGGACAAGCTTTCTGGATTTCAAAATCACCCAGGAAGTCCAGACTTTTGGTGGTCAGTCAGTTGAATTCAGTGCCAGTATGATCAATACACTGAATTTTATTAACTCTGAATGGGGTATTCGCAGAGGTACAAGCTTTAACAACCACCTTGCAGTGGATTTCTGGCAGTACGTTGATACAGAATTCATTGTGGAGAATCCTACTTTAGGACTTACCCCTGCTGATTTTGGAAAACCTGTTGTCAGTTTTGATCCTGAAAATGTTACAGACGACAGAAAGTACAATGTGAACGACTTCGGTTCGCGATGGCAGATGCAGTTTTCTGTCCGGTACAATTTCTAAACATTTACCTGATAGTTTACAAAAGCCGCTCAACATCGTTGGGCGGTTTTTTTTATTTATGATTCCGGTTTTTTTGGGGAGAAGAAAGAGCTAAATCTCCAATAGTAAAACTGCAATTCCCTAATCCTGATCTGATTATTCCATATCTTCAGCAGTTGTGTTTGTTTATTTTTATCAGTTTGAAATTTTCATACCAATCTTCTTCAAATGCATACTAAGCTCTGTCCCATTGTCTTTATTTATGCTATCCTGCTTCTATTTTCAGCTGGCTGTACTTCACAAGACAACCCAACCCGCGAAAAAGTACTTCTGATATCTATCGATGGATTTATGCCGGAGTACATGGAAAAATTTGAAACACCTTCTCTCGATTATCTGGCTGAAGAAGGTGTTCTGGCGGATTATATGATTCCCGTTTTCCCAACAAAAACATTTCCAAATCACTACTCTATCGTTACAGGTTTATACACAGAAAACTCCGGTGTGATTTCCAACAATATGTACGATGCCAAAATGGATGAGTATTTCAGTCTTGGAAACCGGGATGCGGTTACCAACCCGGATTGGTATGGCGGCGAGCCCATCTGGGTGACGGCGGAGAAGCAGGGAGTCCGCGCAGCCACAATGTTCTGGCCGGGTTCGGAAGCCCCCATTCAGGAAACATACGCCACCCGCTGGATGCCTTACGATGATGACCTGGGTTATACGGCTCGTGTGGATTCCATCATTTCCTGGCTTCAGGTTGCAGATGAAACCAACCCCGGTTTTTTAACCCTCTATTTCAGTAAGGTAGATAATTACGGCCACCGGTATGGTACTGAATCTGACTCAGTGAGAGCAGCTGTAGAAGAGGTTGATACCCACCTGGGCTATCTGGTTGATGAGCTTCAGCGAATCGGTGAGTGGGGTAGTGTGAACATTCTGATTACATCAGATCATGGCATGGCCAATGTATCAGATGAACGGGTTATCGTTCTGGATGAAATAATTGATCCCGGAGATGTTGAAATCATAGACTGGTCGCCGGTGGCGATGATCAGGCCGAAAAACAATGCAGAGCAAATTTATGAAGCTCTGAAATCGGCAGAAAATCATTACCGGGTGTATCTGAAAGATAAAATACCGGAAGCATATCATGTAAAAAACCATTCTCGTGTTCCTGAAATCATGATGATTGCAGACATCGGATACATCATCACAACACGATCTTTCCTGGATGAAAGAAATATAAGAGGGGCAACTCACGGATATGATAACCGTGCTCCTGAAATGAGAAGCTTCTTTTTAGCGGCCGGGCCATCCATTCAGAAAAATATACAGATACCCGCTTTTCAGAGTATCCATCTTTATGAACTTATGGCCTGGCTTCTGAACGTGGAGCCGGCACCTAATGACGGTGACCTGGATTCTCTCCGCCATATTCTCAGGTAAGTTTCGGAATCGTGTACATGGTTAATAATAAACCTTCAATTAAAAGCGCTACCAAACAGTTTCCTCTTTAAAATCCACTGGTTTAAATTGCATTTTAGTATAAATTCAGATACAATCATTAGTTAATCTTTTCGGAAATTTCAAAAATAACCTATTTGATAAATGGCTTATATAGTAACTGAACCCTGCGTTAATTGTAAATATACAAATTGTGCAGCCGTCTGCCCTGTGGATGCTTTTCGCGAAGGCCCGAATTTCCTGACGATAGATCCGCTCGAATGCATCGATTGTGATGCCTGTGTTCCTGAGTGCCCTGTGGAGGCGATATATCCAGATGATGAAGTACCCGAGGAGTGGGAGCATTATATTGAATTGAACGAACGGCTTGCGGAGAACTGGGAAGAGAGGGTGATTAATGAAACACTCGAAGCTTTGCCGGATGCCGATGAGTGGGCAGAGAAAAAGGATAAGCTGGAATTTCTGAAAGAAAACTGGGACGATTAATGCGGGGTTTGTCCCGGCATTGAATCTGAAGATTTATTCCTGTTAAAAAAATTAAATACCCGCCTTCATCCATTTACCGGAGAGTTATTCATATCTTTATACAAATCGGGTTTAAACAAAAAAGATAATGAACATTTCTTCTGGTTCTTCTTCCTTAACGTATCGGGGCCGGAGCCTGGACATGTCTTCACCCCATGTTATGGGTATTTTAAATGCTACTCCGGATTCTTTTTCCGATGGTGGTGAATTTGTTACAGTGCAAAAAGCGATTGATCGCATCGGGACCATGCTTGATGAAGGAGCAGCCATCATTGATATTGGAGGGGAATCCACACGGCCCGGAGCTGAGCCTGTATCTTCTGCTGAGGAAATGAACCGTGTAATCCCGATTTTTGAAAAAGCTGTTTCCCTGTTTCCGGAGGCTATTTTTTCGGCGGATACCCGAAAACCTGAAGTTGCGGAACAAGCATTGAAAACAGGTGTTCATATAATCAATGACGTAAGCGGTCTACAGGAACCCCGGTTGGCGGAGTTATGCAGTTCGTATGGGGCGGGATATATTTTAATGCATACTAAAGGAGATCCCCGGACCATGCAAAAAAACCCGGTTTATGAAGATGTGATCCTGGAAATTACTGATTTTTTTGCAGACAGACTTCAGGTACTCAAAAAAGCAGGTGTATTATCTGTTGTCATAGATCCCGGAATCGGATTTGGAAAAACTTTGAAGCATAACCTGCAAATCATTGCACAGCTCCAAAATTTCACTACATTTGGGTATCCCGTTTTAATGGGAGCTTCACGTAAGTCTATGATTGGCAGGCTTCTTGAAAGCAGGCCTGCCGGAGACAGGCTGGCAGGAACACTTGCTGTTCATTACCACAGTCTTATTAAAGGAGCAAAAATTCTGCGTGTACATGATGTAAAGGAAGCGGCCGATTCCATCCGGGTATTTAATGCTTTAAGGAGTGTTGAAGAATAAAGGTTTGTGTTACATTACAGGTAGCCTGCAACAGAAACTATTACTACCATTTAAATACATATTAATTGATTCCCATAGGATTCTTAGAGTTTGGTCTGAAAGACCTTTTGGAAACACTGGTGATTGCACTGGTATTGTATTACCTGTATCGCTGGATCAGGGGTACGTTTGCTATTCAGGCAGCTTTGGGATTGCTATTCATTATTCTGATTAATGCGGCGGTAAGCCTGCTTGGTTTCACAACACTGAATTTCATGCTGCGGAGTATTCTGGATGTAGGGGTGCTCGCCGTTTTTATTATTTTTCAGCCGGAGATCAGGAAGCTGTTATACAGCCTGGGGCAAAATACCACCTTTAACCGTTTTATAGGACGTGCAGGTTCGGATACGGTGATTGATGAAGTGATTGAAGCCGTGAAAAATATGTCGCATACTAAAACGGGGGCATTAATTGTTTTTGCCAGAAGCTCTTCGCTGCAGGACCTGGTGGATGTGGGGGTTAAAGTAGATGCAAAAGTGAATGCGCAGCTACTTCAAACTATTTTTCAAAAAGAAACCCCATTACACGACGGGGCTGTGGTTATCAGAAATAACCGTATTGTTGCCGCAAGCTGTTACCTGCCCATCTCCCAGAATCCAAATATCTCGTCAGTATTCGGCACCCGTCACAGGGCAGCAGTGGGTATCAGCGAAACCAATAATGTTTTTGTTGTGATTGTCTCCGAAGAAACCGGCAGAATATCCATTGCCAAAAACGGAGCACTCACCAGTGGCCTCTCCATTCAAAAACTGCGAACCGAGATGGAAAAATCACTGGGTGAAGAGAAAGAAAGCGATGTAGGCTTCAGCGCAGAAAAAGCTGACCTGGAAATGAATTGATTTCATAGTATCGGATGAGATCCCGGAAAAGATGAAATAATAAGTTGTTACCGGATGCCCTGAAAAACTCATCCGATGACTGCCTGAACCCGATAAAAGCATGAGCCATTCTCATTCCTTCGCGTCTCTCCGCGGTTAAACCGCAAAGAGCTTTTTATTTTCCTGTTTCCTTAAAAATACTCATCAATTCTTCTGCGCCCTTAAACGAACTGAGTTTTCCTTCCTGAACTTTTTGTTCGGTTTCTTTTAACTTTTTCCCGACTTCGGGATGCCTGTAAAATTGCTCTTTCAGCTGTTCATGTATCGACTCATACATCCAGTGTATGGCCTGCTCTTTTCGTCTTTTTGAAAAGTAGCCGTTATTTTTTGTCAGATCCAGGTAGTTTTTAATATCCTGCCAGATCTCAGCTATTCCGTCCTGCCGGAGAGCCGAACAGGTTTTAACAGGCACATTCCATCCCGATGGAGAATCAGGAAAGAGAGACAGTGCGTTTTTGTACTCCATCCGGGCACGTTCTGCCGGTTGTTTATTATTGTCTTCAGCCTTATTAATTGCGATAAGATCCGCCATCTCCATAATACCCCGTTTGATTCCCTGGAGTTCATCACCCGCTCCCGGAAGCATCAGCAAAAGGAAAAAATCCACCATGGAATGAACGGCCGTTTCAGACTGGCCCACACCTACTGTTTCAATGAAAATCGTATCAAATCCAGCCGCTTCACAAAGCAGCATGGTTTCACGTGATTTTCTTGCCACTCCGCCGAGTGTCCCCGAGGCGGGCGAAGGACGGATAAAAGCATTTTCATGATTCGACAGGTGCTGCATCCGGGTTTTATCCCCCAGAATACTGCCTTTGGTCCGGCTGCTGCTCGGATCAATCGTGAGTACCGCAAGTTTCTTTTCTTCCTTCAGTATTTTTTGTCCCATTGCTTCGATGAATGTACTTTTTCCAACTCCTGGAACACCGGTGATACCGATTCTGAGGGAATCTCCTGCATTTTCCATGCATGCTTCAAGTATATCAAGGCCCAGGCTCCGGTTTGTTTCTTTTGAGCTCTCAATCAGTGTAATAACCTGTGATAAAATGATCCGGTTTCCCTCGTTGATACCTTTAACATACTCTTCCTTAGTTTTGAGCCCGCTTTTTTTATGCCTGAAATCCGGGTTTACCGATTCCTGTGATCCGGTTCCTTTTTGGACGGAGAGCGTTTTTTTACGTTTTGGATTATCAGGCATATAAAAAATTTAGATGATGAACATAAATCTAAGGAAACATGCGAGAAATTCATATCCGGGGGAGGCTCTGAAAATGATTCGTCTGAATCTTTCTATCTTGTAACTATGCCACTCATGAATTAATTAATAATGTAACAGGCCAATGGCACAATTCATCACACAAAAAGAGGAAGAACGGTACGCTGAGCTGCAAAAAATGGCTTTAAATTTTGCCAGGGAGAATCGTTTTGAGGAACTGCAGAAAATGATTGAAGCAGGAATGCCTGTAAATCTTTCAGATGAAAAGGGCCAGACGCTGTTAATGCTGGCCAGTTACAACGGCCACAACAAAACCACCCGTATGCTCCTTGAACAGGGAGCGGATGTGGACCGGAAGAATGACCGCGGCCAGACTCCGCTCGGCGGCGCGGCATTTAAAGGTTATACAGAAATCGCAGAACTCTTAATTGAATACGGCGCCGATGTACATGCCGATAACGGCGGGGGTATGGCTCCGGTTCATTATGCCGCAATGTTCGGCCGGTTTGAAATGGTGGATCTGCTGGAGAAACATGGCGCGGTCTTGAAATCACCGGGGCGGGAGCATGGGAAATGGCTTCCGTTTCTTGCCCGCTGGATTGGAAAGATCCGGGCTTTTTTCCGGTAAAAGACGAATCCGGGGGTATTGAAACAAAGAGAGTCATCGGATGAGTTAACACTGTACATCCCGGTAATCTTAGAATTCAAGCCTGTTCCGAAAAGACTCATCTGAGACATGGTCAGGGGAAATTCATCGGATGACGTGAAGTCGTCCGATGAGGGCATTGGTTATAACCCACATTGGTATGATAAAAACGATTTGGTAAAACCCTTCGAAAAGCTCGATCTTTGGAGTGGAATGACCGTCATAATTGTTAATACAAAAGCAGAACTAATTTCTAACAAAAGAATCCCATTTAATGAAACTTGTAGATCCTTCAGGTAAAGAAGTAACCAGTAAAGAGAACAAGGAAGCCGGAGAGCTTGAAAAGCAGCTCAATAAGAAAATTGAAAAACTGCTTGAACCGGTAATGAACAAGATAAAACTATCGGGCGGACAAATCCCCCAGCAGCAGCTTATGCAGTTGTCATCAGCGGCACACCAGATGCTGTTTAACCGGATGATATACAACCTTATGATAAAAGTAGGAGTGAAAGATATATCTGAAGTGCTGAGTGAGGACGATGTAGACGAGCTTCAGACCTCGCTGAACAATCAGCTTCAGGTTGTGGATCAGTCTGCCCGGGAAAGTGGTGAAGATGAGAAGTAAGCCTTTTCAGAAGAACTTAGTCAACAGAGTACTAAACATTGCGGGAAATCATGTATTCAATCTTCAAACATGCAGTTGTTGCGCTGGATTTATCCGAAGCGAGTGAACTAATCGTAGATTGTGTATCAACATTTCAGAAATTGGGTACGAGAAAACTAACTCTCGTAACCGTAATTCCTGTTCCGCATGGACAGGATGTTTCCGAGCTTGATACAAGCGAGAAACATGACAAGTTAGAGGTCTATAAAAAACAGCTGGAAGAACGAGGTTTTGAGGTTGATATTCATATCCGGGCAGGTATTCATTATTATCCGCCTGCAGAAATTGTAGAAGCAGCAGAAGATGTAAACGCAGACTTTATCGTGATTAGTAATCGCGGATCAAGTAAAGTAGTGGAACTGAAAGCAGGAGGGACATCAGCTGAAGTGATGCAGCGATCACGTTTTCCGGTGTATCTGATAAATATCGATATTGAAAAAGGAAAAGAAGATCCTAATAAGAGATTGATGAAGCTTCCACATCCTTGTGAAAATGCTTTGGATCATGTTTTATATGCCACTGATTTTTCGGATAATGCCTACCGTACATATAAAATATTACGTAATCTGGAAGGAAGTGGTGCAGTAAAGAAAATCTCAATCATTCATGTTCAGGGTGATTATGCCATAGCCCTGAAAGATCCCATCAGCCGTGATGATTTAAATGCGAAAAATCGCGAGCAGCTCGATAAAATCCGCAACAAATTTTCTGATCGGGTACGCGAAGATGTTGATCTGATCATAACTTATGGAACTCCGTTTAAGGAAATTGTTGAAAAAGCCGAAGAGGTTGGCGCCACAATGATTATGATGGGGAGTCAGGGCGAAGGATTTGAGCCGAGCGAATATATAGGGGGCGTAAGCAGCAAGGTGACGAGACTCAGCAAATTTCCGGTACTACTGATTTCACCTGAACGGGAATCGGTTTCGGCTTAATAGACGGTGGATTACGAGAATAGGGTGGCAAATGACGACATCAAACCAACACCATTGCATTGATAACTTCAACACAGGTGAAGCTCTGCTATTGGAAAGGCGGATAAAGAAGAGAGGTGCCTTTCGATTTTTAAAAGATCAGCAAGTCAACGGCTGATAATAGAATTGGTTTTTGTTGTGAATACTGATAATTTTGAATTCTGTAATTCGGGACGTGGCTCAGTTCGGTAGAGTCACGCCGGGGCGTGAGGGGTCAACGGGTCTTGAAAATTCTCAGATATGTTCTTTACCTATATTTTGTATAGCGAATCTGCTGAGAGATATTACACCGGGAGTACTGATAATACCCGGAAGCGTTTAAGCCGCCACAACACTGGAAAAGTAAAGTCTACGAAACATGGTGTACCATGGCAGTTAGTCTGGAAGCGTGAATTATCAACTCGTAGTGAAGCTCTGCTATTGGAAAGGCGGATAAAGAAGAGAGGTGCCTTTCGATTTTT
>JBBEBD010000047.1:2115-42660 GCA_040882525.1 Balneolaceae bacterium | reverse complement strand
TGAATACTGATAATTTTGAATTCTGTAATTCGGGACGTGGCTCAGTTCGGTAGAGCACTCGGCTGGGGGTCGAGGGGTCGCAGGTTCAAATCCTGTCGTCCCGACTTTTTTAAAACCTGATTAGGGCTGTTGCCGTAGTCAGGTTTTTCTTTTTGTTGAAATTAGTCTGCTACTCTTTCATTCCGACATGAAACGTTTTTACCATTCCCGTTGTAAAGATTCCTCCGTATCTTACATGCTTTCAGGAACTTAAAAATGAATAGTTATGCCATCGTTCGATATCGTAAACCAGATCAACGCACAAGAAGTAGATAACGCTGTAAACAACACCCTGAAAGAAGTATCTACCCGGTACGATTTCCGTGGGCTTGATACAGAGGTGGAGTACGTAAAGAAAGAAAATAAGATTAACCTGGTGGCTGCGGAAAGCATGAAACTTCAGGCCGTAAAAGATATGCTGATCAAGCACTTCATCAAGCGGAACCTGGAGCCGAAAGTGTTGCATTTCGGAGGTGAGGAGGGAAGCAGTACAGGTGCGGTTAAAATGAGTGCGGAGATCAAAGAAGGAATCGACCGCGAAACCGCAAAAAAAATTGTGAAAGAGATTAAAAATACCAAACTGAAAGTTCAGCCGGCAATCCAGGATGACCAGGTCCGTGTAACCGGAAAGAAAATTGACGACCTGCAGGAGATTATTCAGCACCTGAAAAGCAAAAATTTTGGCATCCCGCTGCAGTTTATAAATATGAAATAAATTCGGCTTAAATAATTTACGTTTAAAAAATTAACTCCCGGGTTTTCTGACCCACCCCTGCCTGCTCCGCCAGCTGGCGGATTCGGAAGGCAGGCCCGTCCCTGGCTCCGGTCTCTAATTGGTCTGGGCGGCCATCCACTCCATGATGGTTACGGGTCTTCCATCCACCATTACCAGACTGCCGTCGTAATTCCTTGTGGCTACATTGGCATGTGAATAAATCCAGCTCCAGTGACCCGGGTAGTGATAGCCGTCTCCACCAAAAAATCCGGTAATGTCGACTACGTTATCATAATAACTAAAGTGCACGTTGGGAGCACCTACTTCCATCAATCGATTATAAACCGGTACGACCGTTTGATCCGGTTCCGTGGTTCCGTCATCTCTGGAATGGATAAACCAAATCGGTATCTCCCTGATCCGTTCAACCTGTGTATCCGTAAGGTTTGCATTTCGATAAGCCAGGGCACTTGGATATGCGGCGGCAAAATAATCGGGATATTCTATGAGAAGTTTGAAGGTCAGATAGGCGCCATTTGAACAACCTCCCACATAGATGCGATCCGGATCTACATTGGGATGCTCTGCGATATATTCGTCAATAAGGGCCTTTACGGCTTCAAAATAGATATCGTCTGCCTGGCCGCTCGTTGATCCCTGGCCGCTGTCCATCCAGCGGGTCGGACTTTGTGGTACGAGTACATGGGCTCCTCCGAATAGAGCCTGTATTTCGTCTGATGCATAATTCGCAGCCTTGTTGGCAACCAGTGGAATGGAGGGGTCAACTCCTCCTTCACCACCGCCATGCAGCCAGATGATCAGCGGTGATTCCTCTTCGGTTTGCGGATCATAGGAAGCATACGACATGGTGATGCCGTTGTCATTTGAAAACCGGCCTGAGAGATCGAAGCGATCGATGATCGGCATAATACGGTTTACCTCCTGGTTCCAGACCAAACCTCTAGTCTCATTCCTGATGGTCATATCGTAATTGATCCAGTTATTACTTCCACCTGAATATTGAATAGGTGAACCGATCGAATGATTAGGAGCCACATACAGTACCAGGGTAGCATGATTGCCTTCTTCCAGGCGATTTCCTTCCGTATCGGATACATAACCCGCAATAACGGTCCGGCTGCCCAGAACCTGTCCGGCGGGAATGGTCGCGCTGTCAGAGGATCGCTGGACCATTATCTTGTAATTACTCCAATCGACGGAGGTCGCCGGCTCCTCAAGGGACAGGATGACCTTGCTCACAGCCGGTCCCCAGTCATAGCCTTCAATGACTACGCCGTACTCGCCGGACGGTTGAGCAAAAGCTCCATTCAGCGATATAAAGAGAGCAATGATGAATAATAAAAGTACGTTCTTTCTCATAGGATGTTGGATTTTATGACATCGGTTTCGCTGGAAAATTAATATTCAGGTGTTACTATAAAAAAAATGAAGATAAAAAAGTCAGGGTAAACATATCCAAATAAGAAAATTTATCCACACTGCAAACAGATAAAATTGACAGCGTCCTGTAGCATAATCTATTTTTTTCATGCATTGGGTGGATGCGTGTAATTCCATGTACTTCTCGCTAATTTGTTTATTTTACGGAAGTCTGTCTTTAAGCAGCACCTGAAAAAGCAAAATTTTGGAATCCCGCTGCAGTTTATAAATATGAAGTAAGAATTGTGAAAGAAGTCTCCCCTAACAAGGGGAGATTTCCCCAACGGGATGCCTTGGGCAAGAGGGGTGTTCATCGGCTTTACTTCCATTCGAAAAACATCCCCCTAAATCCCCCTTTAATAAGGGGGACTTTTGAATTCGTTTATTATATCAGAAACATTTACTAAGATTTTATCCCATTCAGGTTCATAAGAATTTCATACAAATACCGTAAGCTCTTTCCATGAAAAATGATTTTCCGGTACTTAAAAATGATCTGTTTCTGCGGGCCCTGAAAGGGGAAGAGGTGGAGCGTCCGCCTGTCTGGATGATGCGTCAGGCCGGCCGCTACCTGCCTCAATACATGAAACTTCGCAGGAAATATACCTTTTTTGAACGGGTGGAGACTCCCGAACTGGCCTGCGAAATCACCATTCAGCCGATTGATGAGCTGGAACCGGATGCCGCGATTATTTTTTCGGATATCCTGACGGTACCACAGGCACTGAACATCGATGTACAAATGATACCGGGAAAAGGGCCGGTGATGGGAAACCCGATCAAGACTGTGGACGATGCCTTTGCCATTTTTTCCGAAGATGTGCCGCAGAAACTTCAGCATGTGATGGATGCCATCACCCTTACACGGAAAGAACTAAACGGGCGTGTGCCGCTGATTGGCTTCGCCGGAGCACCGTGGACACTATTCTGTTATATGGTCCAGGGAGAAGGCTCTAAAAACTTCGACAAAGCAAAATCTTTCCTGTACCAGCACCCGGATGCCTCACGCCATGTAATGAAAGAGCTGACCAAAGCCACGATTGACTATTTACACGCACAGGTTGAAGCCGGCGCACAGGCAGTCCAGGTGTTCGATTCCTGGGCGGGGCTTCTCAGTCCGGACGATTTTAACGAATGGGCACTTCCTTACCTGATGGAGATTACAAACAGCATCAAAGACGTACCCGTAATTCTGTTCGCCAAAGGCGCCTGGTACGCACTGGAACGCCTCAGTTTTAAAAGCAATGCAGCCGCGCTGGGCCTCGACTGGACGATCTCCCCTGAATATGCACGGGAAAAAACACGGAACGAAGTGACACTCCAGGGTAATTTTGATCCCAGCCATCTTTTAGCCCCCATCCCGGAAATTGAACGCCAGACCAAACGAATGATCGACCGGTTCGGAACCCGTCGGTACATAGCCAATTTAGGCCACGGAATCCTCCCGCATGTTCCGGTAGATCACGCCAGGGCGTTTCTGGATACGGTGAAGGGGTATTCGGGAGCTGAGAGGTGAAGAAAGTCCCCCTTTGAAGGGGGAGAGATCCTGCAAAGCAGGATCAGGGGGATGATTGATGAGTTTTGATACAAAAAAAGATCTTTGGAAGTTTAACTCTGAATTCAGAAACATTTGTACAATTTGGGAGCCTTACCAAGGTTTTAGATATTGATCCTTGTTCCCAGCTGGTCATCCCCCTATCCCGACGTTGTCGGAATTTCCCCCTTTGAAGGGAGACACTTGATCTGAAGAAGTTGAATTTTAAATTCTATAACAACTTCATAATATTACATTGAAAAATTCTGTAAAGCAGGATAAGGGGATCAACATGAATCTCTACTACAATAAAAAACTAAAACAATTTGCCCGTGAGCTTAGAAAAAGTTCCACCAAATCGGAGGTGCGCTTGTGGTGTGAAATTTCGCGGAGCAAACAAACCGTTTACGGCAGAGGCCTGTTATCAATTATATTGCTGATTTTCTGTGCAAAGATCTAAGGCTGATTATTGAATTGGATGGATATTCGCACCATTTCGAACAGCAATGGAAGAAAGATTCACAGCGGCAGAAAGAGTTAGAAGAAGCGGGTTTTACAATTTTAAGATTTTCTGATGATGAGGTGATGAATGATATCCGGAACGTGGAACGGGTGATTGTTGATAAAATTAAGAAACTGGAAGAAAGAAAGTCCCCCTTAGAAGGGGGAAAGAATCTGCGAAGCAGAGTCAGGGGGATGATGATGAGTTTTGATACGACTAAGACCTTAAGAAGTTGACTCCTGAATTTTGAAACACGTGTAAAATCCAGAAGTGTGGGTATAAGAAAATTTATGAGTTGAAGATTATTTTTTGATAAAAAGGAGCCATACCAGGAATTTTGAGTATGAACTTTGTTCCCAGGCAGTCATCCCCCTATCCCGACGGTGTCGGTATTTTCCCCCTTCGAAGGGGGACTTTGGAAATCTAAATTGATAAAATGTCCATGAAACAAAACTTCACCCAATACATCGAAAACCTCCAGGATGAAATCTGTGTGGCGCTGGAAAAGTCTGACGGGAAAGCTGTGTTTAAGGAGGATAACTGGGAGCGGGAAGGCGGTGGGGGCGGGCGTACAAGGGTGATCGAAAATGGCGCTGTATTTGAAAAAGGAGGGGTGAATATTTCAAAGGTTTTTGGTGAGCTGCCGGAGGCGATTCAGAAACATTTTGAGGTGGATAAAGGCTGGTTCTGGGCGGGCGGTATTTCGCTGGTCATTCATCCTGAAAGCCCGATGGTGCCGACTGTTCACGCCAATTTCCGGTATTTCGAGCTGTATGATGATCCGCAGATGAAGAACCCGGTGGACGGCTGGTTTGGGGGCGGGGCGGATTTAACACCGTATTACCTGTTTGAAGAGGATGCCATCCATTTTCATAAAACCTTGAAAGAGGCGTGTGATCAGCATGGGACGGAATTATACCCCAAATTCAAAAAGGAGTGCGATGAATATTTCTACAACTCACACAGGGGAGAGGCGCGGGGCATCGGCGGACTCTTTTTCGATTACCGGCGGGCGGATGATGAGTTTTCCCTGGAAGACTGGTATGCATTTACAACCGGTGTTGGCAGTGCATTTCTGGAAGCCTACCAGCCCCTTGTGGAAAAAAGAAAATCAGAGCCGTTTAACCCCGCGCAGCGGTACTGGCAGGAAATCCGCCGCGGGCGTTACGTAGAGTTTAACCTGATTCACGACCGGGGCACCCTCTTTGGCCTCAAAACAAACGGACGGGTGGAATCTATCCTGATGAGCCTGCCGCCGCGGGTTCGGTGGGATTATAACCACCAGTCGCAACCCGGAAGCCCGGAAGAAAAGTTACTGGATGTGCTGAAAAACCCGCGGGAGTGGATTTGATGGTGCTCTTCTTATGTTTGTAACCAGGTTCATCCTTCTTTTTGATTCCAATGGATTTTCTGGCTGTTTTCTTTTGATACTGAATCGGATCTCATCTATTCTGACTAATCCCTTAACCGGAGCTTTTACCGGAATTGATTAAGGAAACTATCTTTTTGAGGATAAATATTCCAATCTACCCGGTTGTATGTCGAACCTTCATGAAGTATCTTTTCAGTACACAAAAAAACTTTTAAAAGACTGATATGGATATTTCACTTTCAAAAGACATCGAACCTCTTTCCGAATTCCGTAAAAAATCAGCGGATTTTGTAAAGCGCCTCAAAAAAGAAAAGAAGCCGATAATTCTTACTCAACATGGTAAAAGTGCTGCTGTACTTATGGACGTTTCAGAGTATGAACGTTTTACAAACAAAATAGAGATGCTTGAAGACTTACTTGAAGCCAAACAGCAAGTTGAACAGGGTAAAACCCATTCGATAGCAGAGGCCAAAGAAAGAATCGAAAAGCATCTTTCTAAATGGAAGTAATTTTTACCGATCGGTTTCTTGAACGTATTGAAGAATGCACCGATTACATTGCTCTTGACCATGTTCCGACGGCTATAAAATGGGCGCGTGGTGTTTTTCAACAGTGCCAAAAACTGAGCAATCAACCGGAAAGTGGCAGAATTGTCCCGGAATTCAGACGTTCTGAAATCAGGGAGATTATTCACGGGGATTATCGGCTGGTTTATGAATTAAAAACCAATCACATTGATATGTTGACTATTTGGCATACCAGACAGATGTTGCCTGATGATCCTCAAAAGGTTGGCTAACAGATGTTACCAGCCCGAAAAAGGAAGTGCGGAAGAAAAGTTACTGAATGTGCTGAAAAACCCGCGGGAGTGGGTTTGATGGCGCTCTTCTTATTTTTGTAACCTAGGTTCATCCTTTCTGAGATTCCATTGATCAAATTTACCTTTCCGGCTGTTTTCTGTTGATATTAAATCGGGGCTCATCACTCTATTTCGCTCGTTCAGTTAACCGGAGCTTTTATAGGTACTGATTAACGGAAACGATCTTCTTTTATCGGTATAAAAGTCAGTCCTCTTTGCACAACTTGTTGTTTTAGATTATAATTCAGAGTATGTCTGACTTGGAGAATTGAGGACAAATATATGTTAACTGTCCTATTACAAATTCGAGTAAATCAAACATTTTAATGATATGGAATATGACAAAGAGAAAGTCGATGACATGATGCTTGCATTGTTGTGGCTTACGATGTTTGATGAAGGTCCCGGTACGAGAGCATGGAAAGGTTACGATTGGGAACATATGAACCGACTTCACGAAAAAGGGTATATTGACAATCCGAGAAGCAAAAACAAGTCAGTGGTCGTAACCGAAGAAGGCAAGAATCGAGCTGAAGAGTTGTTCAATAAGTATTTTGGTAAATGAATAGTATTGGTTGTCTTATAGCCACGAAATACCTCTAATAGTTGTTGATCGTCTAAAGGTTGTGTACATTTTCATATTCAAACAAATGAATCATGAGCCAAAATTTATTAAATAGAATTACGAGAAAGCCGGATATTTGTCACGGTAAACCGACGATTCGCGGATTACGTTATCCTGTTGACACGATGCTGGATTTACTGGCTTCGGATATGAGTATTGATGAAATACTGGCCGATTATCCGGATTTGGAGAGAGAAGATCTTTTGGCTTGTCTTGAATACGCTGCTCAATTATCGCGAATTAAGAAATCGCAAAAAGTTGTCCGGTGAGAGTTCTTGTTGATGCCCATCTTCCCAAGCGTCTTTCTGAGTTCTTATCAGCTCATGATATTGAATCGAAACATACGTTGGACCTACCCAATAGGAATGCAACCCCAGACAGTGAAGTAATCCGGTTTGCAGATGAGGAAAATCGAATTGTGATTTCAAAGGACAGTGATTTTCTCGACAATTATATTTTGGATGGAAGTCCCGGGAAACTGTTAATTGTCTCTACCGGAAACATCAACAACCGAGACCTGATTCGATCATTTGAGAAAAATCTGGAAACATTAAAATCACTGTTTGAAGAAAATTCAGTGATTGAGATCGACGAAGAAGAAATTCACGTACATTACTAAAATCGGCCAGTTAACAATCGTTTCTCCGAATAAGTCGGGGCAGGCTGTGTGCTGAAAAACCCGCGGGAGTGGGTTTGATGGCGCTTTTCTTGTGTTTTAACCAGGTTTATCCTTTCTGAGATTCCATTGATCAAATTTACCTTTCCGGCTGTTTTCTGTTGATATTAATTGAAGGCTCATCACTCTATTCCGATTCATTCAGTTAACCGGAGGTTTTATCGGTACTGATTAACGGAAACGATCTTCTTTTATCGGTATAAAAGTCAGCACTCTTAGTACAAGAGGATTTGTCTGACAGGAGAATTGAGGACAAATAGATGTTATACCCACTCAACTGGTTGCTAAAATTTTCTATTCCAATTATCCGTTGTTTTTCTACCAATTGCTTGCGATACTACCTATTGAAATAAATTATGAATTCAATCACTATGGGAAAAACCAAACTCAAAAAAGAGGTAGAACACCTTCTCAAAGACCTCCCCGAAGATGCTGACTGGGATGATCTGATGTACAAAATCTACGTCCGCCAGTCGATTGAGAAAGGATTGAAAGATTCCGAAGAAGGCCGGGTTATTTCTCATGAGAAGATCAAGAAAAAATATTAATTGGCCAAATGAGAGTCGTTTGGACGGAGAAGGCCGAAAAACAACTCAATCAGATCTTTCACATGATTAAAAAATACCCTAATGGAATTTTAGTCATCTTCCTCACTCTCTTAAGTCTCGCTTGCTCTGGTAATTCTGACATTCATACGCAGCTTTCCGATAGCTCTTTCCAAACACTACAACTAAATCCTGTATTTGAATTTACTGAATCGGATGAAATAGCCTTCCAACAAATCAACTCGGTCAAATCAAATAATGAGAGAAATATTATAGTCCATGATTTTCGGCAACCATTTTTATTCATGTTCGACGAAATAGGAAATTTTTTGAAAACGATTGGAAGGGAAGGACAGGGACCCGGTGAGTTTCAACAAATCATGAGTTTCATGATTACTCAAGACCAATTATGGGTTATTGACAGTAGTGCTAATAAAATTGAAAAGTTTGAGTACCAGGATACTGAATATGTACATGTCAAAAGCATCTCATTAGAAAAAGATGAATCAGCAGGGGTCCTACTCGGAAAGACTGAAGAAGGATTTCTAATTAAAAATCGGTATACCATTCATGCGAACAGGAAGGATAATCCCACCGAGCAATCGATATCGCTAATTAATGAAAATGGTAAAATCGTGCGTGACCCGATATTTATGGTACCGATTCCCGAACAGGTTACGGCCAGAGGCTCGGGAAATACGCTGAATGCCGGAAAAAGTTTTGGAAACAGATCGCTGCTGGCTTTTGACGGAACGAGCCAGGTTTACAGTTTGTGGACAGATTCGCTAAGCATCGATACCTATAGTATTGAGGGAGATCACCGATATGCTTTTTCTCATCCCGTCGAACCTGTTCGGATAACAGATGAGGAAATAAACAGCGCTTTAAATAGATATGATAAGATTTTTCATGCCGACCTGAAACGACAATTGCCTGATGTAAAACCTGTTGTTAGCAATTTAATAATGGATGATCGCCAAAGAATATGGGTAGAGTTGTTAACAGAGGGGCTTGGACATGGCTGGTTTTGCTTTACGAAAGAAGGAGAACCGTTGTATAAAATAGATATACCGATGGCGGGGGCTGAACTCCAGGAAATCCACCAGGATCGAGTCCTCTGGAACTACCTGAATGAAGATGGAGCACCCACAATTGCAGTTTCAGAAATCAACATACCAGAAATATAACAAGGCGCTTTAATGGTAGACGAAGATGCGATTAGGGCTCTTTGCGCAACTTGTTGTTTTAGAGTATTATTCGGAGGATTTTTCCAGCAGAAGAATCGAGGATAAAGCATGTTATAGCAATTTCACTTTATTACCTTTCAATTTTGAATTCACTCAATACAAGGCACAAATTTATGAACCTGAGTAAAAGTACAATTCTGACATCCTGTTTCTTTTTACCTGTATTTATATTCTTTTTCACTGCATCTTCCGTGGCGCAAGACGGTACCATTTATCCGCTTGAAGCCCCTGACGAGCCGAACGCCATTCCCCTCGGTACGGGTGGTGTAGAAGGGCAAAACACACCTGAGACCTGGTTCCGCCAGTGGGGAGACCCGATGGCGCGTAATATTTCCACTGCAACCCTGACCCCCTTCATACCCGAACCTGATAAAGCAAACGGTGCGGCCGTCATCGTGGCGCCCGGTGGTGGTTTCAGGTGGCTCTCGATGGGCAATGAGGGCTGGGAAGTTGCGGAGGCACTTGCGGAGCAGGGAATCGCTGCATTTGTGCTTAAATATCGTCTCCACCCAACCCCGGAGTCGCTCGACGGCTTCAGAGAATCGATGAATCGAATGTTTGACGAAGCGGCTGATACTTCTGGCACTTTACAGGATGAAGAACCACCAGGCCGGCCACGCCGGGACCTGTCTGACCAGCTCGAGGATGCTGAAGCCGCCTATAAACTGATCGTTGAGCGAGCCGGGGAATGGGGTGTCGATACCGAACGGCTGGGCATGATCGGCTTTTCAGCTGGTGCCGGTCTCACGATGCACTCTACACTCAACTCTCAGGCCATGGAACTGGCTTTTATCGGTCCAATCTATGGCGGCATGGGCCCGGTCGAAGTACCAGAGGACGCTCCGCCTATGTTTAACGTTATCGCAGTTGACGATTTTCTTTTCAATGGTCAGTTCGGTGTAATCGAGTCCTGGTACGAAGCGGGTGTGCCGGTCGAGTTTCACCTTTATCAGAATGGCGGCCATGGTTTTGGCCTTGGGAATCCAAATCGTACCAGCAATCGCTGGTTTGATGCCTTCATTCATTGGCTGGATGTGAATGGCTTTCTTGCTTCCAATTCAGAAGCGTAAAAATTTTGTGAAATTGCTATAACCGGGGGACCCTTTTCGGCCTGAAAACCAACGGGAGGGTGGAATCGATCCTGATGAGCCTGCCGCCGGAAGAGAAGCTGCTGGATGTGCTGAAAAACCCGCGGGAGTGGTTTTAGCGGGGCTCATCATTCTAGTACGATTAAATCAATGAACCGGAACGCTTACCGGAACGGATTAACGGAAGCCTGTCTTCTTTAAATCGGTATAAAATTCAGCTCTTTGCACAACTGGTTGTTTTAGTCTATTCATCCGGAGGATTTTGCCTGACAGGAGAATTAGGACAAATACATGTTGTGGCCTTTCTTATTTCGTATATGTATGTAAACAAGCAAAAAAACTGTAACCTTTACTTAGATTCCCGCATCTAAAGGGTGTACACTGAAACACTCATTAGAAAAAATTTACCAGATGGATGCATTATACTTTTTTACAATAATATTTGTCACCTTTGTTATAGTTGCATTTTTAACATGGTTTTTCATCCATAAGTCTAAAGAAAAAGAAAGGCTGCTACTCATTGAAAAGGGTATTGATTACTCACAATTACCTGATAGAAAATTTAATTTCAGTTTTCCCTGGTTAAAGTTAGGTACAGTAGTTACCAGCATTACCATTGGTACAGGAATTGCCGTAATCATTATGGAAAATGGGGGCCATGAAGGATTCGTACCATTGTTTATGTTTCTTTTCGGAGGAATAGGAATGATCATCGCGCACTATGTGGATAAACCTGCGAAAATCAAAGAGAATGACTGATGTCTATATACAAAAAGTATTGGAGGGTGATACTGATGCTTTCCGGTTTATCATACGAGAACATAAAGACAAAGCCTATTCCCTGGCCATATCCGTTGTTAAAGATGAATTTGAAGCCAGGGAAGTGGTTCAGACAGCGTTTATTAAAGCATACACTAAACTGGATACCTTCAAAGCCAACTCCAGGTTTGATACATGGTTCTACCGGATTTTAATTAATGAAGCCTTCTATAAACTGAGGAAGCTAAAAGTTAATCCCATACCCTTAGATAATGTCATAATAAGCGATATTCCATCAGGGGTAAATAGTACCATATTAAAAATGGAGGAGGATTATCAGCGTTACTACATCAATGAAGCTTTAAAAAAACTTCCTGCTAATTATAGTCTGGCTCTGCGGCTGTTCTATCTGGAAGAATATAAGATTAATGAAATCACTCAGATTACGGGCTGGACCGATTCGAACACCAAAATCACACTGCACAGGGCCAGAATTAAGATGAAAAAAATATTAACAGACCTGTTTAACCTTGATAAAGAAGAAATGTACTGATGAAAGAACAATACGAGGAAGATTTTTTTAAGGATATCATGGCTAAAAGCAATCTGAAATTGCCCTTTTCGGATTTCGAAGAGGCTGTGATGATGGAGATTAAAACCCAGGATTTGAGCCGGGATTTTTACTCAATAAATATCAAGAGGTCGTGGATATGTTTTATAGCCGGAACCATTCTCGGCATTATTTTATCGGTTATGCTGCCACAATTTCAACTTTCATTATTCGGCAGAAGCTCTGATAGTTTGCTGCTCGTTTTTCAATTGCTTTTCACATTGTTTGTTCTGTTTAGTCTGGAGTCGTTGATTCGAAACACCCGTAAAGTTGGGATGAATACTTTATTTAAAAATAAGCTCTCAATCTTTGATGGAATATAAGTAATTAGTTCGCTTACATCGCACCGCGGGAGTGGTATGATGGCGCTCTTCTTATGTTTGTAAACAGGTTCATCCTTTCTGAGATCCAGGCGGATCACATTTACCTTTCCGGCTGTTTTCTTTTGAGACTCAATCGGGGCTCATCATTTTATTCCGATTAAATCAATTAACCGGAGCATTTATCTTAGCGGAAACGAATCTTCTTTTATCGGTATAAAATTCAGCTCTCTTTGCACAACTTGTTGTTTTAGATTATTCGGAGGATTTGTCTGAAACAGAAGTAATGAGGATAAATACAAGTTTTGCATCTTCTTCTCACAATAAAATAGTACTTGATTAAGTTAACATAATTGTTAACATTTGTTCTGTGAAAGAAATCAAGTTCTATAAAACCCAGTCAGACAAAATTCCCGTAAAAGAGTTTTTGAACTCGCTGAGTTCTAAGCATGCCCAGAAAGTTACCTTGGGTTCTTGAATTGGTTGAAAGACTGGATCAGGTTCCGGTTCAATACTTTAAGAAACTAAAAAACACAGATGATATTTGGGAGGTTCGAGCAAGAATCGGATCGAACAGTTTCAGAATTCTTGGGTTCATTGATGGTGATGAATTTATTATCCTGACGAATGGATTTTCCAAAAAATCACAAAAAACACCAAAGAAAGAAATTAATCTGGCAGAGCAGCGCAAAGCTGATTATCTGTCCCGAAAAGGAGGTAAAAAATGAGTGATTTACAAGCTTATATCAGCGACCGTAAAAAACAAGATCCCGAGTTTGCCGAAGGCTACGATGAAGGATTTCGAAGTTTTAAAATTGGTGTGCTTTTAAAGCAAGCCCGTGAGGAAGCAGGCCTGACCCAGGATGAGCTCGCCAAACAATTGAACACGAAAAAAACAGCCATTTCACGAATCGAGAACCATGCTGAAGATATACGGCTTTCGACTTTGGAGAAGTATGCCCAGGCATTTGGGAAAAAGCTCAGAGTTGAACTCGTAGAGTGAGGAAAGCATTTCCTGCTGACATGTAAGGGATTGTTGCTTATAATCTTCATGGTTGCCACGCAGCAGAAAAGCCAAGCCGCTTGATCAAAAATCTTGGGTCAATCAGCAGTGCAGCCGGGAAGAAAATACTCAGTGTGCTGCAAGAAATGTTTGCCCCGTAGATTCGCCCGCTTAACCAGCGTTTCAAGCGTTTCAACCCTATGAGTAACAAGTGGTTCAGGCGGTAATCATGGGTGTCCTGATTAAAAAGTTCTTGCTCCGCTGCTAAACCAATGGGCCTAACGCAAAGGAGCTGCAAGATTA
Source organism: Balneolaceae bacterium (assembly GCA_040882525.1). Taxonomy (GTDB): domain Bacteria; phylum Bacteroidota; class Rhodothermia; order Balneolales; family Balneolaceae; genus Rhodohalobacter. The sequence continues at coordinate 29,023 of JBBEBD010000047.1, read as the reverse complement.
CTGTTCCCTCACCCCAAAAACTCCTCAACCCGTTTCCTGTGCTCCTCGCTCTCCCAGAACCGGCTGAAGGGTTCGATCTCTTCTGCTGAATCCAGGTAGTTTTGTGACTGTTTGAGGTATTCAATAAACGGCCGGTCATTCAGCGTCAGCTTTTTCTTTACCTGCCGGAGTTTTTCTTCATACTCCTCTTCTTCAAACAGATCCTGGATGAGTCCGGCCTGAAAGGCTGTCTGTGCATCCACTATTTTTTGTGAAGCCAGCCAGTAGCTTGCCCGGGGTTTTCCCACGGCTTTGGCAAGAGACGAAATACCTCCCCAGCCCGGCGGCAGGTAGAATTTTCCCTGGGTAAAGCCGAAGGTGGCGGAGGATGCTGCCACACGAAAATCAAAAGCGAGCATGGTCTCCCAGCCCCCGCCGTACGTTACCCCGTTCACAGCAGCGAGGGTCCAGCAGGGAAGTTGATTGATCCGGGTTAGAATGCGAATCATACGGTGGGACATTTCCTTAGCGCCATCCGCATCCTCAATTCCATGAAACTCCCGTAAATCACCGCCGGAGATAAAACTTTTCCCGGTTCCGGTCAGGATAAAGAGGCGGATCTCCGGGTCGTTTTCAAGCTCATCAAGCAACGTTTCCAGATGCTCCATGACATCAAAATTTATGGCATTCATAGCTTCAGGGCGCCGGATGGCCGCCGTTGTGATGAAGCGTTCTCGGGTGATCTCTACGGTATCCATCAGAAGCGGCTCAGGGAGTTGCTGTATGCCAGCGCCGGATGAACAGATTCCTGAATCCAATCCAGGTATTCCGCATTTCCTTCCTGTTCAGCCAGGTTTATACTTACAATGCAGGGAACATCATATGAGTGCAGTTCTTTTACACGGCGGGTCAGAGGTGCAACATTATTGTAGGTTGTTTTTGCAATGAGGATGCACTCTTTATCGGTATGAATTTCCCCTTTCCAGCGATAAATAGATTCCATGCCATCTATAATATTTACACAGGCTGCCAGTTCTTCTTTTACAAGTGCGGCGCCGATTTTTCGCGCTTCTTCACGGTTTTGCGTGGTGATATAGATAAATCGCAGGTTTTTAAACATAGTCGAAGTCTTTTTTTGAAAACTACGAAAAAGAGAGGTTTCTTACGCTCTCTTCTTTCCCGGACAAACTTACATCATAGAGTTGAAACGGGAAGGGAAAAGTGGTAATTTATCAGGCTCTGATTCAAAACATTCAATATGCAAAAGCGAGAGTGGCGGAATTGGTAGACGCGCTAGATTTAGGATCTAGTATCTTAACCGATGTGGGGGTTCGAGTCCCCCCTCTCGTACTGAATCCATTCTTACAATTACTGTTAATATAAAAGGAAAAAAACAAGTGGACATTTCTGTTCAGGACATTACGACCGTAGATAAAGAGATCATTATTAAAGCCAACAGAGAAGATCTTGCTCCCAAGTTCGACAAAGCGTTTAAAAAATACCAGGGCCAGATTCAAATGCCCGGATTCCGTCCCGGCCGCGTTCCCCTCGGCCTCGTGAAAAAGCGTTTTGGCAAAGAAATTGAGATGGAAGAGATTAATACTTACGTACAGGAATTGTACGAAAAAGAGATTGTTCCTGAGTATGAACCGGTAGGAGAGACCCAGATGACCGACCTTACCTGGGAAGATGATGAGCTGGAAGTGAAATTTAAAGTAGGTGCAAAACCGGATTTCGAAGTAAAAGATCTGGAAAGCATCAAAATAGATAAGATGGTGCATGATGTTACCGATGAAGAAGTGAATGAAGAGATCGACCGGACCCGCGAACGGCAGGGTAACTGGGTGGAAACCGATGAAGAGATTACTGAAGAGTGCCAGGTTACTGTTGATGCCATAACCCTGGATGCAGATGGCAAACCTGTGGAAGGAGAAAAGGATGAAGACCAGAAACTGGATCTGCGCCAGGAAGGAGCCAAAGATTTTCGTGAAAACCTGGTGGGTAAAAAGAAGGGAGATGTAGTGAAAATGGAGGTCGGCGAGGGGGATGAAACCGACCGGTTCGAAATTCATGTGAAAAAAGTAGAAAAAATGGAACTGGCTGAACTGACCGATGATTTTGCCAAAGAGCAGTCAAATGGTGAAGCAGAGAATGTAGATGAGTTTAAAAGCTTCATCAAAAGCCGTATGCAGGAATATTATGATCAGTCGGCAAATGATATGTTCCGGCAGGATGCCATAGATGAGTTAACGGATGCTCATGAAATTGAGGTGCCCGAAGTGATGAAAGAACAGATTCTGAATTCGTACGTGGAATACGCCAAACAGCAAGCTGGCGGACAGCTGCCTGAAGCTTTCAATTTTGATGAATATAAAGATAAAATGCAGGATCAGGCGGTTCGTGAAGGTAAATGGGTATTTATCAGCCAGAAACTGCAGGAAAAATTCGACGATATTGAAATTACCCCTGAAGATATTGACGAATTTATCGGTGTGGAAGCGGCCCGGCATGGTGCTACGGTAGACCAGCTTAAAGGCTATTATGCCCAAAACCCCGGTCAGCTGGAAAACCTCAGAAACAGCATCCGCGAAAATAAAGTTTTTGATAAATTAAATGATGCTGTTACTATTAATGAACTCTCAAAGGAAGAATTTCGTAAGAAGAGGGAAGCCAAAAAGGAGGAGAAGTAATAAATGATAAGGAATATGAATATTAAACAACCCATTTTTGAGATACCCGCTATGGAAGAGTTTTCGCAAGTTCACAATAATTTAATTCCCATGGTGGTGGAAACCACCAACCGTGGTGAACGGGCCTATGATATCTATTCAAGGCTGCTGAAAGACCGAATTGTTATACTGGGAACCCCTGTAAATGACACTGTTGCCAGTACGATTGTGGCCCAGTTGCTGTTCCTGGAATCGCAGGATCCCGAAAAAGATATTAACCTGTATATCAACAGCCCGGGCGGGGTAGTGTCGGCAGGCATGGCTATTTATGATACCATGCAGTATGTAAAATGTGATGTGGCAACTACCTGTGTGGGTATGGCGGCTTCTATGGGTGCTGTACTATTAACAGCAGGCGCCAAAGGAAAACGCAATCTGCTGCCCCATTCCCGCGTTATGATTCACCAGCCGTTAGGCGGCGTCCAGGGCCAGGCCAGCGATATTGAAATTGAAGCACAGGAAATTTTAAGACTGAAGAATGAACTGAGTCAAATTCTTGCTGAACATACCGGCCGGTCACTTGAAGAAATTATAAGAGATTCAGACCGTAACAAGTGGATGACAGCCGATGAAGCAAAAGATTATGGTTTGGTTGATCAGGTGATGCGGCGCGAAAAATCAAAATAAATTATCAATCCGGAAAGTTTCCACCATGAGTAAAAAGAAAGATAACGATCTGGTTTATTGTTCCTTTTGCGGACGGTCCAGCCACGAAGTCAGTTCGATGGTTGCCGGTCCGGATGTATATATCTGCAACCACTGTGTTGAAGATGCATCCAGTATTATTCAAAGCGACCTGGCTTCTTTAGCGCGCCGGCGCGAAAAACAATATCAGCCCATGCTGAAGCCGCTCGAAATCAAGAGCAGGCTTGACGAATATGTTATTGGCCAGGATGACGCAAAAAAAGCTCTTGCCGTAGCGGTTTATAACCATTACAAACGAATATCATCAGGCTCGGAAATCAATATTGATGATACTAAAATTGAGAAGAGTAACATTATGCTTCTGGGCCCGACTGGGTCAGGTAAAACACTGCTGGCCAAAACACTGGCAAAAATTATTGATGTTCCCATTACCATTGCCGATGCAACCGTATTAACAGAAGCGGGCTATGTGGGCGAAGATGTGGAAAGTATTTTAAGTAATCTTCTGCAGGCGGCTGATTATGATGTGGACCGTGCAAAACGGGGAATTGTTTATATAGATGAAATTGATAAAGTTTCCCGGAAGAGTGACAACCCATCCATTACCCGCGATGTCTCAGGAGAAGGTGTTCAGCAGGCTCTTTTGAAAATCCTGGAAGGGACGACGGCAAATATTCCCCCGAAAGGAGGGCGAAAGCATCCCGAGCAGAGTTTTATACAACTGGATACTGCGGATATCCTGTTTATCTGCGGCGGAGCTTTCAGCGGCCTGGAAGAAATTATCTCCCGAAGGCTTTCAGTCAGTTCAATGGGCTTTCAGTCGGACGAACAGGTGAAATTTAATAAAGAAGATCCCGCTATTTTCACGAAAGTAGAGGCGGGAGATCTGCAGAAATTCGGCCTGATTCCGGAACTCATCGGACGGCTGCCGATCATCTGCGGACTGGAAGAACTTTCCGATGAAGCCATGATTGAGATCCTGCTGAAGCCTAAAAATGCCATTACCAAGCAGTATAAAAAACTGTTCCAGATGGAAGATGTTGAACTGTCGTTTGAAGAGGATGCCCTCAATGCAATTGTGGAACGGGCGAGAGCACGAAAAACCGGCGCCAGGGGCCTTCGTTCTATTTTAGAAGATGCTATGCTCGATATTATGTTTACCATTCCTTCAATGAAGAATGTGGAACGCTGTACCATTACCCGCGAAACAATCGAGAAAAAAGCCCCGCCTGTTTACGAAAAGCGAAAAGCTTCGGCTTAATTAATGTTAAGGTAAGATAGCTGTATTAGAGGCTGTCCAAAAAGGTGTATAAAGAAAATATCAACAATAATTCCGTCATGCCGGACCTGCCTGCGCTGAAGCTCCGGAAGACAGGCCCCGATCCGGCATCTCCTGCCCTTTTCAACGCCGGGAGATTCTGAATCAAGCCTGCCTGTCGGCAGACAGGTTCAGAATGACACCTTTTTGGACAGTCTCAATCTCCCGGTCCGGGTTTATTTACTGCTTGCAGTATTCCAGTCCGATTTTCCTTCTGTAGTTTACAATCCGATTTTTAGGATATTCTGTTTGAAAATGTAAATGTATGAGTAGTTCTTATGCAAACACTACTTCCCTCAAGCCGGGTTAAAATTATTTTAATCGGGCTTCTCGTACTGCTTGCCGGAGCCTCTCTGGTATATAATCATTTCCTGATTGAAAAAATCATGGAGCAGGAGCGTTCGAATGTTGAATTATGGGCAAAAGCTTTTGAACATAATTTCGACCCGGTACACCAGGAGGTAAGCAATAAGTTAAACCAGGCAGCTAATATTCTGAGAACCTATCCGGAAGTGCCCGACAGCCTGCCCAGGATGATTCTGGAAGCAGAACTGGCTAAAAGCACAAATGATTTTGTGACCAACGAGTTGATTTTGCCTGAAGATCTTTTCGGCATCCCTGTCATTGTGGTGGATGAATCGGGGTTTATGACAGCCTACAGGTTTTTAGAAGATGAGGAACTGGATACCGAATCGCTGGTTGAGGATTTTTCCGCTCTTCATGATCCGATTACCATCTCTTTTGGAGATCAGCGGCAGATGCAGAGACAGTATGTTTATTACGGGGAGAGTCCCACGATCCGCTACCTGAGATATTTTCCTTTTGTACAGTTCAGTATTCTGGCGGTTCTTCTGGGGATTGGTTATACCACTTACAGGAGCATCACGCGTTCGGAGCAGTCTAATTTATGGGTGGGTATGGCAAAAGAGGCGGCTCATCAGCTTGGAACACCCCTATCCAGCCTGTATGGCTGGATACAGCTTCTGAAAGATAAGTATGAAGATGATGAGGAAGCGCTGACCATAGCCTACGAAGTTGAAAAGGATGTGAGCCGGCTGAAAGGAATTGCCGAGCGGTTTAATAAAATCGGATCCCGCCCTGAACTTAAAAAAATCAGGATTGAACCCATCATAGATCAGGTTATGGCCTATATGGAGAGACGGCTTCCGCAGCTGGGAAAAAATATAGAGGTGAGAAAATCTATCCGGACAAACGCAAAAGTTAAGCTGAATGCTGAAATTTTTCAGTGGGCGATAGAAAACCTGATTAAAAATTCGATGGATGCCATTAATAAAAATACCGGCAATGCATTTATTTCGGTTTCGGTTACCGAAGAAAGCGGACGTATTATTATTGATGTTGAAGATTCAGGCTCCGGAATCGAAAGGAAGGAGCTGAAAAAAATATTCAAACCGGGGTACAGCACAAAAAAAAGAGGCTGGGGGCTTGGTTTAAGCCTAACCAAACGAATCGTTGAAGAGTACCATAACGGTAAAATTTACGTACTTCACTCGGAAGTAGATAAAGGTACTGTTATCCGGATAACACTTCCCGTTTAATCGTTGGAGTATCCACGCCTTCGGGCGTATTCCATCAATTGTGCTTTCAGAAGATTTCTCCCGCGATGCAAACGCGAACGTATCGTACCGATGGGCACATCCAGCATATTGGCAATTTCTTCGTAAGTGAAATCCTCAACATCACACAAAAGCACTACAGTGCGAAAATCTTCGGGTATATCATCCAGTGCACCGGAGATGTCATCATCTATCAGTTCCCGGAACATTTTATCTTCCAGGTCTGATGTTTCCGTACGTTCAGCCCGAATGGTTTCGTAGAAAGTTGCTACTTCGTCATAATCAACTTCCTGCGGTTTTTTGGCCCTCTTCCGGTAATTATTGATGTAAGAATTTTTCAGAATCCTGAAAAGCCATGCCTTTGCATTGGTTCCTTTTTCGTAACTGCTGAAAAACCTGTATGCCTTAACGACGGTATCCTGTACGAGGTCTTCAGTGTCGTTAGGGTCGGCGGTAAGCCGCAATCCGAAATTATAAAGAGCATCCAGATGAGGAAGGATCTCTTCGTTAAAGTCTTCTTGTTTCCTTATTTCCTGTTTTGTTAGTTCTGCCATCCCTTTTCTTTATTTCAGAACAAGACTATATCGTTTATAGTATCTGCACCCTTTTTATTTATCGGTGCTATAAATAACTACGAGAACAAATTAACTTGGCGGGTTATACTAATCCAATTGATAGTCTCGATCACTCTTGTAAATAACATTGAACAATTTATATAAGCAGCTCTCTTACCGGCTCATCACAACGAATATATCGTATAGGGCGTGAGTCCATGCTGCCATCCCAAATCCTCTCATAACATAAATAAGATTTAGCGCTAAGCCAAACAAAAAACGAAATAAAAATGAGCTTAGTGTAAAAATATCTCCAAAATCGCCCACATAATGAACAGCGCTAAATATAAGTGCCGCAATAAGTGCCGCCAACGTATACGCAGTGGGTTTTTTTCTGAAAATTGACTGAAATATTACAAGAAGAAGACTCACTAATATAACACGAAAGAAAAGCTCTTCATATAAACCGGCGCCAAGAGAAAGGGCAATCATCTGCAGTTTGTTCATCGAAAAGAAAGCTCCTTCTGCGTAAATGTGGAGAAGGCTGTTCAAAAATATTCCAATAAGAAGGCTTACCAGTATGGCATATACAAAGGCTTCGGCAAGCATGTAGAAAAAATATCTTTTTTTCAGTGAGGGCAACTGAGATCTTTTTTTATAGACAATCAAACTGCCAATCAAAAAAGCAATAAAAAGAGTAGCGGAGATCGTGTTTAACCCCAGCAGGGCAAAAAACTGTTTGAACCACACATCCACGGAAATACGGACCATCCGGTTGCCGGGTTGTGAGATAAGGATCAGAACTTCATAGAGAAGCAGAAGGGGCAGCGATATCAGGTAACTGTACAACAGTCCCCTGCTTTTATTGAAATAGGCTTTGGCTGGCTCCACTACTGATCAAGATATATTCTTACCCTGGCATCGCCTGAACTCAGTCCAAGCATATCAAAGGCTTTATGAGACAATTTCAGTGTGTCATCGGAGTGGCGGTCGTTTATCCTGACATAAATACCCTGGCCGCCAGAGATGTTTTCAACATAAATAACATTTCCCAGTGCCATATTCGGGTGAGCCGCTGTTAACTGTTCAGGATTGTAGAGTTCCCCGCTCGTTGTAGAGGCAGCAATATTGTTTTCTGAATATTTGATTACCGGCACGATTCCCAGGTCCTCTAAATTTGAGCCTCTCCGGTAAGGATTATCGAAAGTCCGGCTCGGCGGTAAAAGCACGGTAAGGCGCTGGCCCGGGGAAATTGTTTCCGGGTTAACTCCTGGATTCAATGCCTGCAGTTCTGCCTTGCTCATCTGGAACCTTTCAAGGAGAGAAGCACCATCTTCATTCTCTTCAGCCCGGTAAATGACAAACTTACCCTGAGGTGTTGAATCTTCTGAATTTTCATCAACAGAGGGTGTGGATTGTGTCTGACGAACCGTAAGCCGCTGCCCCACACTTATGGCGTCACCAGCCAGATCATTCAGTTGGCGCAGTTCAGGCACTGTCATATCATGTTCACGGGCAATTCTGGTTAATGTATCCCCACTCCGGACCGTGTAGTAAGCATTCCCGGGAGTATTTTCAGCAACCCGTACAATAGATTCTCTTATTGCCGGGGGATTATTTTCCCCGGATGCGGATGGAAGATTCACGGTTTCATTTTGAGATTCCGGGTAGAGCACAAGTTCTTGTCCGGCATCAAGATTTGTGCCGGTTATATCATTCCACTGCTGTATTTCGGCAATGGTGACATTATATCTTCTGGAAATAGAAAAAAGAGTTTCTCCCGGTTCTACAGAATGAGTAAGTCTGTTTTCGGATTCAGGGGGTACTACCTGCAGAATCTGGCCTTCAGAAACGATATTACTCCCCAGCTGATTCCATTGAAGCAAATTGTTAACGGAAACGTCGTATTCCCTTGCTATGGTATAAAGTGTTTCACCCTCCTGAACAGTATGTTCTTCAGCCGTTTGCTGGGCATAGAGGCATGGCTGAAATACGACTGCTAAAAAAACAGCCGTTATCATGGAGAGAGAGATTTTTTTTATTTTACTCATCATAATCGCGCTCTGTATTTATTACATCCAAAGCTTCCTGCAACTCACGTTTTGTTCGTTGGTTATCCTGTTTAGAGGCTACATTTATACCCGCTGAATACAGCTCTTTAGCATGGTCAGGATAACCGGTATGCTCGTAAAGTTTGCCAAGGTGGTAATAAACGCCCAGGTAATCCGGGTCGTTTTTTAAGATAGATTCAAAGAGAACTCTGGACTTAGTTACCTCGTTTTGTTTAAGTAGTTCCAAAGCTAACGCAAATTTTGTAAAAGAGTCGTCAGGGTTTTCTTTTAAATGCTTTGCCAGTTGTTTGATATTGGTGTTTTTGTTGTTTCCCATATTAAGATTCTTTTTTATAACGGGCCAGAATCTCATCCATTGAATCGCCGCCAAATTTCTCCAGAACAGCATTGGCGAGAACGGGGGCAATAACACTTTCTGCTACAACAACAGCACGTGGCAGGGCGCAAACATCAGACCGCTCGTAACGGGTTTCCTGTTCTTCTTTTGAAACAATATCTGCTGTTTTCAGCGGTTTCAGCATTGTAGGTATAGGTTTCATTACCCCGCGAATAATTACAGGCATTCCGGTGGTCATTCCTCCTTCAACTCCCCCTGCCCGGTTCGTTCTTCTTGAAAAGGATTCATCGTTATAAACAATCTCATCATGCACATCATGTCCGCGGCTTTTTCCCGCTTCAAAACCAAGGCCGATTTCGACTCCTTTCATAGCCTGAGTACTGACGATGGCTTGTGCAAGTTGTCCATCAATTTTTCGATCCCAGTGTACATAACTTCCCAGGCCTGCAGGCAGTCCCGTTACTATAATTTCATAGATACCTCCCAGTGAAGTACCTTCCTTCCTTCTCATTTTTATTTCTTCACGCATTTTGTCACTGAGGCCAGAGTCTAAAGCCCGTACATCAGACTCATCTGCTTTCTGAAACAGCTGTTCTGCCCCATTATGGATTAAAGGATCAGCCTGTTTCCGTGCCTCTTCCCAGGATGAGTACCCGACAGAGCCAATTTGTACAACATGCCCGCCAATTTCGATGCCCAGGCTTTTTAAAAATTTACGGGCGATGGAACAGCATGCAACCCGCATAGCCGTTTCCCGTGCACTGGAGCGTTCAATTACAGGCCGGATATCGTCAAAATTATATTTTTGAACGCCCGTTAAATCGGCATGTCCGGGCCGCGGAAGCGTGATTTCTTCGACACTGCCCCGGTTTCCGGCCTTAGCCATTACAACAGGCCAGTTGCTTTTATCTTTTTCAAAAGCACGGTTAATCATAGAAAGGGCAATAGGTGATCCAATTGTTTTTTGAAACCGGACCCCGGATTGAATCACAGCATGATCTTTTTCAAAAGCCATTCGCCCGCCTCTGCCATAGCCCTGTTGCCTTCGCACAAGATGCCCGGCAATATATTCTTCTGTAAGTTCAAGGCCTGCTGGAATCCCTTCAACAATACCGGTCAACCCCGGTCCGTGAGATTCGCCTGCTGTAAAATATCTGATCATGAATTTCTTAAAATGTATGCAGTGTCTGAATGTGAATTACGGCACAAGATAACAGATAAATAAGGCATCTGCTTTTAACATTCAGAAAATAATTATCTGAAGTAAATGAATTTTGCGGAATGTTGGTTTTTGGGGTGCGGAAATGAAACCACATTTTGGAAAAAACTTTCGTAATATTGGACAAAAACAGCGCCCGGTAAATTGTTACCCGTGGCGCATCAAGGATTTATATAAACTATCGAATGTACGCATTTAACGAATTAGGTAAATACAGTTCGTTACTTTATCAGGCGCTCCGTTCTTCAACAGAATTCAGCACATATCGCAAGAACCTGTTTCAGGAACTTGTAAAAGTTGGCTACGATTCTGTTCCCATCATCATGCTGACGGGAATTTTTACGGGGTCCGTAATGACTCTTCAGTCAGCGTATCAGCTGGAATCGGCTTTTATTCCCCTTTCCACGATTGGGGCTATTGTTTCGGAATCTATACTCATTGAGCTTGCAGCTGTAATATCCAGCCTGGTACTTGCCGGAAAAGTAGGGGCGAGAGTAGCCACAGAGCTTGGAACCATGAGAGTCAGCGAGCAAATTGATGCCTTAGAATCAATGGGTTTTAATTCTGTTTCATTCCTGGTGGTGCCCAGGGTAATGGCAGGCATATTAATGTTTCCTGTGCTTTATATTGTAGCCAGCATCACGGGGCTTGGCGGGGGTATAGCAGCTGGTTTTTTTTCAGGAACGGTTCCTCCTGAAGAATTCCTTAAAGGGGCAAGAATGTATTTTTATCCCTGGAATCTTGTGTTCGGTTTTGTTAAATCGTTTGTTTTTGGTTTTATCATTACATCTGTTTCATGCTATAAAGGGTACTTTGCCAGGGGCGGAGCCGAGGGCGTGGGTAAAAGCACAACAAATGCAACAGTGTTAAGTTGTATTTATGTTTTGCTTGCAGATTTTGTTTTAGCCGCTCTCTTATTATGATCGAAATAAAAAATCTTACCAAAAGTTTTGGAGACCTGCTTGTCTGGCAAAATGTGACATTCAGGATTAATGAAGGAGAAACCGTTGCTATTATCGGTCGGTCAGGGTGTGGGAAATCAGTACTTATCAAACATATTAATGCTCTGCTTTACCCGGATTCCGGGCAGGTTTTAGTTGAAGGAAAAGATATTCATGCGCTCGATTATGTTGAACAGCGAAAATTAAGGCAGAAATTTGGAGTTCTTTTCCAGGGTTCTGCACTTTTTGATTCTATTAATACGTTTGAGAATGTGGCCTTTCCCCTGAGATATTTCACCAGGCAGAGTGAAAAAGAGATCCGCGGGAATGTAATGTCGGCACTTGAACATGTTAATCTGGCCAGTGCAGCTGATAAATCTACCTCAGAGCTATCGGGAGGGATGAGAAAACGTGTGGGACTGGCCCGGGCTATTGTTCTGAAGCCCAAATGTATTATGTATGATGAACCCACATCAGGGCTGGATCCGCAGACAGCAGATGAAATTAACAGATTAATTATACAAATGGCTGAAACACTTGATATCACTTCTATCGTAGTTACCCATGATATGCACAGTGTATTGGAAGTAGCTGATAAAGTGGCATTTTTAGATCAGCAAACCCTGAGCTGGTTTGGCACGATTGAGGAATTAAGAACCAGTAACCAGAAGAATCTGCAACAATTTATAACGGCAAGCGAATATCGTATAAAAGCATAGATCAATAAGAACATAATGAGTAATGAAGCAAAAGTTGGATTAACTGTATTTCTGGCCATTGTAGTTGCTACAATTGGTTTCCGTTTTATGAGAGACGTGCCGATTCTCCGGCAGTCACTGGAAATTACCTCTACTTTTGAGCGTATTGACGGTATAAGCGCGGGGAGCATTGTATATATAAGCGGAGTGAAAGTAGGCTCCGTAAGTCGTGTGCGTCTGCTTCCCAATCACAATGTACAGGTGGCGATGAGCATCGATACACAAACTCCTATACCGCGCGGTTCCGTGGCATATCTTACTTCGCTGGGCATTGTGGAGGGTAAATCAATTATCATCGAAATTAGTGATTCAAATGAAATGGTTGAGCACGGGGAAGAAATAGAAGGGTACTATGTGGACAGCATGATGGAAGTTCTTTCAAATAAAGGAGAAGAATTAGGTGAAGATATATCCGCATCTATCTTTGAATTGAATTCATTTTTGAGGCAGTTAAATGAAACCCTTGATGATGATACCCGCAATACGCTGGACCAGACATTGAACAGCGCATCCGATGCAACCAATCGTATTGCATCGATTCTGGAAGGCAAACAGCAGGAAATCGACCTGGCAATCGATTCAGGAACCCGGTTGTTAAGCCGGTTAGATACAATGGCTGCAGATAATCAGCCGCGTGTAGACAGCTTAATGACTGCACTGGAACATAATGTAGCCGAACTGGAAAGGGTAAGGACCGGCCTTGAAACGGCCACTGAAAGCCTGAATGAGATTCTGGATAAAATAAATCATGGGGAAGGAACCCTTGGCAGATTGGTCAATGATCCTTCCGTATATGATAATCTTGATTCCTTAACTATTGAAATGAATAAATTTTTTAAAGGAATAAATGAAGAACCGGGCAGGTATTTGAAGCATATGAATATTATCGAGCTTTTCTAAAATGTTAACAAGCCTTATGCGTTAACAAATTGCTCTTGCCAACTCGTTATCGTATATTTTCAGGCTAAGAAAAAGTTTTAAAATTAACTATTAAAGAAGGTATAGAGGTTTTCTGATGGGTGTAATGGAAAAAATGAGAAACAGTACCGCATCTATTTTATGGGTGCTGATTTTCTCTTTTGGTCTTTTATGGGTTCTGGCAGATACACAGGTTTTTGATGCACTGTCGGTAGGGCCGCAATCACTTGGCCAGGTTAATGGCGATGAAATTTCATTTGAAGAGTATAATAGCAGGGTAAGTTATTATACCGATCAATTTAATCAGCAAACAGGCGGGGGTATGTCTTCCGAAATGCGTTCCCTGTATGAACAGCAGGCATGGGAGGATCTTGTTGCTGCACGATTAGTTGAGCAGAAAATGAATGAACTGGGAATTACAGTTACCGATCGCGAACTTATAAATATGATTACAGGTGATAACCCGGACCCGTTTATCCGTCAGCAATTTCAGGCTGAAGATGGCACCATCGACAGAATCGCTCTCCGTGCGGCAATCGAATCACCCGAAAACAGTGAAGTATGGGTAATGATTGAACAGCAGCTTCGGGAAAACCGGCGCCAGCAAAAGATGAATAATTTCATTGCTTCAGGCCTTCGGGTTAGCTCCCTGGATATTGAGAAAGCCTATGTAGCAGATAATTCCTATGCTGATATCCGCTATATCCGTTTTCCATATGGTGATGTAACCAATGATGAAATTACCATTTCTGACAGAGACCTCCGCGACTATTACAGTAATAATCCCTCACAATTCGAACGGAGTGAATCTTACCGGTTCAGATATGTAAGCTGGGATAAAACCCCTACTTCTGAAGACACACTTCGGACAGTTAATGAAGTTGAAGAGCTTCGCGAGTCTTTTGCTGCCGCTGAGGATGACTCCTTATTTTTACTTCGCTATCAATCGGAAGCTTCTTTCCGCGGGAATTACACACATGTGAATGAAATTCGTGGTGAATACAGCCCTGTTATTGATCTTGAACCCGGCGAAGTTTCTGATGTTGTAATGATTAACGGTGATCCGCATGTATTCAAAAAAATAGATCAGCGCGGGGATGAAATAAAATTCGGAATTCTCACCTATAATGTTCAGGCTGATGCAATTGCCACAATCGACCGGCTGGCGGAGGAAGCTGATGAATTTCAGTACTACGCTTCATCCGATGGATTTACAGAAGAAGCCGAACGGCGTGATCTACAGTTTAACGAAGCTTCAGCTACTAAAAATAATCCTGTAATTCCCGGATTCGGACAAAGCCAGATGGTTTTAAATACACTCGAAGGGTTAAGCCGGAATGATATTTCCGATCCAATAGAACTGGATGATCAGATTGTGGTTATTCAGATGCTTGAAAGAACACCCGAAGGAGTACGTCCGCTTGAAGAAGTGAGAAACCAGGTTGAAAACCGGGTAAGAAACCAGAAACGACAGGAAATGATGTCCCAGAGAGTTCAGAATTTATTGAACGAAAGCTCTGATTTTGAAACTATTGCTTCTGCTGCAGATAAAGAAATTCAAACTGCCGGAAATATTCGTATGAGCAGTTCAAGAATTACCGGCGCCGGACGTGAACCTAAAGTTGTCGGTGCTGTTTTCAGAATGGAAGAAGGGCAGCAGTCTCCGCCTGTGGCCGGAGAAAATGCAATTTTTATTGTAGTTGTGGATGAACTCGATATGGCCGATGCATCTCAAATGAGTTCCGCCGACAGACGTGAAATTCAGAACCAGCTTGAGCAGGAAAAATTTGGTTCATTCAATACGGTTTTTATTGAAAAAATGAAAGAAGAAGCCAATATTAAAGATAACAGAAGCAGAGTGCTTCGTTAAAAAACAATTCCGGATTTAATTGACGTTTTTAAGGGTAAGGGTTTTTCTCTTACCCTTTTTTATTTTTCACCAATATCAGGTATTTGTGACAGCTAAAGAGGATAAAATATGGATGCAGAGAGCTCTGAGCCTTGCTGAAAACGGACGCGGCTACACTTCTCCGAACCCCCTGGTCGGCTGTGTTATTGTATCAGAAGACGGTGATGTGATAGGAGAAGGCTTTCACGAACGTTACGGCCAGCCCCATGCAGAAGTGAATGCTGTAAATTCAGTTTCTGAAAAAACTTTATTAAATAAAGCCACTGTTTATGTAACTCTGGAACCCTGTTCTCATCATGGTAAAACTCCTCCCTGTGCCAGCCTTTTGGCTGGTTTGCCCATCCGGAGGGTAGTTATAGCAATGAAAGATCCTTATCCTGAAGTCAACGGAAAGGGAATTTACATGATAAAGGAGAGTGGCATTCAGGTCGATGTTGGCATTTTAAAAAAAGAAGCTGAACAGCTAAATGAGAAATGGCTGCATTACCTGGAGTTTTTACGCCCTTTTGTGACGTTAAAAATTGCACAAACAGCAGATGGTTATATTGCAGCTCCAAACGGTGATTCCAAATGGATTTCCTCCAAAGAAGCCCGTGCAATGGTTCACCAATGGAGAAGCCAGGATGATGCAGTGATGGTAGGCCGCAACACAGCCCTGCAGGATAACCCTTCACTGACTGTGCGTCTTGCAGAAGGGCGGCAGCCCCGGCGGGTGGTTATCGACGGGCCATTTGAGCTGCCGAAACACCTGAACCTGTTTTCAGATCAGTTTGAAGAGAAAACAACCATTATTACCTATAACAAGGAAAAATCTGACAAGGAGGCCGATCCTATGCTGAAAATGCTGCAAACGAATTATTTCCGGGGTCAGATTCTTCATGTAGATCAGACTAATGACGGGCACAGCAGGCTGAAGCAGGCATTAACCAAACTGGCAGATTCAGGAATTACATCTCTTCTTGTAGAAGGGGGACAGCAACTTTCAACAGCATTACTAAAAGCGGGGCTGGTGGACCGCCTGCAGCTGTTTATTTCACCTAAGATCCTGGGGGGTGGTACAAAATCTGTGATGAACCTGGGGATAAACCGCATGGAAGATCTGGTACCGTTTAAAGATTTTACATGGAAGCAGGTCGGAACCGATATACTTTTAACTGCAAATTTATAAAAACATGTTTACAGGAATTGTATCAGAAGTTGGAACAGTCCGTTCCGTGGAAGAAATGGAAGGCGGCAGGCAGCTTTTGATCCGCTCATCTTTTTCAGGAAAGTGCCATATTGATGAAAGTATAGCTGTTAACGGAGTTTGTTTAACCGTGGTTTCTTTTGATGAACATGCCTTTTCGGTTCAGTGTGTGAATGAGACCCTCCGGAAAACAAACCTTGGTGAACTTACAGAAGGAAGTGTTGTGAACCTTGAGCGTTCTCTTACACTCGAAAAAGCTATTGAAGGCCATATCGTACAGGGCCATGTGGATACGGCCGGAAAAATAAAATCAATAGAAAAAACAGGTGCCGATATCCTGCTCACTATCCGGTTTCCATCAGAATTTACAGACTTTGTGGTAGGTAGGGGAAGCATAGCAATAGACGGCATCAGTTTAACGGTTGCCAGGAACCGTGCCAATGAATGTACGATTGCCATTATTCCTTATACATGGGAGCACACAAACCTGAAATCCAGGAAAGAGGGTGACTCTGTGAACCTGGAGTTCGATATTTTCGGAAAGTATATCATTCAGTATCTGCAAAACAGAGAGAAGAAGTAAGAAGATTGGGAGTATGGGCAGAAAACATTCGAATTTGTGAAAACGTGAGTTCCCCAACGGGATCCTTTCGGGGCGAGATAAGAATTAGTGAGGGAGTGTCCCCCTTTGAAGCTACTGTGTACACAAGTTTGGTGTAGAAAAAGGAGATCCTTCCTCATCCCGTCACAAAAACGCTGACGGAATTCGTCAGGATGACATGGTTTCAAGTAGACAGAGAAAGGCAGGCGGAGCAAAGCCGTCGGCTTTGCTCCGCCTGCCTTTCCTCTTGCTGAAATGATTTCTGTCATTCTGAGACCCAGACAGTGTTTTTCTGTCTGGGATCGAAGAATCTCCAGTCTATTGTGAAATTGTGAAAAACGTAGTCAACGATCGCATGTTTAATTTATTTAAGTAGCCTTTGAAGGGGGCAATGGGGGATGAAAAGTAGTGGGTTAGAAATCAAAAATATTTCGGGTCAAAATAATACTCATCGGGTCATCCCTTCCGAAGTATCGGAATGTCGCAAAAGCCACACCACCTGCTCACTTCGTTCGCTTTCCCCCTTCCAGAGGCTGTGAGGAAATCCGTAATCAAATATTCCAAAACTAAATTATTTGGAATTGATTGGCTTTTTAAAAAAGCTCCACTCTACCGAAGGGTCGGCATTTCGAAAAGCACTCAACTTGTCACACCGTCTTTGCCAAAGGCATCCCGTTGGGGTTGGTGTAATAGGGAGGGGACGGGCCTGCCTTCCGAATCCGCCAGCTGGCGGAGCAGGCAGGGGTGGGTCAGAAAACTCGGAAGTTCAGTTCTTGTAAAAAAAATTAAATTATTCAAGCCATTATTTTTTGGAAGTTAATTTTCTCACAGCCCCTCAAGGGGAGACACTTAAAAGTCTTCCTTATATCGAACTCAGGTATTCAGGAATCAGAACCGCGGAGCTCTTCCCGTCGGTGATGAACTTCTTTCGAGATTATTCAGAAGCGGCAGTTTCTGGAACAGGTTTGAAATCTGGGAACTCGATAGGGATAGCCGGAAAAAGTAATACTGAAATTCCCCAAAAGGATTAAACTGGAACGACAGGTCCCAGCAGATCATAGACCTGCTCAGGCTGAATTGTGAGGGTGTCAGTTCCTTATCAATAAATTCATACCCGATTCTGGTTCCTACCCTCCATTTGGGGGTCAGGTTAAACTGAATATTATTCACATTCAGAGTGGCAGATTCATTTGCCTCCTGTCCGGACCGCCAGGTCCACCTGTAACTGAAGTCGAGGCCCACACTCCACGTGGAGTGCAGCGGCTGGATAGGATCAAGATTAAACCTGCGATCAACGGGGCTGAAGAAGCCCTGGTTGTACGGGTCGTAAGGCCTGTAAGCCGGAGTTTGAACCTGTACACCCCGTTTCCCCCCGTTAAAACTTGTTGAAAGGCTCAGGTTGTAATTCTGTGGCTGAAGAAATTTGTTACTGGCATTCCAGATAAAGGTATTAAGCTGCCTGCCGTTTTCATCACGGGCATATAACGTATAATTGGCACTTGCCTGAAAACGGATTCCATCCAGAACCCTTGAAGAAAGCGAAACATTAACCTGGCTGAAATTCAGGCTGTCTGCGGCAAAATTATAACCTGAATTGATTGAAAGATTGTCAATCAGCCTGAGATTTGTGGATTGTACCTCTCCGGTAGAATCTCTTTTTACCTGTTTGGTTTCAAGAATGTTGGTTAATCCGAACGACATGGTTCGCTGTTCGCCGGACGATGGCCCGCCAAAAACGGTTCCCTCAAAAATAGAGTATTGCCGGGTATTACCGAGTGTGTCAGTTTGTACTTCCCGGTAAGCACCCCAGAAATCTTCAGAAAAATCAGGACGGTAGCTGAATGATAAATTTGGTCTTAAAGTATGGCGCAGGCCTTCAAATTTACCAATTTTTATCTGTGAAATGCCGTAGAAGGTTGTGGAAAAGTTCAAACTGGTTGAAAAATCACGGGTGGCGGCAAAACCTCTCACCCGAAATGTTTCCACCTCATTTTCATCTTCAATGAAACGCCTGCGGATTGTAGACGGATACCAGAATTCGGTATAATTGGCACTTGCACTAATGTTGATATACTGGCTGGGTATAATCTGGCCTGCACTTAATTGCACCCGCTGTTCAAACCCAAAATCAAGATGATCATCATTTCCGGTGGCTTCCCTGTACAGGGATGGATCGAGCAAAGCTTCAAACCAGTTGACGGTAGCTGTGTCGCCATCTATGGGTGAAAAGCTATATTCGGAGCGGAAATTATTCCGGTATCCTATTGAGATTCGTTCATACCAGCGTTCTTCGGTCAGTCCCGGTTCGTCTCTTTTAAAGGGTGATATCTGGCGGAGTGAAAAATTGGCTTCCGGGCCGACTAACCGGGTTGTATTGGTGTTGAACTGCTGGTTCAGCCGGGAAGATACACTGAAATTATAAGTATTTTCCGGATGGCTGTAACGATAGGATATCCTGGAACTACTGCTGGTTTCGGCCCTTTCGTCAGGGTCAAAAGAATTTCGCTGAAAATAATCAGCCGTTCGTAAATCAATATTGGCAGAAAGATTTGCATAGGGCGAAATCTGCTGATCATGTGTTACATTTACCCGCCGGGTGGTTCGCTCGCTGAAGTTTGGATCGGATGGTTCCAGCCCCCGCTCACTGGAATAACCAAACCCGATACTCCCGTTAAAGCTGCCTGTCTTCCTGTACTGGAATCGTGTTTCATTAAAAAATGTACCGGAAGTAAATACATCAAAAGAGGTTTGCCCCACAAAATAATCATTGAAATATTGAAACCATCCAAGGTTCTGGAGACCAATTCCACGTGTTGATGTATTCTGGAAAGCATAAGTCGGTTCCAGTATCCCCGACTGACGGCTTTCGATACCCGCAGGAACATATCCAAAAGGAAATATCAGGGGGTAGGGGATATCCAGAATGAACAACTGGGCGTTCGTAAAAAAGATTTCTTCCTGGTCAACAACCTTCATTCGCCTGGCCTTGATATAGTAGTACATATGATCGGGAGGGCAGGTTGAATAAATACCATCTTCAATAAATACCTCCTCACGGGATACATTTTTTACCTGTGTGCCAATCAGATAACCATCGGGCACCTGGATTTCCGCGACTTCAAATTTTCCCCTTTCAGTCCTGTAGTTAAATAAAATACGGGTACTTCTCAGGTCCTGGTCGTTCTGCCTGAGTACAGGGTAAGACAGTGTGTCTTCCGGTGTGGTGGTGCCTGCTTCCACCTGGTCGAGGTTCAGGTCAAGTTCGATCATTCCGGCATCAAGCTGGCCGTTTGTGTGGGTTACATTGGCTGAACCGTACAGATGCCCCACCCGCTGGTTTCTGAAATTAAAGGTAAGCGAGTCACGCGCCTGAAAGTTGACGGCATCCGGACTGGCCTGTCGTTCGGATTGTCTTGTTTGCGGGACCTGGGGAACACCACCTTCCATTACAGGGGGGATAGTATCGGTTTCTGCTGACCGAAGGGTATCGGGCTGAACCTGGGCATACACCTGCTGACTTCCCAATAATAAAATGAGAAAAAAAGCTTTTAGAAGCTTAAGGATGGTTTTTTTTGAGAGGCTGATATGCATGCATAAAGCTAATCAACGAAGTTCTTCAAACGCAAGGCTTGCAGCACCTAAAAGAGCGGCTTCATTGCCAAGCGATTCATATATAATTTCAAATCCTTCAAGAAAAGGCGGCATCAGGTATTGTGATGCTGCGTCATAAGCAGGGCCAAGAATAAATTCACCGGCTTTTGCCACACCACCGCTTACAATTATTTTTCTGATATCAAGAACGTGAATATAGTTAACGATCGCATATCCCAGTTTTTCACCTGTTTTTCTGAGAATTTCAACCGCCAGCTCATTCCCGCTTTTGGCAGCATTATATAAATCTACCGGTTCAATTTTTTCAAAATCAGTATGAAATTTTTCATAAAGGGGGTTATCCGTATGTTGTCTTATAGTGTCTGCTGCAAACCTGCTCATGAACCGTTGTCCCAGATATGCCTCAATATCTCCACGGGTGTTGCTATTCGACAGCGGTCCGTGATAATTTATAATCACATGGCCCAGTTCAGCAGCTGCACCTGTCGTTCCATGGTAAACCTTATTGTTCATAATAATTCCTCCGCCCACACCTGTTCCAAGGGTAATCATTATGAAGTCGTTCATCTCTTTTGCGACTCCGAAACGGGCAGAGCCCAGGGCAGCTACATTAGCATCATTTTCAATAACACACTGCAGGTTTGTCCGGTCCTGTATTTCTTTTGAAACATTTTCGACCTTCCATCCCGGCAGATTCGGCGGGTTTTTAACAGTCTTCCGGTCTAATGAAACCATTCCGGGTAGCCCCATGCCGATGCCAATTGGTTTTACATTATGTTCTTTTATCAAATCATTTACAGCCATTGCAACCCGGTCGAAAACATGTTCTTTCCCCTTATCAGCCAAGGTGGGAATAGAAGTGGTATGAAGAAATCCTTTTTCCTGATCAACGATAGCGGCTTTAATATTCGTGCCACCCATATCAATACCAATAGCAATCATGTAAATAGGGTTATATTCAAAGTAGGTCGGGAATATACAAAAAAGAGAAAGACCAGCTATTCAGGTCTTTTTACTTTATATACAGTTTCATCCGGTTTACGCATTCCATACTCTTCTCTTGCTATTTTTTCCAGCAGGTCAGGATTATCTTCCAGGTCTTTTATTTTATGTTCCAGTTCCGCTGTTTCATTTTTTAATTCTTCGGTTCGTTCGATTAACTCTGTTTTCTGGCGATCAAGCTGAAACCTGGTGAGCAAGCTGTAATTATCAATAAAAAGAAACCAGATGATCACAAATCCGGCAACAGCAGTCATCAGGAACGATTTTTTCCATCGAAAAGGATTAAAATATTCTTTATTCATAGGTTCGCAATGATATTTTCACAAAATTACTTCAAATTAAGCGCATAAACAAAACTGTTAAGGCTCAATTTTTCATGATCGTTCTTCAACGGCTTTTTTGGTTTTGCCTGATCTTTCCTTTTGCCGCCGCGGAGTTTGGGTCCGGCCAACAGCCCGACAGCAGCAGCGTTGAATGGATTGAAGTCTATTTTAATATGCCTTCGGATACAACAGTGGCAAAAACGGGCAACAGGGCAAATGACAAAGCCGATCTGATAGCTACACTTACCAATCTGCTTGATGAAGCCGAATACAGCATAGACCTTGCCGCGTATGACCTGGAACATCATCAGGTAGGTAAAGCGTTGGCAGATGCCGCGGAGAGAGGTGTGAGGGTACGGGTGGTAACCGATAATTACAACCGCTTTGACAGCCGTGAGATCGATGAGGCAATGTGGGAAATACTGAGAGAGGCGGGAATATATTCCCTGGATGACGCCGGAGATGTTTTTCATCCTGATGGATCCGTCACCTCCCGGCCATTACCCGGCGGAAGCTATGATATGCACCATAAATTTGCTGTAGTAGATATCATGAGTCCTGATCCCGATGATTATTACGTATGGACAGGTTCAACCAATTTAACATATACAGGCAGTTATAATTCAAATAATTCCATTGTTATTAAAGATAACGAGGTTGCTTTAGCATATTCACAAGAGTTCAACCAGATGTGGGGCGGAGACGGAGATGAACCCGGGCCTGCAAAAGCTCGTTTTCACAGGAACAAAAATTTTACCGGCAAAAACATCTTCTTTATCGGTGATACGAAAACTGAAATTTATTTCGGCCCGGTAAATCATGAAGGAACAAATCCTTCCATCGCAACCCGTCTTGAGGAACTCATTCTGGAATATGCCGGACATGATATCAATTTTCTGGCGTTTGCCATCACACCGGAAATACCAATGAGCCGTGCAATGTGGGAGCGCTCGGCCAAAGAGGATATTTTGCTGCGGGGAATTATTGATCCCTCATTTTATGCACGTTATAAAAACCAGGAAGCGATCTGGGGAGTGCCGGAAGCTCAAATGGGTAACAGAAATATTTTGCCTGCCCGCGAAATGAGAAAACTCCACCATAAGGTGTTGCTTCTCGACACAGGGAGCCCCTTCGAAAACAGCCGCGGCATTGCCGTTTCCGGATCATACAACTTTTCAGCCAATGCAGAGCAGAATAATGATGAAAACCTGCTGATTTTTCACTGCGATTTGTTAGCAAATCAGTATTACCAGGATTTTATGGGAACCATGAAACGGGCTTCGGGAGAACATGAATCTCCCGTTCCGGCTCTGCGGAAAGAGGAATGGTATGATGTGGCAGGAGTGTACGACGGCAGCCGGTTTGAGATTGAACTGGTTCCCGGCTTTACCTACCCTGTCCGGTTTCTTGGTGTTCAGGTGCCGGAAATATATGCCGGGGCGGATTCTTCAGAATACTATTCTGCAGAAGCGGCTGAATTTTTAAGCAATTTTTTGGAAGGAAAGCAGGTGCGTTTGAAAGGTGTAAGTCAATCGGATCCTGAAGCGCATTACGGAGCTTACCGAGGATATATTCAGGTAAAAGATCCGTATGGTACGATCAAAGATGTAAATTATGAAGTTTTGAAAAATGGGTTCGGAGAATGGACAGAATATTTTTGGCAGCACCCTGATTCGGTATTGGCATACCAAAGATATACCGCTGAAGCCAAAGAAGCCGGTATTGGTATGTGGAAAGAACAGGAACGGGTTGGTGAAAAAATTGCCAGGACAGAACCGGGAAGAGGAGCAGATGGGGTAATGGTGCTTTTTCCGGTGAATATTAATACCGCTGATGAAACAGTTTTGCAGGCACTTCCGGGTATCGGACCCGCTTATGCCGCACGGATTATTCAGTACAGGATCGATAACGGAGGGTTTGATTCCGTTGAAGATCTTGTAAATGTGAGTGGTATTGGTGCGGTAACTATGAATCGGCTTCGTCCCAATGTAACGGTAGAATAATGTTAGAGTAACTGCGATTTTTTTCGTATGGTTTCGCACTAAAATAAGGATAGCAGTATCAGGAAGGCCTTTAAGATGAATAAAAAGCAAAAAAATAACCCCCACCGGGTATCAGCCGATAGAGGTTAATCAAGAGAGATTCGTACAAAATTTCGTTCTCGTGAATCGGGAGGGGCTCGAACCCTCGACCCACGGCTTAAAAGGCCGTTGCTCTACCAACTGAGCTACCGATTCAGCAAACTTTCAAGACTGCAAAGATAAGGGATTCTGATATTGAAAATCAAACAATCCCAATTCATTTTTTTGAAAGCTTAAATGACCCCGTTTGGCAGAACCAGTTTAGAAATTAGTGGCAGATCAACTTCCCCTTTGTGCAGTGAAGTTCTTACATTATAATTAATAATCAGATAACTCAGTATATGAATTTTTAGTAAAACAGCATAAAAATGTTCCATTATGGCGACTATTTTTACAAAGATTATTCAGGGTGATATACCCAGTTTTAAGATAGCGGAAACAGACACACATATCGCTTTTCTGGATATTAATCCTTCAGCAGAGGGCCATACACTGGTGGTTCCAAAAGAAGAGATTGATTACCTGTTTGATTTACCCGATAACCTGCTTTCTGAAACGATGATACTTGCTAAAAAAATTGCAGGGGGTATAGACCGGGCATTGAATCCCATCCGGACGGGTATTATTGTGGAAGGACTGGAAGTACCACATGCACATGTTCACCTGATTCCTATTTACAATAAAAGGCAACCATTTTCGCTGAGCCACTCCATTGAGGTGGAAAAAGAAAAAATGAAACAACTGGCTGAAAAAATCTCTGCTGAGGTGAAACTATGAAAATCCTGGTGCTGAATGGTCCTAACCTGAATTTGCTGGGTGAGCGCGATGCGAGTGTATATGGTTCCGAAACACTGGCAGATATTGAGAAACTGCTGAAAGAAACCTTTCCGGATGTGAAATTCAGGTTTGTACAAAGTAATCACGAAGGGGAATTGATTGAAGCAATTCACAAAGCCCGAACCGGAACCGCTGATGGAATTATGGCCAATTGGGGCGGTTTTACCCATTCATCAGTTGCCATTCACGATGCATTGGAACTTCTTGATAAACCGAAAGTTGAAATCCATCTCTCCAATATTCATGCCCGGGAAGAATTTCGTGAACGATCAATAACAGGTAAGGCGATGGATGGTATAATCACCGGGTTTGGAGTAAACAGCTACGTGCTGGGGGTGAATGCCCTTCAACATCTCATCAACAAATCCTGACCGGTTGAACAAACTTCGTGAACTTTTTTCCGATACTATTATATATGGCATCAGCAGTGTTGCTGCACGGTTTATAAATTACCTGCTGGTTCCCTTTCATACAGGTGTTTTTAATCCCGCTTTGTATGGTGTAGTAAACCTTGTATATGTTGCCATTGCATTCCTGAACGTGATATTTACGTTTGGAATGGAATCCGCTTATTTCCGGTATGCCGAAAGCAGGAAAGATGCACCGCATATCTTCAAAACCCTTCAGCTGGCTCTTCTTGTTTTTGCCAGTTTGTTGACTCTCGTTTTGTGGCTGGCAATGCCTGCTCTGCTGCCTCATATGAATCTGAGTCCTGAAGCATCCGGAATCTATTTAATGATGCTGGGAATTTTGTGGTTTGATACTCTCTCTATTGTTCCCTTTGCTGAATTAAGATTGTCCCGCAAAGCTATTTTGTTTGCCACGCTCAGGGTAGTCCATGTACTTATAAATGTGATTTTGAATTTTTACCTGATTCTCAGCCTGGAATTAGGAATCGAAGCGGTATTTTTGGCAAATCTTATTGCTACCCTGTTGGTTACCGTAGGGGTATGGATTTTTACAGCAGAATTCTGGAAAGGAAACTGGAGCACCAGGTGGTTCAAAGCCTCCGTCAGGTTTGGCTGGCCTTTTGTTCCGGCAGGTATTGGTTATGTAATTAATGAAATGCTGGACAGGCATTTTCTGAATAATATGAATCCGGTACATGCAGAGCAGCTATATGGAAACAATATTACCCCTGAAGACCTTGTGGGAATTTACAGTGCCTGTTACAAACTGGCGGTTTTTATGCTTTTGCTGGTGCAGATGTACAGAATGGCCTGGCAGCCGTTTTTTATGCGTCATTCGCGTGACAAAGATTCTCCGAAGACGTTCGGACAGGCATTTATCTGGTTTAATGTCTTTTCAGCAATTATATTTTTGGTTATAGCTTTGTTTAAAGAGCAGGTAGTGGCGATCAATATTCCCATCTTAAATGCCAGCCTGATCGATCCCGAATACTGGATTGGCCTGGAAATTGTCCCTTTTCTTTTACTAGCCTACTGGTTTCATGGTTGGTATATCAATTTTTCATCAGGAATTTTCATCAAAGAAAAAACATCAGTGTTATATAAAATTACCCTGACGGGTGCAGGGATCACAATTGCTGCCAACCTGCTTCTGATTCCTTTTTACGGAATGACTGGGTCGGCCGTAGCTACTTTGTTAAGCTATGGTATGATGGCGATTACTCTTGGTATCTACAGTAAAAGGGTGATGCATGTGCCTTACAGGCTTCCGGAAAGTTTTGTTTTGATGGGGTTACTGGCGGTGGTTGTTTTTGCTGCGCCGTTGTTTGGTGAAGGGATACTCCTGCAAAAGATACTGCCATTGGTTCTGGGTGTTGCGGGGATCACCGGTTATGTATATCTGTTGGCAGAAAGGGAGTGAGTTATAGTTTTAGCCGGTTTCAGTCGCTGTACCAGGTTCTTGAGTCGTTCGGGGCACGAAACGTTCCTACGGAACGAACCCAGGGTTATGGCTCCAGTTCGGAGTTACCTACGAAACGTCCCGGTGGGACGAAATCCGGCGTGTATTCAGGCAAGGATTACTCTTTTTTTTGTAGCTGTCCGGCCGGGCAGCTACAAGTCTCTCAGACACACAAATTTGGACTGCACTTTTTTCTGGCAAGGGTTTCTTCTGTTAAGCTCGTGTTCCATTAGGAACACTTCGTGGGTATCAAAGACGTGATATCCGCCCCTCATTCGTTCCGTAGGAACGTTTCGTAATGGTGTCAGGCTAAAAAATGTGCAAGGAAGGGTTACCCCACGAAACACCCCGATGGGACGAAATCCGGCATGTATTCAGGCAAGGATTTACTCTTTTTTTTGTAGCTGTCCGGCCGGGCAGCTACAAGTCTCTCAGACACAC
>JBBEBD010000047.1:0-2015 GCA_040882525.1 Balneolaceae bacterium | reverse complement strand
TGTTAAGCTCGTGTTCCATTAGGAACACTTCGTGGGTATCAAAGACGTGATATCCACCCCTCATTCGTTCCGTAGGAACGTTTTGTAAAAGGTGTCAGGGCTAAAAAGTTATCCAGGGAGCGTTCACTTGGGACGTGATCTTGATGCGTCATCAGGGAAAGGGCAACTAACCGGTCATTCTGCCGGGGCGAGCGTGCGGGAAGGTTTGGTTGGTCGTTCACCGGAGCTTGATAGAAAGCGGATTATGAAACGTTCCTACGGAACGAACCCAAGGTTATGGCTCCAGCTCAGAGTTACCCATAAAACGTCCGGATGGGACGAAATCTGGCGTGTAACCAAGTTAGGATTGGGGTTATTAATAAACATTCTCCGGGAAGAGTTTCTTCTGGTAAGCCACGTGTTCCGTCAGGAACACTTCACGGGTAACGGAGATTGACGCTTATGTGTACCTTCTGGCGGAACGAAAGGAAGGTTTAGTTTTTGCCAGTTTCAGTCGCTGTATCAGGTTCTTGAATTGTTCGGGCACGAAACGTTCCTACGGAACGAACCCAGGATTTTGGCGCCAGTTCGGAGTTACCCACGAAACGTTCCTATGGAACGAACCCAGGTTTATGGCTCCAGTTCAGGGTTACCCCACGAAACGCCCCGGTGGGGCGAAATCTGGCGTGTAGCCAAGTTAGGATTGGGTTATTAATAAACATTCTCAGGAACAAGTTTCTTCTGGTAAGCCACGTGTTCCGGTCAGGAACACTTCGTGGGTAACGGTGATGATCGACTCCATCTATATACGTTCCGTTAGGAACGTTTCGTAAAAGATGTCAGGCTAAAGAGTTACCCACGAAAAACCGTCCCTTTAGTTGTGCCATATGGCGTGAAGCCAAGTTAGGATTGGGTTATTAATAAACATTCTCAGGAACAAGTTTCTTCTGGTAAGCCACGTGTTCCGTCAGGAACATTTCGTGGGTAACAAAGACGTGGATATCCACCCCTCATTCGTTCCATAGGAACGTTTCGTCATGGTGTCAGGCTAAAAAAATGTGTAAGGAATCTTAAATCCCTGGTTCATACAGATAGAACAAGACAATCCATTACAATAATTACACAAATGGCAAATACTTACACCCAGTTACACATACAATTCGTATTTGCTGTGAGGTACAGGAGATCTCTGATAAATCCAGTATGGAAAAACAGACTCCACAAGTACATAACAGGAATTTTTCAACACAACCAGCACAAGGTTCTGCAGATAAACAGCATGCCGGATCATCTCCATATTTTTGTCGGGTTCCGGCCCCACCAGTCGATATCCGCTGTCATACAAAATGTTAAATCTGAAAGCAGTAAGTGGATCAAAAGGGAAGGGTTATGCAATACCCGCTTTGCATGGCAGGGAGGATTTGGGGCATTTTCCTATTC
The DNA here is from genome assembly GCA_040882525.1 of Balneolaceae bacterium. GTDB lineage: Bacteria > Bacteroidota > Rhodothermia > Balneolales > Balneolaceae > Rhodohalobacter. The sequence goes on along the minus strand of JBBEBD010000047.1, from coordinate 596 downwards.
GAAAAGCCATGTGCCCCGGGTTATCCGGTATATCCAAAACCAGGAAGAGCATCATAAAAGGGTCACTTTTTTGGAAGAATATAATAACATGCTGGAAGTCTTTGGAGTGGATTTTGATAAGAGGTACATATTTAAACCACCCGAATGAAGTACGAAACGTTCCTACGGAACGAACCCAGGATTTTGGCTCCAGTTCAGGGTTACCCCACGAAACGTCCCGGTGGGAGCGAAATCTGGCGTGTAGCCAAGTTAGGGGATGGTTATTAATAAACATTCTCCGGGAAGAGTTTCTTCTGGTAAGCCACGTGTTCCGTCAGGAACACTTCACGGGTAACGGAGATTGACGCTTATGTGTACCTTCTGGCGGAACGAAAGGAAGGTTTAGTTTTTGCCAGTTTCAGTCGCTGTATCAGGTTCTTGAATTGTTCGGGCACGAAACGTTCCTACGGAACGAACCCAGGGTTATGGCTCCAGTTCGGAGTTACCCACGAAACGTTCCTACGGAACGAACCCAGGGTTATGGCTCCAGTTCGGAGTTACCCACGAAACGTTCCTACGGAACGAACCCAGGGTTATGGCTCCAGTTCGGAGTTACC
>JBBEBD010000046.1:0-18046 GCA_040882525.1 Balneolaceae bacterium | reverse complement strand
GCACAGCCTGCGGCTAATAAGATGGCAAAAATGCCTGCAAATAATTTAGTAAATACTGTTTTAGAAGTTTTCATAATAGTTTCTATGATTTGATTAATATTTATCAGATATAACTGTAGTTAATAACAAGAGATCTGAGCAGGTTAAATGTTACAAAAAATATTCTAAGTAAAATAAATTTAATAAGCTACGAATCGGCTTTTGTATTAAGATTTTCTAAGAAAAAAATGGTTTTTTAAAGAAACATTTGTATGATACTGTCATCAGAAACATAGCCATTCCTCCAAAAGTTCTTTGGAAGATAAACCTGCCTCACGGCTAAATAATGTACAGCCGGTGAGGCAGGTTTAGAACCGGCTTTAAATAGTTAACTTGGTTTTTCGGGGACATTCCGAAAGGGAAATGGATAAATAGTGTGCTAAAAGTTGATTATGCAGATCTTGTTAAAGCTCTGCAACAGGGAAATAATTCTACAGCGGATGAATTACTTAAAGAAATTATTCCCAGGCTGGAAGAATACCTGCGTGTAGTAATGAGTGCTCCGTCTTCAGACGCCAAAGAGTGCGTGCAGCAGGCATGTCTGGACGTACTGGACAGAATCCGCAAGGGTAAAATAAGGGAGCATAAAACTATTTTCAGTTACCTGATTACCGCTTCAAGAAATGAATATCTCCGGTATGCAAGGTATCAGCACCGTTTTACCGCAGATCCGGATGACGTGTATAATCAGGTGGAGCCTGCACGTCAGATTGAGGCTCTGATAGAATCAGACAGAATGAAAATTCTGGAGGAGTGCCTTGGCAACCTGGAGGATCAGAACCGAAAGTTTATCCGCTTTTTCATAGAGAACCCCGACAGCACTACAAAACAGGCGAGCAAAAAATTTGATATGTCAAGTGCTTATGTCCGGACAAAAAAATCAAGGATTATTAACAGGCTTCACCACTGCTTTAAGAGAAAATCTTCCAGGTATTAATGCTCAGGAATTATTTTCTTGAAATTTCCATTTAAAAACGGCAACATAAAACAGGCTTTAACTGCTGGAAGAGTGGCATCTGCGGAAACACTTGTTCAATTTAAAAAGGGGATATTCCTGTCCAGGACGTCTGGCGGAATCTTGTACCCGTATATTATAATTTTAACCAAACAAATTTATTATGTGGCTGAATATCAAATCGTTCGATGAATACAAACAGGTGTATAAAGAGAGTGAGGCTGACGGGCTGAAATTCTGGGAGCACGAAGCGGGTACCTTTTACTGGCGGAAAAGATGGGATAAAGTTCATTCGGGTGGATTTGAAAAAGGGGATGTCAAATGGTTTGAAGGCGGAAAACTGAATATAACCGAAAATGCCCTGGACCGTCACCTGAATACCATAGGCCATAAAACCGCTTTTATTTTTGAACCCAATCATCCTGACAGTTTCCGGCGGACCATCACTTACAGGCAGCTGCATGAAGACGTGTGCCGTTTTGCAAATGTGCTGGAGAGTAAAGGAATTGAAAAAGGAGACCGGGTTTGCATCTATATGGCGATGACCCCGGAACTGATTATTGCAGCCCTGGCCTGTGCACGTATTGGTGCAGTTCACTCTATTGTATTTGCCGGATTCTCAGCTCAGTCACTGGCTGAGCGAATCCAGGATTGTGATGCTAAAATGCTGATTACCAACGACGGTCTTCGCCGCGGAGACAAGCATGTGCCTTTGAAAGATATTTCTGATGAGGCCCTGGAAAGCTGCCCTGTGGTAAAAAATGTAATTGTCTGCCAGCGGACCAACCGGGAAATTGACTGGGTTGAAGGACGGGACGAATGGTGGCATATGCTGATCCGAAACGCCTCAAAAAAACATACGGCGGTGGAAATGGATGCGGAAGATCCGCTATTTATTCTATATACATCCGGCTCCACGGGAAAGCCAAAAGGAGTCATGCATACCTGTGGAGGATATATGGTCTACACAAGCTATACATTCCGCAATGTATTCCAGGTTGCAGAAAAAGATATTTACTGGTGTACCGCCGACGCGGGCTGGATTACCGGGCATTCTTATATAATATACGGTCCGCTTTTTAACGGAGCTACGGGCATTATTTTTGAAGGAGTCCCAACATACCCTGACCCGGGCCGTTTTTGGGAAGTTGTTGAAAAGTACAGGGTGACACATTTTTATACAGCACCAACAGCAATCCGTGCGCTGATGAGCTCCAGTCTCGATTATGTAAAAAAATATGATCTGAGTTCACTTAAAGTTCTCGGAAGTGTGGGTGAGCCGATTAATGAAGAGGCCTGGCACTGGTATAATGATCATATCGGCGGTGGAAAATGTCCGATTGTGGATACCTGGTGGCAGACGGAAACGGCTGGAATTATGATTTCTCCCCTTGCGGGAGTTACTCCAACCAAACCCGGTTTTGCAACTTTGCCGCTGCCGGGCATTCAGCCGGCACTTATGGATGAAAACGGCAAAGAGATCAACGGCAATGGTGTGAGTGGAAATCTCTGTATAAAACAGCCATGGCCGGGGATCGCACGCACAGTATGGGGAGATCATGAAAGATACCTGAAAACATACATGAGCGCCTATAAAGGGTACTATTTTACAGGTGACGGCTGCCGGCGGGATGAAGATGGGTATTACCGGATTACCGGGCGTGTGGATGATGTGCTGAATGTATCAGGGCACAGGCTGGGAACCGCGGAAATTGAAAATGCCATTGATGAGCATTCCAATGTGGTGGAAACTGCGATCGTAGGTTATCCGCATGATATAAAAGGCCAGGGTGTATTTGCATTTATGATTTGTGAAAATCAACCCGAAGATGTGGCAGCCTTTAAAAAGGAGATTCACGATCTGGTTACGAAAATTATCGGCCCGATAGCCAAACCGGATAAAATTCAGGTGGTAACCGGATTGCCCAAAACCCGTTCCGGAAAAATAATGCGGCGAATTCTCAGAAAAGTCGCCGCAAATGACCTGGATAATGTGGGGGATATATCCACTCTGCTGGATCCCTCTGTGGTGGAAGATATTAAGAATGGAAAGGCTTATTAGGCAGATGCTGCTTCATCGGATGACTTCCTGTCATCCGATGAATCTGTCTTTTTTGATGCAGAAACTTTCTTCATCTTGCTGTCAAACCCACAGCAAAAATAATAACACTTACGATAAACAGCACCAGTCTGAAACGGGTGCTGATTATAACCGGGTGGAACAAAAGCCCGTAGGTATAGGGTTTTTCCTGAAGCCAGTTGTAAAAATGATGCCGGTGAACTGCGCCCAGGGCCAGGGTTACATGACCATGAAGAATCGTCAGCATAAATGGAAGTGCGAAAAGGATAGAGCCCGGGAATGCAATAATCCTGTTGATATAAAACAGTTCACTCACAAAAAAATAGGGCCAGGCAAATATCAGGAGCAGGGGAATTGACAATAGCCAGTTGATTAAACAGATTCGGCGGTAATTTCTTTCGTTAAGTTCCGAAGGAGCCATTTTATATTTGTGAGGCAATCAGTATTTCAATGTCACGGTATGGCATTTCAAACTGGTCAGCAAGTCCCTTCTGGGTAAGATGCTTTTTATATACATATGTGCCGTTGCGGAGGTCCGTATTTTTCCAGAGGCAGTCATGAATTCCACCCGCATCTCCGATTTCTATCAGGTAGGGTACAATCACATTATTCAGGGCGTAAGTGGCTGTACGGGCAACATTAGATGGAATATTGGGGACACAATAATGAACCACATCATATTTTGTAAACACAGGATTCGAATGGGTAGTAGGTTCACTGCTCGAAACGCATCCGCCCTGATCAATTACTGTATCTACAATCACACTACCTTGTTTCATGGATTGTACCATCGGATCGGTAACCCAGCAGGGTGCACGTTCTCCTTCAGTCATAGCTGCACCAATTACCACATCGGCAGATTCCAGTGCGGTGGAAAGATATTGGTGGTTTGCCGTAGCGGTGATAATCCGCCGGTCTAACGCATTTTCAAGCCGCCGGAGCTGGGTGAGGTTATTATCCATTACAAAAACCTGTGCACCATAACCCAGTGCCGTACGGGCTGCATATTCTCCTGTAATACCAGCCCCGAGAATGGCAACTGTAGCCGGAGGAATGCCTGAAATACCACCCAGCATAATTCCCTGGCCATTACTGCAGTTTTCAAGATAATGAGCTGCAATCTGAACAGCCATAGATCCCGTGATTTCATGCATCATTCGTACAATGGGGAATTGAGCATCCGGACTTTTGATAAACTCATACCCGATAGCACAAATTTTCTTTTCAATCAAACGATGTAAAAACTCATGGCTGAGATGCCCAAGGTGTAAGGCCGACAGTAAAATCTGACCTGGCTGCATCCACTCCAGCTCAGTACTTGTGGGTGGAGCCACTTTTACAATCATTTCTGAATGCTTAAAAAGTTCTTCAGCGCTGTATGATATTTCCGCCCCGGCATCGGCATAATCCTGATCTGTAAAGTGAGCATCCATTCCCGCATTTTTTTCAATATAAACTTCATGCCCGTTAGCGGTTAAAATTGAGACACCTCCGGGCGTTAAAGAAAGCCGCCGTTCGTCAAATGAAGTTTCTTTTGGAAGACCGATTTTAAGCGATCGGGCTGATTTGGTTTTCACCAGGCTCTTCTCAAGTGTTTTGATGCCGATTTGCTCAGTATCAAACGGGTTTAGTTCCATGATTGTAAGTTAAACAAAGTTGATTTTTGTCCGCGGATAGAAAAATTCCCGTGTTTTGTAAGATTCCTGTGAATATTATTCTCATCCGGAACATAATTTATTAAGTTAAAGCTAATGAAAACCATTCATATCTCAAGTTTTTTATCATTCCTAATCTTATGGGCTATTCTCCGAAAACCAAAAAAAGTCTCGGTCAGCATTTTTTAAAGGATGGAAATATGATTCGCAGAATTATAGATGCCGTGCCCGCCGGCCCGGGGGACCGGGTGATTGAAATAGGGCCGGGCGCTGGTGCTCTTACCGGACCTCTTTTAGAACGATTTGATGACTTAATTGCTGTTGAGATTGACCGGAGGATGGCGGAACATCTTTCTGAAAAATACCCGTCGCTGAAACTTGTACAGGAAGATATCCTGAAATGCAACTGGGATCCGCTTCTGGACACAGAAAAACCTGTTCATGTGGTAGGGAATCTGCCTTATTATATCACCAGCCAGATTCTGTTTATTATCCTCGAAAACCGTGAAAAATTGTCGGTTGCTATCCTGATGATGCAAAAAGAGGTGGCAGAAAGAATTGTAGCGGAGCCGGGTAATAAACAGTATGGAATTTTAAGCGTGCAGACTCAGTTGATGAGTACACCTGAAGTTCTGTTTGATGTGCCGCCGGACGTATTTTCACCGCCTCCGGATGTTAACAGCAGTATTGTAAAATTCACATTTAATAAAACGGCTTTAGGTTGTACCGACCAGCATTTAAAAACAGTAGTCAGAATGGCTTTTAATCAGCGCAGAAAAAAATTGAGTAACGCGCTGAAGAGACTTGATACCGATTTGCCGGATGAAGAGTTTGATTTCAGTTTACGGGCTGAAGCCTTCACACCGGAAATGTATGAAAAGTTGACAGCCCGTCTTGAACAACTTGGCACATTCAGCTGAAAAATCGTCTTTTCTTTTTTTGAAACCGGATTCCTGACGCCTCTTTCGAAGGGAAAATGACTGTTTTGGCATTTCTTCTACTTTGGTACGGAAGTTGCTATTAAGTCATATAAATAATTGCTCCGTCGGGGCGAAAAAAATTTAACATTAAACATAAACTTTAAAGCAAGGAGTCATCATATGGCTAGCATTAAACCTTTAAGCGATCGTGTACTGGTCCGGCCGGTCGAAGCTGAGGAAAAAACAAGTTCCGGTATTATTATTCCGGATACTGCAAAAGAAAAACCTCAACGCGGAACTGTAGTAGCCGCAGGTCCCGGTAAAGTTGAAAACGGAACCAAAATCGATATTTCTGTCAAAGAAGGAGATGAAATTCTGTACGGAAAGTATTCAGGTACGGAAGTTACGCTTGATGGAGAAGAATATCTGATTATGAGAGAATCAGACATTCTGGGAATCGTTTCCTAAACAATTCAAACAAATTAATACTAACTAAACACTGATAAGAATTATGTCAAAATTAGTTCATTACGATGCGGATGCACGCGACGCCCTGAAACGCGGCGTTGATAAGCTTGCAAATGCCGTTAAAGTTACATTGGGCCCTCGCGGACGGAATGTAGTGATTGAAAAATCATTTGGCGCACCTACTGTAACCAAAGATGGTGTTACCGTAGCCAAAGAGATTGAACTTTCCGATAAAGTAGAAAACATGGGTGCACAAATGGTGCGCGAAGTAGCGTCTAAAACCAGCGACAACGCGGGTGATGGAACTACAACCGCTACTGTTCTTGCCCAGTCTATTATTCAAACCGGCCTGAAAAATGTTACTGCCGGTGCCAACCCAATGGAACTGAAGCGTGGTATTGATGCTGCAGTAAGAGCTGTTGTTGCTGATCTCGCAAAACAGAGCAAACCGGTTGGCGATAGTCTCGACAGTATCCGTCAGGTGGGTACAATATCCGCCAATGGCGATGAAGAAATCGGATCCCGGATTGCGGAAGCCATGGAAAAAGTTGGCAAAGACGGTGTGATTACGGTTGAAGAAGCCAAGGGAACAGAAACATATCTTGAAACTGTAGAAGGTATGCAGTTCGACCGCGGATACCTGTCTCCATATTTCGTGACCAACAGCGATAATATGACCACCGAACTGGAAGAACCTTATATCCTGATTTTCGATAAGAAGATCTCTAATATGAAGGATCTGCTTCCGGTTCTTGAAAAAGTAATTCAAACCAGCCGTCCGCTCCTGATCATCGCTGAAGATGTTGAAGGTGAAGCACTGGCTACCCTGGTTGTAAACAAACTGCGGGGATCTCTGAAGATCGCTGCTGTGAAAGCTCCGGGTTTTGGCGATCGCCGAAAAGCGATGCTCGAAGATATCGCCATTTTGACAGGCGGTACCGTGATCAGCGAAGAGCGCGGTTACAAACTTGAAAACGCTACTCTTGATTTCCTCGGTCAGGCCGACCGTATCAATATCGACAAAGACAATACAACAGTTATTGGCGGTAAAGGAAAAGACGGCGATATCAAAGCCCGTATCAACCAGATCAAATCTCAGATTGAAAACACTACATCTGACTATGATCGCGAAAAACTTCAGGAACGTCTCGCTAAATTAAGCGGCGGTGTTGCTGTACTTTATATCGGTGCTGCTTCTGAAGTTGAGATGAAAGAGAAGAAAGCTCGTGTTGAAGATGCCCTGCATGCAACACGTGCCGCTGTGGAAGAAGGAATTGTTCCCGGTGGTGGAGTTGCTTTGCTTCGTGCTATTAAGGCATTCGACAAACTGAAAGGGGATAATCCTGACCAGGAAGTCGGCTTCAATATTGTGAAGCGTGCTCTTGAATCTCCGTTAAGAGCCATTGCAAACAATGCCGGTGTGGAAGGTTCCATCGTTGTACAGAAAGTGCTCGAAGGAAAAGACGCATATGGTTATAACGCACGTACTGAAGCATATGAAGACCTGATTAAAGCAGGTGTAATTGATCCAACCAAAGTAACACGAACAGCACTCGAAAACGCTGCGTCTGTTGCCGGACTGATGCTGACTACCGAAGCTGTGGTTGTTGACAAACCATCTAAAGATGATGACAACGACGGTGGCGGAATGCCAGGCGGCGGTGGAATGCCCGGAGGTATGGGCGGAATGGGAGGCATGGGCGGAATGATGTAATTCCGGCCATAAGCTGAACAGTAATTTTTAAAAGCCTCATTTTGTGCAAACGGAATGGGGCTTTTTTATTTCAGATATCCAAAAATCCGTTTATTTTGATTTAGCTTAAAACTCACAAGGGCAGCGCCAGGTGAGATTAGAAAAGGTTACATGATTCATATTATGAAAGATTTAATATTGTCTGGTTTGATAACAGTAGCTCTTATAACAGGTACAGCCGGAGCAACACATGCGCAGGCACCTGAAGTTCAAGTGGCAAACCTGTATGACGGAAATGACAGCGAAAATTTTCTGTCGATCCGTGAAGAATTTAAAAAGCGGAATCCGGGGTATGATTTCGATTATTTATCCGGTGTTACAGAGGTAGACGCCCGCGATTATACCCAGGTTGTTTTTGTACAGGAAATTGACGGAGTCACTAACCAGGATGTTTTGGGCGAGGTAACCGTTGCCGGTATTCGTGATTCTCAAAAGAAATCGGAAGCCATTGTGGGGGATATCATCATCCTGCATGAAGGAGAAATGATGAATACCGATATTGAAATGGGTTTACTGGTTTTCCAGGTTCCCGTAAAACCGGAAAATGATCTGCCTCCGTTTATCCGGCCCGACTGGGATCCCGATATTACAGATGTTCCGGGGGGGTGTGCAACTGAAATTGATGCTTACCGGCGTATTTTGCTAACCTGGAAGGAAGATGTGGGAGAATATATATACCACGCTTTAAACGCTCACCGGGTGAGAATTTATGATTCATTCAGTCATTACCACCCGGTACAGGGGGGATTTGATGAGTTTTATCTTGTCCAGATCGTGAAACCGGGGGCAAAAATCATTACAAGTGAAAAAGTGGATTATATTATCAGCCCGGATGATGTTCAGTTGTCGCAGGTGGATGGTCTGATCAGAGAGTACGAACTGGAACTGGGGGATTTGGTTTACCTGCCCAGGGGTGTAATGCACAGGGGATTTGGAGGTGTGGTGGCCCAGGTGATTACCGTACCCGGTTTTATCCCCGGAAGTGAAATTGGTGTGGATCACCATTTAAGGGCTATTAATGAACGGCTTGGACTCAGCGGGGATGAGGCGTTGCCTTTTAATGAAGAGTCTTCTCATGAAGCGGTGATCAGGTGAGAAACAGGAAATATGTTTTTCACGAATTTCTACTGCAAAACCTTTTTAGTGCCAGATATTTTTCCTTATCGTAAAAACATTCAAAAACAGTATTATTTCAAATGATCTTTCATAAAAACTATTTTCAGTTCACGGCCTTTCTGCTAATGCTATTTCTGATATCATGCACTGCTGGAGAGGAACCGCCTCTTCAGGTACTTTTAATAACAGGTGGCGGTTGGCATGATTATGAAACCCAGGAAGTATTACTGACTGAAGGCATCAGTGAGCGCCTGGGAGATGCTATTGAATGGACTATCATACACGAAGGAGACAAAGAACCTGATTATCATGTTTCTGTTTTGCAGGAAGAAAACTGGACGCAGGGTTTTGATGTGGTGGTTCATAATACAGGTTTTGGCAGGGTAACCGATCCGGAATTCGTTGCGGGTTTTGTAGAACATCATAAAGGTACCCCGGCTGTGCTGGTACATGCCGCAGTTCACAGTTACCGCTATGCCGAGCCGGCGGATCCCTGGTTTGAGTTTATGGGTTTTCAGTCGATGTGGCATGAAGGTCAGCGGCAGTTTGAAGTTGAAAATATTGCACCGGAAAACCCGGTGATGAACAATCAGCCGGAGAAGTGGATGACTCCCGAAGATGAGGTATATGTTGTGGAAAGAATCTGGGGGGACATCACTCCACTCGCAAGGGCTTATGGAACGGAGACAGAGGAATATCAAACCGTTACCTGGACCCACGAGATTGACGGAACGCGAATTTTCGCCACAACTCTCGGCCACAATAATGAAATGTTTGAAAAAGAAGAATTCCTCGATCAGGTTGCCAACGGGCTTCTGTGGGCTGCAGGCAGATTATAAAGTAAAATGAATGTAAAAAAGATTTTAATGCAGCTCGACAGTACCCGTTTACCGTATGTATATTTTTCGATCCTGTTTCTGTCCTGTTTACTCTCTTGTACTGAGGAAGAGGAGAGAATTACCCTTTCTGTGACTGATGAAGATGCAGAAATATATGCGGGTCAGATTTCTGACGAAGTAAGCCCGGATTTAGCCGATGGTCTGGAAATATCTTTATGGGCGTCCGAGAATTTAATCAGCGATCCTGTAGCTTTGCATGTGGACGGCCAGGGGCGGATTTTAGTGACCATTACAGAAAGAAGAAGAAACGGCGAAATTGACATCCGGGGACATAGCGGCTGGATGATTGAATCTTCCACCTTTGAAACAGTTGAAGACCGGAGGGATTTTCTGCACCGGGAGCTGGCACCTGAGCGAAGCGACGAGAATTCCTGGCTGGCGGATCAGAATGAAGATGGCTCTCATGACTGGCGGGATCTTTTGATGTATAAAGAGTCAGTTTTCAGGGTGGAGGATTTAACAGGTAATGGAATTGCCAACCGGAGTGAACTTTTTGTCCGCAATTTTAATGAAGAAGTCACTGATGTTGCCGGGGCCATACTTTATCATGAGGGAGATGTTTTTCTGGGAGTGGCGCCTGACCTCTGGCGCATCCGGGATACCAATGGTGACGGCTATGGAGACCAAAAAGAGTCTATCAGCCATGGCTATGCTGTGAATATAGGGTTTGGAGGACATGGAATGTCTGGACTGACAGTAGGGCCGGATGGACATATTTACTGGTCAATCGGTGACCGTGGTATGAGTGTGACTGACCAGGAAGGGAAAAAATGGCACTATCCCCGTGAAGGTGTAATTGTACGTGCTGAACCTGACGGCAGCAACTTTGAAGTATTTGCAAGCGGACTGCGGAATACCCATGAATTTTCATTCGATAAATATGGTAATCTCATTTCAGTTGATAATGATGGCGATCACGCAGGAGAGCATGAGCGCCTGGTGTATCTTGTAAACGGTTCAGACAGCGGCTGGCGGGTGAACTGGCAGTCCGGAAAGTATAATGATCCAAAAAACAATAATTATAAGGTGCTAATGGATGAAGGGTATTTTAAACCCCGGTTTGAAGATCAGGCTGCACATCTTCTGCCACCTCTTGCTCCGTATGATGTAGGCCCCGCCGGAATGGCGTATAACCCGGGTACAGCGTTAAATGAGCAGTGGAGAGATCATTTTTTTGTGGCAGATTTTGTCGGTTCCCCGTCCAGTTCCGGTATCCATGCCTTTACACTGAAAGAACATGGTGCTTCTTTTGAATTGGAGGAAAACAAACAGGTACTGGAAGGAATTCTGGCTACAGGATTAGATTTTGGGCCTGACGGGTCACTTTACTTTACAGACTGGATTGAAGGCTGGGCATTAAAGCAGAAAGGCAGAATCTGGAAATTAGACACGTCCGGTGATGCCGGCTCGGAAACTCGTTTTGAAACGCGGAGCCTACTGGCGGAAGGTTTTACAGAACTCTCATCTGATGAGCTCCTCGAACTGCTGCATTATCCGGACATGAGGGTACGGCAAAAAGCTCAGTTTGAACTTGCAGCAAAAGATGATACAGCGGCCTTGCAAAAAGCTTTGACCCAAACCGGGCAACAGCTGGCAAGGATTCATGGTATCTGGGGCCTGGCACAGATTGGCCGCCGGAATATTGAAGCCGTTGGACCGCTCATTTCACTGCTGGACGATTCCGATTCTGAGATCCGGTCACAGGCCGCAAAAATGCTGGGAGATGTCAGATATGAACCGGCCGGTGATATCCTGATACCTTTACTTAAGGATGAGAGTGCCCGTGTCAGGTTTTTTGCTGCTGAAGCACTCGGAAGGCTTTCCTGGAGACCGGCTTTTGAAGCTATTGTAAAAATGCTCGAAGAAAATGACGATGAGGATGTATACCTGAGGCATGGTGGTGCGATAGCTCTCGAAAGAATCGGTGAGGCTGACAGGATTACAGAACTTTCAGGCCACCCCTCGCGGGCGGTGCGGATAGCCGCTGTTGTAGCATTGAAAAGACTGGAGCATCCGGGGGTTGTCCGGTTCCTGGATGATGAGGATGAATTCATTGTTACCAATGCAGCCAGAGCGATTAATGATGATGCTTTTATCCAAGAAGGGCTTGAACCTCTTGCTAAAATGCTTGAGCAGGATCGGTTTCTAAACGAGCCTCTAATAAGACGTGCAATTAATGCAACCCTTTATGTTGGAACCGGAACGGAAGCAAAACGTTTGGCGGAATTTTCTATCAGAGAGGACGTACCTGAAGAGTTGAGAATTGAAGCCTTAAAAACCCTATCTGTCTGGCCGGAACCATCAGAACTTGACCGGGTGACAGGCGATCCGAGGGGTAAAATTGAAAATGATCCTGATGATGCCCGGCAGGCCATTGAGCCTGTTATTGCCGGTATTCTGGCTGATGAAAGCAGTGATGTAAAAATTGCAGGGCTGGTGACAGTCAGCAGTCTGAATTTTGATTATGCCATTCCGGAATTATTACCTCTTCTTGTTGATGACCCTTCACCCGAAGTACGGATTGCATCCCTTCAGGCACTGGCAGACCTGGGGTATGAAGAAATAGAAGATGCTGTTTTCACCGCACTGGAAGATAAGGACCAGGCCGTGCGGATGAATGCACTTCACAGCATTCCGGATTTGAACCTGGCCGAAGAAAGCATTGTGGCTTTAATAACACCTGTACTTGAAAATGGTACAGTTGAGGAACGCCAGACAGCATTAAGCACACTCGGCAGGATTGATGATTCCTCATCTTATGAAGTTCTTGGCAGCCAGATGGACCTTATGATAGCCGGAGAGTTGACGCCGGAAGTTCATCTCGACCTGCTTCTGGCAGTGGAAGCGGCAGGATCAGGTTCTTTGAAAGAGAGGCTTCAGGAATATGAAAACGGAAAATCACGGGATGATTCCGTCTCTGTTTTCAGGGAATTACTTTACGGCGGTGATGCAGAACAAGGCCGCAGGGTTTTTTACCAGAATGCGGCGGCACAATGCATTCGTTGCCATACGGTTGCCGGAAACGGAAGTAATGTGGGGCCTGATCTGACATCCATTGGAGACATTTTATCACGCGAAAGCCTGCTTGAATCGATGGTTGACCCATCTGGCAGGATTGCCCCGGGATATGGTACAGTTACTCTGGCACTACAAAATGGTGAAACAGTACGGGGTTTGTTACGTGCGGAAACGGAAAATCAAATCACCGTAACAAGTGGCGAACAGGAAACAGTAGTTGATAAAACTGAAATCGCTGAACGCACTCATACCCCATCCGGCATGCCGGCTATGGGAGAGGTTTTGTCGCGCAGTGAGATCCGCGACCTGGTTGAATATCTGATATCACTTCGTGGTTCGGAAGAATAATCTTAATAACCTGAGTTCCCAACCGTATGCCTTCTGGTGCGATTTTAGATTACCGGAAAAAGAAGTTATAAAGATACCATTCTGCCCACAGCAGGCTGATCAGAATCTCTCGGTGTTCTGTATCTGTTTTTTTAGTTGATAGATCTAATGCAAAAATGTTTTGTAACTGCATTTTAATCTTTTTTTCTTTTGATGAATTATCTGTAGTGAAACAAAAATATATATTTTAAAGCCTTCTGGTAATAATGGATAGCCGCAGCAAGTTGTGTGAGCTGTCTCAAAACGAAATCTGCTTGTTCAATCTGCTATGCCCTACTATGAAATTTATGATCCGGTTCTGATGAAACTAAGCTCCGGAACCGGATCAGTTCTGCGAAGTAATGGTGTTTACTGCTTAGAAGACCTGTTAATTGAACCGGAAGAAATTATATCTTTGCCAGGTGTGGGTGAAAAAAGGTTTGATGAGATCATGGATCTGCTTTATAACCTGCCATTCGATTTCACTCAAAGACCAGGGCCAATAAATCCGGATAAAGATCCCTTTCTGGGTGTGGATGAGAACCTGGTCGGATATATTCACTATATATCTCAATACGCCAGTGAGAAGGTTTTTAGCAGGGGGTTAAAATATTTTCGCGAGAAACATGTGCTGAAAATAAATAGATCCGACGAGCCTGCATTGGTGTATGAAATATTTGTAAAAGGATCAAGACAATACAGGGTAGTTCTGCCGTTAGCAGACGATCCTGCAAATCAGGAACAATGTAATTGTCCCGCTTTTGGGAATTGGATGTATGGATCAATTATTTGTAAACATATTGTCGCGGCCACATTTGCCCTTGCCGAACATCAGCGATATCAGCATTTCTCGGGATCAGGTGACGGGAATTTGGCATATCGACAGCTGCAGCGTTCACTTCAGCAGGTTAGCGGCAATGGTGAAAAGCGGCAAGAGCTGGAGTATTTACTGGAAAGAAAAAATGGCCAGTGGGATCTCTATCCCAAAAAGATCTATCCTCTGATAAATTCTCTGAACACGAAATCGCTATATTCCTACAATTATAAAAACCCCTGGAATACCTTAAAACCTGAAAATTCAAGAGATCAGCTTATCGTTAGCTGTCTGAACCAGGTTTATAATTCTGAAAGAATCTATGCAGGTTATTATTCTGACACAGTGTCGGAAATTGAATTGGGTGAGATACTGGAACTTATAAAAGGGCGAACTCTTTATGTAAAGCGTGAAAAAGAACCGGCTTCAGTTATATCTTACAGCGATCAAACATTCGATCTTTTTCTTGCAATAAGCCGGGATGAAAGTGAAGAAGCAGCATCTCCGGGCCTGAAGATAGAGTGTAAGCTGCACAGTAATGGCAGAATTTACAGCGGCGATGAGGTAGAATTTGTTCAAACTGACCCGGTGTGGGTGCTTACGGATGGCCAGATTGCAAAACTGGATGCAAATGAACGGGCATTGAGCATCTTTTTTTCACTTTCAGACAGCAGCATTCATGTACCCTCTGATGAGCTTGAACCATTTCTAAAGGATCTGTATCCAATACTTTTAAAGGTTGATATCCCGGTTCAGTTTTCAGATGAGATGAAAAAGGAGAGTGAACCAGTGAGCCCGGTACCGGCACTTTACCTGAAAGAGTCAGGAAAGGTGCTGCAGGCTGATCTCAAAATAGTGTACAACGGATTTGAGATAGATGGAAATAATGAAACGGAAGAGATCCTGGTTCCGTTGAGCCTGACCGATCATAAAACAAACGGAAGCGCCCTTCTGCTATCTGTAAAACGACAACCAAATAACGAGCAAGCATTCGTTGATCAGTTACTGGAATCCGGACTTGAACAGGCTGGAAATTCCTGGCAGTTTAACCCATGTGGGGATTCCCTTGAATGGGTGATAGACCAGCTGCCAAGACTGATTAAAGCAGGATTTTCTATTTATGGGCAAAAAAACCTGGTAAGGTATGCCCGGCCAAAAAAGATGACATCCAGTTCGTTTCGGGTGAAAAGCCGGGAGAATTGGTTTGAGGTTGAGGGATCATTTTCATTCGGGAAGATAACCCTCGGCATGAACGATATCCAGCAGGTACTTGTGAAGGATAAAACCTTTATAAAACTGCACGATGACTCCCTCGGTGAACTGCCGGAAAATTGGGTAAAGCAACTGAAAAATCTGATGCAGCTGACCGGTAATAGTGGGGAAAACAGTAAAATCCCAAAAATTGCAGCGAATGTAATAGAAGAGATTGCAAAGGAGGCCGACAACAGTGAATCGGATCCTGATTTTGAGGAGTATGCCGGCCGTCTCAAATCGTTCGAAACGATTGAACCGATATCAGCTCCCAATGGATTTTATGGTGAACTGAGGCAGTATCAGTCAGCCGGGCTCTCCTGGATGAACTTCCTGAACACCTATGGATTTGGAGGAATTCTTGCAGATGATATGGGGCTTGGTAAAACCATTCAGGTTCTGGCACTGCTTAGAAAAATATCAGAACGTTCCGACAAGCGTTTAAACTGTCTGATTATTGCCCCGCGATCGGTTATTCAGAACTGGGTAGCGGAAGCGGGCAAATTTGTACCCGATTTTGAGGTAAATGTTCATCATGGAACAGCCCGCGCCTCATCGACAGATGAGCTGGCCGATAGCGATCTTCTGATTACCACCTACGGAACCATGCGAATTGATATTAATCTGCTCAAAGACAAAGAGTTCGATTATGCAATTCTTGATGAATCGCACTCGGTGCGGAACCCTGCCAGTAAAACATTCAGGTCTTTGAAAATGATACGGGCTAAAAACCGGATTTGTATGACGGGTACTCCGGTTCAGAACACTACAATGGATCTGTGGTCGCAGTTTGAGTTTCTGAATCCAGGCTTGCTGGGTGGTCAGAAATCATTCCGTGACCGCTGGGTGAAACCTGTGGAAAGGGACGGGGATCAGGCGGCAGAGGAACTGCTGCATAAAATGGTTGCACCCTTTATCCTGCGGCGCACAAAACAGCAGGTGGCCACAGATCTGCCGCCACTCACTTCTACAAGGGTTGACTGTCCGATGGACGCCACTCAGCATGCTCTATATGAAAAATACAGAAAAGTATATTACGAATTGGTGAATAAATCGATCGACAGCAATGGTATTAATAAAGCCCGGTTTGCCGTATTGGAAGGATTGCTGCGCCTGCGCCAGATTAGCTGTTCTCCCAAATTAATTGAAGGAGAAAGTGCCCCATCAGCAAAGTTGTCGCGATTCGTTGAACTGGCGGAAGAGTTGATCAGCGAGGGGCATCGTGCACTCGTGTTTTCACAATTTGTGAGTTTTCTTAAGTTGATTGAAGCTGAAGTAAAGAAACAGGGATGGAATTATGAATATCTGGACGGGCAGACTACCGACCGCCAGGCGCGTGTGAACCGGTTCCAGGAAGATGAATCGAAGAAATTGTTTTTGATCAGCCTGAAAGCGGGTGGAGAGGGACTCAATCTGACCGGTGCGGATTATGTATTTATTATGGACCCGTGGTGGAATCCTGCGGCTGAAAGGCAGGCGATGGATCGTACACACCGGATCGGCCAAAAGGAGAAGGTGTTTGTTTATCGGTTTGTCAGCCCGGATACAGTGGAGGAAAAGATTTTGAGGCTGCAAGATCGTAAACGAAATCTCGCGGAGAAACTTGTTGTGGCGGATTCCGGCATATTTAAAGAACTCAACAAAGAGGATCTGGTTGCTTTGTTTGAGTGACATGCGAAAATTTCGGCTGCCGAATATAACGCGCGTGATGAATAATGAATATTGAACTTTAGATTGTTATTGAGCGAAGGTTTATTTATTTAAAAAATGTTTTTTGCTGAATAATCTCCAAATTAAGAGTACATCTATGAAATCTTCGAAATCGCCTGCTGTGGTCAATTACAATTCTGAAAGAGGATCTGTTGAGCTTCGTGAAATTGAGAAAGCATCCATCGGAGATGATGATGTTTTGCTTGAAGTGGCAAATGTAGGAGTTTGCGGCAGCGATCTTCATCAATGGACTGCCGACCATAGCTGGCCCGTGAATTATCCGGTTGTTCTCGGCCATGAGTTTGGCGGGTATATATCTGAGATGGGAAGTCGTGTTACCGGCTGGAAAGAAGGCGACAAGGTAGTCAGCGAAACGGCTGCCGTGATTGATTCTGATAATCCAATGAGCCGCTATGGATTGTATAACCTGGATCCCACACGTAAAGGGTTTGGTTATGGTGTAAACGGTGCCATGACGCGATATGTACGGGTTCCCGCCCGGT
The DNA here is from genome assembly GCA_040882525.1 of Balneolaceae bacterium. GTDB lineage: Bacteria > Bacteroidota > Rhodothermia > Balneolales > Balneolaceae > Rhodohalobacter. Next base: position 499 of record JBBEBD010000046.1, on the reverse strand, counting down.
GCCTGCACCTGGTGCCGGATCATCTTGATTTTGAACAGGCCTGCCTGACAGAACCCTGCTGTGTGGCTTATAATTCTGTTGTTGAAAACGGAAATATTAAACCTGGCGACCGCGTGATTGTTCTTGGCCCCGGTACGATCGGGATATTAGCTGCAGCTATTGCAAAATTATCCGGAGCAGAAGTCGCCGTTGTTGGCCTGGAAACAGACAAACTGCGCCTGAGCATAGCCGCTCAATATGGCTGCGAAACGATTGTTGGCGATGCTTCAGAATGGGCCATGCAGCGTGACGGGCTTGGAGCTGATATGATCATAGATGCAGCCGGAGTGAGTGCAACATTGAAAACAGCTCTGCAGCTTGTACGTCCGAATGGCCACATCACAAAAGTCGGCTGGGGTCCTCAGCCATTAAATTTCTCACTGGATCCGCTGGTGCAGAAGAATGTTACCCTGCAGGGAAGTTTCAGCCACAACTGGCCGGTATGGGAACGGGTAATAGC
>JBBEBD010000045.1:0-2779 GCA_040882525.1 Balneolaceae bacterium | reverse complement strand
GTATACATTTACCGCCTCAAATCACGATCACCTCGAGTTCCGTTATGTTCTGGAAATAAATTGAACTTAAACTTCGCAAAGCTTCCAAGGTATAAAATACACCAGTATGTAACGTTTTCAGATTTTAATGGTATCCATCGCAAAATTTACTTGTTAATATTTAAAAATAAATAAAGAGAATTTAAACGGGTTTCGGGTCCGACTACCGAATAAAAGAAAGTGGAAGGTTGGATTTTTATTTAGATGCCCGTGTTCTAAAATTATTCCGGAGAGAAAAAAGTGAGTTATCTAAAAACTGCATTCAATTTCTTTTTCTTTATAAATTTCTTATTAGCGGCCTCTGTTGTATCTGCGCAAACTCCCGACCAGGTAGTCCTTTCCAGTCCGCAAGATGACGCAGAGGATGTTTCAGTGCAACCGACATTAGAGTGGGATACTGCCTCCGGAGCAATTAGCTATGAACTAATGCTATCGGAGGATGATGACTTTTCTGACCCCGTCATCGATGAGACGGGCATTTCCGGAACGGATTTTGAGATCACAGAAGATTTGGATTTGGATACTGAATACTTCTGGAGGGTCCGGGGTGTGAATGATGATGGAGAAGGAGATTGGAGTAATCCGTTCAGTTTTTCAACAGAAGAAGATATTCCCGATGCCCCGGACCAGGTTGTTTTAATTAGCCCTTCAAATGGTGCAGAGGATGTTTCATTGCAACCAACATTAGATTGGGGCGCCGCCGATCGGGCCGACAGTTATGAATTAATGTTGTCGGAGAGTAGTGATTTTTCAGATCCAGTCATCGGTGAAACCGGTATAACCGGAACAGATTTTTTCATTACCGAAGATCTGGATTTTGATACCGAATACTTCTGGCGTGTTCGCGGTGTGAATGATGATGGAGAAGGCGACTGGAGCAATTCATTCAGTTTTACCACAGAAGAAGATATTCCCGATGCTCCGGAGCAGGTTGTTCTTTCCAGTCCTTCAGACGGTGCAGAAGATATCCCGTTGCAACCGACATTAGATTGGGGTGCCGCCGACCGGGCCGACAGTTATGAACTGATGCTGTCGGAGAATGAAGATTTTTCAAATCCTGTCATCGATGAAACCGGTATAACCGGGACAGATTTTTCCATTACCGAAGATCTGGATTTTGATACCGAATACTTCTGGCGTGTTCGCGGTGTGAATGATGATGGAGAAGGCGACTGGAGCAATTCATTCAGTTTTACCACAGAAGAAGATATTCCCGATGCTCCGGAGCAGGTTGTTCTTTCCAGTCCTTCAGACGGTGCAGAAGATATCCCGTTGCAACCGACATTAGATTGGGGTGCCGCCGACCGGGCCGACAGTTATGAACTGGATGTCTCAACAAATCCTAATTTTAATGGCCAGAACACTTCACGGGAAACTGGTATTACAGGAACAGATTTCACTATTACGGAAGATCTGGATTTTGAGACTGAACATTACTGGAGGGTTCGCGGTGTAAATGAAAGTGGAGAAGGAGAATGGAGTAATCCATTCAGTTTTACCACAGAGGAAGATATTCCCGATATTCCTGGCCAGGTTGTTTTATCCAGCCCGGCAGATGGGGCAGAGGATGTTTCATTGCAACCGACATTAGATTGGAATCCTGCTGCCCGGGCCGACAGTTATGAACTGGATGTCTCAACAAATCCTAATTTTAATGGCCAGAACACTTCACGGGAAACTGGTATTACAGGAACAGATTTCACTGTTACGGAAGAGCTCGGTTTTGAGACTGAACATTACTGGAGGGTTCGCGGTGTAAATGAAAGTGGTGAAGGGGAATGGAGCGAAACATTTGATTTTACGACTATCGAAGAAGCACCGGATGCCCCTGGAGAAGTTGTTTTATCAAGCCCTGGAAATGGTGAAGATGATATAATACTGCAACCGGTACTGGAATGGAATTCTGCCCAGCGGGCGGAAGATTATGAATTGATGCTGTCGGAGAATGAAGATTTTTCGGATCCGGTCACCGATGAAACCGGCATCTCCGGAACGGAATATAACATCACAGAAAACCTGGACTTTGGTACCGAATACTTCTGGCGTGTCCGGGCTGTAAATGAGGGTGGGGAAGGAGACTGGAGCAATCCATTTAGGTTTACCACGATTTTTGATGTTCCCGATGCTCCGGACCAGGTTGTTCTGTCCAGCCCTTCAAATGGCTCAGAAGATATCCCGTTGCAACCGGTATTGGATTGGAATACCGCCGACCGGGCAGATAGGTATGAACTGGAAGTATCAATCAGTTCTGATTTTGAGGAGCAAAGTGTTATTGAGGAAACCGATTTAACCGGAACCGCATACGATATTTCGGAAGATCTTGAGTTTGAGACTGTGTTTTTCTGGCGTGTCCGTGGGGTGAATGATGGTGGGGAAGGCGCCTGGAGCGAAACATTCACATTTACTACTGAAGAAAATATCCCCGATGCCCCCGGCCAGGTTGTTCTATCCAGTCCTGAAAATGGAGCAGAAGATGTGCCACTTCAGCCGGTACTGGAGTGGAATTCAGCCTCCCGGGCCGATAGTTTTGAATTAGTTATAGCAACAAATCCTGGTTTTGATGGGGCAGAGGATATCGCCGAAACAGAAATTACCGGAACAGTATTTGAAATTATGGAAACTCTGGACGCTGAAACAGAATATTTCTGGCGTGTCCGTGGTGTGAATGATGGTGGAGAAGGTGACTGGAGTGACGTCTGGAGTTTCCGTACCGAAGGACTACCGTCGCCGGAAAATCTGG
>JBBEBD010000044.1:0-18574 GCA_040882525.1 Balneolaceae bacterium | reverse complement strand
TTATCAAACTTAAAATAATTAAGTAACAATGCGGAATGGCTAACATATGAGATCCCTCGGTTCCGCTCCGCTTCACTCGGGATGACAGGAGCGCTGATGAAGGAAGGGCGGGTATAGAAATCTTTCCCGTACTCAGGCTCCGATTCACCCGCCCAAAACCACTCCTGCGGCGTTACAGGGAACGTGGTTCTGACCGGAGACAGATACGCCGCGGTGGTTTAACCACGCCCATGTCACCCTGAGCGAAGGCCGGTGTTTTTCCCGGTTTTCCGTAACGGGAGGTCCCTCGGCTTCACTATGGCTCAAATAGTCTGATATGCGATTGGAGATGCAACGATATCAGATTTATGATCTGCCGGTTTTGTCTTAAAATCTCACGTCAAACCCGGCATGATTTCATCCATTAAATTCTTCCGGGAATTCTACAAGTCCGGAAACTCCTTCAAGCCCTTTTTCAGTCAGCTCTAAAGCCATACAAAACTCTTCCGGAACGTCAAACGGCAGCTGAATGCCGAATTCACTCGCCTTCCGGTACCCGAACTTTGGATAGTAATCAGAATGCCCAAGCAAAATAACTGACTTAAAACCCAGCTCTTTGGCTCGTTTATGTGCATGTTTAATCAGCATTCCTCCTATTCCCTGTTTTTGATAACCAGGCAGTACGGTTACCGGGGCCAGTGCAAGTGACGGGAATTCCTGCCAGCCGTTCTTTATCCTGACATTTGTCAGCAGAATATGACCAATGATTTCATTTTCATGCTCTGCAACCAGGGACAGTTCAGGAACAAATGCATCGGACGTTCTCAATCGCTGAACAAGAAACTGCTCCTGATGATCCGTCATCTCCATATCTTCAAACGCTTTCCTGATGACTTCAAACACGGAATCATAATCCTTTCGCTGCTCCTGCCGTATGCTGATATTCTTCATGTTTGCCTTCATATCCAATCAACCCGATTTTTTAAACAAAATACTTAAGATCCTGGGCATTGAGCTTTTATCGCCATCATCATCAAAAAATTCATCCAAATGCACTATTTCTAACCCATGCTTTTTGGCAGACCGCGTAAAATCGGAAATGTGATGTGTAAAACAGGGTACGGTATTGAGCCTCTCTTCGGTTTCAAATCTGGCTTTTGACCCGGAATATTGTTTGAAGGGATGAAGCTCGCCAACATACACATACCCGCTTTTTGCCAGTGTGTTTGCAGCCTCCTTAAAAACATGATCAAGGTTCTCAATATGCTCAAGAACCAGGCTGAAGGTTATCAAATCAAATTTCTCCCGGCCAAAATCCCAGGGTTCATTTATATCCGACTGTACAAAAATCACATCATCTGAGACAATTTTTTCTTTCGCTTTTGACAGCATCTCTTCGGACAGGTCAGCGGCAACGACTCTTTTTGATTTTGTAAGCAGCCATCCTGTATTTTTACCGGTTCCGCACCCGATCTCCAGGCAGGTCCCGAAGTTTAACCCTGCCAAATTTTCTTTTAACGCGATGGCTTCCAGGTCTCGCGTTTTGTTCTGATCCGTATCATATTGAGCCGCCCACCGGTTATATGACTGCCTTACATTCATCCTGTTATATTTCTTTGGAGCTTCTTCATTCATTCTTTACACCTCAAGGAAAAAACGTTCTTTGCTTTTCGAATATGCCCCGATTTTCCTGTAAAATTTCATCGCCCGGGTATTGAAATCCGGCGTCTGCCACTGGATCAGGCTGCACCCCAATTTTTGTGCTTCTTCTTTGATCCAGTCCATCAATTTTTCCCCGGTTCCGTATCCGCGATAGTTATCATTCAGAAACAGGCAGTCCATGTAGATATAAAAATCCGCATCCCATGTAGAGAACTGTTTAATATAAGAGGCATATCCGGCGACATTCCCATCCACCTCCGCAATCAGGCATTTCAAACCGGACGGGCTGGAAAAGAGGTGCTTTTTGAGTTTTTCCTGCTTACCCGTTTCATTATATTCAGCCCGCTCAAATTCCGCATGCTGCTGACATAGTTCAATGATTTCAGGGATATCAGCTTCTTCAGCAAATCTTATCAACAGATTCTGTTTCATATTCATCTTTTATTCTTTTCCGGTAAATATCGGTAAAATCATACTCCTGGGCCAGCTGCCTGTTTTGTTGATCAACCCGAATAAAAGATTGTTCAGGCATCGGTGTAAGCTTATACCTTCAAATCGTGAGAGCCCACGGCAGGATAAAATGCGTTCAGAAGAGTATTCAAGAAATACGCCGGGATGTCGCCTGTTGAATATCAAAACAAATTTTCTGCCTGAGGGTCGTTAAATGTCTGCTGGGAGTGAGATCAGACCTATGCATGTTTACATGTAATGCCCTGCTGTTAAAACCTATTACTGATGTTTTTCCGCAACAGTATTTCTTTCCTGTTTCAGGATATCTGTACTTTCAGGGGTAAACAATTTGTTTTGAATGGAGGATTTCCAGATCCACCAGATATAAACCGGCTGGAAAAGCAGCCGGGTCCACGTATACCACGGACTGGCAGGCAGCCCGCCGGGTGCAGGCAGTTCCATCACCGCCACATAAATATTTGCCGGAAACAAGGCCGCTAATTGAATCATCAGCAGCCAGGCGGCAGACTTCCGGGTGCGCTGCCACAATAAGCCCAATGCAAGTACGATTTCGGTAACCCCGGTCAGAATGATAAGCTCATACGGAAACGGCATAAACCCTTCAATCATATAGACCAGGTCTTCCGGACTGGTAAGATGCATGATGCCCACCTGGACAAACATAATGACCGCAGACAATCTGCCCGCATTCCAAAAAGATTGAAAAGCTTTGATTCCCGCAAGGCGGCTAACCAGCATAACCAGTAAAGTGATAGAAAGAAGTCCTGCAAAAAATGCCATGTGTAATATTCGTTTATGTGAATAGTGCTTAATTTACTGCGCAGGATATACAGATTCCTTGATCTAAATCAAGAAAAAAGACCCTGCTACAAATTTTTTCAGGTTAGCTGGTACTTATTAAACTCCGGATTCTGGACAGCGTTTCCGGGGTGATTCCCAGGTATGAGGCCAGGTATTTCAGGGGAATCTGATGCACCCATTGCGGCTGTTCTTCCAGCAGTTGCAGGTATCGGTCTTTGGGATGTTCGGTCAGCAGTGAAACTTCGCGGGCCGATTTTTTTATAAACAGCTGTTCGGCTGCCAGTCTCCCGATTTTCTCACCGCAGCTTGTATTCGCATAAACCTGCTGCAGGCTTTTACGGGTAATGAAATAACATGCTGCTGTTTTGCTAACCGGCCGTAATTCAAAAATTCCGGGTGTTTGGGTAATAAACGATGAATAAGAACAGAAAAACTCTTCGGAAAAGGCAAAATCCGTGGTCGTCTCTTTTTCCCCGGTTTGTACGATGAACCGGACCACACCATCCGCCAGGTAATAGAGATTCTCCTCAACTCTGCCGGGCACAGTGATCTGGTCGTTTTTGCCAAACTGCCTGAACTTCAGCCGTTCGCTGAAATAACTCCAGTCGTCTTCCTTGATTGAGACAAGTTGCTGAAACTGCTTTTTGACAAGAGATTTGGAGAAAATCATAGGGGTTGCTGCTGGCATAGTTCCATGATTTCCGGGATATCAGCTTCTTCAGCAAATCTTGTCACCACATTCTGTTTCATATCTCCTCATTTTTTCTTACCGGTACCCTGTTGCGTCGGCCGGTTTGCCCGCACCCTGTACTTCTTCCATATATCTCCAGCAATCGGGCTGTGAACCGTCAATATCGGTAAAATCATACTCCTGAGCCAGCTGACCGCTTGATAAAGATTGTCCGCTCCACCGGGAGAGATCCGGGTCAGCCGCAAGATATGCCACGGCCCGGCCGGTAAAGCGGGGTGATTCGGATATCACAAAATGAGGCTGCTTTTTTGTGGCATCGCGCCAGTTCTCTTCTGTGACACCATAAATTTCAAGCATCATTTCTGATCTCATCCAGCCGGGAGTGAGAGAAACAGCCGTACAGTTGTACGGTTTTAATTCTTCTGAAAGCGCCCAGGCCATTCGGATGATGGATGTTTTAACATGATCGTAAAAGAGGGACAGCCGGTAATTTTTACTGTTGTAGTCAGCTGTACCGTCTGTGAGTTCAACCACCAGCCCGCCTTTGTTTTTAATCAGGAGCGGAAGTGCATAATGGCTGGTGATGATGTGTGTATCGATAGCCAGCCGGAGCATCCGGAAACCTTTTTCGAGAGACTGCTCCCACACCGGTATATTCCATTCCGTCAGGTGTTCTCCTCCCCAGATGTCATTCACCAGGATATCGAGCCGGCCCTGTTCTGTCTCAATTTTTGAAACCAGGGATTTTACCTGTTCTTCTTCCAGGTGATCTGTCTGTACGGCGATGCCTTTCCCTCCGGCTTCGGTTACCAGTTCGGCAGTCTTCTCAATAGTTTCAGGCCGCTGATATTCCGATTGCTGTTTGCGGGTTGTCCGGCCCGTTACATAAACAGTTGCACCGGCTGCACCAAGTTCAACCGCGATACCCCGCCCGGCTCCCCGTGTTCCGCCGGCCACAAGTGCTGTTTTTCCATGAAGTTTATGATCCATTCCTTTTCCTTAGTTAATAGGGTTTCATTTGATGAGGGTACTTTAAGGTTTGCGATACTAAATGACGTGAGTTCGGTACATACATCAGTTTGAGCGCAGTTTCGACCGCTTTTTAGTCGAAACGGAGTCGCTCATCTTTTCCCCGCGAAGCGAAAACTTCATATTTCGACTTCATTCCGAGGAGAAAGAAACCTCGGAATTGCCCCGCATGGGATCCCTTTGGGCGCTCAATATAATGTGTTCAGCTTTTTTATATTTATTTTTATCTAGTGCCAAAGGGAACGTTAAAATACCAGGCCGTTCTGACAGCGTTATGTCATAAAGATTAAATACTTTTAGTTCAGGTATCAAACGAAATTAAATGTTTAGCTTTATCTGAAAAAATGATAGAATCGGGATAAACCGTATTCCGTTTATTCAAAAAACCATGCTGAATTAAAGGATCTGCAAACAACTATGCATCCCACTGAGAAAAAGAAACCCGCCCCTCCATTTGATGAGCTCAACCGGCTGGCCCGGAAATATACCCGGCGTATGGAAGAGGCTGACGACCTGGTTCAGGATCTGTTGGCAGAAGCTGTCCGAAAGGAAAAAGATTTTACAGCAGATCATTTCATGGCCTGGGCTCACGGGGTTCTGCGAAACCGGGCTGCGTTTATTGCACGTACCGAAGGACGCCGCAGAAAGCGTGAAAAAGCCATTCAGGAAAGGGATGATCCGGATCAGTACCGCCCGGCATTCCCGGAATCATTTATCGAAAGCTTATCTCCGTCGCTGCGGATTACAGCACGTTTCATTAACTGCGGATTAAACCAAAAAGAGATTGAATACCTGCTGGGGATATCCAATCAAACTCTCCGGCAGCGATTCACCGCATTGCGGAAAAAATGGAGGGCTTTTCCTGAAGCGACCGGTTCCGGACCAGAATACCGTAAAGAACCGGTCCATGATCCTTTTGATATTGGTTTACTGCGAAGATCCCTCCGAAAGTCATTTCATGGAAATCCTGAAAAAATGATCGGAACGTTTGATCCTGACGGACATCTTTTCATTGTCCGTTCAGATTCTTCTCACAAAAAGAACTCCGGTGGCAACAGTAATACAGAGGAGGATAAGGTTTAGAATCCTCCGTTTAACCAATCCTGTAAATCAAATATTAAAATACCTATGAAAGCAAAATTTAAAGATTTCGCAGTTGTATTTAATGTGAGTGATATCAGCCGGACACAAAAATTCTACCGGGATATTCTTGGAATTGAACTTGAACGGCAATCGGCCGGAGACGAGGGAGACTGGCTGATCGCTACTCTGAATAACGATGTTCATCTTATTTTTTTCGAAGGTGAAGAGACCATCGGCCGCTCGCCGGTGATTGTCTTTGAACTTAAGGAGGGATATATCGACGATGTTATTGAAGAGATGGCCAAAGAGGGTGCTGAAATCGTGACGCCGGTTACAGAAGCGCCGGGCGGCTGGAGTGCCGACTTTCACGATCCTGACGGACACATGTTGTCACTTTTCCAGACCGAAAAACTGCCACGCCGGAAATGAACTAAAAGAGATTCCTGCTATTGAGGCTGTCCAAAAAGGGTCATTCTGAATTTTGCCAAAGGCATCCCTTTGGGGAGTTCAGAATCTCCCGACTTTAAAAGGAACAGGAGATGCCGGATCTGGGCCTGCCTTCCGGAGCTTCAGCGCAGGCAGGTCCGGCATGACGTAATCATCGTTAACATTTTGTAAAGGATCCTTTTTGGACAGCCTCTATAATGATCTCCCTGTATTAAGAAAAAAACCTGCAAGGTCACCCCTGGATCAGGCTTCTGAATCTTATCCCGGCCAGACCCGGAAAGGGTCAGACAACACAGACCGGGGTAAATCCGCGAAGCGGATACCACCCCGGGTTGAAGCGATCGATCCATAAAAAACCCAAGGCGCGATCTCATTAAAACCCCGATAGCAGTCGCAGGGTTGGTCTGTGTGTTCATCCATGTATCCCTGCTCTTATGACTCAAATCAAATTGATATACGATTGAAGATTTCGCGATATCAGATTTATGATCTGTCTTTTCAAATATCTGGAAAGGAATGCTGTTTTTCACGTTCATAAACCGACCCCATCGGGGTCACTTGTTTGTAACCCGGGGTCAATCCGCGAAGCGGATGCAGCCCCGGGGTAAAACAACGCGTCATAAAAGAAACCCAAGGCGCGGGATCGTTATAAGCCCAATCAGTTGTCGCAGGGTTGGCCAGTGTGTTCATCCATGTATCCCTGCTCTTATGACTCAAATCAAATTGATATACGATTGAAGATTTCGCGATATCAGATTTGCGATCTGTTTCTTCACATAGCTGGAAAATCGAACGTTGTAATTTTTCACGTGCATAAACCGACCCCATCGGGGTCACACGTCTGTAGCCCGGGGTCAATCCGCGAAGCGGATGCAGCCCCGGGGCAAAAAAGTGCGTCTGGAAAAAGCCCAAGGCGCGGGATCGTTATAACCCCCGGTAGTTGTCGCAGGTTTTGGCCAGGAATTTTGAAGAGAAAGATAGCCCCTGGGGCCCCAGGACAAAAGGTTAGAGATTATGCTGACCCCATTCCGGTTACAAATTTATTTAATGAGTCCTCCTTCCTTGTTCCGCTCTTTTGCGGAATAGGGAAGGAGACAGAGGATGGGTCCGAATCACTCCACCCGGTGCCAGACCTGGGTTCGCCCGAGAAGAGAAATTCCCCTGTAACCCCGAACTTTCAGGGTATCGGAATCTTCCAGTTCCATTTTGCAGTTGTACACATTTCCATTTGCAGGATCAAGAATCGTTCCGCCCTCGTAAACCTCTCCTTCCCGGTTCAACCCCTCGATAATAACCAGTCCGGCCAGGGGCTGATCTTTTTTGTCCCCTTTGCAATTCCCGCACAATTCATCCGCATCCTCAGCCAGCACTTCCGCAATTCTGCCAAAATATTCACCTCCTTCCTCATAGATCTCCACGATGGATCTCTCCTCCCCGGTGTTATCATCGATGGTTTTCCATTTGCCCGTTACATCCTGATCCTGTGCCTGGAGATGAAGTACCGGCAGCAGGAAAAGAAAAAGGAGAAAAATTGCTGTAAAAGATGATTTTGAGACGGTTCTTAAAAAATACAGATCTTTCTTCTTCATGATGACAGTGGTTTCGTGTAATAATTAAAGCCGGGACAGATTATGAAGGTTTCACCTTACCCTATTGTAATTATTTTACCCGGAAATCCGAAAGATGAAGAAGTTTAAAAAAGTCATCGGACGAGTTTTAAGAAAAATCTGTCTATACCGAAAATTCCTCAGGTGTCCGGGGAACTCATCCGATGACTATACACGCTCAGGGGCCAATCAAGTCATCGGATGAGTTTTAAGAAAAATCTGCCCATTCCGAAAATTCCCAAGGGTCCGGAGAACTCATCCGATGACTATACCAGGATTGGGTCAATCATGCATCATATGAGTTGCAACCGCAATTCGGTTCCACGCGTTGATGGTTACAATCTGCATGATGATTTGTGCAATGGTATTTTCATCAAAAAACTCACCTGCTTTCCTGTAGGTCTCTTCTGATAGCCCGTTTTCCGAAATGTGTGTAACTTCTTCCGTCATAGCCAGGATCACTCTCTCTTCAACAGAAAAAAGCGGTGATTCCTTCCAGGCGCTGAGTGCATAGATTCGCTGCTCCGTTTCGCCGGCCTGGCGCGCCTGATGTGTGTGCATCTGAATGCAATAGGCACAGCCGTTGATCTGGGAGGCCCGGATTTTTATGAGCTCTTTCCAAACCGGGTTCATTTCTATAGAATTAAGATATTTTTCGAGGCCAGACATGGCTTTGTAGGCTCCGGGTTCAAGGTCGCTGATGGAAATTCTTGGGTTCATAGATATTGTTTAACATTCAAGGTGAAGGTTTAAAGTTTGGCAGTGAGCAGGTAGAGGCTTTTACGACATTCGATACTTCGCAAGGGATGCACACCCCGGCTAATGCCGTTCATTAAATAAACAAGCCCCCGACCTGTTGCCGGGGGCTCATTGTGCAGAAATTTTACGAACAACATCCACCAGCAACAGCCGGTTCCGGTTGTTTTCCGAAAAACTGCATCACATATGGGGAGATCTCTTTTTTCTCCTTCTGTTTCACCTCTCCCAGGTATCCTCTCAGAATCGCCTCAATAAAAATTTCTCTTCCGGGCTCTGAAAAGGTTTCGTTTTTCCAGCTCCAGGCCCTCTCCTCACTCTCTTCACCGGCATGTTCCGGAAAGAGATCAAAGTTTCCGATTCGGATGGTGGGTGAGGCCGTAATACGATGTGTCCGTGCTTCCTCCTCTGTCCGGACAGTAATGACGTTCTTTTCGATCTCAACATTAAGGTCAGCCAGCAACGGCCGGACAGTATGTACTGCCTGATCCAGTTTTTGCTGAATAGTATCGCAGGAAGAACAGGTTGAGATGCCTTTTTTTGACATATCCACCTGGTAAAAATTGATCTTTAGTGTTTTCATGATTATTGAAATTTGTTAACAATTATTGTTCAAACCTGGGTTCTGATAAGGTTGAGGAATGCAAGTCCCCCTTTGAAGGGGCTCATCCTTTGACCGCGAAGCGAAAGCGAACAGAGTGTCTTTTGTGACATTCCGATACTTCGGAAGGGATGACCTGATGAGTGTGAATTCGCCTCGTGTTTTATGTTTTTGACTCAAAACACATCTTTTCATCCCCCATTGCCCTCCGTCAGCTGACGGAGGGACACTCCTCAATTAAATCTTATTCCAAACCCAAGTTTCAATATCATGACTGCCCGGAAACCTGAAAGACGCAGAAAAATTTATCCTTTTTGAAGCAGGTTCTTACAACACGGTTTGGTCACGGTAAACAGGATCTCATTTCCTTCTTTTTCAATAATTCCGCACTCGTCAAACTTATCTTTTAGTTTTTTCCTGGCCCGCTGAATCCTCGATTTTGCAGCGGTAAGGCTGATCGATTTTCTGTCTGCTATATCCTGCTGTTTCCACCCGTCTATATCCGCCATCTTCAGGGGCCCGGCATATTCTTCAGGCAATTGCGCCAATAGGGGTTCTATCCACTCTGCTGCTTTATCAGCCGGGACTTCGGAATGTGAGGCCGGCAAATCATAATCGCTCAGTTCCAGAAACCTGGAGTGCTGTTTGTAGTGATCAATAACTGCGTGATAACAGACCTGGTAAAGCCAGGCACGCAGATTGGCAACATCAGAATTTGACTCAAAATACCGGTGTATTTTTAACAATACCGTATGTAAAACATCCTCCGCATCAGCCGGATCAGTCACCCTTCTGCGGATATAATTTCTGAGCATGCTTTCATGCTCGTTCCAGATGTCGAATGCGTTATGTTTCATGTTTTTCATGGTTTCTCGGACCCACCCCCGTCCCCTCCCTATCACGCCAAAAACAGCGTGACATGGAGGGGAGCTCTTTAAATAAATTCGGTAACCTTAAGTAACTTATGATCATCAAAACTGGAGCTGTTCCTCCATTCGATCTGAGGGGTGTTCTACGGCCCAGGCAACACCTCCCGAGCCAACCCGAACCGCACGGGATTTGCCCACCCTTCCGCCGGCTGGCGGAGTGTTTTTCCTTGCCGTTTCTGCCATTTCTCTTATTCCGAACTACCGGCTTTACCACACAGATCATCCCGGATCTCCCAAAGCGGTGTGCAGCGATCTTTTATGGTGCATCCCGCAAATTCACCGCGGCTGTCGAACTCTATTTCGCAGCACTCTACGAACAGATCGTGCAGTTTTTGCCGGGCACGTTTGATTCTCATTTTGGTCGCCGATAAACCCAGCCCCAGCTGCCTGGCAATCTCTTTTTGCGGGATGTTTTCAATATCGCTCATGATCAGCGGTTTGCTGTACTCCTCCGGGAGAAGCTGAATCACAGGAAGAATAAAATCGGCATCCGAGATGCTGACAAACTCATCCGGAGACCGAAACTCTTCTTCAGAAGCGGCTGCATCTCCATGAATCTCCTCCCCTGTATTGACAACCGGATTTTTCTCCTGTTTTCTGAAATGATCGGCAATCACATGCCGCGTGGTCTGAAACAGCCAGGCCTTCACATTCCGGATCTCCCGGTTCTCTCCATCCGCTTTGGCCAGACGGTACATCACCTCCTGGGTAAGATCCTCCGCCAGCACGGGATCACCCACCTTTTTGATGATATAGGCTTTTAGATAGCTGTTAAACTCTTTTACGGTTTCGGAAATATTTGATGATGTCTCTGGCATAGAAATAAAGTTCAGTTTGAATAATATAGCGTGAGTTCCGGTAATGATGGTAATAAAAAGTCCCCCTTCGAAGGGTCTCATTTTTTGACCGACGAAGCGAAAAGCGAACGGAGCGCAGGTGGAGGCATTTGCGACATTCCGATACTTCGGAAGGGATGACCCGATGAGCGTTGATTGGAATCATAAATTCCAATGGTTCATAAATCGCAACATCTCATCCCCCATTGCCCTCCGTCAGCTGACGGAGGGACACTCTTTCTCCCCGCAGGGATTCCGTTTTGGGAAGGTTTTCTGTTTAAATTATGAATGTATGATAGTGTGCATTCTCAATTTCAATTTCTGATTCAGATCAATACCACGAGGACACCCCTCCCCGCCTGAAGGCGGTACTCCCCTCGAGGGGTGAGTTCAAAAAATCAAATTAAAGAAATACCCTGACACAATCATTCCCACTCCGATGGTTGCGAAAAAGATGAGGATCAGTTTCATCTTCATCACCTTTTTCAGCAGAATAGCTGATGGCAGCGACAGCCCGATGGATCCCATCATAAATGCAATGGCGGTTCCAAGCGGCACGCCTTTATCCACCAGGGATTCAATTACCGGTAAAATGGTCACCGCATCAATGTAGAGCGGGATGGCCAGGATCACCGCCAGCGGTACGGCAAAGATGTTGTCCGCGGCTACGGTTTCCCGGAAAAACGATTCCGGCACAAACCCGTGGATGAACGAACCGATCACCAGCCCTGCAAAAACGTAAGGCACTAGGTTTTTAACGGTTACCGACGCTTCGGCGTGTATTGCTGAGAGCCGATCCGAAGTACATTTCCGGCGGCCCGGGACAGCGGCTTTTTGATACTCCATCTCCTGCACCCAGTCGGCTACATATTTCGACAAGCCCAGCTTTTCCAGGAGAATCCCCCCTGCCACACCGAGTACAATACCCGAGAGCACGTAGATCACGGTTACTTTCCAGCCGTAGGTGACCCAGAACACGGCAATGGCAATTTCATTGACCAGCGGTGAGGTGATCAGGAACGACAGCGCGATGCCGAGCGGAATTTTCGCCTGCATCATACCGATAAACAGCGGAACCGATGAGCAGGAGCAAAACGGTGTAACCGCCCCGAGCAGTGACGCGAACAGGTTGCCCGCGCCCGATTTTTGATGCCGCTCCAGGTAGAACCGTATTTTATCCATCGACAGGTAACTGGTGACGGCGGTCATCAGGTAGACCACCAGAACCAGCAGCGCCAGGATGGTTAAAAACCCCGGGATGAAGTAGAGAAGCGAATCCGCGAACCGCTGCCCCGCCTCCATTCCCAATAGATCCAGGACCAAGATTTCGGCAAAACGTGTCAGTGCATCAGACAATCGAGTCATGACCCGGCCACCTCCGCGCCCGCAAGCAGTTCCGCAAGATCATCAGCCGAACCGAACTGTTCATAGTCATACACACTGCCGTTAACCACGATGGACGGAAATGTCATGGTTCCGTATTTCATGATCTCCTGCAGGTCGGAAGGCTGTTCGATCGTTACGCTGACCCCGGCTTTTGCCGCTGCCTGTTCAATCTCCTCTCTGACAGGAGCCGCCGGCCCGCAGCATGTGGATTGCAGAATTTTGATATCGATACTCATAGTAAAACCTCAGTTTTTGTTTTTTGTGTTGATGTTTTACAAGAGTAGTCGTGGAAAGGCGGGGAAAGTCACAAATTTGTTTGGGAGGTATTTAACGTGAATTCGATATAAAAATTAATTAATGCCGACAGCTGTCGGGACTCCGGCAGCCGACGGAGGGCAATGGGGGATGAAAGTAACAGGATTGAATCCGAAAAATTGAAAATGAATAACGTGAGTTCGACGCAGGGAAAAATGCAATTGAAAGTCCCCCTTCGAAGGGGGAAAGCGAACGGAGTGAGCAGGGGGATGACCTGATGAGTATTATCTTGATCCAAATTTTACAGCAGATACATTCAAGCACTACGCAAATGAGCCGAATAACCACACTAATCGGCTCAATAAATAAGTATAAATTGAGCCGAATATATATTATATTTGGCTCATGGAAATGTATAACTGGCAGCAAAAAGATTGGCCGAATTTCACCTACAGCCTCAGTGAGGTTGAGGATGAACTGTTTTCGTTTGCCGAACAAGTAGGATTGGTAACCGGCAAGTGGCAGGCTCTGCCAGAAGAAAGCCAGCAAGAGGCCATCATCAACATGATGGTGGCCGAAGCCATTCATACCTCCGGAATTGAAGGGGAATATCTCAGCCGAAGTGATGTGCTCTCCTCCATTCGAAAAAACCTCGGGCTCCACAGTGAAACAGAACACATCCGGGACCGGCGTGCTGCAGGTGTGGCCGAACTCATGATTGACGTACGCAATACCTGGCACGAGCCGCTTACGCTGGCAAAGCTGTTTTCATGGCACAGTATGCTGCTTGGCGGCAGAGAAAGAATCAAGGTCGGGTCGTGGCGAACTCATAAAGAGCCTATGCAGGTTGTTTCCGGGGCCATCGGGAAGGAGACCGTACATTATGAAGCTCCGCCTTCTTCACGGGTTCCGCAGGAGATGCGTACATTCATCAACTGGTTCAATGAAACGGCTCCTGAAAACGATAAAAAAATCAAACAAGCTCCGGTTCGAAGTGCCATTGCACACCTTTATTTTGAAACCATTCATCCATTCGAGGACGGGAATGGCAGAATTGGCCGGGCCATTTCAGAAAAGGCCTTATCTCAGGGTATTGGCAGGCCGGCGTTATTAAGTCTCTCTGATACGATAGAGTCCAACAAAAGAAACTATTATGAGGCCCTTAAAAAAGCCCAGCGATCAAATGAAATAACCGGTTGGGTGCATTATTTTGTCAAAACCGTACTGAACGCCCAGGTTCAGGCCGAAGAATGGATCGATTTTACCTTGCGAAAAACGAAATTTTATAACCGCTTCAGGGACCAACTCAACGAACGGCAGCACAAGGTGTTAAGAAGAATGCTGGAAGAAGGTCCCGGTGGCTTTGAAGGCGGAATGAATTCCCGAAAATATGTCAGCATTACAAAAACATCCAAAGCCACTGCCACAAGAGATTTGCAGTATTTGATGGAAATCGGAGCATTCAAACGGTTAGGGGAAGCGGGAGGACGCAGTACGCGCTACAAGGTAAATCTTTGAAGGAGAAGAATGAGCATGGAATGAGTACCGTCATGACCCGGCCACCTCCGCACCCGCAAGCAGTTCCGCAAGATCATTAGCCGAACCAAACTCTTCATAGTCATACACACTGCCGTTAACCACGATGGACGGAAATGTCATGGTTCCGTATTTCATGATCTCCTGCAGGTCGGAAGGCTGTTCGATCGTTACGCTGACCCCGGCTTTTGCCGCTGCCTGTTCAATCTCCTCTCTGACAGGAGCCGCCGGCCCGCAGCATGTGGATTGCAGAATTTTGATATCGATACTCATAGTAAAACCTCAGTTTTTGTTTTTTGTGTTGATGTTTTACAAGAGTAGTCGTGGAAAGGCGGGGAAAGTCACAAATTAGTTTTGGGGAGGTTAACAGTCAGGCCGGGTGGCTAAGTTCTTGAATGTATTAAACTAAACTTAAACGCGTTCGCTTGATTTACTTTGTTAGGTGCTATATGTAAAGGGCAGAAATAATGTGTTTTGACCAATAACCATTGACACTGTTGTCTGTAAGAACCCTCATTGCTAGACCAAAAGCAGAATATGTATTATCAGCTGAACTAATTCTATGTTTTACCATTTTTGTCAATTCTATTTGATCTGGAACATGCACAGTTTCACCATTTAGTTCTATTTCCCACTCCGTATCTTCGTCGTTGAGAGCAATATAATTGGGAGGAATTGATATGAATTTTTTAGGAATGCCTCCATTTTTGTTAATAAATGATTTTAATTCATCATATAGAACTGAGTTCTTGACTGCATTTGCCATGTGTAGTAACCATAAAGCATGAAAAAGACTTATGGGATAATTAAATGCTTCCTTAACCTTGTCGAAAATATCTTTTTGTATAGAAATAAGATAATTCATGGCATCATTATATTCTTTACTTAAACTACCTAAGAGAGCAATAAACTGAGGTGAAGATCCCAATATAAAAATATCATAGTCTCTTGAGAGGCCGAAAAAAGGCCCTAATTGCTTCATATAGTTTGATTCTTCTTGCCAATATTTAAATTTATCTAAGTATTCAGATTATTTAGTTGAGTTTTTGCTAATTAGGAGGGACCAATGTAAAGCATCAGAATACCAACCCCCTATGTAAGTATCATATTCTGGGTATTTTCTAATAGGTGCATCTTGATCATAAGTTTTCAGAAATCGAATAAAATGCTGTTCGTATGATGGTTCATCGATTGATAGCTGAGCATAGGACCTTAGGTACTTAATATTGAATCCTAACTGTTCTATTTTAATAATGATTTCGATGATATTAATTTCCTCTTGCCAAATTTCATCAAGTACATTCAAAAGCTTTATGAGGTCAAGTTCTTTTTGTATTCGACGATGTTGTGATAGCACGTCTAGAATAAGATTTTGTGTTTCATTATCACTTAAGCTATAAAGTCGATAATTATGAGCGCCATACTGTCTTTTTAAAGTTTTTATTTTTGAGCTTTTTTTTCCACCCCGCAGCAACACATGAAAAAAGAAAAGTGGCTTCTCAAATTCTTCGTTTCCTAAGCCATAAATTTTGAGTGGATTATTAGTGGCAGAATTGGTTAGAACACTCTCTACCTCAAATATCATTAAAGGGAAAGTCTGATCTACTTCTGATAGCCATGCAACATCAACTGCTGGAGATTTTCGTCTACTTTTATCCAATGGAAACTCACAAACAACTTGATATCCTAAAGATTCCCCAATTTTTTTCAGGGAGGTAATGAATTCTTTGCCTTTTTTCAGTTTATGTTTACTCATAGAATCTTAAAGGTAAGCACTCTAACGTCTGGCGACTAAACGGGAGACAACCAAATCTGCTGAAGCCCCGCGTAAAATCGTCCGTTTGAGCCGTTTTGTTAGCGATTTAATTTTTATTGAGATTGCAAATTTTTAAAACTATTCATCTTTGGTACTTGCTCCTCTGCTAACTAATTCACCAAGAATTTTTCCTCTAACCTCTTTAATTTCATTAAATAAATTAGGATTCTCTTCTTTGAATTTATCAATGAAGTTATAAAGACTTATCAACTGCTTTTTAGACATGTTTTCAACATTATATTCTCTTATGGCTTTATCATATTCTTTTATAACTTTAGATTTAATAATGTTAACAAATGGAATAAACTCTGTTTTAGCAGAATCGTAGTAATACAAATTTTCCGGTTGAATATCTTCAATTTTCTTAGATATAGACTCTGAAATCATTTTTGCTTCATCTATGGACTCATTACTTACATCAACTATATATTCTTTTGAATACTGTAAAAACATTTCTGATTTATATTGATAATATTTTTTTCCGACTTCTCTATTAAATTCATGAATTAAATCTGGATGAGGGCCAATTATTCTACCATGTGACTTATTCCACCAATCCTTTTTACTGTCATTGGTCACAAAAATGATTGACTTCACTGAATCTTTTTTTGCAAAATCTAAAATTTCTTTCCAAATGATAAAATCGCCGTATTTTTTGTTGCCATCTTTTTCGGAATCGCTAAATCCAGGTGGTATTTCTTTTTTATATCTTGTTTCTGCTTGCTTGTACAACTCCTCGAGTTCTTCTTCCGAATTCTTTTTCCCCACTTTTCCATCGAAGTATTGGGTCAAATTATCAAGAATTGGGTCATTAATTCTTAACAAATCTGGGTGTTGTTCTTTTCTTTCAGATATTTCACCGCTCAAAGAGTCAAAAAATGAATTTATTTTACTAAGTATTTCTTTTTCGTCAATAGATGGATGAGTAGTAGTATTTTTAAAAGTTTCTTTTAAATTTTTTATAGCTTCATCAGATGCTTTATTGAGTGATTGAATAGCTTGATCAAATAGTTTTTCTTGTTCTAAAATTCTTGATGGTCGAATATAATGAAACTCAAGTCCAACTTGATATGGTATCCAAACTCTATCTTTTATTTCTTCAAATACTTTCCAAATGTCATTAGCAGTTTTATCTGTATATCTATACAAATCGAGAAGTACATTTGCATCAAAAATGAACTGACATTCACGCCAAATCTTTTTGAAGTCTTTTTCTTCTGGTTTATAGAATTGATCAAATGTCTTTTTCATCTACTTGTGTTCTTTTTTTGTGATAAAAAAATCACTAACATGCACCTATACGAAATCCAGTCATCGTATAAATTCCTCCTATAATAATTTAAATCAGATGCTTATACAAAAATCCTGACTTTTCTTCCAATAAATTCTTACCTGTCTGATAATCCCTTCCGATTAAAGCCCCTATTGGAAACTGTATAACAGAGGAACAGAAAAGAAACTGACGAATGACGAACGGAGGAACAGATGGAGGGGCACCAGCCGGCAAAGCATTCTAACCAGCTTGAAGCGGCCATGTTCGCGTTGAAGTGATTGTTAACGCAACCCCGCACTCGATTCAGGTGGATCCTGCCGGACATGTCACACGGTTTGGATATAGATCGTATTCTCTTCTTTTCGTATCCTGTAGATTACCCGGTAGTTTCCGAATATCAGTTCACGCAAATTCGGTTCATTATACTCAGGCACAATCCGCCCTGTCCCGGGTTGCTCAATAAGCTGATCGGTTTTCTCAATCAGTTTCAATGCCCACTTTTCAGCAGTGGCAATATCATCCCCGCGAACTGAAGAACAGAGGAACGGAATAACAGAGAAACTGAAAGATGGTTTTTGTAAGATTTTGGCGCAAAAAGTTTGCACAACGCCCTCTCTCTCCTGCTTCAAAATACCCCTCGAAAAAATGCCATCTACAGCCTCTAAACGTCATTTTTATGAATTCTCAAACTTATGCTATCGGTTGGTGAACGGATGCTTATCCGTTGATCATTTCATGAATATGTTTTCCGGAAAAAATGCGGATGATTTTTTCAATTCATCGGCATGAGTCTGGAATGAGGTGATTTTGACCTAAAGTTTGCAGAATGCAAAGTCCTTTCCCTGCCTATTTTATGCTGTGGAATAATCCCCGGCTGTTTACAAAACGGAAGCCAAAACTTTCCCGGAGAACCGTATCTTAAACCACAGGTAAAAAATACTTTATCGCTGCAGTAATCGTAAATCATACACCATCAAAAAATTCAAAGAAACCAATCATTCATCATCATGAAATTTGGAAAAGTAAAGAACCCCGGTGACATAGATTTCCGCCTACCGGATGACCATCCCGATACCTCCGCTGTGTTTGAGCAGCATAAAAACGGTGACGCTTTTGATGTTTACGTAGGCTGCGCCAAATGGAACCGGCAGGAACTGAAAGGATTCTATCCCCGCGGTACGAAAGATGAGCTCAGCTATTACGCCACACAGTTTAACGCCATTGAACTGAACGCCACCTTTTACCGGTCGCCCAGTATGGAGCAGACCGAAACGTGGGCGTCAAAAACTCCGGACGGATTTAAATTTTTCCCGAAAGTGCCGAACAGAGTCAGCCATCTGAAATGGCTGAAAGATGTGGAAGAGCCAACGGAATATTTTGTTGAGGCACTGGCGGGTTTCGGTTCGAAACTGGGTA
>JBBEBD010000043.1:0-20030 GCA_040882525.1 Balneolaceae bacterium | reverse complement strand
CTGAGAATAGCTTCAACCGGCGGCATGCCTGCTTCCGTCATAAATCCGAATTCCCTGGCATTATCCCCGTGGTAAAACACACCGGCATCGGTACCGAATGCTATCTTCACTCCATAAGCATATGCCCTGGCAAATGTATCGTGAATCAGCGGGCCGATTTCACGGGCTTTCGGCACCACAACTGCCGGAAAATACCCCTCTTCTTCCGCTTTCTCAGCCACAAATTTTCCTGCTGTGATTGTCGGTATATACCAGGTTCCGTTTTCAACCATTGCCTGCATCACCTCTTCATCCATATAAGTTCCATGCTCAATGGTCAGTACACCCGCATTTACAGCCCGCAGCATTCCTTCTTTTCCATGAGCATGAGCAGCAACATGCATTTCATAGTCCCGCGCGGTGGAAACAATGGCCTCCAGTTCATCCTCCATGAATTGCGGATTCTGTCCTGACTTTGCAACACTTAATACTCCGCCGGTAGCTGTTATTTTAATATGATCAACTCCATTCTTGTAGTTCTGTCTTACAGCTTCGCGTGCCTCTGCAACACCGTTAATAACTCCTTCGCCCGGTCCCGGCTGTCCCATCAGATCTTCCCGGAAACTGTTTGTTGGATCTGCATGCCCGCCGGTGGTTGCTAAAGATTTTCCAGTAGTAATCACCCGCGGCCCCACTACAATTCCCTGGTTAATAGCATCCCGAAGAGCAATATTTACACCTGAACCGCCTAAATCCCGCACAGTCGTAAAACCTGCCATCAGTGTGGATTTTGCATATACGGCAGACTGAAACGCAATATCAGGAGGGTTTTTTGTGAAACGTTCTATATAGCGGTCCGGGCCGGTTTCCTGCTCAAGATGTACATGCAAATCTATTAAACCCGGAAGCACTGTTTTTCCGGATAAATCTATTACATCACCATTATTGTCCGGTTCTCTGAATCCATCTTCAACAGACCGGATCATCCCATTCTCAACAATAATCGTCACATTCTGCTGAAGATCTGATCCTGTTCCGTCAAAAAGAGCGCCTGCATGAATATAGGTTTGCTGTGCATGCAGTGAATAAGAGAAGGAAAAAATCAGGGAGAATGTCAGGAGTAAGCTTTTCATAATTAGGCTGTTTGTTTTTAGTAAACTCTTCTGCATTGAAGTCAGGCATGATAATAAATATTTAAAGCCCTTAAAAACTCACCGGATGAAGGGAATTCATCCGGTGAGGCTCAGTTATCTAAATAAAAATCTTTCAGAATCCAGTTATCCGGATCTGCTTCAACCACCGTTTCATCAGAAACTTCAAAAGTAATGGCTCCGTTTTCAGGTACTATTGTCAGGGTATCTCCGTCTAATGCAATCTCAACCGGCATGGGGAATTTTAGTTCATCCGGAATGTCCCAGTTCAGCTCCACAATTCCACCCGAACGCTTTGCCCGGAGGGTAGGCAAATCTGCCTGGCGAAGGTAAACTTCAAACAGCCAGCCAAGCTCCTGCCCCGACACTTTTTCAGCCGTCGTTAAAAAATCATCCGTAGTTACAAAGCGGATATGCGAGCCATCGGTAACCTCCTCCATAGCCGGATCGGGATAGGCAAACCTTCTGAGGGATTCGAAAAAAGCTTCCTCACCCAAATAATACCTGAGGGTATGCAGGAAAGCAGCGCCTTTATAGTAAACATCTCCGCCACGGAAGCCCTGGGTAATTTCAAGCGAGGTTTTACTTTCGCGCGGAGCAGTTGCCGTTTGAGATACAATATGGCTTCTGAGAACATCCATTGATTCATGATAAGCTTCTTCACCATTCAGATGTTCAGCGTAAAGTGCCTGCATATAGGTTCCGATTCCTTCATGAATCCAAAAGTCCCTCCAGTCCCACGCCGTTACCAGGTTACCCCACCATTCATGAGCAAGTTCATGCTGGTGCAGATCATCATATTCCGATACTTCACCAAATAAATTCCCGTTTTCGAACCCGGCGCCGTAAGCAATCAATGACTGGTGCTCCATGCCTAAAAAAGGCGCATGAGCAACACCATATTTATCCGCCCTGAATGGATAGGGGCCGATTAACTCTTCAAGAAAACGAATCTGTTCCGCAAACTGTGGAAATAATCTCTCACCCTCCTCCAGAAACTCAGGCAGTACCCAGAAAATGATCTCCATTTCATCGCCGGATGTACTGGTGTATTTTTCACGGATGGTTTCGTAAGGAGCAGCGTTCAACGTTACATTGTAGTTGTTGATAGGCATTGAAACAAACCAGTGCCAGGTTTTCCAGCCGTTTTCTGCTTCCGATATCCCCCCTGAGCGGCCGTTGGAGGCCACGACCAGGTTATCGGGCATTGTGATATTTATAGAAACAGAGTCTGCTTTATCAGTTGGGTGATCTTTTTGCGGCCACCACACCCAGGCCCCTATGGTTTGAGTGGCAACACCCACCCACGGTTCACCCGAAGGAGTCTGAGACCAGACAAATCCACCATCCCATGGAGGGTTTTCGGCCACCAGGGGTTTTCCGTTATAACTCACTTTCAGCTGAATCATTTCTTCCGGCTGAAGCGTAGCCGGAAACTTCACAAAAAATGTTTTATCCGATTCACTTCTGCGTATTTCAAGATTGTGGCTTTCTTCCGCTTTCAGCCATTCTGTCGATTCAATTTTCAGCCTGGGGTCCAGGTCGAGTGCAATTTCATTTGAGGGGTGAACCATCTTAAAATAAATATCAACTGATCCGGTAATGGTGCTGTCTTCCGGATTCACTTTTAAGTCCAGTTCATAATAGTGCACATTGTACGCCGCCTTTTCGGCAAAAAGTTCTCCACCCGATTCATATACAAGTGAATCCTGTGCATACAGCATACCGCAGCCTGATGTCAACAGCATCAAAATAATTAGTCCTGAACGGGTCATTAATTTTCTGGTTAGTTTTAATCGTCAGGAGAAAATAGAAAAAAAATATCGGAGAGGATAAACCCGCGGAAAATCTCTCTTGCAGTAAAACAGATATTTTCAACAACGAACCGTATCTTTGGATCAATTAGCGGGACTATTTAGAATTGGAATTTTTATCAGAACTGACATAAAGCATGGCACAGGCAAAATACACCACTCACCTTGGCATGGTGGACATTCTCCCGGATGATGTTCGAAAATGGCAATTTCTTGAACAACTTATCCGGGCAGAAGCAGAGAAATTTAATTTTGAGGAGATTCGTACCCCCATTATGGAACAGACAGAACTGATTGTAAGGGGTGTGGGACAGTTAACGGATATCGTCTCCAAAGAAATTTTTTCGTTCAGCCGGGGTGATGACAATTATGTTTTGCGGCCTGAATTAACAGCGCCTGTGGTACGGGCATTTGTTGAGCATCACCTTGAGCAGCGCGGCGGTACTCAAAAGTTATATTATATAGGCCCGATGTTCCGTGCCGAACGGCCGCAAAAAGGACGGCAGCGCCAGTTCCACCAGTTCGGTGTTGAAATTATGGGCAGTGATGATCCCATTGCGGACGTTGAAGTGATCGCTTTTATGGTTCACATCTACAAAAAAGTAGGCATCACCAACACGTCTTTAAAACTCAATTCAATCGGTGACCCGGAAAGCAGGGAAGCCTATAAAACAGCACTTAAGGATTACCTCAAGCCTCATTTTGATAAGCTGAGCGAACTATCTAAAAAACGGTTTGAGCAGAATCCGCTTCGTATCCTGGATTCCAAAGAAGAAGAAGACCAGCCGTTTATTAAAAAGGCACCGGTTATTACAGATTTCCTGAATGAAGATTCTCTCAGCCACTACAAAAAAGTAAAAGAGTTTCTTGCTGACCTTGAAATTCCATATGAGGAAGATCCCCACCTGGTAAGAGGTATGGATTACTACACTCAGACGGCCTTTGAGCTGATCAGTCCGGATTTGGGTGCGCAGGATGCACTTGCGGGCGGCGGGCGGTATGATCTGCTTGTTGAAGAGATCGGCGGCCCTCCAACCCCTGCCGTTGGTTTTGCCGCAGGGATTGAGCGCCTGCTGATTGCATGTGATGAGCTGGAAATAGAACTTGCCGGTCCTAAAGAAACCGATGTTTATATCGTTACTCTTGGAGATGCTGCCCGGAAATGGGGCCTTGGTAAACTTCCGAAACTTCGGGAAAAAGGACTCTCTGCCACGATGGATTACCAGGGCCGCTCAATGAAGGCCCAGATGAAAGACGCCAATCGCGAAAATGCCCGGTTTGCTGTTATTGTGGGTGATCATGAACTGGAATCCGGGAAATTTACCCTGAGGGATATGAAAGCCAGTGAGGAAAAGATGCTGACGTTAGACGAAATCATGAACCAGTTTTGAAAATTTTGGCCCTGTAGATATAAGAGAATGTATTTATATAAAATCACTGAGCTCTTCAATGTCACTTTTTTCCCCGATGATGGAAAGTTCATCTGATTCATACAGGATAGTTTTACCATGAGGGAAAATAATCTCCCCCTTTCTTTTGATGATTGTGATAAGGCTTTCTCCAGGTAACTCCAGCTCTTTCACTTTTTTACCAATCATTGATTCTGTGATATCTCCTTTTCTGAGGATAATGTTAATAAATCGTTCATCCCGGAGCAGAATTTCACGCAGTTCAGCTTCATCTTTTGCTTCAAGCCACCGCTCTTTGAAATCGATACTGTCGATCATTTCTGCCAAATGAGCCAGGATGCGAAGATGCTGGCCTGACTTTTTGATAGAACTTATCAGGTATATCAGGCAAAAAATATCTTCCTCATTCTTATCATCGGTCCCGCCGTATTCATAATCTTTTTTAGTAAGTTTTATCCCCGGTTTAATGCGGATAAGTGCTACTTCCGTATCAATATCTTTCTCAATTCTTATATGTTTTAAAGCAGCTGCGTTTCCTACCGGCAACACTCCTTCTGTTTTCTTATCCAGGAAAGATTCCAGTAAATACTTCTGAGTTATATCTGTTTTTTTTGAAAGTTCCCCTGTAACAAGTTCAGTAATTTCATCGAAGGTTTCCCTGTCGGTAATATCAAAAACAATAGCCCTTCCGATTGCTTTTTCATATGGGTCTTCTTTTCTCAGGCCTTTTTCTCTCATAATTCCTCTCATCTCCCTCTCAAGGCCCTCATATTGATATTTTCCAAGCCGTTTATGTACATGAAAAATAGCACCGGATCGCTCAACTTTTTTAGAAGCGTAATAATAATAATAAGCAATGCAGGATAATATCAGACCAAGTGTAAACAGCACAGAAATAATACCCATTTCAGCAATTAACCAGATACTGACTATAATTCCCGCAATTTGCATCCATGGATACAGTGGAGACTTAAAACCGGGATCGTATTCTTCGATTTTACTTTCTCTCATGATGATTACAGCAAAATTTAATAGCCCGAATATCATCAGCATGAAGGCACTGGCAAGTTTTGCAATATCAGCTACATTTAAAACAAGTATAAAAAAGATCACAACACCCGATGTTAGCAAAATTGCAGAGGTGGGAGTATCAAATTTTCCAATTTTTGAAAGTGGCTGCCAGATCAGTTTATCGCGGGCCATAGCGAAAGGATAACGCGCAGCCGACATAATTCCCGCATTACCGGTTGAAGCGAATGCCGCAATCGCTGCAACCACAACGAGTAACAGGCCGATACCATAAGGAACCCAATCTAAAAAAACATTAGCAGCTGTAGCTACCGGGGTCAGGTCTTCGCGCAGTTCACCGGGATCTAACACTGCCACCATTACATAGACTCCCAATACATAAACCACAGTTGCTGTAAGTAATGATAATATCATCCCTAGAGGTATGTTTCTGTCGGGATTTTGAACTTCTTCTGAGACACTTGCTACCTGTGTTAAACCCGCATATGAAACAAATACCAAACCAACAGTCGCAATCAGTCCTTCAAAGCCAAAAGGCATAAAAGGTGTAAACTGGTTTTCGTTTACTTCAAACAAACCCACTTCAAACAGGTTAGAAAAACCAGCTATAACAAAGAAGATTAAAATCGAAACAAGTATTACAACAAGAATTCCCTGCAAATTGGAAGTTTTTTTAACCCCCACAATATTCAGCAATGTAAAAAAGACAGTAAACCCAATAGCAATAGGTTTTATAGGTACATCCATGAAAATGGAAAGGTATGCACCCATACCAATCAGAGCAAAAGCACTTTTAAAGATGAGTGCGAGCCAGGTCCCCAGTCCGCCAACGGTACCAACCATGGGTCCCAAACTGCGATCTAAAAAGTAGTAAGGGCCACCGGCTCGCGGCATGGCTGTTGAGAGTTCTGAGGCACTAAACATAGCCGGCAGCACCATGATGCCTCCTAAAAAATATGCAAGTACTACAGCCGGACCGGCTTCAGCGCTGGCAATGCCGGGCAGCAGGAAAAAGCCTGAACTGAACATCGCACCGGTACTTATTGCGTACACGTCAAAAAGTTTTAAATCCTTTTTTAGAAGCTTCTCTTTTTTCAGTATTGACACGTTTATTTCTTTTGATTCAGAATAAGAAAATTGATTAGTTCAAGAACCTGATAAATCATCTTACTTACAACAGTATTACAAAGGGCTGTATCAGGCATTAAACACAATCACAGGACATTTTGCACCTTCCAGTATATTTTCAACACGCGGCCCCAGATATAACCTGTTCGAGCCCGGCCTGATGTTTGTACCCAGTATAATCAGATCCACACTATTTTTTTTGGAGAAATCCAGTATTACCCTTTCCGGTTCCTCACCAACCTGTACAATTCCATCAGACCTGACATCGAAAGCCTCGCCCCTGGTTTTGAATTCTTTGGCAATTTCTGCAGCAATCTCCGATTGTTCGCTATCCCGGTTAAATTTTACAGGGCGTTCACGTGAGCGATCTTCAATTAAAGCATGTATTCCGGTAACCTCTGTACCCCGATCTCCCTGGGCCAGGGAAAACCCAAGTTCTGCTGCATTTTTTGATGCGGCCGTACCATTGGTGGGTACTAAAATTCGTTTCGGATTCCATTCTACCTGGGTTTTACCGGGTTGTACTACCATCGTTGAACAAGGAGCCATACGTACCACATAGTCAATAAACGGGCTGAAAAGATGCTTACGTTCGGCTACTTTTTCAGTAGCCCCTAAAATCAGAAGATCATAATCTTTCTGAGCTTCATCCAGTATCAGGTTTGCCGGGTTATTACCTTCCACCACTTTGGTGGTTATTTCCACTTCTTTAAACAGTTCCCCCAGCTTATTCAGGTACTCCTCACATTCCTGCTTCTTTTTTTCTTTTGCTACCGTCATCAGTGTTATGGAAAGTTTATTTTTTTCTCCTAACAGAGCTAATATTTGTGCTTCTATAGACTGAGTAGAAATACTTTCCGACACAGGCTCCCTCCGCCGCACAGGCAGCAACACCCTGTGGATACCGGAGATTATACTATCGGCTTCCAGTTCTTCTTTTTTCAGTCGCTCTTCCTCTTCTCTCCCGACCTTCACACGCTGAAGCACCCATTTTAGTGCAGAGGGTGCCATCAGGGAAGTGGCCATTGCCATCACCACAATGATCGAGAACATGTCCTGGGTTAAAATCCCCAGCCGTAAACCAATTGTGGCTATAATAATTTCCATCGCTCCCCTGGCATTCAGCCCGGCCCCGAAACTCAGTGAGGTCCAGTGATCTTTACGCCCAATTACACGGGCTCCAAAATAGGTACCCACAATTTTTCCTATTGTGGCAATGGCAATCACAATAAGTGTGATAACAATCAAAGTGGGTTCAAAAAGATTGATAATATTTACTTTTAAACCAGCCACAGCAAAAAATATCGGGGCAAATATTGCCAGGCCGATGCTTTCCAGTTTTCGGTGAACATCATCAGGCAGGCGAGGCATAGTGCCAAACAGTATTCCCATAACAAATGCACCAAGAATAGCTTCAAGATTCAGTGCCTGGGTTATGGCTCCCCATGCAAACATCAGGATGACTACAAGTGAGAGCAGCCGGTCTGTACTTGCCACTTCATCCTGAACATACGTCAGCAGTTTCCGGACCATCCACCGGCCGATCGTAAAACTAAATACCATAAAAGCGAGTACACTGCCAATGGTTGTAAGAACAGTTCCTGTAGTTACGGCATCTCCGGCAGCAATACCCGCTACAACCGATAGTAAAATCCACCCGATCGTGTCATCACTCATACCAGCGGCAAGAATGGTCTGCCCGATATCACGCCTCATCAGATTCATATCCATCAGAACTTTCGCAATTACCGGAATTGCAGAGATCGACATTGCCGTGGCTACAAACAGTGAAAATACCAGCCGTTCGTCGGTATCGGCAAGCAGAAAATCAGGTAAATTCTGGCCTAGGAAAAACCCTGTCAGAAAAGTAAAAAAGACACCGCCTAAAGAAACACTAATAGCCGTTTTTGCATGTCTCCTGATCAGTTTAATGTCTGTCTCAAGTCCCGTAATCAGCAGTAAAAACATCGCCCCAAGGAGACTAATAACTTCCAGGAGATAACCCTGTATATCGGATTGTGGAATGATATATTCTCCAATAGCCGGAAACGCACCTGATAATAACGATGGACCGAGCAATATCCCCGCCAATATTTCACCAATAACAGAAGGCTGACCCAAACGGGTAACGATCTCTCCTAATCCACGGGCAGCCAGCAGAAGAACAGCTATTTGAATAACCAGCAGAAGAATATCATGATGTGAGGCAGCAGAAAAAATATCCATAAATAGTTTTATTCGCTCAAATTAGCTTCAAAAAATTTTCCGGGGCGGCAGAATAACCGGGGCTGTAAAATATAACATATGCGTAAAAATACACTGGTAAAATAATCAGAGAACAAAATAACATTTGTTCAGCCTGTTCTTTAGAAATGGCTGTGTGTCAAGACCTGACCAGGAGATTGTAAACTTCATCTGATGATTTCGCCTGTTTTATTTTATCCAGATTTTCTCCTGGTTTGATAAATTTAGAAATGGTGTTGAGAGCCTGAAGATGTTCATCCGTGCTCATTTCTTTAGGGCTCAATAAAATAAATATAACATGAGCCTGGTTTGACGTTTGGGGTATTTTTATTCCTTTTTTATCTACACCTATATACAGCATCTGGTTTGAAATGTGTGATGTGTGCGATTCCAGCAGAACCGCTCCAGACATCATTTCCCTGGCATAATCAACTGAGTTTTTCAGCAGGCGCCGGATCAGTTTTTCTTTATTTTTTTTATCAAGAAGGCCGTCAACAGCAAGAATTTCACTCAGATCATCCTGAAGGCTGCCACCATCCAGGCCTACCTTAATTTTTTCTTTGTACAGAATTTCTCCTGTACGGCTTTGATTTTCCGCCTGTGTTTTAATTTCCACTTCTGAAGGATAAACCGTAATAAAACTCAAGCCGGAGTATCGCTGTGCAATTACACGGGGCAGGCGATTCAGCCCCGGGCGCCATGACAAAGAACCCTCCCGGGCACTAACCAGTACAAAAAGGTCATTTTCTTCATTATGATTTTCCAGCCATTTTGGGATATCAGACCACAAATCAATTTTGTGATAAATAATATCGAGGTCCGGTTTAACCTTTTCAATTCTTTCCCTTACAATAGCCGAGCGGGCATCCGAGGTCACAATAAGCAGCTCGCCTCCCGACTGTTCAGCCAGAAGTTTAACAGAACGAATAACCCCGGAAAAACCCATTTCAAGAGAAGCAAAAGGCGGTATGGCTACTATGACTCTTTGAAACGTATTCACTGGTTTTTCCAGTTTACAAACCATCACCATTTCATCAATATCCTGCAGTAACTGGTCTAAAATGGTTCCGAAAATCCGCCGCCGGGCCGATACTTCACCATTCCAGCCAATAATGACATTTGATATCAGCCTTTCACTAACTGCACGTGAAATTCCTTTTGCCACATTAAAATCCACCCGAGTCATTGGCCGTACCGGTACTTCAGCCGCTGCGGCATGTATAACTGCATGGCTGAGCATTTTCTCACCACCTGCAACCTGGCTATCTACATTTTTCCCATCGCGGGCAACCGTGAGCGGAAAAACAGGCTGGTCAGATTTTTCATCCCGAACCATAAATGCAATATCCATCAGTGCGTCAGATGTTTCCGGGTTAGCAAGGGGTACAAGAATTCTTTGTGGGGCGTCGCTTGCTTCAAAAGGTTTTTCATCTTCCTGAATGGCTACAACACGTCCGTATTTCTCAACCAGCCACGGACCGGCAAGACAGGTCAGAAGGATCATAATCACTACTGCATTCACTGTTGTTTGGTCAAAAAACCCCAGGTCGTATGCCAGTAAAGTAACGGCAAGTGTGGCGGCAGACTGTGGTATGGTAAGCCCGTAAACTACATAACCTTCTTCTTTCGTGTAAGAAAATCCAAGACTGATAAGGTAACTCGCCAGGCCTTTACCTGCCATGACCAGGGCTGTAAAAATAAGTGCCATCATCCATACATTAAGGCTTGCCAAAACCTGTACATCAACCAGCATCCCCACGGAGATGAGGAAAAAGGGAATAAACAGAGCGTTCCCTACAAACTGGATACGACTCATTAATGTACTGCTTTCAGGAACCAGCCGGTTTAAAAGCAGGCCGGCAATAAAAGCGCCGATAATAGAAGCAAGGCCGGCAAGTTCGGCCAGGTATGAGGTTACAAACAGAACAGCCACCATAAATACAAAATCTGTATTATTCTGGTACTCCATATTTCTGAAAAACCAGCGCCCCAGTCTCGGAAGTATCAAAACAGCAGCTGCAAGAAAAATGATAATTGAGGTAGAAAATCCAAGCCAGTAACCGGCTCCCTGGCTGCCCCCTGCCGAACCCGCAACAATAGCCAGAATTCCCAGTGAAAGCGAATCTGTTACCAGTGTTCCACCCATCGACATAGTTACTGCTGTATTTTTTGTGATGCCAAGCCGTTCTACAATCGGGTAAGCAAGCAATGTGTGCGAACCTACAATCGAACCTGCCAGAAAGGAGGTGGCCAGAGTAAAATCAAGGAAGCTTGTTCCTATCCAAATCGCACCGGCAGCGGGAAGTAAAAAAGAGAGTGTTCCAAAGCCTATACTCCGGTTTCTTAACTTTTCAAACCGGTTTAAGTCAATGGACAGACCGGCCATAAACATCAGGTAAAGAAGCCCGACCGTTCCCAGAAGTTCAATCGTAAAATCTCTCTCCAGCAAACCCAGAATACTCGGGCCTGCAATGGTACCTGATAAAATTAATCCCACTATTCCCGGAATTTTAAGCTTCCTGAAAATGATTGGGGCTAACAGAATGATGAGCATTACCAGGGCAAAAATCAGCACGGGGTCTGAAAAAGGCAACGATATTTCAAACCTTTCGTTCATAATATCTGTATAAATGACTAACTGTTATTTTTCATGGCAGGATACGTTATACATCTGTAAAAAACTATCAAACCTCCTTCCATTTTATGTACTCCTTTTGCTTCTTTTTCTTAATATATTCACCCTGAACTTTTTAAAATAAAAGGTAAACACCAGTTTGTTTTCGGTTGATTGTGTTGGAAATCATTAAGGCAATTTGATGATCCAACCGGGACAGCATCTCACAGTTGATTATTATGAAACCTATTATTTCCTTTTTTTTCTTCATTGCTTTTACAGGGATTGCTGCACCCTCTTTTTCCCGGCAGGCTGACATTGAGCAAATCAAGACTGAAGTAACCCAAACAGATGCTGAAATGAATATCTATTTTCTTGCTTCAGATGAACTTCGGGGCCGTGATACCGGCACTCACGAACTGGATGTAGCCGCCCGGTATATCGCCACCTGGTTTCGTGCAAACGGAATCGGTCTGATCCCAGGCCAGGAGTCATATTTTCAGGATGTACCGCTGAGGCTGCATCGACCGGCTGAACAGGCGAGATTTGTGCTGGATGATTCTGTTTACACATTACATGATGATATTATCAGCATGAATAAACCTTCCGGCACAGTTCAGGCTCCGGCACTTTACCTGCAGTATGCAACACCGGAGGAGATTACAGAACATGATGTTGAAGGTAAAATTGTTATCACAAGTGTGGGCTTTCCCGGGCAGAGTACCCCCGGCCAATTCATCTCTGCATCGCGTAAAAAGATTGAGGCACTTTCCGGGGCGGGTGCCGCCGGACTGGTTGAACTGTATGTGAACCGGCAATATTCCTGGCGGGTCCTTGTGAATTATGCAAGTAACGAATCGGTGACCCTGGATCCGTATGGCCCGGAAAAAACATCTATACCACATATCTGGTTTAATGCAATGCAAAAACCTATCCCGGTTAACCAAATAGATGGGAAGTCTGCAGAAATAACCATTGAGGGGCCAGACAGCCGCCATTTCACAAGCCGGAATGTTCTGGGTTTTGTGGAAGGTGCCGATCCGGACCTTAAAGAAGAGATTATCCTCTTGTCGGCCCATTACGACCACACAGGTGTGGCAAAAAACCGCGAAGACGGTAATTATATTTTTAACGGTGCAAGGGATAATGCAGTGGGAATCTCTGCCATTATGCAGGCTGCCAGATACCTTGCCCAACATCCACCACGAAGGTCCATCCTGATTGCCGCATGGACGGCTGAAGAAAAGGGGCTTCTGGGAAGTGGCTGGTTTGCCGAAAATCCACAGGTACCGCTCAATAAAATCGTTTATAATCTGAATATTGACGGCGCCGGGTATAATGACACAACCAAAGTAACCGTAATCGGGCTGGAACGAACCGGTGCGAGTGATGAACTCACCTCGGCGGCAGAAGCTTTCGGGCTGGAAGCCATTGGTGATCCCGCTCCCGAACAAAATCTGTTCGACCGGTCGGACAATGTGAATTTTGCACAGCAGGGAATTCCCTCGCCAACTTACAGTATGGGATTTACCGCTTTTGATGATGAGATCAATTACTATTACCACAGAGTTACTGATGAGCCAGACACCATAAACTACGATTATGTAACTTCATATATCCGTTCTTATGTTCTTGCGGTTATAAAAGTAGCAAACCGCGAAGAAGCTCCTTTCTGGCTTCCCGGAGATGTATATGAAGAAGCGGGAATTGAATTGTACGGACGGGAGTAGGCATATACCTGTGACAGATCGAAAATCTGATATCAACCGATTTGAGATGTGAGATATGCGAGGTTCGATTTGAGATCTTTTTGAACAGGCAGATCGGAAATCTGATATCGCGAAATCTCCAGTCGCATATCAACCGATGTCAGACGAGAAATATGCGAGACTCGATTTTCGATCTTTTTAAAGAGGCACATCGGAAATCTGATATCGTTAAACCGCCAATCGCATATCAACCGATTTGAGACGTGAGATATGCGAGGTTCGATTTGAGATCTTTTTGAACAGGCAGATCGGAAATCTGATATCGCGAAATCTCCAATCGCATATCACCCGATTTGAGATGTGAGGTATGCGAGGTTCGGTATCCGATCTTTTTGAACAGGCAGATCGGAAATCTGATATCGTTAAATCTCCAGTCGCATATCAACCGATTCTGACGTGAGATATGCGAGGTTCGATTTGCGATCTTTTTAAAGAGACCGATCGGAAATCTGCCCGTGGTACTATAATAACCCTTCACAATTTTCCGCATAAATCCGTATTCTTCCTGATTCCAAAAAATGAATATTAAGAATGTTTACCCAAACACAAATCAGCCACTTCAGGAAGCTAAAAACCCCTTTTTATTTCTATGACCTTGAGCTTCTAAAGAAAACTTTAAACAGTGTTAAAGAGCATGGTTTATCAAAAGGATATCATATTCATTATGCTGTTAAAGCAAACTTTAACCTGAAAATCCTTGACATCATCCGGCGTGCCGGCCTTGGGATTGACTGTGTGAGCGGAAAAGAAGTTGAACGGGCCATTGAATCCGGTTTTGATCCGGACCAGATTGCTTTTGCCGGGGTGGGTAAAACGGATGAGGAAATTCTTACAGGGCTTCGCCATAACATTTTTTCCTTCAACTGCGAATCACTCCAGGAAGTAGAGGTATTAAACACCCTTGCAAAACAGGAAGGGAAAAAAGCGCGTATATCTATCCGTCTGAACCCGAATGTAGCCGCAAATACGCACAAGTATATTACCACCGGGCTGAATGAAAATAAATTCGGGGTAAACCCATCTGAACTTCCTGCTCTTTTTGAAATGCTTCCAAACCTGGATCATGTGGAACTGACCGGTATCCATTTTCATATTGGTTCTCAGATTGAAGATCTCGATTCGTTCAGAAATCTTTGCAAAAAGGTAAACGTTGTCCGGGACCAGTTCAAAGAGAAAAATATACCAATACACCATATTAATGTCGGGGGCGGGTTGGGTATTGATTACAACAATCCGGATAAAAATGCCGTACCTGATTTCAAAACCTTTTTTGGTATTTTTGATGAACTTCTTCACCTGGAAGAAGGACAGGAACTTCATTTCGAATTGGGACGAAGCATCATCGGCCAAAGCGGCAGCCTGATTTCACAGGTACTTTTTATCAAAGAAGGAATCAGTACTCATTTCGCGATTATTGATGCCGGTATGACGGAACTTATCCGCCCCGCACTTTACCAGGCAAAACACCACATTGATGTCTTGACAAGTAATAAAGAACCCAAAACTTACGATGTCGCAGGCCCTATTTGTGAGTCGTCAGATACCTTCCGGACCGGTATCACCCTGCCGGAAATGGAACGGGGTGACCTGGTGGCTATCCGGAGCTGTGGCGCCTACGGACAGGTAATGAGCAGCGACTATAATTTACGGGAACGCGCTGCCGCTGTGTATTCGGATGAGATAGTGATGTAGAATGGTGATTTGTTAGACAGATCAAAAATCGAATATCGCTAAATCGCCAATCGTGCATCAACCGATTTGAGATGTGAGATATGCGAGGCATCCGGCATACACCACGATCACATCTTTTTCAAAACCTTTCCCGCACGGGCAGGCCCCACAGGGATGCCTTTGGCGCTGCCCGTGGTACATGTACATCAGATCGGAAATCTGATATCGCTAAATCAGCAATCGGATATCTAAAAAAAAGGCGGGAAGCATCCCGCCCTACCATTTTATTCAAAATCATCAATTAGTGTTTCGGAGGGGCCGCGTTCGGACCGAAGCCGGTGTGAAACTTCTTCCATATCACGCATTACCCGAAGTACATTCAGGCCTGCAATCTTTCTGAGATCATCTTCGCTGTATCCTCTCCGGAGGAGTTCCGCAAACAGATCCGGATATGTGGATACATCTTCCAGTCCTTCAGGCACACTGGCAATCCCGTCGTAATCGGCACCGATTCCAATATGGTCGATTCCCGCTACATCCCGGATATGGTCAATATGATCGGCAACCTGCTCAAGTGTAGATTCCGGGGCTTCGTTCTCCTCTTCCCACTCGTCCATCAAATCACTGATGGTATCGGGCTGTCCCGGATAGAGGCTATTTAATTCAGCCATGTAAGCACTGCGTTCCGCTAAATGTCTTCGCAGTTCCTCTGAAATAAAACTGGGAACATAGGTGACCATCACAACTCCATTATTTTCCCTGACCAGCTCAAGAACATCATCCGGAACATTTCGGGGATGATTATTAATCCCCCTGGCTGAGGAATGAGAAAAGATTACCGGGGCTTCTGAAATCTCAATCGCATCTTTCATTGTTTCCGGGGTAACATGAGAAAGATCAACCAGCATGCCCAGCCAGTTCATTTCCCGTACCACTTCCTCCCCGAAACCGGAGAGCCCGTCATGAACAGGAGTATCCCCGGCTGCGTCTGCCCAGTCGAGAGTACGGCTGTGAGTGATTGTCATATAACGGGCACCCAGGGCATAAAACTGTCGCAATGCCGCAAGAGAATTCCCGATGGAGTGCCCGCCTTCCATTCCGATCAGAGATGCTATTTTGCCATCGGCAAATACCCGTTCCACATCATCAGCGGTAAGTGCCAGTCCGAAATGATCCGGAAATAAATCAATCATTCTGTACACAAAGTCAATTTGTTCCATAGTAGCCTGAACGGCTTCACTCTCCCTCAAATTTGCAGGAACATATACCGACCAGAACTGGCCGCCCAGGCGCCCTTCCCGAAGCCGGGGAATATCGGTATGCATCGGCCTGTCGAGCTCCATAGTATTCATAAAATCGAGTTCTGAAAACTTATACCCTGCCCTGTTCCGGTATTGCCACGGTACGTCATTATGTCCATCGATCAATGGCACTACTTCCAGAATTTGTATTGCCTGTTCGCGATAATTCTCGGACTGAGCGGAAAGTGTACTGCATCCGGATACCAGGATAGCTATCAGCAGAAGCAGATTTATTTGATTTGTTAAAAAACGGGTCATTACAGATAATTTATTTTTGATTTCCCTCTGAAGATAGCAGTTCATTTCCAATTGGCAAGTGATGAAATGGTGATTTACAAAAACAGTACATCGGGCAGTGCCAAAGGCATCCCTTGCGGGGCCTGCCCGATACTCTAAACCTTCAATAGATCGAAAATCACAAATCGCTAAATCGGCAATCGCATATCAACCGATTTGAGACGTGAGATATGCGAGGTTCGATTTGCGATCTTTTTACTCAACAGGTACAAGTGCCGTTCTGATTCGGTATATAGGTTCGGTTTGAGTCCATGCAAGCAATACCCCCTGATCTGTTGTTACCATCCTTGGAAAGCCGCTGCTTCTGGAAGAAGAAGTCATGCCAACCCGGACCGGCTGTGCGGGGCCTTCGTTGGTTTTTATTTCTCTCAGCATAATATATCCGTTTTCTTCCCTCTGCTGCATCCAGCTTACAAAAAAGGATTTCTCATCTCCGGCAGTAATATCCACCCTTCCGATAGATGTTTCACCGGCAACCTGTACAGCCTCGCCAAAAGTTCGTCCGCCATCTTCTGAAACAGCCATTAACACTTTGGGTTCATCATCAGCCATAGTAAACCATGCCGCAGCAACCTGGTTTCCATTGACGGCAATACGCGGTCCATTGACTGGGCAGGCCATAATTTCCCATCCATCATCAGAAACGGCAGCCGGTTCGCTCCATTCCCCGTTTTCAGGATCATACCTCGCGCTGTAAATATCACGGGTTTCACCTTCCGTACGGTTTCTGTACACAACTATAAAACCTCCCTCTGTCCGGACCAGATCGGTCTGGCAGCAATCGCAGACGGCACTGTCAATAACCCGTTCACGGGAAATTTCACCGGATCTTGATATCTCCGCCGACCGCAGGGTCATCGCCTGATCCATGTTACTGTAATCGGAATGATCTCTTCCATCGGTATTTCTTCCATCAAGCCAGATGGCAAGTACCGTTTCTTCATCAATCGGTTCCAGGGAAACAAATCCGTGTTCGGTAGGTGTACCGTCTGTGTGGGGTGTCACAGATTCGGTCCAGCGGCGGGGCTGTTCTCCGGGAAAAGCAATGTTCACGTTATAAGCATATGTGCCGCCATTAATTTTTTTAAGCCAATGGCCGGCAACAACCTCTCCGTTCATCCCTACAACAGATGGAAAATCAGCCCAGTTTACAAAAT
The DNA here is from genome assembly GCA_040882525.1 of Balneolaceae bacterium. Classification (GTDB taxonomy): domain Bacteria; phylum Bacteroidota; class Rhodothermia; order Balneolales; family Balneolaceae; genus Rhodohalobacter. The sequence continues at coordinate 2,467 of JBBEBD010000043.1, read as the reverse complement.
AATCCTGGCTGATATTCATAGCCTGCGGCTCAGTCCAGGCCCCATTTATATAAGCTGAATATTGAACAGCATAGATCGTCTCATCAATTTTAAGAAACCAGCTCATAAAAGTGGTACCGGTATCATCCTGGTACAGGTTAGGATAACGGGTTCCTGAATCGGCCGGATTACCGGTTACGTACTCAAAAGAAGGTTGTTGTAGTTCCTGCTGGCAGGAAACGGATAAAACAACAAGAACAAGCAGCGGAAAAAATCTTTTTGAAAAATACATTCCTTATTTTTTATGTAGAACAGATCATTGGTATTTTCAGGCAGTAATACATTTTCTGAATTTTGATATCTCTAAGATAAATCTTCTAATGTAGAAAAAAACACCGGATCCGGATCAGTTTCGAATAAAATAGACTTGAATTTTTTAACTTCCTAAATTACACTCATTGCTTCATCTTGACGACATTACATTATTTTTTGGCGACAGGCCTCTCTTCGATGGCATAACAACTATCATCAATCCCGGTGAACGTATTGGACTGGTGGGCCCGAATGGTGCCGGCAAATCAACCCTTCTAAAAATAATAGCGGGTGAACAGCAGGCTGATTCCGGGTCTGTTAAAATGAGCAATGAAGCAACCGTGGGTTATCTGCCTCAGGATGGTGTGGATCCTGATCCTTCCCTGACGGTTTACCAGGAAGTAGAACAGGCATTTGAGGAAATACTGGCTCTTGAGGATGAACTGACCACCATTCAGTCGAAACTTGAAAACCTTGAACCCGGCTCATCTGAACATAAAAATGCTATTGAAAGGTTTGGAAAAGTACAGCATCAGCTGGAACATTCCGGCTCTTACACTCTTCAGGCCGATATAGAAAAAGTACTGGATGGCCTGGGTTTCAGTGAAAAGGATTTTTCGCGTTCTACTACCGAATTCAGCGGGGGCTGGCTGATGAGAATTGCACTGGCAAAACTCCTGCTTGTAAAACCTACATACCTGCTGCTGGATGAGCCAACAAATCATCTTGATATTGAATCGCTGCAGTGGATTGAAACTTTTCTTAAATCATACGATGGTGCTGTTGTAATTGTGTCTCACGACCGGGCTTTCCTGGATACGGTGACCAACCGTACCCTGGCGCTCCGGCTTGGGGAATTGTCTGATTACGCGGGCAATTATTCTTTTTATGAAAAGAAACATGCAGAAGAAATGGAGCTGCTGAAGAAGCAGTATCAGAATCAGCAAAAAGTGATGAAAGAGACGCAGGAGTTTATTGACCGGTTCCGGTATAAAGCGTCTAAAGCCAAACAGGTTCAGAGCCGGGTCAAACAGATGGAAAAAATGGAAATGATTGAGCTGGAAGACGAACAGTCTGAAATTTCATTTCGGTTTCCAAAACCAGCCAGGGCCGGACAAGTGGTGCTGGCGCTGAAGGATGTGGTAAAAAAGTACGGAGATAATACAGTATTCAACGGGATCGATTATGAAGTGGAACGGGGCGATAAGATTGCTGTTGTGGGCCCGAACGGGGCTGGTAAATCAACCCTGATAAGAATCCTTGCGGGACTTGAACCCGTAACCTCCGGCAAACGAGAAGTGGGATATAATGTAACCCCGGGATATTTTGCACAGCACCAGGCGGATGAATTAAATCCTAAAAATACTCCGCTGGATGAAATGAAACTTGCCGGTTCCCATGAGTCGGAAACGCGGCTTCGAACCATTCTAGGATCTTTTCTATTTGTTGGTGATGATGTGTTTAAAAAAGTTGGTGTACTTTCGGGCGGTGAAAAAAGCCGGGTGGCACTGGCAAAAATGCTTCTGAATTCCGGTAATTTTCTCATTTTTGATGAGCCTACCAACCACCTGGATATGCAGTCGAAAAACATACTTCAGCAGGCGTTACAACAGTTTGAAGGCACCCTGATGATCGTATCGCACGACCGGGATTTTCTTGACCCTGTTGTGAACAAAACGCTTGAAATCCAGCCCGGACGAATAAAAACCTGGCTTGGTAATGTTAGTTATTACCTTGACAAAAAAGCACTGGAGAATGATGCAGAGGAGGTTAAAAACAGTGAGAAATCAAAAGAAAACGGTTTAAGCCGTAAAGAGGAACGGCGGCTGGAAGCTGAAAAAAGAAATGCCTTATCAAAAAAAATCAACCCGCTGAAAAACCGTCTTGAAAAAATTGAACAGGAAATTGAACAGCTTGAAGAACGAAAACAGGAAATTGAGATCCTGATGGCGGACGAGACGTTTTATGATGACCCGGAAAAAGTAAAGGAAGTATCCCTGGAGTATGAATCCAATAAAACAAAACTCGCTGATAATCTGTCGAAATGGGAAGAAGTAGCCGGACGTATAGAGTTTATAGAGGAGGGGTATGAGAATTAGTAGATGAGAAAAGTCTCCCCTTGAGAGGCTGTGAGAAAATTATGATACAAATTTATTTAATTAATTGTTGTTTTTAC
>JBBEBD010000042.1:4946-20215 GCA_040882525.1 Balneolaceae bacterium | reverse complement strand
CGGCAAAATTCATCTGGCAGCCGTAGGTTTCTATGTAAAAATTTTTGTTGCTCATAGTTTACCTCTTTAAAAAAAACTCGCGAATACTTTAAAATAACGAACGCTTCAGAATGTTAACAGGGGGATTTTTTTGGAGCCTGTTAAAGCACCTCAACCAGTTCTACCTCAAATATAAGAACATTCCCCAGGGATGGCCTGTCTTCACCGTAGCCAAGGTCTGCCGGCACAAAGAGTTCATATGTAGCACCTTCCTGCATCAATTGCAGTCCTTCACCGAATCCATCAATAACCCCTGCAACACTGAACTGTGCGGGATTGGATCCTGACTCATCGAACACCTCGCCGTTCGTAAAGCTGCCTTTATAATGAACCCTAACTGTACTGCCGGGGCCCGGCTGATCACCATCTCCTTCCTCAATAACGCGATACTGAAGCCCGCTGTCGGTAACTTCAACCCCTTCTTCCTGTGCGTTTTGTTCCAGGAATTCATCGGGGTCCATCAGAAATGATGTAAGTTCAATTTCATAAATGACGACCCTGCCGTCATTATTTACAAGTTCCGTGGGAAGTACAAGCTCGTATACGGCTCCTGTACTCATCAGCTGAAGCCCTTCGGAAAGGCCTTCAAACACCTGGTCCAGGCGGAAGAATTCAGATTGTTCAGCACTTTCATCATTTACTAACCGTATAACATAATCTGTAAATACAACGCTTTCTGCCGTGGGACTGTCTCCCTCACCTTCTTCAATGACCCGGTACTGAAGCCCGCTGTCGGTAACGGTTACACCGTCGCGCTGAGCATTTTCTTCAAGAAATGCCAGATCAGCGGTGTCATCATACCTGTTTTCGGTAGAGTTGATGCAGCCGGTAAAAAGTAAAATGAATGGGAAAAGAAGTAACGGATTTTTCATATAAAAATAGTTTTAGAGAATGATCAAAAAAGTAAAGTGATGTGTGAGTTCGGGATAAAGGTCAGATAACTGAAATCGGTCTTTCCGGGCCTGCCTTGCCGTCAGGCAGGCTCGTTCCGGAATCTCCAACCGTTGAAAAAGAAAGGAGATTTCGCCGCCGCGGTAAATCTGAGCGGCGCGGGGGCCGGAATGACGGCATTATAATTTCAAATCTTTTCATGAACTCCATGTTAATATACGGCACCTACCCTTTTACATGCACGGGCAATTTTTGAACCTGTTGTTCAATGATTTCCAGGTTACACGGAATGTTATATTCCAGTTCATGAAGAAGTGTTTCCGAATAAAAATCCGGCTGAGTGAGCCGTTGCCAGAACCGGCGCTGGTCATCAATAAGAGGAATGATTTCTGAAATGGAGCCGGCCTCAAAAAACAGTAGTTTCCGGTGCAATTCTTCAAGCTGATCATAAATCAGTCCGGAGACAGAAACCAGGAATGGAGATTTTTCATCATTTTCATTCATTATCATATTCTGAAGCCCGAAGGCATCCTGCCTTATAGACCGGCACAACGCAACCAGCTCATCCCGGTGAATGACATTTTCAGAACGGTTCCGGTAATACCGGAAATTCCGGCTGAGTTTCCGGCCGGTGGTAAGGGCAACGGCTGTTGCTGCAGCGGCGAATTCAGGTAAACCGGGTGAATAATCTATTTTGGCCATGTTGAAGGATGTTCTCTCCATTTGTTCAGCAGTTCAAGGTCCTGCTCATTTATTTTGCCCATTTCAAGGGCTACTTCAATAAGTGTTGTATAGTCAGTGAGGCAGTAAACCGGTATTTTTAATTTTTCAAACTGCTGGTTCGCTGTATCAAAACCATACGTGAAAATACTGAGTACAGCTTTTACATCGGCCCCGATAAACCGCAGGGCCTCGATCACGGAAATAGCTGATCCGCCTGTTGAAATTAAATCTTCAATAACCAGCGTTGACTGGCCTTTGTCCACACCCCCTTCAATCTGGTTGCCCAGCCCGTATGCTTTGGCTTTCGCACGTACATAGGCGAGGGGCTTATTCAGTTTTTGTGCCACCCATGCCGCATGCGGAATACCGGCTGTTGCGGTTCCGGTAATGACATCTACCGACTGAAAATTGGCAGCAATATGTTCTGTAAAATGTTTGGCAATACGCTCGCGGATTTCCGGGTAACGCAGTGTAAGCCGGTTATCGCAATAAATGGGTGAATTCCAGCCTGAAGACCATTTGAAGGGTTCATTGGGGCGAAGTACAACGGCATTAATCTCCAGCAGAGATTGAGCCAGCTCTCTGGCATAAGCGTCATTAATAATCATTTTGGTATTTTTTGTATCAATCATAACTCTTTATCCCTGAGATGATGAGTCTTTTCTCATCTCCTTAGAATCTGCAAACGTAAGGTAGTTAACACCCATTACGCCTGTATTATTATTTTGAACTTTATTATAAAAAGGCCGGGATGCGTTTGAGGAGTTCCAGGCAGACCAACGCGTAGAAACCGGCAAGTAAATCATCAGCCAATATACCAAATTTTCCGGGCAATTTCTGAATGTAGTCTATACCCAGCGGTTTCAGAATATCGAAAACACGGAAAAGTATAAATCCGGCAGCCAGAGTATAGAACTCTGTTAAGGAAATGGTGTAAAATCCGGAAAGGAGAAAAACAACTGCCTGGCCGGCACACTCATCCATAACAAATTGAGGCGGGTCCGGCCCGTATTTTTCAACAGCGGCCGGTGCAGACCATACGGAGAGCAGGCAGGCTGCAAAAATAAATACAAAAATGCCGTATTCAGGGAAGCAAAAAGAAGCGGCAAAGATAAAAGGAAGTGATACAAAGCTGCCCCAGGTTCCGGGAGCTTTGGGTAATAATCCTGTCCCGAAAAATGTACCGAACCCGATCTTCAGGCGTGTCATTGGGAAGGAGATACCTTAAAAAGATGTCGGTTCACTACCAGGTATTCCAGCCCGGAATAGACGGTAATCAGTGTAACTCCTATCAGGCCCCAGTAAAAAATATTGGTTGAGTAAATGCTCTGCACAACTGAAGAAAACATACCGGGAATCAGGAGCAGGAAACCAAATAACAAGGCAACGTACAAATACCCCATTTGTATTGCGGTTTTTAACTTTGCTGTATAACGGGTTTGCAGAACAATTTGCCGGCGGCTGGCAAAAATACGCAATCCCGTGATGGTTATATCCCGTATCATGATTGTAATGATTGCCCACCAGGGGAACTGCTCCGCATCCAGAAAGGGAAGGCATATAAAACCTGCAAAGGTCAGAAATTTATCGGCAAGAGGATCAAGAAAAATACCAAAATCACTTTCCACGCCGTAAATACGGGCAAAGTAACCATCAAAATAATCCGTAACGGCCGCTACAGTAAAAACAACGAGGCTGAGGGCTCTCCAGATAATGTCGTCCTGAATAAACAGCACCAGAAATACCGGAGCCATCAGCATCCTGAAAGTACTAAGAATGTTTGGTAATCTTTCCACGATGAAACTTAATGTTAATGACCAACAATAGATGTTAAAAGTCGTTGGTTTTTAGACCAAAAGAAAGGTTTTTCAAAATTTCATCAATGAGCGGTAAAACCCTATTTTCAGAATGATATGAGAAAAGCACATATAATTTCTATTGGAAACGAACTTTTGATCGGGGATACCGTCAATACCAATGCTTCATGGCTGGGGGGTATTCTTACGGAATCCGGTTTTTATGTAGAGAGGGTTTTTACTCTGCCTGATGATTATACGGCCATTCAGAACCAGGTGGATCATTCTTTTCAAACGGCAGATGTAACGATTGTTACGGGCGGCCTGGGCCCTACGCATGATGACATCACCAAAAAAGCTGTTGCAGAGCTTTTGGATTGTAAACTGATACAGGATGAAAGGGTTCATCATCATGTAAAGAAAATATTTGAGACAAGGCAGTATGTTTTTACCCAGGCCAATGCAGATCAGGCGCTTGTGCCGGACCGCTGCGAGGTATTATTCAATAAACAGGGAACCGCACCGGGAATGTGGTTTCAAAAAGAAGGCCGGTATCTTGCCGTGCTTCCCGGAGTTCCCTATGAAATGAAATACCTGATGAAGGAAGAGGTAAAACCGCGCCTGGTAAAATGCTTTCCCGGCGGAGAAATCATGGTAACCGAGTATTTTAAAACAGCGGGTATTCCGGAAAGCACGTTAAGCGATCAGATTGGCTCACTTGTTGAATTTGAAAACAATGGCGTTGCAGTGGCTTACCTGCCCGGTACAGCCGGGGTTACCGTACGTATCAGCGCATCGGGCCGTGATGGTGATGAAGCCGCACGGAAACTGGGTAAACTGAAGCAGGTTATTTCCAAACGTGCCGGTGATTCCCTGTATGGCCATGGAAAGGATTTTCGTCTTGCTGAAATGGTGGGGAATATTCTCGCCGAAAAAAAACTGACACTTGCCACAGCCGAAAGCTGTACCGGCGGACTTCTGGCAAATTCAATTACCGATATTCCCGGAAGCAGTGCATATATGCTTGGCGGGTTGATTACCTATTCTAATGAAATGAAAATCCGGCATTTGAATGTTCCTGAAGAAGATATAAAATACCAGGGTGCGGTGAGTAAAATTGTTGCTCTCCGGATGGCCAGGGGTGTTGCTGAAAAATGCGGGGCCGATATTGGGGTATCTGCTACAGGAATCGCGGGTCCCGGCGGAGGCACAAAACAGAAACCGGTTGGAACGGTTTGGATGGGATTCTGGATAGAGGGCAAACATTTTGCTTTGAAAACAGTATTTACCAATGACCGCCTGCTAAATAAAGAACGAACAGTGATGGTTATCTTAGATACCCTGCGAAGACAGCTGCTTGGCTTGGAAAGTTTTCCATATCATCTTAAACCACAATTTGCCTGATGTTTCTTTTTGCCATTTGGACTGTTTTTATGCTGTCTGTTCAGGAACATAATCTGCCTGTGCTGCCGCCTGCCTCTGCTCCGGTATTTATGGTTCAGGATACCATTCCGCCGGCTGTGCCTGATACCATCCCACAGGATACCATTCCTCCGGCAGTGCCTGATACCATCCCGCGAGATACAATCCCGCCGGCAGTCCCCGATTCAGCCCGGCCGGACACGATACTGCCGGGAGCCCCCCCAGGGGCAAACTATTCTCAGCAGACACAGCAGGAAGTTTTGACGGATACTGTGGAAGTTTGGAATTACCGCGTTCCGGAAGGTTTTGAAATTGGAGAAACCGACAGCACGCTTCGATGGACCAACCTGCTGAATCTTTTTGACCGGTTTCATCAGAAAAGAGGGGCAATTACCAACCGTGCCGGAACTGTGGGCCGCATGGATGGCCTGGCCCTGCATTCTTTTGAAAGCCGGCATCTGTCACTGGAAATGGAAGGGCTGGATATCACAAGATCATTAACCGGGGATGTGGACTGGAACCGGCTGCCGATCCATAAACTAAAATCATTTCATGAAGCGGAATATGGTGCAACATACCGTTCAGAGGCACGGCTCCGGGATCATTATCTGACTGAGCCGAGAACCTATCTGAATTTTGATGAGAGCAAGTTTAATTACCGCAGCCTGGAGTTTTCTGCCACACGTAATTTTAACCCTGCAACAAACGCAGAACTTTCATTCTGGGACCGCAGAGATGGCGGAGGATATCCCAGAAGCGGGGTGGAGGGCCGGCAGATTGTGGCGAGAGTGTATCACCAGCTTACGGATAACTGGCTGCTTAAAAGTGCTTTTATTAACAATGGCATGGACAGGCAGGAATCATTCGGTTATGTAATGGATGCTCCCCAGTTTTTTCTGTTTAATCGTTTTGTTGCAAGTGCGGCAGAGCCGTTAGCCGATTCTAACCAATCCAGCAGTGATATCTATGTTCAGGCTCATTACCGGCATGACAAATATGAAGATGTTTCGTCGGAATTTGGCCTGCATTATCAAACCGAGAAATGGAGTCTTTCATATAGTGCGGATACGGTGGCAACGGACTTCAAAAAGATAGAGTTATACGCCCGCCAGCACTTACAGGTAAGAGGTACCACTCTCAGAGGTACCGGAAGATTGTTTTATTTAAATGAATCGGAAAAACAGAACCTGCAGGAAACTCAGTGGATAGGCGGGCGGTTTGATCTGAACCTCACTCAGAAATTTACCAACTGGAGCCGGTTTCATGGTTTTGCAAATCTTACAGCCTGGAACGATGACCGCATGTCTTCAGAAATATCGGGCAGGCTTGAAGTCAACCCTCTGCCAAATACCACCCTGGCAGCATTTGGCGGTTTGCTTTCCCGTGCGCCTGATATCCAGTCGCTCTACTGGCAGGCCGGTGACTATATGGGAAATCCGGCTCTTCGTAATGAAGAGGCAGTGACCGGAGGGGCATTGGTTGAATTCGGGTTTGGTAATTTCAGTATCGGGGGGAGGGCAGACTACAGGAATACCGAAAATGGCCATTTTGCTGATACAGAAGGAAACTTTATAAATCTTGCTCCATATTCGCAGGTGAGTGCAACAGGATGGTTTGGGCTGAATTCTGAGATGTTAGAAGGGGAAATTTCCGCTGTCTATAAAGAATTCAGCCCTACAGGTACAACAGAATCAGATGCAAGGTTAAGCCTGTCAGGTGATCGTACATGGCTGAAAGGGCATCTGTATTGGAAAAGTTACCTGTTTGACAGGGCAACGTTTGTAACCGCCGGTTTTTCCGGGATGCTTTCACCAAATGCATTTCGGACAGCTGAATTTCTTCCGGAAATAAACCGGTGGCAGCATGGAACAAATGAGTATATTAACCCGTCATATTACAGGTTAGACCTCGACGTATCTGCCAGGATCCGCTGGTTTATGGTTTTGATGAAATGGGAAAATATCCTTGACCGTGTGGGGCAGGCAGGCTACTTTGAAGCACCCGGTTACCCTATGCCGGAACGGAGGTTTATCCTGGGACTAAGAGTTTTATTTACAAATTAGAGTAGAAATGAGCTTAAGTTATATTTTAAAAGAAGGATTTGCCGGATTAAGCCGTGCCAGGCTGGCCGCGTTTACTTCTGTTTTTTCCCTTTTTGTAGCCATTCTCCTGATCGGTGTTTTATCGAGAGCGGGGTATAATGCTTACGAGGTTTCCCAGTTACTGCGCCAGCAGGTAGAAGTTGAGGTGTTTTTAGAAGATATTGATACCCAGACCACGCGGGAAATCGAAATCCTTTTGGAAGGATCTCCCCAGGTTGCGGGGTTGACATATATTTCCCGGGACAGTGCTTCCAGGATATTTCAGCAGGATTTTGGCATAGGTAGTGAATCCCTGGCGGATCTGAATTTTCTGCCTGCTTCCTTCCGCGTTGTTGTTGCCAGTGATTCTGAAATCACACAAATAGATTCCCTTGTGACCCGGATTTCCGAATACCGGGGCGTGGAAGAAGTAAGGTTTAACCAGGCCCTGCTCCAGCTCCTTGAGGCCAGGTCTGAAATGCTTGCATACATCGGGGGCGGACTCGGGCTGTTTATCCTTTTCGTATCCATGATATTAATCTTTAACACGATCAGGCTTACCATTTATGCTAAACGGGATTTAATCCGTGCCATGAAACTGGTTGGCGCTACAAACGGGTTCATCCGGAGGCCGTTTCTTGTAGAAGGTGTGTTGCAGGGGCTGATCGCGGGAAGCGTTGCTTCAGTTATTATTCTTCTTTTATTTGATTTGGCTGTGCCTCATTTCATTCCACAGCTGGGCATTCTTTCATGGCCTTTCGGGCGATGGTATTACCTGATAGGCGGTGTCATTGTACTGGCAGTTGTTATGGGATGGATGGGAAGCCGGTGGGCCGCCAGGAAATTTATTAAAGAGACAACGGTGTACGTTTAAACCTGAATTTGAATTGATATTTGAGTCATCGGATGAGTCACCGAGGATTTGGAGTAAGAATATAAAATAGCAGGCTTTGATTAAAAACTCATCCGATGACTGAGAGGCCGAATTAATTTTTTGAAAGAGATTTAATTTTATTCCCGCTTTTTTTTCGGTGCCGGCAGGCTTCTTCATCCCGGCAGGTTCCAAACAGGTGAAGAGAGTGTCCCTCAATATTAAAATCGTGAATTTTTTCCATCAGCTTCTGAATTTCAAGGATCCGGGGATCACAGAATTCTATAACAACACCACATTCCTTGCAGATCATATGATCGTGCTGCTGGTAGGCATACGACCGCTCATAATAGTACTGGTTTTTTCCAAACTGCTGCCGCTGAACCAACCCGCATTCAATCAGCAAATCAAGCGTATTATATACTGTGGCACGAGAGACACGGGTACCGGCATTTTTCATATTGAAAAAAATATCATCTGCATCAAAATGCCCTTCTGAACGGTAGATTTCTTCCAGAACCATAAAACGCTCCGGTGTCTGGCGCTGGTTTCTTTCCTTCAGGTAGGTTCTGAAAATTTCTTTTACTAATTGAATGGTTTCTTCCTGGGCCGGATGTGCCATAATAAATTAATTTATAAAAAATTGAACAGTAGATATTCAGATAAAGAACGGCTCGGTCGGTTACCTGGTATTCTGAGAAGTCTCGTACAGTGCCGTTAATATAGTTATTTTACAGTCTATTTTATAGAAGCCGCGTTTAAGATTTTTAAAATCTATAAAAATTGAGCTAATATTATATCTTATACAGGAATCAAAAAATAACTTTATCCGGACTATATGCCTACGCTCGTTGCTTTTGAAACAATTACGGATTTATATCTGAACCTGGTACAAAAATATGAAAATTCTGACAAAACAGCTTTTGCCTTTAAACCCGGTCCGGATGGAGATTATACAACTGTCACCTGGAGCAGGGTCAGGGAAGATGTAACCGCGGCAGCGTCATATATTTTAGAATGTGGAATTGAAAAAGACGACAGGGTAGCCATATTAAGTGAAAACCGCTATGAATGGGCTGTAACAGATCTTGCTATCCAGATGACGGGTGCCATTAATGTTTCTCTGTATACCACACTTCCCCCCGGTCAGTGCGAGTATATTCTTAAAGATTCCGGGGCAAAGCTTTTTTTTGTTTCGACAGGTATTCAGCTTAAAAAAGCAATAACCGTATTCGATAATTGTCCTGATTTGAAGGAAATTGTTACCTACGATCCGCCCAGGGTACAGGAATATCTTGAAAAAGATTACGTGAAATTATTTGATACAATTTCTGCCCTCGGGAAAAAAGCCGCACAAAAAAATGAAGCTATGCTGAAAGAGAGATCACTGGCAGTTAAACCGGAAGATATATCCACACTTATCTATACATCGGGTACAACAGGCCAGCCAAAGGGAGCAATGCTTACCCACCGGAACATTGTTAGTAATGTTAAATCGGCTCATGAGGCGATTGATATCAGTGAAGATGACCGTTGTCTTTCGTTTTTACCTCTCTGCCACTCGTTCGAAAGAACCGGGGGCTATTATGCAATGATGGCCGGCGGAGCGGAAATTTACTATGCAGAAAGTGTGGATACAGTTGCTAAAAATATGGTTGAAATGGCGCCAACCATTGTTGTAAGTGTGCCAAGGTTGTTCGAAAAAATTTATAACCTTGTAAATAAAAGTGTCAAAGAGGGAAGCGCGATTCAACAGTCAATTTTTGCATGGGCTTTATCTGTTGGAAAACGTCACTGGCAGGGGCAAAGAGGGATTATAAGTTTTCAGAAGAAAATAGCAGACAAGCTTGTATTTGATAAACTGAAACAACGAACCGGGGGCAGAATCCGGTTTTTTGTATCCGGTGGAGCCGCATTGCCGCCGGAAATAGGGACCTTCTTTATGTCCGCCGGACTGAATATCCTGGAAGGGTATGGTCTCACTGAAACGTCACCGGTTATGTGCTGTAACCGCTATGGTGAAGAAGTGATAGGAACCGTCGGGAAGGTTATCAACGGAGTTACAGTAGGAATACAGCGGCTCGAAGACAACAAAATTATTGCCAAAGTAAGCGGTGAAGATTATCCCACAGATATTACTTCAGAACCAGGGGAAATTCTGAACCGGGGGCCTAATACCATGAAAGGATACTGGAATAATGATGAAGCAACCCATGAAATGATAGATAAAGACGGATGGCTTCATACAGGTGATATAGGACGTTTTGAAAATGGACGTCTTAAAATTACCGATCGGATCAAGCACATGATTGTGAATGCAGGCGGAAAAAATATATATCCGGGGCCGATAGAAGACCTGTTCAAAACCAGCCCGTGGATCGATCAGCTTGTGGTAGTGGGAGAAAGAAAAACCTTTATGGCTGCACTGATCGTGCCCGATTTTGAAGCACTTGAAGCACACGCCAAATCAAACGGCATAAACTATTCAGGTATTGAACAGCTGCTCACGCTGGAATCTGTAAAAAGCCTGTTCAGTAAAGAAATCAAAACATTCTCCAGTGAACTGGCTTCTCATGAAAAAATCCGGGATTTCAGGCTCATACCCACCGAATTTACGGTAGAATCGGGTGAGCTTACACCTACGCTAAAAGTAAAGCGGCGGGTGATCGAGGAAAAATACGGCCACCTGATTGAGGATATTTTTTCAAATGAATAACCCTCGCTGACGTCTGAAGAAACATGGTATTTCTTGAGAATGCATCAAAGTTAACCTCGACCGGTGAATGCTCATGTAGAATCTGTGTTTATTGATTTTTCGAGAAATACCATATTTGAGAGGAGCCGGGCTTCGTCTGACGGTTGTTTTTTTCCGTCTGACGAATGAAACGACACCGGAGCGCTGTTCACCCGCCAGACGAGCGGAAGTCGTCAGCCGGGAACTTGTCAGCCGGTATTATGAATCCTCTCCGTTCTCAAACGTGGTGTCTGCTTTCGCCGATTTACGAGCCTCAATGAAAGATCGGACTCCGGCAATGATGAAAAAGATACAGATCAGTGCCATGAGTGACTGTGCAATGGCAGCTTCAGGACGTTCCGGCATAGCCCCGCCGATAGCCCCGATCATATCTAAAAGTCCGCCGAAAGAACCACCAAGGCCCAAAATTGCAAGGAGAAGGGCTGCGTGAATGGCATGTTTTCTCATGGATTCCTGTTTCTTTGCCCAAAAGCCGAGTCCTGCGAATACGACTCCAAAAAAAGCGGGAATTAATGCAGTGGCACTGGCCGCTCCTGTTAACCAATAGGAAAGAATTCCCAATAAAATAAGTATGATACCAACGTTAATAGATAATTTAGGCACGATATCTGGATTAGTTTAGGTGTTGTTTTGCCTCAAAAAAGCGGTTCGGGTATAAGATACAGACTCCCATTTCAGATACAATAAGTTTTTTAATGTGGGTTATATATTGAGTTATATAAGGTCCAGAAGAAATCCCTCCTTGAGGAGGGTGTCTGTCCTGTGGTTTTCAGGACGGACGGGAGGTGTCCATCCTTTGATATAGCCGGGAACACCCCTCAAATCGACTTCAGAACCGATGAAGTCGAATATCTCCCCTCGAGGGGAGATATTTGAAAGCACCTTTTAGATAAAATAAGTATTTATACATTCCCCCTGCACAATTCCATGCACTCTTCTACTGTTTCAGCAACCTGAAGAATTTCCCGGTTTTCCTTTTTAATGAATCCGGTTTCAACAGCCGTATCTATCATCCGCACAAGGTGATCGTAGAACCTGTCGGTATTTAATATGGTAACTGGTTTTTCTAAAATTCCGATCTGGTTCCATGTAATAATTTCAAATAGCTCTTCCATGGTACCGAATCCTCCGGGAAGTGCAACAAAGGCATCGGCCAGTTCTGCCATCTGAGATTTTCTCTCGTGCATATCCTGTACGGTTATCAGTCTTGTAATTCCCTGGTGAGCTACTTCTTTTGTAAATAAATTTTCAGGAATTACCCCGATAACCGTTCCGTTTTTGGCCATCACCGAATCGGCCAGGGTTCCCATCACCCCAAGAGAAGAGCCTCCGTAAACCAGGGTGTGGTTTTGTTCTGCCATCAGGTTTCCGAATGCCCGGGCGTGGTCTAAAATTCCCGGTTGTTTTCCGGGTGATGAGCCGCAGTACACACAGATATTCATGTTGCGGTTTCCATCATTCTTTCCAGAATCGAATCCAGTTTTTCAAGAAAATATAGTACTTCGTTTTCAGTATTATCTTTACCAAAACTTATCCGGATACTGGAATTGGCATGTGCATCGGGTATACCGATTCCCTGCAGCACATGTGAGGGCTCCATCGCACCTGAAGTGCAGGCAGATCCATTGGAAACGCAGATCCCGTCGATGTCAAGGTTCAGCAGAAGCATTTCACCGTCAAGCCCTTGGTCGCCGGCCGTTTTAAAGCCAACATTTAAGATATGCGGCACTCCGCCTGTATCAGGCCCGTTGATATAAAACCGGCCTTCAAATCGTTTTTTTAGCCCTTCAATAGCAACAGATCTCAGGTTTTTGAAATGTTTTTGATGACCTTCCATTTCGTGAATACTCAGTTCAAGCGCTTTTGCAAGCCCTGTAATTCCTGCCACATTGGATGTGCCACCGCGCCGCCTTCTTTCCTGAGAGCCTCCCTGCAGCCAGGGAATCCAGGGGGTTCCGTTTTTTACATAAAGAACACCGATTCCTTTCGGCCCGTATATTTTATGTGCGCTGATACTTAATGCATTTACTCCCAATTCTTTCACATTTACCGGAAGTTTACCCAAACTTTGAACCGTATCTGAGTGAAAAGGAACATTCTTTTCTTTGCAGACAGCGGCAATTTTTTGAATCGGGTTGATGGAGCCGATTTCATTATTCACATGCATCAGGCTGACCACCGCTGTGTTTTCTGAAATGGCTTCTGCTACCTGGACGGGGTCTATAACCCCGTTTTCATCAGGCTGCAGGTATTTAATAGTAACGCCTGTACGTTTCAGGGACTCAGCGGGATGAATGACTGCATGATGCTCTATAGGAGATGTAATAATTTCTGTTTTGCGGGTCGCATCCACAATACCCTTTATAACGGCATTATCGCTTTCTGTGCCGCCGCTTGTAAAAATAATTTCTGAAGGCTCAGCACCGATCAGCCTGGCTATCTGTTCCCGTGCATCTTCAATAGCTACTTTCGCATCCCGCCCGAATTGGTGTGCTGAATTTGCATTTCCAAACTGGCTGGTAAAATAGGGCAGCATTACCTGCATTACCCGTTCGTCAACCGGGGTGGTTGCGGCATGATCAAAGTAAACAGAATCCATTCGATGATTGTTAAATAGTTAATGATATGGAATAAAAATATTCAAATTGAATCAGAAAAACAGGAAGGATTCACCCGGCTCTTGCATTATATTTTTATTATCGGTTTCCAAACGTGCAGGCGATCATGTATTTTTATACCGAAATAATTTAACACAAAAATAAAAGAAAATAATGGCAAAGCTGACCCTGAAGGATGTTGAGTTAAATGGAAAAACTGTATTAATGAGAGTGGATTTTAATGTCCCGGTAAAAGACGGGGAAATTTCCGATGACAACCGAATCATACAGGCCCTGGATTCCATCCGGTACGTAACGGATCAGGGAGCGAAATTAATTTTAACCAGTCACCTTGGGCGTCCTGCCGGAGAGCCTGATCCCGCACTTAGCCTGAAACCGGTTGCCGATCACCTGCAGACTCTTGTGGATGTACCGGTCCACTTTGCCGAAGATTGTATCGGAGAAAAGGCCGACAGTGTCATCAGTAAAGCCGGACAGGGTGAAATTATACTGCTTGAAAACGTTCGTTTTCACCCCGAAGAGAAGAAAAATGATTCTGAATTTGCAAAAAAATTAGCTGCACACGCTGACCTGTTTGTAAATGATGCATTCGGCAGCAGCCATCGTGCTCATGCTTCGGTTGCCGGTGTGACCCGGTATTTACAACCCGCTGTATCCGGGTTCCTGCTTGAGAAAGAAATCCGCTACCTGGAAGAGAGTGTGAATAACCCGAACCGTCCGTTTGTTGCAATTTTAGGCGGGGCAAAAGTATCCGATAAAATCGGAGTGATTGATAACCTGCTGAATAAAGTCGATACCATTATTATCGGGGGCGGAATGACCTACACGTTTTTTAAGGCCAAAGGCCTGCCGATTGGAAATTCGCTGGTGGAAGATGATAAAGTTAACCTTGCTGAAGAACTGATGGAAAAAGCTGAAAAAGCGGGAGTTAAGTTTATGCTTCCGCTGGACTCGGTAGTGGCAAAAGAATTTGACAATGAAGCTGAACATAAAGTGGTGGATGAGGATGGAATTGAAGATGGCTGGATGGCGCTAGATATAGGCCCCCAATCAGCTATTTCCTTCGGAAATCAAATCAAAAATGCACAAACAGTTCTTTGGAACGGGCCGATGGGAGTTTTTGAAATGCCGAATTTTGCTGAAGGAACTTTTACCGTTGCGGAAGCATTGGCTGAAGCTACAAGATATGGAGCAACGACCATTATCGGCGGTGGCGATTCAGCCGCGGCAATCAAAAAAGCGGGCCTGGAAAAAAAGGTGTCTCATGTATCCACCGGTGGAGGGGCCAGCCTGGAATACCTGGAAGGAAAAGAACTGCCGGGAGTTGCTTCACTGACTGATAAATAATCAGCACCGGAAGCGCAGAAAGATGTGAGTTCTTATAAGATGTCAAAAATCCCCCTTTGGGGGACGCTCCATAGCCAGTTCCTATATCGTGCCAAAGGCTCCCTTCGGGGAACTCATTAACTCAGAATTCATCTTCTGTGAAACCAACAACCAACTGACCATGAAAAAATACAGTATAGAATTTAAGTGGGCCTTTATTTTCATCCTGGCCACTCTTGTGTGGATGATGATTGAAAAGGCAGCAGGTCTGCATGATGAACATATCGACAAACACGCCATTTATACCAGCATATTTGCCATTCCAGCCATTGCTATTTATGTATTTGCCCTGCTTGAAAAACGTAAAAAAGATTTTGGCGGTACCATGAGCTGGAAACAGGGGTTTCTGAGTGGAATGATTATTACTCTGGTTGTAACCTTTTTGAACCCATTAGTACAATGGATGATACATTCATTAATAACACCGGAATTTTTCCAAAACGCCATAGAACATTCCGTGGAATCGGGTGCATTAAGCCGGCCTGAAGCAGAAGCTTATTTCACAGTTGGGGGATACATAATTCAGGGAATGCTGGGCGCATTTATACTGGGTGTGCTTACCTCGGCAGTCGTGGCATTTTTTGTGAAGAAATAGTCCATCCAGCTCCTCGTCTGACGGTTGCTTTTTCCGTCTGACGAATCGAAAGTCCTGAAGCCTTATTCAAAACATGAGCGTTGTTAAAACAT
>JBBEBD010000042.1:0-4846 GCA_040882525.1 Balneolaceae bacterium | reverse complement strand
GGTATATTTCTTTTATTCACTGGCAGGTAGAAAGGAAATCCCCTGATTTTTCGGGTCAAGATATACCGTGTTTGTCTTGGAAGTCGTCAGCCGGGAACCCTCGTCTGACGGTTGCTTTTCCCGTCTAACGAATCGAAAGGCCCGGAAGCGTTGTTCAAAACATGGTATATTTCTTTTATTCACTGGCAGGTAGAAAGGAAATCCCCTGATTTTTCGGGCAAAGATATACCATGTTGTCTTGAAAGTCGTCAGCCGGGAACTTATGAACCCACTTTCTTACCGGTTTTTGGCGATTCCGTCAACTCTTTTTCTTTCTGCTTTTCAAGAACACCGTTTGGCATTAGTTTAATGAAATGCCTTCTCTGTTTTTTCCAGTCTGCCAGAAAAGAAGCTGCACGGGTGCTCTTTGTGTAATTATAATAATCCGTAAGCAATTGCTTTAGTTCACGTGCCGAATTCGGATCAAGTTCAAGAGGAGTGACATATTCATCATTTACCTGGTGAACCTGGTCTTCACGAAGATAAAGAGTACCTCCGGTCATTCCGGCTCCCACATTACTTGAAACAGGACCTAAAATAGCAACTGTTCCGTTGGTCATATATTCACAGGCATGCAGGCCGGTGCCTTCGACTACAGCAACTGCCCCGCTGTTTCTTACGGCGAAACGATCGCCCGCCAGTCCATGAACATAGAGCCTGCCGCCGGTAGCACCATACAACGCACAATTCCCGATAATGGCATTTTCCGTAGGATTAAACAGGGATTCTTTTGATGGATTAATCACTGTAAAACCACCCGACATCGCTTTACAAACCGAATCGTTCGCTTCGCCCCAGAGTTTTACATTTAATCCTTCTGTTAAAAATACGCCAAATCCCTGGCCGGCACTGCCTTTAAATTCAAGATCTAAAGAGCCGTGAAAGTGATGGTCGGTAACAGCTTCACCTTTTTCCCTGATTTCAGCCATTCGTTTGGCTGAAATTTTTTGAGCTATATTACCGCTTAGCGTTGCAAGGGCAGCTCTGTTGTCAGTAGTAATTTCAGTTGAAAAGCTGTGTTTTTCTTCATTATCAACAGCATTTTTGCATTCCGAAACTATTTCCTGGTTATAATCACTGATGGCTTCCGCAAAGGGATTCTCTTTGGCATTATAAGCATGGAGTGAACCCCCGGAAAAGTAAGATAAATCGATATTTCTGCTGTCAACCAGGTCCTGGTGGATGTCTTTTAGTTTTAAAAGATCGATTCGCCCGATAATTTCTTCGATGGAGGAAGCACCTATTTTTGCCAGGTGGCGGCGGACATCTTCAGCAAGAAATTCAAGCATTCTGATAACATGATCTTTATCGCCTTTGTATTTGGCTTTGAACTTGTCATCATGCGTGGCAATTCCGGTAGGACAGGTATTTTTTTCACAGATACGAGCCATCACACAGCCTTCGGCAATCAGTAAAAGCTTTCCGAAATCGAACCCTTCAGCTCCAAGCAGAGCCGCACTTACAATATCGGCCCCTGTATGAAGTCCGCCATCGGTTCGCAGTTCTACAAACTCCCGTAAACCATGCTCAAAAAGAGTCCGGTGAACTTCAAGAAGCCCGATTTCCCACGGAAGTCCTGCATGTTTCATAGAAGTAAGGGTAGCTGCTCCCGTACCTCCGTCGCCTCCTGAAATATGGATTACATCCGCACCGGCTTTGGCGACTCCCACAGCAATGGTGCCAATATTTTCACCGGCAACCAGTTTTACATTTACTTTGTTATCCGGTTTGATCTGTTTCAGCTCATAAATTAACTGTTTCAGGTCTTCAATACTGTAGATGTCATGCAGCGGGGGAGGTGAGATGAGATCGAACCCCGGTTCACTGTGTCGTGCGAAGGCAATATCTTCATTAACCTTGATACCCATTAATTGGCCGCCTTCACCGGGTTTTGCACCCTGGGCAATTTTAATCTGCACTTCGTCACCGGCAATAAGGTATTCCGCGGTAACACCAAAGCGTCCGCTGGCAACCTGCTTAACAGAGCCTGTGATTCCAAGTGAGTAATAATAGGGATTTTCTCCGCCTTCACCACTGTTACACCGGCCGCCGATTTCTTTCATGGCCAGGAAAATGTCCCGTTGTGACTCGGCACTAATTGCTCCAAAACTCATGGCCCCTGATCCGAACCGTTTCAGGATGTGCTTGCGGTCTTCAACTTCATCAGTTGATTTTTCTTCACCCACTGACTGAAATTCAAAAAGGTGACGGAAATTTACAGGTGAGATTTCTTCACCCAGTTTCAGGTATTCATTGTAGAGGCCGGTATCCTGAAGGGTCAGGCTGCTGTCGCGTACCAGCTTGTGAATCACCTTCGAGCGTGTATTGGTCATGGAGTGTTTTTCACCTTTCTCACCCCGGTTGTGCTCTTTATACTGGAATGTATGAATGGGTTTTCCATCTGCATCCATGCTTTCTGCCTGGTCGGTATATTCGATGATTTGCTGAACAATATCATCAATATTAACACCACCGACAGGGCTGAACAGGCCGGGGAAGAAAGCTTTTTGAACTTCTTCACCAATACCCAGTGCCGTGAAGAGTTTGGAACTCTGGTAACTGCGGGCAACAGAAATTCCGGATTTCGACATAATCTTCAGCAATCCCGAATTAAATGCTTTAATCAGGTTTTGTTCACGCTCGTCCGGAGTCAGGTCTTTAAGTTTTCGGTGATCACCGAACCGTGCAAATTCAAGCGCCCGGTATGGACAAACAGCTGTGGCTCCAAAACCTACCAGTGCGGCAAAATGGTGTGTATTCCGGACCTCTGCCGTATCAACAACAATAGATGCATTTAACCGCAGGCCAGAATGATTTAAAGCATTTACAAGTGAGCGGAGCATCAGCAACCCCGGAATGGGCGGCTGCCGGAACGTGGCATTTCTGTCTGAAATAACCAGAATAGTTGCCCCTTTCTGGACAGCCTTAATGGCACGTTCTGTAATATCCCGGATGGCCGACTGAAAACCAACAGTACCATGTTCTTTGGTAAAAATCATGTCGAATTCAGCGGTTTTAACCCGGGATGTTGAATCATTGATCATCCTCAGTGTTTTCATCTGACCGAGAGAAAGAAGGGGACTTTCGGTTTCAAAACCGGGAAACTGTGGTATCAGCTCTTTGGGTGAAAAAATATTCGGCCGTTTACCCAGGTACATGGACAGATCCGTTACCATTTTCTCGCGGATATAATCCAGCGGGGGATTGGTAACCTGGGCGAAATTCTGGTAAAAATAGTCGAAAAATGAGCGGGGCTGATCCGAAAAAACCGCGGGCCTGGCGGTATCACCCATAGAACCGATGGGTTCTTTACCCTCTGCAACCATCGGAACCAGCAGGTTTTCAATGTCTTCGCGTGTATAACGGAACAGGTGAAGGTTCGAAAAGCTCTGGTCGGTTTCTGATAATGGCTGCTCTACCAGAGGATCAAGACGGTGTTCAAATTCAGCGTCATAATTTTCGCGGGAATAGCTTGGGTCACGAAAGCGGACTTTCCCAACATTCATATCCATCTTGATTCCGTTGCCCGCCTGGAGAGAACCTTTTGCAGTAACCTGTTTCTCATCAACAATAAAAGATCCTGCTTCGGAGCTTACATAAAGATGATCATCGGTAATCATCCAGCGGCAGGGGCGGAAGCCATTCCGGTCGAGGCGGGCGCCAATAGAGGAGCCATCAGAATAGGAAATAAAAGCAGGGCCGTCCCACGGTTCCATTGCACGGCTCCAGAATTTATAAAAACTGTTTTCGCTGGTTGCCGGCGGTATCATAATCGCCAGGATATCTTCCACAAAAGGAATACTGCTTCGGTAGGTGAGTGACTCAACCATTTCATTCAAACTGCCTGAATCACTGATCTGTTTCCGGGTAAGCAGTTCATCTTTGGGAACTCCAAGATATTTTTCGCGGGAAATGGCCCATGACCGGTTCCCGGTAATGGTATTGATCTCACCATTGTGAGCAATAATGCGGAAAGGCTGGGTTTTATCCCACGAGGTTTTTGTATTGGTTGAAAACCGTCGATGAAAAAGCGCAAAACGTGTTTTAAATTCCGGATTTTTCAAATCAGGATAAAAATCTTTCAGTGCTTCGGCTTTTGTCAGCGCCTTATATACGATCGTTCGTGCCGAAAGAGATGCGAAGAAGAATTCCCGGACGATACCTTCATCTTTCTCCTTTGTGCGGGTCATCTGTTTGGCAGTGTAGAGAAGTTTATCAAAGGAACTGTCGGTCCGGCAATGTCTCGGGCGTTCGATGATTGCGTGAAGAATGAATGGCATCGATTCCCGTGCAATCTCTCCCAGCACAGTGGGATCTACCGGTACATTCCGGTATTCCAGTACTTTTAGTCCGTAAAACTGGAAAGTGTTTTCAAATACCCTCAGGGCTTTACGGCGCCGCCGGCTGTCGTGCGGGGCAAAGATTGTGGCGACAGCGACTTCACCCTCTTCGTAACCAAATAGTTCAAAGGGGATATCTGCCATAATCCCCGCACCGTCACTTGATTTCAGATCAGCATTACAAGCGCCGCGATGCTCCACACAACTGAGTGCATGCAGAGCCTGCTGAAGATTTTCGTGTGAGAATTCGTTTTTCCTGCTGGCGATAAAGCCGACTCCACAGGATGATTTTTCTATAAATTGCTGTTTAAAAGGCATAAATGGAGAGAGGTTATTAACAAAAAAAGATCATAAGAAACACTTATAAATAATGCTATAAAATAGCATTCATGCAAAATAATTTTTACTGGAAGCGCTTTTTAATAAATAGTTTAATTTCTTTCTATAAAACAACTAAATAAATAAAT
>JBBEBD010000041.1:0-20902 GCA_040882525.1 Balneolaceae bacterium | reverse complement strand
CGCACCAAATAATGAGCTAATATAGGGGAAGGACCCTTTTTAACATAAGGCCTGACCGAAGCGGAGCGGAGTGGAAGGATCTCCGTGTTATCGGAAGAAGTATATAAAAACATCCAGCCAGAACAAGGGTATGGGATTATGCTATTGATTGGCCGATACCCGGAACAGAGAGACCCTTCGACTACGGCACGCCAAAAGAAGCGTGCCTCCGCTCTTCTGGGTGACAAAGGCGTTATTATTAACCGCGGTGTATCCGTCTCTTGCCACAACCACATGCCGTGTAACGCCGCCCCTAAGCTTAGGCTTCGGGCGGGTGAATCAAACAAGATTCCGGGAAAAAATCAAATACCCGCCCTTCATATCAATGGCTGTTTCATCCTGAAAGAAGCGGAGCGGAAGGACCTCCTTGTTCCAGGAAGGAGTTTATTAAAAACATCCAGCCCTGACATCATGCATAAATTGAAAGCTGCTAACTGGTTAATTTAGCCCAGCTCTGCAACGGTTACTTTTTCCTTATCCGCTCTCAAAAAAACACTTACTTAAAAAATATTTTTAAAAAAAAGAATCAGATACTGTAATATTCAGTTTCTATAAACATTACCAGTACATTGCTAAAAATTTTTTTTCATAAATTTACAACCCCGCCCCTTGTAAGGTTTTTTCAGCCCGATCAGAGTGTACTTCAGATTCTGTAAATAAGGCAAAAATAATTGTCAGGGCTGAATTTTATATTTACAGACAGGAATATCAGGGTAAAAATTTTGCAATAACTAAAAAGCATAAAAGCGCTTCCAATCCCCCCTTTATTTTTCCAGCAATGTCAGATACTGAAATAAAAAAATTACTAAACGATTAAAGTGTTCCAATTATTTTGTAAAACTTTGTTTTATGAAAGGGCTTTTTTATAATCTCTTTAGGGCTTTATGTAAATCAGGCAAATCTGATTTAAATAAGCTCGGGTAGTACAGAAAGAGGAACAGCCATTGATCGTATGGTAAATGGTTTTTTCTTACAGGATAATGATGAAGGAACTAACTAACACCGGAATCATGGTCCAAAAATAACGTACGTAGTCTCTCAAAAGGAGAGACGGTTCTTCACAGAACCAAAACATCTTCGTTTTGTTTCGGCAAAATGGAATACTGCTCATGTAAATTACTGCAAAAATTTCAGCAGTTTTTTCGTGTGTATCTATATACTAACTCAAATTAAAGGAAATCTATATGAAGAATGAGTTACAAAAGAGCCAACTCACATTTCTGAAATCAAATAACTATTCGTGGTTATTTATTTTTTCCGGCAAACTGGCCAATATTCTGCGTATTTCAGCAGCAATTGTTCTTGTTGCCGGTTTAATGTTCAGTGATGCAGTTGCTCAGGAACAAATTGAAGTTTCAGGGACGGTTACAGCTTCGGATGGTGATCCACTGCCGGGTGTAACTATTGTTGTTGAAGGGACAAATACAGGAACAACCTCCAACATGGATGGAAATTATTCACTAAGAGCATCTTCAAATGGTGTCTTGGTCTTTTCGTTCATCGGATATGAACAAGTCCGTGAACAAATAAATGGGCGCAATACTATCGATATTGTGATGCAGGAAACCATTGCCAATCTGGATGAACTGATTGTAACAGGTTATTCATCACAACGCCGTGGTGATATAACAGGAGCCGTTTCCAGTGTCAATATTGAAAGTATTGATCGGCAAACCAGCGCGAGTGTTTTAGACAGGCTGGATGGCAAGGTTCCGGGTGTAACTGTGCAAACAAGTGGTTCGCCCGGATCAAGAAATACAGTTCGAATTCGTGGAATCAGTTCTTTCCAGAACAATGACCCGCTTTATATTATAGACGGTACACCGGTTCAGGACGATTACGCGAACTGGCTGAATCCAAGTGATATCGAATCTATTCAGGTATTGAAGGATGCTTCTGCAGCGTCTATCTATGGTTCTCGTGCTAATAATGGTGTGATTATTATTGAAACGAAGAAAGGCCGTGCCGGCCAGCCACAGGTAAGCCTGGATATTCGAACAGGTATTGCTGAACCTGTCCGCGGTTATGATGATTTCGTAATTACCGATGCACTTGAGTACCATGAAGTAGTTAAGCGGTCTTTTGAGAACGCCGGACAAACCGTACCCACGAATATTTATGGTGATCCGAATAATCCGTCGATTCCAAACTACATTTATCCACAGAGAGATAATGTGGATGAATCTTCTTACTCTTTCCCGGATAACCTGATTATGCGGGGAAGCTCCGGAACAAACTGGTGGGATGAAGTATTCGGACCCGCTGTTCAGCAGAATTATAATCTTAGTGTAGCAGGTGGATCTGACGATCATAATTATAATGTTTCGTTCAATTTCCTCGACCAGGAAGGAACGGCCGCCTATAACCGTTTTCGACGAGGTACAGTTCGGATAAATACAGAATTCGACCTGGGATTCGTTACGATTGGTGAAAATGTATCCATTGCTACGGATCAGAGTTACGGTGGTATTACGAACGATCCCGGAGGATATGCTGAAGGGGGTATTATGGGTAAAAATATCCTGATGCAGCCTGTGGTTCCGGTTTATGATATTAACGGCTGGTGGGCTTCAGGTAAAGCGAATACATTGGGTAACCAGGGAAATCCGCTGAAGGCTGCATACTATAGTGCAGAGGGACCCAGCAGGTCTGCCCGTATGTTCGGTAATGTTTTTGGACGGTTTAATATTATGGAAAAAGTATTGGCAACCTCACGTTTAGGTTTTAATATTTCTGAAAATTCATACAGATTCTATAATCCGGTTGCCCCTGAAAACTCGGAACCGACCTCTTCCAATGGTATTGGTGAAGGGAATAGTGTGAATACCGACTATACATGGAGTAATACCATTCAGTATATCGATACCTACCTGGGAGATCACAATGTGGATCTTCTTATTGGTCATGAAGCGAATAGTTTCACGGGCAGAAGTATCAATGGATCACTTAACGGACTGGTAAGTACTGCTGAAAATGCAAGATATATCAACGATGCCCTTGGCGAGACAAAGAATGTGAGCAGTGGCGGGTTCAAATCATCCCTGCTTTCCGTCTTTGGTAAGGTAGCATATAATTATCAGCAGAAATACTTCTTTGATATAACTGTACGGCGGGACGGCTCTTCCCGGCTTGGAGAAGCGAACCAGTGGGGAACTTTTCCGGCAGCCAGTATTGGATGGAGAGTCTCTAACGAATCTTTCCTGCAAGACAGTGATCTGATCTCAAACCTGATGATTCGCGCCGGATGGGGTATTACAGGAAATCAGTCTATACCGGCTGGCAGAACGGTAGACCAGTTTGGTGGTGGTACCGGTGATACTTTCTATAACATTAGCGGTGACGGTTCAAATATTAGTACCGGGTACCGGCAAACCGTTCGTGGAAATCCTGATATTAAATGGGAAGAGAACGAAAACGTCAACGTTGGATTGGACCTGGAGATGTTCGACGGACGCTTTAATTTTGCATTGGACATCTATCAGCGCGACACAAACGATCTCCTCTTTGCTCCACAGCTTCCTGCAACGGCAGGTGGTGCAGCTCCTCCTATTGTTAACATTGGCCAGATGAGAAATACCGGGTTCGACTTTACGTTGGGAACACGAGGAGAATTCGGAGATGGTATTAACTGGACGCTGTCGTTCAACGGTTCTCATTATCAAAATGAAATCCGAAAGATTGACGGTTCCGTTGACTTCTTCTTTGCAGGTACTACACTCGGCCGTCATCAGTTTACACCCATTAACCAGCTTGGACAACCTATTGGCGCGTTCTACGGCCTTGAATCAGATGGTATCTTCATGAGTGACGAAGAGGTTAATAACCATGCCACGCAGGATGGAGCAGCTCCGGGTCGTCTCAGATTTGTAGATGTTAATGGTGACGGTACGATTACTGCAGATGACAGAACTATTATCGGCAGCCCGCACCCGGACTTTACCGGCGGCCTCGATTTTGGCCTTCAGTATAAGAGCTGGGACTTCAATACCACGTTCTTTGCCTCTATTGGTAATGATATCTACGATGTACAGAAAGAGTTTTACGTGTTCCGGACCTTCAGTACAACCGTTCGAAGAGACCTTTTAACCGAATCTGCTGTTGTAGAAAACGGCCAGGTTACAAATGATCCCAAGTATCCGCGAATTGATCTTGACGATACATTTAGTGGTGGAACGGCCAACTCCTTTTACGTGGAGGACGGATCCTATTTGAGGTTGCGAAATCTTCAGATTGGATATACGCTGCCGGGAGGAATTATTCCGGGCCTGAGAAACGCGAGAATCTATGTACAGGGAGAAAACCTGTTTACGATTACAGGTTATGACGGGCTTGATCCATCGCTTCCGACTGCAAATATCAGTTCGGCCAGTGGTGATACCCGCGACCAGTACATGGGAATCGATAGGGGCTCATATCCTTCAAACAGGATATTAAGCTTCGGTATTAACGCAACGTTTTAAAAACTAATTTTAAAAGGATTAAAACAATGAAAAATATATTTAAACGTAAATTCTGGATTGGAACAGTCGTCATCCTGATAGCGGGGACATTTATCTATGGCTGCGAAGACTTCTTAACCCAGCCCCCGCAGGGATCGTTGGATGCGAATACACTGGCAAATGCCAGTGGTGTAGAAGCAACTCTGATTGCTGCTTACCGATCACTGGACGGGCCCCGGGGCGGCCTTCAGGGCGGTGCAGTCAGTAACTGGGCTTTCTCTTCTATTACGACTGATGACGCTTACAAAGGAACGGAGGCTACGGATGATGCGGTTGCTACCCAAATGGAACAGTATAACTGGTCAACAGGTGGTGCAGATGGCCGGTTTAACGAAACCTGGGGTAAAAACTATGAAGGTGTCAACCGTGCGAATTCTACTATAAGACTGTTAAACCAGGTATTAGAAAATCAACCCGGTGAAATCAGTGAGGCAGATGCGGATGGTATTCGCGGAGAAGCTATTTTTCTCAGAGCTCACTACCACTTCGACCTGTGGCAAAAATTTGTGAACATCCCCTACTACACGGAAGAGGATGAGGATTTTGCAAAATCAAACCAGGGAGTGGATGTGGTTTCAAACCTCATTGCAGATCTTGATGAAGCGATCTCTCTCTTGCCTGACAGCCCCAGAAACGGGGATGATGGCCGGGCTTCTTCCTGGGTTGCAAAAGCCTACAAAGGCAGGATAATGATGTATGCAGCGGGTTATCTGAATGATGACACCTACTATACTCAGGCAATTCCTGTACTTGAGGATGTTGTGAATAATGGCCCGTTTGAACTGGAAGAAAACTACCACCATGTATGGACCGGTTTCAGTGATCTTTACAATGGTACGGAAACCATTTGGGCATACCAGGCATCGTCAAACGACGGCCAGGCGAATGGTGACAATGCAAACTTTGGTGAGCGGTTGAACTTCCCGCACTCCGGCAGCCCGTTTGGCTGCTGTGGATTCCACCAGCCGGCTCAGAACCTTGTCAACTTCTTCAAAGTGGATGGCAGCGGGCTTCCGCTGGCGATGGATGGAGCAGTGGACGGACTGACTGTATTTGATGCAGGAAGAGCCTGGAATGATCAGGATGGTGAATTTGATGGAAGCCAAAATACTGTTCCCGTAGATCCACGACTGGACTGGACAGTAGGACGGGATGATGTGCCTTATAAAGATTGGGGACTCCACGAAGCTGAATGGATTCGTCAGGAATCTTTCGGTGGACCGTACAGCCCTAAGAAAAACGTTCATGAGCAGAACAGTGATGCAGAACATACCGGCGGCGGTTGGGTTACTACCCAGCAAAACTCTGTGAGAATACATATCCTTCGTTATGCTGAAGTAATGTTATTGCTTGCTGAGGCATACGTTGAAACCGGTAATTCGCCAGCTGCCGAACCTCTTGTTAACGAGATCAGAGCACGAGCTGGTGTTGCCGGCCAGGGACCCGGTGATGACAGAGCAACGATAGCCGTGCCGATTGATGATCCTTCCATCACGTGGGCGGATTATGAGATCGGGCAGTATTCACCAGCATCGTTTGCTGATGCTGACTTTGCAAGGGCTGCCGTTCGTGCAGAACGACGACTTGAGCTGGCAATGGAAGGAACCCGCCTGTTTGACTTGAGACGATGGGGGATCCTGGAGCCAACGCTTAATAACTATGTTGCAGTTGAGCAGAACAGAAGGGAATATCTTCAATCTTCGGCTGAGGTAACCGATCGATACTACACATTCCCACTTCCAACTGTACAGATTGAATTGAGTACAGTTGAAGGAGAACGACGATTGGAACAAAATGAAGGCTGGTAACAGCAACCTGAGTTCTTAATCTGGATAATTCAGTTTCCAAAATCCCGGGAGGCGAGTCGATCATACGGCTCCCTTTCCGGGATTTTTTTTGAAATATTCAATACAAAAAAAAGATGTATGATCTTCAGCAGAAAAAAACCTTCTCATATTATTCAACTTTATAAGTTATTCATGCATTTCGTTCTGTTGATTGGAATATGTTTTTTGAGTTCACCACAACTTACAATCGCACAAAATTCGAATTCAATACAAGATGATGATGTGATTCAGCCATACAGTGAGAATCCTATGTATTGGCAGTATATGGGAGAGCCGCTGTTGCTGATAGGTGGAACGGACTCAGACAATATTTTTCAGCTTCAATACCTCGAAGAACACCTGGATGATCTGGTGGATAATGGCGGCAATTATGTGAGAAATACCATGGCATGGTCCAGAGAGGAGGATGTTTGGCCTTACCTGAGAAATGACGAAGGCAGGTTTGACCTGGATCGTTTAAACCCCGAATTTTTTGACCGTTTTGAAAAATTGTTAAAGTTGGCTTATGAACGGGATATTATTGTACAAGTTGAGATTTGGGCAACCTGGAACTACTATATGGAGGGGGGTGATGGATATCCAAAAAGAGGCTGGAATTTGAGTCCGTTTAACCCGCTTAATAATGTAAATTATACTGTTCAGGAATCGGGAATGCCCACGGAAATAAATTTTAGTAAAAGCGAATATCCCGGAGAACACACCTTCTTCTATACGAGGTCGGAGGAGTTGGATCTCGAAGTTGTAAGAAAGTATCAGGAAGCATTTGTTAGTAAAATTCTGGATATCACCTTACAATATCCAAATGTTCTATACTGCATGAACAACGAGGTCAATGAAGCACACTCGTGGGGTCAGTATTGGGCACAGTTTATTCAGGACCGAGCCGCTGAGGAAGGCATTTCTGTGCAAACTTCGGATATGTATGATATGAATGCACCAACCCATCCGCGTTATCGGGAAATTTTGAATGACCCGGTATATACGTTCATAGATATTTCACAAAATAATTTTCACACCGGTGAGGTACACTACGAATTGGTTCGTTATCTCTATGAATATAGCCGCAGCGGGCCTCTCAAACCACTGAATAATACAAAGATTTATGGTGGTATCTGGACCTATGATGAAGGAGGAGAAGATGAAGGAGTTGCCCGATTCATGCGAAATTTATTCGGAGGGGCTGCGTCTATGCGTTTTCACAGACGGGTATCGAGTCCGTATACAGAACAAAGAAATTACTACGGCCTGGGATTGGGCGATGAAGCAAAGTCTGTGATAAAAAGTACAAGAATGCTGCTGAATGAGGTAAATCCCTGGGATTTATCCCCCACCTATGAATACGTTATGGATCGTTCCAGAAATGAAGCCTATATATTAGTTAACCCCGGGGATACATATCTGGTTTATTTTACGAATGGTGGAAATGCAGATCTCGATCTTCGAATGGAATCAGGTGCCTATCGTGTGAAATGGCTGGATGTTATGAATTCTGTTTGGATTGGTGAAGATCAGGTTGAAGCAGGAAATTTAGTGGAGTTGGATACACCGGGCGATGGTCATTGGGTTGCTGTAATACAAAGGGATGGATAGTGTAAATTCAAGGGGAAATTATTTACCGGATCTATATTATCACTGAATCGAATCAAACATTGAAACTGTTAATACAAACTTTATGATGATAAAAAAACTACTTTTTATTGCTGTTGGCGTGATTTTTTTTACCCAAACTGTTGATGCCCAAACCATGCGGTTTAATGACGAACAGTATATCGATGAAGATGGGGATACTCTGAATTATCGGATTGCATTTCCTGATTTTAGTGGTTCGGAAAGTTATCCGGTCGTTATTTTCTTGCATGGTGGCGGTGAACGTGGAAATGACAATATATCACAGCTTAAATGGGGGGTTCAGAATTTTGTGTCTGATCATGCTATGATGACAAACAAAGCCATCGTATTAGCGCCGCAAAGCCCGGAGGATGAAAGATGGTCCAATTTTGAAGGACAATTCAGAGAAGATGGTGAGCCGCTCCGCCTGGCAAGCGAACCTTCCAAACCACTAAAAATGACAATGGAGGTATTGGATCAACTCATTGAAAATTTTTCAGTGGATACCGATAGAATTTACATTACAGGTATGTCAATGGGGGGTTTTGGAACCTGGGATGCGATTGCCCGATGGCCCGAACGTTTTGCTGCGGCGGTACCGGTTTGTGGTGGCGGTGATCCTTCAACAGCAGAACGTATTGCACACATCCCGATTTGGGCAACTCACGGAGCCGATGATCCTACCGTTCCTCCGGAAATGTCACGACAGATGATTGAAGCTCTTCAGGAAGCGGGAGGCTTGCCCGGTTATACCGAATATCCTGGTGTCGGTCATTTTTCCTGGTTACAAACCTATACAGATGATTACCTGATATCCTGGATGTTTAGCCAACGAAAGAAGTAAGGTAAGGTTTATTTCCCCGATCCTCTGGGTCGGAAAAAGATAAAAGTGCCTCTTCGAGAGGCTGTGAGAAAATTATCAATCAACATTAATTTAAGTTCTCGTAACATGTTTTATTGCCACGGAAACATAAAAAACATGGAATATTCTGTGTTTTTCTGTGTTTCAGTGGCATTATTTCACAGCCTCTCGAAGGGGGAAGCGAACGGAGTGAGCAGGTGGTGGCATTTGCGACATTCCGATACTTCGGAAGGGATGACTTTCTAAGTTTCCCCTCCGCCGACTGGCGGAGGGACACTCCATAAGTTGATCAAAAGTTATGGGCTTTACGTTAATACCGCGATGGCTCTGACTTGGAATAGTTCCATTTTTTTCTGTTCAATACTCATTCTTTTTGATGAAAAACATGGTTCATGTGAATTCTAAATTCAAATATGAAATAGAGAAACTTCCGGATGAAACTTATCAGTTTTCCTGTGCCGTTTTTTGGATATCAGGTTTACTCTTTCTGTCTTTTATGTTTGTCAGCTGCGATCAAAGCTTCCAGCCCCTGAAAGAAAATGATGTTTCACCTTTCTCCATGTATGGAACCCTGGATGCTTCGGCTGATACGCAGTGGGTACGGGTTACACCGCTCCGTGAACAAGTTGAAACCCTTTCAGAAAAACCCGAAATGAATGTGACTCTTGAAAATCTGGAAAGCGGGACCACAGCTGTCATGGAAGATTCACTGTTTCAATTTTTTCTGCCAGGCGGCCAAAATACGGTGAATGTCCGTACCAGTATGGAAGTTGAGTTCGGACAGTCGTATAAACTGAAAGCGGAACGCCCCGATGGTGCAGCAAGTAGTGTAACCGTAACCATACCTGAGGACTTTCCAACACCTCGTGTTATACCAAGAGCTTTTGATGGATGCCTGATCAGATTAGAGATATCTGGTGTAAAACGTTTGGCTGATGTTCAATACCAAATGCGCGTGAAAATTACCCGGCCCGGCTTGGAATTTATCAGATCAGTGTCAGTCCCTTATCGCAGCCGGATTCGCCAAACAGCACCTGATGAATATAGAGTGAATATAAATTTAATAAGGGCACGGGATATGGCAATGGATGAGCTTGGGGCTCTTCCTGCAAATACAAAACTTAAAATTTTAGAGAGATATCTTTTTATCGCTTCTGGCGGGCCCGATTGGATAGACAATGAAGAACTCGGAACCATTGATGATTTAGTATACGCTTTACCGGAAGTCGCATCTAATGTCGAAAATGGAGTTGGATATGTTGTAGGAATTGTAAGTAAAAAAATCCCGGATAATGTATGTCCTGAAACATTTTAGAATATTACATGAGAAGTGAAAAAATTATATCAAAAATCTGCCTTTTTGTGTGCTGCCTGGTACTTCTTGGAGGTTGCGACCAAAACTTCCAACCCCTCCAGGAAAATAATACCCATCATTTTTCCATGTATGGAACCCTCGATGCCTCGGCAGATACCCAGTGGGTCCGTGTTGGAACCATTAGACACAGTATTGATGAGCCTCCGGATCCCACAGGAATTCAGGTCACACTGGAAGATTTACAAACCGGTGAAACCGTGGTCATGAACGATTCGGTTTTTACCTCCAGAAATGTTCTCAATTACTGGACTACGATGGATATCGAACATGAACAAACCTATCGCATTACCGCAGCAAGTACCGATAGAAAAACAAGCGAAGCTACTGTGACGACTCCAAGAGAATTACCATTAATTTACATTACTATTAATGATATGTCTCCGGTTGGAGCAAATATACATATTGATGATACAGTTGAACACATTGCCGGTTTGCAGTCCGTGTGGTATGTGATTCTGAATCCGGGAACTGAAGAAAGTCAAAAGAAAATTTACAAATTCCCCTTAAGAAACACCCTTAGGCATACCTTTGCTTTTTATGGTTCTTATTCTGCATTTGCAAATTGGGAGGAACAAATAGAGCAGATTGAACAAAAAATCATTGGCGATTCTGAGATAGCAGTAGTATCCAGACAATTTTTTGTAGCGGCTGGCGGGTCGGAGTGGGATGACAACCTCTCTTCCATTGATGACCTCGAGTATTTTCTGGACGGAACAGGCTCGAATGTAGAGAATGGACTGGGGTATGTAGTGGGGATCAGCTCCGGATGGTATCGTCAGGTACCTTGTTTAACACCTGACCGCTCAAATTTTGCCCCCTGCCCTGAAGAAGAGCCTTTTTGGACACATGAGTAAATGGAAGGCCTCCTGAATTCTTTTTTTAGATTCGATTTTTATAGATTGATTCAATCTTCATTTACTTCAAGATCCCGGTATGAGCGAAGAAACTTTTATTTCAACATTCCGCCTTCTCTTGGTTAGCTTGATTCTTCTAATCGGTTGCGATCAAACATTTCAGCCCCTACAGGAAAACAATAAGTATTATTTCTCAATCTATGGATACCTGGATGCCGCTGCCGACACGCAATGGGTACGGATCGGTCCGGCACGCAGGGATATAAACGAACCGCCAAATCCCTCCGGAATAGAAGTAACCCTGGAACATGTTCAAAGCGGCCAGACGGTAACGATGAACGATTCCCTTGTACTCTCAAAAAGCTTTCTCAATTACTGGACCACGATGGACATTGAAAATGAGGTAACCTACAGAATCAAGGTAGAACGAGCCGATGAAAAATCAAGCAGTGTAACTATAACTACTCCGAAGGAAGTTCCTACTCCTCTTGTGATTGAATCAGAGGGATATTTTGATATATTCATTAATGATTCTGTCGGAAAACCGGTCGACATACAAGCGAAATGGTATGTCATTGTTGACCCATTTGGTATCAGGCAAAAAAGGGTTTATACATTTCCCTTAAGACACAAAATCAAACACTCGGAAGCCTATGGGGGAACATTTTATCTCACTATAGATGCGAATCGACAACTGGAGGAGATCCGAAAGAACAATGGCGGAAATATGTCCGTTGCACACCGCCAGTTTTTTGTAGCTGCCGGTGGACCGGAATGGGACGAGACGATCACTTCGATCGACGATCTGGAATACTTTTTGGACGTAACAACTTCAAACGTGGAAAACGGGCTGGGATATATGATCGGAATCGACTCCAAACGGGTGCCTCTGGCAACCTGCCTTACACCCGACCGGACTAACGTAGAACCATGCCCGCCTGAAAAACCTTTTTGGTGATGAATGTGAAACGGTTAATGAGTGATGTGAATGGAAAAAAATCATCATAATGAATGTTCTGCGATGAAATTTGGATATCTGGCAATCAAACTCATTCGATGAATCACTTCTATAATTTTAAAAACCACTAAATCTCATTATATAGGCGGATTTATTCATACATTGGCTCTTGATATTATACATTCCATCATTTTTGAATGAGAAAAATTTATTTTGCTTTGGGGATTATTCTGTTTGTCTGCAGTTTTTTATTCCTTACTTCTTGTGATAGTACTTTTGAGCCTCTCGGTGAAAACGACAAATATCATTTTTCTATTTACGGTTTTTTAGATGTGAATGCTGATACTCAATGGGTGCGTGTGGGTACTGCCCGCCAAGCCATCGATGATGCTCCCGACCCCACAGGGATTACCGTTACGCTTGAAAATCTTCAAACTGGTGAGATTGAAGAGATGCAGGATTCACTCTTCAAAACACAAGATTTCCTCAACTATTGGACAACGATGGATATCGAAAACGAACAAACATATCGAATAAAAGCAGAGGGAACGGAGGGAAATTTCAGTCATGTGGATTTAACAACGCCCATAGCATTGCCCACACCGTTAGTGCTGGAAAATACCTTTCCGCCTTACGGCTTCTCCGTTTACATTGATGACGTTGTTGAACACATTGCCGATATACAATCGAGGTGGTATGTGATTTTAAATCCTGAGACAAATCCTGTCAAAAAAACCTTCACGTTCACCTACAGAACTGAGATGAAACATGTTGAAGTTTACGATGGAACGTTTACCGTATTTGCTCCGCTGGAAGACGAGGAAGATTATATTGAAGGAAACATTGGTATTAATGAATATAAAGTAGCCCATCGCCAATTCTTTGTTGCAGCCGCCGGACCGGAATGGGATGAGAATATTTCATCCATTGACGATCTCGAATATTTTATAAACTCAACCGCTTCAAATGTAGAAAATGGATTGGGCTATGTAACTGGGATCGATTCCAAATGGGTGCCTTATTTCACATGTCAGACACCAGATAATTCGGATGTTATTCCCTGTGAACCGGAGGAGCCGTTTTGGTAATTCAACGGATGAGTTGTTTGATTCAAAAATGGTTCTTCGTCTGATGGCCTTTCTCCGGTTCCTGAATAATAAAATAAATTGCATAAATACATGGTAATAGTTTACTTATAGTAGTATGTAATTGGATGTTTATCAAAGCTGAGAAGATTTGATGTATAATATAAACTTTCAAAAACATGAAGTTTGTACGATCAATGAATCGTGAACTGTCAAAAAAAAATGTTTTAAGCCCTGCATTTTTTCTTGGTTTTTTGCTTCTCATTCTTTCCGGCTGCGACGAAACTTTTGAACCTGTTCAAAACAGTGACACTGTTGCCTTCTCCATGTACGGCTATCTGGATGCTACCGCTGACACTCAGTGGGTTCGGGTTGCACCTCTTCGTCAGACAGCGAACACACCGGCGGTAATTCCGGAAATGACGGTTACACTGGAGCATGTAGAAACTGGGGATAAAGTAGTGATGAAGGATTCACTGTTTCATCTGGTGGGCGATTATTATGCCGTAAACGTCTTTTCAGATGAGTTCGATATTGTACCCGATCAAACATACAAAATCAGGGCAGAACGCCTGGACGGGGCTTCAAGCCAGGTTACGGTTAAAGTACCTCCCGATTACCCGACGCCGGTTTTTATAGGGGAGGGATTTTACGAGGAAAGCGGAAATCTTTATCTGAAGGGTTTGGAAAATATATCGGACGTAATAGCTATTTGGCAAATTGAAGGGGAGGTTCATTCTGTTCCCTATCGATCCAATATTCGGGAATATACTGAAGCGGAATTTGAATTTGAATATGATTATTATGTTGGGCTTTCAAATCGTAAAGCGATGCGATATATCTTTGGTGAGAAGGCTCCTCCGCCTTATGCAACTTGTCTGATCGGACAAGGATATGTAGACAAACGTCAGATTTTTATAGCATCGGGAGGACCTGATTGGATTGACGGTACCGAAGATCTTGAAGACCAGATGTATGCCCTTCCGCAAGTACTATCGAATGTGGAAAACGGAGTTGGATATGTGATCGGTATCGTAAGTAAAACCATTCCGTTTAAAACATGTTACGATGAGCAGGGTGAAGCGATTGCCTGTCCGCTGGAAAAACCGTTACGAATTTCGACAGGTATTACAAGCGAAGAAGCAGCCTCGTGTATAGATTGACAGCCGGTTAGTGTCGGTAGTTTTAATTCACCCATTGAGTGTTTTACGGCAGAATTTAGATCCCGGCCAATAATACTCATCCGATGAATGATGTCTCAAATACGTTTTCAAGACTGTTTTTTATACATTAATCAAGATTCCATTCATTTCAAGCTGCAGGTATGAGAGTAACAATTTTTATATCTGTATATCAAAAAAAACACTTTCAAAGTTAGATTAGATTATTATTTTGTCGGGGTGTGCAACAATGATGTTATCGATAAAGGAATGTGTGGAGTTTAGCAAAATATTTCGCAGTTAGTGTACCTCAAAAAAACGTCACTTGAGAGTTTTTAAAAAAGGTATCAATTGCCACATCAAAACATGAAACTATATGGATTTTGAAAATCCTCTCTTCACCCAGAGGTTTGTTACCCTTTTGATCGGACTGTTTCTTTGTACAGGCCCTGTACTGGCGCAAAACGCCTCCATTCAGGGACTGATTACAGATAACGCAAGCGGCCAACCGCTGTATGGAGCCACTATAGTGTTGGAATCTCCTGCTGATGATGATGATGTCAGACTGGGTGCTTCGGCCGATAGTGAAGGCTTCTACACTATCAGTTCCATCGAGCCTGGTACATGGATTGTACGAATCAGTTTTATCGGATATGTGGCCGAAGAAGATACGATTACACTGGGAAGAGGCGAAAACCGATCAATCAATGCCTCACTGACTACCGATGAAACAATAATGGACGAGTTGGTTGTAGAAGGGGCCACCGGTGCCGTGATGCGGGATGAAGGACGGCAGCGTATCACACCAGTTGATTTAACCCGTATTCCAAGTCCCGCAACCGGCGATTTGGTAACCTACCTGCAAACATTGCCGGGAGTGGTAGCAATGGGCGACCGCGGCGGTCAGTTTTTCATTCGCGGAGGTGAACCATCCCAAAACCTTGCGCTGGTGGATGGCGCTGTGATCTACAAACCGGCACATATTGTCGGTTTCTATTCACCATTTCCGGAAAACCTCGTATCCGGAGCTGATTTTTATGCAGGTGGATTTGGTCCGCGATATACCGGGCGCATTTCCTCCGTTTTGGATATCCAAATGCGGCATGGTGA
This sequence comes from Balneolaceae bacterium, assembly GCA_040882525.1. Taxonomy (GTDB): domain Bacteria; phylum Bacteroidota; class Rhodothermia; order Balneolales; family Balneolaceae; genus Rhodohalobacter. Next base: position 5,505 of record JBBEBD010000041.1, on the reverse strand, counting down.
CCGGAACAGTTTTAAAGGATCAGGCTCTGTAAGTCCGTTTGCTGCAGAGGTCATAGCAGAAGGCCCCCTTACAAAGGGGCAGTCCTCATTCATATTTTCTGCACGGAATTCCCTGATTGAGGATGTCAGTACGTGGTATCCCATTGAAGATCAGCCTCTCAAGTTTCAAAGCCAGTTTTTAAAGACCAGCTATATCGATCAAAACACACGCTGCTCTGCTATGCTTATGCATACATACGACAGGGGAAGAATGGATTTTGAAAAACCTGAGAGTATCAAATGGCGTAACATCATTTTAGGAGGCAAATGTGTTGCATTGCCAGAAGGTTCCAGGGCTTTAATGGATACTAATATCAGCCTCACCCATTTTTCCAATAAGGTTACAGAGTCGGAACCATTTGGCTTTTCATCCGGAGTATTCGGACTTAATGTCGATCTGAATCTTCGGCAATATCTTTGGGATATTCGGTTTGATTATGGCTTCATTACGCGCCTTAATTACCTGAATTATGATTTAGGTGAGAAGTTTGTAGGAATCCAGGGAAATAAGTATTCAGAACTAATTTTAGGTACTTATATTGAAACGGCTATTCCTGTAGGTGACCGGTTTACCTTACAGCCGGGGACTGCACTTTTATTTAATCCCCAGGGATATGGTCTGAGTTTTGAACCCCGCTTTCGGTTTTCACTGTTGCCATTTGGCAGCGAATCACAGGAAATCAGCGGCTCTCTGGGGTTCTATAAGCAGTCAATTGTGGGAATCAGTGATATGAGGGACCTCAGCTCCGTTTTCGTGGCTTGGGCCGGTGCACCACTTGGCGCAGAACAAGTGAAAGCTGTCCACGCTCTGCTTGGTTGGCAGCAGGAAATATTTCGTGGTTTTTCCTGGTCTGTCGAAGGATATTATAAAACAATGAGCGACATTGCCGTACCGGTCTGGAGTACAATTGCGCGATTCACTACAGACCTGGCTTTAGCAGATGGCGAGGTTCAGGGAGCTGATATTCGTATAGAGTATAATCGCGGACGTTTTTACGCTCTCGCCGGTTATGGAATCAGCCACACTACCTATTCATCATCGCAGGATCATTTTAATGTATGGTTTGGGGAGCCGATCCAGGAATATAATCCTCCTCACGACAGACGTCATCAGGTAAATCTTTTATTTAGTGTTGAGCTTGGAGGATTTACTGTCGGTACACGATGGCAGCTCGGTACCGGTCTTCCCTATACCCGTCCCCTTGGATTCGATGACTTACTGGATTTCAGAGAGCGGCTTCCGGATGTTACAACAGATCGCGGAATCCGGCGTGTAATTCTCGACAAACCCTACCAGGGCCGGATGCCGGTTGTTCATCGTTTGGATGTATCTGTTGAGCGAAGTTTCAATATCACGAATTCGGGAACAGTACTCAATTTGCAGGTTGGAGCGATTAACAGCTACGATCAATCCAATATTTTTTACTACGATGTATTTACACACCGCCGAATTAACCAGTTGCCGTTTTTACCTTACGCCACACTTGAACTTGAGATAGATTGATGGGAGTAAAGTGATAAACAGAAAGGCAAAACTAAAAAAGAATATTCCAATTCCTGGTCTCAGTTTTCAGCAGTTGAAATCCATTGGCCAAAAACCGATAACTAATAGCCGAATTATAACTTTTTTCCTTGTCAGTTTATTCGTTGTACTTGCTTCATGTGATCAGGAATTTCAGCCACTGGAATCTAATGACCGATACTTTTTCTCGATGTACGGGCTTGTTGATGCCGGTGCAGACACGCAATGGGTTCGCATAACTCCAGTCCGTGAGCAGATAGATTTGTTAACCGATGGATCTGATCTTAAAGTCACTCTGCAGAATTTGGATACGGGCAGGGAAGTCACTTTAAAGGACTCGCTTTTCACCCGGGACAGAAGTGTGTTAAATTTCTGGACGGATGAACCGGTGGTACATAATCAAACATATCTCCTGAAAGCAGAACTCCCGGGCGGGGAGACCAGCGAAGTAACGGTAACCACTCCGGATGAAATGCCCGTTCCAAAAGTGGTGATATTTACTGCTCCCGGTTTACCGCCCGATTACTTTGTTTTTGTAGATAAGAATGTAAATCTGGCAGATATCCAGGTGAAATATTATGTACGCCTGTTGGCATCTGATCTTGATGTTGAGAGGACTTTTTCTTTTGCATATCGTAACGAAGCTGATATTATTGATGATTTTCCCGATCACTATACAGTTAAAATTGACCCGAATGCGGAATTAAAAGAGATTGAAAGACAAGTACTACTTCCACCGGGCGGAGAAATCGAAGTGGTTTACAGACAGGTTTATGTGGCTACTTCTGCAGTTGAGTGGAATGAAGATATTGAGTCCCTTGATGATATTATTTATACTCTGCCCCAAACGTTCTCAAATGTCAATAATGGTCTGGGATATGTGCTTGGAATCGACAGTAAGTACATTCCCTACAGGGGATGTTTAGATGAAGATAGTTATCCTATAGACTGTGGCGAGGAAGAACCGTTTTGGTAAGAATATTGCATTTTTGGGATGAAAACGGAGAATTTATCATCGGCCGTCCGAGAGTGAAAAGGCAAAAGGCAGAAGTGAAAAGGCATCAATAGATTACAAGTTTTGCCTTTTCACTTGAGGTTGATTAAAACCGGAGCTCCGTGTCGGGACAGGGTGTTATTTTCAATTTCCGGAGTGGTTACTTACGATACTGCCTCCTTTATATTTCATGTTTCGAGGCGGAGATCTTTGGATATGTGACATTACAGGGCTTGGAGCTGCACACAGCTTTGCTTGCTAAAAGAAATTATTGACAAATAAAGCCCAAATAAATATAATATTTTATTATTTATACCTTTAAATAAAGTACCTATTTTTCGATACGAAGTATCTTTCTTATCCTGAATATTCTGCTAATATAAAAATGAGAGGGTATTATGCACAAATCCACTTTCCAGATATTGTTGGGAGGTTTTTTACTCCTGATTTTGAACGGTTGTGATGTTACAGGTGATCCTGACCCTGAAGAATCAATTGAACCGGGCTTCAGCTATGAAATCGTTGATGATAACGGTGAAATACTCAACAAAGTAACCCACGAGAAGGTAGATGATATTGAAGTTGAGACGAGCCTTGGCCTGTTTGGTAATAATTTTATACCAGCCGAAATGTTGGACATAATTTCACAACATTTGGGGGTAGATCCTGAAACTTTAAAACAGAATGAAATCATTCTTCATGCGGAAAAAGGAATTGAACAGGAGGTGCATTTTGCCTCATTAAGATTCAGCTTTCCACCGTCAATGCCTCTGCAAGCAGGAATGTTCCAAATCCATTCTCTTACAAAAGAACAGTGGCTGAATACCCTTAGATTGATGTGGGAGATACGGCAAAGCCGCGGAAGCGAGTACCCGCTAACTGAAAATATTATTCAAAATAAAGGCGTTGCCGGTACGTCTGATGAAATGATAAGCATGAATTATTATGAATTCGGGTTTGGGCTTCAGGAAACGATGTTTATGTTTATATCAACAGGAGGGTCGCTGGGCTTGGATGAAGTCACCGAAGAGTATGTAACGGGAAATTTTTCGGTTGAGTTAATGGGCGTTCCCATGGATATACTCGAAGCGGAAGAATTTCCCGAAGCTCCTGATATTCACATGGTTCGAATTATTGGGGATTTTGTGGCAGAACCCGGTGATTTTGAAGATTTGAAACGCATTCGGTTCAATCTTTTAGAGGATGCAGGCATCCCATTTATTCCTATGTTATAGCATGATTCTGAAATAAGAGATGAAGATTGAAAGTCAAGGGGTCGTTTATGCTACAAAAGAGTAGATAATCATCAGGATAAGAAAAACTTACAGAATTAAGGCGTTAAGTATTCTATCTGGAATCCTCATAAACTCCATTATACCTGGGTCCCATATACTCACCCCATTTGATTGGGCCGTCAAGCCGGACATCCAGTTCAATTCGTTCAATTATGATTGACTTGAATGAATAATAATTTATTGGATCGTTCATGTAAACGTATATAATATCAAGATAACTGTCTCCGTCAAGATCCGTCAAAAGGGGAGTTGAGCCAAGATTCGAGCCCGACTTTTTTTGATGAAATCGGAATTGTGTTTCGCTATGAGGGTCAAAAACAAGCATTTCATTCACATACACATTAAAAGAAGCCATACCGATGGTTTGCTCCTCTTGATTATTTATAATGACCAGTGCATCATCCTTTCCGTCCCGGTTAAAATCGAACGTGACAGGTGAAGCATATTGAAAGGTTCCGGCTGTATCGGCTGAGATTACAGAACCATCTCGTCCGTCAATCACAGCCTGATATGAAAAATCGATGGCTGGCCAGATACCATGACCGTAACTCACAAAAAAATCGGTTGTTGTATCACTATTAAAATTCCCGGGGGCAGGGGAGGTATACCCTTCAAATTCATCTCCCAGGTTTGCTTCCCAGTGAATTTCATCAGTTGATCCGTCAATACAGAAAACGGTCCCGTTTACAGAATTAACTATGATATCCTTGATTTCATCATCGTTCATATGAGCCAATACAGCTGGGCCGATAAATCCTTTTCCACGTCCATTTGCCAATACTATTGCGCCTGAAAGATCCTCGTCCATCACGCTTTGCAAGCTCGTTTTGTAAAAATGACCGTTATTCGTTTCGCCGCCGGTTCCGAATAGTACGGAAAGGTCTCCATCACTGTTAAAATCATAGACCAATGGCGACATGTAAGTCTCCTTTCCGTCCGGTACTGCTGCTTTCGCAAGGGTTGAACCGTCTTTTGAACTGATCACCATCAGGCTGCCGACAGGACGATCTGTTTCAGTAGGTGGAGCTTTGATGAATCCTCCGTATGCTGTGAGGATATCCATTAAACCATCCCCATCCTGATCTGGAATCAGTTGAGGACTATAAAAATTTAAAATCGAGGGGTCGTTCACAATATCGATACCTTCATATGATGGCATAAATTCCCAGAACAACTCACCTGTTTTACCATTGATAGCAAAAAGAATCGCCGTTCGTCCGCCAATGATCACATCCGGAGTACCATCTTTGTTTATATCCAGAAATACAGGAGAACCTACAACTTGATTTCGGGCCGGAACAGACCACAGCAGTTCGCCATTTTGGCCATCCATGGCAATAACTCCATATTCTGTATGTGCAAATTCACGACCGCCGCCGCCCATAACAATATCCAGCACACCATCACCCGTCAGATCAATAGCCCGGGGGGATGATGCAGAACCTATATCGGCAATTTCCTGTTCCCAGTTATCCGGGCTGAAGAACAGCTCGTCGCTGAAAATAAAAACTGCAAATAGTAGAATGAGAAGCGAAATTATTGTGTAATGTAAGTTCTTCATAGTTATGGTTTATTTAACCTGAACACCTGGAGGGAATCACTGTTGTTAGCAACCAGCAGCAGGGTTCCGTTCGGGGTTTGTACCTGTGAGAGAG
>JBBEBD010000040.1:0-21295 GCA_040882525.1 Balneolaceae bacterium | reverse complement strand
ACAAGGAGATCTCTCGACTCCGGTAAGTCAGAAAAGCATTGCCTTACCTCCGCTCGAGATGACAAGACCGAAATTGTAATATCGCGGCGTATCCGTCTACAAATTATACCCTCGTCCCGTGTAACGCCGCGGGGATAACTATGGCGGGTAAACCGAAACAAGGTTCTGAGGAAAAATTTTATACCTGCCGCTTTAAACCAGCCCCCCTGCCATCTCGAGCGTAGCCGGGTCATCTCCCCGTTATCAGAAGGTGAAAAATATTAACTCTGGGTAAAATTCTATATCCTACCGGTAATCCCTTTCAATCCGCCCGCCATTTAAATTGGTAAGAGTTTCGTGCACATTCGTGCCGGCATGCTGTGCCCATTTTGCTGCACTCCATCCCTTTCCACCCATCAATGTCACTTCGGTTCCCGGTTTCAGCCGATCTTCACCAAGATACACCATTACATAATCCATTGTTATATTTCCAGCTACCGGGTACATATTCCCTTCAGCAGATACCTGAAGTTTATTGCTGAGGGATCGCGGAATGCCGTCCCCATATCCAAGAGGCAGTGTAGCCAGGAAGCCGTCTTCAGGGCAGGTCCAGGCAGCACCATAGCTCACGGTCTCCCCTTTTTTTATGGGACGGACCTGTATAATTTGTGTCTTCCATTTCATTACGGGTGTGATCCAGTCCACAATTGTTTTCCCTGAATTATAACCCAGCAGCGCCAGGCCTGTGCGAATCATATCAAAATGATCAAAATCATAATGAAGAGCCGCCCCGGTATTGCTCATATGGACCAAAGGCACTTCACTGAAATGTTTGATAACCTCTTTAAACCGGTTATGCTGTTCTGCTGCAAACGCCGAACCGGGATCATCAGCAGTGGCAAAATGAGAGTAAATTCCGGTACAAACCAGGCGCTGGTTACCCACGGCCAGCTTTCTCACCTCCCCGGCTTCATCAGGTGTAAATCCCAGCCGCCGCATACCCGTATCAAAATTCAGGTGATATCTTGTGCCGTCCATCAGGGTGGAAAAATGGACACGGTGGCTTACGGTGGCTGTCAGGTTATGAGTCACATAAGATGCTGCTGTTTCAGGAGCCGGCACACCGAAAACAAGAATGGGTTTTTGAATGCCGCCCATTCTCAATTCAATCCCTTCATCAACCGCAGCCACCCCAAACCAATCCACATCCTCTTCCATATGTCTGGCACACTGAACAGCTCCGTGGCCGTAAGCATTACATTTTACAACCGATAATAATTTTTTGCCGGGATGTTTCTTTTTTATGGCAGAGATATTCTCTGTCAGCGTCTTAAGGTTGATTTCTGCTACAGAGTTGGGGAAATGTAGTTTCAAAAGTTAACTCCGGTGTGTTTTTTTTGATTAAGTCCCCCTTCAAAGGGGGATGAGAAAACGCGATTAGCGGTTTCTCCGGGGGATGTTCGCGAGGGCGTTGAGCTATTTATATGTCGATTTAGCTCAACGTTCCACAAACACCCCTCTGATATTGCCGGGAACGACCGGCAATATCTGTCTCCCCCTGTCTTCCGAATCCGTCAGCTGACGGAGCAGGCAGGCCTGTCTGCCGATGCTTCAGCGCAGGCAGGCTCAAGGGGAGAGTTTTCATCATTTTCAGTTCATAATTTTTTAAGGATGATCTTTGCGGCATTGTAACCGGCAGCACCGAATACGCCGCCCCCCGGATGGCATGATGCACTGGAGAGATAGAGATTTTTCACCGGGGTTTCATACCGGCTCAGTTCGGGTGTGGGCCTGAACATAAACATCTGGTCAAAACTCATCTCCACATGCATTACGTTGCCGCGCAGCATGCCATGTTTCCGCTCAATATCCAGCGGGGTCTGAATATACCAATCCAGAAGCTTTCCTTTCATATTCGGCGCATATTTTTCTACGATTTTATAAATTTTTTCAGCTTCCCGTTCACGAATATCATCCCACTGTACCCCGTTTGCCAGTTCATACGGATGCCACTGTGCCCAGGCATATAATGTATGTTGGCCGTCTTTTGCCACTTCAGGATCAATTTTTGAAAAAGTCATTGCAAGAACCGCCGGTTCTTCGGGTGGATTTCCTTTCATATAATCCCCGATGGCCCGCTTCATATAGGGTACCGAGGGAGCCAGTAACTGCATTCCATTATGGATATGCGGATCATCAGGAGCAGCCGTGTATCGGGGAAGTTCTTCAACCGCGCATCGTATGACCATTCCGAATCCATTACCTATATTAATATTTTCCACTTTTTTGAACAGTGAGGGATCAAGATTTTCCCGGCCTACCATTTTCAGCATGGTCGTCTGCACATGAGCATTCGAAACCACCAGGTCCGCCTTGTAATAATCACCTTTTTCAGTCATTACACCGGAAGCTTTGCCTTCTGAGATATCAATCTTTTCAACCGGGGTATCTGTGATCAATTCGCCGCCGTAGCTTTCAATCAGTTTTATCATAGCCTGTGTGAGCATACCGCTGCCCCCTTTCGGATGTTTAGCCCCGCTCTGATGAAGCATAGCCTGCCATCCGGCAAAATCTCCTGTCGCCGACTGATCCGGCAGCGGGCCCGATTGAGCTGCAAACCAGGTAAGAGCAGCTTTCATATACGGGCTTTCAAAAGCATTATCCACAACACTCCCGTAACTGCCCAGGATTTTCTGAAGTCCGTCCATTTGTCCGCCTTTTTTGAACATGGAACCGTCACGAAACTGCCCTTTTGCAAGTTCTGTGATAATATTTTTCCCCGTTGGCGGAACCAGAAATGCTTTCAGCACTCCTTTGTTAATTTTCCCCCAGAATTCAACAAACTCCTTGTAATTGGCAACATCCTCTGGAGCAACGGAAGCAATGGAGTCAAGTGTTTTATCCAGGTCTTTGTAAAAATGAATCACTCCTTTACCATCCGGAACGGGGTAACTCATAAACGGATCCATTTCAATATACTCCAGGCCGTAATCGGTAAGCCGAAGCTCCTCAATAATTCCGGTTTGATGAATCATGATATGCACGGAAGAACCCACATCCATCCTGAAACCATTCGGATTGTCAGCCGACCGGAACATGGTTTCCGTACAAACCGCGCCGCCGGGGGTGTCTCTTCGTTCCAGAATGCCTACCTTCAAACCGGCTTTAGCCAGGTAACAACCGGTAATCAGCCCGTTATGGCCCGATCCGATCAAAACTGCATCAAAATGTTTCATATTCCGTAGAATTTAAAGGAATCAATTCGATCTTTTATTAAGTTCTTTCAATACAAATTATTTGAATCTAAACCATCAATTACAATAACAAGTAAGCCGTTCACTATATGAAATTTTTCAAAACATTTTTAGCCTCTGTATTAGGCACCATTTTAGGAGTTTTGATTTTGGTTTTAATTCTTTTTGCTACGCTGGTCAGTAGCTCATCGGAACCCGAGCCTTATGTCCGTTCCAGTTCGGTACTGACCATTTCGATGAAAGGTGATATACCGGCCAGAGCCATCGATGATCCGTTTGAAGAGCTTTTCAATCCCGCAGCCGGCCAAAAACTTTCTCTTGAATCCCTGAAAAAAAACCTGGAAAAAGCGGCAGCAGATGATAACATTGAGGGCATCTGGATCAAAACAAATATGGTTTCAGCTTCATGGGCAAATCTTGAGAGTGCTTACAAGTCTATAGAAAAGTACAAAGAAAGCGGAAAATTTCTCTATGTGAGCACGGATGACATTGGCATGAATGAAAAATCTTATTTTCTTGCCACCCTTGCAGACAGCGTGTTCTCCCCGCCGGAAACCGGCTTTGAATTTGACGGATTCGTGGCTCAGCTTACGTTCTACAGGGATATGCTCGATAAAATTGGTATCGAACCGGAAATTTTCCGGGTGGGCCGGTATAAATCTGCTGTTGAGCCTTTTTTACAAACTTCCAGTTCTCCGGAAAGCCGTCAGCAGATCAGTGAGATTCTTGAAGCCACATCCGCGGTATTTATAGAAGCTGTAGCAAAGAAAACAGGACGTTCATTTAATGAAGTAAATGCCATGTTAGACTCTCCTCCTGTTAACCGACTTGATTATGCTCTTGAGACAGGCCTGATTGACGCTTTCGCTTTTGAGGATGAAGTGGAAGATGTCATTAAAAACAGGCTTGGACTGGATGAAGATGATGACCTGAAAACAATTTCATTCCGAAGATATTCCCGCGTAAGCGACCGCAGTGCAGGCCTTGAGGCATCCACAGCTTCTGATAAAATAGCCGTGATATACGCTTCAGGTGCTATTCTGCCGCAACTCGACGGTTCACCTTTTGCGACCTCCCCCACTATTACTGCAGACAATTTTAAAAAGCAGCTTGATGAAGCCACCAAAGATGATAATGTAAAAGCCGTCGTTGTACATATTAACAGTCCCGGCGGTGCGGCAACAACTTCTGATATCTTATGGCATCATATCAAACAGGCTTCAGAAAAAGTGCCTGTGGTAGCTGCCATGGGCTCTGTGGCTGCATCCGGTGGATATTATATGGCCATGGGTGCGGATACTGTTGTAGCCGCGGAAAATACAATTACGGGATCTATTGGAATTTTCAACCTGTTATTCAATGCACAGGAACTGATGGAGGAAAAACTGGGAATAGATTATGAAATCCTGAAAACCCATGAATATGCTGATCTTCTGAACCTGACCACTCCATTTACAGAGCAGGAGAGCCGGATTATTCAACAGAATGTAGAAAGCGGGTATGAAACATTTCTGCAGAGAGTTGCAGAGGCAAGAGGCATGACACGCGATGAAGTTCATGAAGTGGCACAGGGACGCGTTTATACTGGTGTGACAGCGAAAGAAGCCGGGCTTATTGATATTCTCGGAGATCTTAACAGGGCTATAGAAGTTGCCGCTGAGATGGCTTCCATTGAAGATTATCAACTGGATTCGTACCCTAAACAAAAAGATCTTTTTGAAACCCTTTTCAGTTCGGCAAATGCGCAGATGAAATCCTGGGTACACAGCTGGATTCCGGCAGATGTTCAGTCGGAGCTAAATAATTTCTCGATGCTTCTGAAGCAACCAAAAGGCCTCAACTGGATGCTTTTACCGGTTTCTTTCGATGCCAATTAACAGATGATATGAATATAGGCCGATTTACGATTGAACAGCTGAGTGAAGGGTTTTTTGAACTGTTTGAGGATGGATCATTTAATAAGATGGATCCCGACAGGTTAAAAAATCCTGTTGATGATCCATCTCTTGGAAAATATTCATCCGCGCTGGGTGTGGACCCCCTCCTGATAACCGACGGTGAAACAAATTTTCTTGTGGATACCGGGCTTGGCTGGGGACTTGATCATAACAGCGGTTACCGGAATACATCAAATGTGGTAACGAACCTTGATATTTTCGGACTCAGGCCCGAAGATATTCATCACGTCATACTTACTCATCTTCATTTCGATCATTCCGCAGGTTCAACCTATATTTCCGATGAACTGAGTACCACTCCCACATTTCCCAATGCACAGTACCTGGTACATCAGTCGGAATGGGATTTTGCACTGTCAGAGGTTCAGAATCAAAGTGAATCAACAGGCGCCGATTACAGGCTTGATGAGTTTTACAGGCTGATTGCCGATAAAAACATCACCTTTATTCAGAATGATATTTATGAGCCGGCAGAAGGAATTTTATTAATGAAAACCGGCGGGCATACTCCCGGCCACATGGTGGTCAAAATCCAGGACCGGGATAATATTGCATATTTCATGGGAGATTTGATCCCCACCGAGTATCATCTGAATCATTACTCCCTGAAGCAGATAGATTATGACACGGTGCAGTCAAAGAAAACGAAAACGATTCTGTTGAGAAAAGCTTACAAAGAGCAGGCCCTGATGCTGTTCTATCACTCCCTTTTTAAGAAAGCAGGAAAGCTCTCCAGGGATGAACACAAAAAGTATGTTCTTGTGGATGTTTGAAGTCAGTAGCCAGTAGTCAGTAGTCAAAATAATCTTTTCCTTTACTTAAAAATCATCAGGCGAAAGATACCAGACTGCAGGCTGCCGCTCGTCTGCCGGATTACAGCACTCCCGGACCATCTAACTCGTAAAACATGGTACTTCTCGAAGAAGCAATACATGCAAAAACTCTTCTGTGGTTATTGCTGGAATTCATTCTGATACAACCTCTAGAAATACCATGTTTGAACAACGCTTCGGGCTTCTAGACTCGTCAGACGGCAAAAGCAGCCGTCAGACGAAAGTTATTTATTCATTGAGATCAAAAACTCATCATTCGTTTTGGTTCCTTTCATCTTATCAAGCAGGAATTCCATCGCTTCAAAAGCGTTATGATTGTTCAGGTAACGGCGCAGCAGAACCACTTTTTCTCTCTCTTCATCAGAAACAATCAATTCCTCGCGGCGGGTACCGCTCTTAAAAATATCAATAGCGGGGAAAATACGGCGTTCGGCGAGGCGGCGATCCAGTACCAGCTCCATATTACCGGTACCTTTAAATTCTTCAAAAATAACATCATCCATACGCGAACCTGTTTCGACCAGGGCGGTGGCAATGATGGTTAAACTACCGCCATTTTCGATATTTCTCGCAGAACTGAAAAGCTGACGCGGTGCTTTAAGAGCTTCTGAATCAACCCCGCCGGACATGGTTCGTCCGGATGTACCTGAAGCTACATTATACGCCCGGGCCAGCCGGGTAATGGAATCCATCAGCAGAAGCACATCGTGGCCGCTCTCCACAAGGCGTTTCGACTTTTCAAATACAATTTCAGATAAACCCACATGATTTTCCGGTTTTTCGTCGAATGTCGAAGCTACCACTTCGGCATTTTTCACTGAACGCTGCATCTCCGTTACCTCTTCAGGCCGTTCATCAACCAACAGGATAATGATTTTGGTATCCGGATGATTATTACTCACAGCATTTGCAATATTTCTGAGAATCGTGGTTTTACCTGTTTTTGGCTGAGCTACAATCAGTCCGCGCTGTCCTTTCCCGATCGGTGCAAAAAGGTCAATCAGCCTGGTTGTATATTCCGCGAAATTATTTTCAAGTTTGTAACGCATTTCCGGATAAACCGGCAGCAGATCTTCAAAATCTTCCCGGTTGTCCATGTCTCTTGGAATTTTACCATTTACTCCTTCAACCCGGAGTAGTGCAAAGTATCTCTCACCTACCTTCGGCGGGCGGATAATTCCAATCACACAATCTCCCTGTTTCAGCCGGAACCGCTTAATCTGTGAAGGAGAAACATAAATATCATCAGGGCTTGCCTTGTAATTATAATTCACAGATCTCAGGAAGCCATATCCATCCGGTAATATTTCAAGGGTTCCTTCATTCAGCAAAAACTTTCCAAGCTGCGGCTCAATTTCTTTCAGGCGGTCGTCCAGTGATTTTGCTTCAGATTCGGGCAATACATTGCTTACATGCCGCTTATCCGGTTTTTTACCGGATTGATTTTTCAGATGCCGGCGGGACTGCCCTCTCCTTTCCCTTCCTGAATCTTCATTATCTTCATAGCTTTGAATATGAGCCTCACCATACTGGGCATCCTGCGAAGTTAATGGCCTTTCAGAACGTGGTTGTGCAAGAGAATCCCTGATACGATCAATCAGGCTTTGTTTTTTAAGAGCCGAAACCCCTTTTAAGCCCGCATTTTTCGCAATGGATTTTAGTTCTTGAACTGTTTTTTGATGTAATGTATCCAGGTTAATATGTAAATCTGAATCGGTGTGATTCTCCGACATAATGAGAGTTTTATTCTTGAGTAAAATTCATGAAGATAAGCGTTCAACTTGGTTGCTGAAGTTCGCTGTATAGGGGATTTATTCTGCGTAGTGCGGAAAGATTTAATCGTAGTCAGTGGCTATGGTTCCCATCCAACGCCTCACCTTTTCATAAAAGTAAAAACTTCCGCTAAAAATTACTAATTCTGATTTCAATTGGTCTGAATCCTTCCATTTCAGAATTTCATCATCATCGATTTGAGTTGCTTTAGGAAAAAATTGTTTCATTTCGTGATATGAAGCCGCCCTGTCTCCTTCCATTTCATAAAGTCTCACATCAGGATATTTATCCCAGATTGCCGTCAGCCCGGAATTCAGCTTGTCTTTCATGAAGCTCAATACAACCTTCCACTCTTGTTCCGGGGCTCTGTATGCAAGTTCTTCAGAAAGAACGTTCATAGCTTCGATATTGTGTGCTCCATCAAAAAACCATTCTTTTTCGGGCAGTAATTTTTCAAAATGCCCATGGTGTGGATAGTAAACATCCGTATTCTCTATTCCTTTCATAAAATGATTAACAGTAACAGGGAATTTTTTCTGTAAAACCTCAATAACACTAAATACAACTGCTGAATTCAAAGCATCTATTTTTTTTCGGCCATATGCATTCATATTTATCTCTTCTTCCCCATTTGTGAGAATAAACCTTCCGTCTGCATAAACCGGATTATAATGGTCCGCTGAGTAAACTTCTGATCCGGATACTCCGGCCGCCCCGGTAATAGTATTTTTTCCCTGTTCCGGCAGCCGCCCGGTAATTACCGGTGTTCCCGATTTGATGATACCCGCTTTTTCGGCAGCTACTTTTTCAATAGTGTCCCCTAAAAGATCCGTGTGATCAAGGCCAACCGAAGTAATTACACTTGCCAGCGGTTTCAGAATATTTGTGGCATCCAGCCGGCCGCCAAGTCCTGTTTCAATAACAGCAATGTCTGCTTCTTCCTCGGAAAAATACCAAAAAGCAATGGCTGTGGTCAACTCAAAATAAGTAAGTTCATACTGCTGAACCAGTTTTCCGAAAAGCCGGAAAAAATCCAAAACTGAGGATTCCTCAATATCATTCCCGTTAATTTTAAATCTCTCTCTTACATTTACCAGGTGAGGAGAGGTGTAAAGTGCTGTTTTATACCCCGCAGTTTGATATACAGACGCCAGCATCTGGCAGACAGTTCCTTTGCCATTGGTTCCGGCAACATGGACTGAAGGAAAATGGTTCTGCGGATTTCCAATTTCAGCACAAAATTTGGTTATTCTATCCAGATTAAAATTAGCAGCACGGCTTCCTGCCTGGCTGAATTTTGGAATGGAATCCATAAAGTGCTCTGCCTCACCGATTGTATGAAATACAGATTTCATTTGCTGAAATATTCTGATTTTTCTTTTTGGAACGCGGTTTTCAGTTCATCCAGAAAAAGATCTTCCACAGAAAACGAGTGGTTATCGAGCCTGTTAACCGGCATTATTTCTCTGACACTGTTTGTAATCCATACCAGATCAGCGGTTTTTATTTCGCTCAGGTTATATGTGCCCTGATGCATGGTAATGCCATTTTTATCATTCAGGATGTTCAATAAAACACTTCGGGTTATACCAGGTAAGATATCGCACTCCTCAGAAGGTGTATAAACAATGTTTCCTCTCTTCCAGAAAATATTGGCAACCGATGTTTCTGCAACAAAGTTATGAATATTCATCATTAAACCGTCATCTGCCTGAAGTTTTTTTGCTTCTCTGAACGCATTACGATAATGCAGCATATTGCTTGATTTAACACCTGGAGGCCTGCAAACTACAGGAACCACCCTTGTTTGAACGGTTCCCAGTGAAACTGAAGTCCCTGCAGGTTGTGCAAGTTTTTTCGTGGTAATAAAACAGATCAGTCCGGGGTTTGCAGCTTTATTATAACCTTCGCGTTCATCTACAGAAACCTGGATACGAATCCGTGCATCGGAATGTGTTAATTCATTTTTTTCAAGAAGCCGGACAACATCTTCTCTGATCGTATTCATTCCCGGTTGTAAATGTTCCGGCACACCCAGATAAACAAGGCCTGAATTCAGCCGCCGGATGTGCTCTTCAAACCGGAATAGTTTTGCCTGCTCTGCTTTAAGAGTTTCAAAACAGCCTGTCCCGTAGTAAATGGCTGATTGCCCCGGATAAATTTTCGCTTCATGGGCAGGAAGTATTTTACTATTCAGGCTTACAAAACCAACTGAATTCTCAATGTTACTCATTCTGCAAAAGATTGTTTAATTCACCCGATAATGCTTCCATGTCATCTCCTACATGACTTGAAAACAGTTCTCCGTTTTCATCGATCAGGATCTGGGCAGGTACTCCTGGAATTAAAATTTCCTGGAAAAAAGCAGTCCCGTCCACATAATGAAAGTTATAATCAGACTCCCGGATATATTCCCTGATTTGTTCATCACCGTCTCTTACCGCAGCGGCGATTACAGTTAACCGGGGATTATTTTTACGGATCATTTCAAGATTTCTGTTCACTCCAAGAGATTTTCCGGACCATGTTGACCAAAATTGAATGATAACCGGATTTCCTTTGTAATGGCTTACATGCAAAGAATCAGAACCCGAATAGGTGCTAAATGAAAGCGTATCAAATTGGATTGTTTCCAGATTCTCTTTAAAATCTGCGACCTGATTCCGGCTGTAATTAATTGTACCATAAATAATTACAATAAGGGTTAGAACGGCACAAACAGCAATAAACAGATTGAAATATTTTGGATCGATCCTCATAAAACCGGCTTAAACTTAATTAATAACTGCTTTTTTTCTGCATGATATAAAAACTGTTGGGATTGAACTTTTTTGAGATGAATAGATAAAAAAATACGCATATATAGGAAATGAAACAGGAGCATTGTGCTCACGAAATTCCGGTAAAAATTGAAACCGGAATTTTTATAAAAAATTAAATATAGTATTTTATAAATGATAAATTGATTTATTTCATTATTTTAATTTTAGCGAATATTAAACTCTAATAAAGCCTGAATAATTTTATAAATAAAATTATTTATTCTATAACATTAACAATTAAACAATAGTCATGAAAAAGCTAATTACATTTCTTTTTACCGCCCTGTTAACAGTAGTCATTTATTCAGATTCAAATGCACAGTTTGCAAAAGCGGGAGTTGGTTTAATGTACGGTTCAGAAATCGAACAAATTGGAATTCGCGCTGATGGCGTTTACCTGATCAACGAAGATATAAGAATTGTTGGTGATTTAGGTTTCTTTTTTCCTGATAAAACTGAATTTGGTGGTGGTTCCTCCTTTACAGTTACATGGTGGGAACTAAATGCGAATGGTAATTATATTTTTCACGCTGATGAGGAACAGGGTTTAACGGCATATGGTCTTGCTGGTTTAAACTTCACAACTGTTAGTGTGAAATCAGATGACGGCACGAATACAGCCACAAATTCTGATACTGAAGTGGGCCTTAATCTTGGTGCCGGCCTTGAATACGGACTTGATTTTGCCGATCTGTTCGGGGAATTAAAATTCGTTTTAAGTGATGCCGATCAGTTAAATATAGGCGTTGGTTTACGATTTCCTTTATAATTTCCAATCTAACATGGTATGTCTCGCGCCACAAAGTAGTTACTGCCCAACTGAAAGACATACCATGTTTTCCGTTTGCAGGGTCCTAATCAAACACGGTATGTCTCGCGTCACAAAGTAGTTACTGCCCAGCAGAAAGACATACCATGTTTTTTCCGTTGCAGGTTCTTAATCAAACATGGTATGTCTCGCGCCACAAAGTAGTTACTGCCCAACTGAAAGACATACCATGTTTTCTGTTGCAGTGTTTTAATCAAACATGTCAGCAGGATCAGCACCGGCAAGTTCGGTAAAAAGCTCTGCCAGCTTATCCGTTACATCCTTAAAATAAGCCTCTCCTTTTTCCTTTGTTGAGGAATATGGATTTCCGACCCCGGTATCCTTCGTTACCTGAGACCATTTTCTTTCCGCCCACGCCCAGTTTTCCCGAAAAGCATTAATTTTAAATTTTTTTTCCTTCCCGTCTCCCGCTTCCTCCAGGGGGCGTACAAGTTCTTTCGCCAGGTAAAGCATCAGGCTGGTTTCCATTTCATCAGCATGATCTCCTTCGTTTTCAAAATACCTGGATTTGTCCAGCGATTTAAACCAGCTGCAGCTTGCAAGAAGCATCTCAGGGTAACGGACACCCAGTTCCCGGATCATCGTTTTAAAATCATTGCCGCCATGGCCGTTCAAAACAAGAAGTTTATCTATTTTCTGCCGGTTTAGTACCTCAATAACATCATTCAGAACCGCAGCCTGTGTTGAGGGATTCATGTTAATATTCAGGCGAATGTCCGTCTGGCCTGTATTCACCCCAAATGGAATGCAGGGCAGAACCAGAATCCGTGCACCTTTATTCCATGCCTTACCGGCTGCTTCAGCGGCAATATGATCTACCTGTATATTATCCGTAGCGTATGGCAGATGGTAATTATGTGCTTCTGTTGCCCCCCAGGGTAATATGACAAGATCGACCTTTTGCTCTTTAATATCTTTCCAGTTAGACTCGGCAAGAATGTATGGTCTCATAAAATATTCTTATTGAATTGGACACGTAATACTTAATCCGATTGTGAACCAAACTGCTGTGCAGTGTGAATAACGTTAAGAATTTCGATCATCTCCCCCGGATGTGCAGGAAGAAAATAAATAATTCGCCAATCCTGCCAGATCACCTCCCTAAAATCCGGATCTCCGATTTCCGGAACAATTCGTCCAGACTCCGGAAACTCTTCCAGCCGATCCACCGCAGACAGTATTCCCCGAACGATTTTATCAGCAACTTCAGAATCAAATTCCTGATAATAAGCTTTGACAGATAAGATGTTTTTTTTAGCCTGGGGATTCCAAACAATTTGCATTAGCTTTTATTCAAAAGGCGCTCTTTAACCTCATCGTGAGGAACTTTTTTACCTGTATCAGCCAATGATTTGCTTATCTGATCGAGTACGTAAAGCTTGTACATAGCCTGTTCGATCGTTGCATTTTCGGGCAATTCTTCAATGGCCTGAATCATTCGTTTTTTGTTGATAGTAAGCTCCATGAATCCGGACTTTAAAATTTAGGCGGTTGTTCAATATAACGATATTTTTCAGATAAATTTTTCTATACGGGTTTCTTACAACAGAGATCCAGTCAAAGGACAGGTTAAATACATATTTAATAGATTATAAATGGCGCTGTGTCCAACACAAAAACAATCAGATTCTAAGAAAAACTCTGCTTTTTTATTTTGCTTAGTAAACTCAGGTTGCCCAGGTTCTTCCCACGTCTTCAAAGGGAATACAGCCATCATACCTGCCGGGAACGGCTTCATAACGCAGAACCTGGGTAGCTCCTACTTCAGAAGTGAAATAACCGAGCATCGTCAGTTCTTTAAACATCAGGATGAAGGGAGTTTCTCCCTCCAGAGGCCCACCCTGAAGTGCATTTTCGTTCAGGTTGAAAACATAGTCAAACATATCACCTGCCGGTGATTCAAAAAAGTCTGCCTCCAGTTCAGCGGTTGATTCCTCTCCAAATCTATCCAGGCCTCTCAGAAAGGTTTCCCGCTGCTCATCATTATATACTTCCTTAACCATCGATTCAATGAACGCAGGTACACCTGCCTGGCTTGCTGAAGGTGTATCATCTTCCGGAAGAATTACATCTGCCAAAGAAGTAACCAGTTGTGCCTGCCTGTTTGAAAACAGTGTAGGATTCCAGTCCACCCCGGGAGTCGCCGTACATCCTTTCAAAACACCCAGGATGCTGGGGCCAAAAATAACGCCTCCCATCAGCATACCGGTTCGTTTTATTGCTTCTTTTCTGTCAATCTTATTATGGTTACGGGTATCCATTATAATTCTCCTTTTTGAAGTTGATCGGCGGCGTGATTGGCGGCACGTGCAGTGAGAGCCATATAGGTTAATGACGGATTTTGACAAGCCGCTGATGTCATACAAGCTCCGTCTGTCACAAATACATTAGGCGCGGCATGTACCTGGTTCCATTCGCCCAAAACAGATGTTTCAGGATCACGGCCCATTCTTGCGGTTCCCATTTCATGAATTCCGAGTCCGGGACCGCCGGCATCATCATATGTAGAGACATTTTTCACACCGGCTGCTTCGAGCATTTCAGCGGCATCGTTTTTCATATCCTCACGCATTTTCAATTCATTTTCCTTGAATTCACAATCAAAAACAACAATAGGCTGTCCCCATTTATCCGTTCTATCGTGGTTTAACCACAAACGGTTTTCATGGTATGGCAATGTTTCTCCAAAACCTGTCATCCCGATTGTCCATTTTCCGGGTGCCGAAACCAGTTCTTTCAGGTCAGAACCAATTGCCATTTCCCTGACTCCCCGCTGCCACCCTTCACGGCTGGCACTTCCCTGGTATCCAAACCCGCGGGTATAGTCCCGGTCATTGCCCCCGATATTCCGGTATCGCGGAATGTAGAACCCGGTCGGGCGCCGGCCACGGTAGTAACGATCCTGATGTCCGTCAAATTCACCATTAGCCCCAACCCTGAAATGATGATCCATCAGGTTGTGGCCAAGTTCACCGGAATCATTCCCAAGTCCATCCGGAAAACGATCGGATGTGGAGTTCAGCAGTATTGCAGTGGAGCCCACACAGGAAGCATTCAAAAATACAATTCTTGAATAAAATTCTTCCATCTCACCCGTTTCGGCATCTACCACCTGAACACCACTTGCTTTACCGGATTCCTCGTCATATATCACACCATTTACAATAGAATGCGGCCGGAGGGTCATGTTACCTGTTCGTTGTGCAGCCGGTAATGTTGCCGCGTTACTGCTGAAGTACGCGCCATACGGGCAGCCCCGGATACAAAGGTTCCTGTGCATACACTGCCCTCTGCCATTATGCGGCTGAGTGAGGTTGGCCACCCGCCCGATCGTTAATACCCTGTTAAAAGATTCGGCCATGGAATTTTTCAGTTCTTCTTCCACACAGTTAAGTGGCATCGGCGGGAGATATTTACCATCGGGAAGCTGGGCTAATCCGAGTGTTTCACCGCTGATTCCCGCAAATTCTTCCACATGATCGTACCAGGGAGCGATATCAGCATACCTGATGGGCCAGTCTACACCAACCCCCTCTTTCAGGTTTGCTTCAAAATCCATTTCCGAAAGCCGGTAACTGTGGCGCCCCCACATTAATGATCGTCCGCCAACATGATAGCCGCGTATCCAGTCGAAGCGTTTTACCTCTTCATAAGGCTGATCGGTATCCTTCACCCACCAGTGCTTTGTTGATTCACGGATCGTGTAACCTGTACGCATCTGCTTCTGGTAGTCTTCAGCTTCTTCGGCAGACACCCGGTCACCATTTGGAAGTTCCCATGGATCAAGAGTTGCAGTGGGATAATCCTGTATGTGTTCTACATTTCTTCCACGCTCCAAAACAAGAGTTTGTAAACCCCGTTCGGTTAATTCTTTGGCAGCCCAGCCACCACTAATTCCCGTACCTACAACAATCGCATCATACGTATTTTGTTTACGGGCTTTCAGATTCAGGTTCATATTATGCTTCTTTTGTGGTTTGGGTTTCGATAAATCTAAAGTGATCTGATTTTCATATTCCGGAATTTTACCACATCTCCATGATCCTGCAGGCCGATATGGCCCTCCTGCATGGCTCCGAATTCGGGATGTTCAAGGAATTTACTGTTTCGCAGCATATCAAACCAGCCGGGAGTCCATCTTTCAAACTCAAGAATCTTTTCACCGTTTTGCCAGTGCTCAACTTTAGAACCCTCGGAAACAATGGTCACACTGTTCCACTCTCCATATGGATTGGTATTCTGAGGGTCAGCAGGAATTAAATCATATAAAGAGCCGGCTTTCCGGTTACCCTGGATACCCATTTCCGCATCCGGATGATTTTCATTATCAAGTATCTGCATTTCAAGGCCCGACCAGTAAATGGCCTGGGACGGCTGCTCCAGGATATGATAAAGAATACCACTATTTCCACCTTCTTCAATCATCCAGTCCAGTTTTCAAACAAAATTACCGAATTTTTCTTTTGTGATGATATCCTGCGGACCAGAGTAACTTCCGGGCTGAAAAACCAGTGCACCATCTTCAACAGCCCAGCTGCCTTCAGGAAAGGAATCCATATTATAGCCCCGCCAGTGTTCAGCAGACTGCCCGTCGAACAGAAGAATCCAGCCATCTTCTTTTTCTTCCTCTGTAAGTGTATTCGGGGATTGTGCAATCATGGGTTGTGTAAGTAATAGTAAGGATGTCAGAAAGCCGGCAAATTTAATCATTGATACAGGTTTTTATTTTATTTCAGATTATTCTTCTTTCATAGCTATAGGGTCCCAGGAAACAGGACGATTTTCGGCACGGCTGGTGTTACTAAGCAAAGCCGGTCCGCAGGCGCGCAAGCCAAATGTGCTGTCCTGAACAAGACTGTCTCCGTTGCGAATGGCATTGAAGAAATTCACAAAGTGATCGTAACGGTCATCGTATCCATTCGGAGCCCGGTATACAAATTCATCCGGTTCTATGATACGTGCCCGTGTTTCAGGATATCGTTCTGCATAATATTCTTCGTACTCTTCCCTGATACTTTCGTCAAAGCTTCCTATAGACATACCGGGAGCTGAAGGCTGGCGCCATTTACTGAGGGTAACGGTGTTGTAACCGATATCTATAACCCCTTCAGAACCGGTAAGGCGTAGTCGTGATCCGCCGCCGGATCCATCTGCAAAATTCACCCGCAAGGCAAGATTAAAAGCGGGATGCTGATCTGTTTCAGGATAATCGAACATTCCCAAAACCATATCATCTGCATCACGTCCGTCCTTCCAGTACCGCAGTCCGCCGGTACTCATGATTCTTTCCGGTCCATAAGAACCGGTAATCATATGCAGCCCTGAAAACAGGTGGACAAACAGATCGCCCGCGACCCCGGTGCCATAATCGTCATAATTTCTCCACCGGAAAAAATGTTTGGCGTCAAATGACATACCCGGCATATCCTGCCGGTAAGCAGCCCAGTCCACATTCGCCTGTGAAGCACTTGGGGGAATAGAGTACTGCCAGGCACCGGTTGCTGACCGGCGATCCCAGTAGCTTTCCACAAAATTGAGTTCACCGATTTCCCCTTCATTAATAAGATCGCGGGCTTTTTCATAAAGAATGGAACTGGTTCTCTGACTGCCAATAATCAGCGGAAGCCCCGTCTGTTTTTCAGCTTCAATCAGCCGGTAACCTTCTTCCACATGCTGTACCATCGGTTTTTCCAGGTACACTGCTTTTCCGCTGTTTAATGCATCGACAGCAATTCTTTCATGCCAGTGATCACTTGTTGCCACAATCACCGCGTCCACATCATCGCGGTTCAGAATTTCCCGGTAATCTTTCGTGGTGAAAATATCATCACCCCAGTGTTCTTTGCTGCGTTCAAGCCTGCTGTCATACAAATCGCAGGAAGCTACAAGTTTAATTCCATCTGAACGGAGGGCGGTATGAGTATTTCCCTGCCCCATTCCGCCGGCACCGATCAGCGCCAGGTTAATCTGATCATTTGCGGAATATGACTTTTTAAGCGGATTATCCCGGTTAAGTATTTCTATATTTTTTTTTGCTCCCTTTGCCAGAAAAGGAACTCCTAACATAGCTGCGGAAGCCGTACCCACTTTCCTGATAAAAGATTTCCTGCTTAAGCCGTCATTGTTCTTTTTTTTCATAACCTGTATTAAATTTATAAATAAGTACCCTTGAATATCACGGGCCCGGAAAAAAACACTCACCTCATGAAGCCGTCACCTCTGGCTTCTCATTTACAGTAAGCGCTTTCATAATAAATGAAAAATTTTTTATACTCAGACAGTGTATTAAATCCTGCTCAAAAATTCTATAGTTTTCAAATTTTTCACTGAAGTAACTACTGTTCTGTTAACTATCCTGTTTTGTTTTGTCATGAAAAAACCCGGGAATTCAGGAGTCAGAATTCAGAATTTGAAACGTCCTATTCTGAATTCTGGCTCCTGAATTCTGTTATTCCAGTAGCGGCAAAATAATGCTGATCCGTTCGACTATCATTGACAAGACACTATTTCCTTCAACTTAATTCTCCGCCTGCTCTTTTGAGAAGATCATAAGTTGCGCGAATTCCATCCGGTTCACTTAACTGATCTCCTTCATACTCTATTCCTACATGACCTGTAAATCCTGCATCATGCACAATTTCCATCAGGCGTGAATAGTCCAGGTTTTCTTCGTTGCCTTCTTCATCAAAACTGTGAGTCTTGGCACTCACACCTTTTGCAAAAAGCATCAGTTCTTCTGTACCCTGGTAGGGATCGTACTCTTCATCTTCAGAGATTGTGAAATTTCCAAAGTCGGGTAGTGTACCGCAATTGGGCAAATCAACTCTCGAAATAGTGTCCACCAGCCATTGTCCGTTACTGGAAAGGCCGCCGTGGTTTTCAACAATTATATTCATGTTTTCCCCGGCGGCATATTCCGAAAGCTGCCGTAAACCGTCAGCAGCCAGCTCCATCTGTTCATTGAAATTTCCCTGGCTTTGTGCGTTGACCCGGATTGCATGACATCCTAAAAACTTTGCCATCTCCACCCATTTATAATGATTCTGAACCGCCTGACTGCGGGCTTCAGGATCGGGATCACCTAAAGCGCCTTCTGCATCACACATAATTAATACACTTGTTACTCCTTCATTATCTGCAACATTTTTCAGCTCATTCAGGTACTGCTGATTTTCTGCTTTATCGAAGTAGAAGGTATTGACATATTCAATTGCACTGATATCAAAATTCTCACGGGCATAACGCGCAAAATAGAGAGGATCCTCACTTCCCTGCAGCAGGTCTTCCGGGTTATTCTGAAGTGCGTTTCCAAAAAACTCCCATCCCTGATTAATTGCATCACCAAAATAAGTTCTGTGCAGTGACCATTGAGCTAGTGAAATATCAAAAAAAAGATCTTCTTGTTGCTGTGTACACCCTATAAGCCCGAGTGGTGAACCTGCAAGTGCCATACCTCCGATTGAAGTTAAAGCTGTTCTTTTAAGAAAGGTTTTACGATCCATTTTTTCCATTCATTTTTTTGATTCAGCTTTCACTAAAATAACAGAAAAATTAATTTTTCTAAGTCTTTTTTGACCCAAGTTAATATTGAACAAGGAACACGGAATAACGAATGATGAAATAAAAGGCATGTTTTTATGAAGAGGTTGATTCTGATCGCTCCGGAAATGATGACTTTTGGGAAGTGCAACAGTTTGAAGATTTACAGGATAAAGGTTTGGACAGATTTAAGAATTGTCTTTAATTAGACTGTAATTTTATAAGCACCCGATTATGTCCCACAGATATACCACTTATTTGATTTTGCTTGCCTGCCTGCTTTTACAAAGCTGCAGCACGGATCAAAAAAATCCACTCTTTTCAAAACTTGACCCTTCCCATACCGGTATTGATTTTGCCAACACAATCACAACCAGTGATTCTGTGCATGCTGAAAACAATTCTTTTATCTACAACGGAGCCGGAGTTGCCACGGGTGATATTAACAATGACGGGCTGGTGGATATTTTTTTTACCGGAAATATGGAATCCAGTAAGCTTTACCTGAACCGGGGCAACATGGAGTTTGAGAATATTACCGAGTTGGCCGGAGTCAGCACCAGCCATTGGGCAACCGGGGTATCCCTTGTCGATATCAACCAGGATGGATTTCTTGATATTTACGTATCAATTTCAGCTTCTAAAGACATAGGACCGGAAAAGCGGAGGAACCTTCTGTTTATCAACAACGGAGCAGTGGACGGACAAGTACCAACCTTTACAGAAGCGGCGGCCGAATATGGAATTGACGATACAAGCTTTACCACTCATGCGGCATTTTTGGATTATGATCTGGACGGAGACCTGGATTTATTTCTTCTCAACAATTCTCCGGAAGAATTCTCTCGTGGAGAGACCGGGCAACTGCCCACCGGTGTACAGAACGAAACCAGTCCGTCCGGTTTTGATAAGCTTTATCGAAACAACGGCGATGGTACATTTACAAATGTTTCTGAAGAAGCGGGTATTTTGAAAAAACTCGGGTACGGCCTGGGTGTAGCTGTGGATGACCTGAATGG
Organism: Balneolaceae bacterium; assembly: GCA_040882525.1. Lineage (GTDB taxonomy): Bacteria > Bacteroidota > Rhodothermia > Balneolales > Balneolaceae > Rhodohalobacter. The sequence continues at coordinate 1,289 of JBBEBD010000040.1, read as the reverse complement.
GGATGGCTGGCCTGATATTTATATATCCAATGACATCACTCCCAATGATGTGTTATACATCAATAATAAAGACGGAACGTTTACCGACCGGGCCGCCGATTTCTTAAATCATACCAGTTTTGCCGGTATGGGAATTGACATTGCTGATTTTACAAATAACGGCTGGCCCGATATTATACAAACAGACATGTTACCGGAAGAGCTCTCAGGACAGAAAGCAATGAGCGGATCCACTACCTACGGTGGATTTAGGGACTTGCGGCGCCAGGGTTTTTTTCCTCATTATAACATCAATACACTTCAGATGAATCATGGTGTAACCAATGATGGAGAGGTGATTTTTAGTGAAATTGGAAGAATGGCAGGTGTAGCGGCTACCCACTGGAGCTGGACCTCGCTCTTTGCCGATTTTGACAATAGTGGGTTTAAAGACCTTCTTATAACCAATGGATATCCCAAAGCATTAAACGATTTTGACTATCTCTCGGATCTGCACACTGCCGGCAGGGGTGGCAATCGAGAAACCATCGGGCAGCGCAAGCAACAAATTCTTGATGAATTGCACACCTATAAAATACCCAACTACCTGTTTCGCAACAATGGTGATTTAACCTTTACCGATCAGAGTGAAGCCTGGGGGATGAATGAACCCGGATTTTCCTACGGAGCGGCCTACGCTGACCTGAACAACAACGGGCGGCTGGACCTGGTGGTCAACAACATCAACGCCCCGGCCAGTGTCTACCAAAATGTGGCCCCTGAGGAGGATGCCTCTCACTACCTGATGGTCCGCCTGGAGGGAACTCCGCCCAACAGCGGGGGCATCGGGGCCAAAGTGTGGATATGGGCTGGCGGGCAGATGCAGTTTCGCTACCACAACCCCTACCGCGGGTTTATGTCCACGGTGGACCCCCGCCTTCACTTTGGACTGGGCAGTGCCGGGCAGCCCGACTCGTTGAAGGTGGTCTGGCCTGACGGACGCAGCCAGCTTATCACCAATATCCCGGCCAATCAGATGATCACCCTGCGCCAGCAGCAGGCATCGGCAAGCGAAGAGCCGCTGCCTTCCTTTGCTGCGACTGAACCCCCACGGATGTTTGAACAGCTTTCCCCCTCGCAATCCCTGCCTCATAAGGATAATCCCAGCAGTTTTATTGATTACAACGTCCAGCCCCTGCTTCCCTACATGGTCTCCCGGCAGGGGCCGCCGCTGGCTGTAGGGGATGTAAACGGGGACGGGCTTGACGATGTGTTTATCGGCGGAGCCGCCGGATCGGCGGGAAAGCTGT
>JBBEBD010000039.1:0-21298 GCA_040882525.1 Balneolaceae bacterium | reverse complement strand
GTTCCCCGTTCAATCATTTTATCAAACCGGTTATGATAGCCCGAGACGCCAATATATCCAATTGGGATCTGTGCCCGGATCCGGCCTCCAAATGTTTCCTGGCCGAGGTTATTTTTCCGGCTGAGTTCGTTTTGCGTTCTGTGGAAGCCGGTATTGTTTGGAAAGCGTGAGATATTTTCATCCACTTCAGTAGCGGTTCGTTTTCGGCTGGAATAGAACCCGGTAAACTGAAGGCGTTCCCCATAGGTAGCGGCAATTCCCCGAAAGGCATTGCTTTCCTGGGCGGAGGTGTAGGGCCGAACGCCCCGCTCATTTTTCCCTGCACCACGAATAACCTCACTTCCCTTCCCGAAAGCGCTCCCGTTCCAGAGGAGCAGTCCCTGCCCGAATGCCACACTGAAATCACCTATAATAAAATCTTTTAACCTGCCATTGTTCTGCAGGGCAACATGCCAGCCGCTGTAATCAAATTCTGATGGCTCCGGCAGGGTCTCACCGGGATCTTTTTCCTGGGTTACTACCGCTGAAACATGATCGCTTGTATAGCGCAAACGCTGGTAGTAGTGGCCCGGGTTTCCCGCGTATCCTCCCTCTGAAAAAGGTCTTTTGTAGCCTTCCTGCTCATCCAGTATCTGCCGATAGCGCGAAAAAATTTCAATACGGCTGTTACCGGTCCAGTACCGCGGATTTAAATAAAGATCCCGTCCTTTTTCAAACCCTGTACCCACAGTTATATACGGAAGGATCCTGTTGAGTGTGGCACTTCCGAGACCATTTACTTCCGTCAGATCTTCTACAGTTTGAAAAGGTGCTTCTTCCGTACGATACCGGATGATATTCTGCACAATTCTGAAATTTAAACCGGGTACCTGCAACAACTCATCTAAACCGGCACGATTTATATTCAGAGGATTATTTGCCAGTTCCTGTAAAAACTCCACCAGCTCTTCGGGATCCATTTCAGATTCTTCGGGGTCAATTTCTTCAATGGCTTTTTCGATATCCTGTTCAACACGGGCCCGGGTGGTATCCTGTTGCTGTGCGAGAAGAAGTGTATGATTTGTCATTATAAAAAGAAGAAAAAACAGAAAAACAGGGAAGTGCAACCGGTATTTAACTGAAAAAAAATTCATCAGAAACGAATACCCAGGTCGAGGGCGGGGCTCAGGCCTAACGGGTTATGCTGCTGCAGACCCAGGTTTATATTCCAATGAGCTGCTTCATATCCGAAACCAAAAGAATAGGTTGATGGCTCGGTAGTAATGCCCGCACGTGCAAAGAGAGAGGTTACGAGTTCAAACTGAACACCGCTGCGAAATGATACAGGGAATTTTACATCTTTCACTATTTCCGCGGTAAATAAAACCGGCTGAATAAGGTGATAACTGAAACCCGTGGCCAATTCCCGTGGAAGTTCTTCATCTGTGTCACCATATGCGGGCTGATTCAGGTTTGTTGCCCGGGCTCCGAACCAAAGTCCATCTGTAATTTCCGCGGCAAGTCCGGCATCAATACCGGGGGCACCCGCTGAGCCATAATTTTCTCCCTGGAAAACATGCGTGTATGAAACCGAGACGCCATAGTGAAATTTTCCAAGATGATTTTTGTAACCAAGCAGAAACCGGTTTTCATTAAACAGGTTGAATCCATAGCGGTGAAGGCCGGCACCCAGTGTCCCCAGTGAAGTCTGAAGATTCAGACTTGCAGCCATATCCGTAATTTCGGCAATGCCTATATAGCGATAGCCAAAAAAGGATACCTGGTTCTGTTCCTCAGGCATCATGGCAACATTCGAAAAAACCGACCAGCTGCTTTCGGGTATGGCAACTCCCGTCAGGCCCATCGATACGGACTTTGCCCCCATACTATTTTGTGCAGATGCCGGTTCACACAACATCATGCCCAAAGCGAAAATGAACACGGCAGGGGAATTGTTCAGAATCCTTCGTATCATTCGCAAGCCAACAAAATTAGTTTTAATAATATCAGCAGATGAAAAATCTACTGAAAAACGTACCTGGTTTTATAACCATTATATTTCTCTTTACTTATTCTGCTTCTTATGCTCAAGAGCTTAATTGTACTGTATCTGTGAATGACAGGCAAATCAGCGGCTCATCTTTTAATTATATATCTGAATTAAAAAACGATCTTGAAAGCTACATCAATCAGAACCGCTGGACTGATGATCGTTTTGAGGAAAGAGAACGAATTGCATGTATTATGCAAATTGTTCTTACTGATGCGGATGACCAGTTCAATTATACCGCCGAAGTCATACTTTCTGTACGCCGGCCGGTTTATAATACAAACAGGCTTTCTGTTAGCATTGTTTTAAGTGACAGTAACTGGAATTTCCACTATCCAAGAAACAAGAATTTAATCCGTGATGAACTCCAGTTTGATGATCTGACCAGTTTTATTGATTTCTATGCCTATGTTATTTTAGGATATGATTATGACACTTTTTCTCCACTTGGCGGCTCGCGTTATTTTAACCAGGCACTAAGTATTTTTGAAATGGGGCAGGCCACAGGATCAGCCGGATGGACCCGTTCCATTGGTGCACAAAGAAACCGTTATGGGCTTATTACTGATCTGACCAATTCCGGTTACAGCGGATTTCGTGAGGCTGTATACCTATATCACAGGCTGGGCCTGGACCAGTTTACATTGAACCCGGAACTTTCACGTAATGCAGTACTGGAATCTTTGAAACAGTTGAGGGAAGTAAAACGCGTAACAAGTAATAATTACCTGTTTGATCTTTTTTTCAGTACAAAATACAACGAAATTGTCGCCATCTTCAGAGATACTGATGTCCAAACCCGTTTAGAAGCGTATAACGTGCTGCGGGATGTAGATCCTGCAAACACTTCAGCTTACGAGCCTCTCCAGAATTAATTGGTGTTTTCATGACAGGGAGTAGATGGAAGAAAATAAGTACGAATTCACAGGATCTTCCGTTGATTTAAAAATATCAATCAAAAAAACAAATGAATATGTTTAACACCCTTAGAAGTTTTGCTCTGTCAGCACTGTTTATCACCGCATTATTGGTTGCCGGTTGTGGTGTGAATGATTCGGAAGTAGAGACCCCGGCACAAGCCATTGTTGAAGTGGCTTTCTCTGATGCGGAGTCAGGAGAGGCTGTTGCAGGCGCTGATGCAGAGGTATCAGCAATTTATGATGGAGAAACCGACCCTGTAGGCCAGGGTAGTTTAGTTACCGACCAGAACGGAGAGTTTAGCGGGCTTATCACAAATCCGAATGAAGTTGTAATTACCACTCTGATCTTCAGGCTGTATTTAGGTGACGAAGAATATCTTTTTGAAGAAGATGTAAATCTGGAGCTGACCAGAGAAGAGCCTTATGATTCTGTAAACCTTTCTTTTGAAGTAGATACGACCGGAGAAAACGGAGACGAGGAATAGATTAAGCCGGCTTTATTTGACCAGTGTCATTCGTTTGTTGAGAATTTTGTCTCCGGTGACCAGCCGGTAAAAATAAACCCCGCTTGCCAGAGATCTTCCATCAAATTCCACCTGGTGAAACCCGGCTTCATATCGCTGATCCGTGAGGGTTTGGACTCTTCGTCCGATCACATCATACACATCAATCCTGACATTTCCTTCTAGGGGCACACCAAATCGTATGGCGGTGGCTGGATTAAATGGGTTGGGATAGTTCTGATCCAGAACGGCATCATCCGGAATTTCACCGGCGTCATCTCCCGGATCGATGGTGATGAGAAAACGGGCTGACTGAGCTTTGGCTTTTGACCTGGCAAGAAGGTTAAAGTTCTGCGGAGTGTTTAAAGCAGGAGGTGTTTTTGCCCGTGAATCCAGACTGAAGTCATAAAAATGATCTGTCTTCAGGTTAATTTTATTACCGTTTCGGGTATCGGTTAAAGTCAGGGTCCATGCATCAGGTATATGTTCCAGCTGCGGCCAGCTCAGTGTGATATTTTCATTTACAAATCCGCCGTTTTTAACACCTGAAATATGTACAGGAAGTTCGATTGGTTTTCCAAATTTCCTCGGCAGGCTGTGGATAGCCAGTTCAGTACCATCCTGTAAAAGTGTAAATATTTCAAGATACGATTGAGTATCAAAGGGAAGCAGGCGGTAAGCATCCAGATCATCAATATTATTTCGCCCTTCTTCGGTAAAGGTAAAAAAAGTGGAATGATTCATTCCCGCGCCATTGGCATTCAATTCAAGAACAGGCCATTCATCCTCAGCTTCTTCTTTTGATGAAGTCTTGCGAAAGATTCCACCTGTGGTTTTTGATGTTTTCCGAACCCTGAGGCCTGGGGCTCCATTGCCATTCGCTTTTACCCAAAAACCCTGGAAAGGTGCAATTTTACCATCACCCAATGAACCGGATATGCCGTTCCATGTCAGGTATTGATTCGTATTTTCATCCCACACATAAATGGCATTGCTCATATTTGTTTTTTCCCATGTCCCGTCATCCCAGTCTACAGTGGCCGCATAAGGGTTACCAACGATGTTAAACCCTGTATCAGCTTCAGCGGTATATGTAACAGGGAGGATTACTTCCGATCCGTTTCCTGTATTTTCGGCTCCATCCACATCGAGTGTGTCCGGAAATGCCTGGTTATAACGATCATCACCGGCTATATCACCGAAGAAATAAACAAAATACCCCCGGCCTGTATTCATACTATTTTCTGCATCGGCCGGAGCCCGCCAGCGCTGGTTATCCGTTCCTGCAAACGTTTCATCATAATACAACACATTTGGCTGCAGGCTGTCTCCTTCCGAATCGGTGAATCCCAGGCTGGAATTCTCAAAACCCTGGGTGATGGTTTCAGATAAAAAATTTTGATATGTAGCCTGAAGAGGAGTGGCAAGCAGCCTCCAGCCCGGCCCGGATTCCAGATCTTCAATCTCACGCAGCATCCGGATATTTGAAGTTAACCCTGTGGTTACATTTGTGGCTAAATTCAAGCCGGAGTTAACGGTAAGGTGCCCCTGGGTAATATTTAGCGTATCACTAATCTCCAGGTCGTTTTCAATTGTAATGGCAGTAGGATTATTTATGATAAAACTTTTTATGCTGTGAATACCATTGATGAATTGAGGGCTATCTCCATTAAGGGTCAGCCGTGTGCCGGTGAGGCTGATATCAGATCCGTTGATATCCCCGCTGATTGTGAAGTCTGATTCGTTACCTGTTAACTGACCATCAATATTAACATCTCCAATTGCAACAAGCTGAGAACCAGGATCTAATTTCAGAATTTTTTCCGGAGAAATATTAACAGATGAAAAGGCTTCAAAAAAACCATTTACCGTCACATCATTTTCAATAAAGAGGTTATCTCCGGTAAAATCCCCATCTACACTTTGTGGTGATGAACCATTAAAAAAAATATCGGACGACCCCGCAATAAAATGACTCAAATCTACACTACCGAGAATATTTACAACACCATTATTCCCAAAGAAACTGCCGCCGCCTGAAATTTCCTGGTTAACTGTTAGGGTACGATCTGAAAGCGTTATATTCGCTCCCAGTTCAATTACAAGAAAATCCAGTACTGGATTGACTACGGAATTGTTGTCGTCACTAAGAATCGGAAATCTTGCTAACGGGTCTCCATTTATATCTTCAGCAGGAATTAAGGTTATCTGATTGGTTGTCGGCAGCGAGCCAAGACTCCAGTTTCCTGTATTTGACCAGTCTGATGCATTAGCGGGTTGCCCGCCTGCATTACCCGTCCAGCGGTTAAATTCGGTTATAAATACTTCTGCTTCATCCGAAATAGTGCTGCTGTTTACAGTACCTGTAAGAGTCGCAGTAGCAAAAAATTCTCCTGCAGTGAGAGTAGCTGTATAAGTTCCGTCATTGTTATCCGTAACACCAGACAGACTTCCCCCTGTAGTCGATAAAGTAACATTATCACTCCCGGAAACCAGGTTGTTGTGAAAAGCATCCTTTAGCTGAATAATAATCAGTGTATTATCGGTTCCATCATTTTTCAGAAAACTACGGTTTGGAGTGATAAGAGATGTGGCCGGGTCTGCTGCCGCCGGTTCAACAGTAAATTCATTACTGGAGCCTGTTTCTGAGGATATTGAATTTCGTACTGTCATGGTGGTACTTCCAGCGGATGTAACGGTTATGGAATGGCCCGAAATTATCCCGTTGGTAAACCCTGCAATTATACCGCCACCTGATGAAAGAGTTTGGCTGGATGTAATTTCAATGGTGTTTCCATCAAACGATTCCACCACATTACCATATTCATCAAGTGCTGTAATCTGAATACTGAATGACTCCCCGGCGGTTTGATCTTCAATACTTCCCCCGCCGGAAGCTTCAACGAGAAAGGAGTCCAGTTCATCAAATGTATAATCTATAAAGAGATTTCCCGATGTAATTAAATTTCCGTCTATAGAAGCACCAATTTCTTCTGTTCCCACATCGTCTGATGCAGTCAGTGTGGCAGTGTAAGTACCATCTCCGTTTGCTGTGGTTGACAATAATGAATCACCATTTGTTACTAAAAATATTTCCACAGTTTCAGAGATATCACCAGTAAGCTGATTCCCAAACTCATCAACCAGTTGCAGTGTAATTTCTGTTTCAGAAGTTCCGTCGGCAATAAGAGTTGCTGTTTCGGAATCTAGAAACGAGCTGTCCGGATTGGCAGATGCTGGCTCCAGCGTAAATAAATTACTGCTGCCTGATTGTGATTCATTCGTGTCGGCATTCGCAGCCCGGATTCTGACCTCTCCTGACCTGGTCAGGGTCACCGGGTGGGGATCATAAACTCCTCCGTTAAAGGGGCCGATATCAAGGGTGTCTGTATCCGCTGAGAATATTCCTGTAGTGGTTAAATTTACATTCCCTGTAAACTCTGTGACTCCATTTCCATCTAACAGGTCTCCGTTACCGTCAACAGCGTAGATAGAAATATTAAATTCCTGCCCAGCTGTTTGGTTGCCTATGTTTCCTCCCCCCGTAATTTCAACTTGAAAACCAGCCAGTTCACCGGCTGAGGCAATTGTAAACAGATTACTCTCCGGCGATTCCAGGTTATTTCCCGATGAAACGGCTTTAATGCTATATGATCCGGCTTCATCAAGCTGAAAAGAGTCAAAACTTACAACTCCGTTATTGTCAGTGTCGTCGCCGCCGCCTATTGTACTGACAGTAATTGTTTCATAATCACCATCCTGCGACTCTACATTTAAATTGACTGAAATGTTATCTTCGGCTACGTGATTTCCAAAATCATCAATGATCTGAATATCAAACGGCGGACTAAGAGGGGTGTCTGGACTTCCGTTTGGTACGTCATCCAGGAAAACCAGTGAATTTGCAGAAGCATGATTTATGATAATGTCTTGAGAAGTTACTGAAGACAATCCGCTTGCCGAAAACCGGATACTGATCGTATCTGCAATATTATGCGACAGGTCGTCAAATTCAGCGATCCCGTTGCTGACCGTAACAGCTTTGTCCCCCTGCAGAGTACCCTCGCCTGAAAACCGTTCGGCACTGATTTCAATAAAATTATTATCCACAATGTTACCAAACTGATCCAAAACAGCTACTTTCGGCTGTGCTGAAAATGGCTGTCCTGCGGTTGCCGGACTTCCCGGTTCTATCTGAATAACCATTTCATCCGGGCGGGTTGGATTTACAGTAACTAAACCAGACTGAACAGTAGTTAATCCACCTGAAGAGGCCCTGATATTCCCGGTTCCCACCAGGGTTCCGGTAAAAACGGCACTTTTGTTATCTCCGGCGGGAGCAATATCCCCCTGGACAATACCCCCGGTTATATTTTGCATTGCCCAGCTGGAAGCTTCATTTCTTTTAAAATTATTGAACTGGTCACGAACATTTGAGTATACCGTAATGGAGCTTCCCGCTTCAACCTCACTGCTGCCAGTTACACTGCCGCCGGAGTTCGGGGCATCTTCTACCCTGATTCGATTATCGGCTCCTGCCACCATTGAAATCGTTCCGTAGTTGGTGGTCCCTCCGGGAGATGCACTGCCCACATTTCGGATTTGGCCACTTTCCAATGTTCCCTGGGCCGGACGAATTCTCAGGTTACTGAATGTAAGAGTATGGGGATTATTTGGCGGCTGACCCCCGCTGTTTCCTGTAACGGAAAATACCATCTGGCTGGAACTGGAAAGACCGGGTTCAAAAGTAACAGTTATTTGATTGCTTTTTGGCTGAGTGACAGTTACGGCAGGTGCAGTTCCGCCTGTATCCCAGACAAATCCGCTGGGGGCGTTCAGGCGTATGTTACCGGATGTAAGCTGTCCGGGAGCTGTCTCCTGAATCACAGGTCCGGTGAGTGTCCGCCAGGTTCCGCTTGCAAAATTATCAGCGGGAATTTCAGTACCGTTAGTTGCAGGTGTAACGGTTTGTGCTGCTGTAAGATATACGCCACCAGATACCCCTGTGAGCAAACTTATAAGTAAAATCTTTTTGAAGAGGCGGTATATCATGCCTTAAGATAGAAACCAATGAGAGAAGTCTGAATCTTTAAAAATCATTACAAAATACACACAAAAGTGTTATTCTATGAATTAGAAACTTTTAAAAAACAAAAGCAAAAAGTGTACTGCTGTAGCAGAAAATGATTTAACTGTTTATGAAAGGAATTGTACTTGCCGGGGGAACCGGCTCCAGGTTATATCCGCTTACCAAAGTTACCAACAAACATTTGCTTCCGGTTGGTAATAAACCAATGATTTATTACCCGATTGAGAAACTGACATCAGCCGGAATTGATGAAATTTTGATTGTTACCGGTACAGAACATATGGGCGATGTTGTGAACCTGCTGGGATCGGGCAAAGATTTCGGGTGTCGTTTCACTTATAAAGTACAGGATGAAGCAGGCGGAATTGCACAGGCTCTTGGACTGGCTGAAAATTTTGTCGGTGACGATTCCATGACCGTGATTTTAGGAGATAATATCTTTGAAGCCGGTTTGAAAAAAGCTATCCGTAATTATCCGGACGAAGGCGCACAGATACTCATTCAGAAGGTTGAAGATCCCGAAAGGTTTGGAGTAGCTGAACTGGAAGGAGATAACATTATTGGTATTGAAGAAAAACCGGATAAACCCAAATCAGACTATGCCGTAACAGGAATATATATGTATGATGCCCGGGTTTTTGACCTGATTAAAACACTGAAGCCGTCAAAAAGAGGAGAACTGGAAATTACAGAGGTAAATAACGATTACATCAAAAAGGGAAAAATGAAATATTCCGTTCTTGATGGCTGGTGGACAGATGCAGGAACCCCCGATTCATATAAACTTGCCAATCAACTGGCTTACAAATTGCTGTAAATCTGAAAGTATAATTTTCTGTCAATGATTGGTACAATGTTTTATACAGCTCCCCTCCTTATCACACCGCTTTCTGGTGTGATAGGGAGGGGCTGGGCCTGCCTTCCGAAACTTCAGTGCAGGCAGGGGTGGGTCAGCGAACCCGGAAGTTTAAATACAGTATATATTCCTATGAATAGGATGCCCTTTTTGAACGTTAAAGACTCTGGCATCACATGAAATACCTGATTACAGGCGCAGGCGGACAACTTGGAAGTGAATGGGTCCGGTTTTTGTCTGAGCAAAAAGTATCATTTAAAGCATACGGTTCAGACGGATTGAACATATCAGACCGTAGCCGGCTGGATGAAATTTTTGATAAAGAAATCCCGGACATTGTTATTAACTGTGCGGCTTACACAAAAGTGGATCAGGCTGAAAATGAACCTGATGAAGCATTCCTGGTGAATGAAACCGGTGTGAAGAACCTGGTTGAAGTTTGCAAACAAACAGGCTCAAAACTGGTGCACTTCAGTACGGATTATGTATTTCCCGGTGAAAGTTCCGATAATGAAAGGTACCCGGAGGGGTATCCGGAAGACGCTGAGACAAACCCGGTAAATGTATATGGAAAGTCCAAAAGGGCGGGAGAAGTTATACTTGAACAGAGTGGTATTCATTGGCTGCTGGTTCGTGTGTCGTGGCTTTGCGGAGCAACTGGACATAATTTTGTAAAAACAATGATCCGTCTTGCCGGCGAAAAGGATTCACTCAATGTGGTGAACGATCAGTTTGGTACTCCGGCTTTCACGTTTGATGTGGTTGAAAGAACCAGCGGACTGATTCAGCGTAATCAGGCGGGAATTTTTCATATCAGCAGTTCAGGGAAAATCTCCTGGGCAGATTTCGCGAGAGAAATATTTAATCAAACCGGACAACTGGTAGTTGTAAATGAAGTGTCATCTTCGGAGTTTAATACTGTGGCAAAACGGCCGGCATTTTCATTGCTGAGCAACAGGAAAATAGTAACTTCAGGCCTTCCGCAACCCGGGTGGAAAGAAGGTCTCGAAACACTCATCAGGCAATTAAAAAACCAATAACAGGTTGTTATTTGCGTTCGCATCTAACCCAAAACTGATTTATGAAATTTGAACGAACATCTTTAAATAATGTGTGGCTGATTAAGCCTGAAATATATAAAGATCCCAGAGGTCAATTCCTGGAAGCATTCCGGACAGATCTTTTTAAAGAACATGGAATTGAATATGAATTTGTTCAGGATAATATTTCCACTTCCCAAAAAAATACCCTCAGGGGCCTTCACTACCAGCTTCCGCCGTCATCCCAGACAAAACTTATCATGGTTCCTCATGGGGAGATTCTTGATGTAGCTGTAGATGTCAGGCAGAATTCACCAACATTCGGACAGCATTTTTCCACTATTCTGAACAGTGAGAACCGGCACATGATGCTGATACCTACCGGTTTCGCGCACGGTTTTTCAGTACTGTCTGATGAAGCCACTATTTTTTACAAATGCAACGATTATTACAATAAACCGCTGGAGAGGGGAATCCGCTGGAACGATCCGGAAGTGAATATAGACTGGAAAATAGATTCCCCTATTTTATCAGAAAAAGATAAGAAACTGCCGTTTTTAAAAAATATGGAGCAGTCTGATCTTTTTTAGCAAACAAATAAACAGAGAATTTTTATGATGAAGTTAATTGTTACGGGTGGAGCCGGTTTTATCGGTTCAAATTTTACTCTCTATCTGCTTAAAACCTACCCGGAAGTAGAGATATTGAACATTGATAAACTGACTTATGCATCAGATCTCAGTTATCTTGATTCTGTAAAAGAAAGTGACCGGTACCAGTTTGAACAACTTGACATTGTGGACCGGAATGCCGTTCAGAAAATTATTCAGAACTGGAATCCGGATGGTGTAATCCACCTCGCTGCCGAATCACATGTGGATAATTCAATTCGCGGGCCGGAGCCGTTTATCTATTCAAATGTAGTTGGTACCTTCAATTTGCTGGAAGAGTGCAGGCTGTTATGGTTTGATGATTCCACTCATAAAAAAGCCCAGCGGTTTTTGCATGTTTCTACCGACGAGGTATATGGTACCCTGGGTGAAACAGGCTCATTCAAAGAAACCACTCCATACGCGCCGAACTCACCTTATTCAGCTTCAAAAGCAGGCAGCGATATGCTGGTTCGTTCCTACTACCACACCTATGGAATGAATACGGTGATTACCAACTGTTCTAATAATTACGGACCTCATCAGCACGATGAAAAACTTATTCCTGTGGTGATCAGGAAAGCATTAAAGAATGAGTCTATACCTGTTTACGGCAAAGGAGAAAATGTACGCGACTGGCTGTATGTAACCGATCACTGCAGGGCTCTTGCCACAGCTTTTTATGAAGGATCCGCGGGCGAACAATACAATATCGGCGGAGATAATGAGCAGAAAAATATCGACCTGGTCCGGAAGATTTGTGATATACTGAATGAAGAAAAAGGAGAGGGCCCGGATGGAGATTATAAAAACCTGATCTCTTTTGTAACCGACCGCCCCGGACACGATTTCCGCTATTCAATCGACGCATCAAAAATAAAAAACGAACTGAACTGGAAGCCGTCGCAGAACTTCGATAGTCTTCTCAGAAGAACCATCCGCTGGTACATGAGGCGCTATGGTTTTAACTCTGAATCTTAATAGTAGTCATGCTGAATTTATTTCAGCATCTCCTGACCTTATCAAAGAGGGGAGATTCTGGGTTAAACTCAGAATGACTCTTACCCGGTAAGTTTTTGTTCTATTAAACGAATACCACCTCCGTATGAAACTCCCCTTTCTCCCCAAAAGGATCAACATGGCCGGGTAAAGACTTCACAAATTCACGGTTAAATAGATCCCCCGGTTTAATCTCATCTTTGAATTCATCTGTAACAGACCGTATATAAATCTCCGCCGGTTCCTTCTCCAGGAGCCTGAGCAGTTGATCCGGAGTTTTATGCCAGATGGGGAAGTGTGTTTTGATATCCATCTCAGTAAACTGCTGTTCCCGCCAGTCACGGATGTCCTGCAGGTGCAAATCACCGAATATCGTATCTTTTACCTGGAAAGGTGCAGAGTTGAATACCTGTTGCAGTACCTCCAGGTATTTTTGGTTGGTGACCGGGTAAGAAACAGGAACAGCCAGCAGCGGGAGCTCCAGGTGAACCGATTGCCTGTAAATATTTTTGATTGGAATCTGCTGAAAAGGCACGATGCCGCTTTCATCATCGTAGGTAGTAAACAGAAAAGGCTCCTGTTTGCCGCTTTGCTGCCAAACCCGGAGTGCAAGAAACGAATCTTTCCCCCCGCTCCAGAACAGGGCGGGCCGAACCGGTTTTTGATTTGATGTGTTCATTATTATTATTTTCCATAACTATCATTGTCAATGTCGGACCTGCCTGCGCTGCCCCTACTATTGTGCCATATGGCGCTAACAAAGGGATGCCTTGGGCAAAGCTTCGGAAGACAGGCTCCGATCCGGCATCTCCTGCTGTAATCAAAACCGGGAGATGCTGAATCCCCCAACGGGATGCCTTTGGCAAAGTTCGGCATGACGGGCAAGGTATATCGAAAGCTGCAAACATAACAGATAAACAAAACATACGATGAGCAAAAAACAATACTGGCTGATGAAATCCGAACCGGAAGCTTACAGCATTGACGATCTTGAACGGGATGGCGTGGAACCGTGGGACGGTATCCGGAATTATGAAGCCAGAAACTATATGAGAGATGAGATGAACATCGGAGACCGTGCACTGTTTTATCATTCCAATGTAAAACCACCTGTTATTGTGGGCGAAATGGAAGTAAACAGTGAACCCTACCCCGATCCGTTTCAATTCGATCCGGACAGCAAATATTTTGATGAAAAAAGCAGTGAAAGCGATCCCCGCTGGCAGCTGGTGGATGTAAAATTTGTACGAAAGTTCAAAAATCCGGTGACAAGAGATGCCATGAAGGAAGAAAAGACACTGAGCGATATGGTGCTTTTTAAGCGGATGAGGCTGTCAATCACACCGGTTACGGAGAAAGAGTATAAAAAAATCCTGGAGATGGCCGGGGAGGAGTAGTTATTGGTAAAATCTCCCCTTGAGGGGAGTACGGCTTTAGCCGGGAGGGGTGTCAGCCGATATGGAGATGTGCAGGAAGGAAGGTTGAAAGGCCTCATTTAAGGTTTTTTGGAACATCCTGCATGATCTTGAAAAATCGGGAAGATGTGCGACAATAGGACGTTTGAGTTTCATAAATTTTCCGTTCGCGACAAATTTTGTTTTGCCCACTCTCTGCCACCCCAAACCTTAATCTTCTGCAAAAAGCAGCAAAAACATTCTTTCCCTTTGTTGTAGTTCTGCTATATTTTGACAGCATAAATTATAACGGTTTGATTCGTTCGATTCGGAAAGAGCTTAGTCAATAACCGGCAGGTTCATTTTTTAGTGATTATAAAAAATAGCTGGAAGTAAACTTTGTTGTCACATGTTTGTGGTTCTATATGCTCATCTACATAATTTTTGTCGAAAAATTTAAATAAAATTCATTCTAATGAACTTGATTGAGCAAGGGGTTGAAAAAGGATTAATAGAATTTGATGAAGAAAAAAGATTCATATTCTACAAGCACTTAAATAAAAAGAAGTTGGTCCAATCCGGAAGAAAAGGTACAGGCAGAAACATTTCTTAAACTTATATTAATTTATAATTATCAGGTCCAGCGGATTCAACTGTTTTCAACAGTAACTTTGGGTTCTACCAGGTATGAGGCAGATATTATTGTATATAATGATGATGATTATTCTGAACCTTATATAGTATTGAGTGCAAAAAAGAAGAAGTTTCTGAACAGGAATTCAATCAAGCTATAGATCAGGCATTTTCTTATGCACATGCTACTCCAAAAACTATCAAATTCGTTTGGGTAACTTCAGGGATTAAAAATGTTTATTTTGAATTCGATAAAGAAAAAGACATAAAAAATAGTGTACCTGACGTACCGGCTTTTGGGGTTTAAATATGTAAAAGGTGGTTCAGATTTTGTAGTTGATGAACTTCAAAATGAAGCAGAATTAGAACTGGAGAAAGCAAAACGAGAGATTGAAGAAATGATTTTAAAATGATTCATTTCATTACGTGTGGGGGTTTAGCAATTCCCCTCATCCAATCCCAGGAAAGTACTCTCCGGAACATGAGTATCTTTGAATACAGGTATACCCCGGGAATGCCTGTCTTTCGAAAGCCTGCTTTACAGAAACTACCAACTGCTGAAAAATTAAAACTTTCCTGCGAAATCGGCCAATGCAAAACCCGTTCATATGGGGGAGTAACTCTTTGATTTATATAAATATCTGAAAAAAATATATAACAGATATCGCCCCTGAATTAGTTAAATTTTGGACATGAGTGATTAATCTTGGTTAAGTAATCAGAAGGATACTATGGATGAAGCAAAAAAAATTAATCCCTACATTCATGAACCTAAAAAGGAGGTATCCTGGAGAGCGATTTTTGCAGGTACTTTGACGGTATTGGCAATTATGCTGATCCTCAATTTAATAGGACTGGCTATCGGACTGAGCACCATTGACCCCACCGAGGAAAACAATCCGTTGAGCGGAATTGGCACCGGCGCCCTTATTTGGTGGGTCGTCAGCAATTTAATAGCTCTCTTTGCAGGTGGATTTGTAGCCGCTCGTGTTGGTGTTTCTCTTACTGATATCAGTGGTGTTGTACAGGGGATAATGACCTGGGCCCTGTTTACATTTATCTCAGCATGGTTATTAACTACGGTGGTCGGTTCCATTATATCAGGTACCGGAAGTGCGATTGGCGGTGTGATCTCCACAACGGGGAAGGTTTCAGGCGATGCAATTACATCGGCAGTTGAAAAGCAGATTGAAGATCTTGACCTGTCACTGAGCGAGGCCAAAGAGGAAATTTATTCTCTGATGAGAGATGCCGGTATTGAACCCGATGATGTACAAGAAAATGTCTCTGAAGATCTCAGGGATGGTGATATTGAGGAGGCTTTCAGAAACGCCAAAGACATGCTAACCCAGACATTCGAAGAGGTAGACAGGGATGCACTTGTTAATATACTGGTTGAACGGACAGACATGTCCCGGAGTGAAGCTGAAAGTGCTGTAGATAATGCTCTGGCCGAATACGAATCACTGCGTCAGGATGTTGATGAGTTCCTTGCAAGGGCAGAAGAGACGGCAAGAGAACAGGGAGAAATAGCCGCTGAAGCAGCCGCTAAAGCAGCAGGTTATCTGTCTGTCGCCCTCATACTTGGATTGTTTGCCGCTGCTTTAGGTGGAATTTTTGGTGTCAGAGATCTCAGGGATGATTATGAGACCCATTATGTAGACCCCAATCCTCCCTACGATTCGCATGCGCATTCCGATCCGCATGATGAACCGGGTATATAACTGTCCGGGAGCTTATTAGCACATGGTTGAATCGATGATGCCATGGATTCCGGCTTCATTCAGCCTGGAAAAACCAATACACAATTTCCGTCACCCAATCCCGAAAAACTCCGATCTCTCCTCAAAGTAAGGCTCAAAAATCTTTTTGAGAGCTTGATGTTCGGGCTTTTCCAGTTCCGGATCTTTTTTCACCAGGTTCCACGCTTCATTCTTGGCCTGCTCCAGCAGCATACGGTCTTCCACAATATCGGCATATTTAAATTCGGGGAGGCCGCTCTGTTTCGTACCCAGGAAATCGCCGGGGCCGCGAAGTTTCAGGTCAGCTTCGGCAATTTCAAACCCGTCGGTGGTATCCACCATTTTTTTGAGCCGGAAGCGGCCGGGTTTGCTTAGCTTCCCGCCGGGCATCAGGATGCAATAACACTGGTATTCACCCCGGCCTACCCTGCCGCGAAGCTGATGAAGCTGTGACAAACCAAAACGCTCGGCATGTTCAACAATCATGATGGAAGCGTTGGGTACATCCACACCCACTTCTATTACCGTGGTTGAAACCAGGATCTGTACCTTCCCCTCCACAAAACGCTTCATGATATTCTCTTTCTCTTCAGATTTCATCCGGCCATGAAGCAGTTCAATGGAGAATTCAGGGAAATGTCTCTTTAACTTTTCAAAACCCATGGTGGCGTCTTTCAGGTCCATAGCTTCAGATTCCTCAATCAATGGAAATACAATGTACGCCTGCCGGCCCTGGCCTATACTTTCCTCCAGGAAGGAATATATTTTTTGCCGTTCCTTTTCGGTTCTCACAGCCGTTTTAATCGATTTTCTCCCCTCGGGCATATCTTCAATCACGGATATATCCAGATCACTGTAGATGGTCATGGCAAGGGAGCGGGGAATGGGGGTGGCCGACATCACCAGGAGATGGGGGTGATCGCCTTTTTGAAGAATCTCATTTCTCTGTTTCACCCCGAAGCGGTGCTGTTCATCAATCACAGCAAGGCCCAGTTTATGAAATTTAACCGTTTCCTGGAAAACCGCATGAGTTCCCACAACAATCTGGCAATTTCCTCCTTCAATATCCGTGAGGATATCCCGGCGCAGGGAGGCAGATTGCCCGCCCGTCAGCAGCCGGAAACGGATGCCCAGCGGTTCCAGGTAAAGTTTCAGTGTGTGGTAATGCTGCTCTGCCAGTATTTCCGTTGGCGCCATCATAGCAGCCTGAAAGCCACAGTCAATAGCCATCAGCATAGAACCGATCGCTACCACTGTTTTTCCCGACCCCACATCACCCTGGATCAGCCGGTTCATCTGTTTACCGGAAGACAAATCATGGCGTATTTCCTTCAGGGTGTTTTTCTGTCCGCCGGTCAGATCGAAAGGGAGAACTTTATTGAAAAAAGTTTTAGTCAGCTTACCGGGGATGAGAATTTCCGCTTCGGCCCGGGATATCTGAACCTGTTTCATTTTTGCCAGGCTGAGCTCAAACAGGAACAGCTCCTCGAATTTGAAACGCTCCAGTGCTTTTCGTGCCTCGTTTCTGTTCTTTGGGAAGTGGATTGTCTGAAATGCTTTTTCCCGGTTATAAAAATGATGTTTGGATACAATTTCATCCGGAAGGAATTCACCAGGTGTGGTTGAATTAAGAATTTGTTCAACCCACTCTTTAATCAGCTGGTTTGAAATATAGGCTTTAGAGAGATGTTTGTTGCCGGGGTAGATGGGAATAAGGGTATCAAATTTTTTTACATCTTCAGGGCTTCCGAGCTGATCTACCTCCGGATGGGCCATGCTCATAAAGCGCCCGTACTTTTTTGCATTTCCGAAAAGTGCAACCCGGTCACCTTTTTTAAACTGGTTGATAAAATATTTCCATCCTTTAAAATAAACAGCTTTCAGAGAAGAGGTCTGATCAGAAATTATTATTTCAAGGCGCTTTTTGAATTTGTAGCCCGTTACCTGTACAGACTGCACCTTGCCCACCACTGTTACCGGTTCACTCTGTTCCCGAAGATTTGCGATAGATACAATGTTGGATTTATCAATGTACCTCCGGGGAAAAAAAAGAAGCAGTTCATGTGGTGTTTTGATACCTGTTTTTTCCAGGGCTTTTAATCTTTTTTGATTAAGATTATGAAGACTCAGAAGATTCAATTGATATATTGTTATATAACAGTTATAGTGTAAAAAAGCCCCGGAAAGGAGTAATGGTGTTGACAATATGGCTATTTAATAAGATTCAGAGAAAAAAGGAAATATTATTCACTTTCTATTTGCAAACGGAGCAGTAAAATTCCTATATTTGCCAGCTCTATATTTTACGAAACTAAACAGGTGAATCCGTGCCTACAATACAACAATTAATCCGAAAAGGTAGAAAAAGTAAGACGAGCAAGACAAGTTCTCCTGCTCTTCAAAACTGCCCTCAAAAACGTGGTGTTTGTACCCGAGTTTATACCACTACGCCTAAAAAACCAAACTCAGCCCTTCGAAAAGTGGCGAGAATCCGGTTAACCAATGGTCTTGAAGTTACAGCATATATTCCCGGTGAGGGACATAATCTTCAGGAGCACAGTATTGTTTTGATTCGTGGCGGTCGTGTAAAAGACCTTCCGGGTGTTCGCTACCACATTGTGCGTGGAACACTTGACACTGCGGGTGTTGATGATCGCAAGCAGGGTCGTAGCCATTACGGTACAAAGAAACCAAAAGGGTAACCAAGCGATTTTAACCTTATAAATTATGCGTAGAAGAAAGGCAGAAAAAAGAGAAGTTCAACCGGATCCGATTTTCCAGGATAAATTGGTAACCAGGTTTGTGAACAGCTTGATGCGTGACGGAAAAAAAGGTGTTGCGCGAAAAATTTTATACCAGGCTTTTGAAATTATTGAAGAAAAAACAGGTGAAGCTCCTTTAGAGGTGTTTAAATCAGCGCTTAATAATGCAACTCCTGTTGTTGAGGTAAGAAGCCGCCGTGTGGGTGGTGCCACATATCAGGTTCCTGTTGAGGTCCGGACTGACCGCGGAACCGCGCTGGGAATGAGATGGGTCATCAAAGCATCCAGGGCGCGTAATGATAAATCAATGTCAATCCGTTTAAGCCGCGAATTAATAGATGCATCAAAAAATGAAGGCGGCGCGGTTCGAAAGAAAGACGAAACACACAGAATGGCCGAAGCTAACAAAGCATTTGCTCATTTTAGATTCTAAAAATTTTTAGTAAACAATACATTCACAATGTCTGAAGTAACAAAAACAGATCCGAAAGTTATCGAACGAATTCGCAGCACGCGAAACATCGGTATTATGGCTCATATTGATGCCGGTAAAACAACTGTTTCCGAGCGTATTCTTTTTTATACCGGCCGAAGTCACCGTATGGGTGAAGTGCATGACGGTGCTGCTACAATGGACTGGATGGAACAGGAGCAGGAGAGAGGAATTACCATCACATCTGCTGCAACACACTGTATCTGGAAAGATCATCGCATTAATATTATCGATACACCCGGTCACGTTGATTTTACCGTAGAAGTGGAACGTTCACTTCGGGTTCTGGATGGCGCAATTGGTGTATTTTGTTCAGTAGGTGCTGTACAGCCACAGTCTGAAACAGTATGGCGTCAGGCGAACAAATATAAAGTTCCCCGTATGGCATTTGTCAATAAAATGGACCGTACCGGCGCGGACTTTTATAACGTGATTGAGCAGATGAGAGAGAAGCTCAGTGCCAATCCTATTCCAATTCAGATCCCTATAGGGGCTGAAGATGATTTTAAAGGGGTTGTTGACCTTATTAATATGCAGGGAATTGTCTGGGATGACGAATCTCTGGGTGCAAAATATGATGTTGTTGATATCCCTGCGGAACTGAAAGAAAAAGCGGATGAATATCATAAGATCATGATTGAAGCCATTGCTGATCACGATGATGAGCTGATGGAAAAATACCTGATGGAAGAAGAAATTTCTGAAGAGGAAATCAATAACGCTATCCGGAAAGCAACACTTGCACGGGATATAACTCCTGTATTATGTGGTACCGCTCTTAAAAATAAAGGCGTTCAGATTCTGCTTGATAAAGTGATTGAATACCTGCCAAGCCCGCTTGATGTAGAGGCTGTAAATGGTGTGGACCCGGAAGACGAAGACAAAAAAATGAAGCGCAATCCTGATGTAAATGAGCCGTTTTCTGCTCTTGCATTTAAAATTGCGACAGACCCTTATGTAGGTAAGCTTACTTTCTTCAGGGTCTATTCAGGTACACTCGAAAAAGGTTCTTATATATTGAATTCAAGTACCGGAGATCGGGAAAGAATTGGCCGTATTCTTGAAATGCACGCCAACGATAAGAAAGATATCGATCTTGTGCGTGCCGGGGATATTGCAGCTGCCGTGGGTGTGAAAAAAGTAAACACAGGAGATACATTCTGTGATGTGGATCATCCGATTCTGCTTGAAAAAATTACGTTCCCCGAGCCGGTTATTAAACTGGCTGTTGAGCCGAAATCAAAAGCGGATGCTGAAAAACTTACAACCGGACTTGTGAAGCTGGCTGAAGAAGATCCTACGTTTAAAGTAACCACGGATGATGAGACCGGCCAGACAACCATTGCCGGGATGGGTGAATTGCACCTTGAAATTATTGTAGACAGGCTGAAAAGAGAATTTAAAGTAGAAGCAAATGTTGGCCAGCCGCAGGTTTCCTACCGTGAAACAATTAGTAAAGCTATTGAGCACCGTGAAATATATAAAAAACAAACCGGTGGTCGTGGTAAGTTTGCTGATATCGATTTTGAAATCGGTCCGCTTGAACATTTTGAGCAGTATGCTGACGATGATAAGAAAGTGACGATCAGTGAAGGCTTTAAATTTGTGAATGAAATTGTAGGTGGAAATATTCCGAGAGAATATATTCCATCTGTTGAAAAAGGTTTTCGTGAAGCAATGAAAAGTGGTATCCAGGCTAATTATCCCGTTCAGAATATAGGGGTAAGGCTTTTTGATGGTTCTTACCATGATGTGGATTCCGATGCTTTCAGTTTTGAACTTTGTGCTAAACTTGCATTCAGAAATTCTGCCAGAAAAGCGGCACCGGAGCTTCTTGAACCGGTGATGACAGTTGAAGTCACGACACCCGAGGAGTATATGGGTGATGTAATCGGGGATATCAATGGCCGTCGCGGAATCATTCAGAAAATGGATAATAACGCTGAAGGATCGGTTGTGAAAGCAAAAGTGCCATTGTCTGAAATGTTTGGCTATTCAACCGACCTTCGTTCCCTAACACAAGGCCGCGCGGCGTATTCTATGGAATTCGCAGAATATGTTGCCGTACCTGACTCAAAAGCTCAGGAAATCATTGAACAACAAGGATAATCTAATTAAACAAGGTATTTAATTATGGCAAAAGAGACATTTCAGCGTACCAAGCCACATGTGAATATAGGTACGATTG
>JBBEBD010000038.1:20012-21747 GCA_040882525.1 Balneolaceae bacterium | reverse complement strand
GCTTGAGGCAAACCCCAGCGTCATCCTGAACTTGTTTCAGGATCTCCAGGCGTTGGTTTGTGTAGGAGATGCCGGATCGGGGCCTGCCTTCCGGAGCTTCAGCGCAGGCAGGTCCGGCATGACCATATTTAAATTTATTCCTTTACACCCACCTTATTTGACAGCCTGATTCTTTATCATCTGCATAAATAAAACAGGATTACAGGGACTGCTTTAATCCATACCGGTTTTGCTGCTTCTTCGCTCCAGCAGCATGGTGTCCCGCCAGCGTCCATTCATTTTTCCGATTTTTTCTCTGTAACCCACCTGGCGAAAACCAAGTGCTTCATGAATTTTTATACTGGCTCTGTTCTCCGGAAAGATTCCGGCCTCTAAAGTCCAGATGCCGTCTTTTTCACTTTCTGTGATCAGTCTGGCGAGCAGCTGTTTTCCAACTTTTTTTCCTCTGTACCTGTCAGCTACATAGATGCTTACCTCGGCAACGCCGGCATAAACACAGCGTCCGGAGACGGGTGTTAAGGCAGCCCAGCCTGCTGTCTCTCCATCTACTTCAGCAATCAGCCGGCATGTTTTTAAATGAGCGGTATTCCATTCTTCCCGTGTAGGAACCTCCTGCTGAAAAGTGGCATTCCCGGTATTCAGCCCCTGTTGATATATTTTGACAACATCATTCCAGTCTTCCGCTTTCATAAGTCTGAAAGTTAAATTCATTCGAACTCCAATTATTCTTTTCTTAAACGGTAATGTTAAATTACCACAGCTAAGATGAATGTATTCATTCCGGCAAGAAAAATTTTCGATTTTTATATAAACAGCAGCATTCATGTTGCCCTGGCTGTTACTGCTTTTACAGGAATTACCCTGCTGAATTTTGAAATCAGTCCGGATGCCGGATTGTTGCTTTTTATTTTTTTCGGGACGGTGACCGGTTACAACTTTGTGAAGTATGCGGGAATCGCAAAATTCCATCAGCTGGATGATCTGTCAAAAAATTTAAGGGTCATATTCAGTTTCTCAATATTGTGTTTTACCGGCATGATTTATTATGCACTTCAACAGCCTGTTTCTGTAATCATAGCTGCCGGCTTGATGGGTGTATTAACCCTGTTGTATGCACTGCCTGTGTACAGAGAGAAAAACATACGAAGTTTTACCGGGGTTAAAATATTTGTAATTGCATTTGTATGGGCGGGGGCGACTGTAATTCTGCCGGTTACAGGTGCAACAGGAATCAACTGGCATACAGACGTATTTCTTGAATTTATACAGCGTATGCTGTTTGTAATCGTTTTAACACTTCCGTTTGAAATTCGGGATCTTCGGTTCGATAGTGTACAGCTGGGTACAATTCCACAGCTTATTGGAATCAGGAAAACACGCATTGCGGGGATTGTGATACTACTGGCAGTCGTGTTCATTGAATTTTTCAAGACACAAAGCGGAGCAGGGGAGATGGCTGTCTTGGTTTTCGCAGCCATTCTTACAGCCGTTCTGGTTCAAAAATCAGTTCTCCGGCAAAACAGGTATTATGCCTCATTCTGGGTAGAAGGGGTGCCGGTTGTATGGTGGGTTCTGTTGTTTTTAATTAAAAGTATTGTGTAAACCTATTCCAGAACGGGACCAACGATCGAAAATCGCATATCGCAAAATCGCCAATCGCATATCAGTACATTGACTGCCTTCGTAATTCGTTATTCCGTGTTGGATATTCGATATTCTGTTCCGCCACTCTTCC
>JBBEBD010000038.1:0-19912 GCA_040882525.1 Balneolaceae bacterium | reverse complement strand
GTTCGTAATTCGTTATTCCGTGTTGGATATTCGATATTCTGTTCCGCCACTCTTCCAGGACCTCCGGACTCTGGAAGGAGGCTCCCTGCGGCTGTCTGCCTGTTCGTAATTCGTTATTCCGTGTTGGATATTCGATATTCTGTTCCGCCACTCTTCAAGGTCTTTCAGACGCTTGAAGGTGGCTAATTCCTTAATCTTTATTCAGCAAAAATTTCACAGGCAGCTCATAACCCAGGGCCCCGATTCCAAACAGTGCATAATCATACCGGGCTGGATCATCCGGATTCAGAAGAGCGAGCGTACCGGTCAGTTCGTTTACGGTTTTCCAGTTGTTGGTTCTGCGGGATATCAGCCCATATCTCCGGGCCTGCCGTGCTACATGTACATCAAAAGGAATTAAAAGTTCAGCAGGCTTCATAAAATTCCAGATTCCCGGATCCACAACACTGTTTTTTCTGACCGCCCATCGCAAAAACATAAAAAGACGCTTACACGTACTCCCTTTTTCAGGATTGGAGATATGTTTTCGGGTACGCGCAGATAGATCACTGCTTCGTGCAAAAAACTCTTCATGAAACACCGCAAGGAAGGGTCGCTTCACGTTACCTGCTTTTAGATAACACATTTCCCAGAAAGCTTCGAAATCTTCAAATTCATGATAAATCTGCTGCAGTGCAAGCAAAATTCCATGGACATCAACAGGTTTAAAGGTTCGGTGTTTGAACGAACTGAACAAGCTAATCTTTGCCTGGTCATAATTCATGATGAAATCAAAAGGGGAGTTGCTCATCCGGTTCAGAAGATCTTCAACTTTTGAGATCACAATATCCCGCCGTCCCCATGCCATTGTAGCCGCCAGAAAACCCGCTATTTCCATGTCTCTTTTATCTGAAAATGCATGCATAAACTGTACGGGATCGTGCTGGATATACCCCGGCTGTTCTACCCTGGAATTGATATCATCCAGAAAAGGCTTTAATTCAAGAAGAGATTTCCGGGATCGTTTCCTAAGTCCGGGTTTCTTTTTCATTGCTTTACAAATTTTGCAAATTCTCCGGACTTTGCATTCCGCAGATGTTCGATGAGAGTCTTATTGGCTTTCGGAAAGGGGTAACGGTCAATTTCATCCAGCGACACCCATCTAAGTTCCCGGCTCGACCTGGGTTCAGGTATGCCATTTGTAATTCTGCACCAGAACGCATGCAGTGTGATTTTGAAATGAGAGTATGCATGATTGAGTTGATGAAACTTATCAAAGACTTCGACCTCCACACCTAACTCTTCTCTGAGTTCTCGTTTTACGGTTTCTCTGACAGATTCATTTTCTTTTTTTTTCCCGCCGGCAAATTCCCAGAGGCCTCCCAGCATCACGTTATCCGGCCTGAGAGCAATCAGTAGTTCGTTATTTTCATTTACGATTAACCCAACCCCTATTTGATGGTGAGGCACTTTTTTTGCCGCAGATTTATAAGGAATAACATCTGTTTCCACCTGATTATAGGCCATGCATTCAACAGAAACAGGGCAGAAATCACACTCCGGGTTTTGCGGTTTGCATATAGTAGCTCCCAGTTCCATTACCGCCTGGTTAAAATCACCGGGATTTTTTGGGGGTATCAAACCATCCGCAAGATTCTGAATTTCACGCTTTGTTTCCCCTGACCGGATATCACTCTTTATTCCATAAATCCGGGTAAGTACCCGCAGGACATTCCCATCCACAACAGCATAAGGTTTGTCAAAAACGATACTCAGGAGTGCAGCAGCTGTGTAAGGGCCAATACCCTTTAAGGATGTAATATCATTATAGGAGGATGGTAATTCCCCGTCAAAATCATCCACAACAGTTTTTGCAGCCTGATGAAGGTTTCGGCCGCGGCTGTAATAACCCAATCCTTCCCACAGTTTTAAAACCTGCTGCTGGGTGGCTTCCGCCAGGTCTTCAATCGTAGGAAATGCTGTTATAAACCGGGTGTAATAGGGAATAACTGTATCAACCCGCGTTTGCTGTAACATAATTTCAGAAATCCAGATTTTGTACGGATCATCTGTCTGCCGCCAGGGCAGGTCACGTTTATTTTTGCTGTACCACTGTAGAAGATTTTGTGCAATAGAATCAGGCACGGTTAATTTTCATCCTCCGGAGTCGGTTCTTCTATTTCAACAACACGTATTTCAAAATCCTGTGAAGCGGCAGCGCCGTACTGATCCGTAGCAATCACCTGGAATGTGTGTGATCCAACCTGCCGGATGTTCGGCGTCCAGGAGAAAAGCCCGCTTTGTTCGTTTAACCGGGCACCTTCGGGCATATCCACACCAAGATACCGGATTAAGTCAGTGTTTATCCCATCAGGATCTACCGCTTTAATACCAAGCTGGAAAGTTTCGCGAATAGGAATGGTAACCGGACGGGACGGTGAGAAACGGGGAGGGGCATTAAATGTTCGCAGATCTATAGTAAATTCTATACGGTCGGATTGCCCGTCAGAAGTAGCAGCAGTAATCTCCACTTGATGCCTGCCGGTTTGTGTGGCTGTAGGCTGCCAGTATAAACTGTTTCCACGGATTCGTGCATTATCAAAAGGCGCTTCAAGTGCAAAAGTTACATCCGCTGACGCAATTCTGTTTTCAAGTTCAATCGGTAAAATAAGCGGTCGCGGAAAGGGTAAAGTTACATCATCTACCGGCTTTAATTTTAAAACTTCACTGGTTTCATTAACTCTGTTACTGTTATTTTCAACTGTCTGCTCTATAACGGGCGAAATCTGGCTGGATTCGGAAACCCAAAGTTTATTTTCAGTAACTGTAAAGTAGTTACCGGCACGCTCATTTGATTTCCAGTTTACAAAATCACCTTGCGGCTGTCCGATCCAAAGCTCATTGTTTTCGGTAAGAAGAACAAGGTGATCATTCCAGGTTTGCAGTTTCTGTACGGAACCTGAAACCTCCGCAACCTGCTGTGACTGCCCGTCTGAACTTATCCGGTAGATCCTGCCATTGTTGTCAGATCCGTAGAGTTCATTATTTGTTAAAAAAAGCTTTTCAACAGGCCGGTTTATTCCCACACGTTCGCGATGTGAAATAGTTTGTCCGTCACCTGAAGGATCGTATATATCTATATTCCGGGAGCCGCTTAATATGTACAGTATCCGGTTTTGATCAGTTGCCAGATCAAGTACGGTACTATTTTCAAAGCGGCCGCTGTCTATAAATTCAATATTCGAATCCACACTTTCAGGAGTTTCAAGACTTAAAGTGCCAAGCCCGGCATTACCAAGAGCTATATATAAATGATCTTCAATTCTTTTTACAGATCGCGGGCGTTCCGGTAAAATCGTAGACGAATAAACCCCCAGTACCGATGTGGGTTCAATTACCGTAAGCCTTCTGTTGTTTCCATACAGGTAAGCAAAACGGATATCCGCTTCGAGGATATGCCCGCGCTGCTGCATGCCTGTTGAGGAGTAGAGCCATTGCAGGGAATCGGCATGAGCCCTGAACACAACGAGCCCTTCGCGTTCAGAAAGAGCATATAAATGAGTATCTGAGCTATGAATGTTAATAATTTCCGGAATTTCCATCTGATTTCTGAAATCCTGGCTCCACTGCCCATACAAATGCTGAGTTGAGAAGATCACAAGAAACAAAAGAGCCAGCCAAAATGAGGTTGTAAAAATTTTCATAGTTATAGCCACTGATTTTTTTTATACCATCTCAACGTTCGGGAGATGCCTTCTTCGAGAGAATATTCAGGTTTGTAATGAAGTTCAGCTTCTGCTTTTTGATTTGAACAGGTCCATTCCAAAACCATTTCATTCGCTTTTTCTCTGTTAATAACAGGATATGTACCAAAAAAAGATGCTGTTGTTTCAATAACCCCGGCTATTTTTTTTACCCATCCGGGTTTGATATGAACCGGAATATTTTTCCGGCCCAGCACTTTCATAACAATGTCACGTATTTCATTCCAGTTTGCAATTTTCTCTCCGGAAATAAAGTAGGGATGCACACCCGGCTCCTGTTGTTCGGCGGCTTTCATAATTGCCTGTATTACATCTTTAACATATACAATAGAAAGCTTCGGTTGATTACCATTGCCTACTATAGGAGCTATCCCTTTGCTCATCATTTTAAACAAAGTGAAAATTTGCTCTTCACGCGGTCCATATACTGCCGGTGGGCGTAAAATAGTAACCGACATTTCCGGAGCGGCTGCGTTATGAATCATTGCTTCCATCTTTTTCTTTGACTCCCCGTAACGGCTTACAGGTTTCAGGGGATCATCTTCTGTTAAAGGTTTTGTTGTACTGGGACCTGCCGCGGCAAGAGAGGATAAAATCACCAGTTTATTGACTCCTGTTTTATTTGCCAGGCGAATTAAGTTTTCAGTAGCTTCAACATTTGCATGATCAAATTCTTTTTGAGAAGGTGCTTTTACCACACCTGCCAAATGAAAAATTACATCTGTATCTCTGAGATTCTCTTCCAGAAGTTTAATAGAATGCAGGTCGGCTTTTACTTTAGTATAATTTTTGCCTTCAAGCCATTTTTCTTTATCCCGTACCAAACATTTAATCTCGGTCCATTTTAAATCTTCAATCAGGGCATCCACAAGATGACTTCCAATAAAACCGGTACCGCCGGTAACAAATGCTTTCATTTAATTGTATATTCTGAAGCTGTAAATTATAACATGTGCCAGATAATGTTCTGCAAAAAAGATACAAAGATAAGGTATTGCATTAAAACCCTATGAGTAGGTTAAAAGTAGCTCTTTTCACAGGTAACTATAATCATATACGCGATGGTGTTTCCCTTACATTAAACCGCCTGGTAGGTTTTTTGCTTGAAAACAATGTGGATGTTTTGGTGTTCGGGCCTACAATAAAAAAACCTGATCTGGAACATAATGGTACATTAATAGGAGTCCCTTCAAAAAAAATGCCGGGCCGTCCGGAATATCGCATTACCACAAAATTTCCGGATGATGCCAAACAACAACTTATAGCTTTTAACCCTGATCTTGTACATGTTGCCACCCCCGATTTACTCGGCTATAAAGCTCTGAAGTGGGCTTTAACGAATGATATTCCTGTGGTTTCATCATACCATACTCATTTTTCGAGTTATTTAAAATACTATAAATTAACTCTGTTCGAACCTCTTTTATGGAGATATCTCAGATGGTTTTACAGCAAGTGCAAACAGATTTATGTACCTACGGTTTCAATGGCTGAAGAGCTGAAATCAAAAAAAATAGACGGGAATTTAAAAATCTGGGCAAGAGGTGTGAATGTCCAGCAGTTTAATCCCCAATGGCGAAGTGATGACTGGAGAAAATCAAAAGGTTTTGATGCAGAGGATATTGTAATAACGTTTATTTCCCGCCTTGTTTGGGAAAAAAATTTGCATCTTTTTGCAGATGTTTTGAAGCGGCTGCAAAAAAAACATAAAAATGTAAAGGCGCTGGTTGTGGGTGATGGTCCCGCCGGGCCTGAAATGAAAGAAATTTTACCTCACGCTGTATATACTGGTTTTTTGAAAGATGAGGAGCTAGCCAAAGCGTATGCCAGCTGCGATATTTTCTTTTTCCCTTCTGATACAGAAACATTTGGGAATGTTACACTTGAAGCTATGGCAAGTGGTTTGCCCTGTGTTGTTGCTGATGCTGCAGGCAGCAAATCTCTTGTAGAGCATAATCAAAATGGTTTTCTTGCTGATGTTGACAGGAGCGACCATTTTTATGATTACATTGAAAAACTAATACATGATGAAAATTTAAGGCGACAAATGTCTGAAGCTTCATTTCAAAAAGCAAAGGAGTACAGCTGGAAAAATATTAACAGCAAATTGCTGGGGTATTACAAGGAAGTACTTGATCAAAAAAAAGTGTAACTGTGCGTATTCTGTATATATCTCATCTGCATCCTCCCACAGATCAGCCGTTAAAAAATATTGGTGGTATGCAAAATGTAAGCATGCAGCTCGTAGAGGCTATGCGGCGCCGGAAAGACATCCATGTCAAAGAAATAATTTTAAACTCCTCCTGGAAGTATATTGGCATTAAAACCTTTTTCTTTCTCCTGACTTTGCTCTGGAAAATTCCGGCATCTGTAAAAAGCTTTAATCCCGATGTGATTCTGTTTTCATCGATGGTTACATCTTCGGTTTTGCCCTTTATGATAAGAAAACCGGCACCTCCGTGTATTACCATAAATCATGGTCAGGATGTTACACTTCCTTTTGCTCCCTACCAGTGGTATCTGAGGTCCGTCTTCAAGAACCTCCAGGGTGTGATATCGGTATCAACAGCTACACGGCAGGCTTGTATAGAAAGGGGAATGGCTCAGTCAAAAGGTGTGGCACTGCCAAATGGGTTTGATGTGGACAGCGAAAAATTATTGCCTGTACAAAAAGAAGCCCGTAAACTCATAGAGCAACAATTTGATGTTAACCTTTCTTCTTCTAAATTACTATTAACCGTTGGCAGGCAGGTAAAAAGAAAAGGCCATCAATGGTTTATTGAAGAAGTGATGGGTAACATTAAAACGGATGTTACGTACCTGATGGTTGGAGATGGTCCGGAAAATGAAAATATTGAATATGCAAGGGAACAATCTCCGCTAAAAGATCATATTATAATTGCGGGACGACAACCTGAAGAAATTCTGAATGCCGCATATGCGGCCGCAGACCTTTTTGTAATGCCTAATATACCAGTTAAAGGAGATATGGAAGGGTTTGGTATTGTTTTGTTAGAGGCAAATCGTGCAGGTGTTCCTGCAGTGGCAGCCGATCTGGAAGGTATTAAAGATGTTATTGAACAGGGCGTAAATGGTTATAGAATACCTCACGGCGAAGCCGAAAAGTTTGCAAATAAAATCGATGATGTTTTAAATAATGAACTCGAAAAACTCTCTGAATCTGCTAAAGAGTATGTAAATGCAAACTTTAGCTGGAATTCCGTTGCGGATAAGTACATCACATATCTGAAAAGCAGGGTAACAGGTTTTCACTAAAGTGTTCTTCACTGGGTTTCAATAATTTGATTGAAAATTAATACTGGGTATATTTACCCGGATAATGTAAATATAAGCGTTTGGAAATGGGCGAATCTAAAGCCGACATCAACCATATCAAAGTATTTAAAAAAGCACACGATTTTACTAAAGCTGATGAAATTAAAGAAATGGGTTTGTATCCATACTTTAAACCTCTTCAGGCTACAGATGGTACCACCGTTCAGATTGAGGGACGAGAGGTTATTATGGCTGGCTCAAATAATTATCTCGGCCTTACAAATGACCCCCGAACCATAGAGGCTGCACAAAATGTAATTAAAACCTACGGCACCGGCTGTACAGGTTCCAGATATCTGAACGGAACTCTTGATCTGCACCTTGAGCTAGAGGATCAACTGGCTGATTTCTTAAATAAAGATTCCTGCGTATTATTCAGCACCGGCTATCAGACCAATGAAGGAGCTATTCAAACCATAGCCGACCGGAACGATATCATTTTTTCTGACAAAGACAATCATGCCTGTATTGTGGTAGGTACGCAGGTTTCGAATGCAAAAACGGTACGATATCGACACAATGATATGGATCATCTGCGAACGCTTCTGGAACGTTCCGACCCGGATGCCGGTAAAATTATTGTTAGTGACGGAGTATTTTCCATGTCGGGAACAATCGCAAAAGTGCCGGAACTGATAAGTCTTGCAAAAGAATTTGATGCAGGCCTGTACCTGGATGACGCTCATGCAATTGGTGTTATCGGAGATGGGGGGCGGGGTTCTGCCTCTGTGTTCGGTTTGTCGGATGATGTTGATTTAATCAGCGGTACATTTTCAAAATCATTTGCTTCACTTGGTGGATTCCTGGTGGGAGACAAGGCTGTTATTGAATATATCCGGCATAGTTCGCCGGCACATATTTTCAGTGCAAGCATGCCGCCTGCAAATGTGGCTACCGTACTGAAAGCACTCGAAATTTTAAAGGAAGAAACCTGGCGCCTGGAAAGACTGGAAGAAATTTCAAACTATATGAGAGCTGAACTTCGGGCTCTTGGTTTTAATGTCTGGTCCAGCCAAACTCCCATTATACCTGTTGTAATTGGTGAAATGATGAATTGCTTCAGGTTCTGGAAAGACCTTTTTGAAGAAGGTGTTTATGTGAATGCAGTTGTGCCACCGGCTGTACCACAGGGACAGGCACTTGTCAGAACAAGTTATATGGCAACTCACACCAATGAGCATCTGGATAAGATCCTGGGCGCGTTCAAAAAAGTAGGGATCAAACACGGTATTATAGACAAGAATGGAAAATCTCTGATGGATATTAATTAACCTGCAAGTGGAAGAAATCCCCAAAACCAATAGTATCACTGCTATTACATCAGAAGCGGAGAAGAAAAAATTTCTTCGTTTTCCCTATACACATTATGCTGATGATAAATATTGGGTTCCCCCCCTTCTGATTGAGCAAAAAAAACTGCTCAATACAAAGAAAAATCCTTTCTATAAAAACGCTGAAGTCGCTTTCTTTTTAGCGGAAAACGATGGTAAACCTGCAGGACGTATCGCGGCGATAATTGACCATCGCTACAACGAGTTTCACAATACAAAAACCGGTTTCTTTGGTTTTTTTGAATCCATTGACAGAAAATCTATGGCAGAACTTCTTTTCCGGGTAGCAGAAGACTGGCTGAAAGCACGGGGGATGAAGGAGGTACTGGGACCGGCCAACCCGGGCATGATGGATGAAATCGGAATCCTGGTGGAAGGATTTGATAAATACCCGTCCATACTGATGCCATACCATAAATCTTATTATGATGAGCTGATAAAAGCCTGCGGATATAAGAAAAAAATGGATCTGCTTACGTATGAAGTAACCCAGGATAGTGTGGACCGGGACCGGTCGAACCGGGCCATGGAAATTGTTAAGAAGAGACTTTCAGGTATTTCTATCAGAAAAATAAACCTGAAAAAAATCCATGATGAGGTAAAAGTGATCCGGGAAATTTTCAACTCGGCCTGGAAAGATAACTGGGGATTTATTCCTCTTTCTGAGGACGAGTTCAGTGCACTGGCTTCTGATTTGAAAACCATTGTTGATGATGATTTTGCTCATATCGCGGAAATTGATGGAAAACCGGTCGGCTTTTCAGTTGCACTTCCGGAATACAATCAAATTCTGAGGAATTTGAATGGTAAGCTTTTTCCCACAGGAATTTTTAAAATTTTGTGGAACAGGAAAAAAATCAATAAAGTCCGAACGGCATTGATGGGGGTTATCCCCGAATACCAGGGGAAAGGTATTGATGCTTTATTACACCGGGAGGCGATTGAAAACGGCCTGAAGAAAGGAATCTATTCTTCGGAAGTAGGGTGGATCCTGGAAAACAATATTCAAATGGTGCGTGTTGCAGAAAAGCTTGGCGGAACAAATGATAAAAGATACCGGATGTACGGTAAAAAATTACAATAACCCGGCCTGCTTTCCCTTCTGTTTATGGCATAAAAAACCTACCTTAAAGCCATAAATACTGAATTAAATTTTATATAGATTATGAGCGATTTTCGCGTTGAAGAGGATTCTATGGGTAAAATAGAAGTACCAAAAAATGCATATTACGGCGCGCAGACACAGAGAGCACATGATAATTTCCCTATTAGCTCAATCCGGTTTAACAGGGATTTTATTGCGGCTCTTGGAAGAGTTAAATGGACGGCAGCTGTGGTGAATGAAAAGCTGCAGCTGCTTGACGGACCTGTGGCAGGAGCCATTAAAAAAGCAGCTCAGGAAGTAGTTGATGGTAAATTCGATTCAGATTTTGTACTGGATATATTTCAAACCGGTTCCGGGACCTCAACAAATATGAATGCCAATGAGGTGATTTCAAAAAGAGCAAATGAATTGAAAACAGATGCCGTCCCGGAGATTCACCCAAATGATCACGTAAACTTCGGGCAAAGCTCAAATGATGTAATTCCAACTGCGATCCGTATTGCTGCAGTAATGACTGTGCGGGAAAAACTCATCCCGTCGCTGCATCACCTTCATAATACCATTCTTGAAAAAGGGGATGAACTGAAAGAGGTTGTTAAAACCGGAAGAACCCATTTGATGGATGCCATGCCGGTTACCATTCAGCAGGAATTCAGCGGTTATGCAAGACAAATTGAATTGGGAATATCCAGGATAGAATCTGCCTTAACCCGGTTACAGGAACTGCCGCAGGGCGGTACAGCAGTAGGTACCGGTATTAACACTCATCAGGATTTTGGTAAACTTTTTGCCCGGGAACTAGAAAAGTCAACCGGGATATCATTTACTGAAGCCGCCAATCATTTTGAGGCACAGGCAACTGTAGATGCTCCTGTTGAATTGAGCGGGCAGCTTAAAACAATTGCTGTAAGCCTGATGAAAATAGGTAACGACATCCGGTGGATGAACTCTGGTCCCAACAGCGGCCTGGGTGAAATTCAGGTAGAAGCCCTGCAGCCTGGCTCGTCAATTATGCCCGGGAAAGTGAATCCAGTAATCGAGGAATCACTGACCATGGTTTGCGCACAGGTAATAGGTAATGATGCGACGATTACTGTTGCAGGACAATCGGGTAATTTTGAACTTAATGTGATGCTGCCCGTAGTAGCTCATAACCTTCTGCAGTCTGTTAGAATTCTATCAAATGCAGCGAAAAACTTTGCTGATAAGTCTGTAAAAAATTTGAAAGCACGTAAAGAAGTAATTGAACAGATGGTAGGTAAGAATCCAATACTTGTTACAGCATTAAACCCGTTAATCGGGTATGATAAAGCCGCTAAAATTGCTAAAACTGCATTTGCAGAAAACAGACCGGTACTGGATGTAGCGAGAGAAATGACAGACCTGTCAGACGATGAGCTGAAGAAAGCATTGAACCCGATGAATATGACGAAAGGCGGATTTACAGGTTAAACACATAAAAAATTAATGGCATATTCTTTTTTTTAATGTTTTTGTTTAATTAAGAATGCATTATGCTATTTTTTTTGAGTTGATTGTTGAAATTTTTGCACATTTTGTAAATGCAGGTGCAAGATCGTATTATTCCGCCGTCTCTTGACAGGGGAAGATTCTATAGATTTCAGAACAAAACCAAGACTATGACAAGTACACAAGCAACACAGGTTACGTATTCTAAGAAGGAAAAAGAAGAGATTCTGAAAGACTACAAAATAGCCCGGGTAAGCCGTGAGATGTCAATTTTGGGAAGAAAAGAAGTATTAAGCGGTAAAGCCAAATTTGGAATTTTCGGAGACGGGAAGGAACTGCCTCAAATTGTAATGGCTAAATTTTTTGAAAATGGAGATTTCAGGTCTGGATATTATCGTGACCAAACGTTTATGCTGGCCATTGGTGAATTAACGGTCGAACAGTTTTTTGCACAATTATACGCCGACCCTGATACACATTCTGATCCTTGTTCAGGGGGGCGTCAGATGAATGCTCATTTTGCCACACGCCTGATCGGAGATGACGGAAACTGGAAAAATCAAACCGGTATGAAAAATACGTCTGCCGATTTATCCCCAACAGCCGCACACATAGCCCGTCTGCTTGGGTTAGCCCAGGCTTCAAAAATTTACAGGAATTCGCCGGATCTGAAAGATTATTCTGATTTTTCTGATAACGGAGCTGAAATAGCATGGGGCACGATTGGTGATGCAAGCACTTCGGAAGGACACTTTTGGGAAACTATAAATGCAGCCGGAGTATTGCAGGTTCCTGTTGTATTATCTGTTTGGGATGATGGTTATGGAATTTCAGTATCAAAAAAATATCAAACCACAAAAGAAAGCATTTCAAAAGTATTACGGGGTTTTAAACGAACCAAAAATGAACCGGGCCTGGAGATTTTTACAGTAAGAGCCTGGGATTATGATGAGCTTATTTCTATATATAATGAAGCAGCGGTGCTGGCAAGGGAAGAGCATGTGCCCATTTTAATTCATGTTGAAGAGGTTACACAGCCCCAGGGGCATTCCACATCGGGCTCGCACGAGCGTTACAAGAGTGATGAACGCCTGGAATGGGAAGAAGTTCATTGTTGCTGCCGGAAATTCAGGGAGTGGATTTTGAATGAAGATATTTTTAATAGCAAAGAGCTTGATCAGATTGAAGAAGATGCAAGAAACGAAGTCAAGGAAGCCCAGGCCAAAGCCTGGCAGGCTTTTCAAAACCCAATCAAAAAGGAAAAGGATGAGCTCCTTGAAATTTTGGATGAGGTGATGGCCGCTCACCCTGAGGTAAAAAAAATAGATGAACTTAAAATTCAGCTGAGCCGGAAAGCCCGTGTAATACGAAAGGATATAATTTCAACTGCAAGAAAATCTGTTTTTTCACTCAGAGGCAAACATTCCGATGCTAAATCAAATCTGCTTAAGTGGTCTGATAAACAAACGGAGAGGAATGAAGAACGTTTCAACTCTCATCTTTACAGTGAAACAAAAAACTCTCCATTGCATGTGGAGGAAATAAAACCGGTTTATGACAGAGAGCCCCAAAAAGTGGATGGAAGAGTGGTTCTCAGGGATAATTTTGATGTTCTTTTTTCAAAATATCCCAACACATTGATTTTTGGTGAAGATGCCGGACAGCTTGGAGATGTAAACCTGGGGCTGGAAGGAATGCAGGAGAAATACGGCCCGCTTCGGGTTAGCGACACCGGAATCCGCGAAGCAACTATTTTAGGACAGGGAATTGGCTTGTCGCTTCGGGGGCTGCGGCCAATTGCCGAAGTTCAGTATCTTGACTATTTACTCTACTGCTTTCAGGGGTTAAGTGATGATGTGGCCACCGTAAGGTATCGTACCAAAGGAGGGCAGGCTTACCCGCTGATTGTGCGAACCAGGGGACACAGGCTGGAAGGAATCTGGCACTCCGGTTCCCCGATGGGTATGATTGTTCATGGCCTGCGTGGAATGCATATATGTGTTCCACGTAATCTTACGGAAGCAGCCGGATTCTACAATACGCTGTTGCAGGGAGATGATCCCGCCCTGGTGATTGAGCCCCTGAATGCATACCGGCTTAAGGAAAGACTTCCTTCTAACATCGGGGAGTTTACAACACCTCTTGGAATTCCTGAAATTGTGAAAAAAGGAGATGATGTAACCGTGGTATCATACGGATCTACATTTAATATAATAGAATCTCTTCTGCCGGCCTTTGATGAAACAGGAATTTCTGTTGAACTGATTGATGTGCGGACTCTGCTGCCATTCGACAGAAATCATATTATTGGGGCATCTCTTAAAAAAACCAACAGGATTTTGTTTATTGATGAAGATGTTCCGGGAGGGGCCACTGCATATATGATGCAAAAAGTATTGAACGAGCAGGAGGGTTATTTTCATCTGGATTCTGAAGCAAAATGTCTTTCTGCTAAAGCACACCGGCCTGCTTATGCTACAGATGGCGACTATTTTTCAAAACCAAGTGCAGAGGATATTTTTGAAGCTGTTTATGAACTGATGCATGAAACAGATCCTGCAGCGTATCCTGCTTTACGTTAACCGGTGAGACGTTTGTTCTCCCGGTTATAAAATCATCCAGTCTGCGAAGATGAAAATCCAGATCAGCGGCAGGTAAACAAACGATGCAAACATCAGTTCCCTGGCTGTCTGAACATCCCTGGAGAGGGCAAAACGAATACCGTAATACAAAAAACCCAGGGTTGTTAATAAAGCCCCTGCGAGATAAAACCATCCAACCAGGTTCATTACATACAGCTTGTAAACTGTAGGTATGAGTGCAAGCAAGGGTACTAAAATCCAGAGAGTGGCTTTTCTTCCTTTGGGATCATTTCTGGGAAGCATTTTAAAACCTGCATGTTCATAGTCTTTCTTACAAACCCAGGCAATTGCCATAACATGGGGAATCTGCCAGCAATAAATTATGCCAAAGAGAATCCACATTCCGTGTTCAAAAACAGTGCCTGTTGCAGCTGCCCATCCGCCAACGACAGGAAGGGCACCCGGAATAGCACCGACAAATACATTGAGAGCAGAAATTCGCTTCAGTGGTGTATAGGCAAAAAGATAAATAATGGTGGTAGCCAGGGAGACCATTCCGGCTACAGGATTAACCATAAGAATAAGGTAAACCAATCCCGCCAGAATGAGGCTCATGGAAAATATAAAACCCTGCCGGGGCTGTATTCTGGAATCAGGCAGGGGCCGTTTGCTGGTTCTGCGCATCAAACCATCCAAACCCCGTTCCATAAACATGTTGTGAGCTGCTGTACCTGCTGCAATGAAATAGGTACCCAGCAGCGCGTGGATCATCAGGGTAATATTTACTCCGCCTGCGGCTCCCATAAGGAAACCGATTAACATACTGGCAAGTACAGTAAATGTAATTCCCGGTTTGGTGAGTTCGTAATAATCGCTGATAATGCCCGAAAGAGAACGGGCCGTTTCATTTTGTGCAGTAACTTTACTCATGAGAAAAAGATAATAAGATCAGAGCTAAAATTAACCTTTTTGAATGTGATATGTTACCTTTATATCAGCTTCAAATTTTTATGGTAAATTCCGCTTATGAGACTGTCCAAAAAGGGTGCATTAAAAAATATTAACAAATATTCCGTCATGCCGGACCCTGATCCGGCATCTCCTGCCCCTTCAAAGTTGGGAGATTCTGAAATAAATTCAGAATGACACCCTTTGGACAGCCTCGACTGATCTCTCTGAAACGGAATTCAGACTGTATGGATAATTAAATATTTTTGTGAACTCTGAATGAAACTGAATCTATTTCAAAAAACGGCTCTGATCACAGTAACAGCTACCCTTCTTTTAATTTTGATTGGTGGCCTTGTCAGGGCGGCCGGAGCGGGACTTGGCTGTCCCGACTGGCCCAGATGTTTCGGAATGTGGATTCCACCGCTTAGCGCCGAAAATCTGCCCTCTCAATTCGATTCATCACTGTTTAACCCATACCATACCTGGATTGAATACATAAACAGGCTGATGGGAGTACTCATTGGTTTACTAATCATCCTCACTTTTGCTTTTTCTTTAAAGTACCGGAAAAAAGATCCTGTTATAGTATGGGCCTCGGCGGTTGCTTTTATTCTGGTTTTGTTCCAGGGGTGGCTGGGCGGCCAGGTCGTTCGCTCCGGACTGAGCGCCGGTATGATTACCATTCACATGGTAGTAGCTATGGTGATCGTAAATGTGCTCCTGTACGCAACTTTCAGAGCCATGAGCCGGAACGTGAGTATCTCGCTTAGTACATCAGCAAAAAAAACAGTAATGATCGTTTCAGGGGTATTGCTATTTTTTACCCTGGTGCAGCTTGTGTTGGGTACACAGGTTCGC
Organism: Balneolaceae bacterium; assembly: GCA_040882525.1. Taxonomy (GTDB): domain Bacteria; phylum Bacteroidota; class Rhodothermia; order Balneolales; family Balneolaceae; genus Rhodohalobacter. The sequence continues at coordinate 4,536 of JBBEBD010000038.1, read as the reverse complement.
GAATCGGTTGATGTAGCCAAAAATATATTTTATATGCCAAGGCCCGAGTGGCTTGATTCTGTTGGGGTGATTTATGAAATTCACCGCAGCTTTTCCTGGGTAATTGTTCTGCTTGGAGGTGTGCTTTTATATATAAACAAGAAGTTACAGGTACCCCCCATACTCTCAGGAATTGGCTGGACCATTGCCGGATTACTTATTCTGCAGATTTTCGCGGGAGTGGGTATGGAGAGGCTGGGAATGCCGGGGGTATTACAGGTTATCCACCTGGTGAGTGTTGCAGTTCTTATTTGTGCTGAATTTTTATATATGCTGATCGCCGGGTTCTCCGAAACTGGGCCGGATTAGCTATAGTTTTTCCAAAAGCTTCGTGAAAAATAATTTTATTTCGTGTAAATCTTTTTCAGCATCGGGAGGGAGTTGCGCTTTATCGGAGTCTGCCTGAGAGCCATTGTTTTCCTGTTCAAGAATTTTTTTAGCTCCGGCTGTGCTGTACTTTTTCTCCTGAATTAAATGCTTTAGTTTTAATATAAATGTGATATCCTCTTCACGGAAAGTTCTGTTTCCCGCTTTGTTTTTCCGGGGGGTAAGATCTTTAAAAATAGTTTCCCAGTATCGCAGAACATGTGGCTCGATCTCTGTAATATCACTTACTTCACCAATTGAATAATACAATTTCTTCATAGCCTCGAAATCCTTTATTTTCTATTCTGATAATAATATTAAATAATAACTAATCAATTGCCGGATAAAAATATACATAATTCAAAACAGATTTATTCTACTCCTATTGATCTCAGTATTGTCATTCCCCTGCTGAATGAAGAAAAGTCTATTGAAGAGTTATACCGGAGAATTGAAGAAGCTGTTCAGGATTATTCTTATGAAGTAATTTTCGTTGATGATGGTTCAAGCGATGCATCCTGGGACATTATTACTTCCCTGTCAGATAAAAATTTTCATATCAAAGGGATTAGATTCCGGCGCAATTATGGCAAAAGTGATGCATTGCAGGCAGGGTTCGATGAAGCCCAGGGCAGGTTTGTTATAACAATGGATGCCGATTTGCAGGATGACCCGTTTGAAATACCCGCAATGGTTGAAATGCTTGAAAACGGAGAAGAACTAATCAGCGGCTGGAAAAGAACCCGGCACGATCCAATCACCAAAACTGTGCCTTCACGTTTTTTTAACACAGTTACAAGATGGAGTACGGGAATAAAACTTCACGATTTTAACTGTGGACTCAAAGCTTATCAAAAAGAAGTGGTTAAAAGCATCTACCTGTATGGAGAACTCCATCGTTACGTTCCGTTACTGGCCAAGTGGCAGGGGTTTAATAAAATTGCAGAGAAAGAAGTAAAGCATCACCCCCGCAAATACGGGAAAACTAAATTCGGCATATCCAGGTTCTTAAACGGGTTTCTGGACCTGATTACTCTTCTGTTTGTTAAACGGTACATGCAGCGCCCTATGCACTTTTTTGGTTCTCTGGGAATTATTTTTCTGATTTTAGGCTCTGGTGTAAACGTTTACCTTGTATACCTGAAGTTATTTTTAGGTGAAGCTATCGGGAACCGGCCGCTGCTTTTCCTGGGTGTGCTGCTGGTAGTTGTCGGTGTACAGTTTTTTTCGATTGGATTTCTTGGAGAGATGCTGAACAGGGGACAGGTAAAAAAGCAGAAACCTAACATTTCCGATAAAAAGGGATTATGAGTGCGATTGCATACGATCCGGTAAAAAATAAGTTTGCCAAAATTATCAGAAGAAACCGGGTTCTCAGGCGACTCTTCTATTTTTTACTGGACCTCTTTTTCCTCAGAAGCTGGCACGTCAGAAGGGTTATTAAAAATACAGCGGATGAAATGGATAAAGAAGGGGAGTGGCATTTACTGGATGCCGGATGCGGCTTCGGACAGTACGACCGCTTTCTGCTAAGCAGTTTCAAAGAAATAAGGGTTCATGCTGTGGATGTAAAAGAAGATTACCTGGAAGATTGTCGTTTCTATTTTAAAAAAATGATCCAAAATGGAAGCATAGATTTTGAAGCCGTTGATTTGCTGAACCCTTCTCTGCAAAAACAATATGATTTTATCATCTGTATTGATGTGCTGGAGCATATAGAAGAAGATCAGAAAGTAATTCAAAACCTTACTGAAGCCCTGAAACCGGGTGGCTTTTTTCTGATGCATTCACCTTCTCAATATTCCGAAGAAGATGATGATGAAGATGAAAGTTTTGTTGGAGAACATGCAAGACCCGGTTATTCAAAAGCGGATATTTCTGGAAAACTGGAATCAGCCGGATTAAAACCTGAAAATATACATTATACGTATGGTTTTTGGGGCCATAAAGCGTGGATACTTTCCGTAAAATATCCAATGATCAGCCTGAATAAAATTGGAATGGCCGCAATATTGCCGCTGCTGATTTATTACCCGGTAATTATGCCTTTTTGCCTGCTGATGAACAGTGCAGATCTTTTTACCAAAAATGTAAAAGGAAACGGAATTTATGCTTTGGCCCGTAAACCGCCGAAACATTAATCACCGGAGTCTCTGGCCATATTTCTCTTCCATTCTCGTATGAGTGGACCAAAAACCGCTTGGCTTTCTCCCATTCAGATGATCTGTAAGTAAAGTGAGATAAGTGTGCCATCCGCTGGCCACGCTTAACAAAACATCCCGGTTGTCAGCCAGTTTACTATGTGTAAGCACAAGCTGAACATTTTCCTCTGCCGGTGTCAGATGAAAACTTACTTCCGAATCTTCACCGGGTCCCCATGTATAACTAAGTAACCGGGGAGGGTCATAATCTGTAATGCGGCCAATCATAACGTCTCCGGCTTCATACTGCTTATATTTATCGGGAACGGTTTCATCTTCAGCAGAAAGATTGGCATGATGAAAATTTAACTGAACTCTTCCTCCTTTAAATAATTCCATTTCTCCGGAAGCGAGCCATTTGGCCCGCTTTTCTGATTCGGTTAGAAATGACCATACCCGGTCAATCGGTCCCGGTAGCAAACGTTCAAAACGCAATGTTCCCGGTTCCGAAATAATTCCATATTTACTCATATATACCTCTGATGATAGTCGTTGTTTTATTAAATCAACTATGTATTTAACTAAACTGAAGCCGGATTATTTTTGTGAGGGAAAGGAACCTTATTCCTGGTTTATGGAAACGATTAGGATTAATTTTCCATACTGGAATTGGCAAGTTGAAACTTTGGGGAGAAGAAAAAATTTATCTGATGGTTGCTAAATTCAGAATGTTATTAACAGTTTTCCAGTTTCGGGTGGTGGCAGGCATACCAAAATGCTTTTCAATGAAATTATTTGAAAACAGAGGTTTTTGCGATGTTTTTTTATCAATCAGGCTGTATAATTCCCGTTTCCTCACAGTGAATTCTTCAACGTCATTTCTGTAAGAAAGAAGTTCCTGCTGCTTATCCGGTGACGGTTCAACCTTAAAAAAAGTGACATAAAGTTTATGGCGATCTGTTACCCGCCCTTCAAATGGATTCTCATAAATGATATTCTCCAGTTCGGGTATTGTGCGAATCAGAACGGTGGCGTGGAAACCGGCTGTTTTTTCGAGAGAGGTCTCTATTTCGTGTTTAAGCCGGGAAGTATCTGTTTCAGGTGAATCAAATATTACATTACCACTCTGGATATAGGTTGTTATATTTTTTAAACCTGCAGTCAAAAATATATCACATAAATCATTCATTTTAACTTTACGGTAACCTCCAACATTAATTCCCCTCAAGAGGGCTGCATATCGGATCATAGTGTATTGTTCCAATTTTTAGTTCATCCAAGGATATTCCTAAAATATTATGGGATCAAATTAGAAAATCACAATAAAGAAAGGCCCAAATTAAATTAACAGGGATGAATTAGTATATGTCACTTTTTAAATGACATTTACAAATCTGGATACCGGTGAGCAACGGGCTCCATAAATATTTAATTCATTGGCGGCACTCCGGAACTTCCTGCATACAGGCAATGATTTTTTTAATGGTAGAGCTTATAGCCATAAACCGCGACTCTGGCAGGAGCTAACGCACTCTGCCAGGTCGCTGAGATCGTCGCCATCTCAAGTCTCAAATTCTTAAGACTAAACAAGTACCGCGTACGGGATTTCCCCAAAGGGATCCCTTCGGGAGAACCCGTGTACCAGCCATATATCTGTAAAATATAATAACTGATAAACGGCAGTGTACCGCGTACGGGATTTGAACCCGTGCTACCGCCGTGAAAGGGCGGCGTCCTGGACCCCTAGACGAACGCGGCAAAAAAAGACAATAAAAAAACTGCAATCCGCATGCAGATTGCAGTTAAGTGACAAAAGAGAAATCAGAAGTAATCCCTTTGGGAGAACCCACGGCCTCCGGGGCCGTCTATTTACTGAATGGGAGCCCGATGGGAATTCCCCGAAGGGATCCCTTTGGGAGAACCCACGGCCTCCGAGGCCGTCTATTTACTGAATGGGAGCCCGATGGGAATTCCCCGAAGGGATCCCTTT
>JBBEBD010000037.1:38686-98132 GCA_040882525.1 Balneolaceae bacterium | reverse complement strand
TATGCCCGAAGGCCCCGGAGTTCAGCAATAAGCTCAGGCCCGCCGGTTTCCATTTGCACGATACCGGATTCGATCTGGTGGATCACCCGGTTTACTGCATTAATACCACTGAAGCTTTGGTTATAGGTCGAAGAAGGCTGTCCCTGGAAACGATCCCACTCATGTTTGTGCAGCCTGATGTAGGTACCGCCATCATACCAGCCGTTCGGACGAACGGGTGTTACCATAATATCCGAGGACTCTTCCTGTAAATCAAAATAAGAGTACCACCCTAGTTTCATCCCGCGGAGAACTGAGTAAGCCGGGGCTACAAGAGCGCCGATATCATCTCCGGATGGGTTGAAGTTTTCTTCCGTAACCTGGTCATATACCGTTTCTGACAGATCTGTACAGGCAGTCACTGCCACCAGAGACCCGATTACCACACATTTAAACAATCTATTTAGTTTTATCATAATCTTGTCTGTTTAAAAAAATTAAAATGTAAGGTTTACACCCAAAGTGAATGTTCTGGTGGTTGGGAATTTATCCCTGTGATCCATTCCGGGATCTGTTCCTGAGAAACTGACTTCAGGATCCATACCCTTGTAACCGGTGATAGTCAGCAGGTTACGGCCTGATACATACACTCTCGCGTTTCTGATCATCAGGTCACTCAGATCAAAGGTGTAGCCCAGCGTTACATTATCAAGTTTCCAGTAATCTCCGTCTTCTACATAGTAGCTTACATAAGCGAGATCCTGGTTCAGACGTGCTTTTCCAAATACATCATCATATGCTGTTTTCAGCATGTTATACTGAATGACCCGCGGATTCTCATAATACAATCTCTGGAAGTTGAGAATCTGGAATCCAAATGCTCCGCGCATGGTTACATTCAGGTCAAGATTTTTGTAACGGAAATTGTTATCCCAGGAGAGAAAATGCTTTGGAATACCATTTCCCAGCACCGTTCGGTCACCAGGCCCGGCTTCACCTGCCGGGATCAGTTCACCATCGCCATTTTTGATGATCCACTCTCCGTCTTCGGTAATATCAACAGAATCCCACCCGTAGAAGTTACCGACAGGCCCGCCGATATCCACTCTGTGTGTGGTTACCTGGATAGGCTCGCCCGTGTGGCCGGAGTAAAAGAAATCATCTGATGTTTCAAACAATTCATCAGAAAGGCTGATCAGGCGGTTGCTGTTGGTTGAGTAGTTCAAACTTGTATTCCAAAAAGCATCCTGTGTTTGCAGTGCTGTATATTCTACAGCTGCTTCCATACCGTAATTACGGATATGCCCCACATTCGCGAGAATATTGTTATAAAGATACGGAGGTACCGGTACTGAATAATTCCAGAGCATATCTTTAGTATCCCGCTGGTACAGGTCGTAGGTAGCACTTAAACGGTCATCAAAAAGAGAAATATCGAACCCGACATTGATCTCTTCTTTCTGTTCCCATCTGAGATCGGGATTGGGGTTCCTTGCAGGTGATATCCCGCGGATCCACTCGCCGTTATTGTACATCCGGCCTCCGTACGAGAAGCTGGTGAGTGAGAGATAGGAATCATCCGGAGCAACACCGGTGACACCGAAGCCTGCGCGGATTTTCAAATCTGAGATGACATCAAAATCTTCCATAAAACTCTCTTCGCTGATTCTCCAGCCAGCTGAAACGGCCGGGAAGAGTCCCCACTTATGGTTCTCGCCAAACCGGGAATTTCCTTCATACCGGATACTTCCCATCAGAAGGTATTTTCTGTCCCAGATATAATTCACACGGCTGAAAAATCCTATCAGTTTGTATGAGTTTTTATAACTTCCCATGCCTGCTTCACCTGCAGATAATCCGTCGCCAATGCCAAGGTTGTTATAGTCAAAGATATCTGTTGCAAATCTTCTGTTACTTGCATTAAACCCTTCATTAACTTCTTCCTGCCAGCTGTATCCGGCCATCACATTAAAATCATGCGCGCCAATTAAATCAGCATATGTTGCAGTAAACTCTGTCAGGTTCTCTGTAGAAGAGTTCAGGCTCCGGCTGGCAAAACCTCCTTCACCCCCAATTACGTTTGCAGTATGTCTCAGAGTTCGTGAGAAACCACGCTGCCTGTCAAATAAGGTTGTTGACCCCAACAGTGAGAGGCTCAGATTTTCAATCGGATCGAAAGTCAGTGTTCCATTCAATCTTATCTCCCGGTCTTCAACATCATTATTGGTCTCACGAATTCGCGCAACAGGATTATCATAGTTAAAGCCATCCCGTTCTACCCACAATCCATCATCTTCCCTGACATAATCAGTGGGATTTCGGATAAGAGCCTGGCGGTAATCATACGAGCCAAACGCGTCGTTATAAGTTCTTTTCCTTGAGATCAGGTTGAAGTCACCCACTAACTGATCATCAAACATGGAATGCCTTACATTAATCCGGCCTGTCAGGTCATTATCATCTGTGGTTAAAAATATTCCTTCCCACTGTTTGTAGTTCAGAGAAGCCGTATAGCTGGTTTGTGCCCCGCCGCCCATTAACGTCAGGTTGTGTGTCTGACCATACGGTGTCTGCATAATTTCATCCTGCCAGTCTGTACTTGAACCGTAATTCTCGAGATTTACTCCTTCAGAAATTAACCGGCTGTAATCATCCGCATCCAGCATCTCAGGCCGGTTGTAGATAGTTTGAGTATTTACGTAACCATTGTATTGAATTGTAGGCGGCTGATCTCCCGCTGCTCTTTTTGTACGGATCAAAATTACTCCGTTCTGTCCGCGGGAACCATAGATAGCGGCCGCTGATCCGTCTTTAAGAATATCTACCGATTCAATATCATCAGGAGCAACTGTGTTTAAGGCCCCGGGTATTCCGTCGATCAGAACAAGAGGCTCTGAGCTGGCCGCCAGTGTGGTAATACCGCGCAGACTGATTTCTCCCGTGTCTCTGGGGTTACCACTTGACGTTGTCACAATCAATCCGGCAGTTTTACCCTGGATCATTTCAGCGGCACTTCTCGCTGAACCCTGGATGAAATCTTCCGCCGAAACACTGGATACGGAACTTGTTAAATCTTCACGCCTTTGAGTACCATAACCCACTACTACAATATCACGCCCCATAATTGCGGTGGTAACCAACTCAACATCAATTTCTGATCTTCCATTAACAGCTATTTCCTGTGTTTCATAGCCGATATAGGAGAAAACCAGTGTCGCATCATCGGATTCAACATCCAGGCTATATGTGCCATCCATTCCGGTTGCCATCCCCCGGTCTGTCCCCTGAATCAAAATGGAAACTCCGGGAAGTGCTTCTCCGGTATTTTGATCTGTAACCGTACCGGACACCTGGTGCTGCGCAAAAAGTTCAGTGCTTAATCCCAATAATAAAGGGACAAAGCAAAAAAACTTTAGTATTTTCGCTAGTCGTATTTTTACATTCATGTGTAACCCTGTGTTTTGTTAATAATTTTAAGCATATCGGTTGCAGAGGATAAAAATCGTCTCAGGTAACCTGACTTTCGCTCAAAAGAAGATTATCAAACACAAAAGGTTATACTAATACTATCTTATTCTTTGTTTACCGGATTTTTTCGGACATTGGGGACCCACACTAAATCACTTTCATACCGGAATAAAACAAGCTCCTGTTTTGCCAAAAGCGGACCCACCCCAACCCCTCCCTATCACGCTAAAAGAAGCGTGACAAGGAGGGGCTTTTAGAAATACCAACCCTTCGGTAGAGGGGCTTTTTTTAATATCAAAATTTATGTAAAGAGTCCTCCTTCCTTGTTCCTTTCTTTTGCGGAATAGGGAAGGAGACAGAGGATGGGTCAATCCAAATCTTCCCCGGAAAGATTCTCTAACAGAAGCAAATGCGGGCTTTGAGTTAAAATGGCTTCTATCTGAGGAAGTACTTTGGTAGGGCCGCGGGAAAAATTGGCCAGCACGATGTCCTCAGCACCATTGCCCGACCAGTCGGCGACGTCCATGGTAATCCATCTGCCGTATGAAGCCCGCTGAGGATGATGGGCGGTGAATGTTAAATCCCCGTTATTCCTGAAAAACACAAATCCCTCCTGCGGTTTTGCCGCATAGTCTGCAAAAAAGGAGATCAGGGCTATATCCAGTGAACCATTTCCGGTAAAATCGCGGGCTTTTGCGCTATAAGCACCATTCACCGGGTAGAACCATTCTTTGCTAAAATTCCCGTTCCCATCATTTATATAGATATAGACGCCGTGATATGGTTTGTATGAGATGGAATAATCGGCATTGTCTCCGCTGGTATAGATAATATCTTCATGACCGTCATCATTAAAATCGGCCAGTTCAAAAGAGCTGGAACCGGCGGTAACCGGAAACCGGAGCAGTGTTTTTCGGTTGAATGTACCGTCGCCGTTATTCTCAAAAAGCCATATTGCCTGATCAACCTGCGAACATAACACGAGAACATCCGGAGAACCATTAAGAGTAAAGTCAGTAACATGAGACTGCATACAACCCGGAGTATCAATTAGTACCTTTTTTTCGGGATCATAACCATCCCCGATATTCCTTAGCCAAAAGAGGCTTCCTCTCCGGTGCCCGAATTCGCTGATCAGAAGATCTTCCAGGCCGTCCTGGTCCAGGTCAGCCGGAAGGCTCTCCACCGGCCGCCTGATATTATCGATAATGACAGTGGTAAAATCACCGTCCCCGGTATCTGGATCATACCACCCTTTTAACACAGATCCATCCCTTTCATCAGATGGAGCGATATTCCCGATATGGGTAAGCAGCAGATCACGAACCCCTTTTTCACCGGGATTACCCGTAAACCGGATATCCGAGATGGGTGACGGTATATCAAAACTGGAAATAATTTCGAGTTCACGGTTATAAACAAGAAGCTTTTCAACCGTTGCATCAGCCAGGTAAATCAATTGATTGGCCGGATCAAAACGCACCGCACTTGCCATCGGGTTTGCAGTTACCCGGTATGCTGGCCTGCGAACCCGGAAAAAAAGATCTTCCTGGACAATCTCCGGTTCAGGTTGCGGGAAATTCAGCCTTTCGGGGGCTTCCGATTCGTAATAATTTAAAATTTTCTGCCAGGCAGCACTGTCGATAAGCGCCTCTTCAGGATAGAAGTTCTCCGGCAGTCCCGGTGTAACATCAAGCGCATATTCCTCACCGTTAAATTCTTTTATACCTAAATAAGGACCCATGGCAGGCAGGGTTTGTGTCATCCAGGTTCGTTTATCAAGCAAATCGGGTTCCGGGAAAAGATGACAGCCGGAGCAGTGTCTTTCAGCAAGAGGTTTGCCTGTTTCCCGGATTTCGGAATTGGAAACTGCCGTCTCTGAACTTTCGGAAACCGGACCCTCATTCGTAAACTGCTGAAATGAGTAAATCAGAATAATTATGGCCCCCAGTCCGGTGAGAATCAGTAAGAGTTTTTTCCTTTGTTTCATAAATATCATTAAAGAATCATCGGATGAGTTCTAAGGAGAACCTGTTCACTTTTTAATTTCCACCACTTCCCGGAAAACTCATCCGATGAATTACAGATTTTGTTCAAAGGATTCATCGGATGAGTTCTAAGTAGAATCTGTTCACTTTTTAACTTCCACCACTTTCCGAAAAACTCATCCGATGAATTACAGATTTGTTCGAAAGAGTCATCGGATGAGTCCTCAGAAAAACCTTTTCACTTTTTAATTTCCACCGCTTCCCGGAAAACTCATCCGATGAGTTACAGATTTTGTTCAACGATTCATCGGATGAGTTCTAAGGAGAACCTGTTCACTTTTTTAATTCCTCTGCTTTCCGAAAAACTCATCCGATGAATTACAGATTTTGTTCAAAAGATTCATCGGATGAGTTCTAAGGAGAACCTGTTCATTTTTTATATTCCTCCGCTTTCCGGAAAACTCATCCGATGAATTTCAGATTTGTTCGAAAGAGTCATCGGATGAGTTCTAAGTAGAATCTGTTCACTTTTTAACTTCCACCACTTTCCGGAAAACTCATCCGATGACTCTCAGCATCACTCCGTTAATTTTGTTTTGCGTGCTATCTGTTTGTTGTAGATAATGAATAGAGTCATCACTACAGCCCATTGAACAAAAACAGTAGCTACAGAAAACGGGCTGAGCGGATTGTACCAGTCCTCAACAGAAGCACTCAGATAGATCCACCATGCAAGCAGGGATACAACCTGCACCGGAACAACATATTTAAGAACAAATGTCCACCACATTCCAAGCTGAAGCCCTTCTTCGTTCACGTTTACTATCGTTCTTCTGAATTTATCCGCGCCGAAGCCAATCACTGCGAACGACATAAATCCTCCGGAAACCATCAGCCCGACACCCCATACAAAATCCTGGTTGACGAAGTAGTCAAGGGAAACAGCAGATGGCAGCCCGAACACAAAGCCTGCTATACAAACACCGATGGTTGCCCGCTTTCGGGTAATACCCATATCCACAAATACTTTGGTCGCCAGCTCAATCATGGCAATCAGAGAGCTGAACGCCGCAAACGTAAGCCCTAAAAAGAAGAGAATCGCGAAAATTTGTCCGCCCGGCATTTCATTAAAAAGCTGCGGCATCCACATAAAAGTCAACCCGGTTGAAGCGGGCCCGGATGTTTGCATTACCGCAAGGATCTCACCATTTGACATTTCTGAACCCAATATTCCGAAAACCGTCGAGAAGATAATAACAGCCGCCATCAGCGAAACCAGGTTATTTCCGATACCCGTCTGAAGAGCGGTTACCGTTATGTTATCCTGCATTTTCATATAAGCGCCATAGGTCAGAATCAGCCCCCATGCAGCTCCCGTATCCCAGGCGTTCTGGGTGAGCGCTTCCAGCCAGATCTGCGGTTCTTTCAGTGTACTCCAGTCCGGTGTAAACAGATATGACACACCTGCACCGCTGCCCTCTAATGTTAATGCTCTTATGAGTGAAACCACCAGCACCAGCAGCAGAGACGGGATCAGAATCTTGTTGATCCGCTCAATACTTTTTACTCCTTTCAAGATGATGAGTCCTCCCAGGATAATCATAATACCGTGAAACAGTGAGGGAAGTACAGAGTTCTGAAAACCATTCCAGACAATATCGGCCTGCTCAACACTTTGAGGCAGTGTTGCAAAAACAGATTCCAGCAGGTAGTACAGGCACCAGCCGGCAACCACACTATAGTAGAACATAATGGCCGTGGCCACAAAACCCACGAACGATCCCATCCAGGCAAACTTTTCGCCAATCACTTTAATGAAGGAGCCGATCACCCCTCTTCGGGCATATCTCCCGATACCATACTCGGCAATAATCAGAGGGATAGACCAGATAAAGAGAAAAGTAAGCCAGGCCACTAAAAAAGCGCCGGCACCGTCATCGGCTCCGTTTTGCGCGGCGATTCTTGGAAACCTCCAGATATTCCCGGTGCCAACGGCAATTCCCAGGACACTTAAAATTAATCCCCACTTTGTTGCAAATCGTTCTTTGGCGGTTGTTGTCATTCTTTATTCTTATGGTTTAGAAGAACCTTCAAGCGTCCACAGGACCTTGAGCGTTCGGGTTTAGCAGACAGATTCCGTGACGTTTGCCCCGCAGGGATTGCCTTTGGGACGATACAAGAAATAATACCCTGTTATAGTCATTCCGGGCCTGACCCGCTCATTTTTTCCCCGCGAAGCGATATCTCCAGACTTTGACTAAATCGGGGAGATGCCGGGTCGGAGCCCGGCATGACAAGAGTCGGACTCATGACTTCAAGGTCACTTAGCTCCGACCTGGTTCCATGCCGGGGTATCCGAACCCTGCAGATGCCGCACAAAATAATCAAATCTTTTGCGTTGTTCATAATCTCCGATTGAGCCGTGTCCGGCGCCGGGAATGGAGAGAAAATCAAAATCTTTATTGGCTTTGATCAGCGCATCAGCCACCTGGTAGGTTGAAGCGGGATCTACATTCGTATCCAGTTCTCCTACAATCAGCAGCACATTTCCTTCCAGGTTATGGGCATGGTCAACATTTGAAGATGCCGCGTACTGCGGTCCGATTGGCCAGCCCATCCACTGTTCATTCCACCAGATTTTATCCATCCGGTTATCATGGCAGCCAACCGAGGAAACCGCAACATGATAATGTTCGGGATGAAACAGCAGTGCGCCCAGTGAACTTTGTCCGCCGGCGGACCGTCCGTAGATTCCCACTTTACTGTTATCATACCAGGAGTACGTTTCAGCCACTGCTTCGTGCCATAAGATCCGGTCGGGGAATCCGGCGTCTTTCAGGTTTTGCCAGGCCACGTCGTGAAAAGCTTTTGAACGGTTTGCCGTACCCATACCGTCTATCTGAACCACGATAAAACCCAGCTCCGCCAGGCTCATCATCTGGCTGTAGGGCAGAAAGCGTTTAGGTACAAAGTTGCTGTGAGGTCCCGCGTAAATATATTCAATGACCGGGTAACTTTTTTCCGGGTCGAAATGAGTGGGGCGTATGATCACACCGTAAATATCGGTCTCACCGTCACGCCCTTTCGCTGTAAACTGTTCGGGAGCCTGCCACCCGGCTTCTGTTAATGCACTTATATCTCCCTGCTCAAGTTCCATAACCAGCGACTGATCATCGGTACGCCGTAGCTCGGAAACCGGGGCCTGATCTACCTGCGACCATGTATCCACATAATAACTTCGGTCTGCAGAAAATGTAACGGAATGTGTGCCGTTTGCCCGGGTGAAGCGGGTTAAACCGGAGCCATCAAAATTCACTCTGAAATAATGGATGTAATAAGGGTTCTGATCATCATTCATCCCGCTTGCCTGAAACCAGATCCGACGGTTTTTTTCATCCACATGATCAACAGAACGAACCACCCACTCCCCGCTGGTGATCTGATTTTTCACTTCCCCTGAGTGGGCGTCATACAGGTAAAGATGGCGCCATCCATCCCGTTCCGACATCCAGATAATTTCATCGCCGCTCTCGGTGTAGTGCCTGAACAGAGATGTGGCATAACTGAAAAAGGTTTCCGGTTCTTCATTCACCAGGATACGCGGTTCGCCGTTTTCGGCATCCACTTCAATAATCCGGTACCGCTGGTGCCCCCGCTCATTATATTCAAAACGAAAGGCGCGGCTGTCTTCCCACCACTGAATTCGTGACTGTGAATAAGCATTCGGGAACAGGGACCTGTGGATATTGATCTGTTCTTCATCTTCAACATGAAACAGCACCGGTTCCTCTATGTCCAGTGCATCTCCTGGTTTGAGATAGCTTCGGCTCAGGTGCCGGGGCTGCAGCTGGTTTTCAGGTGACGATTCCACGTAATGAATTTTCCGGTCATAACCCGGCTTCACCCGGTAAGCCGCCAGCTTTTTTGAATCGGGAGACCATGAAAAAGAGCTGGTGCTATAGTAATTCCCTTCTGATCCATCCTGGCTGAGCCGGATAGTTTCATCGGAATCCACGTGTTTAACAACCACATTATAATTCTGAACATACGCTTCCCACTGTTCATCGGGTGAGGTGACGGCTGATTCACTGTGGCTTCTATCTACCGGGTCCAGGTCATGATCCCATGCTCCCCACTGCTGCGGCCCTCTCCTTTCGGTATCATCTTCCCTGCCGCTGCACTCGTAGCGGTTCAGGGTGCATGTGAATATGCTGTCATTGAACGTAACCTCGATCTCCTGTTCACTGTTTTTGTATTGAAATGAATTGAATGGTAATTCTTCAGCAGTGTAATCCTCACCGGTCAGGCGCGATAGTGATGAAGCAAGCCTGGAATGATTAAAAGCCGGCTGTTTCTCATTCCTTTCGGCATCCACCCGGATAAATTGGTGTCCTCCTTCGGTTGTTTTTCGATACCAGAAGACATTCTCTTCCTCATCATACCACCGGGGCTCGCCGGTGATGGTATTGGTTACGGTTCCGCTGAAATTCTCCCGGAGGTTTTGTGCTCGTTGATAGTCATCTGTTGTGGCCTGGGCGGCTCCGGTACCGGATAAAAAGACGGTTAAAAAAATGGTGATGGTAACGGTGAGTAACTTATTTTTCATATCTATTTTTGCCAGTATTGAAAATTCTATTGTCATCATCAGGTAACAGAGAGGTTTTAAAAAACTCCTTGCTCCAAGCTTCGAACTATTAATTAAACCTTACTGATATCCGGGCGAAGCTTTTATTTCACACCTGCTTTATCCCCGGGTTGCACCGCCTGTAGGCGTTTTACCCGGGGCTATTTTTGTTTGACCCTTCCAGGGTCGGGTAATAAATTTTTTATTGATCATCTTCCTCCAGTTTCTCGTCGATAAATGAGAGAACCTGTTGTTCGAGTACGGGCAGTGTTACGGGCCCGTTTTTTAATATGGCATCGTGGAAATCACGGATATCGAACCGGTCGTCCAGGCGTTTTTCTGCCATTGCACGAAGTTCAGTAATTTTGAGTTCGCCCATTTTATAAGCGAGTGCCTGGCCTGGAACGGAGATGTAGCGGTTGATCTCAGTATCAATTTCATGGTGGGACAAGGCGGTGTTTTTGGTCATAAAATCCACCGCTTCTTCCCGGCTCCAGCCAAGTGCATGCATGCCTGTATCGACCACCAGCCGGCAGGCTCTCCACATTTCATACGTGAGGCGGCCGAAATTGCTGTACGGATTGTCGAATAAACCCACATCCACACCCAGTTTTTCGGCATACAGAGCCCAGCCTTCCGTATAGGCTGTGAGGCCGCCGGTCCGTCTTGCAAGCCCCTCCATCTCCTGGTGAAGAGAGATCTGAAGATGGTGCCCCGGAACTGCTTCATGATACGTCAGTGCTTCCAGTGTGTATAAGGTGCGGCTTGGCAGGTTATATGTATTCACCCAATAGTTACCGGCCCGGGTTCCGCCTCCCAGTGAATATCTTCCGCCCGTATATCGCGGGGCCAGATGATCAGGTACCGGCTGTACACCGTAAGACCTCCTCGGCAGGTTACGCAGGTGGAAAATCTCCGGCAGTTTCCCGTCAATTCGTTTGGAATGCCTCATGGCTTCTTTGAGCAGGTCAGCCGGTTCATCCACAAAAAACTGCGGGTCCGTCCGTAGAAATTCTAAAAACTCTTCAAAACTTCCTTCGAAATCCACGTCTTCAATGATCTCAAACATTTCATTCCTGATCCGCTCTACTTCATCCAGGCCAATCCGATGAACTTCCTCCGCTGTCATGGGAAGGGTTGTATGATGTTCAATCAAATGATTGTAGTAAGCTTCGCCGTTCGGGAGATCAACTGTAGCAATAGATTCCCGGCTGCCGGTGATATATTCTTCCTGTAAGAAACGTACAAAATTGATATAGGCTCCCATCACATTTCAGAAATAACCTCCCTGGCCTCTTCTTCAAGCCTTCTCCTGTCCTCTTCCGGTATCTCTTCCGGAAAATTATTAAATGGCTCAAAAAATCCCGTCTCTGCAGGATCAAGTTTGATATGTGTTTCAATATAGTAGCTGTAATCATCCACAAATATGGCGCGCGGGAGTGTGTACCCGATTTCAAGGCCTTTGCGCATTCGGTTAATATTCTGATCAAAGAACTCCGGAACTGCCCGCAGCCGGCCCAGGTAGTTTTCGTAATCATTGAGGTTATCCAGCGGGACGCGGTTTTCGAGGCCAATGAGCCGGTTATAGAAACCGCCTTCATGATTGATGGGGATGAGATAACTCTGGTACTCAAATTGTTTTACATTGTTTTTTACCTGCCGCTCAAAAGAGTCGTAGGTAATCTGATCTGTTAACTCAAGGCCTTCACGGCTTACTTCCTGTTCCAGTTTTTCCTGGATCTCCTTCCAGAACCGGTTTCTTCGTTCAAGATCTTCAATTGATTCGGACCATAACTCATCATCCCTTTCGGATTCATCATCGTCGTCTCCCCTGAATGGATTCTCCACTGTCTGAAATTGTTCCGCTTCATCCATCAGTTCGTGCAGCCTGTCGCCCTGGCCGGTGCACCCGTTAAAAGCAAAGAAAACAAACAGCAGTATGATTGTCGGAAAGAGATATCTGGCTGAATGATTTTTTTTCATATGGATATTCTGAGAGATTTAGTTATCCGGAAACAGATTTTACTCTGCCTATTTACTAAAGGAAGAGGTACCAGGCTTATAATATCTTATTCTTTTGTTGATGTATTATGACATTTGCAAGGTTTAACAAAGGAAGTTTTTTGTAAATAAATCGTTAATCGAATAGTGAATATCATTGATATACAATTACTTAACCGATATCAGATTTTCGACTTGTTGTCATGGAATACCAAAGCTTCATAAACATGATTTAGTGTAATTATATAATTTTGTTTTGTGGCTAAAGCCACTTTGTATTTGTAAGCTGCTGTCAGTCAGCTAAAGCTGACTGCAAGTGATAGAAAGAATCAAAAGCAGTTAAGATTCTAAAATTGCCTGGATGAATTGAGATTTAATTTTCACTTGATATGCAATTAGCGATTAGAATATATCATTTTTCAGTCTGCCTCAATTATATATCACTGGTTAGTCAACTGATGAGAAGCAGTTAAAAATTGGGCTTTAGCCCCCAGATTTACTCCTGTTTAATTAAGGCCAGGATGTACAACCACATACTCCATCTGACCTTCCTTAAAGTCAACTGTCTGGCTGGCGCCATCATACCATATAACCTCAATAGCTATTGGCCATCGTTCAAAACCCAGCACCTGAACCGAACTGTTCTGAGACCAGTAGCCTGACCCCGCCTGAACATACCGGGTTGGCCCTCTTTCCTCATCTTCATAAACCAGGCGAATTCCCGACCCGGTTCCGGTCTGGTTTGAAGAAGGCCCGGATAAGCTTACACGCAGCCCCCTTTTTTCGGTTTGATTTTCAAATAACCGCGTTTCTGCTGAATTTTGTGAAACGGCTAAATCTACCCTGCCGTCCCCATTGTAATCACCCAGAGCCGCGCCTCGTTGTTCACCATAAATTTTCACACCGGAAAGTTGTCCCGGCACCGGCTCAAAATTCCCATTGCCATCCCCTTTCAGCCACAACCCCCGGCCGGCATCCATCCTCGGTTTTCTCTGGGGATCGGCTACACCGAAAAAATTCTGTGACATAAAAATATCTTCATGCCCGTCGTTATCAAAGTCGGCCACCCCGGCATAAAAACCGGCTGAAAACTGTGCTTCAGCAGGTAGTGGCTGTGCAGAAAAGCCAGCTCCTTCATTATTAATAAAAACAATATGCTGAAGGGTATTTACTTCTTTAAACGGAATCCGGTCCACAGATCTCCGAAGCATTTCAGGAACGGTCAGTTCAGAAAATTCTTTGTGAGTCCGCACATGCCCCAGGATATCCTGTATATGTTCATATTCTGTCATTTTCCTGCTGGGAACATAACCTCCTGACCCTTCATCATAATATGACTCTATAACATCCATCCGGCGGTTGAGGTTAAAATCACCATAAAAAATTCTCAGCGGCTGTTCGGGTGGATTGACACGGTACGGACTGTTTTCTCCGAAATTGGTTACCACTACGTCCGGGTAGCCGTCACCATTAAAATCTCCCGTGGCAATTCCCTGCCATAATCCGTTATACTGATTCAGGCCGGCTTCTGTTGTTTTCTCTGTAAAGATTCCGCCGTTGTTTTCGAACAGGCGGACTGCTCCCCACTCTGTCGCCACAATTAAATCCTGTTCTCCGCTGAGATTGTAATCCACAAAAACAGCCCCGGTTACCAGTCCTAAACTTTCAAAAACGGCAGAATTCTCCCTGTCCGGCACCAGCTTTCCGTCAAGGTTACGAAACAGCCGGGATGTTGCATCCGCGGGATACTGGCCGGGCAGAAAACGTCCGCCGATGAACAGGTCCGGTGCACCGTCACCATTGTAATCGGCAGCAGCTAACGGCCCCGTGGTTGACAGTACTCCGGGCAGACTGTCAACTTCGGCGATCCGGCCATTTTCCACCTGGTAATGCAGTGCGGAGGGTGCCCTTGAATTCCCCATTTCATAGTTGGCCAGACCGATAACAAGATGGGTTCTCCCGTCCTGTTCCCATCCTGCAAGCCCTGCGTAATCCCCGTCTGCCTGGATTTCAGAAAGTTCTGAACCGGACATGCTGAACTGTCCGTCTTCATCCACTTCAAATACGCCTGTATTGCCTCCTTTTCCCGAACCGATAACCAGTTCTTCACGGCCATCACCGGTCAGATCAAGCCATCCCAAACCGGGTCCAAGCTGACTGATTTTTTTGGGCAGCAGCGGCTGTACCCTGAAATCGTCAAATTCATCTTCATAATGATTATGGCCGAGTGACTCAGTGACATCCTTAAAGAATGATTGTAATCCTTCATCATTTGCCTCACCGGAAGCCAGCGTTACAGGTGTTTGATCAGAACCAGCCTTCTGCGGAGCAATCGCTGACTGATCAATCTCATAAATTCTATTTGGCGACAGGTTTTCAATCCTGCTGTATGTACCATTCGGCCAGGTAATAGTTAGTGCGTGTGAATGTTCCGGATGTGCGGCAAAAACCATTAACGGATCGGAACCTGAAAGATAGTCTCCCCCGCTTACAACCTGTTTGGTTTGATGATCTGCCGGGCCGCCATGTAATTCCACTTTTGCAGTAACTGCCTGGGTGTTTGGTGCAGTCCCTTTCAGCCGGATCGCTATTCGGGCGCCTTCCGATCTGTTTTTGTAAATGGCGGGTTCATCATTCATCCGGCTTAACACAATATCCAGGAAGCCGTCATTATTCAGGTCGGCCACCGCCATTCCCAGTGAAATATCAAGGTCTTCAAACCCCCACTCACTGCTCACATCCGTAAATTTCAGGTTCCCGTTGTTTCGGAATATCCTGTTCTGCTGCCTCAGCGGCGGAAATTCATCAATGTAGGGAATCGTAAAACTTCCCTGTGTTTCTATCAGCCGCTCCAGCCGGGTCTGCTGGGCATCCAGGTTCTGAAAATCGTGGGCAAATCCATTTGCAATGATGACATCTTCGTAGCCATCCAGGTCCAGGTCAATAAACCGTGTAGCCCACGACCATTCACTGGCTTCCAGGCCGCTGTAGTGAGAGATCTCCGCATAGGTATGGTCTCCCCTGTTCAGATAAAGTGAGTTCCGGTTGTAACGGGGCCGCAGGTGGTACTCCCCATTCAGCAGGGGCATCGGCTCCACAGGAAGCCGGGTTCTGAGGCGGTCCGAATGATTTTTGTTCAGCATCTCAACGGCAAAAATATCTGTAAACCCGTTCCTGTTGATATCGGAGAAATCGGCCGTCATGGAATAAAAACTGGAATTTCGTATCGCCAGGCTGTCGATCGCTCTGAACGTACCGTTTCCCTGGTTGATCCAGACCCGGTCGGGTGTCCAGAAGTCATTATTCACATACAAATCAGGAAATCCGTTGCCGTTCAGGTCCTGAAATTTGGCACTTAATCCCCAGTCGGGATACAGGCCCAGCGGCGAGCCATCCGATGCAAAAAACCGCTCATCCGGATTGGCTTTTTCAAATGTTCCGTCTCCCCGGTTCAGGTAAAGCTCATCCCTCCGGCCGATCTCATGCCGTTCAGGAGGAAATCCTTCCCCCCTGTTCAGGATGGTAAAATATTCATCAAATGGAGGAATAAGCTCCCCGTCTTTGATAGTATTTTCCCAGGTGAGTTTTTGTGCATCAAACAGATCAAGCACATTGGTCTCCCGGTAATTAACCACATAAAGATCCAGGTATCCGTTACCATTCACATCCGCCAGGGCCATGGTCATGCTGCCCTTTGAGCTCTCCAGGCCGCTGTTTTCACTAAACTCAAACTTTCCCGTACCATCGTTCAGGTAGAGGGCATTTTCACCTTCCACACTGGTCACCAGCAGATCCAGATGACTGTTGCCGTTCACATCGGCAAAAACGGCTCCGGTTGAATAATGATCTGTATGTGCCACACCGGCTTCTTCGGTAATATCCCTGAAGCGGAATCCACCCATGTTTACATAGAGCTGATTCGGTCCGTCAATTCGTGTAAAGTAAAGATCCACATGCCCGTCGCCGTTGATGTCACCTGCGGCCACACCCGATCCATTCATGAGCACCCGGTTTTCCGACATCATCTCATCCGACAGATCATTTCTGAAATGGATACCTGTATCCCCGGAAGAGAGTTTTACCAGTCCGGTTTCTGATTCTGCTTTATAATTCATTTCAGACCACCGGTAGCCCTCCTCCTCGTTCCAGACCCACTCTCTCACCGGCTCATTATTGCCACAACCCGAAAAAAAGAGGAAAACAGGAATTATGAAAAAAACACTCTTTACCGGCAGAAATCGAAAAACGTGCAAATGATTTTTTTTTACGAAAGAAGAAAGTAAATTTTTTATCATATACATCTTACTTATGGCAGGCAGAGTGGAGGTGCAGAGAAAATCAACAAGCGCAGCAACCGGTCTGAAAACAGAGGAATGTAGTCTTATCCTGTACCGGATTACATCCAGCTCAAACTTTTTTCCTCATACTTCTTAATATAAGCGCTTGGAGACACACCGGTGATTTTTTTAAACTGGCGGTTGAAGTTAGATACATTATTAAAACCACATTCATAGCAAATCTGGGAGATATTGAAATCTGAATTTCGAAGCATTTTGCAGGCGTTGGATACCCTCAGTTCAATCAAAAACTGAACAAACGTTTTTTGGGTATGCTGTTTGAAAAAGTGACAGAATGCAGCCTGGCTGTAGTTTGCTACTTTTGCAACATCTTCCAGTTTTATATCTTTGTGAAAGTTATTAATGATGTAGTTAAACACCTTATTAACTTTCTGGTTTTTAAGATCACTCAGCGGAACCGGTGTATTCATGGTGGCGAGATACTCAAAATCCTCGCAGGTTGAAAGTGTATTCAGAATGGATAAAATCTCCAGCAGGCGGTCAAAGCCATTTAAACCTAACAGCTTCAGGATCTTCGGCCCGATGGATTCAGCGACTACCGGGTTAAACTGTATCCCTCTGCCCGACCTTTCCAGAAGAGATCTTATTTCAGAGGTTTCCTCAATACTGAAAAAACCGTTACCCAAAGACTGTTCATGAAAGAATATGGAGATGGTTTTGCATTCAAGCTGTTTATTGTCGTCGAAATATACAGGATCGCTTTTAAACACGTGAGACTGATTCGGGCCGATCAGGTATAAATTTCCCGGCTCGTAAGAAACAAAGGTATCTCCTACAAAAAGATCACCCGTACCTTCAAGGATATATATGAGCTGCATTTCGGGATGATAGTGAAGCTTATCATACATGTGAGGACGGGTTTCATACTCTACTATAAAACCTTCTTTTCCTGTTTTTGGTAACCTGAAAAATATAGACTTATCCTGCATAGGCTTATCTTTTTAAATCTTCAATATCTACATATATCTTGTTCCAAAGAAGGTATTATTCCGCAAATTTGCACAAAATTGTATCATTTGGTCAAAATAATGAAAGGATTGACAAAAATTGTACAAGTTTTACTGAAGAGATTGGGACCGCTTCCACACAACAAAATTTTTGCAAATCACTATGAAGCATTAAGTTTCCGGATTTGAAAACCACTGAGCAGAGAAAATAATCTCCAAATCAATTAATTATCTTCTTTATCGCTGAGAGCATTTTGGAAATACCGGGGGATTCTTTGAACAGAAATTTCGTATTCATGCTTATCACCTGTATAATCGCTAAACTCATGAATCTGATTTGATCTTACAGTGTAGAATATTCCCTGAATAAGTTAAAATCGTATAAGATTTTATTCCTTTCAATGCATTACTTATAAATTAAATAAAGAAGTATCATCGAAACAGGGGCATCTGTGTCAGAATATTTTTGAGTGCGCTATTATAAAAAATACTGTCTCTAACTTGATCGAATACTCTGAAAATTTTCATTTAAAGTCTAACCAAACAAATATTACATGACAATTGATTGGAAAGGTGTATATCCCGCTGTAACAACCAAATTTTTTGAAGATGGTTCACTGGACATGGGTACATTTGAAAAAAATATTATAGCCCAGATTGAAGCCGGGGTAAATGGAATTATTCTTGGCGGATCGTTAGGAGAAGCCAGCACGTTAAAAAACAGTGAAAAACTGGAACTTGTTCAGAAAACCCTGGAATTGGTTGACGATAAGATTCCGGTGATCATGAATATTGCTGAAAAAACAACTTCAGATGCAATTAAAACTGCCAGAGACGCCGAGAAACTTGGCGCTTCAGGTATTATGATTCTGCCACCCATGCAGTATAAAGCTGATAACCGGGAAACGGTAGAATATTTTAAAGCCGTAGCAAAAACCACAGATCTGCCTATCATGATCTACAACAACCCTGTAGATTATGGAATCCTGGTAACTCTTGATATGTTTGAAGAACTTATTGAGCTTGATAATATTAAAGCCGTTAAGGAATCCACACGTGATACTGCAAATATCACCCGTATGATTAACCGGTTTGGCGACCGGCTTAAAATTCTTTCCGGAGTGGATACATTTGCACTTGAATCGATGGTTCTCGGGGCTTCAGGCTGGGTTGCCGGTCTTGTTTGTGCCTTCCCGCGGGAAACAGTTGCAATTTACAGGCTGGTAAAAGCAGGACGTATTCAGGATGCACTGAAAATTTACCGCTGGTTCATGCCGCTTCTCGAATTAGATATTACTCCAAAACTTGTGCAGAATATTAAACTTGCAGAAGTAGCTACCGGAATTGGTACCGAATTTGTAAGGCAGCCGCGACTCAGGCTTGTTGGAAAGGAAAGAGAAAGAGTACTCAACACCATCAACACATCTCTCAATAACAGGGATGGTATTGATGAGCTTCTCAGCCATCAGAATATGATAAATCAAACATAGTTAACTCAAGAAAGAAGGTATAGTTTACAACCATGATTGAAGGAACAAATTTAATAGGAGTTTCCGGTTCAAAAGAAAGTGATGAATTTTTACAGGCCTATGATCCCTCGGAAAACAGAACACTTCCGGAAAAATTTTATATCGCTTCTGAAGAGGAAGTGGACCGGGCACTGGAAAAAGCTAAAGATGCCTTTAAAACATACAGCCGGATATCCGGTAAAAAGAAGGCTGATTTTTTAGATGC
The DNA here is from genome assembly GCA_040882525.1 of Balneolaceae bacterium. Classification (GTDB taxonomy): domain Bacteria; phylum Bacteroidota; class Rhodothermia; order Balneolales; family Balneolaceae; genus Rhodohalobacter. The sequence goes on along the minus strand of JBBEBD010000037.1, from coordinate 79,033 downwards.
CATAGCTGAAGAAATTCTCGCTCTCGGGGATACGCTGATCAAGAGAGCTTCTGCTGAATCGGGCCTCCCGAACGGCAGGTTTGAAGGAGAACGGGGACGAACAGTTAATCAAATCCGGATGTTTGCCGAATTGCTTCGCGAAGGTTCCTGGGTGGATGCCCGTATCGATACGGCAAAACCCGACCGCAAACCGATACCCAAAGCAGACATTCGTAATATGCTGTTCCCTATGGGGCCGGTCGTTGTTTTCGGAGCCAGTAATTTTCCGCTTGCTTTTTCTACCGCAGGTGGTGATACCGCCTCCGCCCTTGCAGCCGGATGCCCCGTGGTTGTGAAAGCTCATGAATCTCATCCCGGAACCAATGAACTGGTTTCGCGGGCCATTTTAAAAGCAGCTGAAAAAACAGGAATGCCGGACGGGGTATTCAGTTCTTTAAACGGAAAAGCTGAGACAGGACAGAAACTGGTACAGCATCCCTATACCAAGGCGATAGGATTTACCGGTTCGTTAAAAGGGGGAAGCGCCATCTACAGAGCCGCAGCTGAACGGGAAGAACCTATCCCGGTTTATGCAGAAATGGGCAGTATCAACCCGGTTTTCCTGCTAAATGAGAAACTTCAAACATCTGCCGAAGAACTTGCTGAAACGTATTCACAATCCGTTACGCTCGGCAAAGGCCAGTTTTGTACAAAGCCGGGGTTGATCATCGGGCAAAAAGGTGAAGCACTGGACCGCTTCAGTAAAACTCTTGCCGAAAAACTGACTGAATATTCGCCCGGTTGTATGCTGAACCCGGGTATTATGGAAAATTATCGCGGCAGAAGAGAAGAAATCATTTCACAAGAAGGTGTTCATACCCTGAAAGCGGCTGACGATGAATCCTCTTTAAACGGGGCCTCAGCCCTGGCATCAGTAGATGCAACGGCTTTTCTGAAGAATAAGAAACTTAGTGAAGAAGTGTTTGGCCCCTTCACGCTTATCGTGGAGTGCGAAAATGAATCCCAGATCCTTGAAGTAGCAACAAAACTGGAAGGCCAGTTAACCGTTACTCTTATGGGAAATAATGATGAACTGAAGAAACAGGAAGAACTGGTTCATATTTGCCACGAAAAAGCGGGACGGATTATATTCAACGGTGTTCCCACCGGGGTAGAGGTTTGTCATTCCATGCAGCACGGAGGCCCCTGGCCGGCAACCTCCGATTCAAAATTTACTTCAGTCGGAACCGGGGCAATCAGGCGTTTTGTGCGCCCTGTGGCTTACCAGGATTTTCCTGAAGAATTACTTCCGGATGAACTGAAACCGGGAAATCCGCTTAATATTTTCCGTATTGTTGATGGCAACTACCAGAAGTAACAAAAATGACAGCATTAAAACGCTTTTTTTGTATCGATGCTCATACCTGTGGAAATCCGGTCAGGCTGGTGGCAGGCGGAGGCCCTGACCTGACCGGGAATTCAATGAGTGAAAAACGCCAGCATTTCCTGAAGGAATATGACTGGATTCGAAAAGGGCTGATGTTCGAACCACGGGGGCATGATATGATGTCAGGCAGTATTTTATACCCACCTTCAGATCCTAAAAATGATACGGGTATTTTATTTATCGAAACAAGCGGATGCCTGCCGATGTGCGGCCACGGGACTATCGGCACCGTTACCATCATGCTGCAGGAGGGCCTTGTAACACCCAAAACACCCGGTGAACTTAATCTCGAAACACCCGCCGGGCCTGTACATGTTACGTACAAACAGGAAGGCAGAAGAATTTCGTCCGTAAAACTTACCAATGTGACCAGCTACCTGGAAGCCACCGGCCTGGAAGTGGAATGCCCCGGTTTGGGTAATCTCACGGTTGATGTGGCTTATGGGGGTAATTTTTATGCCATTGTTGATCCGCAGCAAAATTTCACCGGAATCCAGGATTATAAAGCCGAACAGCTGGTGAGCTGGAGCAGAGACCTTCGCGATCAGCTGAATGAAAATCACAAATTTATACACCCGGAAGACAGTACCATCAGCGGGCTGAGTCATCTCCTGTGGACCGGTGAAACCATAGACCCGGCTTCAACAGCAAGAAACGCGGTTTTTTATGGTGTTAAAGCAATTGACCGCTCTCCCTGCGGAACCGGTACATCGGCACGAATGGCTCAGTGGTATGCCAAAGGAAAGCTTCAAAAAGGTGATGAGTTTATCCATGAAAGCTATATTGGCAGTAAGTTTACCGGCCGCATTGAAGAGGAAAAGGATTTTTTCGGGAAAAAGGGCATTGTACCAAGTATTGAAGGCTGGGCCCGAATTACCGGCTACAATACGATTACGATTGACGATGATGACCCCTATGCTCACGGTTTCCAGGTCATTTAAGGTTCATCGTCTGATAACAAAATGCTCTCCCTCCTGTTAGGCTTTAGCGAAATCCCGATTCTTTTTATGGGATGAGGAGGGTTATGTGCAATACCGATTTAAAAGCGTGAGTTCAATTATAAAATCTGTTGTTTTCGTCATACGCAATTACGACAGTGTTTTTCCCCAGGGGATGCCTTTGGCGCTGTCGTAATAAAGTCGAAGTATTCATAGCGACGGAACCCTTCGACTTCATTCCACCAAAAGCAGTGGAATTGTCCCAACGGGATCCCTTCAGGGCGCTCAGGGTGACGGTTCTTAATCCATTATTAATCGAACTCAGGTTAAAAAGTTCACTTAACATTTATTTAGAAAATGAATAACAACCGGGTGATAATTATAGGTGCAGGAGTAGCCGGCTTATTTACAGCGTACTATCTGTATAAAGCCGGGCTTGATGTTAAAGTGATCGATAAAGACTCCGGTAAAGATAACTGTTCTTATGGCAACGCAGGGATGATCGTTCCCAGCCATATCATTCCCCTCTCCTCTCCCGGAATCATCAGCAAAGGATTGAAATGGATGTTTGATCCGGAAAGTCCTTTTTATATTCGTCCGAGGCTCAGCCTTGAGCTTTTACAATGGGGGTGGGCGTTTAAAAAAGCATCTACTGATAAACATGTAGAACAATCAGGGCCTGTTCTCAGAGATCTTCTGATTGCCAGCAGAGAACTTCTCATAGAGCTTGAATCTGAGGAAAAGTTTGAATTCGGCTTTGAAAAAAAAGGGCTGTTCATGTTCTGTAATACAGAATATGGACTACAACACGAAATAGAAGCCGCTGAAAAAGCACAGGCTCTTGGAGTTCCGGCAAAAATACTCACCGCAGAAGAAGTTAAAGAGATGGAGCCCGGCCTGGAGATGGATATTATCGGGGCTGCCTATTATCCCAAAGACGCCCACCTGCACCCGGGAACATTACTTGATAAACTGAGAACTTATCTGATTCATCACGGAGTTGAGTTTGAGTTCCATACTGAAATTGTAAGTGCTCAAACAGAGAACAAACGGGTTGCTTCAATAGAAAGCAGTGACGGCCAAAAATGGTCCGGCGGTACATTTATCATCTGTGCCGGAGCCTGGTCGGCACCTCTCGCCAGAATTTTTGGAAAAAAACTGCTTATGCAGGCTGGCAAGGGGTACAGTATTACGCTGAAAAATCCCAAAAAACGCCCACAGAATTGTGGAATACTGGCCGAAAAGAAAGTAACCATGACTCCTATGTATAACATGCTTCGTTTTGCAGGTACAATGGAAATTGCAGGTACCGATACAAGTATCAATTCAAAGAAAATCAGTGGCCTGAAAAAATCTGTTTGCGAATATCTTCCGGATTTTAATATGAGTGACCTGGAAGGACAAAAAGTATGGACCGGGCTTCGTCCCTGTTCGCCGGATGGATTACCCTATGTGGGTGCATTGAGTGGATTTTCTAATCTATTTATATCAACAGGCCATGCTATGATGGGGATGAGCCTCGCTCCTTCCTGCGGGAAAATGGTTGCAGACCTGATTACTCGTGGAGAGTCGGACCTGGAGAACAGCTTGACAGATCCCGACAGGTTTGGAAATCATTCAAGAATCAAACACCAGGTTTAATTTTCCGGTTACCTTTTAATCAAAAAAATTGTTTTATGAATATTTATACCATACTGCCTAAAGTTTTTTGTTTCATTCTGCTGTTTTGTATCGCTGCCGCCTCCACAACAGCGAATATAAACAATTCAGATTCAGAGGATGAAAATATTACTGTACTAATCCGGGTTTTTGACCAGGACGAGTCGGTATTAAACCGAAAGTACTCTGTCCGCCATTCCCATGAATATTTCGACCGTTTTGAGCAGTTTTATAACGAGTGGCTGAACCGGCTTGATGAAATGGATTTTGATTCTCTTTCCGGTGAAGAGAAAGTAGATTTTCACCTGCTGAACAACCATATCAAAAGACGTCTCTATTTTTTACAGCGGGATAAAAGTCAATTTCAGGAGATTGAACACTTGCTGCCAGACCTGGCGGCGATCATGGGATTCATAAACGACCGAAGAGTGGGGAATAAACCCGATGGTCAGCAGGTTGCAGCGTTAATGGATCAATGGATAGAACAGACAAAAGCCCTTCAGGCTGATTTAGAAGCATCTCCCCCGCTGTTAAAAAAAGATTCCAATGCGGTACATCGGGCGCTCGAAGACATCCGTGAGGCTCTCGATGATGCAAACACATTCTATCACGGCTATGATATTGAATATACCTGGTGGACAGAAAAACCCTATGAAAAACTGGACCAGGTTTTAGAAGAATATTCAGAGAAAATTGATCTGTATTTTGACACTGAAGCTGAGCAGCTGGATGACAGCGGAATTGTGGGCAATCCGATCGGGCACGAAGAAATTGAACGAAGGCTGGAATTTGAAATGATCTCCTACAGTCCCGATGAACTCATTGATATAGCAGAACACCAGTTTGCAAAAGCGGAGCAGGAGATGCTGAAGGCCTCACGCGAACTCGGATACGGGGATGACTGGCATGCAGCCCTTGAGCATGTAAAAGAAGCATATGTCGAGCCGGGTAAAAAACCAGAGCTGATCATGCGGCTCCACCGGGAATCCGTTGATTTTATAGAAGAACGTGATTTATTAACGATTCCGGACCTGGCCGATGAGGTCTGGCGAATGCGGATGATGACACCGGAACGGCAGCTGATCAATCCCTTTTTTACCGGCGGTGAGGTAATCAGTATTTCCTACCCTACCCATACGATGGACCACGATGCCAAAATGATGAGCCTGAGAGGAAATAACCCTCACTTCAACCGTGCAACTGTACAGCACGAACTGATTCCGGGCCATCACCTGCAGGGGTTTATGAACCGGAGGTACAGCACGTATCGTTCGCCCTTCCGAACCTCGTTCTGGGGAGAAGGATGGGCTCTCTACTGGGAGCTGCTGCTGTGGGATCTTGGTTTTGCTGAAACACCGGAAGATCGAATCGGCATGCTTTTCTGGAGAACTCACCGGTATGCCAGGATCATCTTTTCCCTGAATTATCACCTGGGCAACTGGACACCTCAGCAAAGTATTGATTACCTGGTGGAACGGGTGGGCCACGAATATGCAAACGCTGAAGCAGAAGTCCGCCGCTCTTTTACCGGCAATTACGGCCCGCTTTACCAGATCGCTTATATGATTGGAGGAATGCAGATCTATTCTCTATACCAGGATCTTGTGGATTCAGGGGAAATGAGTGCTGTTGATTTTCACGATACAATTTTAAAAAACGGAAGCATTCCTATCCGGATGGTCAAAGCAATTTTAACGGATGAACCCCTGAAACGAAACCAGATAGAGAGCTGGAAATTTGCGGATTACATATATGAGAACTAGTATCAGATACTCATTCTTTTTTTAAGTTACTGTCAAATCCATGACCTCTGAAATAATTCTCAAATGAAAATACTTTTAACCTGAGTTCGATAATTAATTGTAATTATGCAAAAGTCTCCCCTATCAAGGGGAGATATAGAGGGGTGTTCATCGGGTTTTTCAACGTTCTGATAAACATCCCCCTAAATCCCCCTTTGATAAGGGGGACTTTTAGGTTCAATGCTTATAAATCGAACTCAGGTTTTTATGATTCACATATTAGAATAGATTTTTTTTGATTTTGAGGCACAATTCAATTATTCAAATTGTAAATAACAAGTGTCTATCTTACATTTATCCATGCTGAATAAGGAGTTCATTTAAAAATGTCCGGCAGGATATATTGGAGAAGCTGAGAAAAAGGAAGAATATAAAGCCCGGGTAGCTTAAAATTTCTTACTTTGTTCACAAACCCACAGTTAAACATAACAACCTGTTCAGGAACAACTAAACAGGTTATTTTAATATTTAATATTTGCTAAGATAAGAATGGCTGCTACGAAATATTTACTGGGATATGATATAGGAAGTTCATCAATTAAAGCCTCTGTTATAAATTTAGATTCCGGGGAAGTTAAAGAATCTGCAATTTCTCCAGAAAACGAAATGGAGATGATTGCCCTCCAGCCGGGCTGGGCTGAGCAGGATCCGGAATTATGGTGGGAACATGTTGTAAAAGCAACTCACAACCTTTTCGCCGGCGGAGGTATAAACAAAGAGGACATTGAAGCTATTGGCATCTCCTACCAGATGCACGGCCTTGTAGCTGTTGATAAAGATCATAATGTTCTTCGCCCTTCTATAATCTGGTGCGACAGCAGGGCTTCCAAAATCGGAGAACAGGCGTTTAATGAGTTGGGGCCTGAAACCTGCCTGCAATCATTTTGTAATTCACCTGGCAATTTTACAGCATCAAAATTAAAGTGGGTAAAAGAGAATGAGCCCGGCCTGTATGAAAAAGTATACAAGATCATGCTTCCCGGTGATTATATCGGGATGAAGCTGACGGATCAGATCTGCACCACTACCTCCGGCCTTTCAGAAGGAGTCATGTGGGATTTTCAGAAGAATGATGTTGCAAGCCGGCTGTTAGATCATTACGGAATATCCGGTGAGCTTCTGCCCGAGGTTAAGAACAGCTTTGAAGTACATGGTCTCCTTACTGGAAACGCAGCCGATCAGCTGGGTTTAAAAGAAGGTACCAAAGTAAGTTATCGTGCAGGAGATCAGCCTAATAATGCATTTTCTCTGAATGTACTCCATCCCGGTGAGGTGGCTGCAACAGCCGGAACTTCCGGTGTTGTATATGGCATTACAGATACACCTGATTACGATGAAAAATCAAGAGTGAATACCTTTGTCCATGTTAATCATAATCAAAAGAATTCAAGTTATGGTGTTCTGCTCTGTATTAACGGAACCGGAATCCTTAACAGCTGGCTCAGAAAAAACCTTGGGCTGAAAGAATCACTTACCTACGAGCAAATGAATGTTTTGGCTGCGGAAGCCCCGATCGGCTCAGACGGGTTAACCATCCTGCCATTTGGCAACGGGGCAGAACGAATCCTCGAAAACAGAAATCCCGGAGCCCAGGTCAGCGGGCTGAATTTTAACCGGCATCATACCTCTCACGTGTTGAGAGCTGCCCAGGAAGGGATCGCTTTTTCTCTTTTCTACGGCTTTCAGATTATGCAAAACATGGGAATGTCGATGGAAACGGTGCGGGCCGGACACGCAAATATGTTTTTAAGTCCATTGTTCAGGGAAGCATTTGTGAACACCACCGGTTCCACACTTGAGCTTTATAATACCGATGGTGCCCAGGGCGCTGCACGGGGTGCGGGGATTGGCGCAGGGTTATATAACAACTTCTCAGAGTGTTTCAACGGATTGACCAAAATAGACGTGATTGAACCGACCTCCGGGAAAAAAGAACAGTACGGTGAAGCCTACCAGAGCTGGCTGACAGAATTAAACCATAAACTATAACTACACCTATAACAATGAGTAGTAACGCATATTTTCCAAACGTAAGCAAAATCAACTATGAAGGACCGGATTCAGATAATCCGCTTTCATTTAAATATTACCAGGAAGACAAGGTCATTGCCGGCAAAACGATGAAGGATCATTTCCGTTTTGCCATCGCCTACTGGCACTCCTTCTGCAATGAAAACAACGATCCGTTTGGCGCCGGCACGCGGGTGTTCCCCTGGGATAAGACCTCCGATCCGCTGGAAAATGCGAAATACCGCCTGGAAGCCGCGTTTGAATTTTTCACCAAACTGGGCACCCCCTACTACTGCTTCCACGACCGGGACCTGGCTCCTGAAGGAGACACCGTAGAAGAGTCCGAAAAGAACCTGCAAACCCTGGTGGAGCTGGCCAAAGGCTATCAGAAACAGACCGGGGTAAAACTCCTGTGGGGAACCGCCAACCTGTTCAGCCATCCCCGCTACATGAACGGGGCGGCCACCAATCCTGATTTTGACGTGGTATGCCACGCCGGGGCGCAGGTAAAAGCCGCGCTGGACGCCACCGTGGAGCTGGGCGGTGAAAACTATGTATTCTGGGGCGGCCGCGAAGGCTACATGCACCTGTTCAACACCAAAATGAGACGGGAGCTCGACCACATGGGAACCTTCCTGCGGGCCGCGCGCGATTACGGGCGGAGCATCGGGTTTAAAGGGAACTTCCTGATCGAACCCAAGCCGATGGAACCCACCAAGCACCAGTATGATTTTGACTCGGCAACGGTGATCGGGTTTTTGCGGGAGCAAGACCTTCTGGATGATTTCAAGCTGAATATTGAAGCCAACCATGCCACCCTGGCCAGCCACAGTTTTGCCCATGACCTGACCGTGGCCGCCGAATCGGGCTTGCTGGGCAGCATTGACGCCAATGAAGGGGACCCGCAGAATGGCTGGGATACCGACTACTTTCCCACCAACCTGTATGATGCCATCGAGACGATGATCATTGTGCTGGACAACGGCGGGATTGCACCCGGCGGGCTGAATTTTGATGCCAAGATCCGGAGAAACTCCACTGATCTTGAAGACCTGTTCCATGCGCATATCGGTGGGATGGACACCTTTGCCCACGGACTGATCATTGCCAATGATATCCTGGAGAAATCCAATTTTCGGGAGCTGCGGGAAGGCCGCTATACCTCCTTTGACTCCGGGGACGGGCAGAGCTTTGAGCAGGGAAACCTGCCGCTTGAAAAGCTGCGCGATCTGGCCTCCGAAGCCGGCGAACCGGAAATGAGAAGCGGTAAACAGGAGCTTCTTAATAATCTTTTTAACCGGTATATCCGGTAGAACCAACTTACAGGTTTGAATCTTGAAAAGGTACAAGTGTATAGCTTGTGCCTTTTTTTATTTCGAAGATGTTCAATGAATGGATTCTATCCCACTCCGGAGGAGTGGCCTGTTTATAGAATAGATGCAAAATTAAACCTCATAACCCGAGGCGATATCTATGAAAGATTTCTTGCTTCAGCCGAAGGGTTGTCCCTGCTTTGTGCAAAATATCATGCGACAACCCCGTATTGATTCTGAGGTTTTATCAAAATAATGGCCGGGGTTACCTATTTAAAGACTTACGTTTTCTATAAACAGGTGGCTCCGCCGGAGCCGATTGATGTGGTGAATTCTCCTGCTAATTGGAGCAGTAAAGCTGAATCTGCCTAAAAACATGATCAAATTAAAATTAAACATCAATCAGCCCCATCCAGAGTTGTCATAAATTCCACCAGGTCCCGGAGTTCCCTGCGGGATAACATATCACCCATTGCAGGCATTGCAGATGGGGTATTTGTACGGGTTTCAACATCAGATTTGGAAACATTCCACCGCTCTTCTCCGCTGCTGATCGTCAGACTGGTTTCAGATTCTTCTTCCAGCTGACCCCGCAGGGTTTCACCATTCTGAAGTGTAACCGTAACCACACCATATCCTGGGGCTAATCTTCCGGTTGGATCTACCATCGATTCCAGCAGCAGTTCACGGGATAGCGTGTTGCCTATTGAAGTGAGTTCCGGACCCACATCAGATCCATTTCCACCCACTGCATGGCACCTGATACATTGTGCAGCGGCATTCTGATAAAAAATTCTTCTGCCAGACCCAGCACTTCCTCCTCTGAGTGATTCACTGTAGAGCACAACCGGATCATCAGAAGGTTTTGCATCAAAATAATCTTTGAGCCGGGTCTGTAACTGCTCTGAAGATAACGATTCAATTGTTTCGACCAGTTCAAGATGTACTTCATCAGGCAGGTCTCCTTCCAAAAGCCGGTCAAACTGCTGGTTCAAAAACCGGTAGCCCGGTTCATTATCCAGTGATTCGAAAGCTTTCAGCACAGCCTGTTTTTCGGCAACAGATTCTCCTTCAAATGCGGCCGCGAGAAAATCAGCCTGTGTCTCGTCCGGCAAATCAAGATCGGTAATCATCAGGATAGCATTCATCCGGACCTCTTCTTCTTCATCACTCAAAGCGATCTGAATAGCCTCATCAATATTCTCATAACCAAGATCTCTCAGGCCTCTTAAAGCTGCTATACCAGCCCCAGCCGAACGTGCATCCTGAAGAACAGCGTAAATTCCAGGAATTGCTTCTCTGTAATTCAATTCTGCTGAGGCCTCGATAGCTGCAATAACAAGATCCGGGTTTTCGTCTTCAAGAAGCTGATCGACCACCGGCCCAAGAGCATTCCTGGCATCATCAGCGTTATTTTGAATTTGTCCCCGGTAACGGCCGGTAATACGGTCGAAAATTGATGGTTCCTCCCAGTGTTTGAGGGCATCTAACGCTTCAACCCGCATCGTTTCCTCATGATCCTGATCAATGGAAAATGAGACAAGTCTCTCAGCATCTGCAGCTGTGCCGCTATATATATTTGCGTTAATCGCTCGCCGAACTAAAGGTTCATTTTGAAACAGGTTCTGATCGAGCATACGGGCTAGTTCAGGAATGGCTTCTTCGGCGAAGAAGTCATCACTGATTGCGCGCGCCGCATTAGTGACTATGTATTCATCATTATCCTGAAGAAATCTTGCGGCCCCCGGATGTTCCAGCCTCTTTAAAGCAATAACGGCAGCAATACGTACAGCACGTGAAGAGTGATCAGCCAGTGCAGTTAAAGATTCCCCGTTGTTAAAGCGAGCCAATGCAATGGCCCCGGCATGGCGAAGGTAGATATCTTCATCATCATTCTGTTCAAGCATTTCAACAACCTGATCAAATGCATTACTATAACCCATTCTCCCCAGTGCCTCAGCGGCAAAAAACCGAACTCTGGGATGTTCATCCCCGAGTAAAGGCACAATAGATTCGGCTGCCGATTCATAACGTACATCACCCAGCCATTTCGCAGCCTGGGCACGAATTTCAGGATCAGAATCATCTAAAAAATCCTGCAGCGGATCAACCACATCAATATCATTTCTTCCCATCTGTGCCAGTCCCCAGATGCCATGAATACGAGCCAGCTGGTGTTCGCTTTCTGTGACTGCAAGAAGCAGGGATTCGGAGTCGCCCCGTTTTGCAAGTTCAAACTGCGCCTTCTGACGCACGCGCATGTCTTCATGCGCTAACAGTTCAACCAGATTTTCAGCGGAATGATCGTTAAAATTTTCAGCCAAAAGGTTTTTCGTTTCTTCTCTGATGGATGAGTTCTCATCTTCAGGTGCATCCAGTTTCCAGATCCGCCCTTCCCCGTTTCTGCCCCAGCCATCAATCCAGTCTGTCATATAAAGAGCTCCATCAGGACCGAAATCGAGGCCGACTGCCAAAATTCCTTTTAAGGCTTCCTGCTGAGTATCCAGTTCAAACGATGCTCCTTTTTCTTTCAGGGTAAATGCATAGATTGGTGAATTCGCCGTAGAGCCGCGGAACGACATTACAAAAAAGTGATCTTTCCAGTTTTCATTTAAAGCCGTACCTGGGTTATAAGACATACCCGCCGGTCCGGCCGGAAATTCTGCCAGGGGTGGTAAAACATGAGCTGCCTGGCCATCCCATCGTGGTTTAAAATATTCTTCATCCATCCAGACTTTATAGTCGTTGTTTTTAGGATCCGTGTATTTACCAAATTGCCAGTTTATACGCCACCCGCTGTCGGAACCATTTACCAGGTAAACCAGTCTTTCAAATTCACCGGAATGATCACCGTCGTTATCAACTGTAATCAGGTTTCCATATTTATCAAATGTAAATTCATGAGTATTCCGGACACCAGCTGCAAATACTTCAAAATTACTTCCATCCGGATCGGAACGCAGAATAGCCCCCTGGTTAGGATAATGCCATTCGTTGCCGTCTTTGTCGGTCACGCTGAATCCCATATCCCCGATACCCCAGTAAACCCTCCCATCCGGACCGATTGTTAATCCCGACATTCCGTGCCCGCTGAAACCGATATGAACATTATACCCGTGGCTGATGGATTCTTTCCAGTCGCTCATGCCATCATTATTGGTATCACGGGTTCTCCACATATCAGGACCTGCTCCAATAAAAACCTCATCATTATGATGTAATACTGCGCCGGCCACATCGGTCACTTCATCATGAAAATCCCGGATATACAGCTGAGATCTGTTAGCCATTCCATTGCCGGTTTCATCTTCAAGCTGCCACACTTCTTCTTTCATCACTGTTAAATCTCGCCAGTCATGCGATCCGTCTTCATTCCGATCGGGTATCCAGGTGTTTTCGTCACTTTTTTCCGGTGCAAGTACCGAGTGTAAGAAATCTCTGCGGTCTTCCACTGTTTGCATTTTTATGGTTTCAAGCAGCCAGCTGCTGTCAACACCACGGATATCAAATTCAGAGTTATTGCTTCTTGTGGTTACCGTTACCCAGGCTTTCCCCCGGTCATCCATATGAATTGCAATCGGGTCGCCCAGCAGTTCACTGGTTGCCCACAGTGACACATCCAGATCTTCAGGAGTTTCTACCGATACAGACTGTGTCCGCTCCTCAGCGTATAACTGTGAGTCTTCATCGCTGATGGTTTTGATTTCCGGTTCCACGTTCTCACATCCAAGCCAGCTTACTCCGGTCAGTAGTAAAAGAACCAATATGTTTCTGAATTTCATTTTCTTCACACAATCCATTGACGCAGGGTTTTAATTTTCAAAAAGCCATTTAAATTTTAATGTAACGCGATAAATGCTATATAAATCGAGACTGTTCAGAAAAGTTGTCATTCTGAACCTGCCTGCGCTGAAGCTTCGGAAGGCAGGTTTATTTCAGAATCTCCAATCCCTGATTAAGAAAGGAGATGCTGCAATAAATCAGTATAACGTTTGATTAGAAATGGAATATTTTGACAACTTTTCTGAACAGTGTATCTAAATCTTGCTGAGTCATTCCAAATAATGCTGCATATGAAATGACAATTTCATATCACGAAAACATACCAACATAATAAAATCAGAATGAATAATTCACAGAAATTTAATGTGATTAAAATCTTTTTTGAATAAAAAAAGCGCCGGCGTTTCCCCCGGCGCTGAAGTAGAAATTATGTAATAATAATCAGGAAAGAGTGAATTCGGGAAGCTTTTTAATTTCTCCGCCATTCATGGACGACTCGTGAGCCAGCAGCCCTACGCATGTCCAGTTTGCTGCCTGAACAGCATTCGGATAAGGTTCCCTGTCTTCCACTATAGATGAAATAAACTCATGTGCAAGGTGTGGGTGAGATCCACCGTGGCCCGCCCCCTGAATGAAAGACAAATGAGCCTGATCTTCCGCGTCATATACACCCGCCTGGGTAAATGACTGGATTTCTTTTGGAAGGAGATGGCCGTAATCAGGTACTTTAACCCGTTCAGGAATTTCATCTTCGGGTTTTTTAGCGGTATGAAGTACGGGTTCTTCACCTTCAATCAGCGGCCATTCATATGATTTTTTAGTACCGTATGCATCAAAACTTTCGCGGTACTGGCGGGCTGTATCGAACAGCGACCGGTAGATATGAGCCGAAACATCAGAATCCTGAAGTTTGATATGTGCTGACTGAACGGCAAACGGACATCCTGACTTTTCAGCTAACTCATCACTGATTTTTCCTGAACCGAAGCAGGAAACATATTCAGCGGATTTATTAAGAAGGCCAAGAACCGGACTTACCACATGAGTGGCATAATGCATGGGTTTCATGTACTCCCAATACTCAGGCCATCCTTCCATGTCCTGTGGATGGCTTGCCTGTAAATACTGTATATCGCCCAGTTCACCTTTTTCGTACAGTTCTTTTACAAAAAGGAATTCACGGCTGTAAACCACGGTTTCTGCCATCGTATACTTTAACCCGGTTTCTTTGACTGTCTTTACAATCTCCTCGCAGTCTTCGACTGTGGTAGCCATTGGAACTGTACAGGAAACATGTTTTCCGGCCCGTAGTGCCATCAGGGTATGCTCGGCATGTAGCTGAATTGGTGTATTTATATGAACCGCATCAACCTTTGGGTCCTTCAGCATCTCCTCGTAAGAAGTGTAGCGGGTATCAACCCCAAATTCGTCCCCTATCTTATTTAATTCCGACTCCGTTCGCTGACAGATCGCATACATATTTGCATTCGGATGTTTCTGATATATGGGTATGAATTCAGCTCCGAACCCCAATCCTAACAATGCAATATTAACTTTATTATTTGCCATAATACTGTTCGTTTATGTTAGTAGTTAACTGATTATCTTTACCAGGCCGGTTTATTTGTCAAGCAACTTTAATGCTTCCTTCACAATATTCCCGCTTGTGAGCCCTAAATGTTTGTAAACATCCTGGTAAGGTGCGGATTCCCCGAACCTGTCGATCCCGATGACAATACCCTCAGAACCCAGCCACTGCTTCCAGCCCATAGTTACACCGGCTTCCACAGCTATTCTTTTTGTTACCTTTTCCGGAAGAACTTTCTCTTTATAATCATCAGGCTGTTTCTTAAACAATTCCCAGCTTGGGATACTTACAACCCGTGCCTGTACTCCTTTGGAAGACAGCTCTTTTCCGGCTTCCATGGCAAGACTCACTTCCGACCCGGAACCCATCAGAATAACATCAGGGTTTCCTGATGATGCTTCTTTTAGTATATAAGCACCTTTTTCTACCAATGAGGCGGGCGCATAGTCAGGCCGTTCAAAAGTTGGCAGAGATTGTCTTGTTAAAGCAAGCAGGGAAGGCCCGCCGGTGTATTCCAGGGCTGCTTTCCAGGCCCACGATGTTTCATTGGCATCAGCAGGGCGTAAAACCAGCGTATTCGGGATTGCCCTGAGTGCAGCTAAATGTTCAACCGGCTGGTGAGTTGGGCCATCTTCGCCCAGTCCGATACTGTCGTGGGTGAATACAAAGATTGAAGGTATTTTTGAGAGCGCCGCTATCCGGATAGCCGGCCGGCAGTAATCAGAAAAGATTAAAAAAGTACCTCCGAAAGGAATCAAACCACCATGCAGTGCAACTCCGTTAAGGGCTGCTCCCATCGCATGTTCCCGAACACCATAATTCACATTCTGGCCTTCGTACGAATCTGCCTGGAAATCACCCCGGTCTTTAAGGCCTGTTAAATTACTTGCTTTCAGGTCAGCTGATCCACCAAAAAGCTGCGGTATTCGCGGCGATAAAGCATCAAGTACCTGTTGAGACGCTTTGCGGGTAGCCAGTCCTTTAGGGTCCGGTTCAAATTCGGGAAGAAGATTTCCGAGGTTATTCGGAAGTTTCCGGGAAAGCATCAGTTCTAATTCTGCAGCTGAACTGCTTTCTTCTTTTTTAAACGCCTCAAACTCTTCGTTCCAGCTTTTTTCCAGTTTTTCACCTTCCGTGACAGCTTTTCTGAAATGAGAAAGAACATCATCCGGAATGTGAAACATCGTTTCTGAGTCCCATCCGAGATTTTCTTTAGTCAGGCGGAGTTCATCTTCACCCAAAGGAGCACCATGGGAAGATGAGCTTCCCTCCTTGTTAGGGCTTCCGTAACCTATGGTGGTTTTACAAATAATCAGTGATGGTTTACCGGTTTCATTTTGAGATTTTTCAATTGCTTTTTCAATCTCACTATGATTATGTCCCTCTACTTCAATAACATGCCAGTGATATGCATCAAACCGTTTTCCAACATCTTCGGTAAACGAAAGATCGGTAGATCCGTCTATAGTAATCTGGTTTGAATCGTACAGGTATATAATTTTCCCAAGCTTCAGGTGCCCCGCAAGAGATGCCGCTTCATGACTGATGCCTTCCATCAGGTCTCCGTCACTCACAATACCATAGGTGAAATGGTCAACCAGCTTTTTACCGTTTTTATTAAAACGTGCAGCCAGATTGGCTTCAGCCATTGCCATACCTACTCCGGTTGCAAACCCCTGTCCCAGCGGGCCGGTTGTGGTTTCCACACCTGGAGTACAGCCATACTCCGGATGGCCGGGAGTTTTACTTTGTAACTGTCTGAAATTTTTTAACTCATCTAACGGGAGGTCATAGCCGGTGAGATGCAGTAAACTGTATAACAGCATTGATCCATGTCCGGCGGACAGTACAAAACGATCGCGGTTAAACCATTTTGGATTTTTTGGATTATGCTTCAGAAACTTCGTCCATAATACATAAGCTGCATCCGCCATACCCATTGGCATACCGGGGTGGCCTGAATTAGCCTTTTCCACAGCGTCGGCTGATAGAAATCGAATAGTGTTTACAGAGTTTTGGTCAAGATTATTCACGAATATATAGCCAGTAAAAGATTATAGTTTTTATTTTTGTCGTTTGAACGGCAGGTATAACAACTTCCAAATACCAGCCTTAGCAGTACAATACAATCAAAAGAGAGCGAACCCCTAAACGTTCGGGGGGGAATAATTTAAGAAAAATTATCTGCTGTTCTTAAAGCTATCTGTTTCTTTTATTGGAGCAGGTTTTTTATAAAAGAAAGTCCTTCTTCAGCAAGAATATCCGGGCTTTCAGCCAGTGGCCGCCATATAGCAGCTGCTTTTGCCAGCAGTTCATTATCGGGAGAAAATGTCTCAATTATAACATGACGGTTGTACCCAACCTCTTTTAAAGCGGAAGCTATTTCATTCCAGTCAAATTGTCCTGTTCCGGGTGTGCCTCTGTCATTTTCCGCAACCTGCAAATGGTAGAGATTATCACCTGCAGTCCGAATAGCATCGCCAAGACTCTTCTCTTCAATACCAGCGTGAAAGAGATCAATCATAACTTTACAGGAAGGATGATTTACCCTGTTTACCACATCTGTAACCTGGCTTGTTAAATTCAGAAAACTGGTTTCAAAGCGATTTAATGCTTCCAGGCAGATTGTGATATTTTTCCCCGCAGCATATTCAGCCACTTCCTGAAGCTGGGCAACCAGCAGTTTAGTCTCTTCTTCTCTTTGTGCTTCATCAGATTGCCAAAGCCTTCCGACTTCGGATGCAAGCGGGCCAACAAATAGTTCGGAGCCAAGTTCTTCAGCCGCATCCAGTGAATCTTTCATGTATTTGATGCCATCATCACGCACAGATTTATCCGGGTGTATCAGATCTCTGCCGCCACCCATTGCCGCACATGTAGTTAATGAAAGACCATTTCCCTCAATAACTTCACGGGCTTTTTTACAATCGAGAGAACCGGGATCCTCCAGTGGCAGCTCTACAGTATCAAATCCCAATCCGGCAATTTTAGGAGCATAAGATTCTATAATTTCATTTGTTACCGGAGATGTCCATAACCAAAGACTGACACCAAATTTCATAAACAGTAAGTTTATTTAATAGAATTAACTTTTATTGTGAGATTAAATTTCCCTGCATCATAGTAAAGTGGCCTGGATAGGTACATATATATGGATATGTACCCGGCGGTGGAACTGTTATGGTTACATATACAGTATCACCCGGTTTTGCCAGCTTTGTATAGCCAAATATTTTTTCCTGTATGGCTTCACCCTGTGGTATGTAATCAAATTCACGGGCCTGTATCCCTGCAATTCCAACAGGCTGTATATCGGACCGCTCATTTACAAATACAATATTATGAGGCATATTACTTGTATTTTCATAGCGAATTGTAAGAGTGGAACCCGCCTCTGCACGAATCTCCGTTACATCATAACTCAAGTCAGTGCCTGATGATTTAACAACCACTGTATCTCCATTTGCTACGGTAACTGACTTTTTATCCGGAAGAGAGTTTTCAGAATGCTCCGGGAATTCTGTAACCGCTGAATTTGAAATCTTTTTTTGATGCATTTCATGTTCATTTTCTCCAGGATCAGCCATTACTAAACCTGTGGCAATAAATGCAAACGCAGCAATAAACACCCCCATGTAGTGCCGGGGATCCAATTTTTTATTCATGATGATATTCTTTAAAACAAGTTAGAGAGTGCCTTTTCTGATGATGGAAAAAGGCTTAAAATGACAACGCCACATTAAGCCTGAACCTATCTCTGCTAAACCACCCGATGTTAATTATATTGGTTCAGTATTATTTATAGACTGCCAAACAGGTCAGGTTGTTCCCATTTTTCAGCCAAACTGTTCAGGCTTTCGTGATATTCTTCTGACAGAACAGCCCGTAACCTGTTCAGCTGGTTCATATCGCTGGTGCTGAACTGAGGCTTGGCCTCTTCCGGCCATCTTTCAGCCAGACCTCTGAGAAAACCGGTGCCTATGGCTGTATCTGCATTTTCAAGTGCAAGCAGAAAACCGGAAATACTATTTGCGGGCTCATCACCCAAAGCATAATGCGCAGACACTCTTTCTATCGCTGAACTTACATTTGCCTTGTACGTACTGTCGGCATTTGCCGGTAATTCTTTTTGAAGTACATGGTTCAGGAAGCTCACTTCATTTTTCGCAGCGGCGGCTGTTCCGGAATCGCGAATCCACTGGTCATTGGCATTTTCTTCCAGAACCAGCAGTTCAGCTACCGCACGGCCTGCCTCCTCAGATGCCGGCATTTCAGCAACGGCCAATAAAGCTGCCTGGCGAACCTGGGCATCGGATGCCATCATAACATTTGGCGGCATTGTGTAGTCCATTTCCCCTTGTACTGTTGGGTTAGGAAAAATATCAGCCGCAAGAATATGCCCCAGTACTTCTTCATTTCTCGGAAGTGTCATCAGAGCTGTTCTGCGAACAGATGATACAGGATGATGTAAAGCAGAAAGTGCAGCGTCCAGAACTTCACGATTCGAACCGTCAAGAGCGCCTAATCCATGCAGTGTCCATAAAGCATGTAATGCTCCGGGATTTAATCCAAGTTCATCAACATTTTCATTCTTGATCAGCTCAGTCAATTGAGAGACTACATCCTGTTCTCCTCTTTCAACAAGGAGGCGCTGCGCAGTCAGCCTCCAAAAAAGATTATCATTTGTCAGCGTATTTACCAGTTCTTCACCGGATGCATCTTTCAGGTTTATATCCTGCTGATGATCAGCATCTTTATTTACAATGCGGTATATCCTTGCATGCTGCTGATCGCGCAGATCATTCAAATACGCATTTCCTTCTCCGGTCTCATAACCTTCGGGAGTTGGATTATGCTGAATCACAAGATTGTACCAGTCGAGTACCCAAAGGGCTCCGTCCGGGCCAACTTTAGACTGTATGGGTGAAAACCATTCATCCTGGCTTGCCGCGATATTTCCAATATTTTTGGCTGAATAGGTGCTGCCATTTGGCTCGAGGATAAACTCGCCCAGAAGATGACCCGTTGGTTCGGCAACAAATGCTCTTTTATTCCAGTACTCTTCGGGAAAATCGCGGGCTGTATATACATGAAAACCGGAACCGGCTGTATATCTTCCGTGCTGGTCAACCTGACGAACCTCAGGTAAAAGTGGAAAAATACGGTTTGAATTCGCAATCATTCTGATGCGGGGAATCCGACCTGACCCTCTGAGACTGGTATAAAACCTGTTGGGTACAGCACTATGGAGTGGCAGATCGCGGTTAGCTGTAGAACCGAAAACGATACCTTCTTCATTAAATCCAAGTCCCCAGGTATTATTGGTTGTAGCTGATACATATTCAAGGCTGGAACCATCGGGCTGAAACCGGTAAAAACCGCTGCTGAACTGATGCTCTTCACCTCCAACAGTTCCTTCAAACGCGGAATATCCTACAGATCCCCAAATCTGATTGTCAAATCCGTACCGCAGGTTACTCGGGCCGGCATGTGTATCGAAAGTACCCCATCCGGTAAACAGTACCTCTTTCTCATCAGCCACATCATCCCCGTCTGTATCTTTATAGTAGATAAAATCGGGTGCCTGGGAAACAATCACTCCATCTTTGTAAAGAACAAGACTTGTGGGAATATTTAATCCTTCAGCAAAAACAGTTACATTATCCGCTTTCCCGTCGCCATTAGTATCTTCAAGGATCTTGATCCGGTCATTTCCTTCCCGGTCCGGGGCAAATTTGTTAGGGTAGTCAACAGTTTCCGTTACCCACAGGCGTCCCTGTTCATCCCAGTCCAGGTCAATCGGATTTACTACCTGGTCTTCGGATGCAAATAGTTCAACAGACAGCCGGGGTTCCACAACAATATGTTCGCGCGACTCTTCCGGTGTCAGCGGGTTTTGAATTTCTGTAATGGGATCGCCTACCGTTCCCCATGGCTCTCCTTCCGGATAGTAGGGTAATTCACCCTCACCAAATGTAAATGTGGGAGGTGTAAAATCAGCTTCCAGTGCCCAGTCGCCAACAGTCCAGCGTACACCGTTTTCTATAAGTTTTTTAAATTCTTCCTTTCCCCACGTGCGTCCGTCATGTCCCCATGCGGTGTAAAATACACGCCCGTCTCCCTGGTTTCTCACCCAGGTCCAGGGTTCTTCATGATCCCCTTCTACTCTTACAGAAAGCACGGTTTTATCAGGATTGTGCTTCATGTGAACATATGTTTCATCCCAGCTCTCAAAATTTGTTGTTCCCTGCAATACCGGATGACCGGAATCCAGATGTTCAACAGAAAAGGTGCCGGTTCCATGAGCTTTAAAAGCGCCTCCAACCAGATTAATAAAAGCGTCAGACTCAGGGAAAGTAGCTGATGCCGAATGTATCGCTACAAAACCTCCGCCATTATTTACATATGAAAGAAGTGCCGTCTCCTGCTGGCGTGAAATTCCATACCGGTTTCCGTACATGATTACGGAATCGTAATTCCTGAGATTCTCTGAATTAAGATCTTCCTGGCGGTCCGTATAGTGAATCTGAATACCGCGCTCTGAAAAATAGGGGATGATCTGTTGCGCACGCGGCAATGGCTGATGATGCCCGTCATCTCCGAGAAACAGAATATTCAGTTGATTTTGATCTTCTGAATTGCTGACAGATTGTTCACTTTGGCTACCTGTTTCGGATGTTTGTTGTGCATCAATACCCTGTTGAGTAGCACAGGAAACAGCAAAAAGTGTTAAGAATGTGAGAATGCCACCTGTTATCGAGAAGCAAGATTTGATCATTTTTTTCATAAAAGTAAATATTGAAAGTGTTAAACCTGATAGTATTCGGTCGGATCAGGATGAAAAGTATTTACCTTTTTCAAGGTTAATAATAAGTTTCTAAGCCGGTATTTAAACAATACACAGGACAATATGCTAATATTTTTATTTTGATTTCATGACTTATTTTAAACAAGTATTTCAGGAAGAGTTAAAAATTAATATGTCTTACTGATCTTATACCTGCCCTTCTTAAAAAAGCTCTTTATGTTAAACATACAAGTGTTGATAAAACACTTCATGAAGTACTTGAAATTTATGATTACATGCAACTGTACACTGTTAAAAAAATTAAAACAATATTAACTTTTGTCAGTGGGCATAAACTAAGGAATTCATTCTTCAAACGGATGTTCTTCAAGCAGTTCTCCCGGAGAATAAAACCCGTTTTTATCACTGATGGCAGACCGTATTTCTTCTACTTTTTCCGGTGAAACCGGAGATGCATTATTTCCAAAAGAATTTCGTACGTACGTAAGTACAGCGGCAACTTCTTCATTGTCAAGCATCCCTCCGAATGGTGTCATGGGTACGTCTCCCGGATATTCTCTTCCGAGTACCTCTATCGGGCCGGCTAAACCACGAAGAGTCAGCTTAATAAGCCGGTCCTCATTACCAGTTACCCACCTGGTTTCACTGAGTGGCGGAAAACCTGCAGCTGTCAGCCCGTTACCATCCGGCTGATGACAGGTACCACAAAACCCATCACGAAGGTAGATCTCCCGTCCTTTCATATACAGGTCGAGGTCATTCCCGGTCAGGCTGGTTTCAATTTCTTCTTCGATTTGCTCTGCTGCGGGTTCCCCTGCAAGATGTGCCATAGCCGTTTCATAGGATGCTGCCATCCAGTCATCAAGAGGATGATTTACGGCTTCATTTAAAATGGATATTCCATCCTCCCTGCTGAGCCACGATGCTGCAACAATCGCTTCCAACCGGACACGGCCGTGGTCATCACCCGCGGCCTGAACAAGCAGGCCGGCCTGGTCATCTACCTGATGGCCGGTATAACGCAGTACACGTGCAGCTGCTGCCCGTACACGATAATCATCCGCAGCCAGTGCCTGCCTGAGCATAGATTCGTCAACTCGATTCAGCCCCCAGCTGACCCAGAGTGCTTCAAGCAGATGATGTTCATACCGCTCATCATTTTCATCCAGATTTTCTACCCAGGTGTTTAATGCAGAAAGAACTTCAGATGCATCTCGTCCACGCAGTTCACGGCGGCTTCGCTCACGGGTTCTGAATTCATGCAGCTTCAGGTTATCTAAAAGTTCTTCAACCCCCGCACCGGCTATATTTGCCGGTTCAACCAGCGGACGTGATGGATATGTGATGCGATAAATCCTTCCGTGAACATGATCGCGGAGGGGATCGCGGGCGTTGTGCTGCATATGGCCGATCAGCACATTATGCCAATCCACAAGATAAAGCGATCCGTCCGGTGCAAATTCCATATCCACAGGACGAAAATTTCTGTCCTGCGATTGTACCAGATCCTGCCGGTGGCTGCTTGCATAACCGGTACCATTGTCTTCCAGTGTATGTTGCTTTGTTCCTAAAAACCCAATGGTGTTGTTGATCAGAAAATCTCCCTGTACCTCATCCGGAAAGTGGCGGCTGGAAACAAACTCCAGGCCTGATGTCGGGCGAACTGCATGATCTGCCTCAATCAGGTTCCGTGATTTAGGAGTGGCCACTCCATACCTGGGCTTAACCGTTCCGGGCATCATCCAGAGTACATCCGGGCCGGACGTTTCCGCAAAGAAATTCTGTCCCCATTCATCAAAAGCGATACCCCACGGATTTGGGATGGACAGCTGTGCCGTTCGTTCGAGGTGGCGCCGCTGCGGGTTGTAACGGTAAAAACCGCCATTAGTAGCCCGAACGGGGCCATATGAAGTTTCCACATTGGTATGCAGAAACACCCCTTCACCCATATAAATGGCGCCGGACGGATCTGAAGTATATGCGCTATGGGCATGATGGGTATCGTGATCATCAAAGCCGCTTAATATTATTTCTGATTGATCTGCCCTGTCATCACCATCTGTATCGGTGTAAAGCATCAGGTTTGTACCCTGTGATATATAAACCCCCTCCGGAGTCAGTTCAAAACCAACCGGAAGATGCAGCCCGTCAGCAAAGATTGTCTGTTTATCTGCTTTACCGTCACCATCCGTATCTTCAAGAATAATAAGCTTGTCATTCGGTTTTTCATCACCCGGTTTGTAGTGAGGATAACTCGGCATGGTGGCTACCCAAAGACGGCCCTGGTTATCAAAAGTGAGCTGAACGGGATTTGCCATATCGGCAAACTCTTCTTCAGATGCAAAAAGTTCAATTTGGTAACCCGGTGCCATTTCAAACTGATTGAGTGCATCTTCCCCGTACAGGTATTCAGTGTTTCCATGTTGCTCCGGATTGTAATTTGTTTCAACAGGCGGTAAGGCAGAGGTCTGTTCATCCGCGGCGGCTACATCCATAGTGTCTCCCTGAACTGTTCGCCAGATTGCCTCGTCGCGTATATCAGTCATTTCCCTGATTTTCTCTATCTCTGCAGGATAGTTATCCGGGCCGAACGGATCAAACCTGCGGCCGTAGGCATGAACTCCGTTCGGGATTTTAAAATCATTATGCCACATCCAGTTCTTCTCAAGCACGGCCTGATGCACCAGGTCCCGGTGAGTTTCAGCTTTTGTTTCAGCCCGGCCAAACACCTCATCAGCAAGCAGCCGGGAAAATCTGATATATCCTTCTTCATTGAGCTGAGAACCATCACTCGTCAACTGCTCATCACTGCTGTCAAACCAGTCTTTGGTTGATGTATAGACATCAATAAAATGTACATTATGTTCTGCCGTTACCTCGCGCATAGCTTCAGTATAAAGCCAGAGATTTGCATTTTCCCTGATGCCGTCGGGCAGATCGTACCTGTCAGACAAATCCTGGAAAGCGATCGGAGAAACTATTGCCAACTGTGGCGGTGTTTCTCCATTGTAATTCTGGTTCATTGTGTGCCGGATAAAGGCATCAAGCTCCGCTTTATAATTTTCCACCCCTTCTTCTCCTTCGAACGATTCACTATAACCAAAAAAAGCAATGATTATATCGGCTTCAAGACGTGTAAGCCATTCATCCTCGGTTTCGAAATGTCCCTCGCTGCCGGAATTTGCGGCAAGTTCGGTCTGGAAATTCTCTGCTCCGGGAAATGCCCATGGCGAATTCCGGGATGAGTGCGGCCTGAAGCCGGGGGTGTTTCCGCCATCACTCATATTCCGGATATAGAGCAGGCTGTCGGGATACCTGAGATGTAATTCAGTCTCAAAATGGCCAAAGTTCATCATTCTGGAACCCAGGTTATTACCAATCAAGACAATATGAGAATCTTTGGAAATCCTAAGGGGATTACTATCTGATGTACATTGAAGAGTACATAATGATATTACCGCAATTAGAAAATACGGCAGTACAGATTTAAAATTTTTGAAGGCCATTTTGTTTAAAGTTTCTGATGTTTAATTTTTAAAATCTTTGCAGTAAGGGTCAGGATAAGAATCAGTTAAGGAGTGTCCCCCTTTCCCCAACGGGATGCCTTTGGGGAAAGGGGGACTTTTAATTGCATTTTTCTTATCCCGAATTCACGTTGAAGTTTAAAATAGAAGGCGATAAAAAACTACTGATAATCCGCAGGCTTTAAGCCTTTTACATAATCTCCGAAACCAAACATCGTCGGGTTATATTCTCCCACAATGTCAACCTTACTGCTTTCCGGGACTTCATCTTCCAGCCCAAGTGTCCAGTAACAGGCGTTTACCAGGAGCCGCCGCAAATCCTCACTTTCAAAATCCACTGAAGCGCCCATTGTTGTTGTAAAAACCCGGCCGCTGTTTCCTTCTTCAGAAGTATATTCTTTCGTCCATGCAACCGGCATGATAGATTTGCTCCAGTTGACCGGGGCATCAGGTGTCATCCCGTTTGTGGATTGTCCCCAGACGAGCACATCCACTTCACCTTCCAGTTCGCGTGTACCATACACATCAGTAGGGCCCCAGATATCAGATACACCGCGTATCACCGGGTGATCATTCCGCTCCTTAATTCCGTCAATTAACCCGCGGGTACCTTCCGTGCCATGATCACCGTGATGATCAATCCATGTTTCTCCGAGAATCTGCCTGCCGAACCCGCCTTCCCAACCGGAAACATCACTATTGTAAGCATATTTTGAATAAGCACTTTCTGTGCCTTCAGGAAAATTAAATGCATGAGTCGCTGTTCGAAGCCCCACCATCGGTTTTCCCGCCTGCAGGTATTCATCAAAATATCTCATCTGGTCATCAGGTAATGCCCGAAAACGGGTGAAAATCACCATCAGGTCTGCTTCCAGGAGGTGTTCCATTCCGGGTATATTTGTCTGATGGTCCGGTTTGATCTCACCTGTCTCAGGATCAATCGCAAACAGAACGGTCGTTTTAAATCCATGATGCTCCGACAGAATCTTTGCAAGCATGGGCAGGGCTTCTTCAGAGCGATATTCATCATCCCCGCTTACCAGAACGATATGCTGTCCGCTGCCGGCTCCCTCACTCCCCTCAAAGGTAATCCACTGTTCATTTCCCTGCGCGTTTACAATCTGAGCGCTCATAAATGCAACTGCAACCAGAATCCCTATTACTGTGGAGATACTATTTTTTTTAACCTCAGGCTTATAACCTGACAAAGATTTTATTCCCATCCCGTTATTTCTGATTAATATTTTTTCTACTGAATTATAATATAATAAACCCGTCCTTGCCAAAAGATGCATGAAAGAATCCGCCAGCCTGGTAAAATATTTGTTAATAGCCTTCTTCCTATATTATTCCACTCTCTTTCCCCAGGCGGAGAAACCTTCTTCACTGATCCCGCTAAATACAATAGCCGGCCGGGAATTTTGCCAATCCCACTCATGCATTAAATACACTTCCAGCGTCCCAATTTCCGGAATTTCAAACATCAGGGTTCCATTCTTAAATGACCAGGTACCTGCATCACTACCTGAAATTTCACCGTCTGCTCCGAAATGGTATTCCACCGATTCATTCATCAAAAAAGTATCGTCCAGGTAAATAATCTCCCAGTCTCCAGCCATTCGCCGTACCCGTAAAAGATCCATGCCGGCAACAGGATAAGCACTGCATTTCTATGTCAGGTTTGCTATCAGAATTTTAAAATACTGGTTGGATATAAATTTCCCCGGTAACTAAACTAAATCAGATTTTTTGGTACAAATAAAAAGAGACGGGTATTTACCCGCCTCTTTTCAAACTTCTTTCCTGTTTCAGCCATAAAAACCGCTATGGTTAATAACCGGAGTTTTGACCCAGGTTCGGGTTCAGGTCTCTTTCACCCGACGGGATGGGCCATACATAATCACGAGGAGTTGCAAAAGACCGTTCGTGCTGGCCGGGTACCCTATCGAAATCGCCACCGCTGCCAGCAACATCTATTCCATGAGTATATCCATTCAGTACAACTTCTGCAGTACCCCACCTGCGTATATCTGCCAGGTGCAGGCCTTCCCATGCCAATTCGATTGTCCGCTCATTACGGATAAAGTCGATAGCTTCCTGCTGAGTCATGGTTGTGACATCATATGGCATCGGCAGATTAACGCGGTCGCGGATTTCTTCAAGAACGTCATTAACCGATTGATCCTGCTCACCCAGCTCAATCTTGGCCTCAGCATACATCAGCAGAACGTCAGCATATCGCATCTTGATAATGTTAAGTCCACTATTGCCCGGGGAAGATTCATCCTGCGGATCCACGTACTTCATCGCGATGTAGCCGGTGTACGTATTGTTATAGTCGGATATCAGGATTCGGTCTGACGTAGGACTGCAATAGCCTTCCGGTGCTCCATCGCTGCAAGACGGGTACGAGTTATAGATGGTTCCGTTGAACTCACCGCCCGGAAACAATACCGTTCCATAAAACCGCGGGTCGCGATCGGCGTACATGCCCAGTGTCTCAACCGTCGGATTGCCGTCGCCATCATATGTGATGCGTGGCGGATTCGAATCGTAGAGCGGCGACTCGTCGATAGGCAGTCCATCTTCCATAGGAAACATATCCACCAGCTCCCGTGTTGGTTCAACGTCTACATTACTGCCCATAGTTTTGGGCGCAAATCCCAGCCAGGCCCACCAGCCGTTCTGGCCGGACACCTTTTGGTAGTCAAAAAGAATCTCACTGCTTTCTTCGCCTCCATAAGTGAAGAGCTCACGAAAGTCGGAATGAAGGCTGTACTCGTTAAGATCCATAACTGCCTGAGCCATATCGGCGGCAGTGTTGTACAGTTCGTCAGCGCGTGATGTGTTACCTTCATGGTTCTTTTGCCAGCTCGCCTCGTACAGGGCAGTCCGGGCATGATAACCCAGGGCGGCACCTTGCGTGGCACGACCGTACTGGTCAGCCGATACGGGCAGCAGGTTTGCGGCTTCTGAGAGATCCGCAGTAATCCGGCTATAAACATCTTCCCTCGAAGAACGGCTTATCTCCCGCGCCTCTTCCACTGTAGGTACACTTGTGAATATGGGGACCTCACCAAACATCCACAGAAGCTCATGGTAAAAATAACCGCGCAGGAACAGGGCCTGACCCCTGATTTGTTCGGCAGCCTCTGGCGAAAGCACCTCACCACCTACTTCGTGAAGCTGGGCAAGAACTTCGTTGGCGCGGCTGATTCCTGTAAAGTTACGATCCCATATACCTGCAGACCAGCCGGACAGGGCATTGGCACGGCCCATAACATACTCGTGCTGGCGCATCCAGTCCGCATGGGAATAGCCAATCTCCGTAGCACCGTCAAAATACATAGGGTCCAGGTTTACACCCATCATCCTCTCATACGTTCCATTCAGAGCAGTATTAAAGTCCCGCTCGTTCTGCCAAAAGGTTGCCGAGGAAACCCTGTCTGATGGTACGGTTGTGAGCAGGTCATCACCACAACCTGTAACTCCGAACGCAATACCGAGAACCAGCATGCCTGAGAGCCATACTTTCTTTGTCTTGGTTATCTTATTTGTCATTGTCTTAATATTCATAATAGTCCTTGTTTTGGTCGTTTTAGAAGCTGATGTTGGCACCAAGGCTGATCACCTTTGTCTGTGGATAGTAGTCGCCGGTCGTCCAGGGATATTCCGGATCAAGGTTGATACCCAGATTATTCTTTGTCCACAGGTTTTTGCCGGTGGCATACACTCGTATATTCTGAATACCCATGCGGCCGACAATGTTTTCCGGCAGCGTATATCCGAGTTGAACATTTCGCAGCTTCATAAAGCTTCCGTCCAGAATCCACCAGGAGTTTGTGGTGTAGTAGTTCCGGTTGTAGTTGGAGTAGTATGCGGGATGGCGCGCATCCTGGTTTTCCGGCGTCCAGTAATCTTTATGCCATTCAGACGTGTAATTCTCCCACACCGGGCCCTGGGCAAATCCGAGCCCCAGGTACTGGTCACGCTTACCAACGCCCTGCAAGAACGCGCTGAAATCGAAGTGTTTCCACCCCAGGTTGATATTTACCCCATAAATATAGCGGGGGTTGGGATCGCCGATTACCACACGATCATCTTCATTAATAACCCCATCACCGTTCTGATCTTTATAGATGATGTCGCCGAGGCGAGTCACCTGGCCTGCCGGCTGCGCGTGAGAGTCGATCTGCTCATACGAGTTGAACAGTCCTTCGGCTTCCAAGCCATACCACGCGTTGACAGGCGTACCCTCCTGGATCACACGGCCGCCGAGATTGCCACCTTCGATGTACGGGCCTGTATCAACCAGGTCGATGACTTCATTTTTGTTGTCAGACAGGTTCAGATTAATTCCGTAGCTAAAATCACCGGAAACATCCTGCCAGCCAACTGCAAGTTCCCATCCTTTATTCTCCACAATTCCAGCATTTTGGAATGGGGCATTAAGGCCTACCATATCGGGAATCGATAAGCGCAGGAGAATGTCTTCAGTTCGCCGTGTGTATACATCACCCGACACTGTCAGGCGATCATCTAAAAAGGCTGAATCAAATCCAAAATCCAGTACCGTAGTGGTCTCCCATGAGAGCTCTTCGTTGACAAGATCTGTGGCGGCACCGCCCACGGCCTGAGTACCGCTGTTGTTGCCCAAATAATAGGAAATACCCAGGTCGATTGATGAATAGTAGGAGTAGAGCGGCACATCCTGGTTCCCCAGTTGCCCCCAGGAACCCCGAAGTTTAAACTCATCCACCCAGTCGAGATTAAAAAATGACTCTTCGGATACCCTCCAGCCAAGTGATATTGATGGGAAAAAGCCATAACGATGACCATCTGCAAAACGGCTTGACCCATCATAACGGGCATTGAATTCTAACAGGTAACGGCCCATAAATTCATAATTGAACCGGCCAAAGGCAGAACGAAGCCCCCAAGCGCTGCCGTATCCCCTGGTTCCATCGTTTGAAGAGTTACCCAGGTCCAGCTGACGCAGGTCATTATTGTAAAACTGGTCTCTCCATGCCCTGAATTCTTCAAAATCATATTCAATCTGCTCATAGCCTACTATACCGGAGATATCGTGTACCTCCTGGAAAGTATGGCCATAGTCAAGAATTGCCTGCAGAGTTGTTTGTTTGGACGTGTTGGTTCGGTTTTCCCCAAAACTTGGCCCCCAGTAATATCCGTCAGAAGGATACTGCTCAATCAGGTCCGGATCTGTTACAAACCGTTCCCAGTCCATGCTTCCAAAATCAAAAGAGGCGAGTGTTCTCAATGCCACCCAATCTGGAATAATTTCGTATTCCAAACGTCCGGTTGCAGTTCCGTCCCAGAATACCCGCTGCTCGTCGCCACTCACTTCAGCTGATGCCAGCGGGCTGCGGCCAAACAGGTTCAAACCATATGAACCGTCGCTATATCGTGTTCGCCGGGTTGGAGGTGTGTCGTGAACAATGTAAAAAGTAGAAGCCCAGTCCTCTGCGGGAATAACATCCCACCGGCGGCTGGCAGTCAGATCCAGCCCACCCGACAACTGATCGGACATCTGGAAGTCGGTGTTCAGGCGTACACCATAACGATCGGCCCCTGTATTCGCCATCATCCCGCCCTCATTCATGTAGTTAAGGGAAAGGGCGTAGCGTGCTGCCGCACTACCGCCGGAGATACGCAGTGTGTGATCCTGAATGGGTGCCGGATCGAAGATGGCATCTACCCATTCATTAGACGGATAGGCATCGGGATCATTTCCGGAAATTGTATTCTGAATGTACTCCTCCGAATACCGGGGTGCATAGCTTGGGTTATCGCGGCAGGCCGCTTCAGTCTGTGCATTTGGGTCGCGTCCATCAAGGCACCAATTCATAAAATTTTCCCGGGCCACATTCGCGAGCCGCATATGGGTCTCAGTATCCACACGCTTTGGCCATGCCGTGATATCCTGCATACCGGTGTACCCGTTGTAGCTTACCTGCAATCCCTGTCCCACCCCGCGTTTGGTGGTAACCAAAATTACTCCATTTGCTGCACGTGAGCCGTAAATTGCCGCTGAAGAAGCATCTTTCAGTACCGAAATTCTCTCCACATCATCTATATCAACATTGGAAAGATTCCCTTCGACCCCGTCAATCATCACCAGCGGGCGGGCAGCCCCGGCGCCACCGGTATCACCACCACGTCCAAGAGTGCCCTGTCCCCGGACCAGCAGATTCAGTTCATTACGCCCGGGACGGTTACCGCCATCTAACAGCTGAATACCGGGTGCCATCCCCTGCAGAGCATGAGTCACCGTCGGAACCGGCACTTTTGCCATATCATTAGCTGAAACAGAAGCTACCGAACCAGTAAGACTCTCGGTTCGTTGCGTGCCGTAACCGACCACAACCACATCATCACCCATAAGTACACTCGGTTCCAGTCCGATTTCGAGTTCACTCCTCCCTTCGAGCGGTACCTCGGCACTTGCATATCCAATATAAGTAAGTACCAGTGTTGACTGGTCATCGGGGGTAATGACTTCAAAATATCCATCAATGTTTGTAGATGTTCCCTGCTCAGTACCCTGAATCAGAATACTCACCCCGGGAAGAGGTTCCTGTGTTTCTGCATCAACAACAGTACCTGAAACCTGGTGTTGCGCCCATCCATTACCCCAGACAAGCATAAGCGGAATAGTACACAGTAATTTCCCAAATAATTTTAATAGTATTGATTTTTTCATAAGTGATGATATAATTGTTATATGTGTCCTTTCTATGAAACTGTTATCGTATTCTACATGAAAGCTTTTCGATAACAAAAAGCGCTACCGGTAAAGTGTATATATTACGTTTATTAAAATCAACAGACTCCCATTTATATTTTTTCGATTTACAAAATTTTCCATAATGCAAAATCCATTTAAGCTTTATAAGAAAGAAATGGAGATCGGTTTACTTCCAGAAGGGATATGAGTTTTAAATAAGAAAGTATAAAATAGAAATAAAATAGTACTGCATTAGCTAACCAAGAAATGAATATTAGAAAATTTATTTTTTTTAAATTGTTTATTCAAGGATATTTTAATGCACACTTACCACCTCTCTGATTCAATACTGATACCCGGATATATAAACCTGAAGGCAAATTGAACAATGATCTTATATACAAAAAAATTGAAAATCAGTACTGAAAGGGTACTTAAATATGCATTCAAAGCAGCCGGCATTATTGTTTTAATAATGTTTTTTACTGATAAAAGTTTTGCTCAGCATACAGACATCCGGGTACATGATCCGACCATTATTCAACAGGATGATATGTACTATATCTTCAATACGGGGCGTGGTATATCATCATGGTCATCTCCTGATATGGAGAATTGGAAACGCCTCGATCCTGTCTTTATATCGGCCCCGGAATGGACAAATGATGTGGTGGATGGATTCAGAAATCATATTTGGGCTCCGAGTATCATTGAACATGACGGCACATACTATCTCTATTACTCAATATCAGCCTTTGGGAAAAACACTTCGGCTATCGGGGTTGCCACCAATCAAACTCTTGATCCTGATGATCCCCTTTTTGAATGGAAGGATCATGGTAAAGTAGTTCAATCTGTGCCCGGCAGAGATATGTGGAATGCTATAGATGGCGCTCCTGTAATTGACAGCGAAGGAACTCCCTGGCTGGCTTTTGGGTCTTTCTGGATGGGATTAAAACTGGTTCAGTTAAACGAAAATATGACTGAAATAGCCGTCCCCCAGGAATGGCATACCATAGCTGCGCGGCACAGATACTGGAAAATGGATGAAAGAGATGCCGGTAATGATACTAACAGCAGCATCGAAGCGCCTTTCATATTCAGAAAAGGTAACTATTATTATTTGTTTGCCTCATGGGATGCCTGCTGCCGTAATGAAAACAGCACATATAAAATTGTTGTTGGAAGATCTGAAAATATTACAGGCCCCTACCGGGACAAGGCAGGAGAAAATATGGCACACGGCGGCGGATCCTTTTTATTAGGCGGGGACAGTGAAAAGTACGCAGCTATCGGCCATAATTCAGTATACACATTCAACGGGACTGATTATTTAATTGCTCATGCCTATGATCTGTCCGACGAAGGCAGGTCAAAACTATTGCTCCGCGAGGTTGAATGGGATGCTGACGGATGGCCGATTGTGAACAAGGAGGATTAGAATCATGACCCCACTCCGACCCTACAGCAGTCCTCGCCGGGACAGATAATAAATCGAAAATCGAACGTCGCATATCTCACATCTCAAATCAGATGATATGCGATTGGCGATTTGGCGATATCCGATTTTGATCTTTTTTTAAAATCCAAATCTCAAAGAATCCACAGAACTGGGGCGGGTCAGGCTAGCCTCTCACTCACTTAACCATTCAATGCTGTTCTCTAACAAAGTAATAAAAGCTTCATGTTGATGAGCATCACCATCATGGCCGAGGGTAATATTTAAAACCCGTCCATCACCCTGTTCAACCACCCATATTACCGGGTATTCATCTCCGGTGTCGGGTTCCACACCCATCGCCAAAACATGCATCTCTGCGCCATCATCGTTTCTTTGAAACCTGTAGAGCTCATCAGTGATCGAAAATCGTTCGGGCATATTTTGAGTCAGCGGGTGATCCGTGTCTGTGAGATAGACTTCAAACTCGCCTAAAGGTCCGTGGCTTGATGTTCCGCCCCCTATTAACTGGCTGTAGTAGTCAGGCCAGTCCCAGATAAACCATGTGGCTGCATGAAGCAAAATCAATCCGTTCCCTTCGTTTACATAAGAGATAAGATTTTCAGAATATTCAGGTATATCAATAACCTGGTTTGAACTTTTCACAAAAATATCAGCTTCCGATAAATTCTGAAGTGCTGACTGAGGATCATCCG
The DNA here is from genome assembly GCA_040882525.1 of Balneolaceae bacterium. Classification (GTDB taxonomy): domain Bacteria; phylum Bacteroidota; class Rhodothermia; order Balneolales; family Balneolaceae; genus Rhodohalobacter. The sequence continues at coordinate 45,280 of JBBEBD010000037.1, read as the reverse complement.
TGTACTGTACATCTGCACCGGTTCCCGCGATAATGGTTGAATCTTCTGCATGAAACCAGCGGCTGAAATCGTGATGATCACCCCCTCCGAAAACAAGTACATCTGCGGTATCATTATTTGCCGTTTCTATCTCTGTCTCCGAATCGCATGCACAAAGTACAGCAGTTGAAAAAAGAGAAATCAGGAATAAAGAAAACTTTGAGATTTGCATAATCATTATGGTTTTTTTAGTTGAATGTAACCTGCATCTTAATAATAATAGAATAAAGTATTAGTAGAAGAAGGTCTGTTACACTTTGGGTGGTTTGAATATAAGGTTTGAGCGGCCGTTTTTATTCAGCTGCTTCATATATTTTTTTTCATCGAACTTATAAAGAAAGGCTCCTTTCTTTGAGAATTCTTTCTGTTTTTCATCGGTTTTAATCAGTACACCCATCGATAATATCCTGCGCCTGAAATTACGTTTATCAAGCTCCGTTTCATAGATGGCTTCATATAACTGCTGCAATTCGGGCAATGTGAATTTATCAGGAAGCAGCTCAAAACCGACCGATTGAGTAGATGCCTTACGGCGTAACCGTGCTTTGGCTGCTTCTACCATCTCTTCATGATCAAAAACCAATTCTGGCAGATCATCAATCGGAAACCACTGAGCGCCATATTCCGGTAAAAGCTTCTCCTCATGTTCAAAAATATTAATTAAGGCATAATATGCAATTGAGATAGTCCGGTCCACAGGGTCACGATCAACCTCACCAAATCCATGAAGCTGTTCCAGGTAGATATCATTCAGGCCTGTGAGCTTATATAAAACTCTGCTGCCAGCTTCATCAAGATTTTCATTCCGGGTTATCAGGTCGCCCACAAGCGACCATTTACCTTTCTCCGGCTCAAAATCTCTTTTAATCAACAATAGCTTCAGGTTTTCTCTGTCGAAGCCAAAAATAATACAGTCAACAGCAACATAAAATCGCTCATGATCATCATAGTATTTATACTTGCCCATACTGTTCTAAAATCAGATAATTTAAATATTCAAGCTAAATGATTAGATAGCCACCCTTGCCAAATTTAAATAAAAAGCAACTCAAATACCTTTCCTGATGATTACAGGTTTATTCAGCCGAAAACGCATAGACAGTTACAGACCTGTAGGTTTCACCGGGACGGAGAATGGTTGAAGGAAAATCCGGTTCATTTGGTGAATTTGGAAAATGCTGCGGTTCCAGGCACAGCCCCGAATGTTTTTCAAAAGGTACTCCATTCTTATTCGCCAGGCTTCCGTCCAGAAAGTTTCCTGAGTAGAACTGTATTCCGGGCTCTGTTGTATAAACGCTTAATTTCCTGCCGTTTTCAGGATCATATACTTCGGCAACAAGATTTAACTCACCAGGTTCTTCATCCACAACAAAATTATGATCATACCCTCCTTCAACCTGTGCAATACGCGAGCCGATTGTGTTGAATTCTCTGAAATCAAATGGGGTATTTTCAGTACCTGCCATCTCTCCTGTAGGTATAAGCTGCTCATTCACGGGAGTATATTTACCTGCATGAAGTTTTAGCTGATGATCCAGAACAGTCTGCGACGGATCTCCTGTCAGATTAAAATAACTATGGGCAGTAAGATTAACAGGAGTGGATTTGTCGGTTGTTGCTTCATATTCAATCTTCAGTTCATCCTCATCGGTAAGAGTGTAGGTTACAGTTGTCTGAAGATTACCGGGATAACCCTCTTCTCCGTCAGCGCTCATGTAGGTTAACCTGAGGGAATCATTAACGATCTCAGCATCCCACAGAACCTTGTCGAATCCCTTTTCTCCGCCATGAAGATGATTTTCCCCGTCGTTTATTGAAAGCTGGTATTCAGCTCCGTCCAGTTGAAAACGCCCCTTCTCAATACGATTCCCATACCTGCCGATCAGCGCACCGAAATAGGGGTGCCCCCCCAGGTAATCCTGTAGATTATCAAAACCCAGCACGATATTTCCCTGTTCACCATTTTTACCGGGAGTTTTCAGAGAAGTGATGATCCCGCCATAGTTGGTAATCTGAACTTCAATATTATTGGAATTGGATAAGGTATAGAGTTTTGCTTCGCGGCCATCATCCATGCGGCCGAAAGATTCTTCAGTTATTTGCATTCTGTTTGTTGGAATTACAGATTCGGAACAGCCCGTATATAAAAAAGCAATTAACAGTAAACCAAAAGTCGTTTTGTTAGTCATTTTCAAACCAGGCTGTTTTTATTTAATTCATAAGAGTAATATCAAAGCTTCTAAATCACAATTTTTTCAAAAAAAACAAAATAAAAGCAGAAAATATAGATGAGATTGTATTAATCCGCCTCTTCTACAATCAGTTTCCCGTTCATACTTCGCCAGTGTCCCGGAATTGTACAAACAAATTCATATTCTCCGGGTTCATCAGGAACCGTAAAGGTCAGTTCATAGGTTTCACCCGGATCCAGAATCGGTGTAGAGGCCAGTACCTTTTCTGTTTCCGGAACATAAGCCCGTTCGCGACCGTCCGGTGAACTTAACATCTGGTCTGCCAGACCGCCTACTTCGGCCAGTGTTCCCGGCCTGATAAACAGCAGGTTATGTTCCATATTATCTGTATTGGTAAAAACGATCCTTATGGTTTGACCGGCCTCAGCCCGCAGTATCTCATTGTCAAACTCAAGCACGTTTGGTGTCACACCCAGTTCCAGTACCACATCAGCCCCGGCCGGTGTACCGGATTTCGCGGTTTCTTCATTACCACCAGCACCAGGATATTCCGCACGGATCATTGCTGCTATACTTTCCAGGCCCGAAGCAGGTTCATCCTCATCAGGCTGAGCCTGCAGATTTAATCCCGATTGTTCAGCAGCCGACAAAAAACCGTTATAGTGAGTGGCCCCGGCCAATGCTCCTGCTTCCCGGATCCACCGGTCTTCAGCGTTGGCAGTATCCCGGAGCATCCGGAAGATCGCCTCTCCGGCCTGTGATGATTCAGGCATTTCCATCAAGGCAACCAGAGCTTTTAACCGCACATTCAACTCATCGTCGCTCAACAGGCCTGCATCCAGGATTGACTGCACTGAAGAGGTTACCTGCGGGAGAACCTGAACCGCGTTAGCCCGTACTCCGGCAGAAGGATGTTCAAGTGCCCCGGCAGCAGCAGAGAGTGCCTCAGGATTTACTCCGTGCAGCTGCCCCAGGCCATGGAGTGTCCAGAGAGCATGAATAGCACCCGGATTCAGGTTCAGCTCATCCACACTTTGATCGTTTACCAATTCTATCAGTGCATCAGCCACATCCGGCACACCCCGTTCAACCAGAAGCCGCTGTGCATGCGATCTCCAGAGCATATTCGGGTGGGAAAGCGTTTCTGTAAGCTCCTGTGGTGAAGCGTCCGCAAGGTCCGGGATATTCCCCGAATCATCAGTTCCCTCATATACAATGCGATAAATCCGGCCGTGCTCCCGGTCGCGCAGCGGGTTTGCATACGCATTGCCTGGTGTCGGTTCCTGCCGGTCGCTTTCAGCATTGTGCTGAATGATATAATTATACCAGTCCGCAACCCAGACATGCCCGTCCGGCCCCACTTCAGCCTGAACAGGACTGAACCACTCATCATCGCTCGCTACCAGGTTTCGCGGATAGTTTGCCCTGTAACCTGATCCGTTTTTCTCCAATATCATTTCGGATATCAACTGAACGGTAGGTTCTGTCACAAAAGCTCTCTGGTTCCAGTAAGAATCCGGCCAGCTTCGGGCTGTGTAGAGGGCGTGTCCAGCCGCTGATGTAAATCCGCCCACCCAATCAACCTGGCGGAAGAGATTCGTCAGTGTTATGACACGTGCAGTACTGGTAAGGCGGTCGGTTACTGAATCCTCAAGCGGACCCAGTTTTTCATAATGTTTTCGCGGAAACGGAAGCCATGTACTGGGATTGGCATTGGCGGTTGATATAAAAGCATCTCCCTCCTCACTAAAACCAAATCCCCAGGTATTGTTGTTAGTACGGCGTAAAAAATCCAGTTTTGATCCGTCTTTCTGAAACCTGTATACACCCATACCGAATTCATGGTGTTCACCGCCCACCACCCCGTCCATGCCGGAGTATCCTAAAACACCCCAGATCCAGTTATCCAGGCCGTATTGAAGATTATTCGGCCCGGCATGGGTATCCCACTGCCCCCATCCTTCAAAAAGAACTTCACGTACATCGGCTTTTCCGTCACCGGTTGTATCTTTTAAAAAAAGTGTTTGCGGTGCCTGGTGGACTACTATTCCGCCATCCACAAATTCCAGGCTTGTGGGAATATTCAGGCTGTCGGCAAATTCCGTGAAAGTATCGGCCCGGCCGTCGCCGTTGGTGTCTTCAAGGATCATAATCCTGTCTTTGCCGCCGCCATCCGGCCAGAAACTTCGGGGATATGGATATTCAATGGATTCAATCACCCACAGCCGGCCCCGTTCATCCCAGTCCATGTAGATCGGGTTTACGATATCCGGCTCGGATGCAAAAAGTTCGACCCGGAACCCTTCAGGCAGAATCATCCGGTCCATAGCTGTTTCAGGGTTCAGGGGTTGTTGTTTTTGATAATATCTTGGATTATTTGCTCCCCTGTCCATCGTTCCAACCTCTTCCTCGTATTTTATACGTTCTTCGTGAGGCGGCGGAAAAGGTACATCCAGAACATCATATTTGAAAGGATTGCTGATTGCCCGGGCTGCCAGCTCAGCCTGTACATCCTGTTTTGCTGCCCAGCGGATACCGCGTTCCAAAAGTTCATGAAAACCGGGATTCTGCCACGTTCTTTCATCATGCCCCCAGGCTGTATAGAAAACTCTACCGTCTCCCTGTGTACGGACCCAGGTCCATGGTTCTTCATCCCTGTAGCTCAATACGGTTCGATTCTCCTCATTATGCTTCTGATGCACATATGTTTCATCCCAGCTCTCGAACTCTTCAAACCCCTGCATGATCTCATGATCCGGTTCAGCGGTATTGGTTTGAAATGTACCGGTTCCATGGCTTTCGAATGCTCCGCCAAGCAGCTTGGTATATGAATCCGAATCCCGGAAATTGCCCGAAGCCGAATGGATCGGCACAAAACCGCCGCCCTCTTCCACATAACTGACTATTGCATCAATCACTTCCGGATCAGTCTCAGGGTATTCAGGTTCATGGTAATTCGCAGAGAGTAATAAAGCATCATATAACCGAAGATTCTCAGGGTTGATATCATTGAGATCACTTGTGTAGAACACTTCAATGCCACGATCGAGCATAGGCCGTGTGATATCCCTCAGGCGCACACTGGGTTCATGGCCTCCGTCATCACCTAAAAACAGAACCTTCAGGCGATCGGGTTTATCATTGGATTGCTGCTCTGAATTGTTGCAGGCGGTTACCAGTAAGCCTGCCAGCAAAATACCAGAAATACATATCCGGGTTATTATTTTCTTATTTGATATCATATTACCCATGTCTGTGACTTTAATTTTAGATTCTCAGGTCTTTAAATGACCGTGCCTGGTCTTCAATTGCTTTTTCTGTTGCAAGTCGTTCCACACTTGAAGCTCCGAAAAATCCGGCCACTCCTTTTGTGTGCTCAAAAATGTATTGGGCGTCCTCAGGTTCGGCAATGGGCCCGCCGTGACAAAGTACAATCACATCACTGTTGATCTCTTTGGCGGCATCATGCATCTCCTGGATTCGTTTTGCAGACTCCTCAAGAGTTGGAGCAACATCCGCACTTACCCCGATTGAACCTTTTACTGTTGTATTCATATGGGTTACCAGCACATCAGCGCCGGCTTTGGCCATTTTAATTGCCTGCTCCACATCAAAGGCATATGGACAGGTAAGCATCTCCATTTCGTGGGCCAGGCGGATCATTTCCACTTCCAGGTCGTAGCTCATACCTGTCTCTTCCAGGATCTGCCGGAAATTCCCGTCAATCACACCCACAGTGGGAAAATTCTGAACCCCGTCAAAACCCATCTCTTTTAACTGCTTTAAAAAAACCGGCATCAGGCGAAAAGGATCAGTGCCGCATACACCGGCCAGAACCGGGGTATCCTGAACCACCGGCAGAACCTCCCGGGCCATGTCCACTACAATTTCATTAGCATCACCATAAGCCAGGATCCCGGCTGCGCTTCCCCTGCCGGCCATCCGGTACCTGCCTGAATTATAAATGATGATGATGTCCACACCGCCTTTCTCAGAAAATTTGGCTGAGATTCCGGTACCGGCACCAGCCCCGATGATCGGTTTTTGTTTCTCTACTTGTTCGTTGAGTCGTCGAAGACATTCTTTGTAGGGTATAAATGGCATGTTTTAGTTTTGTTATTTAATGATTAGTTATTGTCATACTTCAAAATAAAATCAAGATACACATAACCCGAACTCTGCCAGGTCCATACGGACTCTTGCCCCACAGGGATCCCATTGGGGCAGGTTCTTTAATCAGCGACCTTCCAGAGTGCCCGGCTTTTCGGGCTCCTGGAAGAGTCGAGGTTTTAGACTCAGATTATCAAGATAAAATCAAGATACACATAACCCGAACTCTGCCAGGTCCATACGGACTCTTGCC
>JBBEBD010000037.1:0-38586 GCA_040882525.1 Balneolaceae bacterium | reverse complement strand
AATCAGCGACCTTCCAGAGTGCCCGGCTTTTCGGGCTCCTGGAAGAGTCGAGGTTCGACTCAGTTATCAAGTTAAAATCAAGATGCACATGATCCGAACTCTGCCAGGACCCGGCCGGGCCGGGACTCTGGCAGGTTCTTAAAATAATTGCAGCAACTCTTCCGCAACGGCTTCTGCAAATTCCGGATCATTTATATGCAGATCTAATTCCAAAACTTTTACAGAAGAGTTCGTGTGTTTGTGCAATGCATCAAATAAACTGTTATTTGCCTTCGGATCAAAAAAAGGTTCCCCTTTTTTATCGATCGCACTGACTCCCTTCAGAGGAATCATCAGCACAACCGGTCCGGAAGATTGGTTCAGTTTTTCAGCAATCCTTTTGCCGATCTCCCCACATTCCTCCGGCGACGTCCTCATCAAAGTTACCGTGGGATTGTGTTTATAAAATGTTCTCGATTTAAATTTATCAGGTATGGTATCCGGGGTTAAAAAATTAACCATATCCAATGCTCCGCATGATACCACCTGGGGAATTCCTTTTCTGCCGGCAGCTCCCAAACGATCCGGTCCGGCCGTTAAAACCCCGCCGGCAACTTCATCACACCATTCCGTTGTGGTTATATCAGCCACTCCGGCGAAATAATCATCTTCAATAAGTGCCTCCATTGCCCGGCCTCCTGTACCTGTGGCATGAAATGCCATGACTTCGTAACCGGCTTTCTCCAGCAAGCGGCGGACTTCAGTCACACAGGGAGTGGTAACGCCGAACATGGATGCAGCGATCAGGGGTTTCTGCTCCGTTTCCACATAGTGCTGTTCAGCCATTCCGCAAATGGCTCCGGCAGCATTTGATAAAATTCTCCTGGTAACCGGGTTCAATCCAGCAATATCAGCTACCGGATACATCATTGTGATATCTTTGACATCCACGTACGTGCTCACATCAGAGGAGGCGTGTGTAGAAACCATCAATTTCGGAACTCCCACCGGCAGCTCCCGCATTCCGGCTGTTGCTATATTAGTTCCGGCCCCTCCGCCAAGGGCTAAAACAGCATCAAATTCTCCATCAGAATAAAGTTTTGGCACAAGCTTCTGAACACCGGTAATCATTGCATCCACAGCTTTGCCGCGGTCGCCCTTCTCACGCATCTTTTCAAGGGAAAAGCCTCCGGCTTCGGCCACTTTGGAGGATGGGATGTCCGGCCTGAGGGCAGCAGATTGAAAAATTCCCGAATCCACTAAAAGTGTACGATGTCCGCGTTCAGCAATCAGATCCCGGACATAGGCATACTCCTCACCCTTGGTGTCGAATGCCCCTATTAAAAGAATGCGCTTTTTCATCGTTTTTAATACCCTGCGGGATGCTTCTATGATTTATCTGTTAAACTCTTCCATGGTTCTTCCTCAGATACATATACCATGGAGCCTTCCAGATCGGCGGCAGGTGATAAAATAGCAAGGAAACTGAGCGGTTCGTTGCTCTTGTTAAAAGTCGCGTGAACCATTTTTTTGGGTACGTAAACGGCTTCACCCGGACTCAAAATCTTCGCTTTTTTTTCAATCCATTGTTCGGCCTCCCCGGAAAGAATGTAGATCACTTCGTCCATTGTCGGATGGTAATGAAACGGATGTCCCCCGCCCGGTTCCACGTCTACCCGTGTAACGATCAAATCCTCACTATCGGTTATATCGGGCCGTGAAAACCAGTGATGAGTACCCCGTTCCAATTCTTCTATCCTGGTGGTTTGCTTTGTAAAAAAACGGCCTTCTTTCTTTCCCATCAAATCATTTTCTTTTGAAGATTTTTTAACTGCCATGAATACTGGCAGTACAATAAGTTATTGAGCTGATAATATAAATTTCCCTGCAAATTTTAAAAGAAATGAATTTGAGGTAACAGAAAATAAAGAAAGAAAACTGTTATATAGTATTATTATTATATAATGCTGATGCAGACTGGTTCACAACCTGATTTTTAACTGATCAATAATTTTTTACGGCTCTTGTCCAGAAGAGAATTTCAACTACTCAAATATGAGTCAATTTAAAAAAATCATTTTTATATTTTCATTTTTAACCATTTCTATTTTAGTGATTGTATTAATACAATCATACAGAAGCAATATAATTTCAGAAACAGTAAATACCGAACCGGCTATCCGCCAGGAGTTAATTGACCAGGGAAAACAGTTATCCGCAATATACTGTACCTCATGCCATATATACCCGGAGCCTGAACTTTTGACAAAAAGCGTCTGGCGAAGTCAAACGCTGCCTGCAATGGGGCCTAAAATGGGAATTTATCAGCACCGTGGTGTGGAATACCGGTACTCCAGGGAGCCGCATGTACCGGAAAATTATTATCCTTCCGACCCTCAGTTAAGCAGTGATGAATGGGATAAAATCATAGCTTATTATGTTCATGAAGCCCCCGAATATTTCCCCCCTTCTGTAAGAAACCCTGAAATCACCATTGATTCCCTGTTTTTCAAACCTCATATCCCGGATTACCGTACAGACTCACCACCTGCATCAACCATTGCGCGTTTTGATCCGGGAAACCAGCTGCTCTATTTAAGCGATATAGAGGGTACAAATCTCCTGATATTCAACAGACAGCTTGAACTTGAAAATTCACTTTTTTTATCCGCCACACTTTCAGATGTTCACATACTAAATAATCCGGATGAAGCAGGCAGACGTGACCTCGTTTTAACCTACCTGGGCAGCCTTGTACCTTCCGATGCACCCGAAGGGTTTATTGTCAGGACTGCATATGACCCAACCCCGGGAAATACCAGCGGCGGATTTATTGATGTGATCCTTGAAGATCTTGTCAGGCCCGTCGAAACCATTCATGCCGATTTAGACGGAGACAGTTACCAGGATCTTTTGATCAGCGAGTTTGGCCACAGGAGCGGAAGCCTGTTCTGGATAAGCGGAAATGACAGGGGTGAATTTAATCCTGAACCCAACCTTCTGATGAATGAACCGGGCTGTATTCAGTCTTATGCTCTTGATTATAACAGGGACGGATTCCAGGATGTAATTGCATTATGCACCCAGTTAAATCAGGAAATATATCTTTTTGAAAATTCCGGAGACGGTGAATTCACACGGTCAACACTCCTGCAGTTTCCAGTTACGGCGGGATCAAGTTCATTTGAACTGGCGGATTTTAATAAAGACGGTCATCTGGACATTCTTTACACAAGCGGTGATAATGCGGACTTTTCTATCGCCTTTAAGCCTTACCATGGGGTTTACATCTACCTGAATGACGGAGATAACAATTTTTTTAAAGAGTGGTTTTACCCGGTAAACGGAGCCTATGATGCAAAAGCAAGAGACTTTAATGGCAACGGGAACCTTGATATTGCCGTCATATCGTTTTTTGGTGATTATGTTAATCATCCTGAAGAGGGATTTCTTTTTTTCAAAAATGATGCTGAAGATAGCCTGTCGTTTACACCGTTTCATCATCCGGCAACTGCAGCCGGCAGGTGGATAGCCATGGATGTAGCCGACTGGACCGGAAACGGGTTTGATGATATTCTACTGTCAAATTATTCTATAGGGCCGGATATGAACCGGGAACAGGCTCAAATGGATGAAGTTTTTACACAGGGGCCTTTATTTCTTCTGCTTGAAAACATTAGTGAATGAAAGCCTTTGTGATGAAAAAAACTGAGCCATTAACTTTACTCCAATCAGGGATTGCCACGAAGACACGAGGGCACGAAGACTCACGAAGGGTTTCACGAATGAGATAAAGCTCCCATATTAACTCAGGTTTTCTTCGTGTACCTTCGGGTCTTGGTGCCTTCGTGGTGGAAAAACTGAGTCAGTATTTTACTCCAATCCAGGGGGTAGCCACGAAGACACGAGGACACAAAGATTCACGAAGGTTGTTATACAAAACCCCTTCAGGTTACGGCAAAAACCCGTGATAAATAAATAGAGAGAAGAAACAGGCCGAAAACAATCAATCCTAAAAATAAACCTGAAAAACCCGCAGCAATAACGCTGTTTAACAAGACCAGGGAAATGACTCCCCGCTTCACAGCTTTTTTTATATGAGAAGCATCCAGTTTACGGGCGGCACTGATAAACGGGGGAAAAACCATTCCCACAAACAGAAGCAAAAAAGGTATAGAAGGAAGCAGCTCAAAAGCGGGTATAACAGACAGATACAATAATCCGACTGTGACCAGTGAAATCATACCTACAGCAATATGCCCGTGGTACCGGTTTCCCCCTGTTACCTCACCCTGGCTGACAAGGGTTATTGAAGCGATGTAAATAACAGGTATGAATGCAAGAAACCAAACCTGTGGCAGCATCAGAGGAATAATACTGCATCCCAGCAACAGGTTTCCCCCCCGGCACAACCCCATAAAAAAAGGTCCCCAGACAACAGAATGTTTGGCTTTTGCATCATAGATTAACGTACAAAGTACAATTGCTGAAGAAATGACAAACGCGGCAGAGTTTACCTGGAAAGCAGCCGACATGCCAATGGCATATAAAACTGCGCCTAGAAACGAGGCCCCTTGTTTTGAAATGCGTCCGCTTGGAATGGCACGTTCCGGACGTTCTTTTGCATCCAGTTCCGCGTCAAAAACATCATTAAAAACCACACCGCCTCCATACAAACCGAACGTGGACAGCAGGAGCCACATCAAACCGGAAGGAGAAACCACCAGCCCGCTTTCAGATATAAAAATAAATCCCCCAACCGCGGCAAACCCGGCAAGAATATCGGCAAAAGCCGTAACAATGTTTGCCGGGCGCATTAATTCAAGAGAAGCACGGATTTTGGTGGTCATGTGTATAAACCGGTGGTTTTTTATTAGAGTGGATCTAAAGTCCCCCTTAACAAAGGGCTCATTTTTTGAACGCGCCAGCGAGATATAGGGGGATGTTTCACCACGATTTTAAAAATCAATAAATCCCTTCTTTATCTCGCTTACGCGGGATAAAAAGAGGCATCCCTTTTTTGGTTGTGAGAAAAATTAAAACTCCCAAAAAGTAATTGCTTTAAATTGTTTGGTAAGATAATTTCTCCCGCCGCTGATGAAAACAGGAGATGCCGGATCGGAGTCCGGCATGACAGAACTCGAGTAAAACTCATCCAATGATTTCCAATTCCTGACCTCCTACTCAATAATCAGGTCATCATCTTTTGACTGGTCAAGGTCTTCCTCGGTCAGAGGCCGGTGGCCGCCGCGAAGAACAGTGTTGCCGCTGAATTTCTGAGTCTGATCAATAGGCGGACGGCTCAGCCAGTCTTCCTCATTGAACTGTCCGCTCTGACCATACGCTTCCAGTGCATTACCATAGGTTACTTTTTGAACATCATCTTTAGCTACGCCCCGCTCAAGCATCAGCTGTGCAGTTTTAGGCACACCAAGAGGATCACTGTGCCCCCAATCTGCTGCACTGTCGATAAAAATTCGTTCGGTACCATACTCTTTTACTATTTCCACCATACGTTCATTTCCCATCTTTGTACCGGGATAAATGGTGAAGGCGGTCCAGTATCCCCTGTCGTGAACCGCTTTGACAGTCTCCTCGTTATTATGATCAATAATTACTTTAGCAGGGTCCAGACCGTGATCTTCACAAAGATCCATGCTTCGCAGCGTACCCTCTTTTTTATTTCTGTGTGGCGTATGAACCAGAACAAGCATATCAAATTTTTTGGCCAGTTCAAGCTGCTGGCTGAAGTACCTTTCTTCAAGCTTGGTCATGTCATCATAGCCGATTTCACCAATGGCCACAACACCTTCTTTTCCGGCATAGCGGGGAATTAAATCCATCACTTCTTCTGCAAGGGCTTCATTATTCGATTCTTTCGCATTCAAACCGATAGTACAATAATGGCGTATTCCAAACTGGGCTGCCCTGAACCGTTCCCAGCCTACAATCCAGCTAAAGTAATCAAGCATGGAGCCGGAATTCGTTCGTGGCTGGCCAATCCAGAAGGCAGGTTCGATAACGGCTACAACTCCAGCATTTCTCATTGCTGTGTAATCGTCAGTTGTTCTTGAGATCATGTGAACATGAGGATCTATATACATCATATCATTCATTGGCATTGCGCTCCTATTTCTTCTTCAATTATGATTTGTCCTTTTTTAAACTTGTACACGGTACTTGTTGGATAGTTAGCAAACAGTGACTCTTGCAGGTGCTATCGCACTCTGCCAGGTCACTTTCAGGTTGTTTTCTCAAACTCTTTGCCAACATCATCCCAGCTCACACTGTTATCAGCCATTTCGTTGACCAGGTCATGATAATCTTCAAGCAGGTCATTAGTACCCGGATAGTTACTGGTTTGTAATGCTAAAATTGCAGCCTTTTTCTGAATTTTATCCGGATGATTCAGCACCTTTTTGATATCCTTTGCATAGTTATCATCCAGAAAAGGACCGACAGATCTCCATAGTTCAGGAGATACAGATCTGCCGGCCGACCACCGTTCATGCGCGTACTCCACAAGGATTTTTGCAAGAGTCTCATTAGCCCTGTTATCAATTCCAATAATTTTATATACCGGACTCTCCACAAAGAGCGCTTTCAGGACAACCTGGTTCCAGGCACCTTCATCCAGGTACTCTGCCGGATAGGGATTATTTAGTGCCACCGCATTAAAAACAGTTGTAATGTTACTTCTGATGCCTTCAGCGGCACGATCTTTAAATTTTTCCGGATAAGGATAAACCGGCAGGCCCTGGTAGAGTGCAACGGATTCTCCCAGATCACTGGTGATAAAAATCTTTTCAATCTTATCCAGGAATTCATCTTCACCCCGGTCAGCATAACTCAGCAGTAAATAAGTTCTTGCAAACTGATCTGCCGTCCAATTAACAGGTTTCCAGTTTTCACGCATCTTCGCGGCGCTTTCCAGATCTTCTTCAGTAAATTTAACGATCTCTTTGCCGGTGTGTCTTGGAACAGAACTAAAGGCTGTGAATAACTCCCAGTCTTCAGCATTTGTCTTTAACTTTTCGCCTGTGGACCTGATCCACTGAAAAGCGTCTTCAGAAATCCTATTTTCCAGCCAGCCGGATATTTTGGTTCTGATTTTTTTATAATCTGGGTCCCCATTTAAATGTGTCATTGATACGTATAATTGTATAAATTTTCTTTCCGGTAATATAAAGACATTTTACTCTCTTATTGTACCTAAAAGAATTATAAATTTCATCTTTTGATGCTCTTAAATAATCGGCAGTCTGTTAAAAATTCTAACTCTATAACTTATTTATTATTTTTAACAGGCTGAAACTCAAATTTTAATTATATACACAACGGCTAAACATTGAGTTTTTAGAAAAGCTATAATCAGATTTAAAGAATGTCAGTAATAAAACAACAATTCTCTGTTCCATTTCAATATGATGTAATTTTTACGGATGACATTTTCAATTTAAAAAATGATACGTTTCGTAATCTGGTATTAAACAATGGTCAGGCCTCTCCTAAAAGTATTCTGTGTGTTTTGGATGAAAATATGTTTGAACAGCATCCGGATCTTTTCAATCGAATACAGGAGTATGCAAGGCAGTTTCATTTGCACCTGATTCAATCACCTGTAGTTATACCGGGCGGTGAACCTGCCAAAAATGATCCCGGATATGTGGAAGAAATTCTTCAGGCCATCAATGAAACCAATATCGACCGCCACTCTTATGTAATGGCAATCGGCGGGGGTGCTGTGATTGATACAGCCGGTTATGCTGCGGGTATCGCACACCGGGGAATCCGCATAATACGGGTTCCAACTACCGTTCTTGCCCAGAATGACGCTTCGGTTGGAGTGAAAAATGGTGTAAACGCTTTTGGTAAAAAGAATTTTCTTGGAACATTTGTACCTCCTTTTGCGGTGATCAACGATTCCGGTTTTTTAACAACATTAGAACAGCGTGACTGGATTTCGGGTATCTCCGAAGCGATAAAGGTAGCTCTGCTTAAAGATTCTGCTTTTTTTGATTTTATAAAGGATAATGCTGCTCAGCTTCGCAACAGGGATATGCCTGCAATGAAAAGGTTAATCCACAGGTGTGCCGAACTTCACCTTGAACACATCTCAACAAATGGTGATCCGTTTGAAATGGGGTCGTCCCGCCCGCTGGACTTTGGCCACTGGGCGGCTCATAAACTGGAACAGCTGACGAATTATAAAGTTCGCCATGGTGAAGCTGTTGCCATCGGCATCGCTCTTGATGTAACCTACTCCAGGCTGCAGAACATGATCAGTGAAAATGACTGGAAACAAATTCTGGATGTTTTAAAAAATTCGGGATTCAGGCTCTTTGTTCCTGAATTGCAAAATAAACCGGATCAGCCTGAGCATGATGATTCAATAATGCACGGACTACAGGAATTCCGCGAACACCTGGGCGGGCAGCTGACAATTATGCTGCTTGAAGGAATTGGTAAAGGAATCGAAGTTCATAAAGTGGATTTCGAAGTTTACAAAAAGGCTGTTAAAAAGCTGAAAGAATTGGATTCTGTGAGTAAGGAAACTTTAAAAACTACTTGAGGAGGCAAAAGTGAAAGGTGAAAAGGCAAAAGAAGTTTTTCTTCATTTCCCCTGTTATATCTTTTGAATTTTTTCACTTTTCACTTTTGCACCTCACAACCTACCAAAGCTGAAATCAAAATTACTTCATGCAATTACCCAACCATCCCGGATCTCATCTGAGTTACTGTACAAATATTCATCCCGGGGAGAACTGGAGTGAGGTTTTTGCCCAGTTAAAAAATCATATACCGGGTTTAAAACATCACCTTTCCCCGGACCAACCCTTTGGCATCGGTTTACGATTATCTGCACAGGCCGCTGAAGATCTTCTTGAAGTTAACCGTCTACAGGTATTCAAAAAGTGGCTTAAGAAGGAAGATCTTTACGTCTTTACAATTAATGGATTTCCTTACGGAAGTTTTCACGGGGAAAAAGTGAAAGATGATGTATACAAGCCAGACTGGAGTTCAAAGCAGCGCTACAATTATACTTCAAACCTGATTGATATCTTAGCGGCTCTCCTCCCGGATGGTATTGACGGCAGCATCTCCACATCCCCGATAACCTATAAATACTGGGATGATAACCCGGAACAAGTGGTGAAAAAAAGCACGGTTCAGCTTGCTGAACTGGCTCAAAAAATGGCTGCTATACTGAAAAACGAAGGCAAAGAAATTCATCTTGATATAGAACCTGAACCCGACTGCCTGCTTGAAAACAGCCGGGAAACTATTGACTATTTTCAAAAAAACCTCCTTCCTGAAGGCGGTACATTTCTGATGAATGAATTTCAGCTTTCATCCGTGGAAGCTGAAAAAACACTTCTGACTCATATCGGTGTTTGTTATGATACTTGCCATTTTGCCCTGGAATATGAAAACCCTGCTGAAGCTATTCCGGCCTTGATGGACGCAGGAATCAGGATTGGCAAAACCCAGATCAGCGCCGCTTTAAAAGTAAAGCTGAATGGATCAGAATCTGACCGGAAAAAAACCGCGGAGCAGCTTCAGCAGTTTGTGGAACCGGTTTACCTGCACCAGGTTATTGAAAGGCAACCAGATGGAGCACTTTACCAGTACAGGGATCTTCCGGATGCCCTGCCTGAAATTCAGAAAAAGAAAGCTGAAGAGTGGCGGGTTCATTTTCATGTTCCGATTTTTGTGCAGGAGTTCGACGGGCTTCATTCCACACAGGATGAAATCGTGGACAGCCTTCGGATTATTCTTGATGGTAACCACTGCCGCCATTTTGAAATTGAAACCTATACCTGGGATGTTCTCCCGGAAGACCTGAAGTCTGACATTTCAGACTCCATTGAACGGGAATTCCGGTGGGTAATGGATTTGGTAAAAGATCCTCATAACCAAAAATAAGGCACTGGAAAATTTCAAAATTAACTTTTTAGATCGATTTTTTTAAAAAGCTCCCCTCCTTGTCACACCGCTTTTGGTGTGATAGGGAGGGGACGGGGGTGGGTCAGAAAACCTGGAAGTTTAATCCTGAAGTTGCGTGGGGAGGGGTTGTAATGAACCAAATTCGATAACGATAGACCACACGGACAATAAATATCTTAAACAGATTAATCATTTCATGAATAAAACAGCCGTACTCAATATCGTCGGGTTAACTCCGGATCTGCTTGGTGAACACACTCCGTTTTTATCTGAATGGATCAAAAAGGGAAAAATGGCATCTGTAAACTCCATGCTTCCGGCGGTGACCTGTTCTGTCCAGGCAACTTATCTCACCGGCGTGATGCCGGATAAGCATGGGATTGTTGCCAATGGCTGGTATTTCAGGGAGATGGATGAGATAAAATTCTGGCGGCAGTCCAACAAACTGATACAATCACCTAAAATCTGGGAACAGGCCAAAAATGAGAATTCTGATTTTACCTGTGCGAATTTGTTCTGGTGGTATAATATGAATTCAACCGTAGATTACCTGGTAACTCCCCGGCCTATATACCGTGCTGACGGAGTAAAAATTCCGGATATCTTAACCGATCCCCCCGAACTGAGGGATAAATTACAAAATGAACTGGGACAATTTCCTCTCTTCAATTTCTGGGGGCCCAATACGACCATATACTCAAGCCGGTGGATTGCCGATTCTGCCAAATGGATAAAAAAAGAGTTAGACCCTACACTCTCCCTTGTTTACATCCCGCACCTGGATTATAACCTGCAGCGAATCGGGCCGGATGATCCCGATATTCAGAAAGACCTGGAAGAGATCGATCATCTATGTAAGGATCTGATAGAATTTTATGAGGAGAATGATATTCAAATCATTTTGCTTTCTGAATATGGTATCACGCCTGTTAACAAACCCGTTTCCCTGAACCGTGCCCTGCGAAAAAACGGGTATATCACGGTCCGGGAAGAAAAAGGCGGTGAAATTCTGATTCCCGGCAGCAGCCGTGCTTTCGCTGTGGCCGATCACCAGGTTGCACATGTTTACATCCGGAATAAGCAGGATATTGCACCGGTTAAAAAACTCCTGGAAGAGATTCCTGGTGTGGATCGAATACTGGATGAAGACGGGAAAAAAGAGTACAACCTGGACCACGAACGCTCCGGGGAGCTGATAGCTATCGCCGAAGAAGATGCATGGTTTACCTACTACTACTGGCTGGATGATGATAAGGCACCCGATTTCGCTCCTACGGTCGATATCCACACAAAACCGGGTTATGACCCGGCGGAGTTACTGGTGGACCCTAAAATAGCTTTACCAAAAGTAAAGGCAGGCCTCAGAATCCTGCAGAAAAAGCTTGGCTTCAGGTACAAAATGGACCTGATTCCCATCCACGGTGATGGAGTTAAAGGATCTCACGGCAGAGTCTGGGATGACAGGGGAAAAAACCCGCTTCTGGTTACACAGAAATCAGGCAAGCTGGAAAAAGACACCCTTCTGCCAACGGATGTTTATGATGTAATTTATTCTCACTTGTTTGATTGAGCGACCTGGCAGAGTACGAAGCGCAGCGGAGTTCCTGCAAGAGTCGCGGTTCAAGGCCCTGTCCCCCTGATCTACAATTCCCAGCCTCATCCCCACAACTCTGCCAGGACCTGCCGGACTCTGACGGTTGTTAATTTCCGAGCGACCTGGCAGAGTACGAAGCGCAGCGGAGTTCCTGCAAGAGTCGCGGTTCAAGGCCTCGTACCCTAAAATACAATTCCCAGCCTCATCCCCACAACTCTGCCAGGATCCGAAAAGCACAGAACTTTGGCAGGTTGTTAATTTCGGAGCACGTGGCAGGTGCCGGTGCCGACTGTGATGTGGCTAAAGCCATTAAGAATTTGGGCCTTTAAAAACAGTCAGCTGAAGCTGACTGCAAGTGATATGAGATTAGAAGGAGATGCTGCTTCTCTGGTGTCCTACAGCCAAACTGAATTGTAAGTTGTTCAGAAATCCTAAATTTTTAAAGTTGAACTGTTAGCTCCTTATGATCTACATCTCTATTTGAAGAAGATTCTGGCTGCCTTTATCACTTGCAGTTGGCTTCAGCCAACTGATATGGAGGCTTTATATGGAAAATGGGCTTTAGCCCAATACATGGAGTTCGGAGTAAGCTGTACAAATTTTGGCCTGAACTCCACAACTCTGGCAGGTTGTTATAGTACCACAGCAGTATGCCGGTACATGTTGTTTGCACCCGGATCCATCAAACCGACTTTATTATAAGGTTTGATTCTATCCCGGATTTCACGGATTAATTTTTCCGATTCATCAGGAGGTATATCACCGAGGTACTTTTTTATTTTTTGATGAATAGACTGTACCGCATCAAACAGTTCAGGGTTACCTGCACATAAAAAGCTTTCCGGGATATCTCCTTTTAATCTTGCCTGTTCATACGTGACCGATGCCGCAAAATAGAGCATGGTGCATGCAGAGAACAAGCTGAAGTTGTTTCTGGTCATATAACAGGCAGATACCAGCAGATCAATAAATTCCAGTTCCTTGAAAAAGTGACGTTCTGTTTTTTTCAGCCCTTCCAGAATCTCTTCATTGTTTTCGTGTTCACTAAAAAGATCTGCAATTTTCTCAATGCCGGTAAGTGTATGTGCAATTCCGGTGCTGTGAAGGGGGTCCACAAAACCGGAGGTGTGAGGAAGTGCAAGCCAGCCGTCCCCGAACGTTTTATCCAGTTTTCTCTGCAGCCGTTTTGTTGCGATCCATGTTCCCGGATCTTCAGCTTGTCTGGCATTTAAAAAAAGCTTTTTCAGGGACGGATATTGTGAAATGACGAGTTCCCATACCTTCTCCGGGTTTCCGTGCCGGTTTGCCTGATCCGGTTTTGTCTCATCAAATAAAATACCCGCGCTTAGCAGGTTATTGTTGAATCGGAGCATCCACATCCAGCCTTCCTCCAAAAGGTGATGTAAAGCGGAAAAATCGGAATTATATGGATAGTCATCCATGAATGTATTCTCTTTTTCAAGAATATGGTGCCAGTGCTCTGCTCCTTCAAAATGTGAAAAGAGAGCGGAAGAATGAGTTTCAAAACCGGCGGCAGAAGATTTCGTGCCAAACCATTTTTGGGAAACCTGCGGCGATCCTGTCGCATCAATGATCCACCGGGCGCTGATTTTGCGGGATCCTTGTCCTGATTGTGCCTGAACAACCCACCGTTTTTCAGCTGCGATACGTTCCAGTGAGTGCAATGTGGTTTTGTCAACGTAATCAACGCCAAACTGCTCTGCCTGCTTTACAAAAAAATGATCTGTATCACTGCGTAACCAGTTCGTGTCAGAATTGTAATCATTCTCACTCGCGGCCACCAGAAGTTCGCGGCTATGCTTTCTGTCGCCAACATAAGTCTCTCCCTTCTGATGACCGTAATAACTGAATCCCCGTTTCAGGCCACAGGTTATCTCAGGATAATGTTTCTGCCATTCGCCATACCTTGACATCTTCTTCAGAAAAGGCAGATTATACTGTTCTGCCAAATCTCTCAAAATCATATCGGCTATGGGAGTTGAAGATTCCCCGATCGCAAACCGGGGGTGACTCTCCTTTTCAATCAAACAAACCCGGAAACCTGATTTTGCCAGGATCATTGCTGTGATGGATCCGGCAAACCCCGATCCAGCAATGAGAAAATCATAAATGTTCTGAGATTTCATGCTATAGATAAATTCGAAATGTCATATTCTCGGGGGAGCCACACCCCTCCCGGCTAAAGCCGTACTCCCCTCAAGGGGAGATTACAACCACAATTAATCTCCGGTAGTACAACCTGTTCCAGGTTCATTCGGTGAAGCCTGTTTTTTCGTTCGGTAAAGCAATTTTCACAATCTGAAAATTTCTCAAGATCCCATATATCACAGAAAACCCGGCCTTTGTTTAATTGCAGTGCGCGGTCAAATACCTCTTCCAGGGCTGAAAGTTTCGGCGGAACATACTCTCCCGATTCCCGCAGTTGTTCCATGATACCGTTGCCATCACGGGTGGGTATCACAGAACAGGCCGAAACGCCGGTGTCAAAAGCAAATTCAACAGACTTCAGACACCATTCAATGTTTTCGCGGGGATTGGTCAGATATGGAGGATTCAGTAAAATAAAAGCCCGGCTGGTGATATTTTCTGAAGTTAAAAATTCAATGGCCGCCTGAAAATTTTCTGTTGTTATCTGCTTGTTCAGCCTGGGCAGCACATAAGGATGAATGGTTTCGAGCCCCATGGCTATCTCGAGGGTTCCATTCAGCAGATCACGAAATTCAGGAATAAACGGTCCGATCAATTTCGGGTGATTTTCAACAACAATATGTTCATACCCGGAGAGCAGATCCGCTATGGCTTCATAATCTGTTTTCGGAATGGCTTTCCCGTCAAAAAAATTACCGCTGTTATAGAGTTTCACCACATCTGCCTGCGGCAGGTGTTCGAGTGCGAATTCAATCTGCTTTGGAATAGCTCCTGCCGGTGTTGGTTCATTAAGTGTGTGTCTCCACAAATCACACATCACGCACTTGAAGGAACATTCTTTATTGGTGAGGAAAATGGTATTCACACTGTGGAGCTGTCCATCAGACTGCACTTCCTGCTCATTTAAAAAGAAATGAGGACGAAAAGGGTCCATCACCACTTTCGGGGGGCGTGCTTCAGTTATATTTTGACTGGTGATATGTGGCAATCAATGAAAACTGGTTACTGGTTACTGGTTACTGGTTACTGGTTACTGGTTACTGGTTGCTGGTTACTGGTTGCTGGTTACTGGTTGCTGGTTGCTGGTTGCTGGTTGCTGGTTGCTGGTTGTTTACTAACTACTAACTACTGAATTCCAAACCGGACTCTGGCAGGAGCTATCGCACCTGCCTGCTCTGACGTTTCGGAAGGCAGGCTCTGCCAGGTCCTCAACTGACAACTGACAACTGACAACTGACAACCAGCATAAGCTCACGAGTAGAGCGAAGCAAAATACTGCCTGTACACCATCTCATCATCAGGAAAAACTTTACTGAAATCATCCATACCTACTGTTCCGTGCTGCATACGGCGTTTTGGGAATACTGGCATATCCAGGCCGGTAACGGCTTTTACTCCACGTTGTACCACCTCTCCTTTCAACGCGTAAAGTTCTTCATGCTTCCAGTCTGTCAGCTGAATGAAAGGAATACCTTCCGATACATGGATGACATTGGGCAATGTATAAGGGCTGAATCCTTTAAAACCATATCTATGTGCTGTTGCATAGGTTCGTACATGGCCCCTGCTTTGTCCGCCGGAATAGGTTAAAGAGTGCTTGATTTTATCCACTCCCCATCCTTCATGGTAGAGCAGCGGATTTCCAAGAACACTGCGGATGGTCAGCTCAGGATTTTCTTCAATCGGGTACGATTTCAGGTTTTCATCGCCGCCGTCACCATCCGCGAGATAATTCCAGTCAGGATATTTTTCCCGGATTTTTTTGCAAAGATTGAGGGCCATTGTGGCCGCTTCCACATCGCGCTGTTTATAATCTTCGATTACGCGGATGGTTTCTTTATAATCAAGATCTGAAAGTTCTCCTTCGATTACTTCAAGAAACATGCTCAGACCCAATGTATCCAGAAACTCATATGCCTGTTGTGCATCCGGCCCGTTATTTACAGACAGGGTAAATGCCTTCAGCCTTGAAGGGGATTCACCTCTTTTTAAAAGCAGGTCGTAAAGTATCAGAAAAACAGATCCGCTGTCGATACCACCGGAAAACAGTACTCCGACAGGTTCGTCCGCAGGGATAGAATCGAGCCATTTTTCACATTCCCCGGCCATAGCACGTATGTAGGCTGTGCCTATTTCATTGAGGTCAGAGTTTAAGGTATTTCTTTCAGGTGTAAAATAACGTTTGTGATCGGGATTGGGATCCGGGCAACCCACCACATCCAGCCGGGTAACATAATGTGCCGGAGCCATTCGTGTGTAATCAGGCCGGAACTGGTGATGCAACCCCTTCTCTTTCAGAAATTCATAAATATCATCAATACGGTCTGCTACGATAAGCAGGGGGCCTTCCACCTGTTTGGCCATAAAATAGCGCATCGGCCGGCCTATGGAACGGGCCATATAAACCTGCTGATCTTTTTTGGTGACAATGGCAAAACTGCCTTCGATTTCCCGGACTTTCTCCGGGTTTCCGGAAGCCACAACTTTTTCGGCTTCTTCCTGAGACATGTTAAAAATCTGGTTCTGGGCGGGATCGAGAAGACTTACAAAATCATGAAGCTGTTGTACTACTTTTGGCATCCTGTTCTTTGTTTATATGTTGTTGTTGAGCAATCGTGGAATAAATCAATTATAGGGCAGAATATACTTTTTCTCCCACTTATAATCTAAAAATCTGCTCCGGAAACAACTTCTTCAACAACAGGTTCACCATTGCTTCGATAGGTAGGCACCAGTCTTTTAAGAGTCTCACGTATATCATCCGTTCTCTGGTGTTTAACGGATTTAAAAAGTTCTAAAACGGTATATTCAAGCTGATGCCGTGATAAAGCACGGTTACAGGAAGCTTTATAGATCATGGAATGTGCAGTAGTTGTTACACCTTCCTCGGCATTCAGAAGTTCTTCAAACAGTTTTTCGCCGGGCCTGAGTCCATTAAATGTAATTTGTATATCCATATCAGGCTCCAGCCCATGCAGTTTTATCAGCTGTTTTGCCATATCCAGGATCTTAACAGGTTCGCCCATATCCAGTACAAATACTTCTCCTCCTTCACCCATGGTACCGGCCTGAATCACAAGCAGTACGGCCTCAGGAATGGTCATAAAATACCTGGTAATTTCAGGATCGGTAATCGTAACCGGTCCGCCGTTTTTAATCTGTTCGATAAACAGCGGTACAACAGAACCCCTTGATCCCAGAACATTGCCAAACCGAACGGAGATAAAACTTGTTTCACACTCATCATTATAGGCCATACAAATCTGTTCAGCCACACGCTTGGTTGCACCCATCACATTTGTGGGATTAACCGCTTTATCTGTTGAAATGAGAATAAATTTTTCGGTTTCATACCGGCATGCAAGCTCGGCTGTGAGACGAGTTCCACCAATATTTACACGAACAGCTTCTTCGGGATACCGCTCCATCATAGGAACATGCTTATAAGCGGCCGCATGAAAAATAATTTCCGGTGAGGTTTCCCGAAACAGAAGTTCCATCTTGTGGCGATCTGTAACATCAGCCACATAGGGTACAACTATTTTTTTCTCATCAAGATCGACTATTTCATTTTCCAGGTAGAAAAGTTCCGTTTCGTCAATATCCAGGGCAATCAACTTTTTGGGCTGAAATTTCAGAAGCTGGCGCACTATTTCACCACCTATTGAACCGCCCGCTCCAGTAACCAATATTTTTTTACCCGTAATACTGGATTTTATTTCACTAAAGTCAATTTCCGCGGGTTCCCTCCCGAGAACATCTTCAATTCTTATATCACGAATATTTTTAACCGATACCGGCTGATCTCCCAGTTTATGGTAAGAAGGAAGAACTTTAATAGCCTGTTTCGGATCAATATTTTTTATTTTGTCAATTATACTTTTCAGTTCTTTTTTAGGAATTGAAGGAGCCGCGAAAATAATTTCTTTGACATTGCGGGTGACCAGATACTCAAATAGTTTTCTTCTTCCGCCGATAATAGGGATATCATGAATAGATGTTCCCCATAAATCTACCTTATCATCAAAAATTGCTTCAATGTTTAATTCCCACTGATTATTTCTTTGTACATCACGTATAATCTGTTCACCGGCGTTACCAGCACCGAAAATGATAACCCCGTTTGATCTCTTCGGCCGCTTGATCACTTCAAGCACAACACGTTTGCTGATTCTGAACCCACTGATCAACAGGAGAGAGTTGATATAAGTAATCAAACCCAGCATGGTAAAATAATTTGTAAAACCGTGCACTAAAATGCTGGTGCCGATATAAATAAAACCGGCAAGGGTAAGTGCTTTAAAAATCCGAACCAGTTCGTGCAGGCTCACAAAACGCCAGTTAATGTTATACAGGCCCCAAAAACCAAGTGCTGAAATAGATATTGAGACATATAACCAGAAATCCGGGTATGAAAAAGTCATCTCACTGGTTTGAATCGCAACGTTTAAAATAGAAAACGATAGAAACATCGCAGTGAAGAGAAGAAATAAATCCCCTATCAGGAAAAAGAAGAAACGAGTAGTGTTATTTTTCAGATTGTACATCATTCGTTATTAACTTCTCCGGGGAATAATGGTATTACTCTGAATAGATTTTTCTTGTTCCCTTTAAATTTTTTCAAGGCCACAAAGTTTATTTCTAATTTTAAAGCAATTTCAACAACCCTGCTGCTGAAATTGACCAAAGAATTTCGTCAATTTACAATTTTTCATGAAAAATATGAATTATTCAAAAATATCTATTTTTCATGAAAATATAAACTTATACAACCAGGTAGATAAATAGGCTTTCTATCAAAAATTATTTGCACGCCAATTATCATTTTTGCGGTAGCATTTTTATGATGACTTCCGTAATCCTTTCTTTATCGGCTACTGAAAGCTCCGATCCTGAGGGAAGACATAACCCTTTATCAAATAACGTTTCTGAAGTTCCACTGCCATAAAAAGGCGCGTTTTTATATACCGGTTGTAAATGCATGGGTTTCCAGAGCGGACGGCTTTCGATATTTTCTTTTTCCAGGGCTGATCTGAGGTCTTCTTTTGTTACTCCCCCGGTTCTTTCGGAATAAACTAATATTGCAGACAACCAGCGATTACTGAAATAGCTTTCCGGTTCTTTAAGAAAACAGATTCCGGTTGAAGATTCCCCTGTGGAAGATGATTTTCCGATCCATGATCTTCCAAGCCGTTCAAAGTAAAAATCAAAGTTTTTGCGCCGGGCTTCAACCCGATCCTTTATTACCTGCATCTGTCCGCGGCCAATACCCGCAAGAATATTACTCATGCGATAATTATATCCTGCTTCGCTGTGCTGATAATGCGGGGCTTTATCCCGGGCCTGAGTTGCCAGGTAACGTGCTTTTTCAATCATTTTTTCATCATTCCCGATTAACGCTCCTCCACCTGATGTAGTGATGATTTTATTCCCGTTGAAAGAGAGTACGGCCAGTTTTCCAAAGCTGCCACACATTTTCCCATGGATCGATGACCCCAGAGCTTCGGCAGCATCTTCTAAAACCGGAATTTCATAATCGCCGGCAATCTTCTGGATTTCAGGCATTTTTGCCGGCATCCCGTATAAATGAACAACAATAATCGCTTTTGGCTTTTTACCTTTCCTGATGCGGTCGCGGATTGCTTCTTCAAGAAGATCAGGATCCATGTTCCACGTTTCCGGCTCCGAATCTACCAGGACAGGAGTTGCCTTCAGGTACGTAACCGGGTTTACAGAAGCGGCAAATGTAAACGACTGGCAAATCACTTCATCTCCTTCCTTCACTCCTAATAGCTGTAACCCGAGGTGAATAGCAGCTGTGCCCGTGGTTAATGCCGCGGCGTGTTTAACTCCGGTAAACGAAGCCAGATCGGCTTCAAATTCATCCACATTTTTTCCCAGAGGGGCTATCCAGTTCGTTTCAAACGCTTCATGGATGAAATCAAGTTCGGTTCCTCCCATATGAGGCGGAGAAAGGTAGATACGTTTTTTTCGAGTCATAAAGAGAGAAAAGTATATATATCAGCTACAGAAATATAATAACCACAAAGAGCGCAAAGTACACGAAGTCTTCTTGGTGATCTTTGTGTTCTTTGTGGTTCGTTATTCATGCTTTTTTATAACTTTAGCAGGAAGCCCAACAGCTGTGCAACATTCAGGAATATCCGTAATAACACAGGCACCGGCACCCACCACACTCCAGGCCCCCAGCACTTTTCCCTCAATCATACAGGCATTAACACCTAAAAAAGCGCCCTCCTGTAAGGTACAGCTTCCTGCAAGTGTGGCATTCGGGGCAATATGAGAGTAGTCGTGCAGCGTACAATCGTGCTCGATTACCACACCGCTGTTTACAATTACATGGTTGCCAATTTTTGAACCGGGCTGTATAATAGCTCCTGCCATAATCGCCGTTCCGGTTCCGATTTCCACCTCCGGACTGATAATTGCATCAGGATGTATAAAACTTGGATAGGTCAAACCTGAATGCTTTTCGGCCTTCTGTTTTCTGATGAAATTACGCCCTATACCTATAAAAGCTGTTTCCCCGTTGGAAATGTCTTTTGTTGTTCCCCGTACAGTGATTCCATTCACATCCTTTCCCTGTAAATCAGGGTCATCATCCAGATAATAATCAACTTTTTTCCCTAAAATTTTTATTAAGGAGGAAATGGCTCTTGCATGTCCTCCGGCTCCAATAACAATAACTTTCTTTTCTGAACTATTCGTCGTCACCTGTTCCTCTGAATTTAGGCATCGTTTGATGTTCTTTTGCCGAGATGCCGTCACGTTTAAAAATGACGACCACGGTCAAAAATAGTATTTTTAAATCCAACCAAAAACTTTGATTCTCCACATACCAGATATCTTTCTCAAACTTCTCTTGCCAGCTGAGGGAATTTCGCCCGTTAACCTGTACCCAACCGGTAATCCCGGGCTTTACATCATGCCTGCGTTTTTGAAAATTGTTATATAAAGGTAAATACTCTATCAGCAGTGGACGCGGGCCCACCATACTCATATCTCCTTTCAGTACATTAAATAATGAAGGAAGTTCATCCAGGCTGGTGCTTCTTAAAAATTTCCCGAAAGGTGTAAGACGATCTTCATCCGGAAGTAATTCACCCTGTTCATCTCTTTCATGCGTCATCGTCCGGAATTTATAGAAGATAAAAGGTTTACCGTGCAGTCCCGGCCGCGGCTGTCTGAAGAGTACCGGAGGGCCAAGTACTAAACGGTTAACAATAACAATCAATAACATCAGCGGACCTGTAATCATCAGGCATGGAAGAACAATTGCTACATCAAATAAACGCTTTATCATTTTGAACGATATACAGATTCCAGAAAATCGGCAAATTGAGCGGAGAGTTTCTCCCTGTTGAAAGATTCTTCGGCTAATTTCCGGCTGTTTTTCTTCATTTGATCTAAATTCTTGTGATTTTTTAGTGTTATCAGGCCATCAGCGAATTTTTCCGGAGAACCGGGTTCCACTACCACACCGCATTTGTTCCGGCTGATCAGTTCCGCTACCCAGCCCGGGTAATTATTCAGAACCGGCAGTCCCGATGAGATATAATCAAAAAATTTATTCGGAGAAGTTCCATAGTAGAAAGCAGGTATATTTTGCAGAAGCATCAGCCCGGTATCCGCTCGGTGCAGAAACTGCGGAAGATCTGTTTTGGGAACAGGATCAAGAAAAATGCAGTTCTTGAGTTTAAATTCACCGGCCTTCTCCCTCAGCCTGGGCTTTTCGCGTCCGTCTCCTATAAAAACCAGTTTCACTGAATTTTCTCCTCTTTTTCTGAGCTCAGCGGCTGCATCCACAGCGGCGTCCAGGCCATTGGCAATTCCGTGAGCACCTGTAAACAGTGCAACAAAGTCACCGGTTTCAACTCCCGGGATCTGTACCCTTTTTTCTGATGAAGGTTTAAACAGGTCCAGGTCACATCCATTGGGTATCATTTCCACACGCTTGTTTTTTGCACGCCGCTCAATACCTTTCTTAATACCCGGTGATAAAGCTATACATCCGTCCGCTGATTTGTACGAAGCCCATTCCAGCATTTCCATCCCCTTCAGTACAAACGGATTGGTAATCACCCCCATTTCACGGGGAAGTTCAGGCCACAGGTCACGAACCTCAAATACAAACTTTTTCGCCCTGAACCGTTTCATGATAATTCCCGGAATACCGGCTGTCAGCGGAGTGGAAGTGGCAAAAAGCAGATCGTACGATTCGCTGAATGGCAGGCGTGAACTTTTCAAAGAATATTTAAGAAATGTGGATGTTCGTTTCAGAAAGGAATCGTTGTTGGAATATGGCAGTTGAAACTCAATGACATCTATGCCATCTACCTCTCCTCTTTTTATGCCGTCTTGTGTTGAGTTCTTCAAGCCTGAGCTTGCCAGCTGGTATGATCCGCACACCATCGTAACCCGGTGCCCTCTTTCAAGAAGCTTCCGGGCCATTTCATACGAACGGGTCCCGGTAGATCCCTCCGGGGTTGAAAAGTGCTGATGAAAGTAAAGTATCTTCATTTTGTTTATTTAACCACAAAGAACACGAAGGACACAAAGTTTTTTTAATGCAATTCTGCTCTTTGTGTTGACTGTGGTTTTACATTTAAAGTATTATCCTTTTAATGCCATTTTTCATCAATAGTACATTGAAATTAAGTAACAATCCCAAGCGGCATTTTGATAATTTTAGATACGTTAAAACCTGAGCCATATGGATTTTAGTCAATTCTTCCACTGCCTTCAGTTCTACAATAACTTTTTTATTTACCAGCATATCCAGTCGATAACCTACGTCTAATTTTGTTTCCTCAAAATAAACCGGCTGAGATTTTTCCAGCTCAACACTTAATCCTTTTGAGATCAAGACATGAGCTAAAGCTGCCTGATAAGCAGATTCCAACAATCCGGGCCCCAGTTTACGATGTACTTTAATAGCTCCATCCACAACTATTTTAGCAATTCTGTTTTCCTCTTTCATATTAATCACTGTGCGTTAATTTTTAACCACAAAGAACACAAAGTTTTTTATGTTCTATTCTTTAATCTTTTTTCTTTGTGTCCTTAGTGATCTCCGTGGTTAATAAGTGCCCCACAATACGTTCCGCAGTTTTACCGTCCCACAGATCGGGGATTCCTCCTTTTTTCCACCTGCCTGTAAACACCTTTTTGAGCGCCGGTTTAATGGCTTTTGGATCCGTACCGACCAATTCATTGGTACCGATTGTAATGGTTTCCGGGCGTTCGGTGCTGTCGCGTAGGGTCAGGCATGGAATTCCCAGTACCGTTGCTTCTTCCGTAATTCCGCCGGAATCGGTTATCACAGCACGGGAATGTTTCACCAGGTAAATGAACTGCAGGTATCCAAGTGGTTCAGTAAACACCAGATTTTCATGTTTGATGCCAAGCCTGTCGAGGATTTTTTTTGTGCGCGGATGAACCGGAAAGATCACTTTCTCCCCGCGGGCGCCTTCCATAATATGATCTATCAGCTCTTTCAATTTTTGCTCTTCATCTACATTAGAAGGGCGGTGCAGGGTCATCAGCAAATAATGTCCCTGCTCAAGCTTTTCCCGGCCCCACACGTCCGGCTTTTCAAGACGGTTCAGATTACTCTTCAGGGTATCAATCATCGTATTCCCCACAAAAATAATCCTTCCCTCCGAGACTCCCGATTTTTTTAAATTCTCATTAGCTGTTTCCGAGGTGGTAAAAAATATATCTGTAATACTATCCGTTACAATCCGGTTAATTTCCTCCGGCATCAGCATATCCCCAGAGCGGATCCCTCCTTCCACATGAGCCACTTTCACTCCCATTTTCTTTGCTGTGATGGAGCATGCCATCGTGGAGGTTACATCCCCCACAACAATACACAGATCTGGTTTTTTGCTGTCTAATACCTTTTCATAACGAATCATGATTGAGGCTGTCTGCTCCGCCTGGCTTCCCGATCCCGATTCAAGATTCATATCCGGTTCCGGAATACCAAGCTGTTCAAAAAATGACCCACTCATATTTTTATCATAATGCTGGCCGGTATGGATCAGGCGGTAATCCATATTCTTCCCCCCTTTCTTTGCTTTTTTTATCTCCCGGATGATGGGGGCTATTTTCATGAAGTTGGGCCGTGCGCCAGCGATGATATCAATCAGCATGTGGTTTCTGTAAATTGTTCAAATTTTGAATTCAAAGTACGTAAAGGATCATAAGCTTAAAAGCATTGCTGGTTGCTGGTTGCTGGGTGCTGGGTGCTGGGTGCTGGGTGCTGGGGCCTGGTTGCTGGTTGCTGGTTGCTGGGTGCTGGATGCTGGATGCTGGATGTTGATTTCCATCTCTCAATCTCTCAGTCCCTCAGTCCCTCAGTCCCTCAGTCCCTTCAATCTCAGTCCTCAGCCTTTCAACCAGTTTTAAAAAATATTCGCCATTCCAGTAATCTGAAGTAAAGGTAATTTTCCGGGAGGCGATATGATCATGAAGCTCAAGCAGGCGGTTCCGGTTGTTATTAATATTCGATACGATTTCCCAAAGCTGCTCCGGATGATCCATATCATAAAAGTAACCTTCCTTTCCTTCCGTCACCAGTTCGCGGATGTAGAGGTGATGCCCGGTAGCAATAAACGGTACATGAACATTTAAAGCTTCGATCAAGGCCCCGGGGTATCCTTCTCTTTTAAATTTTGACGGGATCAGAATCATATCGGATTTTTTTATAACATCATACACTTCTTCGGGATCAAGCATACCGCAATATTCAATGACTTTGGGGTTTTGAGCCTGTACCTGCTTCATAAGATCATCATCCATCACCTGTCCATAAATGCTGATCCGAATCTCCAAAGCGTGCTTTTCAATCTCTTTGGCAAGGTTTATAAGATCATCAATTCCTTTTTCCGGGCGTATTTGCCCGAGATATAACAATTGTAAAGTATCTCTTGTATTAAAAGTCTCCCTGTTTTTGGGTTTCACTGATGGCCGCGAAGTAGGAAACCATGCCACATTGGAAATTTTAAATTCTTTCCGGGCACGCTGAAGCATTCCCTGTGTCTGTAAAAGAAGTGTGTGCCGGCGGTAACTCTGAACCACCCGGCGGCGAAGGAACCGGTTTCTCCTGCTCAGGTAATCAAGATGGTGACCTCCAAAAACTCTTACAATAAGCCTGGAATTCGTAAAACGGCAAAAAATATCCAGGATAAGCGTATAAACCAGGGCACTGTTTTCAGAAGCATGGAGAGATATCACACTTTCTCTCCGAATGGTTTTGAAGAAAATAAAGATGTATTTAAGTACATATAAAGCTCTTAAAAAAGTGTAGTTCCCGCCAGGCATATCTATACAGTGATAGGCCACCTCGCGGCGGCCCAGTTCGTCAAGCAAATGATTGAAAGAAACTGTACCCCCGCCCTGGATACCTGTCTTTGGCCCGATGAGAATTAAAGGTTTATCTTTCATAATCTATCACAAAGTTTTTTAAGCAGATCTGTGTTTTAAAAGTGTCTGCACAAGAGACAGGTATTGGGCTGATGCATTCTCAACTGAAAATTCTTCCGCTCTTTTTATAACCTTTTGGGGATTATGTTGTTCATCCAGGATTGCAGCCATTGCCTGTGCAAGTGCTTCTTCATCTCCCACCGGCACAAGTTTTCCATATTTGCCTTCCGCTAAAATTTCAGAGGGACCCCACGGACAGTCGGTACTTACCACCGGGCAGCCACATGCCATTGCCTGTACAAGCGACCCGGGTAACCCTTCAAAACGTGAGGACAATACAAACAGAGAAGCCCTGGAAAGGTAGCTGAAAGGATTGTCTTTAAAACCGGCCAGTTCCACAGAATCCTGTAAACCAAGCTGATCAATAAGTTCCCGGACCCTTGCCGTATAAATGTTATCATTCTCTGTTTCACCCAAAATTAAGAGCCTGGCTTCCGCTGGTTTATTCATCAGTGAAAATGCCCGTATTAAGGTTAAATAGTCTTTTTGGGGAACAATACGGCCCATTGCCATAATCAAAACACCCCCTCCGCTTATCCAGGGATGATCTGCAGCTTCCCGTGCTTTATCATAAACCGTCTCATCAATCAGCGGATTATAGATACGTGTTACCTTAGCAGGATCTAAACCGTAATAGCCGGTCATATCCTGTTTCACACCATCCGACACAGCAATATTATGATCGGCAAGTGTATGACCTTTTTTATACGCCCATCTTGGAAAAAACCCATAATCTGAGTATTTAACAGATGGAGTGTTTGCCTCCCGGAAAACCAGGACCGGTTTGCTTCTTAAACCGATGCCTGCCAGGCCTAATATCGTGTTTACATGAGGCTGGGTGGAAATGATGATATCCGGGCGGTTTTGTTTTAAAATTTTACGGAGTTTAAAAAAAACAGATTTCACACCGCTTTTTGCTTGCAGGTCAACCACCTGGACATCATCCGAAACCTCAGCTAAAAAAGGTCCTTTTTTATTCACAAGATAAAAAGTGACCCGGATTTTTTTCTGAGCCAGGGAGTTGGCAAGGTTGACCAGCATTCGTTCGGCGCCGCCGCCATCTAACGTGGCTGCAAGCAGGCCAATGTGGATATCTGTACGGGAGTTCAAATTAGTCTTTAGGTTATTATTATGCTTTCGGTTGTTGCAGCAAATTTTCGTTGCCGGGTCGGCCCTTTATACCTTCTTTTGAAGAAAGTAAGGATATGCACATACTTTTACCTCCGCGTTTCTACAAACCCTGAAACAGTCTTTTTTTTATTGATTTCTGCACTTCTCACGCTGCCTGTTGTTGTACAGGCGCAGGTTCCGGCTTTTCCCGGCGCCGAAGGATACGGTTCTTATTCGAAAGGTGGAAGAGGTGGCAAGCTACTAATTGTAACGAACCTGAATGATTCGGGGCCTGGAAGTCTGAGAGATGCCGTGGAACGGGAAGGTCCCCGAACTATTTTGTTTGAAGTAGGCGGTATTATCGATCTTACATCATCACTTGTTATATCAGATCCCTACATCTCTATCGCCGGGCAGAGTGCACCCGATCCCGGAATAACCATACGAGGCCACCAGCTTGCTGTTCAAACTCATGATGTAGTGGTACGGTTTATCCGTTTCCGGCCTGGTGATTATCTGAAAAATAAAGAAGCTGAAGTAGACTGGGCCAGCCTGGACGCAGTGGATATCGGGCTGGAAGGATCAGACGATGTTCATGACATTATTTTCGACCACTGCTCATTCAGCTGGGCAATGGACGAAAACATTGGTATCTGGCACAATTCTAAAAATATTACCATTCAGAATTCTATCATCAGCGAAGGGCTGCATAATCCACGGCTGAATCCGCAAACCGGAAAAGCACTGCTCATTGGAATGTTGTCCGACAGCATAAGTATCCTGAAAAACCTGTTTGCCCACAACTATGAACGCAATCCGTTCATGAATGCAAACGGACATCTGGATTTCCGGAACAATATCATTTACAACGGTGGCGACAGGGTATTAAGGTTCAATAGCGGCAGCGGCCGTCTTCAAACCGTTAACCTGGTGAATAATGTGGTTCTTGAAGGGCCCGAAAGCAGTTACTCACACGAAATTCAGATACGCCTGAACTCAAATGATATCTATAACGGCAAGATTTATGCAGTTGGGAACCTGTCGGATCGTAACCCAAGGTATAACAGTAATAACTGGCGAATGGTGATCAATCAGCAATCACGAACGCCTTTTCCGCGTAATGCCCGCTCCCTTAAGGAATTTTCCACAGAGAATACGGAAACCCTTCCGCCGGAAAATCTTTTTGAAGTACTGGATTCAAATATCGGTGCAACCCTGCCTGCGCGCGACCAGGTTGATGAACGAATTATACACGATGTGGAACATAAAACAGGTGAATATGCAGCCAGTCCGGGACAGTTGTTCGGGTGGCCGGTCATGGCAAAAACTTACCGTAAAATTGATGCCGACAGCAGCTGGCAAAGACAGCATAATATAAATCTTTTCAACCCGGAGGAAGCGGGGGATGATTACAATAAAAACGGCTATACAAACCTTGAAGAATTTCTAAATGAAACGGATCCGCATCAGGATCAAACCGACTGGAAGAGGATCGGAATTCTTGCCACCGCAATGGATTTTTCACCTGCTTCAATACAGGGAGAAGGACAGGGGGAGAACAGTACGGGTGAAGAGCAGGATGATGAAGAACCAGCTTTTCGGGCTAATTACCCGAACCCGTTTAACAGCACTACAAATATCCCGTTCCGGGTAAAATCTGCCACTGCCTATACACTGGAAGTCATAAACAGCACAGGCCAGCGGGTTGCAATACTTGCCAGCTCAACACTGGTGCCCGGAGACTATCGATACACCTGGAATGCGGATAATTATCCTTCGGGGGTTTATTTTGTAAGGCTGAGCTGGCCGGGGCATTCAAAAATACAGAAGGCGGTTTTAGTCAAATAACTTTAAACCAACCGGGAAACATCGTGAATCTTAGTGTCTCGTGTCTTCGCGGCAACTCCTGATTGGAGTAAAATTATGGCTCAGTTTTTTTTCACCACAAAGGCACTAAGACCCGAAGGTACACGAAGAAAACGGGAGCTTTATCTCATTCGTGAAACCCTTCGTGAATCTTCATGCCCTCGTGTCTTCGTGGCTATCCCTGAGGGGAATAAGTATTGGCTCAGTTTTTTTCACCACGAAGGCGCTAAGACCCGAAGGTACACGAAGAAAACCTGAATTATATGGGAGCTTTATTTCACTTGTGAAACCCTTCGTGAATCTTCGTGCCCTCGTGTCTTCGTGGCTACCCTCTGAGGAGAATAAGATAATGGCTCATTTTTTCACCACGAAGGCATTTATAAAAATTAAAATCACTCTGAAAGCTTAAACCTGTTAAATTTTTGAACGGGTAAAAGGCATACGTAACAGAACATCATCATATACAGGGTTGCAAATCGTAAATCGGTAACAAATGGCTCTTTCAGTTCCAGGACAAACAGCCACACCCCAAAACAGAGAA
Source organism: Balneolaceae bacterium (assembly GCA_040882525.1). Taxonomy (GTDB): domain Bacteria; phylum Bacteroidota; class Rhodothermia; order Balneolales; family Balneolaceae; genus Rhodohalobacter. The sequence goes on along the minus strand of JBBEBD010000037.1, from coordinate 9,868 downwards.
CCAGCAGACGCTCCGATACATTTTCCGCGGCACCGGCCATCCGGTAAAAGAAAGAGAATACAAGCAGGTATGTTAAACTGAGACCCACGATCCCGATACCGAAAATCCGCCGGATAATGCCGATATCAGAATCGACACGATTTACCAGGTAGGTATTTGGATCACCAAAAAGAAGAAGCCCCACCCGATCGGGAAAAAACCAGTGCTGTTCTATTAAAACATTGATGGTCCTCGACCCGCCGGTTTCACCCAAATCCTGGAATTCGCCAAACATCCAGCGTCCGATAGTTCTGAAAATATCCGTGCCTGCTTCCGCCCCGGTGTATGTCTGAAAAATATACTGCACCGCAATAAATCCCCCGACCCCGAAAAGGGGAAGAAGAATCCCGGAGTAAGCTATTTTGCGGGGCAGCCCTTTTTTGAACAGGATATAGAACCCAAAATAGGCCAGTAAAAAAGGCAGAATAACAAACCCGGTCCGCCCGGTAAGCATCACTGAACCCAGCAAAACCACCATGCTCAGTACATCAAAAACAGTCCATTTCCATGAGATTCGTTTGGTGATAAGATAAGCGGAAAGCAGCATTCCCGTGGCCTGGAAAGCCGCCAGGCTTGCACCCGCCTGGTGAGTAAGCCCTCTCGATCTGAAAGGATGCAGCGCGGGGACATTACCCCCTTCAGGAATAAACCGTAGTGTGAACTCCTTAAAAGCAGGACTTAAAAAATATACAATGATAAAAAATGCCTGCACCACGATAACCACCTGTATAACCCGGATCATAAAATCAAAAGAAAAGCCGCGCCGGAAAAACCAGGCTGAAAAGAACAGGCTTCCGGTAAACACCTGTACAAACAGAAGAAAAATATTCACAAAAAAGCCGAAATCCCGAAAACCGCTGTGTACCGTTCTGAATACCACCCATACAAAAAGGATAAACCAGAGAGTAAAGAGAAATTGAGAACCTGAATCGATACGGAATTCAAAGTCCGGATTTGCAATAAGCCTGAACCCCCACCAGGTAAGAATCCCCAGGGCAATCAATTGCGAGGTATATACCGGTAAAAATGTAAAGTTGATCCCATAAATAAAGAAAAACAACAGGAAGCCTATCCCCGTTATCTCAATGATATTCGCTTTTTGCAGAAAGGCATTCATTGGATCTGCTCCCGTAATATTTCAGCTCGTTTCTGCCAGCTGTATGTTTCTTCAAAACTGTTTCTTGCCTCACCGGCAAGCCGTTTTGCTTCTGCAGGATGCTCTTTCAGGTAACGAATAGCTTTCACCCACTCATCAGGCCGGCCGGGATCACAGAGAAGCGCATTTTTTTGATGATAAAGCACCTCGCGTATCACCGGCAAATCGGAAGCAATCACCGGCTTTCCGGCACACATATATTCGAACACTTTGAGAGGCGACATCCATCTTCCGGTTTCTATGCCTTTTGTTGATCCCGCAAATACTTTTGAAAGATATGGCGCCAGGACAATATCCATCTCTGCCAGGTATCCCGGTGTTTCGGCATGCGGAACGAAACCCAAAAACTGTATATTTTTATATTGATTTAACTTTTCTTTCCAGAACTTAATATCATTCTCCAATCCCCCAACGATCCTGAAATACACCTCCGGACACCGGGGTACCAGTTCGGAAATAACCTCCATCCCCTTTCCTTTATACAGATGGCCGATGTACCCAACGATGAATTTTTCTTTTGATTTCTTCCCCCGCAACACCGGCGCATAATCGGCTCCATCATGAGCTACAATAATTTTTTTCTCAATGGCCGGATATTCTTCTGTATAGGCTTTTTTCAAAGCATGACTTATAACTACAATTTTTTTACAGCGGGGGGAATCCACCAGTGTTTGAATCATTTTCCGGTGAAGCCGGCTGCGGTTAAACTCATCACTGTGAGATTCAAATACAACCGTCTGTCCCAGCCGCTCAGCTGCATAAACTCCAAACAGGTATCGGCCGTAAATTAAATCGGCTCCTAGTTTTATGGCTTTCCGGGCACTCATCCAGGCATAAATAAAATACTTTCCGGGCATCGATTTAAACCAGTGAACCCGGTGAATACCAAAAGAAGGTTCAACAGAATAAAACCGGAACAGGTCAGACGGATCTGCTTCCGGATCATTCCGGTCTGCAGTGATCAAATGTACCTCATCAAATACGCCGGAAAAGGCACTGCTCATTTTCATAACATGAATGCTGTTGGCTTTACGTGAAGGTATGGTACTATTGGAGAGATATACCAGTTTCATGAAAAAGTCCCCGCTTTCAGGTAAATTTCCAGGTTAAACAGCAGCTCAACAGCCCGTACGTACTCCATTTTTCCCCGCTTCAGCTTATCCAGTGCATAATGCGGATCCAGCTCCTTTAAGACAGAACGCTTTGCCAGATCAGAAATACTCTTTTCAACCATTTTTGCCGTACCGGGATTTCTTACATAAAACCAGTATGGATCAACATAATTAATAAGCGGGTCATGAACAGGAAGACGGGGAAATTTACGATGAAGAACCCGTTTACCATAGCTGATTTTGCGTGACACGTTTTTCCTGAATTGTGATGAACGAATCGGTGCGCCGAAAAAATTCTTGATCCCGATACTGAAAAAATCAGGATAACAGGCAGCCGCCATTTCAAAAAAGAGGTTTTGGCTATCCCTGAAACGGGAATCCAGCGAATAAAAAAACGAAACCCAGTCCGGATCAATCAAAGGAGTACGGATATCATATCTTTTATCCAGAACAATGGGAACCGTCATATTCATCTGGCGGATACGGTAATCTATCTTTTCATAAGGTGACAGAAATAAGCAGGAATCATCTTCTAATGTAAATGCCGAAGGCGGTAAGACAGGCAAAAAACCGGTCCTGTCGTACCTGCTGTTCTGTAAAAACTGCGAAAGTGCATCTTCAAAACTCTCTGTTTCACAAAGAGCCCGTGGTATGGAACCTGTAATCCGGTCTCCTATAAAACCACTGAAATAAGCCACATCTGCTCCATAATGATCGCGTAGGGATTGATTATAAAAAGCATCCAATAGCTGTACTGGAGGTTTTTCACTCTCCCGGATAAAGTTCAGCAGTTTCTCTTCTGAAATTTCTGCCTCCTCCAGGTTCATAAGATGATGCCTGATGTTAAACTTTTCGGTTACCTGCTTTGCAAGCTTCATGTCCAGGCTTTCAGGAACACCAAATGTAATCGCTGTAATTTGCTCCGGACCCAATTCATGAAAAAGCCCGGCAAGTATCAGCCGGCTGTCTACCCCGCCTGAAAGAGGAACCACGATAGGTTTTTGTGCTGAATCGTTACGGATCATTTTGCTGAACAGCTTATACATCTCTGTCACGCACCCGCTTCGGTTATCCGGAACTTTACCCGGCTTTGCAGAAGAAATATCAAAAGGATACCTGTTTTTTACGGCGGGCAGGTATCCAAAATGCAGATATTCGCGGATCTTCTTTTTGTTCATCTATTCAGCTGTTGAAGAAATATTTCCTTTTGACGCTTTGTTTTCCGTTATCTCCACCATTAAAGACTCCAGTTTTTTTACATTTTTTTCGCCGTCAAACAAATCTTCAGCAAGAGCCCGGGCGTTCATTCCCATTACCCGGCACAGCTCCGGTTCATCCAGCAAACGCTGTACATTGCTCTTAAACTGATCTGGTGTTATAGAAACATAACCCAGCTGCTTCTTTTCAATCAATCCATCCGGATCGTAGTAAAGGCTTACAACCGGTTTTCCATAAGACCAGGCCTGGATAAAATTGTTAGGAAAACCTTCCGGTTCACAAGTGTGAATCAGAAACTGGGCGCCATCAATCAACCCGTTTACTTCGCTGTACGACTGCACACCAAGGTAATGAAGATTCGGAGGAAGGCTTTCCGGTTGTTTCACATAGCTGTAGGCGGAATCCTGAATTTCACCCACCATCAGAAAATCCACATCCTTATTTTGCAGCTCTTCAGCCAGGGCAATTAGTTTTTCGGGATGTTTTCTTTTCTTGATGCTTGAAGCCCATACACAATATTTCTTATTCCATTGAAAGGGGACCGAATCATACACCATTGAATTTGGAAAATAAATTTCCCGTTTAACACCCGTTTTGCCCATAAAATCCCGGCACTGGTTACTCACTGCATCTACATATCTGAACCCGTTAAACTGCCTTCTGTTTTGGCAGAAATCCCGCCAGTTTTTTACGGTTTCTTTTGCACTTACTTCCGGAGGAAGTAAATCTGTTCTGTATTTTTGTATGTCATACTTATGAGATACTGAAAAAATAACAGGAACCTGAAACTTGTTTATCGCCTTCATCGATGAGATAAATGCTTTTTTATTATATCTCCAGTAAATCACATCCGGGGAGCTTTTTTTAATCGCCTGCTCCAGTTCTTCGGGTTTCTTCAGAGAAACAGGGGCAACATGGTAAGACGTGTTATATCCTGGAGACAACCGGCCGTTCACAGCCAGGTACAAAACCTCATGGCCGAATTCCGTAAGCTTCCGGGCAATCAGGTCGCACTGAATTTCACTTCCGCCCAGCTTATCTTCAACATGCGCATTAATTATAAGTATGTTCATATCGTCACAAATATAACTGGAAGAGAGCGGGGCCGTACAGATTCCTTACTCTCTTTTTCGAAGAAGGGTATGCCGGAGGTAAACCCAAAAAAGGGCTGCCAAAAAACCAAATGCTGTATAGGTCACAGTCATCATTGCCCGGGCTGGTTTAGACCTTCCTGTTGGAATCGATACCGGTTCTAAAATATTAAATACAGGGGTTTCTTCTTCGAGGTTAATTCGTGTCTCTTCCCTTTTTTGGGCAATGCTGTTCAGCAAGTCAAATTTGAGCTGGTATTCCGATTGCAGACGTTGTTCCTCTGCAAGCAGCCTTGCTGTAGATATATTTTGATTACGGTCCCGAAAATCAGTAAGGGCATTTTGCACTTTTACAAACTCTTCCTCAGCATCTGAATAGCTGGCGTTAATAAACTCAAGGTTTCGAACAAGCTTCTCTGTGCGATATTCTGTGATATAATGGGTAAGATAGTTAACTACCGACTGGGTAACCTGTGCGGAAATTTCCGGTTCAGGCATTGAAACACCAACCATAAACAGCCCGGTATCTCTGTTTCTCTCCACGTTAATTTTCTCCTTCATATCCCTTATGAAATTATACTCCTCAATTGAAAGCCGCCTCATAGAAATATTTGAAGCACCGGAAACCTCGTTATCCTGCAATGTGCTGGCTGTGGTTTGTTCCCTTTGCTGTTCACCACCCGTTAATAATGAAGTTAAAAAGCCATACGTTTTACCTGCAATGGTTAATGGCAGATGTACTGTGTATCGTAAAAGCCCGCCTGTGATTTTTACCAGAGTACTGGTTTGGCGATGCTCCAGCATATAATCTTTTACGGTTAATGTACTATCCAGATCCGGAGAGTATATCTCTGAATAGATTAAATTATACATTGCGGGTGTACTGTATATTATTTCAGGATAAAGGCCGGCATCGATTTCATTACTCATGCTTCCAGGATCAATACCCACATTTCCAAGCAGGCCTGAAAACTGCTGAAATGCGCCTGATAACCGCGAACCTTGTTCCATGTTAGGCATCATAGAAGAAGTGGAGGTAAACTCTTCTGAAGTAGCCAGTGAAACAAGTATACCGTAAACAGCAAACACAGCAGTAATAATCAGAATAATCTTACGATCTTTCCACGTTGTTATAAACAGATCTGAAAGCTTCAGCCGGTTGGTATCATCATCTTTTGTAAACGGAATCAGCCTGTATTCTTTCTCCTCTTTGTTCATATTCTGCTATAGGTAATTCATTTAGAGGTACCGAATTAAATTCAATCAGGAACATAACAAGTTTTCTGATCTTAATCTTCAGGAAAATTGGAAACTGAACCACAAAGAGCACGAAGAACACAAAGCAAATGAAAACATAAAATCTTATCCTGCAAACTTTAATACTCTTCGGTGTTCAAACCCATTGTGACCGCTGTGTTCAAATAACTGAGCACTTGAAAATAGCTGAAGGCTGAAACCTATCATTTTGTGCCCTTCGTGTTCTTTGTTGTTTCATTCAGAAGCTCTGCAAAGTACTGTTCATATTTCTTCACATTCACATCCGCCAGGTAATGAGATTCAATTGTGGTCTTTGCCGCTTTGGAAATGGCAGGCAGTCCCCCTCTCTCACTGTATATTTTTTTTATTTTTTCCGCCCATAAACCCGGATCATTCTTCACAAGAAAACCGTTTTCTCCATCTTCCAGGTAGTCATTCAGCGGTGCGACATCAGAAGCAAGTACGGGAACACCCATTGCCATAGCTTCTATAATCATTTTGCTCAGCCCTTCAAAATCACATGCATGTACATACAAATCAGAGCCGGCAATCAGCTTCCACAAATCCTGCTGTTCCATATACGATGTAATCTTCACTCTGTCTTCCACCCCTCTTTCAAGTACCAGATTTTCAACTGTCTCCTTTTCGGGGCCTTCCCCCACCAGTATCAGCCGGAATGGTATTTTATCCGGAAGCAGGGCAACTGCCTCAACCAATAATTTTTGTCTTTTTTGGTGAGTACTGAACCTGGACGCCATCACCATGGTTAAGGTGTCTTTTTCAGCAAATTCCCACCGGCTGTTTATCAGATCAAAATCCAGTCCGATATCCTGCACAAAGAAATGCCGGAGCTGAACATTCAGCTGCATTTCAGTACACGCTTCCTCAAACAGATCCATCATCCCAGGGGTGTTAAAATTAACAGAATCTACATGGTTAAATACATATCTGTACTGATCTTTCATGGCCCGGTTCTTCCTGAGCTTTTCAACCCAGAATTTACCTCCGTTACGAAGTACCGTGATATAATTCAGATTCTTTCGTTCACGAAGTTTTAAGAACCGGTACATGGCAGGAACTTCATGGTAGGTGTGAACCAGTTCGATATTGTACTTCCTGATTAACTTTTCAGCTATTTTATAAAAAAAGTACTCCACTACTTTTTTTCGAAATTTCAGTAAAAAGCCAATCCCTTTACTGGGCAGGTCGGGGAAACCCACAAAATGGACCTTCACCCGGTTTGTGACTTCAGATTCCTGTTTGTAAAACCGGCCCCATTTCATCTCGGTCAGATATACAACCGTATGGCCTTCACCGGCGAGTTTTTCGGCCAGCATTCGCAGGGAAGTTTCGGCGCCCCCAACGCTGAACCCCAGGTAGTTCGATTTTTGGGTGTATATCAGGATATTCATACCCGGTTTTATATTTCTTCAGATAAGTTAAAATTAGATTTACTTATTCCCATTGTTGATCATTTTCCTGAATACATCTTCGTACAAAACGATATTTTTATCAGCATTAAAATATTCCCCGGCATATTCTTTAGCTTTTTCAGATATGCTGTTGAGACTGTGGCTGTTTTCAATGATATCATCAAGTTTTTCAGCCCAGGCAGCCGGATTATTTTCAACCAAAAATCCAGTTTTCCGGTTTGTTATATAGAGGTTAAGCGGTACAACATTCGACACCATCACTGGTAACCCTCTCGTCATGCTCTCAACAATAATTTTCCCCAGTCCCTCATAATCACAAGGGTGGCAAAGTAAATCGGCATTATGCATTTCATCCTGAAGTTGTTCAGGTTTCATAAACGGATGAACCGATATAATATCTTCAAGCTGACAGCTTCGGATAAGGTTTAAAATATTATTTTTATTATCCCCCTCCCCGATAAGCTTTACCCTTATCTGTTTTTTATGCTTCATAAGCCGGACAGCCTCTACAAGGATATCCTGTCTTTTTTGTTTTATGCTAAATCTGCCTGCGCACAAAACAGTAAAACATTCCTCATCTGATACCTTTGCCCGTCTGTTACCAGCTTTTGTCTCTGTGCCTATATCTCCCACAAAATGATGTTGAAAATTCAGATTCATACCCATTTCTTCTGCCCGGCTATAGGTAAGTTTTTTTATTCCATCGGAAATAAAATTCACAGAGTCGACAGTGTTGAACAGGTTCTCATATACGTTTTTTTTGTTGTCATTTTGCAGTATATCTTCATACCAGTATAAACCTGCCATTCGCATTATCATTTTATAAGAATACCCCTCATCTTCTTTAAGTACTGAAAAATATCTGAGAACCGGAAGTTCATAGTATGTATAAACAACATCCACAGAATCTATACCCACCCTTGATTTTACAATACTGTCCATGCGTTTGTAATTGATCCTGTTAACAATACCTTCTGCAATTTTTCGTGGCCAGCCCCGCATTTTTTTCAGATAATTTAACCGGATAAAAGGATAAAGTATCACACGCACACCTTTTTCCTTCATCCTTTTCTTCCTGAATACAGAGTCCCCTCTCGACAGATAAATCACATTGTGTCCTCTTTCCGCAAGCTTTTCCGCCAGAAGTTTCATTGATGTCTCTGCCCCTCCAACACTACCGACTGTATAAGCAGAATTTTTTGATGAAATTAGAATCTTCAACGATGCGCGGTTTAATGAGAAATAATATCAGGTATTCAAAAAAGGATACTCTTTTTCAGAAGAGGGTTTTATCTCTTCCAGTTGCGAACGAACATTGTATAAAAAGCGTAACAACCTGATGCTTTCTTTTAACTGCGAACCATTTAATCTGATCAGACTGCTTATTACCGCCCAGGCCACAATTTTTCTTTGAGCCTGAAACGGTTTTTTTATTAAAGGATTTGTCAAAGCTTTCAACAGAGCTCTTTTACGCATAACATAGGTATCAACAAAGTATGAGTTTTTGCTCCTGTCATTTCTGTCGTGATAGATTACAGCTTCGGGGTAGATTCCGATTCCTACTTTTTTACTTTTGGCCCTGTGCAAGTAATTATCATCCTCCCCATAGTGAGAAAACAGAGGATGAAAGCCCCCCACTTTTTCCATACAATCCCTGCTGAGAAGCCAGGCAGCGGCATTTAAGGTAGTGGCTTTATAAATTTTATCAATGTTATTTTTCAGGTATAGATCAGAAAGAAGCCCCTCACATTTATGAGGAGCCATGTGATGCTTTGAAAACTTGAAATCTAGCTCTGAACCATTTCCGTTCAGGTGAACAGGTGAAAGGATTCCATAAGCAGGATTCTCTTTCTGTTTTTGCACCAGTTTCAGAATAGTGTCAGGCTCAATCTTTGCATCCTGATTCAGCAGAAAAATATAGTCCGCTTTATTTTCTAACGCCGCTTCCATTCCAAGGTTATTACCCTTGCCAAAACCCAGGTTATCAGGACTCCGAATAATATGTACATCGAGATACTTCTGTTCAATAACATCAACAGTTCCATCTTCAGAACCATTATCAACAACAATTATATTCAGTGGTATAACAGATTTTGCCAGGCTTCCAAAACAGAAATCTACCCATTTCCGTCCATTATAGGTAACCACCACTACGGCAACTGAAGGTGTTCTATTTTTTTGCAAATCTCTTCCTATTGTCCACCCCGGCCGGGAAATAATTGACCGCTGCCCAGGCTTTGATTCAAGTTCGTATTTTAATCTTTATGAAGGTAATGAATAAGGATAACAATATTAATCTAAACAGAAGAACTGAGGAAACAAGGACCTTCCAGAGTGCGATAGCTCCTGGAAGAGTCCGGTTATGGGGACAGAAGAACTGTGGAACTGTGGAATCGTGGAATCGTGGAATCGTGGAATTGTACAGAAGCTTTAAAAAAGATCCTCAACAATTCAACGCGAGCAATCAGCGAGCACTCAACACGCGAGCTCCGCGAGCATTCGAAAATTAAACTCTATCCTTTGCCGGGGATTTAATAAATTGACTCCCGTTCATCATCCATA
>JBBEBD010000036.1:0-23655 GCA_040882525.1 Balneolaceae bacterium | reverse complement strand
ATTCATAATTGTATGAACCGGAAAGTTTCTATTCCTTACAGGATTATTGAGCAGAGCCTTTACACACCCCTGAATCCCCTCTCAAGAGGGGACTTTATATGGAATCTTTAATTTAATTCTCAAGACTCAAGACTGAACCCTCACGACTGTTATCCCATCTCTCAACGGAATCATCACCTGTTGCACTTCTTCGTCATCGCGGATAATCTCATTGAAATGATGAATGGCTTTTGATTTTTCGTCTTGCGGATTCAGGACTTCCCCTCCCCAGAGTGTATTATCTGCCACGATGAAGCCGCCTTTACGTATCCGGTTTTTAGCCAGCCGGTAGTACTCAGGATAGTTCACTTTATCTGCATCCAGGAAAATGAGATCAAATGTTCCATCCAGATCCGGAATGGTTTCCAAAGCATTACCTGTCACCTGCCGGATTTTCCTGTTGAATGGCTCTGCAGAAAAAAATGGCTCCGATATTATGCGATATTTTTCATTCACTTCACAGGTCACCAGTTCCCCCCCTTCAGGAAGGGCTTCCGCCATCATCAGTGCTGAATAGCCGGTAAACGTGCCGATTTCAAGTATTCGTTTTGCACCGGAGACCTGAACAAGCAGTTTCAGAAGCATCCCCACCTGCCGGCCGCTCAGCATATCTGTATATTGAAGCTTTTGCTCAGAAACCTTTACAAGCTCACGAACAATTTCTGATTCGGAAGTGGTGAATGATTCCGTATAATTAGCTATTTGTTTATTGGTAATCTCCATGGAATTTTTACTAATTGAGGATGAATGAACACGGAAAATAACACTTTTTGCTTACTGAAAATTTGATCGATCCGGGATAAAAAAATGAGTAAATCTGATCAGAATTTTATTGCCGCGGCTGAATCCCGCTGGATTACCCTGTTATTTGATATTTATGTCCGGACGCTCTTCCGGCGGAGGTTTAAATATGTTCGGGTGGACCTGCACTATCAGCCAGGTCCGGAAAATAAATCAATATATTACCTTAATCACACCTCCTGGTGGGACGGGCTGATTCCCCTGATCCTGAACCGAAAGATTTTCCGGCAAAATGCACGTGCCATGATGGAGGATAAGCAGATGAAGAAGTATCCTTTTTTTAAAAAACTCGGTGCATTTTCAGTCAATACGGATGATACGGCTTCAGCCCTGCCCTCCCTGCGGTACGCTGCTGAATCTTTGCAGCGCTCACGGTCAGCTCTCTACATCTATCCAGAGGGTAAAATTATGCCGTTTACCACCAAACCGGATTTTAAAAAAGGCCTTGGATGGATTTCCAACCAGTGCCCGGCAGCGGATGTGGTACCGATTGGTATTTTTATGCATACCGCCCGGTATGATAAACCGGAGCTGTTCATCCGAATCGGTAAACCTGTTGCGGCCGATCACTCCCTGGATTCCGGCACACTGAATGAAGTGTTTGAGCTGGAAATGGGAAACCTTCTGCGAAATTTGAAGAAAGACGCATATCATTATCCTGATCGGTTTAAAGCAATATGAGTTTTTAAGATTTGAATTCCGAATCCTCCACTCCACTGGTGGCTTGCCCCCCGCATCATTATTTGCGGCGTAAATAGAAACCATGTATATCTGGTAAACTAATACGCCGCAACTATACATAATTCATCCTGTCAATCCCGAAACGGAGCGGAGCGAAGTTGATGGATCTCCCTGATCCGGACATACACTTTTTAAAAATTCATTCCCTCCACCGGGAGATTCTTCGTCGTCACGGAAAAACACCGTGAGGCTCTGAATGACAGGGTAGCCACAGGTCACGATTGCGGCGCAGAACGTACACGGTTATACCGGGTTACCAGCGCGCCGCAATTATATAATACGGAAGTCCCCAAGTACAGTAACAGGGGTAACGGAACTGGCGGTTCAAGCCAGAAGTAACAATACCCGGATATCATTAATAAATGAAGATCAAATCAATAGAAAGGCTCTCAGGTAAAAAAGCCCCCTCTTCTACTCCCCCCAATCACTTTAAGATACCGAATCAATCCGGCATGATAGAAAAACACACCTTTCAACTAAAAATATCCTCGATCGCATCACGAAGCTGTTGTCCGCCACCTGAAGGGCCTCTTCAATCACACGCCGTGCAATTTCCTGTACCACATCTTCAACAGTCTGCCTGCCGAAGTCTCGGCGCAGGCAGGGGTGTACATCGGATTTTTCAACGTTCTGATAAACATCCCCCTTGCCCAAGGCATCCCATTGGGGAACTCAGGTTATAAATTAATATTCTATTCTATAAAGTTAGATTTTCTTTTATAGTGGGTGCCTAAAGTATTCTTCAATTTATCCTTTGCCAAATAACGGACCCAAATTTTTACAGGCCCTGAAGTCTGCACTTTCAGGATTCTGGGTCCCGAAAGCAGCCCAGGCACTCGGCCTGAAAATTCTATCTTCCGGTACATTATGCATGGATACCGGAATGCGCAGCATAGATGCCAGTGTAATGAAAGCATCCCCCACATGGCCGTAACTCAATACCCCATGGTTGGAACCCCAGTTATTCATTACGGAATAGACGTCTTTAAAAACGTTTCCACCGGTAAGGTTAGGTACAAACCAGGTAGTTGGCCAGATAGGATCTGTCCGTCTGTTCAGGATTTCATGAATGTCCTCGGCAATATCAACTGTGAATCCTTCGGCTATTTGCAAAACAGGTGCCAGACCTTTGATAATATTAATACGCGACATGGTTACCGGCATTTCTCCTTGTGTAAGAAATTGCGAAGAAAAGCCACCACCCCGAAAATACTCCAGATTAGAGGGACACCAGCGAGTTGCCTCAAGGCAATCTTGTACCTCTTTTTCTGAAATCTCCCAAAATGGTTTCATTACCGATTGCCCATTTTCTTTTTGCCTGCCTGTACCATCTAATGTTGCTGATCCTGAATTCAAAAAATGAATGATACCTTTACTTGCCCGGCCATTTAATTCATATCCTGTAACTCTTTTTACTGATTCGGGGCTCCAGTACGTTCTGATATCACCAAATATTTGTGCAGTATTTGTAAGCAAATGGCCGAACAACATACATACACCATTCAGAGTATCATTTTCTGTTGCCACAATGTAGGCTTCCCTGATGCCATTCCAGTCAAATGAAGAATTCAATATGGCTTCGGAAAAATCTCCATTCGGAAAATGATCCGTCCACTGACGCTGTCCCTGGAAACCTGAAGCGATAGCATTGTGTCCTAATGCTTCTTCTTCATAACCCAGCTCGTTCAAACGATCATTTCCCACCATCAGATCGCGTATAATGAGTGTCATCTTAACAACAGTTTCCCAATTCTCATCCTTTTTATTCCGGCTGAATTGTATTTCTTCAGCGTTTATGTCCTCTCCTTCTTTGCAGTAGTCCTGCACCCATTGCATGGCTTTTTCATATTCATCTTCATCATATATCGCCTCCTCCATTCGTCGTACAAGTTCTGACATATCAACGGCTTCACATCTCATCCCCAGGTAATCTTCAAAAAATGATTCCTGAATCATGGATCCTGCAATTCCCATAGAAGCCGACCCAATCGACAAATAAGATTTACCACGGATTTCAGCCACAGCAAGTCCTGCTTTTACAAACTTAAGTAGTTTATTCTGTACATCTTTGGGAATAGATGCATCATCTGCATCCTGCACTTCACTCCCATATATACTGAAAACAGGGAGACCTTTCTGTTCATGTGCCGCTTTTGTTGCCGCCAGATACACGGCTCCAGGCCGTTCACTTCCGTTAAATCCCCAAATTGCTTTGGGAAGCCATGGGTGCATATCCATAGTTTCTGAACCGTATGCCCAGCATGGTGTTACTGTTAATGAAACTCCAACACCCTCTTTCTCAAATTTCTCTGCAGCAGAAGCGGCTTCCGCAACACCACCAATACAAGTATCCGCCACAACACATTCTGCTGATTCTCCACATGAATGTCGTACATTTTCAGTAATAAATTTGGCAGCACGTTCAGCCATTTTCATCGTTTGATCTTCCATCGATTCGCGGACGCCTCTTCTGCGTCCGTCAATAACCGGCCGGATTCCCACTTTGGGAAGTGAGCCTATAATACGGTGTTTCTGATTTATTACTTTGTCAGAAATTGTTGCAGCAGTTTCAGAATTATTTTTTATAGACATTTCAACTTTACTTATGAATTGATAATAATTGACGGACCTGTTTTTACCCTGCCATTTCAGATGCTCCTTCCATCATTTCAGCATAGGAGATTTCATCCTGGTACATCTTATGAAAGACTTGGTATTTAGAATGGTGATACAAAACTATATCACGTGAATGATTTGGTTTTATAATTTTCCCCGCCTGATTCATCTGTTGCATAGATTCGGCCACAGTTGAATATATACCAGCAGCTACAGCCCCAAGAACCGCGCTTCCAAGCAGAACCGCTTCCTGTTCTTTTGGCAGAATAATATCACACCCGCAAATATCTGAATGCTGCTGCAGGAAAATTTTGTTTTTAGTCCCTCCTCCTGTAGCAAATATTCGTTTAATGGTGTATCCCTTTTCATTCAACGTCTCAATAATATGTTTTGTCCCATATGCTATACCCTGTATGGCAGAAAGATATTGCAGGGCAAGATCATCAATAGTTGAAGACAATTTTAATCCGCAAATGCTGCCGGTTAGCGATGGATTAGCCCGCGGTGATCGATTACCGTGGAAGTAAGGAAGTATATGCAGGTCTTTGGTCAGAAGACCAACATCAGACAGATGTTTATCCTCTGTCAGTTTCGATAACCGTTCGTTCAGCAGGTTATACACTGTGGTATTATTTTTCTCCGCTTTTTCCTGAAGATCACCCGCATGATTCGACGAAAAAATAATATGATCAATAAGAGCACCCGTGGCCGATTGTCCTCCTTCATTCAGCCATAAGCCGGGAATCATTGCTGAATAATATGGTCCCCAAACTCCATCAATATATATGGGCTGCTGCGAAACAGCCATATGACAGCTGGATGTGCCCCCGATCAGAGCAATACCATTTTCAAAACCTGTCTCTTCCTCTTCACCATTCGTCATTCCCAGGAGTCCCAAACCGCCGGCATGAGCATCAATAATAGAAACACCTACCGGGGTACCAGCTTTTAATCCCATGTTCCTGGCAGCTTCCCCGGTTAACCCATTACCGACAGGTTCACCCATAGGACGGATCGTTTGTCCAATCTTACTGCTTCCATTCTCCAAGAGATCGTTTAATCCTATGCTTTCAAAAAAGGATGTTTCCCATCTTCCGATACTATCATCAGATATTGGGTTTTCATGAGCCAGGTAAGTCCATTTACATGTGGTAGTACAAATAGATCTTACATCTTCTCCTGTGGCTTTATAAACCAGGTAATCTGGCAAATCAAAAAATTTATTTGCCTTTTTCCAGGTTTCCGGATGATTCTTCTTCAGCCATAAAAGTTTAGGAGTTTGCATTTCCGGACTGATAACTCCACCCACATATTTTAAAACCTCATGTTTTGTTTGATTTATCAGGTTGGCTTCATTTTTTGCCCTGTGATCCATCCAGACCATAATATTTTGATGATCATCTTCCCCGGGAGTTACTGAAATCGGCTGGTCATCCTGGTCTAATACAACTAATGAACAGGTAGCATCAAACCCAATTCCCTGAATATCAAACGGATTTATCTCTGCATTTTTCACTGCCTCTTTTATAGTATTGCAGCAAGCCTGCCAAATCTCTTCGGAAGATTGTTCCACATAGTCCTGTTGCGGATGCCAGATTTTTATTGGCTGCGCTGTCGCGGACAACATAGCCCCGTTTTTATCAAAAACCCCGGCCCGAACCGAACCGGTACCCACATCTATTCCTATAAGGTATTTTTCATTCATGTTCAGAGCTTTTTAAGTAAATCGACGAGAACCTGACTTAGTATTTTTCCGGATCTACAATAGAAGCCGCGATGTACCGATAGGGTTCAGCCTCCTCCTTAGCAGCATGATTCCAGTAATAGACAATGACTAAATTTCCATCTTCCCGTTGAATCATTCGTGGATAACCTATATCTCGGGTTGCACCATCACCGCTTCGGACCGGGATTTCCTGGCTCCATGTTTCACCATTATCTGAACTCAGCCTCAGGCAGATTCTTGAACCATACTGGCTTCGATAAGCATAGGCAAGTGCCAGCCTTCCGTCATTCATTTTGACCAATGCCGGCGGCGAACCACCCGAACCTGTATCAAAAACAGGATTTGCTTCTTCATTCCATGTCTGGCCATTATCTGTTGATCGATAGGCTTTCAAATAATCTCTTGTGGGATTTATATCCCGGGCCCTGAGAATCGATAATATTTCATTCGACCCAAGGCGAATGGTCGATGGCATGATTTCGAATCCTTCAGGTTCCTCATCACCCAGCCATGATACCAATTCCCAATTCACTCCCCCGTCAGTCGTGCGGGTATAGATCAGCCTGCCTTCCCTGCCATTCTCCTTGGCTACATTCATGAAGGCACTCAACTCCTGTGAACTTTCAACAAAATAGTCTGTACGCGTTCCTACCCCGGGAGTATCCAGGTCAGGAAAATGATAGGGTCCGTTCCACTGGTGGCCCCGGTCATTGGAGTAGTAAAAAATGGAAGGGCCATTGTGGTAATTATCCCTCATAAAGGTGATGATGAAATCGTGATCTGTGAAGTCATCAACGGGCTGTTCAAGTATAGTCGGCTCTTCGGCCAGTTCTTCCGGTAAGTTGTTATCAAAAGCCCGGCCCGTCTGGCCCAAATCGTATGCGTCCTCAATGGCCCATGTAACTCCGCCATCCAAACTACGTGCATATTTATTTCGAGCTGTCTCGCGATTGTAAGTATGAAATCCTTCGGTTTCCTGGTGTTCAGCTTCCACAAATCCCACCAGGATTTCATCTCCCCAGTTCCAAATACCGTTGTTTGCAGGCCAGCCGGCAAAACGTCCTTCCTGGTGGTAAACTTTGAGGTGTTGGATGGCACTTGTGTCTTCATCCAAAACTGAGTCCCTGTCGTTCTGATTCACACAAGATGAATAGATAACAATAAGTATAATTGAAAATAGCAGATGCGAGTATTTCATATCGTGCATGTTTTTGATCTTAGTCCTCAGGAGAGGTGATTAACGCTTTATGTAAACGATTACATTACAGTGCAATAAAGTAACCAATTTCCTTTTTGTCAACTGCTTTTTATTGAAATCAGAAACCCGGTCATAAAAATTATGAGTGTTCCAATTACGATTGTTAAATAACTATGCAATGGATTTTGAACATTTTCCAATGCTCCGGTAAAGTAAACCGGAGAGAGACTCATCCATATAATAACCAGTAACCCTATGACAACCCCAATTGCGGCTGGAACGTTGGTTACCCGGTGTGAAAAATATCCAAGGAGGAAAAGCCCCAACATACCCCCGCTAAAGATCCCCGCCAGGTTCCACCAGATATCCAGTGCGCTCTCCACACGGATAATGTAAAATGAGACCATAACTCCCAGAATACAGATCACTGCGGAGGCGATATAGAGAACGTTTACAGATTCCTTTTCACTGATCTGTCGTTTCGTGTACCGCTTGTAAAAATCACTCAAAATAACCGTTGCCCCGCTATTCAGGCTGGTGGATATCGTACTCATTCCGGCCGCAAAAATGGAAGCAATCAGCAAGCCTGTCATGCCTGCAGGCAGACCGTTGACGATAAACCAGGGAAAAACACTGTCGGACATCCCGGCTTCGTGGTATTCGGCGGGGAGCAGATCGGGATACACATTATAATAGACAAACAATCCGGTTCCGATCATAAAGAAGAGCAGCGAAACCGGGATATAGAGCAGGCCACCGCCGAAAGCCGAAGAGATTGCTTCTTTTTCATCCCTGGCACTCATGTAGCGCTGGATATAGTTCTGGTCAATCCCGTAGTTTTGCAAATTGATAAAGATCCCGTAGATAAATACTACCCAGAATGTGGACTCCGTGAGACTCAGCCCAAAGCTGCCGAGGCTAAACTTTTCATGGCTTGCAGCCACTTCAAAATATTGGGTGGGCCCTCCCGGGAGAGAAAACATCAAAATACCCAGGGTAATAGCGGCTCCCGATATCAAGATGATCGCCTGGATGGCATCGGTCCAGACTACTGCTTTTATCCCTCCGAAAATGGAGTAGATCATCACACTGATTCCCGTTACAATAATAATAATTCGCATATCCCAGCCGAGAATCACATACATGGGAAGAGCCAGCAGATAGAGAATCACGGCCACACGCATCACCTGGGTAAGCAGCCAAAAAGAGGCCACATAATTTTTTGCCCATGGCCCAAAGCGTTCTTCCAGGAAAGTATAGGCCGAAGGGCTGCCCACTCGTCTATAAAGTGGAATAAAAAATTTGATCGCCATAAATATGGCAACCGGAATGGAAAGGCTGAACACAAACGAATTCCAGTTTGAGAGAAATGCCGCCCCCGGAAGAGCAAGGAAGCTAATACTGCTGACAAACGTAGCGAAAATTGACAATCCGATTACCCATGCCGGGAGTGTTCCCGAACCAGTGGAATAGTCTTCTGAAGTCCGTTCCTTTTTGTAGAAAGAGACCCCGAATACCACAATTCCTAACAAATAACCGATAAAAATGAGGATGTCTATGGTGTGCATGTACAATTATTTAATGAGAGTACTGTTAGCGGTAGAGCATTCAGGAATTAGCAGTCAGCTATCAGTTTGTAAATTCTGATGGGCGGCCTCTTTTTAATATCTTAACGGTATAAAAGAATATCATTGTTAGGATGAAATCCATATATCACGATTTGAGTGAAAGCAACTCCTTCATATCCAGTTTCTTTAAGGAACTTTCGATCACCTTCCTTTTTTCACTGTCAAAAGCCTTATAAGGCGCAGCCATCGTATCATTGCAAATGCCCATGAGTGAAAGCGTACACTTGAGTCCCTGCAGGTAACTCGCGGGGGAATCGCCTACATTATAAATCGTTGAGCTAATCTGTAGAATCGTTTTCTGAAGGGATGTCATCCTTTCAAAATCTTTCCGGATAGCTGCTTCATGCATCGATACGTAGAGTTTTGGGAACATATTTGCTCCTCCGTTCACACCACCATGTCCTCCCGACAAAAGGGATTGCATTAATATCTCTTCGGGGCCTGTAAGCAGAGAGAAATCCTTTTTGTTTTTCAACAATTGAATGACTTTTTGAAAATAGATCAGATCCCCTGAGCTGTCTTTAAATCCGATGATATTCGGATGATCGGACAAAATTCTGATCGTTTCAGGTTCAAAAGAGACTTTAGTGTGAGACGGCATGTTATAGAGAAATACAGGGAGTGGAGATTCATCCGCTACAGATCTAAAATAGCTAATTAATTCCGACTGATTCGTTTTAAAATAATATGGCGGAGCAGCAACTACGGCATCTGCTCCGAAGTCATCGGCTTTACCAGCTAACTTCAGACTTTCCGTAAGCGATGTATCTGTAATACCTACTAAAACCTGTACTCTTCCATTCACTTGAGAACAGACTCGTTCTGTAAGTTCATATCGAAGATCATAACTTAAGCTGGCACCTTCACCGGTCGTGCCAAGGATAAAGAGGCCGTGAACTCCGCCTGCATATAAATGCTCTATAAGATTCTCAATGCCATCATAATCAAGAATCTCATGCTCTTTTAGTGGTGTAATCATGGGTGGAATTATACCTCTGACTAACATATAATCACTCCCACTGATTTGGATTAACAATTGTAGCTGCGATGTTCCTGTATGGCATTTCAGGTTCATCAACAGCATAATTCCAATAATAGACTATGACTGATTTTCCGTCATTTCTCTGAACCTTTCGTGGAAACCCTATGTCATTCGTTGCATCATCATATGCTCGTAATGTTATTTCATGCGACCATGATTTACCGTCATCATTGTTCAATTTTAAATGTGCTCTTGATCCATATTTATATTGTGTTTTGGGCTGATCATATGTATGACCGCCTGGTTCCATATAATAAGCTTGCACAAATCCAACAAGAATCTCATCCCACCAACACCATGTCCCATTAGTGGCTGGCCAACCGGCAAACTTACCATCTTCGTGGTAAACTTTCACATGATGTATATCCTTCGTTATATTGTCAGACCTTTTTTCCATGTTCATCTTCGGATTCCGATGAGAAGTGTGTTAATGGTTTCGGGTATAAATACCACCATTTTCGATTTAAAATTTAGCACCCTTTATATAAGCCAAAAGACTCTTTGATACACATAGAATGTAATCGTTTACATTCTATATGGAGAATAAATATTAAAAACCCACCTGTCAAGTAAATGTTTGAAAATCAAATTTTGCGTGTTGAAAGAAATTTATACGCCATTAAGCAAACAAGACATATGTCAGAGCCACTATGTCAAATGCCTTTATCTTTAAATAAACTACATCATCTATAATCGTTTACAAAACAAGTTAAATTCTCAAATCAGTTATTCATTTATTTATGTCCACAGGATTCCCTCACAACCAATTCAGGATTCAACACTACATTCATCCTGCTGGTCTCCCCATTATTTAGTCTTTTTATCAGCAGTTCCGCCGCATTTACCCCCAGTTCATAACCCGGTTGTTTCACAGTAGTTAAAGGCGGTATCAGTGCCTCCGCCCACGTAGAATCATCAAATCCTATCAACGCTATTTCATCAGGTATGGAAATCTTACGTTTGTTTATCTCTTTAATACAACCCAGCGTCATCAGGTTATTCGTAGAAAAAACAGCCGTAGGTGGATTATCCAGTGCGAGCAATTTATCCATCGCCTTACGGCCGCCGGACTCTATGTAGTTTCCATAGGTTATAAGTTCTTTGGAGATGGGTATCCCCGTATCTGTCAGAGCTTTCCTGTACCCTTCAAGCCTGTCTTCTGTATTACTCAAGCCCTTAATACCACATACAATACCAATTCGTTTATGACCATTTTGGATCAACCGCTGTGTAGCCTGATATCCACCGGCTTCATTATTAATAGAAACTGTATCCATATTTAAATTCTTAAACTGTCTGTCTACCATTACCATGGGAAATCCATCAAAAACCAGTTTTTCAAAAAAAGGGGCGTTCCCTGTGGTGGGCACAATAATTACCCCGGATACTTTTTCTGAAAGCATGGAATTCAGAAAAAATTTTTCTTTTTCCGGATCCTCGTTCGTATTACATATCATTAAAATATGTTTGTTTTTAAAAGCTATATCCTCCACACCTTTTGCAACATTTGAAAAAAAAGGATTCCCGATATCCGTTATAATTAACCCAATCACTAAAGAGTCAGATGATTTTACCTTCATTCTCCTTGCCACATGATCAATACGGTAGTTCATTTTTTCAACAACTTCCATTACACGATCAGCGGTATGATCTTTAACTTTATCTGAACCATTTAACACCCTGGAAACCGTTGCGGTGGATACACCAGCTGCTTTTGCAATTTTTTTAATTGACATATTTCAACATTTAATTAGTTCATAAGTAAATCTGAACATAATCCTGACGAATTCTTATTACATCATCCACTTATAACCCTACTATTTAAACCATAGAATATACGGAATGTAACCGTTTACATAAACTCTGTTTGTTTGGAAATTTATATTTATTCTGTGGATTAGATGAGCTTTCCTTCAATTAAAAATATCCTCAATCGCATCACGGAGCTGTTGCCCTCCGCTTTGCACCGCCGCCTGAAGTGCTTCTTCAATCACACGCCGGGCAATTTCCTGTACCACGTCTTCCACCGCTTGTCGTTCGCCTCCCCTGCCCAGGTCATTCAGTTCAATGGCAGAAATCTCAACGCTTGCCGAACGTTCACCGCCAACTTCCGTGTAAAGGTCAGCTGATCCGTTTTCCAGTAAAAAATGATCAATAACCAGCTCCACATCCGTTGACGTTCCCGTGGAAACGGCTTCATTAATGTTGCTCAGAATGGTCTGAAGGTTATTTTCCGGCAGCTTCTGTTCAACATAAACAGCCGGACCCGCAACCCGGATATCGTTTACCACAATCACATCCGAAAAGAGAGTGGTTACATCTACAGAGATGGCAAAATCATCCACTGACAGTGCATGTTCGGTTTGATATCCATCGGGATTGGCTACCCTGAAACCAGTTACTGTACCTTCACCTGAAAAAGGTGAAATCGAAACACTTTCTACTGTCACACGAGTTCCGGTCATTTCGGTGCCGATATCTTCCATGCCCGATTTTACAATTGAGTCGATATACAGAGTAAGGATTGCAAAACCGGCTGCAATCAAAATAATCAATGCGATAAAAAAATATTTAAATCCCCTGGCCATAAAATTCTCCTGATATTGGTTTCTTTTTAAGATAAGGTGAGTTCGGGATAAGGATGGTTATAAATGATTGAATACCGTCATATTGAGCGCAATTTCAAGGTGCTTTACCCTTGAAATGAAGTCGAAATATGAGTTTTCGACTTCGTCCCGACCAAAGGCGGTCGGAACTGCGCTCAAACTGACGTTTTTTACGATATTTATATCGAACTCACGTTAAGATAAAAAATCGGCGGGCCTGAACGTTCCTTTTGGTCCTGTGAAATTATTATGAATCTGGTTTCGACATGCCGGACCTTTTCTGAAGTAGTTCGCAATCGTGCGCCGAACGCTTAAAGGTCCAATGGACGCTTTAAGGTTCTGGTTACGTGGCCAATACTTTTTTTTGACGGCTGCTTTCTTTGGCCAATTCAATGAGTTTTATAACCTGAGCCGCTTCTTCGGCTTTGACTGCGTGTGGTTTATTATTAAGAATAGCATCCGCCAGGTTGTTGTAGAATGAAAGGTAGGAACCGGGAAGTGTTTTAATTTTTTCTGTTTTGATTTCTTCTTCCTGCATAGATCGTAAGGTTCCCCATTGTGTCTTCTCTTCTTCACCCCAGCCAGCCTGTAACGGATCGCCACCGGAGGCCAGTGCATCTTCCTGGGGATCCATTCCATATTTAACATACGAACCTTTCGTGCCCCGCAGGATAAACCGGGGGGTTTCATCGGCAACCAGCATACCTGCTTTTAGTTTGGCTTTAAAATTATCGTAGTGCAGGTCTATCTCAAAAAAATCGTCTGCCACACCACCTCTCTGGGTTCGGATATCGGCATATAATGAATGCGGTGTTCCGAAAAGCTGCAGCACCTGGTCGATCAGGTGCGAGCCGAGGTCATACAAAATACCGCTGCCCGGCAGATCTTTCTCTTTCCAGGCATCTTTCCGCAACACATTTCTGAACCGGTTAAATGTGGATTCAAATTCGACCGGTTGTCCGACGGATTTATCTTTAAGAATTTTTTTAAGTGTGAGGAAATCACCATCCCATCGCCTGTTATGGTACACCGTCAGAGTTCCTTTCTGCCGTTCAGCCAGTGCAATCAGCTTTTCCGCCTGTTTATATTCCGGGGTGAAGGGTTTTTCCACAACTACGTGTTTGCCGGCACTCAGCGCCTCGAACGCCTGCTGGTAGTGGAGATAGTTGGGTGTGGTAATAATTACAAGTTCTGTCAGGTCTTCTTTCAGGAGAGATTTCAGGTCGCGATAGACTCTGACCTCCGGGTACTGGTCTAAAACACTATCACTGTGCCGCTGTACGGCAGATCGAAAGCTTATCCCCTCCGCTGCTTCAATCAGGGGTGCATGGAAAATACGGGCGGATTTCCCATAACCTACCAGTCCGGTTTGAATGGAATGACTCATACATTATTTTTTTGATTGCTTTCCTCTCAAAATAAATGATCCGGCTCGGCATTACAATTCCCCGTCTGACGATTGCTTTTTTTCGTCTGACGGATTACATGTTCATACCTCACCATTCGGCAGCCGATCATTATCGTGTTTCTGATGATGGAGACTGGCTGGCTGGAAAGACACTTGATAAGCTTGATGCCATTTAAAAGCAAAATAAAATTCTGCAAATACAGGATAATAGCGGGTCCGGATGAGACCTGGATCTATCCAGCGTTAAAAATTCCCATACAATCCTTTTTTTATACAAGAGTTATTTCAATAAAGAACCGAAGATACAATAAATGAAACGGGGGGATTTATGCAGCTTACAGACCAAATCACAGCAGAGAGTACAATGGTTGAAACCAGGCACTACTGGATTGAATTTTTGCGGATATTTTTAGGAGGCCTGTTGTTTTATAAGGGATTTTATTTTGTAGAAAACATTTCAGTGGTGTATGAAATGATTGAACAAAATATGCAGATTCCTGCTTTTGTCCTCGCTCATTATGTGGTTGCCGTACATTTGGTTGGAGGCCTGATGCTGATGTTTGGTGTTCTCACCCGGATTGCAACCGCTATTCAGATCCCTGTTTTGGTGGGGGCCGTATTTTTTGTTCACGGCAGGGAAGCCTTTCTGGGTGAAGGCACTAACCTGGAATTTGCACTCCTGGTGCTGGTACTGCTCGTTGTGTACTTCTTCTACGGAGCGGGTAAATGGTCGGTTGATCACTGGATAATCCGCAGAAAAGAGAAATAAATTTGATATTGGCATATTCGAGGAGGTTTAGTAACCTGCTGGTGTCCAGGAATTTTCAAAAAAATAATTTTATATAATGAGTTGTTGCGGACATTGCCGGGATGCAGGGGATTTTTTCAGCGACAGAACTGCAAAAAGAGATCTCAGGCATTATCTTAAAAAGGGGCCGAAAAAATCAACAGCCCTGCTTTTAAATGCCATTCGTTCGGCAGGGGTTCATCAGGCTTCCCTGCTTGATGTGGGAAGTGGTGTCGGTGTGATACAGCTGGAACTTTTTAAAGAGGGTTTACAACATGCTGTGAATGTGGATGCTTCAGCTTCATACCAGGAAACTGCCCGAATGGAAACAGAAAAAAGGGGACTTTCAGAACGTGCTGACTATCATTACGGTGATGCGGTTGAACTGGCTTCCAAACTCCCGGATGCCGAAATTGTAACTCTCGACCGGGTCATCTGCTGTTATCCCGATCCTGAAAAACTGATTCAGGCCACCGCTTCAAAATCAAAATACTTGTACGGGGTTGTTTATCCGCGCGAAAGAGTCATTACAGGAATGATTGCCAGGCTCGGCAATCTCTGGTTCCGCCTTCGCGGCAGTGAATTCCGAACATACCTGTTTCCTTCCGGTTATATAGATTCTCTTATAAAAAAGCAGGGGTTTCGAAGTCACAAAAAGCAGAAAACACTCCTGTGGCATGTAGTAACCTATACCCGGAATGGCTCACTGACGTAAAACTGCCTCTGTCCCTCTTCTGCTGGAAATTGATTCATCACTGAAAACCACTCCGGAGGAGTGCCCTGTTTATAGAATGTAGTCTCAGTTATGACCCTCCCCAAGGCAGGGAATTTTGAAAAAGATCAGGACGGATACGAAGGGATTTCATCAATCAATACAGAATATCGTGCACAACCCCCGGGTTCAGGCTTCCTGATTTTTCAAAAATACTTACCGGGGGGATCTTTGTATATCCTTGGGTTTTCTATAAACAGGAGGCTCCCACGGAGCCGGATTTATATCAAGTCCAAATTTCCGGCGATGGTTCTTCTGTTCTTCTGTTCTTCTGTTCTTCTGTTCTTCTGTTCTTCTGTTCTTCTGTTCTTCTGTTCATCGGTTAAAACCTGAAAATATACCTGACCTGCATGATATGATCATTGGGTAACTCCCTTTCGGTTTCCAGAGGATCGTTTACATTGGTAAGATTTACACGGCCCTGAATCACATGCCGGTTATTAAATTCATATTCAGCTCCTGCCCGTACAATCCAGGCATTGGTTTTCCGTATAACCCGTTCTTCTTCGCTGCCCGGTTCATAAAAATAATCTTCCGTTATAAACGGATCTTCACCTTCATTAACTAACAGAGGAAGTGAATTGAAATAGTTACCTGTAAATGCAAGATCCATACTCAGATTCAGGTTTCCATCCATCAGAAATGTTTCGGCTCCCAGATCTACTCCCTGAATTCTTACGGAGGCCAGGCCGCCGGTTGATTCACTGTAATTTATTGAATAGCCAATTCGTGCACGAAGCGGCATACTGAATTCATTAATCCTGCTTGAAAGGCGCAGTGAGAGATTTTGGTTTTGATGATCCCCATAAGTAAAATACCTGTCGCCGGTATGAGCATAGCCGTAACTGAGATTAAGCTGATGATCTTCATCGAACATCTCAAAGTATTGGGTTCCTGAAAAATTTACAGAAAAGGTTCCGCGCAGCCGCGGAAATGGTGCTGGTAAAAACTCTCCATTCTCCTCCCGGTAATTTCTTACGGCTGAATTTTCCAGGTCGGGATCTGTTTCAGCTACATATGGATTAAAACGCGGTGTGTTGTTATCCCAGTTTGTATAGCGGGCAGATAGATTCAGCCTCGGCCAGACCGGGTCCACAGGATACCAGCTGACACTGCTCCGGTAAGTTTGGGTTCTCAGGGTCGATACCAGCTGATCCATCAGGTTATCACGTAAACTTTCATAACCCAGGGTGATATACATGCGATTATCCAAAACGCGGAAGCGGTCGGTGATATTAATACCGGCTATGTCCCGCCTGACGGTGGAATTTGCCAGTGAATGATAATCGGGGCCGATCCATCGATAACGCAGCTGAAACTGGTGATCGAAATAGCTGAGATTTACCCGTGAATCGCCTGCCAGAACAGAACCCGGGAAAAATGTTTCCATTTCAAGCTCTCCCTGATTGTTTTCAAGGTACCGGAATGGCGGTGAGGACATATTTTCGTTAATAATAATCAGCCGTGAAAGCCGGCCAAACAGAGTTTCAGCATCCTGGTTCATAACAATTCCCAGCTCTTCCGCCTTCTGTTGGGTCAAAGTACCGCCGTTTATATTCTCATTGAGAAAGCTGAACCCACCTTCAGAGAAAAATTGAATCCGCTCATTATCCAGAGTAAATGTGAGTTCGGTTCCGGCCACCAGGTTTCCTGATGGTTGTGGATTCGCACCATTAAACAGCAATTTGTCGGGATTTTGTTCGAGATTCTGAATGTCTGCCGGACGTAAACTGCTATTCAGATTCTGGCTGTGGCCCAAAACATCATTAAAGTCATAAATAAGATTGAGTGATGTAGTATCGTCTTCTATTTTCATCGCGTGAAAAGCAACCTGGAATCGATTGCGATCGCCGTAAGCCAGGCGGCTGCCTATCAGGTTTTGGGCATAGGTTCCCCTGCCCTGTTCACTGTACTGTAGTGTATAAAGAGTATCCACCACTTCCCCGTTCAGCATCTCTTCTTCAAATTCAATGTTATCATACAGGGCAGGAATTTTTCTGTTCAGCCTTCCGGCCAGGAATTGAACCTCCAGGCGTTCATCAAGAAAGGCCAGGTCTGCATGGAATCCCCTTACTCTGCGTCCGGAAACAGAAAGATTACTAAAGTAGGGATACACATCGCCCGCCTGAAGATGCAACCAGGTTCCATACCGCACACTGGCCTCATAGCGGTTTTGCGGCTGCATGCGGTTGGATTGCTGACTGGTAACATAACTTCTTGCGGAGTAGGCCAGATCACCTTTACGGCCCGAAAGCTGTAATCTGCCGGTGAGAGCATCATAATTGGAACCGGCTACTTTCTGATTCCTGGCACCAAGTTCTATATCACCGGAAGGCGGCCGTTGCGGGTTGGGACCGAAATCACTCCAGGCAGCTCCCCTTCCAGCCACTACCCGGAAATTCCACCCCGCCACCAAATATTTCCGGTCATCTTTTTCAAATATCACTTCAAGCCGCTTTTCACCATCATCCAGTGAATCGGGCCGGAATCGTATCATATAGGGAGTAATCTCCGCTTGTTGAGTAATATCCACACCATTCATACTCAGATGAAAAGTCCCGTTCTCCACATCTTCCTCATTATAGAACAGTGTCAGAGCTACCAGTATGTCATCTGCATCCAGTACCTCTCCGGGTTCAGGCGAGAGGATCGTATAGCCGATAAAATCTGCTTCAGGAGCCGAATCGGTTTCGGGTTCAACAATATCAAGCCGCACAGGTGGGCTTCCTCCCTGAGTATCGGGGTATCTTGTTATTCGGCCGTCCCTGGTGTGTAATTCAAAATAATATTCCACACTGTTTACCGTAGGATCATCAATCAGAAGCGGAAATAAAGCCCGGTTATTTTCAAAACGCACTTCCTGCTGGTCATATGAACTTCCGTCTGTGGTTCGTACAAACAACAGGGCTTCAGTTACCTGGTCGTCTCTGGCCTGCTGCATTTCAAACTCAAGGAGTACAGTCTCCCCTCGTTCAATAAAAGTAGGCGGGATATGACGTACAGGTGATTGCGCAGCAACCAATTCCGACAGGCTAACAAACAGACATAAGTATAGCCCAAAGCGCAATTCTTTGTTCTTCAAATCTGCCCGGCGTTTTTTTAATTTTCAGATTCGTAATAATCCAGTTCGATTTCCCGTATTTGTCCATTTTCATCCATAAAACGGAATCGCAGCTTGCGTTCTATGATATCTGAATTCAATATCTGGTAATCATTCGCCAGGTTATTCAGCTGCGCTTCTGTCAGTATACCGGTTTCAATATCCATTCCATCGAGACTAACCTGGGCAAACATCCGTTCGGTTAGTGAAGCCACTTCACCCGATTCCCGGGCAGTTACTTCTACTTCGCCCTCTTCAACCCAATAGAAACCTGTTGAACGTGCGCCAAACTCAGTTCCTTTAACAGAGGCAACGGAACGGGTTGTCGAAACTTCCACATTACTGCTCCCCTGCCGGTTTACATTCAGGAATATTTCTCCTTCGTTTACATCAATTCTTGTAAAGGTACTTTGGTCTGCGTTTACACTGCCACGAATAACAAGCTGAGATTCCGGACGGACCCTGGTGATACTCTGGTCCATAAACATCACAAGTGCATACCCATCTGCATCGGTGAACAGTGTATCTCCATCAAACAACGTGGTTCCAATTTCCGCAGAATTTCTTTCTGCATTATTAATAAATACAGAAGGTATATGCCGGCGTACAATAGCCAGCTCGCGGTTATTGCTCACTTCTTCGATATCTGCCCATACCAGGCCAAGACATAAAAGGCCAAGAACTACAGCCGGTATTCGGTATAATAATTTTTGTTTCATGGTCTCTGATTTCTGTTGATCTTGGTTTGGCCGGACCGGATTTTTTCAATCA
Source organism: Balneolaceae bacterium (assembly GCA_040882525.1). Classification (GTDB taxonomy): domain Bacteria; phylum Bacteroidota; class Rhodothermia; order Balneolales; family Balneolaceae; genus Rhodohalobacter. The sequence goes on along the minus strand of JBBEBD010000036.1, from coordinate 4,420 downwards.
GCCTGTTCAGTTCTTCGACAGCCATTTCACCTGAATATTGTTCTCCGCCGAGTTCTATATCCAGTAATTCATAATTTCCCCTCTCCAGTTCCCGTACTACATTCATCCCGAGGAGACCCGCCAGTACTTCCCTCAGTTCCTGATCCTCCAGTTTCAGGTTATTTCCACGCCCGGAAGCCGCAGCAGCCGCGCCTGCACCCCCTCCGGTTAAACGAAAAGCCCAGATCTCTGAAGCTGTATCTTCACCCATAAACACCTGCCAAAAATACTGCTTTCCGTTTTCAAGCGGAGCCACACCGGATGAAGGATATTGGAAACCGGTTCCATCTATCAGTACATCGGCTTTTTCAAATTCGAGCAGGTTTACAGATTCGCCGGCATGGCTTGCCCCTGTATCTCTGGCGTTTTGAATCAGGCTTTCAGGATTCTGCCGGGACTGCCGTTCAACCACTACCACTCTGTAGGTCTCTTCCAGCGGACCTTCCCAGCGGAATTCAGGATATGGATTGGAGATATTGGCAGGTGGACGGGAATTTACATGGTCACCCGGTCCTATGAGGACAAGAGAGTTACCACCGGTCTGCGGACGTCCGGAACGTGCATTTGCCCGTGAGTTACCGCGGCCCGGATGTGAATCTGTAAGAGATAGATGAATTGTAGCAGAGGTATGAGCGAGTTCTGTCCCCCCATTCTCTTTGTTGTTATTCCGGTAAAGCCCTGCCTCAATTACATATTCCCCCGGAAAAGGTCCTGCATCATTCCGGAGCTTGTTAATCAGCATATGGCCGTTTTCGGTAAACTGACCTTCAAATTCAATAGTAACATCTCCTGGTAATCCTTTGATCTGGTTGGTTGCAAGATCATTATTTGTGGCAAAATACGATTGCCCCTGTCTCATAAAAAAAGGAAGGTTATTTCGCTGATGAAGCTCCCATATCACACCTTCCTGTTCCGCACTAAAAGTAATATCAAGGTAGAGATCGTCTGCCCTTTCACTGCTGTTATTATATAAATGCACGGTAAAGAGGTTGCGGCCCTGCACTCTTTCACCGGAAGCCATTTTGCTTAGATCCGCAATTTCAGAAGCCGAAAGCTCGGGGTTAACTTCCAGCTGAATATCTAAATCCTGATTCTGGCCATATAGTAAAAATACTACCGGAAAGCAGAAGAGAAAAAAAAACAAGGCCCCGAAAAATTGCCCTTTTTTTATCATAGCTCATACATTTTATTTATAAAAAAACTGCTGATTACTATCGATACTTTCTAAATCTTCTTTAAATAGAAAGACAGTTCTTCAAGCAGAATGTTACAAAAAAAATACATGGTAAAAAAAATAGACACTAAAACAACTTTTAGGATACATAACGGCATTATTTTGAATCTCAAAAATAATATTTCACCTGATTTTCAACTAATCATACATCTGCCTTATTTTGTCATATAAATCATTCGGATGAGTATTTGAAAAATGCCGGTTAACCGGCTGACAAAAACTCTGTTCTGCACCAAAAAAAACAGATAACAAATGAATCCGCTGTCTATTCCTCCATCTGATATTCTAAAGCCTTTCATCAAATCTTTTCTGATCATTGAAAGTGATAATGGAACAATAAATCGTATCCTTCCGGATACATCCCTTGTAGTGGCATTCAGGTTAAGAGGAAAAGTCACATTTCAGGATAAAAAGAATGAGACGGTAAACGACCTGCCTTTGTCGCTGATTTCGGGCCTTAGAAATTCATCACGCCTGATCAGGTATTCAAAAAAATCGGCAACTTTTCTTGTTATTTTTAAAGAAGGCGGGGCATCTCTGTTTTTTAACAACCCACTTCATGAGCTGTTTGGTTTGCAGGTTTCTCTTGATAATCTGGCAGATCGGAGAATTTTACATGAAACGGAAGAGCGTCTTTCCGAAACAAAGAATAACCGGGAAAGAGTTGCTGTTGTTGAACGGTTTCTCGCTTCTCAATTAAATGAGCAACGGGCCGATTCACTGATCTTCCACTCTATTCAGAAAATCAGATCTGTTAAGGGAAATATTAAAATCGATAATCTGCTAACTGAGCTTCCAATCAGCCGTGATCCATTTGAGAAACGATTCCGGCGAATAACCGGAACCTCACCCAAACAATTTTCAGGAATTATAAGATTCAGGAGTTTAATTGATTCGTATTCAAAAGAGAAGGATCTCACGGAAATAGCACATTCCGCCGGGTATTTCGACCAGCCCCATTTCATAAAAGATTTTCGGCTCTATACCGGCCAGTCACCAAAAGATTTTTTCAGATCGCCCTCCTTCTGGTAATATTGAGTGAATTTTTACAATTACCGATCCATTCTTCCGGCTAATTTGTGATGAATAAAAAAAAATGATTCAGAAATGAAATCAGCACAAAAAGCGGTCATTTTATCCGGCATACTGATTATTGCCGGCACCGGTTGTTTTCATTCTGGTATCAGCGATTATCTGTTACAATATTCAAACACAACTAATCTTATTATGCAACCCATATTAATCGACAAATTCATTGTTCCCCAAGAGGCGAATGAGGAGTTCATTAACAGGTTAGATACTAACCTGGATTTTATCAGAACCTTACCAGGTTTCGTAAAAACGGCCGCCTATGAGCAAACAGGCGGAGAGGGTGAATTTAATTTTGTAACAACGGCTTTCTGGGAAAGTAATGAAGCCCTGGAAAGTGCAAAAAAAGCCGTAAAAAACGAGTATCACAGACAAGGATTTGATCCCTCTGAAATGTTTAACCGACTGAATATCAAGATAGAAAGAGCCGTTTACCGGGAAAAAACTACAATCTCTCAATCGCCAGAAAAAAACAAACAGGTTGTCCGAAGGCTTTATGAGGAGTGCCTGAATAAGCAGGAATTTAGTCTGCTTAAAGAGCTTGTTGATGAAGATTATACAGGAATATCCGGCGAAACAGGCCCCTCCGGATTTGAAGGGTCCCTCCGGTCCATCATCCGGGCATTCCCGGACATCCGCTGGACTATTGAAGATCTGGTTGCGGAAGGCGATAAAGTGACGGTGCGGTGGTCGTGGCAGGGTGTTCATACGGATACTTTCAGGAACATTTTTCCTCCTACACAAAAACATGTTACAGACCATGCGATTGCCATTTATCAATTCAGAGACAACAAAATTATCAACGCGTGGATACAGACTGACCGACTGGGTTTTCTCCAGCAGATAGGTGTGATTCCCGGTGATTTAAGAGAGTTACCACTCCCGCGGAAAGAATAACGGATTGAATGAAATTTATTTCATCACCAGCCGATCATTCAATAATTTTTCAGTGGCCATAAACCGTTCGCAAAGATCATCCCGGTCTCTTTTTTCATTGATAGAGTGTATCCCGGCATTTTTAATCATAAGTGCGTGTTCTCTCAGAACCGAGTATTGGTCTTCAGTTGATGCCTGTTTAGCAATGCTGCTGATGACTTCAAGCATCCGAATCAGCACCGCCGGGTTTGAGTCTGCATTCTGTCTGATCTGGTTAAACGCCGCGTCCAGGTAGCCACCGAACGAGGTGGTACTAACCACAACACGCAGCTTATTATTTTCATCATACCGGCAGGATGCTGGAAATTGTTTATGAACTAACTGCGAGAGGCCGGCAGCAAGCCTGTCAATACAATTAATTGCAGTATAAGGATCATTTATGCCTGGAGATAAGGCCCGTACGGCAATTTCCACCAGTTGGTGTATGCCATGTTCAGCATCCTGGGTAATGGTTCTGTGCAAACCAAGAATCATTGTCTCCGATAATTTCAATTTCAGATTATCATCAATCTGCACCGGAGACGGCGACCATACCTCCATCAGAACTCCACCTTTGATAACAAAATCACCCGGCCGGTTCAGAAGCCTGATTATCAGATTATGCCTGCCGGCTAACTCCATAATCCTGTTATCTTCCACAGCCTGTAAATAATTGCTTTCACCGGCTCTTACAGACTGTGCTTCCCTGGCAAATTTTTCCGGCAGTGCTGATTCAGGATTCTCTTCATTTCCGCTAAATATCCCTATCTGTTCAGGAAAAAGTCTGTCAATAGCAAGCGTGAGTTCTTTATAAACAAAGTTTATAATACTTTCAGCCTGTATTTTAGATGCAACATGATGAATAAAGTATATCAATACTCCTACACTGATAAAGGCAAGCAGAACACCGACTGTAACCGACAGGTAGGGAATAAATTCAAAATCACCGGTATTGCGGATTCTTCTCAGAATCAGAAGGCTGTAAATAAATGTAGCGATAAAAACACCCAGAACCATCTGATTGCCTGTATCGCGCATAAAGTTACGAAGCATTCGGGAGCCGAACTGTCCTGAAGCCAGTGTCAGCACAACAATTGTAATCGAAAAAACAACACTTGTAACGGTAATCATCGACCCGGCAAT
>JBBEBD010000035.1:0-24358 GCA_040882525.1 Balneolaceae bacterium | reverse complement strand
CGCCCCGCGATGTACCAGGTGAAGTTCATTTGGTGCTGGTTGCTGGTTACTGGTTGCTGGTTGCTGGTTGCTGGTTGCTGGGTGCTGGGTGCTGGGTGCTGGGTGCTGGGTGCTGGGTGCTGGGTGATTTTATTTCCAGTTGGATTCTACGTATTGAATGTACTTGTTAATTTTTTTGCCGAGAATATTATATTCTTTATTCAAATGGGTTAAAGGAGAGTCCGGAAAATGAATTTCGCTTATCATTTTCAGATGGTCAATTGTTTCGTCACAGGAACTTTGTGCATATACTAAAAATTTGATGAAATCTTGTTTGTATCGTCTTCGTCCATAGCCTTCAACAATAGCGTCTTTAACCCCTTTACTTGAACGGCGTACCTGTCCGCCCTGTTCATAAAGTTCATATTTTGGTAGTGTAAGGCTTAATTTATGTACTTCAACAGCCAATCGATAAGCCATTTTGTAGATTTCTAAATCTCTGTAACTTTTCATCAGTATTGGGTGCTGGTTACTTGATGCTGGTTGAAATTATTCAAAATTTGGTCCTCTATCGATGCACCTTCAACTTTTATGGAATATTACCCAGCCATCCAGCCACCCAGCCACCCAGAAACCGGCCTTACTCCGGCCTCATCTGGGGAAAAAACAGCACATCCCGGATCGACTCCGAATCGGTCATGATCATCGCCAGGCGGTCGATCCCGATGCCGATTCCGGCAGTGGGGGGCATTCCGTATTCAATGGCGCGGAGGAAATCCTCATCCACGGTCATGGCTTCTTCATCGCCCCCGGCACGGAGCCGGGCCTGTTCTTCGAAACGCTCACGCTGGTCAACCGGGTCATTTAACTCGGTAAATGCGTTGGCAATTTCTTTCCCGTTGCAAATCGCTTCAAACCGCTCCACAAGGCCATCTTTGGTGCGGTGCTTTTTGGCCAGCGGACTCATTTCAATCGGGTAATCGGTAATGAACGTGGGTTGAATCAGTTTTGGCTCCACGGTTTCACCGAAAATTTCATCGATCAGTTTTCCTTTGCCCATACTTTCATCCACATCAAGGTGAAGCTCCTTTGCCACTTTACGAATTTCCTGCTCATCCATACCGGACAGGTCATGCCCGGTTTCTTTTTCGATGGCTTCATACATCGGGATCCGGGGCCAGGGACGTTTAAAATCAATCTCATTTTCACCCACCTGCACTTTGGTTGAACCGTGAAGGGTTTTGGCAACATGCTCAATCATCTGCTCCATGAAGTCCATCATCCAGTTGTAATCTTTATAAGCTACATAAAGCTCAACCTGGGTGAACTCCGGGTTGTGAAACCGCGACAGCCCTTCATTCCTGAAATCTTTGGAAAATTCATACACCCCGTCGTAACCGCCTACAATCAGGCGTTTCAGGTAAAGCTCATTGGCTATACGGAGATATAAATCCATATCCAGCGCGTTGTGGTGGGTCACAAATGGTTTGGCGGCCGCGCCTCCGTAAATCGGCTGCAGAATGGGAGTTTCCACCTCCAGGTAATCCCGCTCGTTCATGAAATTTCTCATGGCCTGGACCATTTTGGTCCGTTTGATAAACACATCACGAACTTCCGGGTTCACAATTAAATCCACATAACGCTGCCGGTAGCGTAACTCTTTATCGGCGAATGCATCATAGGTAACGGTTTCACCCTCCTCGTTTTCCACTTCTTTTGGGGTGGGAATAGGACGAACGGTTTTGCCCAGGAATTCAAAACTCTCCGCGTGAACCGTGATCTCTTCAGTGCGGGTTTTAAACACAAATCCTTTGATGCCTACAAAGTCACCAATGTCCACCAGTTTCTTAAAAACCTTGTTGTACTCCTCCACGCCCACATCATCCCGGCGGATATAAACCTGGATAACCCCTTTGGAATCCTGCAGGGTGAAAAAAGAGGCTTTTCCCATAATCCGGCGGGTCATCACGCGTCCCGCAATGGACACACGCTCCGCTTTTTCGGGTTGATCGGGAGTTTCTGTGAGGAGAGATTCATCATTCAGAATATCTGCGGAATGATGGGTTACCTCAAATTCGTATGGATAGGGATTAACATTCAGCTCTCTCAGTTGATCGAGTTTTTCACGGCGTATTTGCTGTTGCTCGCTTACAGAAGGTTCAGCGTTACTCATTTATAAAATTTTCAGGTTATTTTGTTCAGGTTTTAAGCAGGAAAAGATACAAAAAATTGACGGGAACGTGGTATGGTAATTACAAACCTGGGTTCGGTTTTAATAATGTCTAAAAATAAGCAACAATTAGTGTATTTATAACTCCGTATATAAATTTTGTCATGCCGGACCTGCCTGCGCTGCCAGCTGGCGGATCCGGAAGACAGGCCCCGATCCGGCATCTCCTTTTCTTATCAACGCCGTAAATGATTCCCAGCCTTGAATTCCCCTAAGGGATTCCTTTGGCATTGATTACTTTTGCATCAAGACAAAAGTAGCACCCGGATATTCGCTTTTGATAAAAATTACGGATAATCCCCTTCGTATTTATTCATTGCCCTTTACACATCCCTCGCCTTGGGGCTGATTTTTTGGATCTTTTTACCCCGGGCGGCAGCCGCTTCGCGGCTTTACCCGGGGCTGTGTGCTGCCGCCCTTTCAGGGCTTGGATTCGGTCAATTAATTAATGAATAAATCCGCACTGGAAAAGCATCCAGAAATCATCTACGACCTGAAAACCATTTTAACAACTCCGATTCACATCATGTTCAACCAATGAAACCACCCGGCCTATAAGAAATGGCCGGGAATCAAGCCCCGATAAAATGCATCGGGATGGAGCACGCGCTCCAGCGGCTTGTGGCAGATGACATGAAATTTTTATTCTTACATCCATACCGGCCTTGGAAGCATTTACGGGAAAAGTGAACCAGGCTGATCCGCGAAAGTAAGACGGCATACCGGCCGGGAACCATGATTATCATATCAAACTTGATGGACCATTGCCGGCTTTCAGCGGAACAGCCGTGAACGCCGTAAATGATTCCCAGCCTTGATCTTTGGTTACTTTGCATCAAGGCAAAGTAACACCCGGATTGAAGATTCTAAGAAATTTACAAGACCACCTTCGTATTTATTCATCAGCTTCAAATAATTTGCAGCCTCTCTCTTTCGCTAAAGCTTCAAAGAGCGAGTGGGGTTCAAAATGTGGGGTCTTTTAATCCCCGGACGGCACCGCTGCCGCGGTTTGTCCGGGGCTACTTTATGCCGTCCCTCGCGGGACTTGGATTTGGTCATTTAATTAGTGACAAACCCACATCCGTAAGGCGGAAAATTCCGTATCCAAACCTTAAAACATTGTTCCGTGTCATTTTGTGAGCCCTTCCGGCCTTGGAAGCATTTACGGGAAAAGTGAACCAGGCTGATCCGCGAAAGTAAGACGGCATACCGGCCGGGAACCATGATTATCATATCAAACTTGATGGACCATTGCCGGCTTTCAGCGGAACAGCCGTGAACGCCGTAAATGATTCCCAGCCTTGATCTTTGGTTACTTTGCATCAAGGCAAAGTAACACCCGGATTGAAGATTCTAAGAAATTTACAAGACCACCTTCGTATTTATTCATCAGCTTCAAATAATTTGCAGCCTCTCTCTTTCGCTAAAGCTTCAAAGAGCGAGTGGGGTTCAAAATGTGGGGTCTTTTAATCCCCGGACGGCACCGCTGCCGCGGTTTGTCCGGGGCTACTTTATGCCGTCCCTCGCGGGACTTGGATTTGGTCATTCAATTAGTGACAAACCCACGCCTGAAATTCCGGCATCTCCTGCTTCTACCAACGTTTGGGGATTCTGAAACAAGTTCAGAATGACGCTTTGACGCTTATTCGCTTTTGCCTGATACAGACGCACCAAAATAAAAGTGGTGAGAACGTGTTCAAAATAGTAGATTCTTCAAAAACAATAATCAAAAACATAATCTGTTGCCGGAACGATTAACACACCCTGATCTGCCTGAAGATATTGTTGCCGCTTACGGGCTGATTAAACAGAAAAAAATTTCCGGAGCCCCGGATGTTGTGGAGAATATAACCGGGAGCCGGTTTGTTAAAAAAATATCAGACCGCTTTATGGGCATTCCGGATATGGATATCCACACCCAGAAATATGAGAAACCAAGAGCATTTGTGAATGATGAGGAAATTTCGGTGAGCTTTTCTCATACCAGGGACGCTATTTCAGCTGCTGTTTCACTCCGGCTGATTGTGGGCTGCGATATGGAAATGACCGGGAGGGAGGTACATCCCCGCCTGGCCTCGAGAATACGTCATCCCGGTGAAAAAGAAAGTTTATACCAAAATCTGGAACATATTCAGATATGGACGTTTAAAGAGGCAGCACTTAAATGCATAGGAACAGGCTTGAGAAAACCGATGAAAAGTGTGAAAATAGATCAAAGAGAGAATTCTTTATTCGATGTTGAATTTGATGGGGGAAGAATTGCAAAAATTTGTAGCTTCCTGCATAAAGAACATTGGATTTCTATTTGCTACCATAACAAGCCGCTTCATTAGTATAATTATTTATGGATATTACATCTTTCAGCCGCGGGCAGATCAGCGAAGGATTGAAACGCGCAAAATTCCGTCAGGATAGTAACGAGCAAACGGTACGAATTTTATTCTCACCCCGGCAAATTACAGATCAGAATTTCGATGAGGTATGCAGTTCATATGCCCGCATTGATAAATCTGATTTTGATACGGTGGTGATTATTGAATCTCACCCGGGCAGTGCAGAAAAAAAACTTCCCATGCCTTCATTCAAATCCATTCAGACAAAACTGGGTGAAGTGATGGCGAATGATAAACTCCGGAACGACTTCTGTGATGAAGATGATGACTTTTTCATAGACGATGCCGCTTTTGATGAAGAACTGAGCCTGTACGATCAGCTGATGATGCTGCAGTGCAGCCTGGACTCTTTTTCTGTATTAAGCATGCAAATTACCGATGAAAATTCTTTTATTGTAAAGGAACTGGCATTTGCACTTGAGGAAATTCTTGCCTCAAAAAATGCCTTACTGGTTATTTGCTGCGATTTGGAACCCTCACATAAGGAAGAATTCGAAAACGTGATTTCGTTAAACGAATCTGACAATCTTTCCGGTTTGATGAATTACCTGAATACCGGCAGTTCATCAATTGAAGGCCTGGGTGCTTTTATAGCCGGATTGATTGTAGCCGATAAATGGGGGCTGAAACTCCATTTTGAATCCCTGGCTGATAAAACATCATCTCCGCACAACCTGCTGACAGGTTTTGCCGTGATGCATCAGAAACAACCCATGTATGGATAAATGGAAAATCGTCCGGCAATAACAATTATAGGAACCGGGGCTTTAGGTTCTGCTTTGCTGGACTTTTTTTTATCCGAAGGATTTCCTGTCAGCTCGTACTGGAACAGCAGCCGGGGTTTTATTTTTGATAAAGATTCAGGAGATTTTTCTGACGCTCCGGTTTCTTTTCCCTCAGGAGCATCAGATTTGGGTGACTGGATCTTTATTACCACACCCGACAGCCTGATTTCCAAAATAAGTGGAAAACTTTCCGAAATTCCCCTGAACTGGAGCCTGAAATCCGTCATTCATTGTTCAGGAAATATGACCTCCGGCGTGTGCCGTTCCCTGGCAGATAAAGGAGCCGTAGTTGCCTCCATCCATCCGCTTCAGACATTTACAAGGGGAGACAAAAAAGAAAGGCTGCAGGATATACACATCAGCCTGGAAGGGGACGAGGCACTGACCAGTCAGTTCAAACAAATTATCTATAAAATGGGTGCAAAACCGGTAACGCTGGATTCCGGGCAAAAGCAGGCGCTGCACATTGCGGCGGTTTTTGCTTCGAATTACCTGATTGCACTACTATGCACTGCTGAAAATCTGCTGAGAGAAGAGGGGATCGGCAATGGTTTAAATATTCTTGAGCCGCTGATCCGGCAAACACTCTCCAATGTATTTGATCTTGGAATCGACCAAGCTCTTACCGGCCCGGTATCGAGAGGGGATGATGTATCTGTAAAAGAACACCTGGATGTACTGAAAAAAAATCCGGAACACCATCGTCTTTACCAGTTACTGGGAAAAGAAGCCCTTCAGATTGCCACAAAACAGAACCGCCTGACCGAAGACCAGGCGGAAAAACTAAAAGCTCTTTTTGAATAAAACAGAGGAAACAGGACCTTCCAGAGCCTGCCTTCCGAAACGTCAGTACAGGCAGGTGCGATAGCTCCTGGAAGAGTCCGGTTATGGGAACAGAAGAACTGATCAATTGACAACCCGATAAAGTTTTCTGTTAACTGCCAAAGCCTTCCTCTGTTTTTTTCCTTTCCTCACATCGGATAAAATTTTTATCCGATCTTTTTATTTCCTCCTTTTATCTAATGTAACCGGGTAAATACGTGCTTCTTTTGGACTTAAAAGTTGATTTGCCTATCATCCTGAAGCATTATACTCAATAATTTGAGAGTATAAATATATGTTATAGCATATATCCTAAATATTTAGAAATCGCCAACAGAAAAATTGTTAAAATGGAAATTGAAAAATTAGTTGGAAAGGGTTACTTCCCAATTGAATTACCACCTGCATTTAACACAGAAAAACTTGGCAATAAAGCTTCTCAGCTTAAAAAACATTTTGATTCCCTCAATAAAGGTGCAAAGAAGAAATTTCGGGAAACAATTTGTTCAGTTTTTTCTACACCCAAAGTTGGTTTGTCTAGGAGACTTATGGGCCTACCCAACCCAATACATCAAATCGAATTGTGTTCAGTAATTTTGGATAATTGGGAAGACATTCAAGAAATATTTAATAAATCGAGTATATCTGCTAGCTCACCTATTTATGATGAAACAAGCGAAAGAGCGCTAACATCAAAAATGGGTTTCGGTGAATTCAAAGATGCCTGCCTAGAAGAATCATTTGACAAAAAATTTGAATTGAAAACTGATATATCAAAATACTATCCAAATATTTACACCCATTCTATACCGTGGGCAATTCATACCAAAGAAATTGCCAAAGCACCAGAAAACCGCAACAATTTTAAACTGTATGGTAATTTACTTGACAAGGCTATACGAGGCGGTCAAAGTGGACAAACAAAAGGAATACCAATTGGTCCTGATACTTCAAGAGTAATTTCTGAAATTCTTGGTTGTACATTTGATCATTTTCTTCAGGAAAAGTTTTCTTTAACAGGTTTTCGATTCGTTGACGACTGTTACTTTTATTTCAACTCGCAAGCAGAAGCGGAACGAGTTTTTAAATTTTTTCAATCACTTCTAACAGATTATAGTCTTGATATTAACGAACAGAAAACAGAGATAAAGAAACTACCATATCCCTTTGTATCTGATTGGAGTGTTCAACTTGCTACTTTTTATATCAGACATAATGAGAAAGGACAAAAAACAGATATTAAAAACTTCGTCAGTTTAGCATTTAAACTGACATTAGAGAATCCAAACGATTCAGTTCTAAAATTTGCAATCAGAAAGCTTATTTATTCCAAGATATTTAAATCTAATTGGCAGTTCTTTGAATCACTACTATTTAAAATTGGAATTTCTGAACCAGTAACATTACCAGATATTTGTAGGTTTTTGCTTACTTATGAAAAATGGGTAAACAAGAGAAGGCTTAAGAAATTCATTCATCAAATTATTGATGACCATGTATATCGAGGCCACCACTACGAAGTTGCTTGGGCACTTTGGATTGCGAAGTCATTCAAGATCAGAATAAACAAGCCACAAGCAAAAGAAATTTTCGAATCCTCTGATATCATATCAATAATTATTGCATTTGATTTATTACAAAATAATCTAATTGTTGAGAGTATTAGTACAGATCACTTTAAAAACGAATTTTCAGAAGAGGGACTAGTAAATGATTGGTGGTTGTTAGTTTACGAAGCAACATTCAAGGGTTGGATTACACCTAATAATGAAAATCTACTTGCTGAATCTTCCTATTTTAGCAAACTGAAAGAAGAAAATGTTTTTTTCTACGATCCTGATAGGCAACTTGATCAAATTGTTTACAAAAAGCCTAAAGATCAGCAAGAACCTGAGGAAATTGAAGCTGTTGAGGCTTACAAGTTTTTGTCAATTGAATACTTTTAAAATGAATGACACTAATTATTATCGTAAGCCATTCTATTACTATAAATTTTTCAGAAAATGGAATTGTTTGGTGATATCCATATTGAAACAATTATCAACTCAATAGTTGCATTGGCCACTGTTGCTACATTAATTGTAATTTGGTTGACATTGAGAGAGATGAAAATTGAAAGATCTATTTCGTACCAACCTATTATTATAGCATCAAATTTTAAGATTTACTCATTTTGCAAATATACCAATGAGGTTCCTCGTGTATTCTGTTCTACAAATAAAGAAAAAGCTTTAAACTCAGATGCATCAATACTTAATATATTATTGAGGAATATAGGTCAAGGATTAGCAAAAAATATTTCGGTGAAATTAATAGCTGATATTAATTATGAAGAATATTTCCAGACAATTCAGAAAGATTTTAAAACTTTTGGGATTGATTTAGATATGGAAATAAATCAAAATTCATGCTGGATTCAACCAGATGAAAAGTATGGGAAATTTATTGCTGGTAATCACCCATACCAAATTAATTTTAAAGAAATATATGATTATCTCATCCCAATCAACCAACAGGAAGACGAAGAAATAATCATTAGATTACCAAGGTCATTTCAATTGGCACTCATTCTTACCATAATTTTATTGGAGTCAGCAGAGACTGAAAAACTTGAACAATACTATAATAGATTTGAAGAGTACTTTGAATTAAATATTAAAGTTCGATATGAAGATAATTTAAATAACTTTTTTGAAGATAAATTCATATATGTTTTATCGAAACCAAAAATTGAAATGAAAAGCATTTGGATGGGTAAATTATACACATTCAGTCTTGAAAGAAGTACTTTATAATTTGTTATATTACTTGTGCTATGACAAAGCAAATCAAGCGGATTGCGCTTAGTTTCTTACATTCGAGTACTTAGCCGCGCCGCTTATTTGCAAGGCCGTTATAAAACTAAACATATTCTAAATGATTTGTCCTCATTGTTCTACTTCTGTAAAATTTGAATGGCATCATGAAGGCCCAATTGGAGAATTCCATGCGGATAACAATCAGGGACATTTTTTTGATTTATGATCATTGTGTGATAAAAATGTTGTCTATTACTCATTTTGTGATTTTCATTTGTCTCAATACGGAGATGGTATAGTAGATGATATCATAAATGAAAAGCTAATATACCCAAACAAGAACAAGTTTGAATTTATAGATTACATTCCACCCAAATATCTTGAAGATTATGAAGAAGCATTTAAAGTACTTTCTGCAAGCCCAAAAGCATCTGCCGCATTAAGTAGAAGATTGTTACAAATGATGCTCAGAGATGAATACATTGTCAAAAAAGGAAGTCTTTCAAGTGAAATAGATGCTTTTATCAAGCTACCGGGAATTCCAACTCATATAACTGATGCTGTTGATGCTATCAGAAACTTAGGAAATTTAGCAGCGCATCCAACGAAAGATAAACACACTGGAGAAATTGTATCAGTTGAGCCAGGAGAAGCTGAATGGTTAATTGAAGTTATTGAAGCACTTTTTGACTTCACTTTTGTTCAACCTAAGAAATTAAAACAACGAAGAAATGAGATTAATGAAAAACTAAAGAAAATTGGTAAACCAGAAATGAAGAAAAAAGAAACTGGTAAATAGAAACAGTTTTATAACTTGAGCAAGTGTTTTCTGTTGACAGGTTCAGGCTTCTTGCCGACTATATTTGTTGGGCATCCAGCAGCAGAATTGCCAAACCGCAATAAAGCTTAACGAAATCAATAAAAAATCTATCAATGAAAATATTTATTTCACATTCTTCTAAGGATGTAGAATATGGTAATGCATTAGTTGACTTACTAACTGGAGTAGGTATTAACGGAGATCACATAATTTTTACAAGCAATGATGCATATGGAATCCCAATAAGCCAAAATATTTTCAATTGGTTGAAGGACAGAATTAGCGAAGGACCTCACGTTTTATACTTACTGTCACCTGACTATTATACGAGTGTTGCTTGCTTAAATGAGATGGGGGCAGCTTGGATAGTTGAAAATCAACACTCAATGATTTTTACTCCAAATTTTAAATTAGATAGCTATGAATTTCAGAATGGTGCATTAGATCCAAGGGAAATTGGATTTTTTATTAATAATCAAGATAGAATTACGGATTTTATTGAATCATTAAAGAAGCAATTCAGCATTTCTAATAAACCAGTAATTATAAATCAAAAAGTTCGTGAATTCATATCAAGAGTAGAATCAATTCGGAAACAAAATTGTAATAAAAGCACTGTGGCTGAGGATATTGGAGTAGATAATAGTTCAGTTGAAGATAAAAAGCCTTTAGTAAATACTTTTCAAGAAAATGAAACAAATACCAAGCAAGTAAAGATTTCAACTAAATCGAAGGTAAATAAATCTGTAAATTTTGATCAATTAATTCTTGAGAAATTAACAGATGAAGAAATATTACTATTTCAGTATATAATGGATACAGGTAGATATAAATTGGGAACAGGTTGGCAAGAAAATAATGAACTTAAGAATATCAGGACTTGGGAAGAGATTCAAGAATTAGATAGTACTTTATCTAAAAATTATTCGAAAGCATTAAGAAAGCTCGAAATTCGGAATTTGACAGAAGTGTCCGATGTAACAAGTCATAATAATCCAAAAGAAGTAGCCCTCGTAGAAAATATTCAAAAAGAAATTTTGGATCCATCTGAAGAAGTAATTGCAAAAATAGAAGAAGTAGTTGATGGACATGGCCATAAAGAGTTTCCATTTTAAACCCAATGCTCAAGCGCTATATAACAAGCATTTCCTACTGATGCGCAAGCCATTGTTGCTCACATTCATACATGATTGTCATGCAGCAGAAACACCAGACCGTTATGCAATTAAAAATATACCCCTTGAATCAATCAATCTCTCGGTCCGGTAAAAAGCCAACCACAAAACAGCAGACAAACCATTTCACCGAATCGGGCCGTCACAAACCCCGGCAGATGAATTTCAACAACTTTCTGTAAAGGTTCTGAAAATTCCTTAATTTTAAGGCTTGCCAAAAGGCAGGTCTTTCCGGTTACCGGAGAGACATTTTTGAAACCGGTTAACAAAGAATGCCAACCTGGAAATTACATACGGAATTTAAGTTTGACGCCGCTCATTTTATTGACGGCTATGACGGCAAATGCGGCAGGATGCACGGCCATACGTACAAAGTGCATATTACGGCGAAATCCAATACACTGAATCCATCCAAATACCTGGAAACCCCGGATATGGTTTGTGATTTTAAGGAGTTGAAATGGGCGGCCGCCGATGCCGAAAAAGGAGGATTGGATCATGCGGTACTTAATGAGGCCGTTCCCGTGCCTACGACCGCTGAACGAATTGCCGAATATATCCACAAAGAAACGAAAAGCCGGATCCCGGATAACATTGAATTAACGGTTACCGTATGGGAAACCGAAACCAGCTGGGTGGAATACACAGACCAGGATGTTTAAAATAGAAAAAGATATGGTTAAAAAGACATCTTCAGAATCCCTGGATGATGTTCTGTACCCGCTGATGGAAGATTTTTACACCATCCAGGGGGAAGGTGCGCATACAGGTAAACCGGCTTATTTTATCCGTACTGCAGGCTGCGATGTGAATTGCTGGTGGTGTGATGTAAAAGAGAGCTGGGATGAAGAAAAACATCCGAAAGTCAGGACCGGTGATATTGTGAAACGGGCGGCGGCAAGCGGGGCAGGATTTGCCGTGATCACAGGAGGGGAGCCTCTTCTGCATAACCTGGAAGCTTTAACCATCCGCCTGAAGCAGGAAGGCCTGGATGTTCATATCGAAACAAGCGGGTCGTCACCGCTCTCCGGCCGGCTCGACTGGGTGACTCTCTCTCCAAAACGATTTAAAAAACCGCTCGACGAAAACTTCCCGTATGTCGATGAACTGAAAGTGGTGGTTCTGAAAAATAAAGACATTGAATGGGCTGAGGAAAATGCCAAAAAATGCCCGCCTTCAACCCGCCTGCTTTTGCAGCCTGAATGGGAAACGCCATCTTCCATCAGACTGATTGTGGACTATGTTAAAAAAAATCCTCAGTGGGGAATCAGCCTTCAGACGCATAAGTTTATGGATGTTCCGTAACACGTACTATGCTGAATAATCACATCAGGAATTTTGTTAAGCTTTTCGATTCAAGGCCAATTTTGTACATTAAAAACATGGAAACATTAAAAATTGACATATTAAATCCTAAAGCCAGAAAACTGCTTAAAGATTTAGCTGATTTAGATTTGATCGCGATACGAAAATCTGCCGGGAGCGACTTTTCTGAAGTTCTGAAAAAACTCAGATCCCAATCAGCAAATATTCCGGGTGAAGATGAGATCGCAAAAGAAGTGGATGTCGTCCGCTCCAGGCGATCCAACAAGTAAACATGCGCCTTATCCTCGATACCAATCTATGGATTAGCTTTTTGATCAGCAGTAAATATGAGAAGCTTGATGAGTTATTGTTTAAGCAAAAATGTAAACTCTTATTCAGTCAGGAACTTCTTGAAGAATTTATAGCTGTTGCAAAACGTCCGAAACTCAGAAAGTATATCTCCAAAAATGAATTGGAGGAGCTTTTGGAAACCATTGACGAAGTTGCAGAATTTGTAAATGTTACTTCTGAGATTCTGAAGTGTCGGGATCCGGGAGATAACTTTTTATTATCTCTTGCAGTTGATGGAAAGGCTGATTATTTGCTAACCGGAGACAAAGATTTATTAGTACTGGAGAAAATTGGTGATGCAGAGATAAAAACCATTGCTGAATTCTTCGATGTCATTGACATCTGAATTTTCTTAAACCCGGTACTCTATCATGGCAATTAGTTGCGTATAAGAAACGGGTACAAATCTAAATTTTTTTTGATACATGACCTATAACGAATCATCTGTCCTGATTACAGGCGCCAGCCAGGGGATTGGAAGAAGCATTGCAATTACCTTTGCCGCAACCACTCACCATCCGCTTATTCTGTTAGCCCGGAATGAAAAAAACCTGAACGAGACAAAAGATCTGTGTGAAAAGGCGGGAGCGGATGATGTATGTGTATTGGTTTGTGATGCAACAAACGAAAAAGAAACGGCCGCGTTAACTCTGCCTGAAGGTTTTCCATCCCCGGGAATTTTAATCAACAACGCCGGAAGTTTTCTGATCAAATCTTTGCAGGATACATCCGGTGAAGATTTCCAGGAACAGATCAATCTGAATTTGTTTACCGCTGTTAATATCGTGAAACGGTTTTTACCGGATCTGAAAAACCTGAACCGTGCTCTTATTGTGAATTTCAGCTCGGTAGGGGCACTCCGGGGACTGGCCGAAAGCGGGGCCTATTCATCCGCGAAACATGCACTATTGGGCTATACCCGATCCCTTCGTGAAGAGCTGAAGCATACTGATATTGGCGTAACGGCAATTAACCTGGGGCAGACCCATTCCCCGTCGTGGCATGAATCAAAAATGAGTCCTGAACGCCTTATAAACCCCACAGACATTGCATCACTGCTGGTTACACTGACAGAATTTTCACCGCGAAGCCTGGTGGAAGAGGTAACCATCCAGCCGCAGCATGGCCGGGTTCCGCCTATGTAGAATATCCGGTTAGATTTTCAGTTGAGTAGCATAAAGCGTTGATACCGAATGGCATAAAAAAAAGAGAAGCCAGGCTATCAACCGGACTTCTCTTCTACGTTGGCTTTTTCGGGGTACATTAGTAATACTAAACCATAACATTACTGATATTTTCTAACGGTTAACTCAGAATAATGTTCCTGATTTTTTTGAGACTTTTAGAAATTTTTAAGGAGCGTTAAAAGGACGTGAAAATCTGGTACTCCCTATTATTTATAGCGGCGTCCCTGGGTAATCCGTCATAGCCACGAATGTTCTGCGCCGCTCTCACGACTCGTGATTACCCATGTCATTCAGAGCCTCAAGGTGCTTTTCCGTGACGGCGAAGAATCTCCAGTGGAGGGAATGGATTTTTAAATCCCCCTGCCAATAACAGGGAGATGCCTCGGTTACAGCCTGCCGGAAAAATCACCGGCAGTCTTTCTACCAGTGACAGATTTGTAAAAAAGCGTGTTTTTTGGCTTAATCTGCAATTTTTGCTCAAAGGACACACCCCTAAATCCCCTCTCGAGAGGGGACTTTTGAACTGTCACCTTTTAAATAGTGTTGCCTCGCTTTTGGACAAAATTAGTTGCTCGGCATGACAAGATCCTTTCATAGAAGGCGGCGTATCAGAGTATCGAGGCATGAGAATATTTATTAACGCCGCTGAACGATGCCGGGGAGAACCCAAGCGGATGCAACCCGGGGAAAACGGCCAGGCAGCAGCAGCCCCGAGGCAATGGGTTCATTAAAAGCGATGAATAAATACGAAGGGGTTTTTATAAACTCCAGCCAATAAAAGGGAGATGCCTCGGTAACAGCCTGCCGGAAAAATCACCGGCAGTCTATCTCTCGGCATGACAAGATCCTTTCATAGAAGGCGGCGCATCAGGTTACTAGATTTGCACGGCTTCTTATTACGCCGCTTACGAGCTACCGGGCTAAAAGGGAAATTACGTCTCACAACACCTTTATCTCATTCAGCTTGCCGTCTTTCACCTGGACGGTACGGAAGGGGAATTTTCGAACCACATCATAATCATGTGTTACCATTAATACGGCCATTCCGCGGTTGTTAATCTGTTTCAGCAATTCCATAATGGAGCTGCTGGCTTCAGGATCCAGATTCCCGGTAGGTTCGTCAGCCAGTAACAGGCGCGGCTCATTTGCAAGAGCCCTGGCAATAACCACTCTCTGCTGTTCACCACCTGAAAGATCATTAGGCATGGCTTTGCGTTTATGGCTGAGTCCCACCAGCCCGAGAACCTCAAGCACCCTGTTTTTGATAAATCTTTTTTTCTGGCCGGTTACACGAAGTGCAAAAGCCACATTCTCATAAACATCCCGGTCGTCCAGAAGCTGAAAATCCTGGAATACAATTCCAAGCCGCCTGCGCAGGTAGGGTACCCGGCGGTCGGGCATAGAGGTTACATCGTAATCCGCAACATGAATCATACCCTCATCGGGATGAATATCGCGGTATAGTAATTTCAGAAATGAACTTTTCCCGGACCCGGTTTTCCCAATCACATAACAAAATTCACCGGTTTCAAGAGAAAAGCTTATCCGGTCTAAAACCCTGTGATAGTCGTAGGTGACAGATACATTTCGTAATTCAATGACTCCATTTTCATTCATTCAGGCATACCATTGTAATTCTAAGGCTTCTTTTGTGAGCAGGTTTAAGTTCAAATCCATCATACGCATCTAAAATAGTGAAATCGGTTTTCTTTACAATTTTTTCGATCTCTTTGTAGGTATAAATTCGCTGACGATGCTGCTCCTGGAAAGTTTCTACTGCAGAATGAGTTTGTTGATCCAGCTTTTCTATATGAAACCTGTTTGTATGGATTTTTTCTTTGGCGGAATAGGAACTTTCCCGGTGATACCTGTAGCGGTTATCAACCTGACGCTGTTCGTTATTCAGATAATTTATGGCTTTTCGTGAATTCCGTGGCGTAGTAAAATCATAAACAAAAATACCTCCCGGTTTCAGAACCTGTTTTACCTGGTGGTGTAAGTCGATAATCGATTCTTCATTATGCAAATAGTTAAGACTGTCAAAAACCATATAGGCAACATCAAATTTACGATCTAATCTGAGGTTCAGGAAATTCATGGTAAAAAATTCCACTCCGGAATGCACAAGATCGGCTTTTTCACGTGCCTTTGATATCATCTGGGGGGAAGCGTCCGTGGCCACAATATTATAACAGTCCAGCTCTTCGAGTGAAAGAGCCATGGTTCCCGTTCCGCAGGCAAGTTCCAGGACATCGGCAGCTTCAGGCTGATGCCTGATAATTATTTCATCTATATAATCAGTCCAGGTTTCATAGTCCACGTCTCTCATCACGTCATCATAAATATCCGCAAGAACAGAATAGTTTGGTATTTTTTTCACAGCTGGATTCATCCGGGTATTTCTTTCAAACGGTTTACCGCCATACTAACTGCAAGATTATAAGCTGCCTGAAACGAGGCATCATCGGCACGGTTAAGTCCTGCAATGTCGAATGCGGTACCATGGTCCGGTGAGGTTCGTATAATGGGTAATCCTGCCGTAAAATTCACACCGCTTCCAAACGTAAGGGTTTTGAAAGGAATCAGCCCCTGGTCGTGATACATGGCAAGTATAGCATCAAAATTTTCATACATTTTTTTTCCAAAGAAACTATCTGCGGCAAAAGGCCCTTTTGCATTTATATCGTTAAAGTTAGCTTTCTGCAGGGCAGGGATGATTTCTGTCTGTTCTTCATCACCAATAACCCCGCCGTCTCCGGCATGAGGATTGAGGCCCAGCACTGCAATTTCGGGTGATGATATACTAAAATCATTTTTCAGGCTTTCATTCAGTATTCTGAGGTATCGGATCAGCCCGTTTTCATTTATTAAAGGGGCTACTTTTTTTACAGGGATATGTACGGTTGCCAGCCCCACACGAAGGTTCCCGCCCGCCATAATCATCATATAATCTTTTGTGCCGGTTTTATCCGCAAGAAACTCCGTATGCCCCGGCACGTTATATCCTGCCTTATGAATGGCTTCTTTTGAAATAGGAGCAGTTACAAGAGCATCACATATATTTTGCATGCACAATGAAATCCCGTTATCCACAGCTTTCATGGATACTTTTCCGGCTTTTTTGGAAAGCCTGCCCGGATGAATTTCGATGGACTCTTTTTTTACAACATCATGAATATAGATGTTTCCCGGCTTCAGGTTTTCAAAATTCCCGGCCGGTTTTATGGGCAGATCCAATTTAAAAAGTCCGGCGTAATACTCAATCACTTCATGATGGCCTGTAATAACAGGAATGGAAAGCGACAGGTCTGCCCGGGATAGAAACTTAAGCAGGACTTCCGGCCCGATGCCGTTGTAATCTCCCATGCTGATGGCAATTGTCGGTGTCATGCCGGAAAATACTAAACTGTCGTTATCAGACAAAGCGTTCGCGGGAGATTACATGTTAAAAAATCCTTTACGATTGAGCGGATAAAGGCTGATTTTATGATTCTGATACAAGCCTGAAATCACCGAAACCGGATGTTGCTTCAAATATGAGTGTCCGGCTTCCATATTCCCAGATTTCACGGGTGGGGCTGTTGGTTGGGAAACGACGTTCTACATTTTGAGGCGGACCATATAAAATGTAAGCCCGTCCCTGGTCGGTTTCATAGCCGGGGGTCTGCATGGATGAAAAATTCTGGTATGAATAATCAATCCGGCTGTAATATTCATCCATCAGCTCATTGAATTCTGTATCCGGAGTGGGATCACGTTCGGCCCAGAATTCTCTGAACTTTCGTTCTTTATCAGATGTTGAGCCGGAGCTTATTCTTCGCAGCTCCTGATCATCAACAATGAACCTCATCATACTGATTGCAACATCCAGGTTGTAGAGGCTTACAGGCATATCCAGCCATTGCGAATTGACAATTCGCTCTGCTACAGGATCCTGAGATCCATCTCTGCCAAGTACCAGTTTATACCTTGCATTTTCAAAGTCTTTATTTGGAACGGTTATATATGCATACCGGTAGGTTTTTTCACCCGATTCATCCACAGCTATGGAAAGTTGAATATCTTCATTACTGCGAGCCAGGTTTCCGCTGCTTCCGCTGAAGGTATTTTCTGAGGAAACCGGTGCTTCAAAAAGAGCATTTTCCCTTGCTTCGGTTTCACTTCCAGGCTGCATCTGATATACCGAAAGTTTCAGGTTATCAGTATTAACCGGAAGTAATATCAGCAGGCTGTAATCCTGCCCGTACAGAACACTATCACCATAATTTAAAAGATTGGCTGACAATTGGTTATCGGAAACTTCAAGATTATCTAAAAGTGTGATCCCCGCGGATTCAAAATTACTGAAATCGGGTATGGTAATGTTCCACCGGCGCGACGGTAATTCCCTGACAGATTCACCCCGGCTCAGCTGCAATTCATAATGATAATTGCCGCTGGTTAATTCTGTCTGCACAAGTCCCTGGGCATGTTCTAACCGGGAGGTAGTTTCCTCGAATTCGGCTACCCATAGGGTATCCCGAAAACTGTCACGGAAAAGTGAAACCGCATTCTGTCTCGCTCTTCTTGAACCGGGAATATTTCCTTCAAAAATCTCAACTCCCATCCGCACAGGCGCATAATATTCCATTTCAGAAGAGGGGGGAGTTACATTCGGGCGTTTTCTCAAAAAAGGGAGAAAATCATAATCAAGCCTGAAAAAAGCTCCGAAGATTGCTGTTGAATCATTTACAGGCAGATAGAGATTACCCACGTAGGCAGAAGGCTGATCGGACCTCTGGAGCAATGATTCGTATGTGGCACGTCTTTGAGCATTAACATCCGCTATTGAAATAAAAAAGAGAGTGAGGAGTAAGAAAGATAATCGGTGCATAATCAGTTATTTTGATTTCTCAATAATACGCATTTTTCGAACGGTATTTTCATGTATGGAACGTGAACGTAACAATCAGTATTATCAAACGCATAAAAAAGAATTTAAAATACTGCATCATGGAAAATAGCTGGTTTAAAGAGTTATTGACAACTATTCAGAAAGAAGAAGAATCCATAAAAAAAGGCGGGGGAGCCAAGCGAATAGAAAAAGAACATAAAAAAGGTAAAATGACAGCACGGGAGCGCATCCGGTTTTTGCTGGATGAAGACTCTGAATTTGATGAACTGGGTTTATGGGCTGCCTATGATATGTACAAAGAAGAGGGTGGCTGTCCATCAGCCGGGGTGATTACCGGAATCGGTAAAGTAAGCGGACGTTTGTGTGTGGTTGTTGCCAATGATGCCACTGTGAAAGCCGGTGCCTGGTTCCCGATGACTGCTAAAAAGAATTTACGGGCCCAGGAAATTGCCATTGAAAACCATCTGCCGATTATATACCTGGTGGATTCAGCAGGCGTTTACCTGCCGATGCAGGACCAGATTTTTCCCGATAAAGAACATTTCGGACGAATCTTCCGGAATAATGCGGTCATCAGCGCGAAAGGAATTCCGCAAATTGCCGCGATTATGGGTAGCTGTGTGGCCGGCGGAGCTTACCTGCCAATTATGAGTGATGAGGCCCTGATTGTGGATGGCACCGGAAGTGTTTTTCTTGCCGGAAGTTACCTGGTGAAAGCGGCAATCGGAGAAAATGTAGATAATGAAACCCTTGGAGGGGCCACAACCCATACGGAAATCAGCGGGGTTACCGATTATAAAATGAAAAATGACACTGAATGCCTGGAGACGATCAAAAAACTGATTGATAAACAGGGGCCGGCTCCTAAGGCGGGTTTTGTCCGGAAAGATTCCGCTGAACCGGACATTTCTCCTGAAAGCATGCTCAAAGATTTTCCCAAAGACAGAAACCGGCCTTACGATATGAATATGGTAATCAAAAGCATGATTGATGCCGGCAGTTTTACGGGGTATAAAGAAGGCTATGGACAGACACTGATTACGGGTTATGCACGGATTGATGGCTGGAATGTGGGGATTGTGGCCAACCAGCGTACAGTGGTAAAAAGCAAAGCGGGTGAGATGCAGATTGGCGGGGTTATCTATTCGGACAGTGCCGACAAAGCCGCCCGTTTTATTATGAACTGCAATCAGAAAAAAGTTCCTATCATTTTTTTACAGGATGTAACAGGCTTTATGATTGGGAAACGGAGTGAACAGGGCGGCATTATCAAAGACGGGGCAAAGATGGTGAATGCAGTAGCGAATTCAACCGTACCGAAAATCACAATTATAGTTGGCAACAGCTATGGAGCCGGCAATTATGCCATGTGCGGGAAAGCGTATGATCCCCGGTTCATTTATGCATGGCCAACCGCACAGATTGCGGTGATGGGTGGAACCCAGGCTGCCAAAGTACTTACCCAGATACAGGTATCCTCACTGGAAAAGAAAGGGGAAAAAATCAGTGATGAAGAAAAAGCTTCAATTCTTGAGAAAATTAAAAGCCGGTACGATCATCAAACCGATGTACGCTACGCCGCGGCCCGGTTGTGGGTGGATGGAATCATACATCCGGCTGAAACCCGACGAAGGATATCAAATGCAATTGAATGTGCGAACCACAACCCGGATATACCCGAATTCAGAACCGGTGTGATACAGGTCTGATGCTTACGGCATGAGTAAGGTATGTGATCGCAGTGCCGCACCGGGTCCGGGAATGAATAGATTGAGGTATTAAGCATCAAAATTCACTTCCTGCTCAAATTCTTCCGCGTTGGCAAACTGTTCGGTACTCATCACAAACCCCCAGCAGTTTTTGGCATTAAAAATTACGGCGTCCTTACAATAGCCGGGGCTGGATGTGGATGTGGCATCCGAGAGAAGTACGGCATTATAATCCCGGAAGTAAGCATCTTCCATTGTCGTTGTTACACACTGATCGGTATTTACACCGGTAAGAAAAATCGTGTTAATTCCCTGTGAGCGGAATACCTGGTCAAGATGAGTCCCATAGAAGCCGCTCATTCTGACTTTATGAACATGGATATCTTCCTCATCCATTAGTGGCTTCAGATCATCCACAATATCACCGCCCCATGAATCTTCTGTGAGGATCTGGCCGTTTTCGAGTTCTTCGCCAATTCCTTTCTGGGAAGGCTCATGCTTAAACGAATAGAGCGTAGGAGCTCCGAGATTTCGCAGGTCGGGACGATTCTGCCAGTAAACCCAAACAATCCACATTCCAAAATTCCGGGCGCTTTCAATTGCATTTTGGATTCCCGGTATAGCTTTCCGGCATTTTTTATAATCGAGCCCGGATGCATCGGTCCAGCCCCCGGGAGAACAAAAATCATTTTGCATATCAATGATAACAAGAGCGCCGCGGTTTGGGTTATCCACAACCGGCTTCAGATCAGCATTCCATTTCAATAAATTTCCTTCCTGATGATGGGGTGATAAATGTATATAGTCATCGCGAACATACCACCGGTCGGCACTGGCGGCAAGCTGAACACCGCCCCCGGGTGCATCGGCATAAATATTTTTGAATTTCTTCATCATACTGTACTCTTTTATGTAATTAATTTTTGAAAATCTGCCGGGGAGTGATTCTTTCAGGCAATTCAATAACCAAGTGCGGCACCATCGCCGCGCGGATCTGCTCCCCCTTCAAAAAAGCCGTCATCCGGGTTTATTCGTATCGCCTGAGCATGGCCCATATTGTCATTCCACTCTTCAAGCATTTTTACGGGCTGCCCGCGAAGCTTAAGCTCACGAACTACCTCATCGGAGATTCGTCCTTCGAGTGATAAATCCTGTGTTTGTGCACCCCAGGTTCGCCCCATCAGCCACCGTGGTGCCTCGATAGCCTGTTGCACATCATAACCGAAATCCACCAGGCGTGTCACAAGTGCGGCATGGGTTTGGGGTTGCCCTTCGCCGCCCATTGTGCCGTAAATAAGATGCGGCTTTTCATCCTTCATAAGCATGGCAGGAATAAGGGTATGAAAAGGCCGTTTGCCCGGTTCGAGGCTGTTTGGATGATCTTCGTTCAGTTTAAAAGCCGATCCCCGGTTTTGCATAAGAATCCCGGTGTTACCGCCAATTTCAGCACTGCCGAAATCATGAAATATGGATTGAATTACGGAAACAGCCAGTCCGTTCTCATCAACCACACTAAAATAGCAGGTATCCCCGCCGTGAACCGGTTGTTGCCGGGAAATTCCTGATGGAATACCCGATTCTACAGATTCCATTTCCATTGCATGGCTGCTGCTTATTTTTTCCATGCGTTCCTGCGCATATTCTTTTGAAAGGAGTTTTTGAAGAGGGATATCATGATATCCGGGATCGCATAACCACTCGTCTCTATCGGCAAAGGCAAGCTTAACAGCTTCAGCCATATGATGATAATAGTCAGCGGTACCGTCTCCCCAGGCTTTTACATCATATCCTTCTATAATATTCAGAACTTCCAATGCAGCAAAACCCTGTGTATTGGGAGGGAATTCAACAGCGGTATAACCGCGGTAGTCTGTAGTTATGGGTTGCACCCATTCAGCTTCAAAACCGGCAAAATCATCCGGGCGGAGGGGAGATCCGTCACCCGACAGGGATGAACAGATTTTATCAGCGATTTCTCCTTCGTAAAAACCTTCTCTTGGTCCTTTTTGTGCTATTATCTCCAGGGAACGGGCCAACTCTTCCTGTACAAATTTGTCACCTTCACGCAGTATCTTATCCCCGTCCAGATAAAGCCGGGCTGATGATGAATGTTCTTTAAATACAGGAACATCCTTGGCAACCCAGTCTGCCAGTGAGCGGCTTACCGGGACTCCATGCCGTGCATAGTAGATTCCCTCCTCAAAAAGATCTTTCCAGGCAAGTTTCCCATGCCGCTTATGAGCCTGCCGCCATCCATCCACGGCACCGGGTACCGTCAGTGCTGCCAGCGGTCCGCGCGAAGGAATTTTATCTTCATGGCCACGTTTTTTGTAATAATCTATGGTAGCTGCTTGTGCGGCGGGGCCGCTGGCGTTCAGTGCCTGCACTCCTTCTGATTCAGGGCTGTGTAACAGCCAGAAGCCATCTCCCCCCAGGCCTGCCATGTGCGGATAAGCTACGCAAAGAACTGCATTGGCGGCAATAGCGGCATCAACAGCACTGCCTCCGCTGCGAAGAAGCCGGAGGCCTGCCGCACTTGCCAGGTAATGTGATGTTGCAATCATACCGCGATCAGATCGTGTGGGTGGCCGGCCCGTACGGGGGCCTCCTGAATGGCTCATAAATTCTCCCTTTTAATTTTGATTATTCTTTATCGTCTGACTCTCCGAATGCATAACGGGTTACCGGGGGTATAATTCCTCCAATGACCAAACATATCAGGCCGATCCACCACAAAGAAGAGGTATCCTCTGTTGTACCTATACTGATCAGAAAAAAAGGTATCAGCATAATGATCAGGGCCATATTTAAAAGTGTAGTCTTTCTCATAAAACATTCCTTCCTTACATATTCATACTGTTCAGCAAAATAGTTAAACCACCAACCAGAACAGCTGTAATTACTGCATAAGGAAGTGTTTTGCGCAGTACTTCACCTTCACGGCCTACAATACCTGCCGTTCCGGTGCCAAGCACTACATTTGCCGGCGCAATTGCATTTCCAATGGCTCCTCCTGTGCTCTGCCCGCCGATGATAGCCGCCTCTGAAAGTCCTTCAAGAGCCTGAACAGTTTCCTGTTGTAACGGGGCAAAAAGAATATTAGAAGCCGTATTACTTGAAGTCATAAATGCACCTAATACGCCTATCCAGTTCGATGCAAAGGCAAAAACTGCCGGCGGTGCGACTTCAGCTATACCGAGTGCCAGTACCTCGGTCTGACCCGAGTGGTCCATCACCTTACTCATCACAAGGAAAGCTACAATTGCTATGGAAGCGGGTACGGCATCACCCAGCAGGCCCGATCCAATATCCTCCGTTTCTTCTTCACGCTCTTTCCATTCTGCATAAAACCCTTTCGATTTATAGATGGCCCAGGCACCCGCCGAAGCAATAAGCAGAAATGTGCCGGGGTGTGTGAGTGGTTCAAAAGGATCGTACGGTTCTTCAGCCTCATTTTCCACACCATAACCTGTTTCTGCTGACGCGAATGGCAAACCGATTTCAAACTGAGACAGGGTTTCTTCAAGCGGAGGGATAACAAGGGCTGTAACAGCCGCAATTGTTAAAATGATATATGGCATTCCCGCCATCCATAAATTCATAATCGGTTCGGCTTCTTCTTCCGGTTCTTTTTCATCCATATTTTCTTTCATGGCCGGCCGTTCACTGATATCTTCAGCTTTTTCACTATACCGTTTCCATCTTGAAAGCGGATATAATGCTGCAAGCCCCACAGATGCAGCCAGGAAGGTTGAAAGAACCGGATTCCATAAAGTCAGTACAAGCTGGCCTCCGCCATGAATTACTGAAATGATTAGTATTAAAGGCCATGCATGACGAACCGCAGGCATTTTCCCAAAAAGCCATGCAATGGCAACACCGGATACAAGGTTTGGAATCCAAAGTAATA
>JBBEBD010000034.1:0-24692 GCA_040882525.1 Balneolaceae bacterium | reverse complement strand
TAGTATCGTGGGGCGGATTTGAACCGCCGACCTCCGGGTTATGAATCCGACGCTCTAACCAACTGAGCTACCACGACATTTCTTTATATACTTCAAACTGCACAATTTTAACTATCTTTTGAACCGCCGTCCGTCAGCTGACGGATATGAATCCGACGCTCCCCCAAAGGGATGCCCTTGGCATAACCAACTGAGCTACCACGACTTTTCATCACTTTTAAAGAGCATCAAATATAAGAGTTTTTTTATTCAATGGTGAAACGATATCACCTGATTTTTTTATTCTTTTAAATTCAGTGAAATTGATCCTTTATCTTAAGTGCCTGTTGGGGTATTTTAGGATGATCCTTTAAAACTCGTATTCTAATCTTCAGATGGCAAAACGAATTACCAACAGACAAGACGATTATTCCCAGTGGTACCTTGATATAGTTAAAGAAGCAAAGCTTGCTGATCATTCCCCGGTTCGCGGCTGCATGGTGATTCGCCCCAATGGATTTGCTCTTTGGGAGAATATGAAGGCCGCTCTCGATACCATGTTTAAAGAAACGGGCCATGAAAATGCCTATTTCCCTCTTTTTATTCCAAAATCTTTTCTTTCAAAGGAAGCGCAGCATGTTGAAGGGTTCGCAAAAGAGTGTGCGGTAGTTACACACAGCCGCCTGAAAAGTGTGGACGGGGGCGTGGAAGTGGATCCCGAATCCAGACTCGAGGAAGAGCTGATTGTACGGCCCACTTCGGAAACCATTATCTGGGATGCATACCGTAACTGGATCCAGTCTTACCGGGACCTGCCTATACTGATTAACCAGTGGGCAAATGTGGTCCGCTGGGAAATGAGAACACGCCTGTTTCTCCGCACTATGGAGTTTCTATGGCAGGAAGGCCATACCGCTCATGCCACTAAAAAAGAGGCGGTTGAGGAAACAGAAAGAATGCTGGAGGTTTACCGGACGTTTGCTGAAGAGTATATGGCTATGCCGGTGGTAACAGGTGTTAAAACCCCTGCCGAGCGTTTTGCAGGGGCTGTGGATACCTACTGTATTGAAGCCCTTATGCAGGATGGCAAAGCCCTGCAGGCGGGAACATCACACTTCTTGGGGCAGAATTTTGCCAAAGCATTTGATGTGAAGTTCCAGGACCAGGACGGTGAGCATAAATTTGTATGGGCAACCAGCTGGGGGGTTTCAACCAGGCTGGTCGGCGGTTTAATTATGACCCATTCTGACGACAACGGTTTGGTGATTCCTCCAAAACTGGCACCCAACCAGGTTGTGGTGATCCCGATATACAGAGGAAATGAGCAGAGAAAAACCGTCCTGGATTATGCAGATCCCATCGTAAAGGAGTTACGTGCTAAAGGAATTTCCGTAAAACTGGATAACCGCGACAATTATAAACCAGGGTGGAAATTTGCCGAACATGAAGCCCAGGGTACTCCCCTGCGAATTGCCGTGGGCCCGCGCGATGTGGAAAACGGAAACCTGGAGCTGGCAAGAAGAGATACACTTGAAAAAAATATTGTCAGCAAGGACGGCATTGCAGATCGCGTTGACGAGCTTCTTACAACCATTCAGAATGCTCTTTTCAATGCAGCAAAAAACCGGACGGATAATCACACCACACAGGTGGATTCTTATGATGAGTTTAAAGTTGAAATCGAAAAAGGTGGGTTTATCTACGCTCACTGGGATGGAACGGAAGAAACGGAAACAAGGATAAAAGAAGAAACCAAAGCTACCATTCGCTGCATTCCTCTTAACGGGGATAAAACGTCAGGAAAATGCATGGTGACCGGTAATCCATCCAAACAAAAAGTGTTATTTGCCCGCTCTTATTAAAAAATGGAGAACAACAACTTAATACCGCAGCACCTTCACCTGTCCGGTTCCGAGCAGAGCCGGGAATCAGACAGGAAAACTATTGAAGAATTTGGTATTGATGGTTTTACACTGATGGAAATAGCGGCCTCCAAAGCGGCTTCATTCATTCATGAGAAAGAGGGAGATCACCAACAGGGTGTATTTATCTGCGGGAAAGGAAATAATGCCGGCGATGCACTTGCAGCAGCCCGCTATCTTACCGATCAGGCAGGCCACCATGTGAAAATCTGTTTTATCCTGGGAGATTCAGGCTTATCCTCTGATGCGGAGAAAAATCTTGGGCTGCTGAAAAAATTAAAAAAACAGGGTTCTGATGTAACATTTTCAGAGAATGTTACGGACACAGATCTTCGGTCAGCCGGATACATTGTTGACGGCCTTTTTGGCACAGGGCTGAAAAGCAGCCTTCGTGATCCTCTTCCGGAGGTTATTGAAAAATTAAATTCCTCCGGTAAAAGAATCTATTCGATGGATGTGCCATCAGGCTTGCATGCAGATACAGGTCTCATCCAGGGGAATTGTGTCCGGGCAGATTTCACTCTCACCTTTGGCACAAATAAAATTGGCTTTTACCTGAACCGGGGCAGAGAATTTACCGGTGAAATCGTTTTTCTTTCTCTCCCATTTCCCCGTTATCTGCTGCAAAAGGATGCTGTACTGGTTAACTCCGACCTACAGGAAGCACTCCCTGAAATTGCAAGACATGCGAAACATAAATATGATAACGGCGTTGTGCATGTGCTGGCAGGATCAGAAGGATTAACAGGCGCCGCAATCATGACAGCAAAAAGCGCATGGAAAAATGGAGCAGGAGCTGTCTTTTTATATGCACCCGGAAAATTGCTTCCCGTTTATGAATCAGCTTTACCCCAAATCATTAAAATAGCGGTGGGGAGTAAAGACGATTCATACCTGAAAAGCAGCCATGCAGAAAAAATTTTAGAACATCTGTCTGATAAGCCGGGGGTGGTAATTGCCGGGCCCGGAACAGGCATACGGGATGAAACCGGCACATGTCTCCTGAACATCCTTTCGGAATTTCAGGGAAAAGTGGTTATAGATGCTGACGCACTGTCATTCTGGAGTGAATTAAAAACGTTACCTGATGAAAAGAAAAAAAACTGGGTGCTTACACCTCATCCCGGAGAAGCAAAAAAATACCTTCTGGGAAATTTTAATGATGATTTTGAAAGATTAAATTGGATCAAAAATTTTGTTCAGGAGCATAACTGTACAATTCTTTCAAAGGGAAATCCTGTTTTGCTGGCTTCATCACAAAAGGAAACATATATCACAGAATATGATACTTCTGTATTTTCAAGAGCGGGTTTCGGAGATGTTCTTACAGGAACAATTGGCTGCAATATTGGAATAAGAAATGAAACTGTACGTTCAACTATTTCTGCTCTCAACAAGGGATATGAAGCATACCTGCAATCAAATAAGTCAGA
Source organism: Balneolaceae bacterium (assembly GCA_040882525.1). GTDB lineage: Bacteria > Bacteroidota > Rhodothermia > Balneolales > Balneolaceae > Rhodohalobacter. Next base: position 21,358 of record JBBEBD010000034.1, on the reverse strand, counting down.
AGTATTCGGCCCGGAGCATTTATTATGAGAAAAAAATTCTTCTACTTTTTGATCAGAAACAAATATTTCATCTATTCATCATTTGCTCTTATTACATTCGCAACTCTCGCGCTTACGTTAGTTCCCGCAGAAAATTTAGGCCATTCAAACCTGTTCCAGTATGATAAAGCAGGGCACTTTCTCCTTTTCTTTTTCTGGACTCTCAGTTTTGGCCTGTTAATCATGGTGAAAATACCCACCGCCACAAACATTTTTTGGATTATGATTGCCGGCTCGGTTTTTGGTACTGTTATTGAGGTAATTCAATATGCAATGCCGTACGGAAGGAACCTGGATTTTTTTGATGTTTTGGCTGATATTTTAGGTAGTATTACTGCCGGTTTTACCCTTTATTACATCAAAACAAGGTATAAAGAAATAATAAATCCTTAAGATTCAGTTTCTTCGCGTCAGAGAAAATGAATAATATTAAAGCAGGCTAAGCGTTGGATAATTAGCTGAAAATCAATTATACTGCATACATGTATTGAAAAATTTAAAAATCTCTTTGACAAATGGCTGAAAGAAAGAAACCAGATGCGGATTTAAGAAATTACTATACAATATTTCTTGAACTCGGCTTACTTATTACCTTGGTGATATTCATTATTGCTGTAAAAATGGATCTTACGAGCACCAGTACGGAAGAATATCAACTCGATGAGCAGGAAATTGTCGAAATGGAGGAAATAATCCAGACACGGCAAATTGAAACTCCGCCTCCTCCTCCCCGACCGCCTGTACCGGTTGAAGTTCCTAATGATGAAATCATAGAAGATGTAGATATTGATATCTCATCTGATATCGATCTTTTCGGACCTCTTGATAACCCGCCGCCTCCTCCGCCTCAGGAAGAGGATGAAGAAGAGGATTTCTTTGTTGTAGTTGAAGACATGCCTGAATTAATCGGTGGATTAGCTGAACTTCAAAGTAAAATCCGATATCCTGAAATGGCCCGGCGTGCGGGAATTGAAGGACGCGTTTACGTACAGTTTATTGTAAACGAACGTGGTGATGTAGAAAATCCGCAGGTGATACGTGGAATCGGCGGTGGTGCCGATGAAGAAGCTTTAAGAGCCGTCAGCCAGGCGAAATTCAAGCCCGGTATGCAGCGCGGTCGTCCGGTTCGGGTTCAGTACAGTTTACCTGTATTCTTCAGGCTTCAAAACTAATACCAATACCAGTTTTTAGGAATTAAGCGTAATGGAGATTTCCATTACGCTTTTTTTATGACCTAATCTTTTCAAGAAATCGTGAGATCACCTCTTTAAGATTTCCGTACTCAACCTTTTCAAAAGCTTCTTCTGCATGAACCCACTGCAGAGCTGTAATATCTTCTTCAATCTGCGGGTTAAGTGGTGATCCATCATCAAAAAGAATCATTGAATACCACGTGGTTTTTTTAGTGAACCTGCTGCCATTCAGGGAATATTCATGAAAGGTTTTTCCCAAACCGGAAACAATATAAGGCAGAGGCACTCCTGTTTCTTCGGCCACTTCCCGTACAGCACATTGTTCAATGGTTTCATGATCTTCTTTTTTGCCTTTGGGCAGGTCCCAGACTCCATTCCTTTTAATCAATAAAATTTCGGGCTCTGAATTTTTGATTCTGAAAAGAACCCCGCCCCCTGCCGGAATCGTACTCAAACTACTTCTCCTCTTTTTTATCTTCGGTGTCCCCTTTTTTCTTCTCATCGGCATAATTCAGCCTCAGGTTTGTCAGAGTTTGTTTCAAATACTCTTTTAATTCATCAGGCAAATTACCTTCCGTAAATTTCTCCAGCATGATAAGAGTATCAATTGCATATTTGGCTGATTTTAAATCACGCTCGGATTTATCCGTGGCAGGATTTTTGATTTTGCCCATTCCCATCATTGCAATTTGCTCGTGTTGTTGTATCAGCATCACAAAAAGCAACTGCTGCTGCTGATCAGGATTGAATTTGTCTCCATTTTCTGAAATTTGGTCACTCATAATCTGTTTATTCTTGTTAAAGTTAGATTTCTATACGCTGAATAGTAAAAGAGTTTGTATACTTAACACTTCATAAAAATACAAAAACAAGAACATTGAAATGGCAATTATTCACCCTTTTAAAGGCTGGCTTCCGGTGCCGGAAAAAGCCGGAGAAGTAGCCTGTGTTCCCTATGATGTAATTAATACAGAAGAAGCACGTGAAATGGCATCAGGTAAACCAAACAGTTTTTTGCATGTGATCCGGCCTGAAATTGATCTGTCCGAAGACACTCCGTTTAATCATGATGATGTTTATGAAAAAGGTGCTGAAAATCTGAAAAAACTCCTGAAATCAGGTATTTATCAACAGGATGAAAAACCGGCGGTTTATATTTACCAGCTGGACTCTCCTGACCATACCCAAACCGGAGTTTTTACATGCGCCTCCGTACAGGATTATGATGAAGAGGTTATTCTTAAACATGAGTTAACACGGCCGGATAAAGAAGATGACCGGACCCGGCACATCCTGACCCAGCAGGCACATGCGGAACCGGTAATGCTGACATTTCGCGATACCGAAGATGTTACTTTTCTTATTGAAAAAACAACTATTACTCAGCCTCCTGTTATTGAGCATGAAGGAGCCGGCGGCATTATGCACAGAATCTGGAAAACCTACGCTGCTGCCGATTTTGTTGAAGCATTTTCAAAAATATCTAATCTCTACATCGCAGATGGCCACCATCGCTGTAAAAGTGCTTCAAGAGTGGCTGAAACTCTGAGAAATAAATCCGGCTCATTCCCCGGTGAATCTGAATTTGACTATTTCCCTGTTGTTCTGTTTCCGATGGACCAGATGAAAATAATGGCTTACAACCGGGTGATAAAGAAAGTATCAGATGAGCAATGGAATGCATTAAAAGAAAAATGTGCCCTGAAAGAAACATCATCCAAATCTCCTGACAAACCCGGGAAAATTTCAGTTTACTATTCCGGGAGCTGGTGGGAGACAGAGCTGCCTGAACCAGGTTCAGACGATGTGGTATCAAACCTGGATGTTGCCAGGCTTCAAAATGAAGTTCTGAAACCTGTTTTTGGTATAGAAAATCCCCGTACGGATAATAATATCAATTTTGTTGGCGGAATACGCGGAACGAAAGAACTGGAAAAACTTGTAGATACAAACCAGGCGGACCTTGCCATTAGTATGTATCCAACCAGTATAGAAGAATTGTTAGATGTTTCCGATCAACACAAATTAATGCCCCCTAAATCAACCTGGTTTGAACCTAAAATTAAATCAGGATTAATCGTTCATACATTTTAGCTAATACCCATGAAAAGAGTTCATAATTTCAGTGCCGGACCGGCCACACTTCCAGTTGATGTTCTTCAAAAAGTTCAAAAAGAACTTTTAGACTATAAAAGCAAAGGTGCCTCCATTATTGAAATGAGTCACCGCAGCCCCGAATACACGGAAGTCAATCAACAGGCAGCGCAACGTTTAAAATTTATTACAGGAGCAGATGATGACTGGGAAGTCCTGTTTCTTCAGGGCGGAGCCAGTACCCAATTCATGATGGTTCCGTTTAATTTTTTAAATAAAAACCGAACTGCCGATTACATTGATACCGGAGCCTGGTCTGCGAAAGCAATTAAAGAAGCAGGATTTTTTGGAAATGTGAATGTAGCCTATTCAGGTAAAAATGACCAATACGGGCATATTCCGGTACAGGATGAACTTAACTATTCCGACCCGGCCAGCTATACACACATTACAAGCAATAATACTATTTTCGGAACCCAGTTTGCGGTTGAGCCCGACGCACCGGCTCCCCTTGTGTGTGATGCGTCCTCTGACTTTCTCTCACGCCCTGTTAACCTGGATAAATATGGCATCATCTATGCCGGGGCTCAGAAAAATGTTGGGCCTGCCGGCGTGACTGTGGTCATGATCCGAAAAACATTTCTCGAGAACCAGCGGCCCGAAGCTATACCAACTATTCTGAATTATAAAACCCATATCGAAAAACTGTTCAATACGCCCCCCGTTTTTGCAGTTTATATGCTTAACCATGTTCTGGAATGGATTGAAGGAAAAGGCGGACTCGATTTCTTTCAAAAGTTTAATACTCAAAAGTCGGACCTGCTTTACAGCGAACTCGATAAAGATGATTTTTACCGGGGTACTGTTGAAAAAGATTCCCGTTCAAAAATGAATGTTACTTTTCGCCTGAAAGATGAAGACCTGGAACCCGTTTTCCTGAAAGAAGCAGCTGAGAACGATCTTGTTGCCCTTAAAGGCCACCGGAGTGTAGGTGGAATCCGTGCAAGTATCTACAATGCCTGCGAGATGAAAAGTGTAGAGGCCCTGGTTGGTTTCATGAAAGAATTCAGAAACAGCAAGGGGTAAGAAAGACTGGTATTTCCTGAGATACACCGTAGTTGCTTCTCCTGAAAATGTCGCGTCATGCCTACATCATTCCGCACATCGGGAAATGCCATGTTTGGGTTTAGCAGGAGATCGTGCCTGAAAAGACATGGTATTTCTTGGAGTGAACAGTAGTTACTTCTCCAAAAATATTCCGCGTCATATCAGCATCACTCCACATTTCGAGAAATACCATGTCTGGATTAACAGAGAGCCATGCCCGAAAAGCATGGTATTTCTTGAGATACACCGTAGTTACTTCTCCTAAAAATATTTCTCGTCATATCAGCATCACCTCACATTTCGGGAAATACCATGTCTGGTTTAAGCTTGGTCTACAACAAACCGAAAATAGTCAGGATGTGATCCAGGCTGCCGGGAATAAACAGAAGCATGTAAAGTACTCCCCAAACAGCTCCCGCAATATGAGCTTCATGGTTCACTTTGCCGGCTCCCCGTTTGTTTTCGAAAACACTATAGCCCAGGAAGGCAAGGCCAAACAGCCATGCGGGGATTGGCACAGGCAGTAAAATCAGGATAATTTTTTCTGTGGGAAACAGGAAAATGAAACTGAACAATACGCTTTCCACCGCACCAGAAGCCCCGAGAGTTGCATAATTGGGTTCATCCCTGTGTTTAATGAGAGAAGGAATCGCCGAGACAACCAAGCCGCTCAGGTAAAGGGCCAGAAACTGAGATCCTCCGAGGGATTGCTCAATAACAACCCCAAAGAAAAACAACACAAACATATTCACCAGCAGGTGCCCCATACCGGCATGCAAAAAACCGGAGGTTAAAATTTCATGCCATGTCTGCTTTCGAACGGTACGATAAGGCCTCAGCATACCCAGGTCCAGAAGTTTGGGAGACACATAAAGTGCCGTGAGAGAAACAGCCGCGGTTATTCCAATAATTATATAGGTAACAGACATATGAATTTATTTTAAGCTCTGAAGATAAAAAACTGTGCCCCGGGAAACGAATCTATTAAGAGGTTTTGAAAGTCTTCTAAAGATTTTCAGAACAAATTTCTCCGGACAATGTATATGGATACACAAAGACCGCAGTATATTTCTGTTGTTTTACTTCATATATGGAATTAGTAATTTTCCTCACAAATTCTCTCTTGATTTATCTTTCTTCCAATGAACCGTAAACTGATTCACTATTTCCTGTTGATTTTTTTGGGTGTCGCTTTATCATCCTGTGGAACTGTACGCAAAAGCTCGACGATTGACCGGAGTACATCATCAGGAAGAGTAGACGGCAGGGTTTTGGAAACGGGAATGGCAAGCTGGTATGGCCCGAATTTCCACGGGCTTGCCACAGCTAACGGCGAAACTTATAACATGAATGATCTGACCGCGGCTCATAAAACTCTTCCTTTTAATACGGTTGTAAAGGTTGAAAATACCGATAATGGCAAATCTGTTGTGGTGCGTATTAATGACCGCGGGCCCTATGTCGGTAACCGTATCATAGATCTTTCCCGCAAATCAGCCGAAACCGTGGATATGATAGATACGGGAACAGCCAATGTGAGAATTTTATTAGTTGAAGAGGGAGACCGCCCGATTACATCGGAAAATTCAAGCAGCAGGGAAAGCTTTACCGTCCAGCTGGCATCTTTTAATTCTGAGCATGAAGCCAGGGTTCATTCAGATAAAATAAATGGCTCACGTGTGGAACAGATAAGTGTATCGGGCAGAGTAGTATATCGCGTTTATTATGGAACTTATAATAATATTGATGATGCCCGTCGTGCACAAAGCTTACTCAGTAACAGGGGATTTACTGGTTTTGTGAAACAGGCTGAGAATTAATCCATTCATCCGGATTGATTTCCAGTTTGTTTTGGTTAATGTGCCATCATTAAATGAATGGCTTTCATGGGAAAAAATATAATTATCATTGGCAGCGGCTTCGGGGCACTGGCCGCGGCTTCTCGGCTTCTTTCAAAAGGGCACCATGTAACCATTTTTGAAAAAAGAGATAAACCAGGCGGCCGGGCTTATACATATAAACTGAATGGTTTTACTTTCGATGGCGGACCTACTGTCATTACCGCGCCGTTTATGTTTGATGATATTTTTGCTGCCGCGGGGAAAAAAAGAGAAGATTATGTACAGTTTGTCCCGTGCGATCCTTTTTACAGGATCTTTAGTAATGACGGGAACCATTTTGATTATAACCAGGACCATGACTTCATTCTGAGAGAGATTGAGAAAAGGAACCCCGCAGATAAAACTGGCTATGAAAAATTTATTAAGTCAACAAAAGCCATATTTGAAAAAGGTTTTACAGAACTGGCCGACAAACCTTTCCTGAAATTCACAGATATGCTGAAAGTGGCTCCTGATCTCATCAGGCTTCAATCCTATAAATCCGTTTATAAATTTGTTTCTCAATTTATTGAAGATGATTTTCTGCGCCGCTGTTTCTCATTTCATCCGTTGCTGGTTGGAGGAAATCCATTTGATACCACATCTATTTATACCATGATACACTACCTGGAACGCGAATGGGGCGTACATTATGCCATGGGCGGCACAGGTGCTCTCATTGGTGCATTGATCCGGTTAATAAAAGAACAAGGTGGTAAATTACAGCTGAACTCAGAAGTCGATGAAATTTTGGTTGAAAACCAAAGAGCTGCAGGAATTCGGTTAAAGAGTGGAGAAGTTTATTGCGCCGATGAGATTATATCCAACGCGGATGTTGCCTTTACCTATAAAAACCTGATTCATCAGAAACACCGTAAAAAATATACTGATCGCAAAATTGAGAGAACCAGATACAGCATGTCTCTTTTTGTCATCTACTTCGGCACCAAAAAACGATATACCGATTCCGGTCTCGCGCACCATAACATCATTTTCGGAGACCGTTACAAGGATTTACTGAGTGATATTTTTCAAAAAAAACATCTCGCGGAGGATTTTTCTCTTTACCTTCACATGCCGACTCTCACCGATCCTTCACTTGCTCCCGAAGGTCATGAAACATTCTATGCACTCTCTCCTGTCCCTCATCTGGACAGCGGCACAGACTGGAGTAAAATGGCATCAAAATATCGTGATGCGATCATTGGTTTTTTAGAAGGCCGTTACCTCCCCGGCCTGCAGGAAAACATCGTTGCCGAGCATTATATCGATCCCCGCCACTTCCGTGATGAGCTGAACAGTTATAAGGGCTCCGCATTTTCGGTTGAGCCGGTTCTGACCCAGTCTGCCTGGTTTCGCCCCCACAACCGAAGTGAAGACGTGGATAACCTCTATTTTGTGGGAGCCGGTACACATCCCGGCGCCGGTCTGCCGGGAGTGCTTTCTTCAGCCAAAATTGCGGAGAATTTGATTTGTAAGAACTAATACAATCATTCAGGTTATGTTCCTTATAACCTGAATTCGATTTAAAAGTACTGAAAAAGAAGCTCCCCCTCCTGCCTGTCCCGACTATTCGGAGTGAAAGGAGGGGACTTTTATACCACTAAATGGCACATTATTAATCGAACTAGGTTTACAGGATGATTGATCTTCTTATCGTTATCATGAATAGAAATCCAAATAAATAAACCAATATGATTAGCAGCAACTATCCAAAATCTTTTTCACATATAGGATTAACTGTCCCTGATCTTGAGAAAGCTGTAAACTTTTACACTAAGGTAATGGGATGGTACATCATTATGCCTCCTTCTGCAGTTATTGAAGAGAAAGAAACTGCAATCGGTAAAATGTGTATTGATGTATTCGGGGAAGGATGGAAAGAATTTAAGATTGCACATCTATCGACTTCTGATGGTATAGGAATAGAACTTTTTTCCTTTCCTCAGGGAGCAAAAGAAACACCGGAATTTAATCCTTTTAACCCCGGTTTATTCCATTTCTGTGTTCAGGATCCGGATATTGAAAATTTAATTAATAAGATTGTTTCAGCCGGTGGAAAGCAAAGAATGCCAATCAGAGAGTATTATCCAAATGATAAACCATACAAAATGTGCTATGTAGAAGATCCGTTTGGAATTGTTTTTGAAATCTACACCCACAGTTATGAACTTACTTATTCATCAGGAGCTTATTCCGATGAAAATCAGTAAAAATAAATGGGAGGTGCAAATAAAAGCATCCACCTCCCGTGTTTCTTGTGTTTCCTTAAATTACTGCACTAAAGATGCCTGAAGCTTATCCCAGTCTGCCAGAAATTTCTCAAGCCCGATATCCGTCAGTGGATGTTTCAGCAGTTGTTCTATTACAGATAACGGCATCGTTGCTACATCGGCTCCAATTCGCGCCGCTTCCAGTGCGTGCATAGGGTGACGGATACTTGCCGCCAGGATTTCAGTGTCTAATCCGTAATTATCAAAAATAAGCCGTATATCTGCAATCAGATTCATCCCATCGGTTGAAATATCATCCAGCCGTCCGATAAAAGGTGAGATGTAAGTTGCACCGGCTTTGGCCGCAATCAGCGCCTGCGTAGCTGAAAAACACAAGGTGCAGTTGGTTTTAATTCCTTCCTCGCTAAACGTTTTAATGGCTTTGATTCCATCTTTAATTAAAGGAACCTTAACCACTACATTATCCGCGATGGAGGCAATATTTCTCCCTTCTTCTATAATTTCCTGGTAGTTAGTGGATATCACTTCTGCAGAAACATCACCATCAACCATATCACATATTTTCTTGATATGCCCTTCGAAGTCTTTTACCCCTATTTTAAAACACAGGCTTGGGTTGGTGGTGACTCCGTCTAACACACCAAGATCATTGGCTTCTTTAATTTCATCAAGGTTGGCAGTATCAATAAAAAATTTCATTTTGAATGAATTTTGAGGTTTAATCGTTTTTAGAATATACTGAATGTAAATATTTTATACAGAGCATGAATACATTTATTCATCAGCCAGATTTTATTTATTTTAAAAGCGTTGTTTCAATTACATTAATATAAAAATATCATGAACAGATCAGGAAAAGCTTTTACTTTGGGTTTATTAGCAGGGTCGTTTATAGGATCTGCCGTGGCATTGTTGTATGCTCCGGACTCCGGCTCGAATACACGGGGTAAATTATCGTACCGTCTCAGCACATACCTTGACGAGCTTAACAGGGTGGTAGAACAACTTAAAGATGAAAAAGAGAAAATATCATCCGATGCCAAACAAAAAAGTGACAAAATCGTTTCTGATGCCAAAAAACAGGCTGATGATTTAATCAAAGAAGCCGAAACCCTTCTTCAGAATATTGAGAGATCCAAATCATCAGATTAAAAAATTTTACCTGATTTTATAGAAAAATAAAAAGCCCTGATTTTCATCAGGGCTTTTATTATTTATTCGTTTTCTTCTTCTTCGCTTTCAGCTCCAAGAGTTTCGAATACTTTTTCGATATCCTCATCGCTTTCGTCGTATTCTGCTTTCGACCCTACAATCAACTCATCATATTCAAGAAGACCGGTTCCTGCAGGTACCTTATGACCTACAATCACATTCTCTTTCAGGCCGCGAAGCAGATCTTTCTTGGCTTCAATGGAAGCCTGTGTAAGAACTTTCGTGGTTTCCTGGAATGAAGCGGCAGATAACCAGCTTTCCGTAGAAAGAGAAGCCCTGGTAATTCCAAGCAAAATAGGCTTGGAGATTGCCGGCTCAGCTTCCCGGGTTTGCAGTTCGTCCTTACCGTCTTTTATCAGCAGGTTGTTATGCTCCCGGATCTCGCGTCTGTCAAGAATTGCTCCTTTTTTCAGGTCGCTTCCGCCGGGATCCGTTACAACAAATTTTCCGATCAGTTCGTCATTTCGGTTATTCAGCTCAAAACGATCTACTTTATCGCCTTCCAGAAGCATCGTGTCTCCCGGATCGGTAACCTCAACTTTCTGCATCATGGTGCGAACAATAACTTCAATATGCTTGTCATTGATTTTCACACCCTGAAGCCGGTAAACCTCCTGAATCTCATTCACCAGGTACGACTGTACGGCAAATGGCCCGAGAATATTAAGGATTTCCTGAGCAGGAATGGTTCCATCAGAGAGTGCCTGACCTGCTTTCACAAAGTCGTTTTCCTGTACCAGGATATGCTTTGAAAGCGGGATAAGATATTTCTTCTCATCGGTTCCGTCTTTACTCTCTACAATCACTTCCTGTGAACCTCTTTTACGTCCGCCCATTTTCACGATACCGTCAATTTCAGATACAGCAGCTGGATCGCTTGGAGAGCGGGCTTCAAACAATTCGGTTACACGCGGCAAACCGGCGGTAATATCTTTCGATTTGGAAGCAGCCCGTGGAATTTTCGCCAGAATCTGTCCTGCCTGAACTTTCTCGCCATCATCAACAACGATATGAGTCTCTACCGGCAGGGTGTTTTCCCGGATTCTGTCATCAACACCTTTCACCACAAGGGTAGGCACCAATGAACGGTCACGCGAGTCGATAATTACTTTTTCACGGTGACCGGTCTGAGAATCCGTATCCGCGGTATAGGTAATTTCTTCAATGATATCTTTATACTCAGCAGTACCTTCAATTTCACTGAAGATTAATGCATTATATGGATCCCATTTACAGAGAGGCATTCCTTTCGGAACTTTGTCGCCTTCTTCAATAAGCATTTCAGAACCATAAGGCACATTGTAGGAATTCAGAACTTTTCCATCTTCACCCACAAGCTTCAATTCGCCAGCACGGCTCAGTACCACGTTGTGAATTTCTTCACCATCGTCGTACTCTACAACACGAATATTTTCGAATTCAACTTTACCGTCGAATTTTGCTTTGTGTTGTGAATCCGCCTCAAGGCGAGAAGCTGTACCTCCCACGTGGAAGGTCCGGAGTGTAAGCTGCGTTCCAGGCTCACCAATTGACTGGGCAGCGATAACACCTACAGCCTCGCCGGTTTGAACCAGGCTGTTCCGGGCCATATCACGGCCATAGCATTTGGCACACACACCGCGTTCGGTTTCGCAGGTAAGCACAGACCGGATTTCAACTTCTTCGATAGAAGTTTCCGCAATTTTCTTCGCAATTTTTTCATCAATCAGCTGATTAGAATCACAAAGATGTTCATCCGAAATCGGATCATGAATTTCATGCATGGAAACACGGCCTATAATCCGGTCTTCCAGGCTTTCAATTACATCTTCATTATCCTTCAGTGCCTGCATCCGGATACCCCTGAGAGTACCGCAATCTGCTTCGTTAATGATGATATCCTGGGATACATCCACAAGGCGGCGGGTAAGGTAACCGGCATCGGCTGTTTTCAGAGCCGTATCGGCCAGTCCTTTACGCGCACCGTGAGTTGAAATAAAATATTCAAGTACGGTAAGCCCTTCACGGAAGCTGGATAAAATCGGGTTTTCGATAACTTCATTACCCTGCTGCATTGAGCTTTTCTGAGGCTTCGCCATCAGGCCGCGCATACCGCCCAGCTGCCTGATCTGTTCTTTCGAACCACGGGCACCGGAATCGGCCATCATAAATACAGCATTGAAACCATCTTTATCATCAGCCAGGCTTTGGAACAGTGTCTCCGAAACACGGTTAGTGGTGCTCGTCCATTTATCAATCACCTGGTTGTAACGCTCATTATCTGTAATGAAACCCATTTCATACCGCTCCTGGATTTCCGTTACTTCATCCTGTGCTTTCTGAATCAGCTGGTGTTTGGCTTCAGGTATGATAATATCTTCCAGGCTGAAAGAAAGTCCGCCTGTAGTTGCTCTTTCAAACCCTGCTTTTTTCATTTTGTCAAGAAACTCAGCGGTTCTTGTAGTACCTGAAGTCGTGTGGATATCACCGATCAGGATTCTTAATTCTTTTTTACCGAGAGTTTTATTAACAAATTCCACGCCTTCGGGAACAATTCTGTTAAAGAGAACCCGCCCTGTTGTGGTTTTTATGATTTCATATTCCGTTTCACCGTTCTCATTAACTTTAGGAATACGAACATTAATTTTAGCGTGTGTTTCGATCTTATTCTGATCGTAAGCTATCAGAACTTCATCCGGGCTGGTAAAGGTTTTTCCTTCACCGCGTTTGCCATTACCCATTTTTGTGAGGTAATAGATTCCCAGAATCATATCCTGTGAAGGCACCGCAACCGGCCCCCCACTTGCAGGGCTCAGAATATTGTGAGAACCCAGCATCAGGATAGATGCTTCCAGTACGGCATCATGACTCAGTGGAAGGTGAACCGCCATTTGGTCACCATCAAAGTCAGCATTAAACGCTGTACACGAAAGAGGGTGAAGCCGGATCGCTTTTTCTTCAATCAATACCGGCTGATATGCCTGAATCCCTAACCTGTGAAGGGTAGGTGCACGGTTCAGCATTACCGGGTGTCCGTCAATTACATTTTCCAGGACTTCCCAAACCACCTGGTCGCGGCGGTCTACCACTTTTTTGGCACTTTTCACCGTTTTAACATACCCGCGTTCAATCAGCCGGCGGATAACAAACGGTTTATACAGTTCAATGGCCATCTCTTTCGGCAGGCCGCACTCATGCATTTTCAGCTCAGGGCCTACAACAATTACAGAACGTCCGGAGTAGTCAACACGCTTACCAAGCAGGTTTTGACGGAATCGTCCACTTTTTCCCTTCAGCATATCGCTGAGAGATTTCAGGGGACGGTTATTATTCCGAACCGCATTGGATTTACGGGAGTTATCATATAGTGAATCCACCGCTTCCTGCAGCATACGCTTCTCATTTCTGAGAATCACATCCGGTGCTTTAATGTCAATCAGCCGCTTCAGGCGGTTATTTCTGATAATGACTCTTCTGTAGAGATCATTCAGATCTGATGTGGCAAAACGGCCTCCTTCAAGAGGTACAAGCGGCCGTAATTCCGGCGGAATAACAGGAATCACACTTTGTATCATCCATTCCGGACGGTTTTCAGTATGTTGATTCGCAGCACGGAACGACTCGATAACCTGGAGGCGCTTCAGTTTTTTCTTCTTGCGCATTTGAGAGGTTTCATTCTTCACCTCATCACGCAACTGATAAGCGAGGCTGTCGAGGTCCATGGTTTTAAGCAGGCCTTCGATAGCTTCAGCACCATCGGTTACAATAAATTTATCTTCATCATCATCGTCCAACTCGTAATGGTCTTCAGGAAGCTGATCAAGAATATCAAATTTCTCTTCTTCGGATATCAGGTCACCCCGTTTGTATCCCAGGTCTCTGGCCAGTCCCGGATTAATCACTACGAAGGTTTCGTAGTAAACAATTCTTTCCAGGTTTTTGGACGAATAGCCCAGCAAGTAAGCAATTTTACTTGGAAGAGACTTAAAATACCAGATATGTACAACAGGAACGGTTAGGGTAATATGCCCCATTCGTTCTCTTCGTACGGCTTTTCGGGTTACTTCAACCCCGCAGCGGTCACAAATAATACCTTTGTAACGGATGCGCTTATATTTACCACAGTGGCATTCATAATCTTTAACCGGTCCGAAGATCTTTTCGCAGAAAAGACCATCCATTTCCGGTTTGAATGTTCTGTAATTTATCGTTTCAGGGGTTAGAACTTCTCCATGAGACCGGGACAGAATCGCTTCAGCAGAAGCCAGCGATACTCCGATATTGGAAAAGTCTTTCGTAACAGTTAATGTTTTTGTCGACGGCAAAGGAAGACCTCCGATTTGGATTTATTTATCAGAACAAACGTTTAGTCAATATGGATTTCGAGACCGAGACCCATTAATTCACGTAATAAAACTTTAAACGACTCAGGTATGTCACCCTCGGGAAGGTTTTCACCTTTCACGATAGCTTCGTACACCTTCGAACGTCCTTTCACATCATCACTTTTTACGGTGAGCATCTCTTTCAGAATATTCGCGGCACCATAAGCATACAGTGCCCAAACTTCCATTTCACCTAATCTCTGGCCACCAAACTGTGCTTTACCACCCAATGGCTGCTGGGTAATAAGAGAGTATGGACCAATAGAACGGGCATGCATTTTATCCTCAACAAGGTGGTTGAGTTTCAGCATATACATAAAACCTACCGTGGTTTTTTGATCCAATTTATGACCGGTTTGACCATCGTACAGATTCACACGGCCATCTTCCGGAAGACCTGCTTTCCGCAGTTCTTCCTGAACCTGGTCATAGGATGCACCATCAAAAATAGGTGATGCGTATTTCACACCCATTTTCATTCCGGCCCAGCCAAGAATGGTTTCATAAATCTGCCCGAGGTTCATACGTGAAGGCACACCCAGCGGGTTGAGAACAATATCAACCGGTGTACCGTCTGCCATAAATGGCATATCTTCAACGGGAACCACTTTGGCAATTACACCTTTATTACCGTGGCGGCCGGCCATCTTATCACCCACCTGCATTTTACGCTTCTTGGCTACATAAACTTTGGCTTTTTGAATAATTCCCGGTGGCAGTTCGTCTCCTACCTGAATCTGATACTTTCTGCGCTTGGCTTCTGTATCAATTTCACGGCGAAGTTCCCGGTAGTTTTTGAAAAGAAGTTTTACATGTTTCACAAGCTTCTCATCCGTTGCCCAATCAATATTTTCATTGATGTTAATTGGGTCTAACTCTTCAAAAACAGATTTCTTGTATTTTTCTCCTTTCGGAATCAGTTCAACACCACTGTAATTCAGCACACCGGGAGAAGTTTTATCCCGAAGCAGGCTGTACATTTTATCAGCCCACTTAGAATTCAGGTCAGCCAGTTTCTGAGCATGGCGCTCATTTTCCTGTTCAACCATTTTCTTCTCTTCCTTGCGTGAAATTTGTTCGTCACGTTTACGGCTGAAAAGCTTGGTGTTAATTACCACACCGGATACACCCGGAGGTGTTTTAAGCGAAGCATCTTTCACATCGCCGGCCTTATCACCAAAGATTGCACGAAGCAGTTTTTCTTCGGGTGTAGGGTCTGTTTCACCTTTCGGAGTAATTTTACCCACCAGAATATCGCCGTGGTTCACTTTGGCGCCTATTCGTATCATCCCTTTTTCATCAAGGTTACGTGTGGCTTCTTCACTTACATTCGGAATTTCACGGGTCAGCTCCTCCTCACCCCGTTTTGTATCACGAACCTGCTGTTCGAATTCGGTGATGTGAATAGAGGTATAGATATCATCCTGAACCACGCGTTCGCTAATAACAATGGCATCTTCAAAGTTGTATCCACGCCATGGCATAAATGCCACAAGCATGTTACGGCCAAGGGCAAGTTCACCTTTTTCAGTTGCGCAGCCATCAGCAATGGCATCACCCTCTTTTACTTTATCACCCACACTTACAATCGGGCGCTGGTTAATAGTGGTGTCCTGGTTACTTCTTTCAAACTTTGTAAGCTTGTAAGACTTGATGCCGCCATCAAAGTAAGAATTTTGTTCAAGTTCATTCCGGGTATATTTAATACGGATTTCATTGCCGCTTACATAAACTACCTCTCCATCACCTTCGGCAGTTATGATGGTCCTTGAATCTTTCGCAGCCCGTTGTTCAAGTCCGGTTCCCACTACCGGAGATTCCGGTCTCAGAAGCGGTACTGCCTGGCGCTGCATGTTAGAACCCATCAATGCCCGGTTGGCATCGTCATGTTCAATAAAAGGAATTAAAGCGGCGGCAAGTGATGCAATCTGGTTAGCCGACACATCCATATACTCCACCTGATCCGGCTTCGCCAGGCCTACGTTACTGTCGCGGAAACGCGAAAATATAGAGTCGTTTTTAAATGTACTTTCCGGAGAAAGCGGCGCGTTTGCCTGGGCAATAACCGTTTCATCTTCCTGCTCGGCAGCCAGGTACTCGATATCGGTTGAAACAGTACCCTCTTTAACCTTCCGGTAAGGGGTTTCAATAAATCCGAAATCGTTTATTTTGGCATGAACACAAAGAGAAGTAATCAACCCGATGTTCGGGCCTTCCGGTGTTTCAATAGGGCATAGACGTCCGTAGTGAGTATAATGGACGTCACGAACTTCAAAACCGGCACGTTCCCTGGTTAAACCTCCGGGGCCGAGAGCCGACATTCTTCTTTTGTGTGTCAGTTCAGCAGCCGGATTAGTCTGATCCATAAACTGAGACAACTGGTTTGTACCAAAAAAGCTGTTGATCACACTCGAAATAGTACGTGCATTCACCAGGTCCTGCGGTGTAAGCTGTTCAGCATCACGGGAATTCATTCGTTCGCGTATGGTACGTGCCATTCTGGCAAGCCCCACAGCAAACTGCTGTCCGAGCTGCTCACCTACGGTACGAACCCGGCGGTTACTCAGGTGATCGATATCATCCACCTGCGATTTCATTTCCTTGAGGCGGATTACCTCTTTAATAATGGCTACAACATCCTCTTTCGTGAGATACTGGATCTCAGGATCAACATCCACTTTCAGCCTTTTGTTCAGGCGGTACCGGCCAACTTCACCGAGATCGTATTTTTTATCACTAAAGAATAATCGCTCCAGAACCTGTCGTGCTGTTTCAGGGTCAGGCATTTCACCCGTACGAATCTGCTGGTATACTTCTCCAAGAGCTGTTACATCATTATGCGACGGGTCTTTTCGGAGAGTGTTCATAATAACAGAACGCTCTGATTCTTCGACGCCTATTTTCTGAACCAGTACTTTTTTCAGTTCTGATTCTTTCAGCAGGCCGTAATCATCTTCGGTCAGTTCATGATCTCGTTCCAGAAGTACTTTTCGCTGAGTGGCTTCGGTAACTTCACCGGTTTCATCATCAACTACTTCTTCTGTTACTTCTGTTGTGATGTCTGTAGCTAAACGTTTTCCGACCAGTTTACTGTTGAATGCTTTTTTGGTACCAAAATCGATCTCTTCGGAAAGCTCAAACAGATTCAGGATATCAAGATCTGAAGAGAAGCCCAGAGCCCGTAACAGAGTTGTGGCTGGAATTTTCTTTTTCCGGTCGATATACGCCCAGAGAACATCCCGGATATCATTTGTGAATTCAATCCATGATCCTTTAAAAGGAATAACCCGTGCAGAGTAAAGCTGGGTACCATTCGGGTGTACAGACTGCCCGAAGAATACGCCGGGAGACCTGTGAAGCTGACTTACGATTACACGTTCAGCTCCGTTAATGATAAAAGTTCCCTTGTTGGTCATCCAGGGCAGATCTCCCAGAAATACTTCCTGTTCAATGGTTTCTGAAGCTTCATCAGAATCATCAACAGAAGAGAGCCTTAATTTTGCTTTGAGCGGAATTGCGTAGGTAAGCCCTCGCTCCTGACACTCCTTGATATTATATTTAGGTGTATCGACTGAATAGTAAATGAACTCGAGAATATGAGTTTCCTTGGTATCCTGGATAGGAAAATTCTCATTAAATATTCTCTGGAGTCCCTGGTTTAATCTATCTGAGGGGGCGACATCAAGCTGAGCAAAGTTGTTAAAAGATTCCAGCTGGATATCTAAAAAATCAGGATAGTCAATTACGTTTCTAATTCGGCCGAATGATAGTCGATCGGTAAACGGGATTTTCTCCATAGTAGTACTCAAAAGGATGCTCTCCTTTAGGTTAAAAATAAGGTGAAAAGATTTCAAAAATGAGGTAAATACATACCGGAAATCTTAACTATGATTAAGACGCCAAAAGCCAACACCCCGCAGGGTGTCAGCTCAGGCAAATAGCGTGTAAAAGCGGTGCTTTATTTTAATTCTACTTCAGCGCCTGCTTCTTCAAGTTTAGACTTTAATTCTTCTGCTTCTGCTTTGTCAACAGCTTCTTTAATTGTATTTGGTGCACCGTCAACAAGTTCTTTTGCCTCTTTCAGCCCAAGGCCGGTAATGCCCCGAACTTCTTTAATTACGGCAATTTTCTTAGCACCGGCAGAAGTCAGAACCACATCAAATTCTGTCTGTTCTTCAGCACCACCGGCTTCTCCGCCACCGGCAGGTCCTGCAACTGCAACTGCAGCCGCAGCTGGTTTGATGTCGTATTCTTCTTCAAGAACTTTTGCAAGTTCGTTTGCTTCTTTAATCGTTAGGTTAACGAGTTGTTCTGCGATTTCTTTTACGTCAGCCATTGTTATAATTCTCCGTTCGTCGGTTTAAATTAAATAATTGATAATCCCGGAAACCCGGGATAAAATTGTGATTTATTTTTCGCCTTTTTCAGCGATTGATTGTACAGCACCGGCAATGTTGCCACCTTGTGCCTGCAGTCCACTTACTACGTTTGATATAGGTGCCATTAACAGACCGAGAATATCGCCGAGAACTTCGTTCTTCGACTTCATTGCAGCCAGGGAATCCAGCTGGTCTTGTCCGTAATAGTCACCATCAATTAAGGCTGCCGCAAATTCAGGCTTATCATGTTCCTTAATGTAGTTTTTCAGCACTTTAGCAGGTGCAGCGAGCTCTTCTTCAACAAAAGCAAAACCATTCTGGTCTTCCAGATGAGGATAGAGTTCTTCATATCCGCCAATTGTATCCATTGCCCGCTTCATAAGAGTATTCTTATACACTTTGAAACGAACATTCCCATTCCTGAACCCGCCGCGAAGCTCACCCATATCTGCTACAGACATTCCGGTGTAACGCGTAATATAAACGGCTTTTGAGCTGTTTAACTGTTCAGTAATTTCGTCTACAACTGCCTTTTTTTCTGATAATGTTGGCATTGTTTTACCTGTTAATTTCTAAATTGAGGTAATGGATGAACGACTGATGGGTATACCCGGCCCCATTGTTGTGCTTATAAAAGCACTCTGGATATAGATACCTTTGGCAGATGCAGGGCGCATTTTCAGGATTGTCTGGAGAAATGAAATCAGGTTTTCCCGAATTTCATTTGCATCAAAACTGGCTTTCCCGATAGATGTATGCAGAATACCTGCTTTATCTACACGGAAATCAATTTTTCCTGATTTAAACTCCTTAACAGCATCTGCAACATCCATCGTTACAGTTCCACTTTTCGGATTGGGCATAAGGCCGCGGGGGCCCAGGTGCCTTCCAAGTTTTCCGATTTTACCCATTACGTCGGGAGTGGCAATGATCACGTCGATCTCTGCCCATCCTTCTTCAATTTTTTCGATGTATTCATCCAGGCCTGCATAATCGGCTCCTGCCTCTTTCGCTTCTTCCTGCTTTGCTTCGTTAACCAATGCAAGCACACGAACAGATTTCCCGGTTCCGTGAGGGAGCGAAACAGTACCACGAACCATTTGATCGGCATGACGCGGGTCTACACCCAGCCGCAGATCAAGATCTACAGCTTCATCGAATGACGCGATTTTTGTTTTTTTAATTAAATCGCACGCTTCTTCAATGGTGTATTCCATATCACGGTCAATCAATTCAGCGACCTGCTGATATTTCTTACCTCGTTTTGACATTTCTTATGTTACATCCTTTTAGTTTCGGATTACTCGCAAACCCATACTTCGGGCTGTTCCGGCAATCATTTCAGCGGCTTGATCGATGTCGAAGGCATTTAAGTCTTCCATCTTCTCCTCTGCGATTTCCCGGCACTGTGCCAGGGTTACCTTCCCTACTTTATTTCGGTTGGGTTCCCCTGATCCGGACTTCACTTTTGCGGCTTTCTTCAGAAGTACTGCAGCCGGTGGTGTCTTTGTTTTAAAACTAAAAGACTTGTCGGCGAATACAGTAATCTCAACCGGTATAATGGTGCCCGCTTTTTCCTGGGTTTTTGCATTAAATGCCTTACAAAACTCCATAATATTGATACCCGCCTGGCCTAAAGCCGGACCAACCGGGGGAGCAGGGTTTGCCTGCCCGCCTACAATCTGAAGTTTCAGCACTTTTTCTACTTTTTTTGCCATATAGAATCAATTAGTGATTCGTTCTTCTGTTTGCTGCGTAATAGCTCACGTTTTAAAGTTCTTTTACGTTGCTGATTCAACCTGGTTCAGGTCAACCTCAACAGGGGTTTTACGTCCAAAAATACTTACCAATACTCTTAGCTTAAGCTTATCGGCAAGAACCTCCTGAACGGTACCGTCAAATTCCTTAAAAGGTCCGTCAATTACTTTCACGATATCACCTTCTTTATATGGGATATCAATAATGCCGCCTTTTTCAGCCATTTCCTGATTATCCAGTACACGGCCTAATATTCGGTCCACCTCTCGTTTCTTCAGAGGGGTCGGCACAACTTCATTCCGCCCGGCTTTTAAAAAGCCAAGACATGAAGGCGCGCTTTGAATCAAATTATTTACTTCTTCGTCATAATGAGTATTCACCAGTATATAACCCGGGAAAAAATTCTTTTCTTTTGTTTTTTTCTTGCCGGAACGTATTTCAACAACCGTTTCGGTAGGTATCAGGATTTCTTTGATTTTATGTTCCAGTCCCTGCTCTTCAATTTCTCTTTTCAGAAATTCCTTCACCTTTTTTTCATGGCTTGAAAAACAACGAACTACATACCAGTCGAAACTCTCTTCGGAACTCATCTGTAGATAGCCTCCAGAATTGTGCTGTACACCTGATCCACCCCAAATATGAAAGCGGAAACGATAATGGTAAAAACAATTACAATTATGGTGTTATCAATCAGTTCCTGCTGAGTTGGCCAGGAAACTTTAGCCATCTCTTTGCGAACACCTTCTATAAAATCTTTTATTTTTTGCATATTTATTCAGACTTAGTAATAGCATGAATAGTAAAAGTAAGCTGCCGCCCCGGGTTTCAGAGCAAGAAAATTATCTCCCTGCAACTATATTTAATTAAATTTAAAAATCATCATCCTATGCACGGGTGGAGAGATTCGAACTCCCGACACCTGGTTTTGGAGACCAGTGCTCTGACCAAACTGAGCTACACCCGTAAACAGCATGTCCAAAGGTAATTCCAATGGGAAAAGGTGAAGCCGGCATGCAGCTTCACCCCCATACTACTATCACTATTTTAGTCGTTAATTTTGGTTACTACTCCGGCACCAACGGTACGCCCGCCTTCACG